>DATJWO010000052.1:0-764521 GCA_035501155.1 Bryobacteraceae bacterium
TGCCGCAGAACAATCGCGACGACGCACCGCGCAAGGCTTCGAGCGATCCATCCGACCGCGCCGACCCAATGCTCGATCAGGTTGTCCCCGCCGAGTCCAACGTTCCCTACGACATCAAAGACATCATTCACAAGGTGGTGGACGACGGCGATTTTTTCGAGATCCACGAGCACTGGGCGCGCAACATCGTGGTGGGATTCGCGCGCCTGGACGGCGCCACGGTTGGCATCGTCGCCAATCAGCCTGCGTTCCTGGCCGGATGCCTGGATATCAATTCATCGACGAAGGGCGCGCGCTTCGTCCGCTTCTGCGACGCCTTCAACATTCCGATCGTGACGTTTGAAGACGTGCCCGGCTTTCTCCCGGGAACCGATCAGGAGTTCGGCGGCATCATCCGGCACGGCGCCAAACTCCTGTACGCCTACGCCGAAGCCACAGTGCCCAAGATCACCGTGATCACGCGCAAAGCCTACGGGGGCGCGTATGACGTCATGGGCTCGAAGCATCTGCGCACTGACGTGAACTTCGCTTATCCGACCGCCGAGATCGCTGTGATGGGGGCCGAGGGCGCCGTGAACATCGTGTATAGGCGAGAACTGTCGGCGGCGGCTGATCCCGAAGCGCTGCGCAAGGAAAAGATCGAGGAGTTTCGCGACCGCTTCGCCAGCCCGTTCGTCGCGGCCGAGCGCGGCTTCATCGACGACGTGATCGAGCCGCATGAAACGCGGCCCAAGGTGATCCGCGCGCTGCGGATGCTGGCCAATAAAGTGGACACGATGCCGCGCAAGAAGCACAGCAATATCCCACTGTAATCAGGATGAAATCAGAGCACGCCGATTCCCCCGCCTCAGTCGGCGAACACAGAGCACCATAACCACGAGCAGCGCCGGGATGATGAAGGTCCAGCCCGGTTCGGGAACGATCGGTGTGAATTCGGCTCCCAGAACAACATTGGTTGAAAAAGTGTTATGTGTGCTGACGCCAAGGGGAAAGAAAGCATAATTGATGGTCGTGTACGATGCGTCCACCGTATACATCCCGGGCATCAGATCGACGTTCTCGAAATTGCCATTAAGAGTAAGACCTGGACCCTGGAGCGTGAGGTCCGAAGACTGGACAAAGCCCTCGGGCAATAGTGCCAAAGCTGACGTGGACTCAGTTGTCAGGGTGAATTTCAATTCGTAGTGGTCGGACAGCTGAGCGCAGGCTCCCCAGTGAGCGCCCAGAGCGTCCACAGTGACTGACGTATCCAGTTCCGCTGTCACATTATTGGATGTCATCGTCGTAGCATTGTTAACCGAGCCTGACATGGTCACTCGGCCGCTGTCGGCGCTACCCGTTCCCGGCAAGCCGAACGTCTGGGTGTCGGTGCCGCAGCCTGAGCCGAAGAAGCAGAGCGCAGTAATGCAGCCGGAACCTCCACTTACGGCAGAGTAGGTGACGTCAACGATATCCGCCACGGCAGGGGCGCTAAGCAGCAGAGTAGCGGCGAAAATGAAATGGCTTCGTAACACGGCCGGTCACCTCCTGTCTCGCGTTGCGCGAGACTCTTAGGTTATTCTGCTCAAAGCTATCGTAGATTCGCACGGTGGCATCCGGCCACTCGCAAATCTCCCAGACTTGGGAGCGTGGGGAGGTTCTGCTGTGACGCTTACAGGCTTCTAACGCCCATCGTGGTGATGTCGTCCACCCGCATGGTTTCCTTCACCACGAACGGTTCGCCGTACTGCACGCCGATCAGGTTGCCATAGAAGCGCGCGATAGCGCCCAGGCGCTCGCGAATCTCCTGCGCTTGCGGGAACAGATGCGCGGCCTCGGCCGACTGGCCGTATTGCGAATCGTAGCTGAGCAGCGCGGCCATGCGCCGCTCGAACTGCGCCGAGATGTCTACTACGAACGAGGGCGTCACATTGGCGTAGATCGACGAGTAGATGATCTTGTGCGGGCGATGCGGCTCGGTCTCTTCGTCCAACTTCTTCAGGCCAGCCAGGAAGCAGGCTTCAAAGCCGATCTCGGACGCACGGTAGTGGTCCGGATGGCGCGCCTCCCAATACGGCAGAATCACCACGCGCGGCTTGAGATTTCGAATCTCCATCGCCAGGGTCATGCGAACGGTGACCGTGTTCTCCAACCGCGCGTCGGGCAAACGCAAGTTGCCGCGCCACGCCAGTTGCATCTGACACGCGGCCGCATCGGCCTCCTTCAATCGAATTTCGGGAGTCCCGCGGCTGCCCATGTCGCCGGCCGTCAAATCCAGCACGCCGGTGCGGTAGCTCTGCTCAGCCATGCGAATCAGAGTGCCGCCACAGGTCTGCTCGACGTCGTCCGGATGCGCGGCGATAGCCAGAATGTCCAGCGGCTTGGAGATCGCCGCCGACCCGGTGTTCACTTCCTCAAACATTCCGGTACCAGGAGGAACGGAAGCGCTGCCGAGTGGGCAGAAGCCAGATCAACGCCATCCCGGCCAGGAACCCGCCGACGTGCGCGAACCAGGCCACGTCACCGCTGGAGGCCTGCGAGTAGCCGATAGAGCCGACGCCATTGAAGAATTGCATCGCGAACCAGTAGAGCAGCAGGACAAAGGCCGGAATGTCCACAGTGGTGATGAAGATGAAGATAAACACCAGCGTGACCACGTGCGCGCGCGGGAACTTGATCAGATAGCCGCCCATGATGCCGGCGATGGCGCCGCTTGCGCCGATGGTGGGCACGGGTGAAAACGGATTCAGCAGAATATGCGCGAACGCCGCCGCCACGCCGCAAGCGAGATAAAAGAACAGATACTTGGTGTGGCCCAGCAGATCCTCGACGGCGCGGCCGAATACCCACAGGAACCACATGTTGCCGGCGATGTGCAGAAATCCACCGTGAATGAACATCGAGGTGAACACGGAGGAGTAATGCAGATGCGCCGGCACAATGCCATGCAGCTCAATGAACTGGTTCAAAGCGTAATGCGGCAAAACGAGTTCGTACAGGAATACCAGCACGTTCGCGGCGATAATCGCGAGTGTGACGGTGGGGCGCGTGTAGTGCGGCTCGGAAGATCGAAGGGGGATCATGGACCGGTTCCGGGAGTCAGGTGCACTTTTCGAAGTCCAGCTCGGAGCGCCTCTCGCCGCCGCGCATCAGAGCTTGGGCGCGTTCGCGGGTTGCGATGCCGCCCCGCGCGCCGAATGCCGTGCAATTCAACGCCGCCATGGCATTGGAAAACTCCAGTGCGGTCCCTAGCGGCATATCCTGCAAAACAGCATAACAGAACGCGCCGTGAAACACGTCTCCAGCGCCGGTGGTATCGATGCAATTCACCACGAAGCCGGGTGAATAGATGAACCGGCCCCCGGCTCGCGCCAGTGCGCCGCGGGCGCCCAACGTCATGGCCGCGACTTTCATGCCGTACTCATCCTGAATCAGGGCCAGCGCGCGGAACGGATCGCGCTCGCTAGTCCAGCGCTCGGGAAATTCGGAGCTGGCTACCAGGTAGTCGACGTTGGGGAGTACGCGGTCGAAGCCGTGATAAATGGTGTCCACATCCACGCTGACCGGAATGCCCAGCCGGCGCGCGATTTCAGCGGCGCGCGCCACCGCCGGAGTGTCGTGTCCGTCGATGTGCAGAAGCCGCGCGCTGGCGATCTTTTCCGCCGTCAGTGCGTCCGCATCGATGCGCAGGCATTCATCGCGCTTCCACAGCACGGTGCGTTCGCCCGTGGTCTGGTCGATCAGGATGTACGCGCTTTGATTGGCACAGTTGCGCCGGATTTCGACGTCGTCCAGATTCAGTCCGCTCTCGCGCAGGCTTTCCATTTGAATGCGCCCGCGCTCGTCGTCGCCCACGGTTCCGATGTATTTCGCCCGAAGCCCGAGCATCGCGCAGGTCACCAGTGCGCTTGCCACCTGCCCGCCGGGACTCAGGATTTCGCGCAGAAACGGAACCTTGCCTCCGTAAGCGGGGAAGTGGGGGAGGAGAATGAGCGTGTCGGTAGCGTTCAGCCCAACGCCGGCGACGTCGAACTGGGGCACGATTCCGGGCTACTTCTTCACCGGCGGCATCGTGTACAGATAGAGGGTGTGGCCATGCGCTTCGGGGTCCTTGTCCACCAGCTTCGGCTTCCAGCCCGGCACGGCATACTCGTGCGTCACTACGCGGGCCCCCGGTTTTAGATACTTCTCCAGGTTTGGGCGCAGCTCCGCATTGGCGTCGGTCGCCAGGTACATGGTGACCACATCGGCGGGGCTCAGGTCGACATTACGCATGTCGCCATGGATCACGCGCGCGTCATCCGCCAGCCCCAGCTTGCGGATGCGCTCGTTGGTGTTTTTCACCAGCTCGTCGGAGATTTCGACGCCCACCGCCTTGGCTTTGAAGCGCGTGACTGCCGTCACCAGGATGCGCCCGTCACCGCTGCCCAGGTCGTAAAGCGTCTCACCCGGCTTCAGATCGGCCAGCTCCAGCATCCGATCCACGATTTCCTGCGGCGAAACGACATAAGGCGCCAGGCTATTGGCGTAGTGCCGGACTCTTTGCTGGGCGTAAAGATCCTGGGCCTGTGATAGCGCCGCGCACGCCGCCAACAGCGCGATCGAACCCGCCAAATGAAACTTTCGCATTCCTGTGCTGAAAACCCCTCTATTTGCTTGAGATGGATGAAGTTTCTTTTACGTTTCTTGATTTTACTATGCGCGACACCATTTCCGACACCGCGAACCAAAGATCCCGCGGCCGGGTGATGGTGTATTCGTAGCCCCGGAAGAAGTGCACCGTATGGCTGATGGCGTCCTTCCACGGCACTGCCTGCGGGCTCAGGTTGTAGTTCATGTAAAACACTGGAAAATCGACATCTCCGGTGGCTTTTAGGGCGTCGTCCGGGACGTTGGCATCCAGCATGACTTTCGGGCCGGCAAAGATCAAGGCGTCCGGATGGTTATCCGGGGTAGGGGAGATCTCTTTGCGCACTAAGTCCGTCAGGAACTCGGTATCGCCGTGTTTTTCGCTGAGCCGTTTCAGATCGATGGTGCCCAAGTTCAAGGTTTTGATAGCTTTACCCAAGGCGGGAAAATCGATACGCGAGCCGCCCTCCTGGCGATACACCACCCTTTCTTCCTGCATGTTGAAGGCGACCACCGAAAATTTGCCTATCCGCGGATCGCGCTCAATAGTCCGCAGGATGGAGACCAGGGCGCCGGTGTCCATGGGCTGCAACGCGGCCGAAAGGGAATTCTGCGGCGCGAAGTTCACCAGCACCTTGACGTTCAACGGATCCGTTGCGACCCGCTGGACGGGCGGCTCTTCCTTGAACTGTTCGAAATCGGCGTGTTGAATCGAACCGGGCGCGATGTCGAGATTAATGGACTTGTCCTTGGGAGCCAGCGTGGCGGTGGCGTCCCAGGAGGACGAACAAACGCGTTCCACCCGGTCGCGCATCAGCCAGTCGACATGATAATCGCCCACGCCGACGTCGAAAGTCCCTTGCAGATACGCGTCGCCCTTGGGATCGGGTTCGATGGGAGGGACGCGGATGTGCTGCGAGAAATAGACCGGTTCGTCGGGATGGGCCGTAGGCGACACGCGAAAGACAATGTAGAGCACACTGTCGCCGCCTTCCAGTTCCTTGAGCGGAAGCGTTACCTGGTAGCCGGCGTGGTAGCGGAGATCGAACCCGAGCGTAGGCTTTTCGGGCGTCACCGAGCAGGGCAAGTCCTTGCGCTGCTCGCCGGCCTCCAGCACAGCCAGGTCCGTGTTAAAGATGTTGACGTTGTGGCTCGGCCCGGAACTAGGCAGGAGAAACTGTGCGCGGGCGCACACAGACATCATTAGGAGTGCAACTGAGGTCAGCGCACCGCGAAAATTTGCCAACCAAAAGGGCCTCTGCATTACCCTTACCCGTCAGATTGTTCCCTATTGTACATCCAGAGCCGCGCGCAACAAATAACGAAGTTAGCCAAAGGGCCAACTTTTCTCGTTCCTCAGCGATCGGCAGTACTGGAACCTGTCTTTAGAGCCGCGCCAGCCTCGCGAATCCGCAACTTAGACGCTTGACCCGCACGAAAGAAACAGCCCGTGTTCGATTTCTTGTGCTACAGTGCTTGGATTATGGCTTCCCGCAGCGTTAACAAAGTAATTCTCATCGGTCACCTGGGCAGGGACGCTGAGACGCGCTTCACCCCCGCCGGCGTCGCGGTCACCAAATTCTCCGTCGCAACCAACCGCCGCTGGAAAGATCAACAGAGCGGGGAATGGAAGGAAGAGACGGACTGGGCGAATGTCGTTCTGTGGCGGCAGGAGAACCTGGCGAATTACCTGACCAAGGGTAAGCAGGTTTACGTGGAAGGCCGGCTGCAGACGCGCAGCTACGACGATAAGGACGGTAAGAAGCAGTACATGACTGAGGTGGTGGCCGAGGACGTGATCCTGCTGGGCGGACGGGGCGGCGAGGGCGGCGAAGACGCAGGCCGGCCGGTGTCGATGCCGCGGTCGCAGAAACCACCAGCGGGCGGTGGTGCCCCAGGCGGCGGAATGGACGATCAGGGAATCACGGACGACGACGTGCCGTTCTAGGCAAGGGCCATGCGGGTCGCCAGCCGGATCATTGGCGGGCTATTCATAATCGGCGGGCTCGGCTTCATCGGCCTCGCGATTCTGCTCTTCACCAAACAGAACGAGCCTGGGCTCAAATTCGTCAGTTTACTTATTCCGCTCATCATAGGTACCGGGTTGCTTCTCGCCGGACGCTATTACTGGCGCATGGATGTCGATGCGCCGGAAGATGAAGAAGAACCGAAACCACCCACGCCGTTCGTTGCGGCCCATCGCCGCGAACTCGGTGTATTGGCGCAGGCTGGCTTGGTCCTTTCGCTTTTTCGACTGATCGTGCTCTGCTTGGGTCCGGATGTTCCCGGGTGGGCTCACTGGGTCCTACCGATTGTGTGCCTTGGGCTTTTAGTGATCGCTCCGGGGGCGAAGGCCATACCCAGGTGGGCAACCCAGGTCCTGACATTTTGGTTTCTGGCATTGGTTCTCTTCGTGTTCCTAGCTGGGTGGCATCGGTCCAGCCTGCCTTCGCGGCTAGTGGAAAACAGGGAACCAATCTTGAGCGCAGGATTTTTTGCCTGGCTGTATGCTCTTGAAGCCCTGTCCTTCGCCTACTGCGCGCCTCCAGCGTCGGCCGTGTCGGGAGATAATAGGGCCTAAAATGCGGAAAGTGAACCGAGTCGTCGGCGGGCTGGTGATATCCGGCGTTGGGTTTGTCGGACTCGCTACCCTGCTCGATTTCACCAACGCTGCCAGTTGGCTGGGCTGGCTATTTCTGGCCATTGGCATCGGGTTGTTATTCGTCGGACGCCACTACTATCGTCGCTTACCCATCGTTGTGCCGGACGAACGACAGAAGCAGGCGCCTCGGCAGCCGTTTGCCCCGTTTGTTGCGGCGCACCGCCGGGAACTTAGCATCCTGGCACAGATCGGACTGGCGCTCTCGCTATTTCGGCTGGTTGGTCTCTGCTTTGGCTCGAATTGGCCGGGCGGTTGGGGTACATGGTTGCTCGGCGGGGGATCCTTCGCACTCGCCTGCATCGCCCCGATGTGGCCAAAGCCATGGCCGAAATCGGTGAGCTGGATCTTGAGGATATATTGGAACGTACTGATCCTCTCTGTGGCTCTGGGCGTAACATCCTATGTGAACCACCAACCATGGCCACTACTGCAACAAGGCATGAACATCCTTGTCACCGGGCTTCTTGTGCTCTTCTATGGCGGCGCAGCGGTTGGTTTCGTTCGCGGCAAGATCCAACCTGTCAATGTTGAGCCGGCGGGGTGAACTCCACCGCGTCCACATCGCCGAAGGGCCCCAGCGTCCTGCGGTTCCAGCCGGTCAGCTCGACGCGCGTTGCGAACCAGTTCCGCCAGAATCTCACGTTGACGTCGCCGCCGTAGACGACAAAGCGTTGCGACTTCGCCAGCACGTCCTTGGTCAAGCCTGCTGCGTATCGCTCGGTCTCGGGTGAACTTTCAAACGGAAACGGGTAGATCTTGCCCGGAATCGGATAGGCGAACAAATGGGCGTAGAGAAAGCCCGGCAGGGGATAGTCGGGCGTCCAGACCGGGGGCTTCGCCTCGATGAACGGGCTCGGGCAGATCACTGGCGTTGCGGCGTCGAGGTCGAGCGCCTGGATCTTCTCGACGGCCGCCCTCCAGCCCGAGTTATCATGCGTCGGCAGCAGCTTGCTCCACTGGCCCATGAAGAGGAGGACGCCAACGCCCAGCGCGAGCGACATCGGCCGCCAACGGTCGGCGGGGACGAATAAAGCGGCGACCATCGTGGCCGACAGCGCCGCGCCCGGCAGCGCAATCGAGAGGTACCGTCCCAGAAAGACGCTGTGGCCCGTGATCCAGGAATACGCGAGTAGCGCGATCGGTTGGCAAAGCCACCAGGACAGGATCAGCAGCGCGCCGCGCGAAGAGACCGACGAAGCCGGCTCTGGCCAACGGAGCCAGCGGGCGGCGAGCGCAGCCAGGGCCGCTGCTCCAACCACCAGGCCGACCTTGATGTCCGTTGTAAGTTCGTTCAGCGATGGCTTTGGAACGATGACATGAGCACCGGCTTGCCGGTTCAACGCGAGCGCTGTGGCGAGCACGGGGAGCAGGGAAATACCGAGCAAGACGAAGACCACCGCCGCCTGGAGCCAGCTCGCTTTTGTGTCCGAGCGCCACAATCGCACCAGCGCATAGAGGAAAAAAATTAGATAGAACGGCCAATAGATCAGGTGAACCCGCCACAGCAGAGTGGCCGCGACGGCGAAGAACAGCCCGTCGAGATAGCGGCCGGAATCCAGCCAGCGGATCAGCAGCAGCAAGCTCGCAGCGGCAACGCAGGTTCCCAAAGCGTACGGACGTGCATCGGCGGCCTGGTAGTTAAATCCGCGCAGCGAAAGACACGTGAACACGGCGAACCAGGCGGCCGCTGGATGGATCAACTTCACCGCCAGGCGGTAAATGAAAAACAAAGCCAGCACCATCGCGAGGAGCGAAGGAAGGCGGTAGGCGGCCTCGGAAGTGCCGAACAGCTTCGTGGAGACGCCGGCCAGCGCGTAGTAGATGGACTCGGAAACTTGGGGCGCGGCCCGCAGCGACGGATCTTGTGCTCCTCGCTGCACGACAAACGCCGTGCCCATCTCATCCACCCAAAAGCTGGATGAGAGCGGCAGCACCCAGACGCGAATACAGATTAGCGCGACGAGCGCCGGCAACAGCCAGCCCAGGAGGCGGGAACTGCTGAATCCGCCGGAGAGATCCGGTTGAGCGGATGCTGGCGAGGATGTTTGCATCCTATACCAACAGCTTAGTCGAAGACTGCCGCCTCAGATGTTGTAAAGGACTTTCCGGAGCTCGTCGGCGTATTCCTGACGAGCCGCCTGAGCCGCGTTGCGGGCGTCTTCTTCCGCAAAGTGCGCCTGGTCCCAGGCTTCGTCGGCGACCATCGAATGATCGATTTTCGCGAGGTTTTGCTCGGCGCGAATGGCCTCAATCCAACGGTCTACCGCTGCATTGTACTTCAGGCGAAGCTGATCGAGTACTGCGTTTTCCATATTATTAGCTTTGGAAAGCGTTCCTCAGGGCCCAGAACAGGAAGCCCGACAGGATCATCGCGGCCGGAAGCGTCAACACCCAGGCCAGCGCCAGGTTGCGAACGGTGCCCCATTGCAGTCCTGTCTTATTGGCGGCCATGGTTCCAGCGACGCCGGAAGAAAGCACGTGCGTTGTGCTCACGGGAAGCCCCCAGTAATCGGCCATGCCGATGGTGGCCATGGCTGTGATTTCAGCCGCCGCGCCTTGTCCGTAGGTCAGGTGATCCTTGCCGATCTTTTCCCCAACCGTGACCACGATACGTTTCCAGCCGATCATGGTGCCCAAGCCGAGCGCCATCGCCACGGCTACCTTCACCCAGGTCGGAATGAACTTGGTCGCGAGGTCGATGTGCTTTTTGTAGTTCGCGAGGATCTTCAAGTCATCGGCGGAAAATGGAGCCTTGCCGGATTTCTCAACCAGGCGAATGGCTTCGCTGACTACGTACATGTCATTGCGGAAATTGCGGGTCATGTCGGCCGGAACGTTCTTGAGCTGCTTGTAGATGGCCGTTTCGTCGCCGATGTCGTTGATCACCGAGCGCAGGGCCAGCATGGTGTTGGCGTTAAACTCCCGGGTGCGGATGTAGGCAGTCAAGTCGTCGCGAGGATCCGCGACTACGGCGGAAGGCTGAACGTACTTATTCACCATCTGGACGGTCTGTTGCGAGACTGCCAGGAAGTCCGCGGTCTGCGACGGACTCACTGCGCGGTTCAAGGCATAGGTCGTGGGCACGGTGCCGATCAGGATCAGCATGATCAGCCCCATGCCCTTTTGGCCGTCGTTAGAGCCGTGAAAGAAACTGACACCAGTGCAGGTAAAGACCAGCAAGCCCCGAATCCAGAAAGGCGGCGGATCGCCGGTGGTCGGCGCTTGGTATAGCTGGCGGTCTTTAATAATCGCTTTGCAAATCACCAACAGCACGGCAGCCATGAAGAATCCAACCAAGGGCGAGACCAGTAATGAGCGTCCGACGCCCATGGCCTGCCCCCAATCGACTCCGCTGGTGCCTTGCCGGGGATTCATCAGCTGATTGGCGATGCCGACACCAATGATCGATCCGACCATGGTATGCGAACTCGACGCAGGCAATCCGAAATACCACGTGCCGAGGTTCCAAAGGATGGCCGCAATCAACAGCGCGAAGACCATCGCAAATCCCGCGCCGCTGCCCACTTGCAGGATCAATTCTACGGGCAGCAAAGTGATGATTGTGAATGCGACGGCGCCCGTCGAGAGCAGGACACCAATGAAGTTCCACATGCCGGACCATGCCACGGCGAGGTGCGGTTCCATCGAATGGGTATAGATGACGGTCGCAACGGCGTTGGCGGTATCGTGGAACCCGTTCACGAACTCAAAGCCGAGCGCGACCAGCAGTGCGACGCCTAGCAAGAGGTACGGGAAGATAGACGTACCTCGCTCTGCTTGCAAATCACGCGAGAGGCTAAGGACAGTGTAGATAAGGCCAACGACGAGCGCCGCTCCGAAGATGATCATTCCGATCATCCCGGGGCTTCGCGAAAGTTTTTGCTGTACTGTTGCGGGTGCGGGTGCTGCTGCGGCCATAGTTCTCCTTCGGTCCGAGCAGTATATCCCGGCAGTGTGACGATCTGCTTAGCCTTCGGTTACGTTTTGGTGAGCAAAGCGGCTACTGCAAGGCTTCCAGGGAGAAGCCGTTGAGGCGAAAGCGAGGTTTCCCGCTGTGGGCCAAGGCGGACTCGCCCCACTCGATTCCGCTGCGGGTAGCCGTGCACTGTTCCTGCCACCAGGAATTCGCGCCACCGGAGCGATAAAAGTCCTCGCAGACCTGGAGATGCCGACGGAAGCCGGCGATCAACCGGCCGCTATAGTGGGCCAGCAGTGCGTTTACATCCGCGCCCGCAAGCGCGGCACGGATCACGGCGGATGCCAGGATCGCCTCCCTGGCGGCATTTCCAGCGCCTTCTCCGCACAACGGGTCGAATGCCAGCGCCGCCGTTCCACAGGCCAGCCATCGCGGAGCGCAAAGCGAGCTGGCAATGCGCGGATGCGATTGGAAACTACTTCCTTCCGAATGGATTTCGAGGACTTGACAAGCGATCACGCGGCTGCGCGCCAGTTGTGAATCGACCGGTCCGCCCACCGACAAAAGCCACGCACACTCCCCTGTAGGTAACAAAAACAGCCAGCCGTCATCGAGCGATTCGATCCAACAGGTTTCCGGCGGTGATTCGGGCTTCAGCTTCACCGCGGCGACGTTGGCAACCCTCGATCCGAAGTGCTTTTCTTCGATGGCGGCAGGGAGCGGACGCGCGGCAAACACGGTCCAAGCGGTTTCTTCGTCGCTGTGGCTGCCGGGAACCTCGGGCCGGAGAATCCGCTCGAGCAGGGCCTCTTCCGACGTAACTACCGCCGAATGAGGGAAAGCGACTGGCTCCGCTCCCGGGCCCCAGGCCACAACCCGGTGGTGAACCTGGGATAAGCCCTCAAACAAATCGGGCCGTTCAAAGATGTCCTGGAAGAGCTTCTGAGTGGCTTCGCTGATCATAATGGCCGGGAGCTTGGGCCGGGGCGGTCCTTCTGCGTTGACGCTGAGGCCCGCGCGGACCAGAAGACGGCTACAGCACACGGCGGCGATGCCATCTCCCCGGACAAGAATCGTACCGCCCATGAGAAGGATTGTTTTTCGGGACCGGCTGTCGATGGCGGAGGAAGAGGGATTCGAACCCCCGAGCGAGTTACCCCGCTAACGGTTTTCAAGACCGCCGGTTTCAACCACTCACCCATTCCTCCAACTCCACGCTAGCGGATTTCCTGAATGGCCGCAAGATGTCCGGTAGTCCCTGCTGCACACGGAAATTATCGTTGTGAAGCGTGCAAGAAATCTGCTCGCATTGCGCTCGTTAGGGCAGGAGGAGTCATGCTACACCGTCGGCCTTTTCACTCACGCCTACGCCAGTTCGTCTTGGCGTTCGCGTTGGCGATGGCCGTACCGGATCTTTCGGGCACGATTGTCCGCTGAATCGGGACGGGGCGACTCGGTTCGCCGCGGCCCCAAGCAAAGTGTTCATTTTCAAATCCACACAAAGGAGAAGATCTATGTTCGATTCGAGAAGCAATGTTTGCAACAAAGTTGCCCGGATGGTTATGGCGATTGTGCCGTTGATAGCCATCGGAGGTCTGCCGAAACCAGCCGACGCCCAGATCGACCCGCCGGCCGTGTTCACCGCCGCCAGCATTTCGCTTGGCCAAACGTTCGGCGTCAACATCGTCAATCTGGGAGGGCCCTCCACCGTGCCCCCCGGTCCGTGCAACGTGCAGATTACCTTCGTCAATGCGAATGGGCAAACGGTGAAATCGTCCAGCCTCAGCATCGATGTGGGGCACATCGCGTGGGCAACCGTGAACTTCCTAGAGGCCAGCCAGGCCAGAGTAACCGCGGTCGCAGATTCGCCTTTGCGTCAGGTGTTGCGTCCAGTGATTTCGGTGGTTCCACCGGATCCGTGCCGCGTCGTGATGTCCGCGGAGATCTATGAGACCCTGACAGGGCGCACGAATCTATACTTGCCCGCAGTGCAACTTCCCATGGAGCAATCGACCACCTCAACGAACGGCCAGTAGGGCGACCTTTGCCGTGGTCGATCTCTAGCGGCGATTCAGCTCCTGCTCGACCGCGGCCAAGGCTTTGCGGCGCTCCGCTTCCAGGACGGCAGGTACCGTCATTTCACGCCAGACCTCGGCGCTCTTTTCGAGCCAGACCGTGGCGGCCTTTACCTGCCCTATCCGCGTGTAGAGCGTTCCCAAGCGGCCATAAAGCGAGGCTTGGTTCCATCGATTCGTGATGACTCCCGGGCTTGCCTGGGAGAGAGCCGCCGCGATTTCGTCCGCCATGGAAAGAGCTACGGGATCGCCGGACTTCGCCTTCATGTCGCCAAGCCGGAGAGAGGCGAAGATCCAGGCGGACTGCGCGAGCGCTTCATTGGGTCCGCCGCGAAAAGTGTGAGCCGCGGATCGCACGCGCTCCAATCGCCGTACCGCCGGCGCATTTCGCCCCAGGGCGGCAAGCGCTTTCCCCATCGCGTTGTCGAGCGCCAAAGCGTAATAGCGGTACCGCTGGTTGGATGGATCTTCTTTTACGAGCCGGGAGAGAATTAGCTCCGCCTTAGTGAGATGGGGTAGCGCCTCCCGCGCGCCATCCGGTTCCACGAGCAAGGAGTCGGCCGTTCGCATATGAGCCGCGACCAGATCGAACAACGACTTCCGGTCCGCCGGATCCCGCTGGGAGATCGATTCGGCGAGCGCCGCCGCCTTTTCGAAAGCCTGCACCGACTCGTCCAGCCGGCCGAGTCCGTTCGCCTCCGGCGGCCCCAGCGCATCACCAAGATGACCGTAGGTGATCAGCAGCAGCCTGCGATAATTCATGTTCTCGGGAAAATCCTGCGCCAGTCGTTCGCGGACCTTCAGCGATTCGCGATAGGTCTGGACGGAAAGTTCAAGATCGCCTGAAGCGCGGTAGGCCGAGGCCAGGCTGTTCTGCGACAGGGCGAGGAAATCGCGGCTCTCCTGGCTGGACGGCTGGAGGCCCACCATGCGCTGAGCGATGGCCGTAGCTTCTAGGGCAGTTTGGCGCGCCCCCGCCGCATCGCGGGCATCGGACGCAAGACGGGTGAGGTCGCTATTGATATTGCCCGCCAGGCCCAGCACCCGAAGGTCGTTGCCTTGCTGCGCGACCAGCTCGCGCGCCATCTTTTGTGCGTGTTCCAGTTGCTTCTTTCCGGCCGGATCCCCGAGGACATGTTGAAGGCTGCCCAGCTTGTAGGTCGTCGAGGTGAGAGAAAATTTCGCGGCGCCGTCGCCTTTGGCCGCGAGCGGCGTCAGAATGGACTCCGCGCGACGGTAGCTGGTCAACGCGCCTTGCGAATCGCCCAGGTTGCTGGAGCCGGGGTTTCCCTGAACGTCGCCGATCTTCTCATAGGCCGCAGCAAGTTCCCGCAGCAGGGCGGCATCGTTTTCCGCGTCTTGCCTAAGATTTTCCAAATAGCGCAGGGCGGTAGAGACGATAACCTTTCGCGCTTCGGTGGAGCCTGGCAGGTATTGAATCCGGTCGTGGACGTCGAATACGAACGCGTTCGCCAAGCCGCGGACCTGCTCGAATCTCCGCTCGGCGCGCCTGATAGGCGGTGGAGATCACGCCTCCAGCGATGCTCAGCAGGACGAGCAGGGCGGCAACGCTAGCCAGCCAGTGGCGTTGCATCCATTTCGAGAGCCGGTAGCCGGCCGTATTCGGGCGCGCTTCGACGGCCCGGCCTTCCAGGTACCGGGCCAGATCGGCATCCAACGCGGCCGCGGACGGGTAGCGGCGCTCCGGCTCCTTGCGAATCGCCATGGCGACGATCGTATCCAGGTCGCCCTTCAATTGGCGGCTCCAGCCGTTCCCGCCGTGGGCGGCGCTCGGAGGCGGCGGTTCTGTCTCGCAAATCGACCGGTACAGTGCGAGCGGAGAAGTTTGATCTGCGATTTGCGCGCGCTGATCGCTCAGCAATTCGTAGAGCACCAAGCCAAGCGAATAGACGTCCGTACGGATCGAGACTGCGCCTCCCCGAACCTGCTCCGGGCTGGCATAATTCGGGGTCCAAAGCCGGGCGCCGGTTGTCGCCGGAGACTCCTCTTCGAAGGGGCTCAGCAGTGCTGCGATCCCGAAATCGAGGAGTTTGGGCGTGTCGTTCCGGTCGACAAGAATATTAGCAGGCTTCAAGTCGCGATGGACCACCAGGTTCTCATGCGCGTAGTGGACCGCGGCACAGACCTGCCGGAATAAGATGATTCGGTCGCGGAGCCCCAGGTTCTGCTCCTTCGCCCATTGCGTGATGGGCTTACCGTCGACGTATTCCATCACGAAATACGGGATTCCGTTGTCGGTGCCGCCGTCGAGGAAGCGGGCGATATTGGGGTGTTCCAGGCGCGCCAGGATTTGCCGTTCGGCGCGAAAGCGTTCGCGCAGTCTGTCCAGATCCCGCCAATCGGTTGCCACCTTCAGGGCAACGGTCTTGTCGTATTCGGCATCGTCACGGCGCGCTTCGAAGACCAGGCCCATGCCGCCGCGCCCTATTTCGCGGACAAGCTGGTAGGGTCCGAAGTGGCGTCCCACCCAATCATCACCATCCGCGGCTCGTTCAACGACGCGCTGGACGGTACTGGCGATTCGGTCTCGCGCTACGTCGGCATGCTTGAGCATGGACTGTAGCTCGCGCCGCAAATCGGGATCGGAGCCGGTTTCGCGTTCGATGAAGAACTCGCGCTCTTCATCCGGCAGATCCAGCGCTGCATGGAAGAGAGCTTCCAAGCGGCGCCAACCTTCTTGATTCAGCTGCAATACAGCGCGACTCATAGGAGCACAGAAATAATGACGGATTGTCAGCCCTCGGACGGATCGATAGCGCAGCTCAGCCAGACCTCTGCGGATTTCTGCTCCCGGCTGATCGTCGCCGGCGAAACATTCAACAATTCCGCCATCTCGTCGAGATTCAGACCGGCGAAATAGCGAAGTTCAATCACACGCGCCTGCCGGGGGCTGATCGCGGTCAGCCGTTCAATTGCCTGGTCGAGGGCCAGAAAGGCGTCCAAGTCAGTGGTGGCGCCGGCTTCCAAATCGTCGAGAGAAAGCGCCCGCTCGCCTCCACCGCGCTTTCCCGCGCGCGCTCCCCGTGCGTAGTCCACCAGCACCTGCCGCATCACCTGTGCCGCCAAACCGAAGAACTGTTTGCGGTTGTCGAAGCTTAACTCGGTTGTCTTCGCCAGGCGCAGCCAAGCTTCGTTGACAAGAGCCGTGGGCTGCAGGGTGTGGTTATCCCGTTCACGCCTGAGATGGCCTTCCGCCATCTTCCGCAACTCGCTGTAGACGATCGGTGTCAGTAGATCGAGGGCGCTGCGATCACCCTGGGTCCATCGGATCAAAAGTTGCGTGACCTGCCCTTGGTTCGCATACGTCATCCCGTACCCTCCGAGGATAAAGGCAGTATACATCGGAGCCCGCCGGACAGGATTGGGTAGCGGTACTAAGGCCCGCAAGCCGCGGCTTCCAACACTCATCGGACGGCGTGTGTTCGGTCACTGCTACCTCGGCAAGCCATGATGCCCGGCGGGGGGCTTTGGTGACAGAAGGCCATTTCACCAGGCTCCGGCTCAATGAGGGATAATGACAAACGGTGGGGCTGGGTCTAGGGACCTCAGCGTCCTGCCGGACCCTCCCCGCCGAGCTTCAGGAAAATCTTCGACAACTTGACAGAGGTGCTTAAATGCGAATTCTGCTTGCCATTGCAGCTACTTCTCTTTTGGTGTCGCAGTACGCAGGGGCCCAGCCGCCTGCGCCAACGCCGCCTCTCGCGTTACCTGGTCTGGAATGTTACGAGCATTTGACGATGCCGGAATATCCGATATCCGCTCTCCAGTCCCGTGTGGATGGTTCGGTCTGGACCCGTGTGGAGGTGAATCCGCAAGGGATGGCCGGCAAGATCAACACACAAGTCGTTTCGGCCTGGTCGAACGGCGCCAGTCTGCTGACCCCGCCGGTGGAGGCCGCCATTCACGCTTCCAAGTTCAAGGCGGATTGCGCTGGAAAGACCGTTGCAGTGGTGTTCCGCTATGAGTTGCACGGCGACGCCACCATGCACCCGAAGGTGACGACACGGGAAGAGCCGCCCAATTTGGTTTGGATTGAGAGCGCGCCGGAACTGTCGGCCAGGAAATAGATCGCTACGAGGAAGACCAAGGCGGGGCGGGGGCGATGCGCGCCCGGCACTCGCCGAAGCCGACCGTTACATAGCCCTCGCGGCGGGCGCGGCCGCGAAAGATGACCTCGTCGCCATCTTCGAGGTATCGCCGTATCTCGCCGTTGGGTAACTGGAGAGGTTCCGTATATTCCAACAGGCAGCCGCGGCTGTCGTCGGTTGGACCGGAGACCGTGCCGCTGCCCAGCAGATCGCCGGGCTGCAGATTGCAGCCGTTACTCGAGTGATGCGTGACCATCTGGACGAAGGTCCAGCAGAGATAGCGGACGTTGGTTGCCGCGACGCGTGCAGGCGGTGCACCACTGTCGCGCATTTGTGTGGTTTGGAGAGAGGCTTCTAAATCGACATCCAGGCCGCCTTCGGCGCGATTTACTTCGGAGTCGAGATAAGGAAGAGTAGCCGGCCAGTCGGGGCGAGGCACGAAGACCGGCGCGCGAAAAGGCGCCAGCGCCTCCGCGGTGACCACCCAGGGAGAAATTGTCGTCGAGAGGCTCTTGCTCAAGAATGGACCGAGCATGCTCTCCCAGGACTGGATGTCGCGTGCCGACCAGTCGTTCAGCAGGCAGTAACCGAAGATCTTTGACGGCGCTTCGCCGAGGGCGATGGGTGACCCGAGCGCGTTGCCCTGCGCGATGAAGGCGCCGAATTCCAACTCAAAATCGAGAGCCTGGGACGGGCCGAACTGCAGGCTGCCGTCGCGAGGCTTGGATTGGCCGTTGGGGCGCCGCACTTCCTCTCCGCTAATCCGCACTGAGCTGGCGCGGCCGTGATAAGCCACTGGCATATGGCAGACGACTGGCGGGAGCGGTGCATCCAGCGGGCGGCCGGTCACGCGCGACGCATGAAATGAGGAGGTCATGAAGTCCGTGAAATTGCCGACCTGGACGGGCAGGAGCATCTCCGTGGAAGTCATGGGCACCAGAAAGCGGTTCGCGAGAACTTCCACATGGTGGCGTTCTGCTCCGTCTTCGCTCAAAAGATCGGAGAGGCGCGCCCGGAGCGCAGACGCGGCGTCAGCGCCGAGCGCCATCAGGGGATTGAGCGTGGCGCCGGACGCGGCTCGCGCAGCCGTTGCGGTAATGCCGGTGAACAGGCCCAGTTCGAGGCCGGCGCCGAGGTCGAAGATGGAACCGCCGATGGCAACGCCGCCACGGGGTTCGCGGCCCGGCGTCCGGAAGATGCCGAAGGGAAGGTTTTGGACGGGAAAATCGCCGTCGGGGACGTTGGCGCCCGGCACCCAGCTGCGCCGCGCCGGGTTGTGCGTTTCGTTGAGCGCGATCATCGGCTTCCTATTATCGGCGATCGCGCATGTTACTTTGGGAACAGTTCCCCGTATGATTCGCTTGCTTGATCTGAGCGCTCAATATCGAGAGCTCGAAACGGAGATTCACGCCGCCATCCGGCGCGTCTTTGAAACCAGCCAGTTCGTGTTGGGCCAGGAGGTGGCGGCGTTCGAAGACGAGTTCGCAGATTACTGCGGTGCTCAATATGCGGTGGGGGTCAATTCGGGGACCAGCGCGCTGCATCTCGCGTTGCTCGCGGCCGGAATCGGCGAGGGAGACGAAGTGATCACCACACCGTTCACCTTCTACGCGACTGTGGCCGCGATCGGCTACGTGGGCGCGACAGCCGCGTACGTGGATATCGATCCCGTCACTTTCAACCTGGACACGCGGAAAATCGAGGCCGCAATTACCGATCGTACACGGGCCATTCTGCCAGTCCATTTGTACGGCCAACCAGCGGATATGGATCCGATTCTCGACATCGCGCGCCGTCACAAGCTGCTGGTGATCGAGGACGCCGCGCAGGCGCATGGCGCCGAATATCGCGAGCGCCGCGTGGGCGGTATCGGAGACCTTGCCTGCTTTAGCTTCTATCCGTCGAAGAACCTGGGCGCGGCCGGCGAGGGCGGAATGGTCACAACGAACAATCCCGATTACGCGCGCGCCGTCGCTTCGCTGAGGAACTGGGGCGAAGACCGCCGCTATCATCCCGTGCTTAAAGGCTATAACTACCGCATGGAGGGCCTGCAAGGCGCGATCCTGCGGGTGAAGTTCCGGCGGCTGGAACCATGGACGGAGGCGCGGCGGGCGCTGGCGGCGAAGTACGACCGGCTGCTCGAGGATTCTGCTGTGACGCGCCCGCACGCGGCCGGGGATGTTCGCCACACCTATTGCCTTTACACGATCCGCAGCCAGGATCGGGATGGCTTGCAGCGGGGGCTAGAGGCGGCGGGAATACAGACAGCGGTGCACTATCCCTTACCGATTCACCTTATGCCTGCGTATGCCGACGCGAGGTACAAAGCCGGCGATTTTCCGTGCGCCGAGGCGTGCGCGCAGTCGGTTCTGAGCCTGCCTTTGCATGCACATATGGCGGCAGGTGAAGTCGAGCAGGTATCCGAGCAGATCTTGAAACTCCGCCCTAAAGCGAATCAAGAAACCATCGTTTCCGGCCGATAAGCTGGTTAAGATGGGCAGCACAAGCAGTGTCGGTTCGTTATATTTCACCGGGCTGAGTTCATACTCGGACGACTTTCAAAGCGTCATCCAGCGGGCTGTGCAGATCGCACAGCTGCCTCTGACCAAGCTGCAGAACGAACAGGCCGACGATATGAATAAGAAGGCCGCGCTGGTGGCCTTGAACCCGGTCGTGTCCAACCTGGGATCGGCGGTAGCGGCGCTGGGCACGATCGCCAGCGGCGGAAGTCTATCGGCGACCAGTTCGGACTCGACCACCGTTTCGGTGGTCAATACGGGTGCGAGCGGAACGGGGAACTACGTTATCTCGAACATTCAGTCGCTAGCCTCGGTGGCGTCGGAGATGTCACTCACGCATTACGCCAATGCGGCCAGCACGCCCGTATCGACCAGCGGCCACGTCAATCTCGTAGTTGGTTCGAACACCTACCAGCTCGACCTTACGGGCCACAACAACCTGAACGGTCTGGTTGACGCCATCAACAAAGCCAACGCGGGCGTGAATGCGACGATTCTCAGCACGGATAGCGGCAATTATCTTTCTATAACGGCCCTGCACTCCGGTGCGACGACGCTGCAAGTCAACGATGTGCCTCAGGCCGATCTGATCAGCAATGCGGGGCAAGGGACTGAGACGTCGCTGACTACTTATGCAGACACCACCACCGCACCGGTCTCGACCACCGGGAAAGTGGATCTGAACGTTGGGTCCAGTACTTTTCATCTGGATATCACCGGAAACAACAACCTGACTGGCTTGATGAATGCCATCAACAGCTCGGGCGCGGGAGTCACGGCCAGCATTACAGGATCGGGGCCGTACTCGCTTTCACTGACTGCGGCGGGCGGTCCGGTCAGCATGCAATTGAACGACATCAAGAATCCGGTCAACCTGATTTCCAACTCGAACCAGGGTTCGAACGCGACCTTCGACCTGGGCGGCGTCCCGGAAGTCCGATCCACCAATACCATCAGTGACATCATTCCTGGCGTGAGCTTTACCTTGCAGAAAACCGATACGAACGGTTCGGTGACGCTATCGCTGCAGCAAGACGGGTCCCAACTGAGCAGCGCCCTGCAAACCTTTGTTAACAACTACAACTCACTGGTAGACCAGGTGGCTCGACAAATCGGCACGTCCGGCGGTCCGCTTACCGGCGATATGTTGGTCTACACCATCACCAACGACATGCAACAGCTGGCCGGCTATTGGAGTCCGGGCAGCAGCAGTATTCGCAGCTTGTCTGACTTGGGCGTCACGTTCGAAGACAACAGCGGCCATCTGACCTTCAACGCCAACGCGGTCGATTCTCTGTCCAGCAGCAAGCTTTCCGACGCGATGAAGTTTCTGGGATCTTCCAGCTCGGGCTTCGCGGCTTTCGCCAACAACTTCACGCAGTTGAGCGATCCGACGCTGGGGTTGATCCGCACGCAGGAAAACGGCTACGACCAGGACAGCTCGCAATTGGGCAACCAGATCGCTACACTGACCGATCGCGTCAATAAAGTCCAGGCAACCATCACCGCGCAAATGCAGGCTGCCGACGCAATGGTGGCGCAACTGCAATCCCAGCAAAATACGGTGAATGCCTCCATCCAGAGCTTGAATTACGTCTTGTACGGCAAAACGACTAACGCAAACGGATTGTAAGCTATTCCAAGCGGTAATTGGGCGCTTCTTTGGTGATGATCACGTCGTGCACGTGACCTTCGCGCTGGCCAGCCAGCGTCACGCGCAGGAACCGCGCACGCTCCTGGAGCTCTCGGATATTGGGACAACCGCAGTAGCCCATGCCGGCGCGCAGGCCGCCTACCAGTTGATACACCAGCTCAGACAGGGGGCCTTTATAGGGGACACGGCCCTCGATACCCTCGGGCACTAGTTTGCCGCTGGTGTCCTGGGGATAGCGGTCCGAACCGGCTGTCATGGCGCCCATGGAACCCATGCCGCGATAGCTCTTAAATGTGCGGCCTTGGTACAGGATGGTTTCGCCGGGGCTTTCCTCGGTGCCGGCCAGCAGGCTGCCGATCATGACCGTGTCGGCGCCGGCCGCGATGGCTTTGGTGACGTCGCCGGAGAACTTGACCCCTCCGTCGGAAATGAGCGGCACACCGGAGCCGCGCGTGGCGCGGGCGCATTCGGCAATCGCCGTGATCTGCGGGACGCCCGCTCCGGATACTACGCGCGTCGTACAGATAGACCCGGGGCCGATGCCGACTTTGACGCCGTCGGCGCCCAATTCGATCAGATCGCGCGCGCCTTCGTAAGTGGCGACGTTGCCGGCAATGATGTCGATCCCCGAGATTTTCTGCTTGAGCGTCCGCAACGCATTCATGACGCCTTCGCTGTGGCCGTGGGCGGAATCCACCACCAGCACATCCACTTTCCTGGCCACTAGTTCCTGGGCGCGTTCCAGAAAATCGGCGCCCGAGCCGACGGCGGCGCCGACGCGCAAACGCCCCTGCTCGTCCTTAGCTGCGTTCGGGTATTTCAACTTCTTCTGAATGTCTTTGACCGTGATCAGACCTTTCAGCATGTAGTGGTCATCCACCACCAGCAGTTTTTCGACGCGGTGCTGGTGGAGGATCTTCTCGGCATCCTCCAGCGTCGTACCCACCGGAACGGTGATGAGATTGTCTTTGGTCATCACCTGCGAGATCGGCAGATCGTGGCGTGTCTCGAATCGCAGGTCGCGGTTGGTCAGGATGCCCACCAGCTTGCCGTGCGTAGTGACCGGCACGCCCGAGATGCGATAGCGCTTCATCAACGCGAGCGCATCCGAGATTTTGCGATCGGGCTCGATGGTGATGGGGTCGACGATCATTCCGCTTTCACTGCGCTTCACGCGGTCCACTTCCTCGGCCTGCCGCTCGATCGGCATGTTGCGGTGCATGATGCCGATGCCGCCTTGTTGCGCCAGGGCGATGGCGAGGTGTGATTCCGTCACGGTATCCATGGCGGAGCTGACGATGGGGATGTTCAGGGCGATCCGGCGGGTAAGGCACGTGCGGGTGTCGGTTTGCGTGGGCAGGACGCTGCTGCGTGCCGGCTGCAGGAGAACGTCGTCAAATGTGAGGCCTTCGGCAATCGATTCTGGAATCATGCAGGGTACTTCTATTATGCCTTGAACCGCTACCATGGGTAGTCGAGGAGGAGCATGGCGACCTTGGGATTCGTGGAGTATCAGGACGCAAGTCCGGAAGTGCGGGCAGTGTACGACGACATCATGGCGACGCGCAAGACCGATTGGATCAACAACTTTTGGAAGGCCCTGGCGCACGATCCGGTAACGCTGCGGCGCACCTGGCAGAGCATCAAGGAGATCATGGCGCCCGGAGCGCTGGACCCGCTGTTGAAAGAGATGATCTACGTGGCGGTGAGCGCCACTAATCAGTGCGGTTACTGTATTGCGTCGCACACCGCGGCGGCGCGCAAGGCTGGTATGACCGATGCGATGTTCGCAGAGCTCATGGCCGTGGTCGGAATGGCGAACGAAACCAACCGGCTGGCCAGCGGCTATCAAGTGGAGATCGACGAAAAATTTCTGACGAGCGGACCAGCTAAGCGCTAGGCTTCCGCGACTACCGGGTTATGGAGTTCTCCTAAGCCTTCAATCCGGATCACGACTTCGTCGCCGGGTTTCAGGTAGCGCGGAGGGCGCCGCGCAAAGCCGACACCGCCGGGCGTTCCCGTAGCGATGACGTCGCCTGGCTCCAGCGTGACGATACTCGACAAATAAGCAACCAACTCGGGAATCCCGAAGATCAGCTCGCGTGTGTTGGAGTGCTGCAGCACTTCGCCCGCGATGCTCAGGCTGAGGTCGAGCGAGTGCGGGTCGGCGATCTCGTCGGCGCTCGTGATGTAGGGGCCCATGGGCGCGAAAGTGTCAAAGCTCTTACCCATGGTCCACTGCGACGTAGCGGACTGCACGTCGCGCGCACTGACGTCGTTGAAGATTGTGTAGCCGAAGACATGGCGCTGCCAGTCGTCGGCTGCGATGTGCCGGCCACCGGGGCCGATGATGAAGGCAAATTCGGCTTCGTAATCCGGCTTCGTGGAGTTTTTTGGCAGCACGATCGCTTCGCCGGGGCCGATGACGCAGCTCGAGAACTTGGTGAAGATCACGGGCACGGTGGGGATGTCGCGCTTGGCTTCGGCGATATGATCGCGATAGTTGAGGCCCAAGCAAATCAGCTTGGGAGGACGAGGCACAGGCGCGAGCAGACGGACCATGGAAAGAGGGAAAATCGATCCGGCCGGCGGCTGCGCGACAAAGCTTTCGATGCTGGCGCGTCCGCTGGCGCCAGCGGCCAGTACCGCCAGCATGTCCCCGAAACCGGCAGCCGATAAGCCGACGACCGTTTCCGCAAGCAATACTCCAGCTTCCGGAGCTCCGTCCGGCCGTCGAAATGTGGCAAATTTCATGAGGAGTGTAGCGGGGCGGGGGAATAAAGCCGCTAGGCGGCCTTCTGCACCTTCCCGCTCTTGATGCAGGAAGTGCAAACACGGATGCGCTTTGCGGCTCCGTTCACAACGGCGCGGACGCTCTGCAGGTTCAGATTCCAGCGGCGCTTGGTTACATTGTGCGCGTGGCTGACCCGGTTGCCGAACTGGGGCCCACGTCCGCAGAGTTCACATACTTTCGCCATAATCTCGCTCCTTGGGTGGAAACCTCAGTCTATCAGGTTGCCGCGGGAAGCCGCAACCGGGCGCTCAAAGGCGAAGCTCGTATCCTGCCTCGCGCATGGCTTCGATGACCCGGTTGCGGATCGCGGTGACTTCATCGGACGACAGGGTGTGGTCCGCCGCGCCCACCGTAAGGCGGTAAGAGACGCTCTTGCGGTCTTCAGGCAGCGGTGCTCCGATGTATTGGCGGACGAATTCAATTTCGACCAGGTTGGTTCCGGCGGCCGCGGCTAGCCGACGTTCCATTTCGCCGGCGGGTGTGCGCCGGCCCGCGACCACTGATAAGTCGAATGCGCTGGTGGGGAAGCGGCGCAAAGGCTGATAGCGTTTTTCGCGTGTGTCCAACTTCTCTATCAGCGCCAGGTCGAGGTCGAGCACCGCGGCGCGGCCCTCGATGCCGAGCGACGGGTGGAGTTCAAACAGGCGACCGGTCTCGCCGCCGCGCCAATGCACGGTAGCCGCGCGTTCCGGATGCTCGAACGGACGGGCGGGTGCCTGGCGCACTTCGCAGCCAGGCATCAGGCATTCGGCCAGGTGTTTCAGTTCAAACAGCGATGCGCTGCCGTCGCCGTCGCGCGCGTACATTGCTGCGGCGAAGTGGGGGATTTCCTCGGGGAGGCTCGGGCCTCGCGGATGAATCTCACGGCCGATCTCGAACAGGCGAAAGGTTGGGAAGCGCCGGCTGTTTTCGAGGATGTTCTTGCGGATGGCAGGCAGCAAGCTCACGCGCAGCAGCGTTTGATCGACCGCGATAGGATTGGCCACGCGGATGTGCGCGTCTGGATCCATGTCAAAGGCGCCCGCCATTTCTTCGGTCACGAACGAGTAGTTGTAGACCTCCGTGAATCCCTGCGCCGTGGCCATGCTGCGGAGCTTGCGCAGGAACAGACGGGAAGGGTCTTCGGGCGGCACCACAGAGGCGATCAGCGGCGGTTGCGGCGTGATGGACTCGTAGCCGATCATGCGGCCGACCTCCTCTACCAGGTCGTCTTTGATGGAGATGTCTTTGGTGGCACGCCAGCTCGGCACCGTAACCGAGAAATGACCGGCAGTGACTTCCTTCACGCCGAATTCCAGCGACTCGAGAATGGCACGGACTTCGCGGGCATCGAGATCGCGGCCCAGCTTTGCTTTCAACCATTCGACGCTGAGATCGATGGGGGCTGGCGTCTTGAATCCGGCGTGAGAATCGGCGAGCCCGCCGGCCAATCGGATGCCCGGCGAGACTTCATATAGCAGCTCAATGGCCCGCGCCAGACCGCGCACGGTGTTCCGCGGGTCTTGGGATTTTTCGAAGCGCATGGATGCGTCTGTACGCAGCTTCAACGCGACGGAAGTCTTGCGAACGCTCGCGGCCTGGAAATTGGCGCTTTCGAGCACGATGCGCGTGGTGCCCGGACCGATGGCGCTGTCTTTCCCGCCGATCACGCCGGCGAGCGCGATGGCTCCTTCGGCGTCGGCGATGACCAGATTGGACGGACTGAGCGTGTAGCCTTGGTCGTTCAGAGCATCAAAGCGCTCCCCTACTAGCGCGCGACGGACAAAAATTTGCGAGCCGTGAAGTTTGTCCGCGTCGAAGGCATGCATGGGCTGCGCGAGCTCGGCCATGATGAAGTTCGTGACGTCGACGATGTTGTTGATGGCGTTGAGCCCGATGGCTTCGAGGCGATACTGCAGCCACAGCGGCGAAGGCTTCACCGTCACGTTCTCAAAAACCAATGCGCTGTAACGCGGGCAAAGCGCGAAGTCCTGGATGTGGATTTCGATTGACTGCGTGGACTTGGGCAGAAGGTCGGTAGTTACGGGGTCGCGCAGCGTCCGGCGGGTGATGGCAGCGATCTCGCGCGCCATGCCGTGATGCCCCCATAGATCCGGCCGGTGCGTAAGGGACTTGTTGTCAACTTCGATGATGGAGTCGGGCGCGAGCAGCAGCTCGCTTTCGAGTTCCGCGATGCCGGAGTGATCGCTTCCTATGCCTAGATCGAGCGCGCTTGCCAGCATCCCGTCACTTTCCACGCCCTCGATTACCTTAGGCGCGAGAGGGAGATACACCGTGAGCATCCCCGGCTTGCAATTGGGCGCGCCGCACACGACTCGCTTGGTTCCGTAGTGTGCGGTCTCCACGATCGCGATCTGGTTGTGGCTTCCCGCAATCCATTCGACCTCTTTGACGCGAGCGACGGATGCGTCGGCGAGCTTCGCGCCCACGTGTTCCAGGCCTTCACACTCGGCCGTTTTCATGGTGATGAGCCGCATCAGCTCCACCGGGAGAGTCGCGTCCAGACCCGGGACCAGCTCATGTAACCAGCGATAAGAGAATTTCATGTCAAAACTGGCGCAGGAATCTCAAGTCACCACTCGCTAGCAGTCGAATGTCGTCGATGCCGTAGCGCATCATGGCCAGACGCGTGAGTCCCAGGCCGAAGGCGAAGCCGCCCCATTCGTCCGGATCGATGCCGCTCATGCGCAGCACGTTGGGGTGCACCAACCCGCACGGCAGTAGCTCCACCCAGCCGCTTTGTTTGCAGACGGGGCAGCCGGGACCGCCGCAAATCAGGCATTGGATGTCCAGCTCGAAGCCTGGCTCAACGAACGGGAAGTAGCCGGGACGAAGCCGCACCGTAGCCTCGCGATGGAAAATCGCGCTGAGTAGCGTCTTCATGAAGTAGATCAGGTGAGCGACGGAAACATCGCGATCCACCATCATGCCTTCCAGTTGATAAAACGTGTGCTCGTGAGACGCGTCCACTTCTTCGTTACGGAACACGCGGCCGGGGGCGATCATGCGCAAAGGCGGCCCCAGCTTCTCCATGCCGCGCACCTGCACCGGCGAAGTGTGCGTGCGCAGCAAATGACCGTTCGCAAGCCAGAAAGTGTCCTGCATGTCGCGCGCTGGATGCTCGGGCGGGATGTTCAGCGCGTCGAAGTTGTGGTACTCGGTTTCGACTTCGGGGCCGTCGAGCACCGCGAAGCCGAGCGATGTGAACAGGTCCTCGATCTCGGTCTGAATGATGGTGACCGGGTGCAGGCTGCCGGGGCGCGGGCCGGGCGCGGGCAATGTCAGGTCCAGCCACTCGCCACGCAAGCGCGTTTTCAACGCGTCGGAAGCAAAAGACTGCTTGCGTGCTTCGAATGCGCTCTCCAGTTCTTGTTTGGCGGCGTTGAGAGCCTTGCCGGCGGCGGCACGTTCTTCCGGCGTCAGCTTGCCGAAGTCCTTGCTGATTTGCGCCAGCGACCCCTTGCGGCCCAGCACGTCCACCCGGACGGCCTCCAGAGCTTCGGCATTCTCCGCCGCCTGGATCCGGGCCAAAGCGGCGGACTGCAGTTGTTGGATTTGTTCTTCGAGCACTACCGGGGAAGCTCCACGCTATTGCGTTGCGTATTCATCTAGTAAAGTCACGACGTCCTGATGGCCTTTCATCAGCGCGAGATCGAGCGCGTTTTGCTGGTTGGCGGCGCGGGCCTGGATGTCGGCGCCGGAAGCGATTAGCAGCCGCACCATCTCTATGTCTCCATTTTGCGCCGCGGCATGCAGCGCCGTCCAGCCGCCCTCCTGGCGCGCATTGACGTCGGCGCCGTGCTCGATCAGCGCGCGAACAGCATCCCGAGCGCGGCCGCCCGCGGCGGCATGCAGCGGAGTGTTGTGCATGGCATTGCGTGAACGCGCATTCACATCCGCCCCGAAGGCAATGAGAGCCTCAGCTGTGGCAGGTTGGCTGAAGAAACAAGCCAGATGCAGCGGCGTCCAGCCATCCTGGCTGTAGCTGTTCACGGAACCGTCTTTGCCGCGCGCAAGCTCCATGACGCGTTGATCGGCGCCCGCCATGCACGCGGCGAAAAGGTCCAACTCGGCGCCGTATTCCAGCAGCAAGACCGCTACGTTATTGCGGCCCGAATATTTTGCCGCGACGAAGGGGCTCAGCCCTTTGTCATCCGTGGAGGCCAGCAGCGCTGGGTCAGCGGCTAAAAGCGAGCGCACTTGGTTCTCATCGCCGGCGCGGATCGCGTCGAAAAATTCTTTGCTCATCCCATCACCCCGCCACCTGATAAACCTGCTCCGCTTTTCCGACTTCCCACCCCAGATGGTTGATGTAGAACAGCAGGACCGCCTCCGGATAGGTTGTCTTGAATTTCTCGTACGTTCTTTGCTGCCAGCCGTCGGTCAAATATTTGGTTCCGTCGATGTCTTTCTCGAAGAAACCGTCCTGGTTGGGAATGCCCAGCTCGTCGAGCACCGCCTTGATCATGTCCAGATGCGAAACCAGGATGGCTTGAGAGAGATCGGTGGCGAAGTCCTCGTCTTTTTCCCCCAGCCGGGCCCAAAACCGCGGCTCCGCCTTCCGCAGGTTCTCGGAGTTCAGCTTGGCGAGGTGAAGCCGGACCTTGACGCGATCGTATAGCTGATAGGTCTTGAGCTTGCCGATGGAGATTCCGCGCAGAAGCTGGCGGAATGGCTCTTCGCCCAAGCCCAGGAAAATCTCGGAAAGCTGCATAAACAGTCAGCGTATCATGCGGCTGCCTGCTGTTGACCGCCGGAAGACGGCGGGATCACTCGTCACGAAACCGTCGCCGGTACAGGGTACAATAGGACGTTTTGGTTTCGCGCATGGGAAACATTGTCGTATTAGGGGCGCAGTGGGGAGACGAGGGGAAGGGCAAGGTCGTCGACCTGTTCTCAGAGAAATTCTCCGTCGTGGCCCGCTATCAGGGCGGCCACAACGCCGGCCATACTGTCTTCATCGGCCCACAGAAGTTCGTCTTGAAGCTGATCCCGAGCGGCATCCTGCGGCCGGGCGTGCAGGCGGTGATCGGCAATGGCGTCGTCGTGGATCCGGCGGCGCTGCTCGAAGAAATGGAAACGCTGGAGCGGGCGGGCGTCAACGTGCGCGAGCAGCTCGCCATCAGCAACCGCGCGCACGTCATTTTTCCCTTCCACCGCATTGTCGAGAAGATGTCGGAAGGCCGCCAGGATCGCGTGCCGATTGGAACTACGTCGCGCGGCATCGGTCCCTGTTATGAGGATAAGATCGGGCGGCGCGGCATCCGCATCGCGGACATGTACGAGCCTGAGGCTTTCTGCGCGATGTACGCGGCCCTAGCCGAAGACAAGCAGCTGCTGGCGCAGACGTTCGACATTCACGAAGCCATCGACTACGAAAAGATCCGGGATGAGTACTTGCGCTTCGCCGAGCGGATCCGTCCGATGGTGTGCGACACGGCCCAGTTGCTCCACGACGCCATGCAGGCAGGCAAGCGCGTGCTGTTTGAAGGCGCGCAAGGCTCCATGCTGGATGTCGACCACGGCACCTATCCCTTTGTGACTTCCTCCAGCGCGACCGCGGGTGGCGCCTGCACCGGAGCGGGCATTCCGCCGACAGCGATTGAGGGCGTCATCGGTGTGTCCAAGGCCTACACGACGCGCGTCGGCAGCGGGCCGTTTCCTACCGAATTGCTGGGCGAAGACGGCGAGCGCATCCGGCGGGCAGGCAATGAATTCGGCGCGGTCACCGGGCGTCCCCGCCGCTGCGGATGGTTCGATGTGCCGCTGCTCCGCTATACCGCCATGATCAACGGCTTCACCAGCCTCGTGATCACCAAGCTCGATGTGCTGGACCAGTTCGACGAGATTCTGGTCTGCACCGAGTACCGGAATACCAAGGCGATGCCGGCCACATTCCGCGGGCTGGAAGCAGTAGAGCCGGTCTATGAAAAGCTGCCCGGGTGGAAGTCGGAAACACGCGGCTTGACGCGCCACGCCGATTTGCCGCCGCACGCTCGCGATTATCTGCGCTTCCTGAGCGAGCGCACCGGGGTCGAGGTGGGCTGCATTTCGACCGGACCGGAGCGTGATGAGACTATCCTCATCGAAGGCTCACGGCTGGCTCAACTTCTATAGCGGCTAGTAGCGCGTTACGGCAAGCGAGCGCCAGGCCGTATTTCCGGCGGCATCACTCGCATGAATGATGACCATTGTGGTTCCGACGTACAGCGGGATCGCCGGCGTTGCCCAGTTGTTCGTGCCACTCGCGACTCCTGAATCGCCGTTCGACGTAGACCAAGTGACTTGCGCGACGCCCACGTTATCGGAGGCTGTCCCGCTAACCAGGATGGAAGCAGCCGATGTGACCACGTTGGTGGTGGCCGGTGAGAGAACGGTGATGGATGGCGGCGTCGTGTCTGGCCCGGACGTGGGATTCGAGGGCGTGGGACCGGTTGGCGTTGGTTGATTGCCGGTCTGACTCTCAGCGAGCCGGGTCACGAAGTAGGTTTGCGCAACCTGGTCTTGCTTAGTGTCCTGCGCCAGGATGGTGATGGCGTTGCTGCCGGTGCTCAAGGGAATTGACGCGATGGTCCAAGCGGACGAGCCCTGCGCTGTTCCCATCGCTCCGTGATTGATCCGCCAGCTCACTTGGATCGTGCCCGAACCGCCTGACGTCGTGCCGCTCATCGCGATGGACGGCGCGGTGGTCGAGCTCGGAGGCGCTTGAGGCGACAACACGAGCGGAGGAGGAGCAGCGGGCGCAGTAGGCGTACTTGGCGCGTTTGGCGAGCCGTTGGCGCCTTCTGCAGCATACAGACTCTGAATGGCCACGATGTCCCCTTGCCCCAACCCTGTAACCTTGCGGTAGTAAGGATACATCACATCGGCGGGATTATCGGAGTGGCCCAAGCCTAATGCGTGCCCGGCCTCATGCAGGGCGACGCTGAAGACATCCGTGTCCGCACCGATCTTCCAACTCTCGGAATCATCGAAATGCATATCGCCGGCGATTGGTTCCGGATTAGTGGGCACCGGATAAAAGGTGTGGGCCAGCACGCCGCCGGGACCATCAAACGGATAGCCGTCGCCGTGGGCGTAGCTGGCAAAGAGGACCGTCAGCGTTCGCGGCCCCGTTGTGTCGCTGGTGGGCGTGAAGGTCAGCTTGGCATATTGCGCCCACTGCGACAGTGCCCGCACGATCTCGCTTTCGACCGTGTCGGCCGGCTGCTCCTCCGTCACATGCACGAATGCGTATTTAAGATCGGCGCTTCCCTGGCCAGGCCCATCCCAGCCATTGTCGATCAACGCTACCGACTGGCCCACTAATCCGTAGCTGGTGACACCGCCGGCGCAGCCACGCACGCGCCTTCCGGCTAGCAAGTCCTGCGATGCCGGGAAAATATAGGATACTTCGTCCCAGTTCGCCAGTTCCCGCACCTGGTCGCTATTGCCCGAAACCAGCAAATGGTGAGACAACAGGTCCGGATTCTCACGGATCACCAGGCCGGATTCTGTGGCGATGGTACGGGCGTCGCCGGGATCAACATCGCCGTAAAACTCGACGAGCGCGTCGGCAGAATGCCCGCGCGCTAACTGTTTTTCGAGCAGCGGACTGATCTTTTCGTCCGGCCGCATCCGGCCCGCCCACTGCACGCCCAATCCCTCGAAGCTTGCGCCGGCCGGAGCCGAAACCATGACCGCGAAGTCCGGAACGTAAGAGAGCACCGCGGCGCCGCGAGAAGCCAGATCCCGCAGTTGGGCGCTGGAAGGGTTCGCACCAAATTGAAGTATCCAATGCGCGCGGGCAGGCGTCCGGGTTTTGGGTGGCGCCAGCACCCGCGAATGTGCCGCAGCTCCCGGCTGCAGAGCTTTGAAGTGCAAGGGCGTTTGCGCGACGGCGGCGCCGGCCAGCAAGATCAGCGGAAAGAGGCGTGAGATCATCCTCATACCCTTAGATCGGAAGTCGCCTGAGAGTTTTCTATTGGGCGGACACACTAATCCCATAAGGAGTAGTCGTGGTTCGCTTTCGTCCCCTCGCGCTCTTGATCTTTACCGGCAATCTTTTCATTCTCCTAGCCGACGCTCCGGCGAAGACTTACGTCATTCAAACCGTGGCGGGAAGCAATTTCGTTGGCGATGGCGGGTCTGCATTAAGCGCGGCCCTGAGCCAGCCGGAAGGCCTTGCGGTCGATAGCCTCGGCAATATTTATGTCGCCGACGCGGACGACAACCGCGTCCGTAAGATCAGCCCTGCCGGAGTGATTCAAACCATCGCCGGAACGGGCGAGGCGGGATTCGCGGGCGACGGTGGCCCTGCCGCTGCCGCTCTGCTCAATCAGCCATACGGTCTGGCCGTGGACGCCGCGGGCAATTTGTACATCGCCGATCTCGGCAATGCGCGCGTGCGAGAAGTGACAACCGATGGCATGATTCAAACGGTCGCCGGCGGAGGTACCACTCCGCCGGTCAACAACGCGAACGGAAGTTCAGCCACCACCGCGCAGATGCTTCAACCGCGTGACGTCGCGGTAGATTCCGCCGGTTCGCTCTATATTTCCGATTTCGGCGCCAATCGCGTCTATCGGGTAACAGCAGGCATGCTGGTTGTGCTCGCGGGCACCGGCAACGCGGGCGTTGCAGGCGACGGTGGCCCGGCGATGGCGGCACAACTCAATGCGCCTGCAGGAATTGCCGTGGACTCGCAAGGAGCGGTCTACCTCGCTGACAGTGGAAACAACTGCATCCGGAAAATCGTGAACGGCATAATCAGCACGATTTATAATGTGCCGTCCCCGACCGGCCTGGCAATGGATAGCTTGGGCAACCTCTTTATCGCCTCCGCCAGCTATGTCGGTACGATCTCGCAACCTCTAACCGGCATGTCCTCTGCCAGAGACATCGCAGCAGACACGGTGGGCAATCTCTATCTCAGCACCGGCGCATTTGTGGTGGAAGCGACAGCGGACGGTGATGCCTTCACGATCGCCGGAAGCGGCGCCTCGCGATACTTCGGCGGCGATGGAGGCCCGGCCGCGAGCGCGCGTCTGTACTCGCCATCCAGCGTCGCGGTGGATAGCGACGGCACTGCGTACATTGCCGATACCGCGAACAATCGAATTCGCAAGGTAACGGCCGACGGTGTGATCAGCACGCTGGCAGGCACGGGCGACGCGGGCGAGGCTGGAAACAATGGGCCGGCGGCCTCGGCCGAGTTGAATGGACCTCGCAGCGTGGCGGTCGACGCGATGCATAACGTCTACGTCGCCGACACGGGGAACAACGAGATCCGGAGGATTACGCCGGACGGGATGATCGTTTCTTTTGACATGCAAGTGAACAACCCGCAATCTATCGTTGTGGATGGCGCGGGATCGGTCTATATCGCGGATACTGGCGATAACCGGATCGTCAAAGTTACGGCCGCTGGCGCTGCGACTACCTTAACCCAGATCCTTCAGCCCATGGCGGTTGCGGTTGACGCCGCTGGGGGCGTCTACATTAGCGATGCCACGGCGATCTGGCAGGTTCCTTTGGGTGGCGCTCTTGCCAAGCTGGCCGACGGGCTCAATGCACCGCGGGGCATGACCTTAAATGCCGACGGCGACCTGTTGATCGCCGAGTCCGGAGCGAACGTCATCCGGCGTTTGACGCCGTCCGGCGTCCTCACGACCATCGCCGGAACCGGAACGGCCGGTTTCTCGGGAGACGGCTATGTGGCCACGACTGCCCAGCTCAACACGCCTACGGATCTGACCATTGACTCGGCCGGCACGGTTTGGGTCGCCGACAGCGGCAACAACCGCATCCGTACGCTCACAGTGTCGGCGACGCCTGCCGATACCACCGAAGCCACCATGGTGAATGGCGCGTCGATGGCCTCCGGACCGATCGCGCCTGGCGAGATCGTGACCATCTTCGGATCCGGGTTCGATCCGGCGCAAACGCAGCTTTTGTTCGACGGCAAGCCCGCGACAATCTTCTATACCAGCGCGACTCAGATCAACGCGCTGGCGCCCGAAACCTTATCGCCTGGCTCGAATACCGAAGTTACCATCCGGGTGGACGGCGCTGTTGCGACGGACTGGTTTGCGCCCGTCGCCGCGGCCGAGCCGGCCATCTTTACCACGGCCAATGGCGCGGGCCCGGCGGCCGCCAACAATCAGGACGGCAGCATCAACTCAGCCTCGAATCCGGCTCCCCGCGGTTCCATCGTTTCGCTCTATGCCACGGGTCAGGGAGATGATCTGAGCGATGTCAGCGTGACGATCGCGGGTTATGCGGCCGTGGTGCCCTACGCTGGACCGGCGCCGGGCTTTCCTGGACTGATGCAGATCAACGTTCAAGTACCGGCGGGCTTCCTGCCGCCCGGAATTCAGCCCGTGGTCTTGACTATTGGGACGGCGCAAAGTCAATCCGGTGTGACGCTCGCGATTCGTTGATCGCGCCGGGCGCCTAGCCCGGATACCGGCCTGCGATGTAATTCTGCAACTGCCCGATCGTCTCTTCGTGCGCCGTAATCGTCCAGTTCACAAGATCGCCGATCGAGATCACGCCGGTCACCCGATCGCCCTGGAGCACGGGCAGATGACGGATGCGGTGCTCGGTCATGATCCGCATGCACTCTTCCACCGTGCTCTCCGGCACGGTCGTGACGACTGGGCTGGTCATGATCTCGCGCACCTCGGTCTTCTTCGAGGACCGGTCTTTCAGAATCACCTTACGCGCGTAATCCCGCTCGGAAATGATGCCGGCGAGTTGCTCCCCCGACAACACCAGCAGCGCACCGACGCCTCTTTCCGACATCCTCGCGATCGCTTCGTACACCGTCGCGGTTGGAGAAATTGACCACACCTGGCGGCCCTTGAACCGCAATACGGAATCGATCGTATCGACTGGTTTCATGGCATGCCTCCCCGCCCAAATCATAAACCCGGGAGGCCGCGCAAACAAGGGTGCGGGGTTACTCGATACGCCCGTCGCGCATCCGGACGATACGATCGGCAAAGGCGGCGGCTTCGGGATTGTGCGTAATCATGAGAATGGTCTGTCCCAAGCGCTTGTTGAGATCGCGCAGGAGCGCCAGAACTGCGTTTGAATTTTCCGTGTCCAGATTGCCGGTGGGTTCGTCGGCCAGCAAAATGGCGGGACGATTCACGATGGCGCGCGCGATGGCCACACGCTGCTGCTCGCCTCCCGAAAGAGCCCGCGGCTTGTGTTCCAGCCGGCCGGAGATGCCGAGCAACCGTAGCACTTCTTCAAACTCGGGATCGAGCGGCCCGTCCTTGTGCGCGATGTAGCGGGCGATCTCGATGTTATCGCGCGCGGTCAGTGTCGGCAGCAGATTGTACTTTTGAAAGACGAACCCCACGCTGGTCTTGCGCAGCTCGGTACGCTGCGTATCGGTCATACCCAGCAAGTCCCGGCCGTCGATATGGATCGTTCCGGCGGTGGGCGGCGTCAACCCGCCCACGATGTGGAACAAGGTCGATTTACCGGACCCGGAAGGACCTACAATGGAGACAAACTCACCGCGTTGCACGTCCAGATCGACGCCGCGCAGCGCATGCACATCCACTTCACCCACACGATAGGTCTTACGCAGGCCCCGAATGGAAATGATCGGGTGCTCACTCATAGGCGAGCGCTTCGATGGCATCCTGCCGCGCGGCCTTCAGCCCCGGATACAGAGCGCCTAAAATCGCGCCGGCCAATGCGATCCCCATCGCGATCGGCCACCAGCCAGGTACGATGGCTTGAATCAGCGAGCTGGGCGCTACATGCTCCAACAGGACGCGCGTTCCATAGGAAAGCAGAATCCCGAGCAGAGAGCCGGCGATGGCCAGCAGCACTGTTTCCCGAAGCAGGATATTCAGAATGAACGCCGGCGACGCCCCCAAAGCTTTGAGTATGCCGATCTCGCGCGTCCGCTCCAGAACCGCCGTGTACATCGACAGAAAAACAACCAGGAATCCGACCACAACGCCCAGCCCGATCACTACGCCGATGAACTGAGTCAGCATGGGAACGTTCGCCGGCGAGAACAGCGTGGTGTAATCTTCCATCGAATAGACTTTGTACGTGGTGAGCTTGGCGGAAAGTTCCGCGATGACCCCGGAAACATGCGAGGCATTATCCACCTTCACATAGATCGTGCTGACCTTTCCGGTGTTGCCCGTCAGATCCTGCAAAGTCGCGAGCGGCACAACCACTCGCGCCAGCATGCCGGGCTCAAAAATGCCGGAGACATGCCAGGGGCGATTCATGACGGTAGTCATATCGCCAACACGCAGTTTATGTTGGCTGGCGTAAAGCTGGTCCACCATGACATCGTCGGGGCGCCGAAACGGCCCGCCGCTCACGAAGCGGTATCCGCCGTTGAGCCGGTCAAAGGTCGCCAGGTCCACGCCCGTGACATAGTTGAAGAGGTCCGTCGCAAAGATCAGAGTCCCGCTCGCAGCGGTCACGTGAGGCTGTTTATCGATCACCGCGGGAATCAGCTTTTCGAGCATTTGCCCGCCCGATGCGACGATCGCGCTGCCCGGCGGCCGGATCAGAATGTCCGCGCCCACGCCGCGAGCGCGCCGAGCCTGATCGTTCAACATCCCATCGCTCAAGCCCACCAACGCCAGCACCATCGTCACTTGAATGCTGATGGCGACAATGCTGAGCAGAGTGCGCACCGGCCGGTACTTGACGTTTTCGAAAACCAGTTTGTTGGTCAAGCTACCTGTAGGATACGACCAGGCGCTGCGGGTGCGGCGCTAAGTCTCGCAGTTCATTGCGCGCGAAGCCTGCGTTGCGGAACATGCGGTCCAGCTCGGCGAACGTATATGCATCGCCGTGCGGCGTCGCGCCCAGCATCTGCAGGCTGAACATGGCGTCGCGCGCGGGCGAGATCCGGTCCTCGTTCGGAATAAAGTCCGGTGTGAGCGCGAGGCCGTCCGGCGAGAGCGCGGCATGAACCTTTCGAAGCAGCGATTCGTTGGTCGCGGGATCGAAGTGATGCAGGAAGTTGGGAATCAGGACGATGTCATAACCGGACCCCAGGTCCACGTCGAACGCGCTGCCAACGATGGTGGAATAGCGGTCCGACACCCCAGACTTCTGCGCGTTCTCCTTTGCGACTTCAAGTACGCTGGCCCAGTCCAGACCGACCACCCTTGCGTTGGGGTTCCGCTCGGCGAAAGCCAATCCCCACATCCCATGGCTCGCTGAGATATCGAGCACTTTGACCGGCTCGGAGCCGCGGCTGAACACCTGAGCGACCAGCGCCGCTCCCGCTCGCATCATCGTCGCCATGGATCGCGCGAATTCTACCCAGACTGGGTGATCCGCCTCCAACGCGCTCTGTTCGCTGGGAAGCGCTCCGCCATTGCGGACCACGCCGGTGATGTCTTCCAGCATGGCGGCGATCTGCGGGCTGACCAGAAAGTTGGCCATGGTTCCCATGTAGGCTGGCGAGTGACGATTCAGAAACGTCGCCGATTCCGGCGTGAGTGAGTAGCGCTCGTCTTCTTTCGTCAGCAAACCCATGATGGTCAGAAAATCGCACAGCACGCGCGTGCCCTTTTCGGAAGCACCGATGCGCGCTGCGATGTCGCCCGCTGTTTCTTTGCCTTCCGCCATCGCGGTGAAGAGATCCAGATCGATCGCGCCTCGGAGCGCGACGGTGCGCTGGTACGCCTGCAGCGTGTCGAATACGATAGCAGGCGACAAGGCCTGGGTTTGCGGTGACGAAGACATGTCACCATCATAGCGGGATGTTCACCAGTGAATCCGCACGCCGCCCATCACGCTGCGCGAGAGCGCTGGATATCCCAGCACTTCCTGGTAGTTTTCGTTGAGCAGATTGTCGATGCGCAGGATCGGCGTTACGTGCTTGGTCGCGTCATAGGAAGCGCTGGCAAACACATTCTCGTAGCCGGGATTGCGCGTGACGCCGAAGATGAAATCGGCGTCCTGCCGCTCGCCCACGAACGTGCCACCCACGGCCAGCGACCAGCGCCGCGGAGTCGCCATGATCACGACGGACCCGGAGTTTCGCGGCCTCCGGACCAGTGGGTCCCCGATGCCCGTGTCGGAGGAGGTGGGCGTCGTGGATGCCGTGATCCGCGTGTCGAGCCACATATAGGTGCCGGTGATGAGAACGTTGCGAACGATGCGCGCTTGGGCGGAAGTCTCGACGCCCCGAGCCCAACTCGCTTCAATGTTCTCCCAGGTGGGTTCGACGTAAGCGATCAGATTGCGAAAGGAATTGCGAAACGCCGCCACTTCTGTCTTGACGCGCCGGCCCCACCATTCCGAAACGAACGCCGCTTCATAGGTGGTGGTGTCTTCCGGTCGCAGCGCGGGGTTTCCGATCTCATAGGGAGGGACTTGGACGTAGTTTTCGAGCAGACTTGGCTCGGTGACGCCACGTCCTGCGCTCAGCCGCAGCGTAGCGGATGATAATACGCCGTGTTCGCGCAGCAGAAGGACGCTAGCACCGCCGCGGCCGGAGCCGATGGTGCCGAAGGCGCTGCTGTGCTCCACGCGGGCGCCGCCGCTCAGATAGATCCGGCTGCCCAGGCTCTGCTGCAGGTTGGCGAAAAAGCCGTGGTTCTCGCGCGATGCCACAGTGCCGGAGAGAACACCGCTCTGATTCTGAAAGTCGTAGCCGAAGACCAGAGCGCCGCTTCCGTAAGCGAGCGTGCCCTGATAGCCGGCCATCTTGCGTTCGGTGAGATTCAAGGAATCCGACGGGCCGAAATAAGCCGCGCTTTGAACCAGCGTGAGTCCTGGAGGAATGACGGAGGGCGGTGCATTGGGATTCACCAGACTGACGAAGTAAACGGCTGGAGGCTGGCCTGCGACCTCCCGAACCAGGGCGGCAAGCGGCTGCTCTCCGAAAGGTTCGTCGTCATTATAGCGGTCGGTGAGACGATGGAAGCCGAACGAAAATTGCTGGTGAAAGTGCGATCCCCGGCTGTCGTCCAGGCGTAGCGACACAGTGTCATCGCGCTCGTGCTCGTTCGGCACCGGATCGTCCACGCCATATGCGACTGGGCCCGGCACGCCGGCGATCGCATCGTACGCGCGGAAGATGCCGCGCAGTTCCGTAGAGTTGGCTATCTTGTAACCGATGTCGGCAGTGCCGCTGTTGTTGCGGTTGAACGTATTCGGCCATTCCCCGACCGTATGGATCTCGGCGGCACTGAGTGAATAGTCGATCCGCGAAGCGATCCCGCCGTTGAGCCCGGCGATCCACCGGTCAGTCTGAAAATTGCCGCGCTCGTACGAAACAGAACCGTGCGGAAGCTTGTCTTCGGGATTGCCGTGTTTGGTGAATAGCTGAATGACGCCCGCGGCCGCTTCTGCTCCGAACAGCGCGCTTTGCGGGCCCCGCACTACCTCCACGCGATCGATTCCCTCTGAGGTTAGATTCTCCAGATGCAGTTCGCCGCCCGGATCGTTCAGAGGCACTCCGTCCAGAAGCACGAGCGTGCCAGTCCGCTCGGCGCCGCGCATGAACACTTCCGCCAGCGCGCCGCGCGGGCCATATTGCGAGATCTGCAGACCAGGAACGTCGCGTAGAACGTCCGAAAGCATCGGATAGTTCAGCGCGCTGAGCTCCTGCCCAGTAATGACGCTGGCCGACACGGCGGCCTGTTCGGGCGTGGCCTCGGTTCGCGTGGCCGAAACAACAACACTCTCCGTCGGACCCGCCACTGCCAGCGTAATTCGGCTCTCTTTCGAGGAACTGAGCTGCATGGTTTGCGCGTCGAAGCCAGGTTTCCCGATCCGCGCTAAGCACTGGTCAGCTCCACGCACGCTGAATCGCCCTTCCGCGTCGGTAAAGACCTTCTGGTTTTGGCAAGAGACCTGCGCGCCCTCCACTGGACGGCCGCTGGCATCGAAGATGGTGCCGCGAATGTTGGAGGTCTCGCCCGCGCACAGCACGAGCGGCAGGAGTAAGAAAAGAATGGTTCGCATCGTACGTTTCTCCCTCGAAAACGTTGTGGATTCGAAGCGAAGGACCGGTCTCCTGACTTGCGGCTGGCTGTTTCCTGGAAGCGATCTTCCCGCTTGCGCAGTGATCGCTTCGGCCATATTTCGGGCCGCTCACAGTTGCGGGGCAGTGGCGGATTTACACCGCCTTCCCGTGCATCCCTCGCTGGTTGAGCTTTGAAAGATCGAGTTGCGCGTCAACGCAACTCAGGCGAGTATAGCACGCTACTTCAGAAATCCGGCAGCGGTTTCCTTGCCGGAGTCGAAGATCGCATATTGCGTCGGGCCGAGGAAGGTCTTGGTCATGAGGACGGTCTCCAGCGCATCGTTGCCGGCCAGCACGAGAACCATGTGCCGGCGGTCCAGCGGATTGGTGGCGGCGAACGCCAGAGCTTCGGTCTCGGAGGCGTGCGCCTTTCCGCCGATGCGGAACAGGCCCCCGTCGGTGCTCAGGCCGATCTTGTCTTTCCACGCGCCGAGCGCCGAATTGCTTTCGGGCCTGCCGACAAAGATGACATCATGTGTTCGCAGCTCTTCCTCGGTGACTTCGAAATCTTTCCGGATCGGCACTTCGCCTTCGAAGCGATTGAGGTACGTCTTCTGCAGTTGTTCGGCCGCGTAGCGATTGGCGCCCGCGTCGGACATGGTTCCGTACACCAGCATCGCCGTGGGCAAGTGGCGGCCGATGTCGGAGACCAGATACGCCGGGCCCCCCGGATCGCGCGGCATCGCGAACTTCACGCCCGCCGCATCCAGAAACGACTGCGCGCTAACCGCCGTGTGCAGGTGCACGGTGAAGAAGTCGGCCATCAGCTTGGAGAACCTTTCGTCGCCCATGTCATGCCGCAATTGATCCAAAAAGATCGCACCTTCGTGCTTCGCCAGTTCGTAGCGCTGCGCCGCATTCGGCTCCGCGAGGCTCAACGAGCGGTATTCCGCCCAGTGCGCCGCCATCGCGCCCGCCAGATCGAGCGACCGCAGATCCTGATAATAAGCCGTCGAGCCTGCGACGAACCAAGTGTCCGCATCGGAACCAGGCAGCAGCCAGCCTTTCCATAAGCGGCCCGCATAGGACTGCGAAGGCGGCTCCTCCACCCACGCGTTGGACTTCATGGCCGCCGGTGCCGCCGCGCGCGCTCCCATCAGGTGATAGCCCGAAGGATACAGGCCGTCGTTTCGCGGGTACTCCGCAAGCTGCGACTTCGACGGCGCCCACTCGCGCTCGTTGGGTTTGCCGAACTCCGCCCACACCATCATGCGCGACGCCATATCGGCCGTCGCGATCTTGGCGTCCATCGCCGTGGAACTCACCAGCGGCGCAGTGCGAAACGCAAGAAATCCAAACTGCTCGTCGATTTTGCCCTTGTATTCGCGATACAGCTCCTGCCACTTCAGATCCCGCGGCGCCGGCACGTAGGGAAAATAGCCGGGCGCACCGTGCGGGTCCGGCTGCGATTCCAGCCGCACCGCCAGATCCTTGGCATTGTTGTTGCCCCAGTAGAAGCCTTCAGTGCCTTCAAACCAGTCGTTCTTGGAACTGCGGTACAGCCGCGTCTTGTACGTGCCCAGCTCATACATGGCAATTTCGTCGGTCTTGGCGTCACCAATCAGCCACTCATTCGTATACAGGCCATTGTTCTTCGCGCCCAGATACTGGACCACCTGGTCGATGTTGTCGCCGTACTGAATGGCCTGGCGCGCGCGAAAGGCCACCGGAGTTCCCGACGCATTGAACGGACTCTGATGAATCGTAGTTTCGGTCAACACCACGCCCGCGTCGTTTTGATACCAGTCCAGGCCGCTCTCGATGCCGCCTGGATAGCTTTGCATCAGGACGCGATGGCCGCTGGCGGGCTTGATGTCCAGCATCACGTTGGTTTGTTCGGCGAGGGTAAGCCACCACCACGTCGTGTGCCCGATCACCATGTGGCCGTCCCGGGTTGCCGGCCCCGTAGCGGCGAAAGCGCTGCAATGATCCAGAAGTTTGCCGAGTTCGGAATACTCCGGCGCCTTCAGATGCAGGCCTTCCAGGCCGTTGGGCGTAATCGGAATGGCCTCTTTGAGCGAGTCCAGCTCGACCGTGGTGTTCACCACCACGATATCGGTCAGATCGATGCGCCGGCCTTGCCAGCGTGCTCCCCCGTCGGACGCGCCATCGGCAATGCCCTTCATTTCTTCCAGAATCTCTTGGTCGAATCCGTGCAGAAAGAGCGCGCTGGCGGTGGTGCGAGCCAGATCCCAGCTTTGCTCCTTGCCTTTGGAATCGAGGACCGCCGCACAGCGCGCCATGTATTGCGGAATCTCTTTGGCCATCAGGCGGCCATGCTGATAGCCGCGTTCGTAAGGCTTGCCCTCGATGTGCAGATAAATCCAGCCGTGGTCGGGATAGCGGTAGGCCGGGCCATAAGTGGTGACGGCTTCGGGCGCGGGCCAGGCGTTTGTGGACGCTGCTTCATCGATTCCGACCCCCGAGAACCAGGCCTTGCCGTCAAACGCGCCACCGTACCCAGCCGTCAGCAGGATGTTGTCCTGCGCGCGCGTGGCCGTGAAGCGCAGCTCGACGCGAGTCCAATCGTGCGTGCCCGCGAACGATTCCGAGTGCACATCAAACGGCATGGAGGCCATGCGGATGGCCGCGCCGGTAGCGATGGGCGAGCGGTCCGTGTCACGCACGGCGACTTGATCGGTCCGGATCCATCCAGTCAGTTCGTAGCTTTTGCCGATGGTCAACGTGACCGGGGTGGATTCCACAACGGCATCCCGGCTCGCACCGTGCTCTAGACGCATCGACCGCTGGCCTTCGTGCATCACCGCCGGGTCGACCTCGCCCGCCCCTCGCAACACCGCCCATCCGGTCTTGGAGTTGTCGAACGAAGCATGGAACGGCGTGGCGCCGTAACCCGCCGCCACGAATGCCAGGCACACTAAGATCGGCCGCATATCTTCTATGAGATCACAGGTTGAGGCGAATGGCCCGTAGGAGTTGGCTAGGCAAGTGGGACCTCCACTTCGAGGATCGATCCTGGAACAGTCGTGGAGATCGCCGCGACGACGACCGATTTAGATTTCCGGATTCTTGTCCAATCATTCGTGCTGATAATTACGAGCGCGAGCCGGCACCCGACGAGATTCTGCTGATGACGGATGCCTTTGTCCGTTGTGACACTGACCTCGAAGCCGTCCTCCTCCGCCGCCTTGAGGAGCGCTCCATTGGTTAGCTCCGCCCAACCGCGTTCGTAAGCCGTCTCCACCGAATGCCCGGCCAGCCAGTGCCGCAGCGGAACGGGAACATTATGGTCGAGCAGGATGCGCACTGCGCAGTTCCTAAGCTGGGATTGGTGTGCCCAAACTGCGAGCAGCGTGCTCTAACACCATGCTCACCTGCTCGCGGGATACCCCGGGGAACCACTCCAGGAATTCGTCGACTGTTGCTCCGCCCTCGAGATTGGAAAATAGGGCCGCTACCGGCACGCGAGTGCCGCGAAAAACCCAGGCGCCGCTAACTTTGTCAGCGTGCTGTTCAACCGCCGGGCAAATCGTCCAGTCCAGCATTATGCAGCTCTCACATTATTATCTTGCCACCTATCGCTTCGCCCAATACCGGTCCCGCGCCTGCACGATCAGCCCCTTCTGCTTCGTCGCGAGCTGAATGCTCCGGAACTCCGACACCCGCACCGGCACGTCCGAAACATACCCGATGTTGTACTGGCTGCGCAGTTCGGCTTGAATCAAATCGAAAACCTGGTCGATGCTCAGCTTCTTCGAAACCTCAAAAAAACCGCCGCCGGTCTCCTGCGACATGCGTTGAAGCACGCGTTTGCCGTTCGGACCGCCGAAGCCGCCGTAGTAGCCTTCATCGGAGAACAGAATCGAATAAATCAGCGTATCCGCCTTCTGCGCCGCCTCGATCGCCGCCGGCAAATCCGCGTCGCTGCCCGTGTCCACGCCGTCGGTCATGACGATGATCGCCTTCCGGTTCTGCTGGTTCAGCATGATCTTGTTCGCCGCCATCACCACCGCGTCGTACAGCAGCGTCCCGCCGCCGCGCTGCAACTCCAGCTCGCTTTGGGTCGGTGTGTCCACCTGCTCCAGAGCGTTCTCCAGCCGCCGGCGCGAGCTCGTCAGCTCCGCGCGAACCGACAAGGCGAAATCAAACTGAAGAACAAACACCTGGTCGATCTTCTCGCGCAGCACTTCATCTAGAAACCGCAAGCTCGCGGCACGCTCGGCTTCCATCACCTTGCCTTGGCTCAGGCTGGTGTCGATCAGCAGGCCCAGCGTCAGCGGCAGGTCCGTATCCTGCGAAAAGTAGCGAATCGCCTCCGGACGCTTGTTCTCCGCGAGTACGAAGTCGTCCTTCATCAATCCCCGGACAATCTCGCCGTGTTTTCCCCGCACCGTCGCCAGCACGTTCACCACCTTGACCTCGGTGGAAAACGTTGCCTCGTCCCGGTCCTGGCCGCGCAGCGCGAACCCGCCCAGTCCGACACCAGCAGCCGCAAGGAACCGCCGTCTCGACGTTCTCTCCATACCCGGCATCCACCATAGTAGCTATTGTTTGCCGTAGAAGCCCCGGTATAGAGTTATGTACGGCGTGTCCACTCGTGGACCCATGCTTGGACCGTCAGCGACATTACCAGGGAGGAAGACATGCAGAAACACATACTATGGACGGCCGCCGCCTTGACGCTTTTTGCCGGCGCTGCCTTGGCGCAGGAATCCGGCAACTTAGTGGTCACCGGCGCTGCTGCCAAAAAGATCATGACCAAGGGCGAAATCTCCGCCGAAACGGCCGAAAAGGTCGCCAAAGCCTGTGAGGACTGGGCCAAGGAGCACAACATGGCCGTCACGGTCTTTATCCTCAGCCCCAATGGCGAAATCGTGCACGCCCACCGCATGGACGGCCAGGTACCGATCAATATCGAAACCGCGCTGCTCAAAGCCAAAAGCGTCCTGTATACAAAGGACTCCACCCACGCCCGCGCCAACATGGTCTCGGGGAATCTGCCGCTTCAGGTGCGCTGGGGCAATATCGGCGTGTTCCCCACCTCCGGCGGCCTGCCCATCATGATGGGCGACGAGATGATCGGCGTGATTGGCGTCGGCGGCTCGCGCGCGGATGAAGAGTGCGCGTACGAGGCGCTCACCAAGGTCGTCGGGCCGCAGCCGGCTCTAGCGCCTACGCTGCCGCCTCCGGGCAAGTAAATCCACCGCCCGGGTAAACGCTACTTCCTCTCAAACAACGACGGCGTCTTCAGAAGCTGCTCGTAACGGAGGATGTCTTCGTTGTTCTCGATGCACTCATATTCGCGCAGGCGCTCGCCCGGCCGCAGCGACAAATACGTGGCCGGCGGGCTCCAGGGCTCCGTGAATACCTTGGGATCGTCAATCCTGACCTCGTAGTTGATGGTGTCGTAGCTCGATCTCGTATAGCGCTCGATTACGTGCAGCGCCTCGCTGTGCAGCGTCGCCCCGCCGACTCCAATCCAGGTCTTGTCGTTGAAGCCGTTCACGTCCACCACTAGCGTGTCGCCTTCCCAATGCGCCACCGAATTCCCCATAAACGACGGATCGACATCGTCCGGATGCGCCCGCCCATCGGTCGGGATCACGCGAAACGCATGAAAAGTCTCGTAAAGAAACGCGATCTGTCCGGGCGTCTGAATGATCTGGATCGGCAGTGGCTCATTCGTGATGCGCGGGACGCCCACCAGCAGGCAACGCGAGCTGGGATCGTCGATGTTCCGCCGGTCGCGCAGCTCCTTGAGCTTGGGTAGAACCCAAGCCTGATACGGAGCCTGGAAGCGATTTCTCGGAACGGCCGCTGGCGCCGCGGCGACCGCTTTGTCGTCCGGACGTGCCGCCTTCGCGTTCGCCGATCCGATGGCAAAAGCCAGACCTCCTGCTCCACCGCCTTGCCAGATGCCCGATAGGTCCGGATGCCCGTCTGCCGTGCGTGGAACCGGGGGCTTGGTGGCGGGGGCTTGCGCCGCTTCCTGGGCAAAGGCCGGCGTCACTCCTGCAATCAAGGCGAACACAAGAAAGCTTCGCATCGCAAACAGTCTATCGCAAAGGACTTCGGATGCGCCTGCGTTTTGACACCCAATTTTGCGCCACTATCCCCGCCTGCTGAGACGCCCAAATCGAGCGCTCAGTCACTTAGGGCTGGTAACGGGTTTGCCCACTCAGATTGCGGACTCAAAGATTCAGGAGATTCAGATGAAGACCATGCGGAATCTTCTCATTGCCGGCGCACTCGCTACCGGCCTCGCTTTCGCGCAAGCGAACGGCGCAGCCACCAACGCCAACAGCGATCAAGCCAACGGTGATGCGCCGCAGGCCCAGCCAGCACCGGCAAAGGGATCGTGCGATTGCCCATGCTGTAAAGGCAAGGACGCCCAGGCAGCGGCCAAAGTGAAGGGCAAGGGCGAGATGAAGTGCGGCAAGATGGACTCCGGCAAGATGGCTTGCTGCAAGAACAGCTAGTTCTTCGAAGCCGCGATCGCCGTCACCGTGTCCCAGAAAAACTGGACGTGCTTGTAAACGGCTTCCTCCAGAATGCGTTCTTGATCGCTGTGCGGCCCAAAGCCCTTGGGCGCGTCCTCTTCATCCACCATCGCCCCCACTCCATAGCACTGCACGCCCTTAGCGCGTAAGAAGGCCATGTCGGTTGCGCCCGTGCCCATGTAGGGCAAGGTTTGCACTCCATAGACCTTCCGGTACGCTCCTTCGATGTCGTGATAGGCGTCGGAATCGATCCGCGACGGCGCGGCGCCCGGCCTTACGTTACGCTGCTCCGGCACCAGTTCCACTGCCGGATCGCTGATCACCTTGCGCATCATGTCGTAGAAAGCTTCGATGTTCTCGCCCGGCAGCGCTCGGATATCCAGCGTCGCTTCCGCCTCCGACGGAATCACGTTCACCTGGTAGCCGCCCTGAATGATGTTGGGCGAGATCGATGTGTGCAGCATCGAGTAGCTGATGGGATCGTGCTCTGCCAGATACTCGCGCGCCGCCGGCGCCTTCTCGGGATCGAACAGCGCCTTGAACCGCGCCGCATCCTCCGGGCTGCTGACCGTCGCGAGTTTCTCGAAATAGTAACGGGTCGTGTCGTTGAAGCGCATCGGCGGGTCCCATGCCGCGATCTTCTCCACTGCCCGCGCCAGGTGCACGATGGCGTTGGACCGCAATGGCCGCGACCCATGCCCCGACGGTCCCTTGGCCACCAGCTTTGCGCCGCGCGGCTGCTTCTCGGTAGTCTCCACCAAGGCATACTCCGCCTGCCCGTTCCTGCGCTTCACGCTGCCGGTTTCCGCCAGGCAGATCTCGGCGTCGATGTCGTTCCAATGCTCGTCGACCAGGTATTGGATGCCTGGACCGGTTGCGGCCTCTTCGCCCGCTTCCGAAACAAAGATCACATCCCGATCCAGCTTGACGCCCGAGCGCTCCAGCAGCAGCATCGTCATCATCGCGGCCATCAGGTCGCTCTTGTCGTCCAATGTGCCGCGGCCGTAAACATAGCCCCCGTTGCGAGTCGCGCTGAAGGGCGGAAAAGTCCACTTCGCCAGGTCCACGCGCACCGTATCGCTGTGACCCATAATCAGCAGCGGCCGCTTTGATCCATTCCCTTTCAGCCGTGCGATGATGTTCGCCCGTGCCGGGTCCTTGGCCACCATCATCACCGGAATGCCCTCGGCCTCCAGCGTCTTCTTAACGTAGTCGGCTACGTGCGTTTCGTTTCCCGGCGGATCGGTGCTGTCGATGCGCACCAGCGCCTGGAAGTGGCGCATGGCTTCTTCATTGACTTTGGACCAGTCGGGCGTTTGCGCGGCTGCGGGCAAGATAGCCGCAAGTAGCGCAAGTAGGGACAAGCTTCGCATGCGCAACAGTCTAGCGCATCGCGATCGTTCGGCGATTTAGTGGTTCGCCGACGGTACCGGCAGCTTCACGGTCGCAAGACTCGGCCCCGCGTCCGTTCCGCGCGGCAGCAGGCTCGGCCCCGACATCTTGAACACCTTGGAACTATCGGTGTTCACGTCGAAAATCAGCCCCAGGAAGCCCGACTGCATCTCGTCCCAGTTCTGATCGCCCCAGACGATCGTCTTGTTCGGATCCGGATTGAAGCGGTTATTGGCCGAGTTGTCGTAATGCGCGATCGCCAGAACCCGCGTGCCCCGAGGCATGGGAAGCGGCTTCTCGAGCTGATAGCCCACCTGCCAATCGAAATTCCACTGGCCCTTGAACACGGTTTGCATCTCGCCGGTCGGATAGATCAGACGCAATTCGTAATCTTTGCCGCGCAGGTGCATGTGCGGCTGGATGTAAACCAGCTTAGCGTCGTCGATGCCAACCGTCACTTCGCTCACCACTTCGGCGTCCGCGTCGCCCGCGGGAATCACCAGGTTGAACGCCGCCGGCGTGCCCGGCGACATCCAGTAGCGATTCTTGGGCGGGTGCTTCGCGAAGACCAGCCCGACTTCGGATTGGTCGTCTTGTGCCGTGCCCACCGACGTGTAGTGCATGTTGAAAACCAAGTCCGAGCCCTTGGGGATGAACTTTGCTGAGTCGTCGACGTCGAAAGATTGCGCGCCTAACCCAGGATTGAACTTGCCCAGCAGATCCGTGCCGTCCTGCGGGCTTCCCGCCGCGGCTGAGGTCGTTTCATAAGGCTCGCCTGGAATCGCCGTCGCCATGAACTTCGATCCCGGCGGCCGCACGATCACGCGCCCGTGGTGCACCACCTTCGGATTGCCAGGACGCATCTCCGCGGCGACCACCCATTTGTCCTCCGGGAAGTTCACTTTCACCAGGATGTCCTGATAATTGATGGTCCCTGTCGCCGCTACGCGGAACGGCTTAGGCATCTTCACGATCATGTCGGGCTTGAGATTCCAGCCATTCGTGAACGTCAACGGCGGCGGTGCGTCCTTCGCGTCGCCTTCCGGAGCCCCGCCGTCCGCCCAGGCTTCCAGCGTCTTGACGTCGGCTTGCTGCAGCGTGCGGTCGTTCGCGAAGTGGCCGTAGTCGGCGAACCATGGCGGCATCTTCTTGGTCGCAACGGCCTGCTTGATCGATTTCGCCCACGGACGCGCGTCCTTGTACGTGATCAGCGACATCGGAGCCACTTCGCCCGGCCGATGGCAGGTCTGGCAATGCTTCTGCAATATCGGCAGAACGTCCTTGTCGAATGTCGGCGTGGTGGACGAAGCGGTACCGGCCAACGCGGCCATCCCCATTAACAAACCAGCGGCAGAAAGACGCAGCATCATCGTTCAAGCCCTCCTCGGGCAGGTATTGTCAGCATTATATGGGAGACTTGCATGCAACGCAATGGGACCCGCGGCAAACGGGTTCGCTGTTAGGGGATCACGCGCGGTGTGGCCTGGTCCGCAGAGTGCACCCGTACCAACCGGTAGCGCCGTGTTGACGCCACCGGTTCCATCGTGGCACCTTGGCTTGCCATCATCTTCTCGAAATCGCCGTGCCGCCACGTGTAGAGCAGAAAAGTCTTCCCTGGAATCGCAAAGTCGCGATACGCGCCGACCGGAACGCCGATTTTTGCGAATTCGCCTAGGAAGGGCCATTCCTTTTCATCCGCGCCCGTTGGACTCAGAGTGACAAACCTGGGTTTCAAGCTGTCAGGAAGGTAATACCAAATCTCGACGAACTGCGGAACGAGAATATCCGATACCACCGTTTCCTTTTCTAGCGCCCGCCTCAAGGACTCCGTTGGTTCGGGCGGGTTGGGATTGTACTCGGGGTGAGTGATCAGGTAGGTGAACGGAGCCAGCGCCGCTACGACGCAGGCGACGCCGATTGCGGATCGCCTTTCGGCCAACCGCGCCGCCACAAACGACACCAGCAGCGCATATCCGGTTACCGTCAACGCCGCATACCGCAACGCAAAGACTTGATGGGGAGAAGCCAGCGCGATCGAAATCGCAGCAACTGGGATTAACAGGAAGAGCACTGCGGCCACCCACTCGTAGTCCGGGATCGCGGTTCGCCGCGCTTCGGCCGGCTGCTCCTTGCGGCCTCCTAGCAGGAACCACGCAGCCAGCAGAGCCGCTGCGGGAATCGCGAAGGCGTAGAACACCCGAAACTCGATACGGTAGAAATTCCAGTACATTCTCCGATGTACCTGCGCGCCATGCGGCGACCAACTCTGCAGCCCCTGAAGAATCGGGTAAAGTGAAGCCGCCAGGGACAGTCCGCCCGCCAACATAGCCGCCCACACCGGCCAGTCGATCCGGCGCTGTCGCACGGTGCGGTACAGCTCGGCGCCGCCGAGCGGCAAGTAAATCAGGACGGCCCAATAGTGAAACGCCACCGCTCCGGCGATGCCCAGTGCCAATCCCACCAGCGACCATGGCCGGCCAATTCCCGCAGTGGCTGCCTGCCAGGAGACCAGTGCAATCCCGCCAAAACCCAATACGAAGGCGTAGCTGCGCGCTTCAAAAGAATATGCCTGAAACGAACTGGCGTACGGCAGAAGCATTGCCAGGAGTGCGAACACGACGCCCACCCGCCGGCGGGCGAACACAAACAGGCAAATACTGAACACCCAAAAACCGATCATCGCCGGGATTCGAAACGCCACCTCGCCGTGCCCCAGCAGTTTGTCGGTCAGATAGAGGACTACGTGATGGGCCGGGGGCATCCAGTCCGCGTCGCGTAACGCACCGATTGCCGCGGCGACTGTGGGTTGGCGCGCCTCGAGCAGAGCGAGAATCTCGTCGTACCAGAACGGATAAGCGCGCGCACGCACCATCGTCCCACCAAAGTACACGACGCTCCAAAGCGCTAGAACCCAGGCTTGGTGCCGTTCCAGGAAGCGTTCCAGTGCGGCGGCGTGCCGCTCCAGCCCCAGGCCGGTTTCAACCGGCGGCGATGTTTGCGCCGCGGTATTCAACACCCTGTTCAAGGCAAATTATTTTAACATCACATTCGCGCAATTAGGCCTTGACAGGTTCAGCGAACTGTATATACTGAGTATACTGAGATGGAAGAAGCAGGCGAATTCGTCATTTCCCAGGCTGACAAACGGCCTATGTACTTCCAGATCATGGAGCAGATCAAACGGCGGATCGCCGTGGGCGACTGGTCTGCGGGCCAAGCCATCCCTTCGATCCGTCAGTTGGCCGTGGACTCCGGCGTCAGCGTCATCACCGTGAAGCGAGCCTATCTCGAACTGGAACGGGAAGGCGTCATCGTCACGCACCACGGCAGAGGCTCATTCGTTGCGTCAAGCCCGGACCTGGGGGAGCGCATACGCGAAGCAGAGCTGGCGCAGCACTTGGTAGAGGCAGCAAGGATTGGCGCGCAGATGGGGCTTGGCATTGACGATCTCGCCGGCCGGCTCCGTGCCGCCTGCGAACGCATGGCCGAAAGCAAGGAGGAGTTCGTATGAGCGATTTCGCCGTGGAGATGAGCGGGGTGGGAAAGACGTACCGGTTCTTTTCGCTCGATAACGTCCACCTGAAGGTCCCGCAAGGCCAGATCATGGGCCTAATCGGGCCGAACGGAGCGGGCAAGTCTACAACCATTCGCATTCTGATGGGACTGGTGCATCAGGACTGCGGCGACGTGCGGGTGCTGGGCCACCCGATGCCCCAAGAGCAAGTGGCAGCCAAGTGGGACATCGGCTACGCGTCCGAGGATATGCGCCTCTATGACTCCATGACCGTCGGCTGGCACATGCAGTTCGTGCAATCGATCTATCCCAGCTGGGACGCGGCCTACGCGGGGCTTCTGCTGAAGCGTTTTGGATTACCGGCCAAGCAGAAAATCAAGGGACTCTCTCACGGACAGCGCGTGAAGGCCACTTTGCTGCTCATTCTGGCGAGGCGACCGAAGCTGCTCGTCCTGGACGAACCAACCACGGGCCTCGATCCGGTTGCGCGCCACGAAATTCTCCGCGAGCTAACCGGCGTGATGGCCGATGAGGGCCGCAGCATCCTGTTTTCCTCGCACAACACCCAGGATGTCGAGCAGATTTCCGATCAGATTACCTTTATCGACCGCGGCCGCATCATCGATTCCATGGACAAAGAGCAATACCTGGACCGCTGGCGCCGCCTGCGCCTGGAAGTCCCGTGCGGAATCGAACTGCCGTCTCTGCCCGGAGTGATTGAAGTGAAACGGAGCGGGCGTCTCGCGGTGGCGATCGCGAACGCCTTCGTGGCCGATCTGCCGAATGCTTACGAGACTTCCGGCGCCCGCGTGCACGCTGTGGAAAGCATGACGCTGGAAGAGATTTTCGTGGCTAACGTGGAACGCAGCCGCGAGGAGGTGGAGGCATGAGGGGCTCAGTGGTTGGTCAGCTAATTCTGAAGGACTGGCGGCTGCAACGGACCGGGATTTTGTGTTCGGTTGCCACGGGGATAGCGGCGCTTGGGCTGGTTCAGATGAAGAAGGAACTGCCGTTAGTAATCGGCGGCGTCTGGTTCTTCATCGCGCTGATCTTGCTGGCCAGCTTTCTGCCGGCGGGCACGATTCTCAACGAGAGAAAGAAGCAGAACCTCGCGTTTCTGATGAGCTTGCCCGTTTCGCCCATGCAATATAGCGCCGCCAAGATTGCCTCCACCTTCGGGATGTTCCTGGTGCCTTGGCTCGCGCTGATCGGTGCGGCGTTGTTGCTGATTGCGGCCATAGGCCTTCCGCACGGGTTTATTCCCATCCTACTGGTACTCGGCGGTCTTGTTCTGGTCGCTTTTGCCCTGACCACCGGAACGACCATAGTTGGGGAATCGGAAGGATGGTTTACCGCGGCGACCATCGTCTGCAACTCGTCGTACGGCCTTGTCTGGTATCTCATCGTCCGGATTCCAGCCATCCAACATGACATGGCTGGCGCAACGGTGGTGTGGAGCCCGCTGGTGTTGAAGTTGCTCGGCACGGAGTTCGCGATCGTCGCGCTGGTTTTGGGGCTGACGTTTTTTCTGCAATCGCGAAAGCGCGATTTCATCTAGTTAGGGCGCTTCGTAAGAAGAGAGGAGTTGCTATGCGATACGTGTGTCTGTTTGCATTGCTGCTGCCGGTATTGCCGGCGCAAGACGGCGCGGCGATTTACAAGGAGCGGTGCGCAAAGTGTCACGACATGCCCGCGGCGCGGGTGCCATCGCTTACGGCGATCAAAGAGATGAGTGCGGAGGCGGTCTACGTCGCGCTATCGAACGGGGCTATGAAGACGGAAGCCGCGGGGCTGTCGACGGCGGAGATCTTTTCTCTGATCGGATACATTGGGCCGGCGGGAACGCACGCTGCCGCCACAACCTTCACGACGACGTGCAAAGGTGACGCGCCGTTTCACGCGAGCGCCGGGGTCCCAGAGTGGAACGGCTGGAGCCCGAGCGTGACGAATTCGCGATTCCAGGATGCGGCCGGGGCCCAGCTTACGGCTTCCGACGTGGGGAAGCTAAAGCTGAAATGGGCGTTCAACCTGGGCGATGTAACGGTGGCGCGGTCGCAACCAGCTGTCGCGAGCGGGCGCGTGTTCATCGGCACGGGGACGAGCGCGGTGTATGCACTGGACGCCGATTCGGGGTGCACGCGGTGGGGATTTCAGGCCGCACCGGGCGGAATTCGATCGGGCGTTACGGTTGGCCACGCGAACGGTGATCCGGCAGTGTTCTTCGGCGACGCGAGCGCGACCATGTACGCGCTGAACGCACAAACCGGTGTGTTGATCTGGAAAGTACGGCCGGTGGATCACTTCGCGAGCACCATTACGGGAACAGCACGGTATTACAAAGGCGTGGTGTATCAGCCAATCGCGTCGTTCGAAGAGGCGCTGGGCGGCGATCCGAAGACGCAGTGCTGCACGTTTCGCGGGAGTGTGGTGGCGCTGGACGCCGGGACGGGCAAGAAGTTGTGGCAGACGTTCACGATTGCGGAAGCGCCCAAGCCGACGCGCAAGAGCGTGTCGGGAACGCAGCAGTTCGGGCCTTCGGGAGCGAGCGTATGGTCGAGCCCGACGATCGATGAGAAGCTGGGAGCACTTTATGTTGCCACGGGAGACAATTATTCCGACCCGCCGACCGGCACCAGCGACGCCATCCTGGCAATGGACCTGAAGACCGGCGCGCTGCTCTGGTCGAAGCAGTTGACGGCGAACGATGCTTATAACGTCGGATGCGCCGTGCCGGTTCCGGGAAATTGCCCCGAATCCAAAGGGCCCGACTATGATTTTGGGCAGCCGCCGATTTTGGTGAGTTTGGGCGCGGGCAAGCGCGCGCTGGTCATCGGGCAGAAGTCGGGAATGGTGCATGCCATCGATCCCGACCAAAAGGGCAAGATCCTCTGGCAGACCAGGGCCGGAGAAGGAAGCGCGCTGGGCGGCAGCCAGTGGGGCTCGGCGGCCGACGAACGGAATGTCTATGTGGCGATCTCCAATATCGGAATCGGCGGCGCCCCCGATCCGAAGTCGCCGCAGGGTTTCCGGCTGACCCTCGATCCGAAGAAGGGTGGCGGATTGCACGCTATCGGCCTCAACACGGGCAAAATAGTCTGGACCGCAAAACCGGCGCCTTGCGCCGACGGCCGCACGGACTGCTCGCCCGCGCAATCCGCAGCCGTAACCGCGATTCCAGGCGTCGTCTTCTCCGGCTCCGTCGACGGACATCTGCGAGCTTACTCGGCATCCACCGGTGAAATCCTGTGGGACACGGATACCGAACGCGAGTTTGAAACCGTCAACGGCAAGCCGGCTCATGGTGGCTCGCTCGATGCCGCCGGTCCCGCCGTGATCAACGGCATGCTCTTCGTGAATTCCGGCTATGGCCAGTGGGGAGGCATGCCCGGAAATGTGTTCCTGGCGTTTTCGGTCGACGGCAAGTGACGCTCTTTCACAGGGGTCGGGTGACGCGGTGGCTACCACGCTCTCCTGGGGCTAGACATCATCGAGCGTCCTTCGCTCTCGCCTTGACAGGTAGTGCATGCAAAGCAGAGATTGAAATAATGCAGGAAAGCAAGACAGGCATGCACAGTCCATCGTGCTGGAAATATGCCGGGGCCGTGTTGGTGTTGGCCGCGGCGCAGCCGTTGTTCGCCCAGTACCTGAATTATCCGACCCCCAACGTGCCCCGCACGCCCGACGGCAAGCCCAACATGACCGCGCCCACGCCGCGCACCGCCGACGGCAAGCCGGATCTCTCCGGAATGTGGGGCTGGACTACCATCGGCCCGCCTTGCGGCGCGAAGTGCACCGACCTGCAAATCGGCTGGGAGTTTCTGAACATCGCCCACAACTTCAAAGGCAGCTTGCCCTACCAGCCATGGGCCGCGGAGCTGGTGAAACAACGGAAAGCCCGAATGGCCAAGGACGATCCCAACGTCCGCTGCATGCCGCGCGGCGCGCTTCGGATCTGGACCGACGATTACTACAAGCGCATCTTCGAAGTTCCAGGCCGCGTGATCATCCTGACCGAGCGCAACATGCAGTACCGCCAGATTTTCACGGATGGGCGGGAGCTTCTGGACGATCCGAACCCCACCTGGAACGGTTATTCGACGGCCAAATGGGAAGGCGACACCCTGGTGGTGCGGAGCAACGGTTTCCGCGACGATCTGTGGCTGGATTCCGACGGCAACCCGCTCACCAACTCCGCAAGAGTGATCGAGAGAATCTCGCGACCCAACTACGGAACTCTGAAGATCGAAATCACCGTCGACGATCCTAAAGCCTATACCGCGCCCTGGACCGTCACCATGACCCAGCCTCTCGTCCTCGACAGCGAGTTGATCGACTATTACTGCCTGGAGAACGAGAAGGACTACCAGCACATGGTGGGCAAGTAGGCCAGCGAGCCGCACAGTTGCTCGTCCAGAAGCGTGACCCAAAGCGTAGTAAAATCTTTCGCAGCGCCGGAACCCGAAATGAAGATGGGCCGGGCGAGACATTCTGGGAGATTTACCGAGTGAACACAAAGCTATGTCTGCTGGCGGTCTGCGGAGGTCTGCTGGCTTCAACGGCCGCACTGGCGCACCACTCTTTCGCGGCCGAATACGATCAGAACAAAATCGTCAAGGTCACCGGCACCGTCACCAAGTTCGATCTTTCCAATCCGCACTCCTGGATCTACCTCGACGCGAAAGACGCCAACGGAGAGATCGTCCACTGGGCGTTCGAAACCGGCTCGGCGGCGGTTTTGTATAAACGAGGCTTCCGCAAAGACACCATCAAACCCGGCATGGAAATCACGATCACCGGCTATGGCGCCAAAGACAATTCCCACACCGCCGACGCACAACAGTTAACCATGCCGGATGGAACCGTCAAGACGCTCGGCACAGAAACCAATCCCGGCTAGTTCAGGAGACATCGTCAGGTGAATCGTTGTATCTTTCCCGCCCTGGCAGCGGCTGTGATGCTGTCGCCCCTTGCCATGCTTCCCGCGTTCGCCCAAGCAGGTTCCCAGCCTGTCGCCGATGCCGGCAAAGCGCCGCGCACCCCGGAAGGCGTGCCCGACCTGCAGGGAATCTGGGAAACGCGCAACGCCGCGTCCTTTGACGTCGGCGAGATCGCCGAGGGACACGAGATTCCCTATCGGCCCGACGCCCTCGCAAGCGAAGAAAAAGGCCCGCGCGTGGACCCGATTATCCATTGCATGATGCCCGGCGTCCCACGCATCAGCTACATGCCCTTTCCCATCCAGATTCTCCAGCATCCCGGCGTGGTCGTCTTCCTGTACGAATACTTGCACGACATCCGCTACGTCACCACCAACAACCGCCCGCATCTCGACGGCATCGATTTCGCCATGGGCGATTCGGTCGGCCACTGGGAGGGCAACACATTAGTGGTCGACGTCACCGACTTCAACGACAAAACCTGGCTCGATTCGGCGCGCCACACCCATAGCGACCAGCTGCACGTGATCGAGCGCTACACGCGCCTCGGCCCCAACACCATCGACTACGAAGCCACCCTCGACGACCCGAAGACTTACAGCCGGCCCTGGAAAATCCACATGCTGATGCATCGCAACACCGAGCCGGGCTTCGAACTCCGCGACCAGGAATGCACCGAGGCCGACGATGGCCGCGCCATCCACCCTCCTTACCAGGAACGTCCCGAAGGCGACATCTTCGAATTTGTCCGCCCGTATCCAGGGAAGAAACAATGATGCCTAGATTGTTCGCTCTGTTCGCTGTGACTTTGTTTCCGGTCTTCGGTCAGAACCAGCCGTTTACTCCGGACCGCACACCCGACGGCCAGCCGGACATCGAAGGGTCCTGGCAGCCTCGCGCCGGCGGCGCCGCTTATTCCGTTCTCCCTCACCCGGGTGGCTTCTTCCTCGGCACCGAATCGAAGACCGGAATCGTCGAAGGCGGCGTCCTGCCCTATCAGCCCTGGGCCGACGAAGAAGTGAAGCACCTCACCGAGCACATGGAACTCGATCCCACCGGCCATTGCCACTACGAAGGCGTCCCGCACGCCCTGTACTTCGGCTTCCAGATCATCCAAACGCCGCAATTCATCGCGTTTCTTCACGAAAACATGCACGCGCGGCGCTTGGTTTACCTCGATGGCAAGCCGCATCCGCAGGGCTACAAAGCCTGGATGGGCGATTCCCGCGGCCACTGGGAAGGCAACACGCTGGTGGTGGATGTCGCCGGCAACAACGACAAGTCCGTCTTCGATATGGCTGGCCATTTCCACAGTGATGCCCTGCACATCGTCGAACGCTTCACTCTGATCGACAAAGACACCATCGACTATGAAGCCACCTTCGACGATCCCAAGGTCTTCACGCGCACCTTCAAGGTGCATTTCCAAATAAAGAAGGCCGCCCACCCGCAGGAACCTTTCGAGTCCGACTGCTTCGGCGGCGAACGCGACCAGCAGCACATTGTCAACGGACTCGCCAACATCCGGGATCACTACTACTCCAAGTAAACTGAAAGTGCGATGCGATTCCGCCCGCTTTATTTCGCGTTCCTAGTCGCGCTCGCCCTGCCGCTGGTGCCCGCCCAGGCGCATCACTCCACCGCCCCCTACGACCTGATCCACGGCACCATCATTAGCGGCACGGTGACGAAGTTCGAGTGGGAGAATCCCCACTCCATGCTCTACCTCGACGTCGCCACCGATGCCGAGCCCGAACACTGGGTCATCGAAATGGAAAGCCTCGTGATCCTTCGCCGTCAGGGCTGGACCAAGACCACGCTGAAGCCCGGCGATACCATCACCGTCGTCGGCAGCCGCGCCAAAGACCAGAGTTTCCGCATGCGCGCCGGCTACGTGCAATGGCCCGATGGCCACAAGTTGCAGTGCCTCCCGACCCAGAGCTGACGGGTAGTGGTTCCAATTGCAATAAGATAACGGAGTATGAAGAATCACGAGACAGGTACCATGCGAACACGGCGTCGTTTGCTTCAGGAAACCGCCCTCGCGGCGGGAACCGCGTTCGCTGGCGCTCAGGCTGTTGCCCAAACCGCCGCCAGCGAGCCGTCGCCCTGCATGAAGTTCTTCCCCTCCAACTTCCGCAACGAACGAATCAAAACCTCCGGCGCCGAGATCAATGCGGTGATCGGCGGCTCTGGCCCGCCCGTGCTCTTATTCCACGGCGCGCCGCAATCCGTCATCACCTGGCGCCTGATTGCACCCGATCTCGCCAAGGATTACACGCTCGTGATGTGCGACCTGCGCGGCTACGGCGATTCCAGCAAGCCCGCGGATGAGTCCCACTACGCCAGCCAATCCAAGCGGCCCATGGCGCTCGACGGCGTCCAAGTGATGGAGCACTTAGGCTATCGCCAGTTCCTGATGGTCGGTCACGACCGCGGCGGGCGCGTCGGCCGACGCATGGCGCTTGATCATCCGGACCGCGTCCAGAAACTCGTGGTCATGGACATCGTGCCCGCGCATTATCTCTACTCGCACGTCACGCTCGAGTTCGTCCAGGCCTATTTTCACTGGTTCAACTACCTGCGCAAGGCGCCCGGCCCCGAGAACGAACTCAAGACCATGAACGATGCCTTCCTCGCGCGCGCCAACAATGACGTGATGCGCGAATACCTGCGCAACAACACCAATCCCCTCACGATTCACGCCATGTGCGAGGATTATCGCGCCTCGGCTTCCATCGACCTGGAAATCGACGCCGCCGACATCAAAGCCGGCAAAAAGATCCAGTGTCCGCTGCTGACCTTGTGGGCAGCCAACGGCGCCATGGGCCGCCTCTACGACGTCCTCGCCATCTGGAAGGACGAAGGCACAAACGTCACTGGCAAGGGCCTCCCCGGCAACCACTCGCTCCAGGAAAGCGCGCCCAAAGAAACGCTAGCCGAAATCCAGCAATTCCTCCGCGCCTGACCGCCCTTATTCGTAATACGCCGGCGCCTTCTTCAACTTCGCGTTGCCCAGAAAATCGTGCTGGATCCACAACTGCGCGCCGGTCTTCTTCAAGAAAGTTTCGATCTCCGCGCGCGACGCAGCCGTCTGTTCCTTGTTGAACTCGGTCACCGGTAAACGATTCAGCTTCCGCTCCTCCGGATAGTGGTACAAATCGCCGCTCAGCAACACCGGCCCGGTCTTCGCCAGCTTCAAGAACAACACCTGATGCCCCGGCGTATGCCCCGGCGCCGACTTGATAATCACCGTGCCATCGCCAAAAACGTCGTACTCATTCTGATCGATAATCACCGTCTTGCTGTCCTTCAGCGCGCTGTAATTGGCCGGGTCCGAGCGCGGAATCGGCTCGCCGGAAAACATGCGATCGCGTTCCACCTTCCGCACCAGCCACGTCGACCCCGCGAAAGCATTCGCGTTCGCCACATGATCGCCGTGATAGTGCGACATCGCCAGGTACGTAATGTCGGCCGGCGTGTAACCAACCGCGGCCAGCTGCGGCAGCAGCGGTTTGTCCTGCGTCACGACGCCCGCTCGCGCTGGTCCGCCGCCCGCCGGAAACGCGCGGTCCGGAATGTCCCCGTTGTCCCACATCAGCGTTCCCTTCGGATGCGCCACCAGGATGCAGGGAATCGCCATCTCGGTCGACCCCACTTCTTCCTTCTTCAGTGAATACGCGTCCACGGTCGTCGTGTGGATCGTTCCGCAGTCGAAGATATACAGGCGCACGCTCTTGGGAGCTTTCGAGTGCTTCGGCGCGGCCTGCGAATCCGCCGCTGCCCCACAGAAGCCGGCCAGCGCTACTACCGCCGCCGCGGCGCGCATTCGATTGAAGGATGGCTTACGCATGGCGAACAGTATAGTTGATCCGTCCGAAAACCGCCTGCTCAAATATTCCTGAAATACTGCCGGGATTGGCGGCATCCATCGAGATACTGCGCTTTACATAGAGTCAGCCTCCGGGAAACGCCTGGCACATCCCGGCTCTTACGTCAGCAGGAGCACACCGGCATCTCAGTGTCTCCTTAAGGAGGATCACGAAATGAGCGACCCCGTTATCCGACCGTCAATTGACCTGGTCGACTTCCTGTTTGGGCATGTCCGCCCCGATCACAAGGCGCCCCCCCCGCCGCCCGAACCGCCCCCGCCCCTCGGCCCCCTCGCCGCTTTTGTCGGCAATTGGGTCGGCAACGGCTTCAATACGATTTTCCGGCCCAACAACAGCGCCACACCCACGCCGCTGCCCCATCCACTGCTTCCCGGCGACAACATTCTGGAACTCAACCTTACCAGTGAGAACCTCATGTTCTCCAAGGGCCTCGGCTCGGTTCCCAATCGTGGCACCACACCGCAGGGCGACATCTTCCTCAACGGCGTGCCTTATCTTCAGACCGTCGACGACGTCACCATCCACGGCGAAAAGGTCGGCATCCACGTCGAGCCCGGAATCTGGATCCACGTGCCAGCGACTAACGTGCCGCCCATCACGCAGGAAACCGTTTCCCGCATGGCGTCCATCCCACACGGAACCACCATCAACGCGCAGGGCATCATCGCCAGAGTCGACGGCCCGCCGACCATCGCCGCCGCCGATATCACGCCATTTCAAACGGCAAATCCGGCGAACAAGATCAAGTTCCCCAGCCAGACCGCCAGTGATCCCAACACGCCGAGAATTCCCCAGGATTTGAGCAGCTTCATTGCCGCCGGCACCATCACCCAGGCTCTTCTGGACGACCCCAATTCGCTGCTGCGCGCTCACATCAGCAAGCAGAAAATCGTCCACACCGACACACTGATCATTTCCACTGCCCCGCCGCCGCCCCCGCCGCTCTTCGGAGGCGGAGCCGATAACATCGCCTTCCTGCTGGGCCAGGCCGCGGCCACGGCGCCCAACGCCCAGACTACAAAGATGACCGCCGTCTTCTGGATCGAAACTGTGGAAGAAGTCATCCTGGTTCCGCCCATGCACATCGGAGGCCCGCCCTTCGCCGTGAAAGCCAAGGCGAGCATTCCCGGCCAGCGTGTTCCGACATTCTCCGTCACCGCCCCGATCGACACCACCGTCCCGCGCCAGCTCACCGTTCGCTTCACCCAAATTCAGTACACGCAAACCGTCTTCCTGAATTTCGCGGGCCTCACCTGGCCGCATGTCTCGGTCAACACCCTGGTGCCCGCCGACGACGTCATCGTTCCGGCCTCGGCCTGGAAGTGAGCCTGGTTTTGGGCGGCGGCTGACACGCGGGGCCGCCGCCCGATCACCTGCCTTCCCTCGCCCGATCTCTCTCCCAATCAACAACCTCCATCACCGCGCGCTTCTCGCTCCCTCGCTCTCGTGCTACCCGTGGGGCCGAGGTGCCCAACATGTCCGCTACAACAACTCCAACCGATCCCGTCCTTCGCTGGCTCGAACGTCGCGAGGCGATCAACCAGGCAAACGCCCAACACTCCACCGGCCCGCGTACCCCCGTCGGCAAAAAACGCTCTTCGCAAAACGCCCTCACTCACGGTCTCACCGCCGCCTCCCCCGTCCTGCCATCCGAAGACCCCGCCGCCTACGAAACCCATTGCCGCGCCTTCCACGACGAATACAAACCCTCCACGCCTACCGAGACTCAACTCGTCACCGAACTCGCCGACACCGCCTGGCGCCTCAACCGCGTTCCGAAACTCGAAGCCGCCCTCCTCGACCGCGCCGCCAATCCCCGCACCGAACGGGAGGCCATCGCCTTCGACATCGTCGACGCCCACCGCGCCCTCGCTACCCTCGGCCTCCACAGCGGGCGCCTCTCTCGCCAGTTCCAAAAGACGCTCAACACCCTTCGCGAACTCCAGGCTGAACGCGCCGAGGGCAAGCACCGCCAGCTTCGCGACGCCGCCGCTCTCCTCGAACTCCACAAGCATCAAGGACTTCCCTTCAATCCCGCCGATCATGGCTTCGTTTTTTCAAAGGACTAAATCGAATCCCACGCCCACCACCTCATCCTCCTCAACCAGGCCCGCCATATCGAACATGTCCGCTTCCACATGCCTCCAAAAGCCGCTGCTGCCTCTTAAACGCCGCGCCATTCCGCATCCGCACCTGCTAACGTAGCTCTTAGCATCGCAATCCGCCAGAGGAGGCCGACATGCCCAAGTTCGTCATCGCTCCCCATATGCGTCTGCAGGAATGGGTCGCAGAAGAAAAAGGCTATTTCGCCGCGGAAGGTCTCGATTACGAGTTTCGCGACGAGCTCACCTCCAAGGAAGGCAAGCGCCACGACTTCGGCGACAAAGTCGGCGCTTATCAAACTTTCGAGCAGGGCCGCACCAGTAACGTCAGTTGCGCCTGCCATTGGACCATTAACGTCGCCGCTTCGAACGGACTCGGCAAGCTCTACGCCGACGCCTACTCGGTCTCGCCCGCCGGCGTTTTCGTGCCCCCGGATTCACCGATCCGCGAGCCCAAGGATCTGGCCGGCGTACCGATCTCGGTTGGCTACCAATCCGGCAGCCACTACGCCACCATCCAGGCGCTTGAACAGTTCTTGAAGCCGGAGCAAATCAAGCTCTCGTTCGCCGATGGCCTGCTGTTCCGCCGCATGGAACTGCTCATCGACCGCAAAGTGCCCGCGGCATCGCTCTTCAGCGGCCCCTACTACTTCGTCGAACAGCTCGGCTTCCGCAAGATCATCGACAGCACGTTCATGATCGCCGCTATGCTCCAGGGCAATCCCGACGCTGAAGACGTGCGCAAGTATTTCCGTGCCCTGCGGCGTGCACAGCGCGACATCGACCTGCGGCCCGATCTGTACTCGCACTACTACAAGAAAGAAATGCCCGAGCGCTTCCTGGATCAAATGGACACGCGCCGCTGGGGGCCGGGCGAGCGGCTCGTTTTCGAGCCGTATACGAAAGAAGTATACGAAGAGTCCTTCGAGTGGATCGCGCAGCACCACATTTTCCCAGAAGGGCAGATGGGCGCAGGCAAATATGAGCAGGCCGTGGTTACGATGGAATCCTGCGGCTAGATATGCCGCTTTAGCCGCGCTCGCGGTGTCCTGCCTCCACGCTGCATCCGCTGCGCCGTGGAAACTTGCGCGCAGCGCGCATTTCGAAGTGTACGCGCAGTCGAGCGAAGCCGAGGCGCGTTCCGTCCTCTTGTGGTTCGAGGAGTTGCGCGCTTTCTTCGCCGCGCAAAGCGGACGGCAGCCCGCCGAATCGTCACCTGTGCGCGTGGTCGTGTTTGCCTCGCCGCGGGAATATCAGCCATACCAGCTTCGCCCGCTCGCCGACGCCTACTACGTCGGCCTGGGAAGCCGGAACTACATCGTGATGGCAGCGTCGGACCAGCGTGAATTCCGCATGGCCGCGCATGAGTACGCCCACCTCGTCCTGCGCGCCGCCGGTCTGCAACTGCCCCGCTGGCTCAATGAAGGACTAGCCGACTTCTTCTCCACCGTACGCGTTACCGGCCAGGCAGTCGAACTGGGCGAAGTTCTGCCAGGCCGCCTCCAGACTTTGGTCCGCCACTCGTGGATGCCCCTTCCCGAGATGCTCACGGTGACCGACGAGTCGATTATGGGCGGTGACCGCGCCTCGGCCAACCTCTTCTACGCGCAATGCTGGGCGCTTACCGAAATGCTACTGCGCTCGCCAGCCTACAGCTCCCGTTTCGGCGAACTGCTCGACGTGTTGAAAACAGGTGAGCCGAGTTTGGAAGCGCTGGGCAGAATCTACGGCCGTTCGCCCGACCAAATCACTCGCGACTTGCACGCCTGGGTGGAGCACAATCAGGTCCGCCCCATCGAGTTGCCGGGCGTAGATCCCGGCGAGGTTGCCATTCAATTGTCCGACGTGCCATCGCTTGGCACGCGCCTCTTGCTGGCCGATGTGTTGCTGACTGCCGGCGAACTCGATCGTGCGGAACCCCTGTATCGCGAACTGGCCACCGAAGCCCCGGCCGAAGCTTCCGCCGCGCTCGGCGCCATTGCGTCGCGCCGTGGCGATTCCGAAGGCGCTCGCCGCGAATGGAAACAAGCCATCGCCCAAGGCGTCCAGGACGCGGCGCTTTGCTATCACTACGCCGTCCTGGCCGACCAGGCCGGTCTCGCGCCGGACGAGATCCGGCCCGCGCTCGAACGCGCCATTGCGCTCCAACCCGATTATGACGACGCGCGCTATCAACTGGCCCTGCTTGAAAAGAACGCCGGACACTACCAGGCCGCGCTCGCTCAGTTCCTCGCGATGCGCCATGTGGAACGCGCGCGGGCTTACGCCTATTGGGCCGCGGTCGCCGACGCTTACAATGAACTGGGTCGCCGTGAACAAGCGCAGGCCGCCGCGAAAAAGGCCGCTACTTACGCCACGACTCCGGCAGAGAAGGCTCACGCGGCCCAGCAGGCCTACATCGCGCAAACCGACATGAACGTTCAGTTCGCGCGCGGCGCCAACGGTCAGGCGCAGCTTGTCACTACGCGCGTGCCGCACGCAACGCGCGACTGGAACCCGTTCGTTGAAGCCGGCGACGACTTGCACCGCGTCGAGGCGACTCTGCAGGACGTGGATTGCGATGACGCGGTGATGCGGCTGCACCTGCTGGCCGGCGGCAAACCGCTGACGCTCGCCATTCCCGATCCATCCCGCGTCCAGGTGCGCAACGCGCCGGCCGAGTTCGTTTGCGGTCCTCAGGACCACCAGCAAGTGCTGGTGGAATATGCCGCGTCACCCCACGGCGACGGCCTGCTGCGTGGGATGGAGTTTCGCTAGCGCTACTCCTGATGGAACAGTTCTGCCCGGTCGATCTGCTCGCCCTTGAGAATCACCGTCTCGACGTTCTCGATCTGGTGAATGTCCTTCAACGGATCGCCCGTCACGAGCATCAGATTGGCATCTCGGCCTTCCTCGATGATTCCGATGCGACCGTCCACGCCCAGTAGCCGCGCGGCGTTGTAAGTGGCAGCCTGAAGCGCTACTGCCGGCGGCAGGCCCGCATCCACCCACAGCTCGACTTCACGCTCAATCGTCGGGCCGTGCAGCACCAGCGGATTGCCCGCGTCGCTGCCGGTGACCAGCGTCACTCCGGCGTGCCACGCCGCCACCAAATTTTGTTTCGCGATGTCCAAATTCACGCCATAACGCGCTACGCCCTCGCGCAGCTTGGCGCCGTCCGCCGAATTCAGGAAGTCTTTGGTGGATGCGATCAACGCCGCTGGAGCCACCTGCAGCACGAGCGGCCGGTCCAACTCCTCGGCGGTGCCGTTGGCGATGGCCGTATATCCTTCCCACACCGAAAGCGTGGGATCGTAGGTTACGCCGCCCACTTTCATTTGCACGAACAAGTCCGGTGGAATCAGCTCACGCGACGATCCGTGCTCGATTCCGTTGACCCCGGCGTTCAAGGCATCCGCAACGTCGCGGGCGTCGCCGGTGTGAACGACAATCGGCAACTTTCGTGCACGCGCCTCGTCGGCAATCGCCCGCAGAAGCGTAACATCCAGGCGGTTGAAATGCCGGTCGCCCTGCCCCGCCTCGAGAATCGCCTTGATGCCGTCCACACCGCGCTGCTGCAAGGTATCCACCTGCTGGCGCGCTTCGGCGGGAGTAGCGGGTGTCCGAACCGTCTCGCCCTCCACCATCTTCCGGTAAGGCTCCGGAATGTATTGGAAGTACTCTGTCCCGTGTCCGCCAGGGGCCGTGAACATGGGGCCGCATGCGAACAACTCTGCCCCCAGCCGCTCACCCGAATTCACCAGCTGCCGCACCTTGAGGATGTCATCCAGCGGGTCGCCGACGCTCTTCACCGTCGTCACGCCGCTATACAAATACGCGGCTAGCGCGCGGGGCATGGTCTTGTCCACTTGATAGGCGTCCGGCGACTGCGAAAAGCCGCCCGGCGAGGACAAGTGCACGTGCACGTCGATCAGTCCCGGCAGCAGCGTCTTGCCGGCGGCTTCGATGCCTTCGGCATTCAGCTCCTCGGCCGTCGGAGCATCGCCTTCATAGACGTGCGCGATCTTGCCGCTCTTGATCAACACCGCGCCGGACTCGATCACGCGGCCGTCGCCCACAAAGATTCGCGCGCCGTGGATCAGCAGCGTACGGCTGCGGAGCAAATCGCGCGTCAACAGCTTGGCCTGTACGATGCTCTCTTTGTTCCGCGCTTGGTAGGCCCCCAGGACCAGAAAGGGCGCGAGCACGGCAACCAGCCAGAGCTTCGCGGCGCCGCCGATCTTTTCTTCCTTCTCCCAGCGGAACAGCTTGACGCCCAGGAACGTGGCCAGCAGCGTGGTCAGGATCAGCGCGCCGGCCGCCGCCGCGTTTTGAAATACCGTTTCATTGCGGCCCAGAATGGCCTGCATCCCGTTCACCAGGTAGGTGGCGGGAATGAATTGAGCCACCAACTGCACCCAGTCGGGAAGAATCGAAATGGGGATGGCGGTGCCGCTCAGAAACAGCATCGGGAAGTACAGCAACTGAATCACGATCTGGCTTTCCTGCGCGGAGTTCACCACCGAAGCGATCATCAATCCCAGCCCGCGAAACGCAAGCACGCCCAATGCGATGAACACCAGCAGGGAAAGCCAGCGATCGGGGAAAGGCATCCCGTAGATGTAATGCGCGAGCAGCGTCATCAAGACTGCGGAGGGAAGAAAGCTCAACAGCCCGGTCAGTAGCGATGCCACCAGCAGAGGCGCGGCCGAGGTCGGCGCCACCTTGAAGCGCCGCAAGATGTTCGCTTCGCGGTCCTGCACGGCGCGGATGCCGGCGCCGAAGAACCCGATGCCCAGGATGCCGATGCTCAGCACCATCGTCAAAACCTGGATGATGGCGCCGCCCTGCTCGGCGTGAAACAACTGCGCAAAGATGAAAAAGAAAATCAGCGGGAACAGGAAGTTGAAAAAGATGACGGTCCGGTCGCGGAAAGTCAGCTTGACGTTGATTTCGGCCTGTGCGAGGAAGGCTTTCATCATTCGCGTAGCCTCTTGCCGGTCAGCTCGATGAACACGTCTTCGAGCGTCGGGTGCTTCAGGTGGATGTCGGCCAGGCCGGCGCCGAGCTGGTCGATCCACTTCACCAGTTCGACGATGGTGCGCGCCGGCTGCTCGGAATGCACGGTCAACGACCTGCGGTCTTCTGAGAAGGAGTGCTTCGCGGCAGTGAGAAAATCAGGCAGGCCCTCGGCCGGGAGCGGCTGCTCGCACTGAATTTCGATGCGGCTGTGACCCAGTGTGCGCTGCTGGATCGCGCGCGGCGTGCCCATCTCGATGATCCGGCCTTGGTCGATGATCGCCACGCGGTCGCATAACCGCTCGGCCTCCTCGATGTAGTGCGTTGTCAACAAAATCGACCGTTGCGCGCCGCGCAGCTCCTGGATCAGGCCGTGGATTTCCAGGCGCACCTGCGGATCCAGCCCCGCGGTCGGCTCATCCAGAAAGACCAGTTGCGGATCGTTGATGAGCGCCAGCGCCAGCGCCACGCGCTGCTTCTGACCTCCCGATAGCTTGGAGTAATAGGTGTTGCGCTTATCGCCCAGTTGCAGCCGTTCGAGCAGCTTTTCGCGGTCCGTCGTCTGCGAGTAGAACGAAGCAAACAAGGCCAGCGCTTCGTGCACCTTGATCTTGTCGGGCAGATTGGTCGCCTGCAGGCAGACGCCGATGCGGTCCTTGATTTCGCGGGGCTGCAAACCGGGGTCCAGTCCGAGCACCTGAGCTTCCCCCGAGCTTCTCTGCCGCAAACCCTCCAGGATCTCGATGGTGGTGGTTTTACCGGCGCCGTTGGGGCCGAGCAATCCGAAGACTTCGCCCGCATGAACTTCGAACTCCACACCGCGCAGAGCTTCGAAATCGCCGTACAGCTTCCGCAGCCCGCGGACCGAGATGACCGACCCATTGCCGTTCAAGCAGTTCTCAGTCTAACAACCGCTCGCGCACCGCATTATACTCGCATCCGAAAAGCGCAATCACAGCCAGCAGATACATCCACACCAGCAGTGCGATCACAGCGCCAATGCTGCCGTAGAGCACGTTGTAATGGCCAAAATTCCGCACGTACAGAGCGAAACCGGTGGTGGCGAGCAACCACAACACGGTTGCCAGAAGCGCACCCGGCCAAACGCTGCGAAGCGGGATGCGCCGGTTGGGGCCGACGTAGTAGAGCAGGCCAGTCACCAGAACGGTCGCCGCCAGGGCTACCACATAGCGCAGCAAACCAAAGAGCAGAATCAAAGAGAGGCGGATGTCGTCGCCCGGACCTAAGCCGAGCCAGCCCAGCATCCAGCCTTCTACGTGCGTGCCGAACACGATTAGCGCCGACGAACTCACGGCCGGCACTTCGGCGATGAAGACGAGCAATAACGCCACCGCCCGCTGCTTTAAGAAGGATCTTCCGGATGGCAAGCGGTAGGCGGCCTGAAAGCCCTCCATCAGAGTCATCATGACGCCCGACGCAGCGAAAGCAGCCAGCACAGCGGCCAGCAGGATCAGCCAGCCCGGCCTCTGGCCTTGCGTATTGAAGTGCGACCGCACCAGATCCTGAGTGCCAGGCGGGATGATCTGAAACAACAGGCGCGAGAACACGCGCGCAACCGCAGCCGCATTCACACTGGCGAAGATCCCGGCCAGCGACGCTAGAACCGGAAAGAACGCCAGCAGCGCCGAGTAGGCCGCGCCTTTAGCCGTGCCGAAACAGTTGTCTTCGACAGTGGCGATGCAGGCCTGGCGGAACAGACCCCAAAAACGCTGCATCGGGCCGGGCCGCTCCAGGTACAGACTGGGCGAGGTGGTTGTCATGCCCTACTCCGATTCTAATGCGTCGAACCACTATAATTTAGTTCTAAGGATTCTGCTTGCCCGCCGTCAGCGTAGTCATGCCCGCGTACAATGTGTCCGCCTTTATCGCTACCGCGGTGGAGTCGGTGCTGGGCCAGACCTTCGCGGATTTCGAGCTGATCGTGGTGGACGATGGCTCGACCGACGGAACGGTGGAAGTGGTCCGCGGCTTCGGCGATCCGCGGATCCGCCTGCTCACCTGTGCACACCGGGGCATACCCTTCCCGCTCTGCGAAGGCACCAGTGTCGCTCAGGCTCCCTACCTTTCCTTCCTGGATGGAGACGACGTTTGGAGCCCCTTGAAACTGGAGCGTCATGTCCGATTCCTGGAGGAGCATCCCGAAGTGGATCTGACGTTTTCGTGGTCGCGCTTCATTGACGATCAGGGAAGGGACACCGGCCTGACATCGCGGCCCTGGAGCGGACCGATCTCGTTCGCTCAATTGCTGGCCGACAACGTAATGGGCAACGGCTCGGCATTGGTGTGCCGGCGCAAGGCGTTCCTAGAGGCGGGGGGCTTCGATACGACGATGCCGTGCTGCCAGGATGTCGATATTTCTCTGCGCGTGGCCCTGCTCCGGCCCGGCAATTTGTGTGCGATTCCCGAGTTTCTGACGTTTTATCGCGCGCGCGCCGGGCAGCTCAGCGGGGATCTCAGTTTGATGGAGCCGACTTTCGACCGGATGATCGAAAAGCTGCGGGCGCTCGAGCCGGGCCAGGTGGATCGGGTGCAACAGGTGGCCCGCTCCAACATGCGGCGTTTCTTTGCGTTCCGCAGTTATCAGGCGGGGCGCTACGGCGAGGCGCTGCGCCGCCTGGGCCATTCGTTCACTTCGACGCCCGTTGAATTCCTGAGCGATCGCCGGAATTGGCAGATCACCGCGGCCGCTACGGCCGGCCTGCTGCTGCCGAGCAGCTGGCACAACTATTTGCTGCGCGCCGCACTCAAAGCCAGCCGCGCATGATCCGGAGCGGCCCTTTCGCCGCCCTGGCGTTTCCTCAGAACCGGAGGACGGCCGCGGCCGCCGCGCCGTCCGGCATCTTGTTACTCGGCAGGGAGAAAACCAAGCCGCGCTGCAGAATGGTCTCGACAGCAGCGAGGTTCAAAAGGTCTTCGTCGCCCCAATTCGAAGGTCCGCCCCGTTTCACTTCCGGCACCGCACCGAACCTCTTCGCGCTCTCGTCCAGATAAAGCCGATGCACGCGTCCTTCGATCGCCGCGTGGAGGATTTTCTCGAAGCTCGTCGAAAACCGGGCCGGCGAGACCCGCTCGCGTGAATCGAACAATTCGGCAGCGGCGCGATTGTCGCAGTCGCCTTGCACAATGATCAAAGCCCGCTGCACGAGATCTTCTTCCGAGATGGAGCCACTGGGGCTGCCTTCGATGCCCTGCTCCAACAAATTCGGGTAGGAACTGATGTTCCGGTATGCCGCGGCGTCTTCCACGACTCCAGCCAGCACCAGCGGCGGCTTGGTGAGATGCAGGAATTCGTTCAGGCCCCGGTCAACAGCCTTGTAGAAATCCGCCAGATAGGTGTGTTGCCTCTCGTGATCGGAACCGGTGCCGAAGGTGACACCACCCATTTGTCCAACCGACCCCTTCACCACGGAGCGATTCTTGAGGTCGTGATCCGGCGGCTCGAATTCCAGGACTTCTTCAGCATTTGCCGGGATGGTCTTCGGCAGTGAAATCTCCATTGCGCGCAGATGAGCGCCGCGCAACAGCGAGATCCGCTTCTTGCTCAGTTTCAGGACATAGTACTCGGGCGGCAGATGTAGTTCGTTCAAGAGCGGACGGATGTAGAAGCTCGCTCCCACGTGGAGAGCCTGGCTGACAGGACCAGTCAATTCAAACTGGCGAAGGACCTGAGGCGAGCGGAAGACGACACGTCCGCAGCGAGTTCCGGCCAGAAAGTCTTCTTCTTCCGTGAAATGCTCCAGCGGCGCCAGCAGATCGACGATCCCGGTCTCTGGGATCTTCCGCATGCGCAGCTGCTTCCCAGCCTCTTGAAGATCGGTTTTGATGATGGCGGCCATCGACTTAGCCTGGGCTCCAGGCCGGTAAGCCGGCAATAACAACGTCAGGCACGGGCCGGCTGATTTTAGAATTTCGTAGACATTGTCGAGCCGAAGGGGCGTCACTTCTGTAGTTTTGATTTCGGTCATCACTCCCTCCCCGAAAACACAGGGCACGCTTCCGGCCATCTTTTGGAACCATAACAGGTAATCTTGGGCCGAATATCCAAGCGTGTCTGAAGATACGGGGCGTTAGGAGGTTGAGGCTTTTAACCCACTCAGCGGTGAGGGTTTAGGCGCGGGGGCGTTCATCCGCCCTTTCATCACCAACAAAGCGAAGATCTGTCTGTTCGGTACACCCCTTGCCACAATGAGAGTAGGCGGACGTGTTCGCCTGAGGAACTTATATGAACGATCGAGATTTGCGGGAAGCGGTCGAGCAGGCGCTCGACTGGGAGCCGATCATCAACGCCAAGGGCATCGGAGTTTCGGTAAAGGATGGAATTGTCACACTAAACGGACACGTGGATAGCTATCCGGAGAAGCGGGAGGCGGAGAAAGTCGCGGGTCTGGTACGGGGAGTGAAGGCGGTAGCGTGCGAGCTTCAAGTGAACTTGCCGGATGGCAAGGAACGGGCCGACGAAGAAATCGCGCACGCCGCGGCGAACGCGATCGCCTGGAACACTTTGCTGCCGAAGGGACGAATCCAGGTCTGGGTGGACCAGGGCCGGGTGACACTCGAAGGCACGGTGGATTGGCAATACCAGAGGAAATCGGCGGATCAGTGCGTGCGCTATCTGGCCGGAGTGAAGGACGTCAACAATCACGTTGTGGTCCGGCCAGTGGCGGACCGGCTGGCGGTCCGGACGCAGATCGAGGCGGCCCTGCTGCGCAACGCGCAACTGGACGCGAACAGCATCCGCGTGGATATCCGTGGCAACAAAGTCGTCCTGACCGGCACGGTTCAATCCTGGGTAGAGCGCGAGGAAGCGGAGCGCGCGGCCTGGGGTGCTCCAGGCGTTTGGGATGTGGAGAACCTACTGGTGGTAAATCCGGTATCGCAACTGGTGGCGCACTAACTACGCCGCCGCCGGACGAGAATGGAGGCGCGATATGGCCGGTTTTCCGCGCATTTTGTTTCCCGTCGACTTCTCGGAGCGGTGCGTTGCGGTGGCGCCCGCCGTGAAGGCGATGGCAAAGCGGTTCGGCTCGGAAGTAGTGGTGCTGCATGTGATCGATCTTCCGGCCACATGGTACGGGTCGCCGGAAGCATCGGCGTGGTCGGCGCTCATTAACGCCGATCAGCTGCGCCTCCAGGGGCGCGTTGCGCTGGAACGGTTCATCGAGCGGGAGTTTGCGGGCACTCCGGTAACCGCGCAACTGGAAGAAGGCGACGCGGCGCGGCAAATTGTGGACTACGCCAGCGAGAACCCGGGCCTGATCATGATGCCGACCAGCGGGCTTGGTCCGTTTCGAGCGCTGCTGCTCGGCTCCGTGACGGCGAAGGTTCTGCACGACGCGCAGGGGCCGGTTTGGACTGGCGTTCACGTGGAAGAGGTTCAGGCCCATCCTCCGCAACAGTGGAAACGGATGCTGTGCGCGCTGGAGGGCGAGGAGCGAGACTTGGGTGTGCTGCGCTGGGCCGCCGCTTTTGCCGGGGAGCAAGGGATGGAATTGCGGCTGGTGCACGCGGTGCGCGGCGCGAATGGATCTATCGGGGAAGCAACCGAGCCCGGCATGTACGCCATGCTGTTCGAAATAGCGCGCGAACGGATCGCCAAGTTGCAAAAGGAAGCGGGCACGGATTTCGAGGTTTGCCTCCTGGCTGGGAGCCCGGGACGCGTGGTGCGCCAAGCTGCGACGGGGCATGAATCGGATCTGGTGGTGATCGGACGCGGAGTCATCCAGAAGCCGTTCGGAAGGCTGCGCAGCAGCGCCTACTCGATCATCCGCGAAGCTCCCTGCCCGGTGATCAGCGTTTAGCGCCTGTTGCGCCGTGGAGGCGTGGCATGGACATCAATGCGCAGGTGGCCAGGCGACTGGAAGAATTGGCGCAATTACTGGAAGAGCAGGGCGCCAACGTGTTCCGGGTGCACGCCTACCGGCGGGGGGCTGAAACCGTCCGGCGGCTGGAGCGTCCTGTCAACGAAGTCCTGGATCAGGAAGGCATGGAAGGGCTGCGGCGCCTGCCGGGCGTGGGCGACCGGATCGCGCTCGCGATCCGAGACGTCGTGCGGACCGGACGGCTGCCCATGCTGGATCGGTTGCGCGGCCAAACGGATGTAGTGGAGCTTCTTCGCACCGTGCCGGGCATCGGTCCCGTGCAGGCGGCGCGGCTGCATGAAGACTTGGGCATCGATTCGCTCGAAGATCTGGAAGCCGCCGCGCATGATGGACGCCTTGCCGACGTCGCTGGACTTGGCGCGAAGCGGGTGGCGGGCATCATCGATTCTCTGGCGACGCGTTTAGGACGCATCCGTTCCGCGCACGGGCCGGCCGTCGCGGACGCCACGGTCGCGGAACTGTTGGATGTAGACCGGGAGTATCGTGAGCGCGCGGGAGCGGGCGAGTTGCACCAGATCGCTCCGCGCCGCTTCAATCCGCAGCACGAGGCCTGGTTGCCCATCCTGCACACCCATCGCGGCGAACGGCATTACACGGTTCTGTTTTCCAACACGGCGCGCGCTCACAAGCTGGGCAAAACTGCGGACTGGGTGATCGTGTATTACGACGGCCCGTCGGGCGAGCGGCAATGCACCGTGATTACAAGCCACGCTGGCGCGCTGGAAGGCCGGAGAATCGTACGCGGGCGCGAGCCGGAATGTGCGGAATACTACGGCGTCGATTTGTCACCGATGGCGCGCGGGGCTTGAGTGATCAGGCGGCCAAGCGGCTCAAGGCTCGCTCGGCGGCCCGGTAGCCTGCGGCGATCATGCGCTGGATGCCGTCTTCTCCCGGCCAGTAGCCGGCGATGGGAACCCGGGGATGAATGAGGAGATCGGTGTGGAGGAGCGACACGTGGTATTGGTTGGGATAGAGGCGGCGCGCCTGGGGGTGCGCCGGATGGACGCCCATGCCGCGGAGCAGGGAACTCAATTCCCAAACGTCCGATCCGATGACGAACTCGGCGCCCAGGTGGCGGCAGAAGTCGGCCGGAAGGGCGCGGGCGATTCCACCATCTTTGAGAATGCGGCCCTCGCGATGCACCCGGCCACGGATGACGCGCATCGCACAACTGGCGCTGATGGCAGAAGCCAGCGGGCCGGTGCTGATGGCGACGGCTCGTTTATCGGGGAGCGTGGTCGCAATGGCCGCGAAGGGAATCTGGAGGCCGGAGAAATCGTGCGGCAAATTGCTCGCGCAGAAGCGTTCCAGGGTAGCGCCGTGCAGCAACTTTGGCCAGAATACGCCGCGGGCCAGTTCCGTGAGATCGCACCAGCTCATCCCGGCGGCGATTCCGGCGCCAACCACGCTGCCCGCGCTGGTGCCCGTGACGAAGGAGGGCCGGATGCCGGCTTCGGTCAGAGCTTTATAGACGCCAATATGGGCCAAGCCTCGGGCGGAACCGCCGCTCAAGGCCAATCCGATGCGCTTGGTCTGAGGGAAATGAAAACCGGGGACCAATCTCAATTATACAGCGGCAGCACGATTCACCAGCGGATCGAGCGCATGGCGGAGTTGGTGCGGCTGGCCGGCAGTCCTTCTGTTCCCAGGGCTACCAATGCGGGCCGGAACGCGCTCACGCGCTTCGTGGATCGACTGCTGCTTCTCGTGCGGCGGCGCGTCCGGCCGATGCATCGGTTGGGAACATGGATCGCAGGCGTGGCGATGTTCTTCTACATTCGGGTGTTGGGCCGAACGTTGCGGCTGGTCAACGCGGGGCCTGTAGAGTGGCCGGAAGTGCCCGAGCGCTCGGTGCTGGCGGTTTGGCACGGCTGCGCGCCGTCGCTGTTGGCGGCCATCGCCAAGCGGAAGCCGCGGCAACCGATGGTGATTCTAGTCACCACTTCACCCCGTGGCGACGTTCTCGAGCTGCTTTGCCGCATGCTCGGATTCCGCGTGATTCGCGGTGACTCGGAACATCACGGATGGCCGTCGCTGGCGCGCGCGGCGGAGGCTGTAGCCGGCGGGGCTTGCGCGGTGATTACGCCGGATGGTGGAGCGGCGCGGGGAGTGGCGCGTGCCGGTGTAGTGGCTCTGGCGGCTGCCGCCGATGCTCCGCTGGTGGCAGTGGGGGTCGATTGCCGGCCCGGCATCGCAGAACCGCACAAATGGGATCGGGCGCGCAATCCGGTGCCGTTCGGGTGCATCGGCATCTCGGTGGCCGAGCCGCTGTGGATGCGTGATTTTCGGGACGCCGCAGCATTGGAGGAGGCGCGGAAGAAGCTGCAGGCGAGGATGGATGAGGCGCAGTGCGAGGCACGGCGCGCGATCGGTTTACGGGCAGAGGTGTAATGCAATGCTGAACGAAGAGATTGCCAAGACGTTTGAGAACATGGCGCGCTTGCTGGCCTTCAAGAACGAAGATCGCTTCCGCATCATGGCCTACGAGCGGGCGGCGGTGTCGCTGCGCGATCTCGACGTCGACCTGGCCACCATCGCTCGCGAAGGCAAGCTGGACGAGATTCCAGGCATCGGAAAAGACCTGGCGGGAATGATCGAGGAGTACATCCGGACGCGCAAGATCAAAAAATACGAGCAGGCCCGACGAGGCATTCCCGACGGACTGATCGTGCTGATGAGTATCCCCGGGCTGGGGCCGAAGACGCTAGCGCTGTTTCACAAGAAGCTGAAGGTGAACGATCTCGAATCGTTGAAGCGTGCGTTGGAATCGGGCAAGGCGGGAAAGCTGCCGGGATTTGGGCCCAAGAAGGCGGAAAATCTCCAGCGCGGGATCGATCTGTGGACGGCGGGGCACAAGCGCATGCTGCTGGGCGTCGCGCTGCCGATGGGCGAAAATCTTCTGGAGCAACTGCGTAAGATCAAGCTGGTGACGCAGGCGGACATGGCTGGATCGCTGCGGCGCAAGAGGGAAACAATCGGCGATATGGACATGGTGATCGGCTCACCGGACGGGGCGCGCGCGCTCCAAGAATGCGTGAAGCTGCCGGTGGTGAAGCAGGTGCTGGCCATCGGCGGAACTCGAGCCACGGTGATCATCGAAGGTGGGATTCAGGTGGATCTTCGCGCGGTGTCCGAGGATTGTTACGGCGCGGCGCTGCAATATTTCACCGGATCGAAACAGCACAACGTGCATCTGCGGAGCATCGCGCACGAGCGCGGGTTGAAGGTGAACGAATACGGTGTGTTCCGCGGCGAGAAGAACCTGGGAGGGCGCGCCGAGAAGGACGTGTATGCGCTGCTGGACATGCCGGTAATGCCGCCCGAGATACGGGAAGATCGGGGAGAAATCGAGGCGGCGATGGAGGGCCGCCTGCCCAGGCTAATCGGGTTGGCGGATTTGCGCGGCGATCTGCACGCGCACACGGACTATTCCGACGGCAAAGCGACGGTCGAGGAGATGGCGCGGCACGCCGCGGAACTCGGCTACGAGTATATTGCGCTCACGGATCATTCGCCGTCGCAGCGGATCGCCAATGGGTTGGACGTGAAGCGGCTGGAGGAGAAAATCCGGGAAGTGGAGCGGGTGCGGAAGAAACTCGGCGTGAAGCCGCGCATTCTGTTGGGGACCGAGGTCGACATTCTGGCGGACGGCAAGCTGGACTATCCCGATGAGGTCCTGGCCAAGCTCGACGTCGTGGTGGCGTCGATTCACTCGCTGTTCCGCGGCTCTCGCGAAGAGCTGACGAAGAGGATGATCGCCGCCATCGAGAATCGGCACGTCCATATCCTGGGGCACCCCACCGGGCGGCTGATCGGGACGCGCGAACCGCTGGAGTTCGATTTTGACGCGGTGCTGAGGTCGGCGATCCGCCATGGCGTGGCGCTGGAAGTAAACGGGTCGATGTACCGGCTGGACCTGAACGATGTGATGGCGAAGGCGGCGCAGGAGGCGGGTGCGTTGCTTGCCATCGGCTCAGATGCGCACAGCACGGCACAACTCGACCAGATTCGCTACGGCGTTTTCCAGGCGCAGCGGGGATGGGTGGAGGCGCGCTCGGTGGTGAACACGTGGGCGTGGCCGAAACTGGAGCGCTGGCTGCAGTCCCGGGGTTCTGTTCGCGCCCACGCGACGCGCCGCCGCAGCGCGTAGGTAACTACTTGCCGGAAGGCGCCATGCTGCCTGTTGTAAGATGTTAATCGTCTCTACGAAAGGCAGGAACGCATGGCCGACAAACCGCAAGAGAAAAATGGACTGAGCCGCCGTGGATGGTTCAAAGGCGCGTCGCTGACCTCGCTCGGCATTGCCGCCGTTGGCGGTCAGCGGGCTTCCGCCGCTCCCGAAGAAGAGAAGAAGAAGGACACGTCGATCCCGCCGCTTAAGTACGACCTGGAGGCGCAGACGCACTGGGTGGGCAAGGGCGGTTCGGCGAAAGAAGCCACCGTGGAGGAATTTCCGGTGTCGCAGAGCATCGCCGGGGTTTCGATGCGGCTGGAACCGGGCGCGATCCGCGAATTGCACTGGCACGCGCTGGCGGCCGAGTGGGCGTATGTGCTGGAAGGCCGCGTCCGCACGACGGTGATTTCGCCAAATGGACAGAGCGAAATTTCCGACTTCGTCAAAGGCGACACGTGGTTTTTCCCACGTGGCCATGGTCACGCGCTGCAAGGGATGGGGCCGGGCGAAGCGCACTTCCTGCTGGGTTTCGACAGCGGGCATTTTTCGGAGTTCGGGACGTTTTCGATTACGGATTGGATCGCGCGCACGCCTTCGAATGTGACCACTCGGGTCTTGAATCTGCCGGCCGAGACGATTGCCAAGTTTCCGCAGAAGGAGCTGTATATCGGCCCCGGATTCATTCCGGCAACGGAACTGGAAGATTTTCGCGACACCAGTTTGCAACCCATGCAGTCGACGCACAAATACCGGCTGGATATGCAGCCTCCCAAGGTGATGGCGGGCGGTGAAGAGCGCATCGTTTCCTCGAAAGAGTTCCCGATGCAGACCACGATGACGGCCGTGAAGATGAACCTGAAGCCCGGCGCGCTGCGTGAAATGCATTGGCATCCCCACGCCGATGAATGGCAATACTACGTGAAGGGCCGCGCGCGCATGACGGTGTTCGGCTCGCATGGGCGGGCGCGTACCGAAGAATACATGCCAGGAAATGTCGGGTTCATTCCGCAGGGCTACGGGCACTACATCGAACAGATCGGCGACGAAGAGACCGAGATTCTGATCCTGTTCAATAGCGGAGAGTATCAGGAGATTTCGCTCGCCAACTGGCTAGGCGGAAATCCGGATTCGATGCTGCAGGTGAACTTCGGCATTTCGAAAGACATGATCGATCTGTTGCCGAAGAGAGAGCGCGGCATCATCGGCCCGCGGGCTTAGACGCCTTCGAAAATCGCAGCGACCGGGACGCTGAAGCCGGGGAGTGCGGGGTCTTCGAGCGTTTGGTTGAGTTCGAAGCGCTTGGATTGGCCGGTGGCGTCGTAGATCCGGATGATTCCCTGTTCGGGGAAGACGGTCCAGACAGACTTCGCGCCGTGGGCCAGATACGATTCGACCTTGTACTCCAAGCGGGCCGCTGGTTCCGAAGATACAACCTCGATAGCCACTCCGGGCACGCCTTTTGGCAGACCTTCGGTCCGCTGTTCAAATTGCCCGGTGAAGACGATGCTAAGCTCCGGGATGAGGGCGTCATGCTCGTCGACCTGGAAGCCCGTTTCGGGGAACACCTCGGCCATGGGATGCTGCGCCAGCCAGAGAACGAGAATCTTGTTGACGTTTTTCTTGGTGTTTTCGTGCGGCCAGTGGGCGGTGCCCATGGTGATGTCCTCGCTAACAACCTCACCCGCGATCAGTTCCCTGCGCACGCCTTCTTGCTCGGGCATTTGCAGAAACTCGTGGACTGTCACCAGCGTCGTGGTCGCCATAACTTGATTTTACAACTGGGCTAGCGGCAGCGGTCTTTTGCGGCTACCAGCTCTTCGATGTTGACCAGTTGGGTGGGGTAGTCACCCGTGTAGCACGCGTAGCAGTATTGGCCGTTGTGGTCGGCCACCGCTTCGCGCAGAGCACCCAAAGAAAGATAGCCTAGCGTGTCGGCTTCGACGTAACGGCGGATCTCTTCGACGGTATGATTCGCCGCGATGAGTTCGCTCTCGCTGGGCGTGTCGACACCATAGAAGCAGGACGAAACCGTGGGCGGGCAGGAAATGCGCAGATGCACTTCGCGCGCGCCGGCGTTGCGGACCATGCGGACGATCTTGCGGCTGGTGGTGCCGCGTACGATGGAGTCGTCGACCAGGATCACGCGCTTGCCTTCCAGCAGATGGCGCACGGGGTTCAGTTTTAGCTTGACGCCGAAGTCGCGGATGGCCTGCGAGGGTTCGATGAACGTCCGGCCCACGTAATGATTACGGATTAGGGCCTGGCGGAAGGGGATGCCGGATTCCGACGCGTATCCGATGGCGGCCGCGACGCCGGAGTCCGGTACCGGGACGACTACGTCGGCTTCCACTCCCGACTCCCGGGCCAACAGACGGCCAAGGTTTTCGCGCGATTGCTCGACCGGGCGGCCGAAGACGATGGAGTCTGGGCGGGAGAAGTATACGTGTTCGAAGACGCACTGCGCGCGCGTGGATTCAGGGGCATAGCGCTCGCGCGTCATGCCTTCCGGGCCGATGCAGACCATTTCGCCGGGCTCTACGTCGTTGACGTAGTCGGCGTTGATCAGGTCGAAGGCGCAGGTTTCCGATGCGAAGACGTAGGCCATACCGCCGTCGGGCGAAGGCATCTGTCCGAAAGCGAGCGGGCGAAAGCCATGCGGGTCGCGGGCGATGATGATGCGGTCGCGCGCGAGAAAGACCAAGGAAAACGCGCCTTCCAGCTGCAGTAACGCTTCGCGCAGAGCGCCGGCGAGCGTACGTTCGCGCGAGCGGGCCACCAGATGGAGGATCACTTCGGTATCGCTCGAGGCCTGGAAAATGGAGCCTTCGCGCTCCAGGTCGCGTTTCAGTTCGCCGGCGTTGGTGATGTTGCCGTTGTGGGCGACGGCGATTTGTCCCTTGTTGCAGGCCACCAGGAACGGCTGGGCGTTTAGCAGTACCGTGTCGCCGGCGGTGGAATAGCGCGTGTGTCCGATCCCCATGTCCCCGGGCAGGCAGGCAATTTGCTCGGGCGTGAAAATATCGGCGACATGCCCCATGGATTTGAAGCAGCGGATCTCGCGGCGGTCGCTGGTGGCGATTCCGGCGCTCTCCTGGCCGCGGTGTTGCAGCGCGTACAGACCCAGGTAGGTCAGGTTGGCAGCTTCTGGATGGCCATAGATGGCGAACACTCCACACTCCTCGTGCAATTTGTCCATATGCAACTCGTGCCCGTCCAATTCAGCGTGGGGGAGGTGGTGCTGCTGGCTCATGACTGGTGCAGCATGCGTTCGAGTGAAGTTTCCCAAGGTTGCCTCAACTCCGTCAGGTCGCAATCCAGCAGCGTTTCCGAACCGCAATCGATTCGTAATCGCATTTTCATCGTAACACCGATCTCGGCGGCTTCAACCTTAAATTTTTCGGCAATTTCCATTACGTCTTCAGGCTTGGTGGTGGACAGCAGGACACGGGAGGGGGCTTCGTGGAAGAGCCGGAAATCGGCGCGCTCCCCAGCGGGGATCGTGATGCGCGCGCCGATGGCAGCGGGTCCGAAGCTGGCTTCAGCCAGCGCGACTGCCAGGCCGCCGTCGCTCAGATCGTGCGCGGATTCGGCGAGTCCTGCCGTGACAATCTCTCGAATGGCTTGCTGAACGCGTTTCTCACGATCCATGTCGAGCGCGGGCGGCAATCCCCACAGGGACTTGAGGATCACTTTGGCGTATTGCGTTCCGCCGAGGCGCATTTCATCCGATGAGCCGAAGCCGCCGAGCAGGATGACGGCGCGGTCCGGCCGCGAGAAGGCGATCGGCGTGGGTTGCGTCGTCTTTAGGAGGCCGACGATGCCCATCACCGGTGTCGGGAAGATGGCTTCGCCTAGCGTCTCGTTGTAGAGGCTTACGTTGCCGCCCGTGATCGGTGTCTCGAAGAACTGGCAGGCCTCGGACATGCCTTCGATCGATTCGACAAGCTGCGCCATGATCTCGGGGCGCTCCGGGTTGCCGAAGTTGAGGTTGTTGGTTGCCGCAACGGGCAGCGCGCCGGCGGTAGAGAGATTGCGGCAGCATTCGGCGACGATCAGTTTTGTTCCTTCGCGCGGATCGAGCGCGCAATAGCGGCCGTTACCGTCGAGCGACATTGCGATGGAGGCGCCGGTTTCCTTGATGCGGACGATGGCGGCATCCGAGCCTGGGCCGGCGAGCGTGCTGCTGCGGACGAGATAGTCGTACTGTTCCCAGATCCAACGCTTGGAGCAGATGTCGGCGGAGCTGAGCAGCGCGATCAGGTCGGATTGGATGTCGACGCGGCGATTGCGAAGGCTGGCCGGTGCTTCCATTGGCGCGCGGCGCTGCGGCTTGGTGTGCGGGCGGTCATACAGCGGCGCTTCGTCGGCGAGGGCGCGGTTCGGAATCTCCGCCACAACCTTGCCGTGATCCTTGACGCGCAGAATTCCGTCGGCGGTGACGTGGCCGACGGTGGCCGCATCCAGGCCCCACTTGTGGAATACGCGGAAAACTTCGTCCTCGCGGCCTTTGTCGGCCACCAGCAGCATGCGCTCCTGAGATTCCGACAGCATGATCTCGTACGGGGTCATGCCGGTTTCGCGCTGCGGGACGTACATCAAGTCGATTTCGACGCCGGTGCCGGCGCGACTGCCCATTTCGCATGTCGAGCAGGTGAGGCCCGCGGCGCCCATGTCCTGAATACCGACCACCGCGCCCGTTTGCATCGCTTCGAGGCACGCCTCGAGCAGCAGTTTTTCGAGAAACGGATCGCCCACCTGCACGTTGGGGCGCTTTTGCTTTGACTCTTCGGTGAATTCGGCCGATGCCATGGACGCGCCGTGAATGCCGTCCCGGCCGGTCTTCGCGCCCACGTAAATCACCGGATTGCCGACGCCTGTGGCCTTGCCGTAGAAGACCTGGTCCTTGCGAAACACGCCTAGGGCGAACACATTCACCAGCGGATTGCCGCTGTAAGATTCTTCGAAGACGCACTCGCCGCCGACAGTGGGCACGCCGAAACAATTGCCGTAATGCGCGACGCCGGAAACCACGCCTTCGAGAATGCGTCGATTGCGCGGGACGTCCAGTGGGCCAAAGCGCAGGGCGTCCATGACAGCGATGGGCCGCGCGCCCATGGTGAAGATGTCGCGCAGGATGCCGCCGACGCCGGTGGCCGCGCCTTGAAACGGTTCAATGAAGCTGGGATGGTTGTGCGACTCGATCTTGAACGCGATGGCGTAGTCGCCACCGATGTCGATGATGCCGGCGTTTTCGCCCGGCCCTTGCAGGACCAACTTGCTGCGCGTCGGCAGCTTCTTCAGATGAATGCGCGAGCTTTTGTACGAGCAGTGCTCGCTCCACATGACGCTGAAGATGCCGAGTTCGGTGTAGGTGGGCTCGCGGCCCAGCAGCGAGACGATCTTCTTGTATTCCGATTCGGTGAGTTGGTGGGCTTCGACGACTTCGGGCGTCATCGGCTAGCGCGCGGCCACCAAGGCGGACACCATGGATTTGAAAATGACCAGGCCGTCAGTGGAGCCCATGAGCGGTTCGGTGACGTCTTCCGGATGCGGCATTAAGCCCATCACGTTGCGGCCTTCGTTCAGTACGCCGGCGATGTCGCGCATCGAGCCGTTAGGATTTTCCAGATAGCGGATTACGACCCGGTCTTCGGCTTCGAGCTGATCGAGCGTTCGGTCATCGCCGATGTAGCAGCCCTCGCCGTGCGCGACGGGGAACACCACGCGCTGGCCTTTTGTGGCTTCGCAGGTGAAGGGCGAGTTGGTGGTCTCGATGCGCAACGGCACCTGCTTGCAGACGAACTTCAGGCCGCGATTGCGCACCAACGCGCCCGGCAGCAGACCGCTTTCCACCAGGATCTGGAAGCCGTTGCAGATGCCGAGCACCAGGCCGCCGTCAGCGGCGAACTTCCGGATGCTCTGCATCACCGGCGAGAACTTTGCGATGGCGCCGCAACGCAGATAGTCGCCATAGGAAAAGCCGCCAGGGAGAATCAGGGCGTCGACATTGCCCAGGCTCGTGGTGTCGTGCCAGATGAATTCGGTGGGCTGTCCGAGGATTTGCGAAACCACGTACCAGGCGTCATGGTCGCGGTTGCTGCCAGGAAAAACGACGACGCCGAATTTCATTGGATGAGGTCATTGTAGCAAACGGGTCACGCACCTAGCTTTGACCGGTGGGATGAGGTTTGACCTCGCTGCCAGTTAAGAGTACAGTGTGTCCGAGTGGCACATGGCCACAGCCCCCTGGCGCATGACCGCAGCCCCGCCGTGGCGCCTGCAGACAAGCCAAAGGAGTACTGATATGGCGAATATCCAACCCAACCGATTCGTCCTGCAAAGTCAAGACGGAAGTACCAAGGTCGATTATGAAGCAACCAGTTTCATCGGCCAGCCGGTTTTGAATCTCACCCAGGGACCGGGCCCGATCCGGCACTTCTCGGGATCGCAGATCCGTACGGCGAATACTGAAATAGGAACCTTGGTTTCGGTCACCACTCACATGACCATCGACACTGGCTCCACGTCGTTCAGCATTCTGATTCCAGCGATCAGCCTGACTTCCATCTCCAATCACCAAAAGTTCGGCACGGAAGCCATTGTGACGTCCCACTCGGGCCCCAACTCGGTCCCGGCAACGGGCGTACACGAGAGGTATCAGTTCATACCTATGACGGGTGAAGCGAGCTTCGTGCTCGCTCTGCTCGAGCCGATAACCGGAGCGCTCAGCAAGGCCGCGAATCCGTAGGCCTGCGCTGGTCCTGGCTCACCGGTCTCGCGTGTTCCAATCAGGAGACTCCAGCGCGCCTCTAAAGTCTTTCCCTTAGAAGCCGATAGAACACCTAGGTGCCACTGACCGAACTAGCTCCGGAGCTGGCCGACGCCGCCGATGTCCTGAGCGATCAGTTACGAGTCCATTTGCAGAGGCTGGCGGTGATTCTGCTGCCGCACGCCGAAGCGCTGGATCGAAAGTTTTTGGCCCGGTTGAAGCGCCGCCAATTCGAGCCCCGGCAGTCCGAGGCCAAGATCCGATCCGCCTTGGCCGCGATCACACCTGGCGCGGCTGCTCGCATTTTGGCCGGCGGGCAACCGCCGCTCAAGTTCATCGAGCAGGTGGAGTACAACGGCCGGCGGCTGGCCAAGCTCAATCTGCCGCCCAGCAGCATTGTGGAAGCGCTGCAGGAATATGACCGGCTGCTGACGCCGACGCTCCGGAAGCTGCTGCCCACCGAATACGCCAACTTCCAATGGGTGCGCGAGCAGCTGCACTTCTGCGTCACACTGACGCTTAACAACGCCTATTACCAGGTACGTGAAGCCGAGACGCAGGCCTTCTACGAGCTTTTCCGCGTGGAGTTGGAGTCACGCAACCTGGACGAACTGCTGAACCGCTTTCTCCAGGCCCTGGTGCAGGTATGCCGCGCAGACGCCGGTCATCTGTACATGCTGAACGACAAGCACAGCGCGTGGGTGCTCCGGGCCAAGGCGGCATCGGCTGGCGCCAACGTGCCTGCGCCTAGTGAAGTGCCCAACACCCGGGGCAGGCTGGTTACGCTGGCCAAGTCGCGCCAGACCGACCTTCTACAGCCTGGAACAGCTCAGTTTCTGCTGGAACCCGGCTGGAAGCAACATTTTCACACCTGCTGGTCTATCCCTCTGGCGGCCGGAGGGCGAACGGCCGGTGTCATGCAGTTTGGCTTCTCGAAACCCTATGAATGGCTGCCGCGCGAACAGGAGTTGCTGGCGGCTGCGGCCGAGCGGTGCCTGTTAGCCGCTGAAAAAGCACGACTTATGGAGGATCTGGCGGCGCGCGAGGAGCAAATCCGGCAACTGGCCGAACACATGCTCCATGTTGAGGAAATTGAGCGGCGGCGCATCAGCCGGGAGCTGCACGATGAGGCAGGGCAGTCGTTGTTGTGCATCCGGTTGCAAATGGAACTGCTGGAACAGGCACTGCCGGTCGAGCACGCCGAATGGATCGGCAAGCTGCGGGAGGCTCGGGACCTTACCGAACGCACCATCCTCGAGATGCGGCGGCTGATTGCGGCTTTAAGCCCGGCGGTGCTGGAGCAACTGGGCCTGGGAGCGGCCTTGCGTCAGTTAGTGAACCGTTTCCGGAGGTTGCACCCGATCCGGGTCAAGCTATTGCTGTCGCGGCTGGGCCGGTTGCCGCAACATACTGAAATCATTGTGTATAGGCTCGTGCAAGAGTGTTTCAACAACATCGCCAAGCATTCGGCCGCCAGTAACGTAAACATTTCCGTGAGTTCGGCCGATGGATGGGTGAGACTGGCCGTTGAAGACAACGGAGTTGGATTCAAAGTGGAGGAGGCGCTAGCTCGGAAAGATTCGTTTGGACTTTCTGGCATGAGAGAGCGCGTTGCCCTGCTCGGCGGCAGATTTGAAGTGAAAAGCCACCCCAAGAGTGGGAGCGGATCGATCGAGCGTAAGAAAACGGGTTGGGGAACCAAGATTCTGATCCGTCTGCCGGTAGCGAAAGAACCGCCGGCATCAGGTTCGCTCGAGCCGATCGCTAAGCCGGCAGGAGGAAGAACCGCACGGAGGATCAGAGCCATCGGAGCGTAGATCCGGCGGATTTCTGGGTTCGTAGGCGGAAAGCTCAAGCTTAGGAAAGGTATCCGAGAACAGCTTTAGACTCGGCAAACGTTATGGCAAAGACTCGCATCATGTTGGCGGACGATCACACGCTCTTTCGCCAGGGTATCCGGACACTGATCTCCGCGGAAGCGGACATGGAAGTGGTTGGTGAAGCCTCCAACGGCGGCGACGCGGTCGAAAAGGCCGCCGAGTTCCGGCCCGATGTCGTGCTGATGGATATCGGTATGCCAGGTCTCAGCAGCTTCGAAGCTACCCGGCAAATCAAGAAGAACCGCCCCGAAACCAAAGTCCTGTTCCTCACTATGTATGACGACGAAGATTACCTGGTGGAGGGCATGGAAGTGGGCGCCAGCGGATACGTTCTGAAGGACAGCCCGTCCGCCCAACTCGTCGCGGCTGTGAGGGACATCTGCCGAGGCGGCAGCTACTTGAGCCCTCGCATGTTGTCTCAGCTCGTGGATGATTTCCGCTCGAGAATCAAATCGGCGAACCGGCTGCCGCGCTTTGCCACTCTCACCACACGTGAGCGCGAAGTGCTGAAAATGCTAGCCGAAGGCAATTCAGTGAAGGAAATCGCCTGCGATCTGAACCTGAGCGTGAAAACCGTGGAAGCGCACAAGTTCAACCTGATGCGTAAGCTGGACATCCATAACAAAGCCCAGTTGGTGCAGTACGCGATCCAGAAGAAGATCATCAAGATCCCGAACCTAGCCTAACGCCGCGGATCGTCCGCCCGCGCTACCATGAGTTCGGTGTGAACCGAACCATCCTAACGGTACCTGTCCAAAAAGTTGATGGCGCATCCTCGGCGCCAGTTCAGGACCTGCTCGCCGTCGAAGAACCGCTCGAGATCCGCCTTGCCGACCGAACGGTCGCCATCACCATGCGGACACCCGGCCACGACTTTGATCTTGCCGCCGGCTTTCTGTTCACCGAAGGAATCGTCCAAGACCGCGGCCAGATCCGCGAAATTCGCTGGTCACAGATCGCCGGAAACCCGCGCCAAGCGGGCAATTCCGTGACCGTCGAGCTGAATCCGGGTGTTGAAGTCGATCTCGAACGCCTGGAGCGCCACTTCTATACCAGCTCGAGCTGCGGGGTCTGCGGCAAGGCCTCCATTGAAGCGCTGCAGATGCAGGGCTGTCCAGTGTTGCCGAAGAATACGCCGGTCGTTAGCGCGACTGCGATTCATGCTCTCCCGAAAGCGCTCCGCGACGAACAGGCAGTCTTTGAAAGAACGGGCGGCCTGCACGCTGCTGCACTGTTCAATCCAGACGGCAAGTTGCTGCTGTTGCGCGAAGACGTCGGCCGGCACAATGCTCTCGACAAACTGATCGGCGCCGAGATGCTGGCCGGCCACACGCCGCTCCACGACAAGCTGCTGCTGGTGAGCGGCCGGGCCAGCTTTGAACTCGTCCAGAAAGCGCTCATGGCGGGGATTCCGATCCTGGCGGCGGTCGGCGCGCCGTCTAGCCTGGCGGTCGAAACGGCGCAGCGCTTCAGCATGACGCTGGCAGGCTTCGTGCGCGACGGCCGTTTTAACATCTATTCAGGAGCATCGAGAATTCAGTGAAACTACGGATCCACGGAAATTCGCTGCGGCTCAGGCTGAACCAGGCGGAGGTCGCGCAGTTCAGCAAGACGGGCTTTGTGGAAGACAGCATCCAGTTCGCGCACGGAGCGAGTTTCTCTTACGCACTGGAGTCGTTATCGGAGGTATCAAGCCCCCGCGCCACGTACCAAAACGGGTGGCTTCGCATTCAGATCCCTTCCGGCGACGCGACGGAATGGGCCACGACGGATCGCGTGGGCGTATCCGGCGACCAGCCGCTGACGGGCGGCAAGCAGCTCTCTATTCTAATCGAGAAAGACTTCCAGTGCCTTCACAGCGGCGACGCGCCGGATCCCGACGCATTTCCGAATCCGCTGGAAAGCGCAGCCAAGAGGTAAGCGGCGGCGCCTCAAATGGAACAGGGCGCTGAAGGTTCAGCGCCCCGTTGCCGCGTCGTTCAGAATCGACCCTGGAGTTGTGACTTCTTGGTCCCCTTCTGGTCGGGGTTCCAGAGCCTACTCCGGCGATCTTATCACGAAAGCTTCTCGCCGATCGACTTGGCCTGCAGGAACTGCAGCAGGTAATCAGGACCGCCCGCTTTGGAATCCGTGCCTGACATGTTGAAGCCGCCGAACGGATGTGCGCCCACCATGGCGCCGGTGCACTTGCGGTTGATGTAGAGATTCCCAACGAAGAACTGGTCCTTGGCCTTCCGAGCCTTCTCGGTGTTGTTGGTGAAGACGGCCCCGGTCAAGCCGTATTCGGAATCGTTGGCGAGTTGGAGAGCGTGATCGAAATCGCGGGCCTTGGTCACAGCCAGCACCGGCCCGAAGATCTCTTCCTGAAAGATGCGCGCCTTGGAATCGACGTCGGCGATCACAGTGGGCTGGATAAAATAGCCTTCGGCCGGAGCAGTGCCCGAGCCGCCCGCAATCAAGCGCCCCTCTTTTTTGCCGATCTCGACGTAGTCAAGAATCGAGCGCTGGGCGCCCTCGCTGATTACCGGCCCCATATAATTGCCAGGTTCCTCCGCAGGTCCGACCTTGAGCGGCTCCACCTCGGCTTTTAGCTTCTCCAGGAACTGGTCGTAGACGGCCTGGTCCACGATGGCGCGCGAGCAAGCCGAGCATTTCTGCCCCTGATATCCGAACGCCGACCACATTACGTTCTTCACTGCGGTGTCGAGGTCGGCTTCGCGGTCGACGATGATGGCGTCCTTGCCGCCCATCTCGGCGATCACGCGCTTGATCCAGATCTGGCCCTTGCGGGGCCTGGCGGCTAGCTCGTTGATGCGCAGCCCTACTTCCTTGGATCCAGTGAACGCGATGAATCTGGTCTTGGGATGCTCCACTAACAAGTCGCCGATGACCGCGCCGCTGCCCACCAATAGAGAGAACGACTGTGGTGGAAAGCCGGCTTCGAGCAGAACTTCGGCAAACTTCGCCGCGATCGTGGGCGTCTCGCTGGACGGCTTCAACACCACCGTGTTGCCGGCCACCAGAGCCGCCGTCGTCATCCCCACCATGATGGCCAGCGGGAAATTCCACGGGGGAACAACCACGCCAACGCCCAGCGGCAGGTAAACCAGTTCATCATGCTCGCCGGGAAGTTGCAGCAGCGGTTCCGGGTTGGCCAGACGCAGCATCTGGCGCGCGTAGTATTCGCAAAAGTCGATTGCTTCCGAAACGTCCGCTTCCGCCTCCGGCCAGGTCTTGCCGGCTTCGTACACCAGCCAAGCGTCGAACTCAAACTTGCGCTTGCGGAAAAGCGCTGCCGCTCGCAGCAGCGTTTCGGCGCGTACATCGGGCCGGACGGCCGCCCAATGCGGGAAATACGAGTGAGCAGCCTCCACAGCTTCGTTGGCTAGCGCTGCGGTAGCTTTGTTGTGGATGCCGACAATCTCGCCGGGCCGGGACGGATTGACCGATTTCAATTTGTCGGGTGTCTTCTCGCGCCGGCCCGCGACCAGCAAATCGTATTCGCGCCCAAACTGCGCGCGAACGTCGCGCAGAGCCTGCTGGATGGCGTCGCGATTGGCGGGCTTTGCGAAGTCGACCGCCGGCTCATTGGAAAACGGCCGCAGCGCCTGCAGCGGCTCGGCAATCGTGCTGCTCATAGGCGGCGATTATCCTTTCAAATTGGATGCGCTGCTCTCGACGATTTTACGTCCGCGTTCGAACATCTCCGCGGCCTCGTCGGCTAGCTTGCGCCCGCGGTCGTACATGTCGCGTCCGCGATCCAACATGTCCCGGCCGGAATCCGCCAGCGCGTCGGCTCCCCGCTGCGCTCGCCTTGCGATCTGCCGCCGTGTGTGCTCCCCCGAAGCCGGGGCATAAAGCAGCGCGACCGTGGCCCCGATCGCGATCCCTGCCATGAACCATACCGCTTTGTTGCCGTAGTCTTGATCCGCCATAGATCCTCCTTTCCCATTTTAGCGCCCGCCCGCCGGGGCGATACTCTACAATCAGGGTATGAGCGCTGAACCGGACTTGGTAACCGTGTACCGTTCCATGGAAGTGGACGCCAAGGACGACTGTGAAGACCTTGTCGAGATGCTGAAGGCGGAAGGCATTTCCGCTGTTTTGTGGGACGATTCATTTCCCGGCGTGCCGGAGGGCGCCTTCGAGGTTCGCGTGGCGGCCGCCGACGGGTCCAAGGCGGAGGCATTGATTGCCGAGAATACCCGGCTCGACGAATTGGCGGAAATGGACGCGTCCGCCAACCTGAACCTGGAAGCCGTATATCAAAGCTCGGTGGGCAGCAGCATCGGGGAGATCGAGGCGCTGGGTGTCAAGAATCTGCTGGAAGCCAACGGCATCGCCGCGGTAATGGTCGGCGACGCGGTTCTTCCCAACCTTCCCTTCGAAGTCCGTGTGGCGCGCGATCAAGCTGCGCGCGCGCGCCAGTTACTTGCGGAAGCCGAGAGCGCCGGGCCGGCCGAGGCCGAGCAGGCCGAGCTGGAATCCGAAGCTCCGTCGTCCTAATTGGAAAGGCTGAGTAACCGCCGCACGGCCTGTTCTAAGCCAGGAGCACAAGCGACACAGTTGCCGGCGTAGATACTCGCGCCGCCATCCAGATTGAAATAGCGCGCCCCGGCCTCTTCGAGGATGATTTTCAGCGGCGCGAAGTCCCACGGCGACGCGCTGGGTTCCATCCAGATATCGGCCTGACCGGAGGCCACCATCATCGCATCCGGCGCGCCGCCAAGTCCGCGCATGGCCCAGCAGCGCGCCATCCAGTCCAGCCATGGTCCGCGAAATGGCGCGCTCTCAATCTTGTTGAAGCCGTTGAAGCACAGCACCGATTCTTCGAGCGCTGTTTTCTGCGACGCACGGATCTTCGCGCCGTTGCGGAACGCGCCGGCGCCGCGGGCCGCGGTGTAGAGGCTGCCGAGCAGCGGGAGATGAACGACGCCAGCGACCACTTCGCCATGATCTTCCAGAGCGATCAAATTGGCCCACAGAGGATTTCCGCGCACATAATCGCGGGTGCCGTCGATCGGGTCGATAATCCACCGCCGCCCGCTGCGAGACTCGGCGCGCGTGCCTTCTTCGCCCAGCAGGCCATCGGCGGGGAACGCGTCGTTCAAGATGCGCGCTATCAGCAGCTCGCCTTCTCGATCCGCTTGCGTCACCGGCGAATCGTCGGGCTTCGTTTCGGCGGTGATGCCGGGCTGGTAACGCAGCGCGAGTTCGGCGGCTTGGCGCGCGGCGTCGGAGGCCACTTCCAGTTCATGAAACCAACTGCTCATTGTTACAGCCTCGCACAAGCCGTGCCGTCTACAATAGCCTTGTGGACGCTCGCACCATGCATGCGGTTCTGGAAGAGGCTGCCCGAACCTACCCGGACGCCCCCGCTCTGCATCAACCCATCGGACAGGGAAAGTACCAGAGCTACACTTGGACAGAATACGAGCGCGCGGCCAGAGAAATCGCGTGCGGGTTAAGACGCTTGGGCATCGGCAAGGGCGATGTGGTGGCGCTGCATGCGGAGACGAGGGCAGAATTCTATCTCGCGGATCTCGGCATTCTGGCGAACGGTTCCATCGCCGCGGCGCTTTACACCAGCTATCCGATGCATGAGCAGATCGGAAATCTGCGAGCCAGCGATGCCCGCGCAGTGTTCGTGGAAGATCCGAAGAGTCTGCTAGGCTTGATCGCTGCGGCTGGGGATCCGGGCCTCGCGGTGCACTGGATTTTGTTGACCGGCGAAGCCGAGGGTGCGCTCACGCTGGATCAGCTCCGTGCGGAAGGCCGCACACTGCTGGCCGAGGATGCCCACGCGTTCGACAAGATCGGCGCAGAGTTCGGGCCTGACGATCCTGCCATCCTGTATCTCACCTCAGGCGCCACCGGCGAGCCGAAGATGGGAATGGTGACGCACGCGGCGCTGACGAACAACATCGACATGGGGCCGCAGGTACTACCGTTGTCGCCGGAGGACTGCACCATCTCTTTTTTGCCTTCCGCGCACATCGCGCAGCGCCTGGTGATCGAGCTGTTGCCAATCCGCATGGGCGTTCCGGTCTGGTTCTCAGAAAGCCTTTCGAAGCTGCCTAGTGAAATGAAGGCCATCCGGCCGACCTTTTTGCTGGCTCCGCCGCGCGTGTGGGAGCGGATCTTCGCCAGCATCCATACGGAGATCAAGAAGCGCGGCGCAATTTCGAGGAAGCTATTCGATGGAGCCGTCGGCTTGGGCTCTGAAGCAAGCCGGCTGCGCGAAGAGAGCAAGCCAGTGCCCAAAGCGATGCTGGCGTTGCTGAAACTTGCCGATCGCCTGGTATTTTCGAAGATTCGAAGCCGGCTGGGCGGACGACTGCGCGTGGCAGCCTCTGGCGCGGCGCCGCTGGGACGCGATCTCGCGCGATTCTATGCAGCGATCGGCATGCCGCTGATCGAGGGGTACGGACTCACCGAAGGCGGAGTCGTGTGCCTGAATCCGATCGACCGGCCAAAGTCCGGAAGCATCGGCGTGAAGCTGCCCGGTGTGGAGCTTCGTCTGGCGGAGGATGGAGAACTGTTGATCAAGAGTCCGACGCTGTTTTCGGGCTACTATAAGGACCCCGAGGCGACCGCCGCCGTGCTGCGGGATGGCTGGCTTTACACAGGCGATATTGCTGAATTTGACTCCGATGGTTATGTCTACATCACGGGCCGCAAGAAAGAATTAATCGTCTCGTCGAACGGCAAGAAGATATATCCGGCGCGCATCGAGATGCTATTCAAGACCGAGCCGATTATTAATCAAGTGGTGCTGATCGGCGACCGCCTGCCGTACGTGACGGCCCTTGTGACGGTTAACGCGACGGAAACCGGGACTGCGGCGGTGGCTGAAGTGGGCAAAGCCGTGGCGCGTGTGAACCGGCAGCTTGCGCCATTCGAGCAGATCCGCAAATTCCGAGTTTTGGAGCGCGACTTTTCGATCGAGGCAGGTGAGCTGACACCAACCATGAAGGTGCGGCGGAATCGGGTGTTGGAGAATCACCGCCAACTCGTCAGCGAGCTTTACATGGGCAAAGAGGAGAGCCAATAGTTGGCTTCCCAACCGCCGGTCGCGAAGGCTGTTCCGAAGGAAATCACAGTTCACGGCGACACACGTGTCGACAATTATTTCTGGCTGCGGGACCGCTCGGAGCCGGATGTCGTCACATATCTGGAGGCCGAAAATCGCTATACCGATGAACTGATGGCGCCGGCGCAAGCGCTGCGGGACAAGTTGTACCAGGAGATTCTAGGACGAATTCAGGAGACCGATCTTTCAGTACCGGTCCAGCGCGACGACTACTTCTACTACACGCGCACCGAAGAGGGCAAAGCTTATCCGATTCATTGCCGCAAGCACGGAAGCTTGGAATCGGCGGAAGAGATCCTGCTCGATTCGAACGTACTGGCTGAAGGCCAGGCCTATTTTCGAGTCGGTAACTTTGCCGTCAGCCCGGACCATCGTCTTCTTGCCTACTCCACGGACACCGAGGGCGATGAGGCGTACACGATCTTTGTGAAGGACCTCGCGAGCGGTGAGCTTCTCGCGGACCGCATTGCGAATACCTATTACACGTTGGAATGGGCGAATGATAATCGGACGTTCTTTTACACAGTCCTCGACGAATCCAAGCGACCCTATCGAGTGTTCCGCCACGAGCTTGGCGGTGGAGCGGACACGCTGGTGTACCAGGAAGACGATGGCCGCTTCGCGCTGGGATTGCGGAAGACGCGCAGCCGCCAATTCATCTTCATCAATCTGGCCAGCCCGCTGACGTCGGAAGAGCGCTATCTCGAAGCCGACGACCCGCGGGGTGAGTTTCGCGTGATGCTGCCCCGGCAGCAGGGTGTCGAGTATGACACGTCGCATCACGGAGAATATTTCTACATCCGCACGAACGATCGGGCCAAAAATTTCCGGCTGATGCGAACAGCGGTTGCGAAACCGTCGAGCGACGGGTGGGAAGAGATCATCCCGGCGCGCGCGGCTGTGACGATCGAGGGTGTGGACTCGTTTGAGGATCACATGGTCGTGTACGAGCGCGAGCGCGGCCTGGAGAAGATTCGCATCCGCGACGCTTCGGGCGCGCTTTCTCACTACGTGGAGTTCCCGGAGCCCGTCTACACGGTGGCGCCGACCGGCAATCTGGAGTACAAGACGAAAGATCTGCGCTTCCGCTATACGTCGCTGGTGACGCCGGTTTCGATTTTCGATTACAACGTGGAGACGCGGGAGCGCGAGCTGAAGAAGCAATACGAGGTCAAGGGCGGTTACGATGCGTCGCAGTATCGTTCTGAGCGAATCTTCGCGAAAGCGCCGGATGGCGTGGAGGTGCCGATTTCGTTGGTCTATCGCGCAGGCTTCGAGAAGTACGGAGCCAGCCCGCTGCTGCTCTACGGCTACGGCGCATACGGGCACAGCATCGATCCGGCGTTTTCGTCGGATCGGTTGAGTCTGCTGGACCGCGGCTTCGCGTTCGCAATTGCGCACATCCGCGGCGGCGCCGAGATGGGCGAGGAGTGGCACGATCAGGGTAAGCTGCTCGCCAAGAAGAACACATTCACGGACTTCGTCGCCTGCGCGGAGCACTTGGTTGCAGAGCGCTACACGTCCAGCGATCGGCTGGCGATCATGGGCGGCAGCGCGGGTGGGCTGCTAATGGGTGCCGTTCTGAACTTGCGGCCGGAGTTGTTTCGCGCGGTCATTGCGAAAGTGCCGTTTGTCGACACATTGAACACGATGCTCGATCCGACGTTGCCGCTTACCATGGCCGAGTACGAAGAGTGGGGCAATCCGGCGGAGAAGCAGTATTACGACTACATCCGCTCTTATTCGCCCTACGACAATGTGACGGCGCGCGAATATCCAACTATGCTGGTGACCGCCGGCTTGAACGATCCGCGAGTGTCGTATTGGGAGCCGGCCAAGTGGGTGGCTAAGCTGCGAGCGCTGAAGACGGATCAGAACACGTTGCTGCTGAAGACCGATATGGGCAGCGGCCACTTCGGCCCGTCGGGACGGTATGAAGGCATCAAGGAAGTCGCCTTCGATTACGCGTTCTTGCTGACGGTCTTAGGCGTTCGCGACTTGTAGGATCGTGCGTTTGACGACCGCTTTGGTCAGCGGAATCTTATATTTGTTCTTCGCGAGCGGATGCGCTCCCTCGACGGCGGCTTCGCCGGCTTGAGCGGCCAGTTCCGGCGTGATCAACTTACCGGTTAGCATTGCTTCCACTTTCGGCAGACGCCACGGGATCGGCGCTACGCCACCCAGCACGACGCGGGCGCTGCGGCAGACCTTCTGATCCATTTCGAGCACAACGGCCGCGCTGACCGTTGCGTGGGTCCAGGATTCGCGATCGAGCACCTTGTGATAGGCACCGCGAGTCCCGGGCTTCGCTTCGGGGAACTCTACAGCAGTCAGTATTTCGTCGTTGGCCAGCACGTTTTCGCGGGCGGCATTGACGCGGGGCAATTGGAAGAAATCGGCTGCGGGCACGACACGTCGGCCCTTGGGACCTTCGATGTGAAACTCGGCATCCAGCGCGACCAGCGCCGGCGCGGTGTCCGATGGATGCACGATGTAGCTGGGGCCGCCGCCGAAGATGGCGTGGAATTGATTCTCGCCGGAAGCCGAGAAGCAAGTGTTGCCGCCCGCCTTGAAGCATTTGAAGCCATTGCGGTAATACCAGCACCAAGGCCGCTGGCAGACGTTGCCTGCGAGCGTTCCGGCGTTGCGGATCTGCGGTGTCCCGACCTTCTCGGCCGCCTCGGCCAACACCGTGTACTCCTTGCGGATGCGCTGGTCGCGGCTGACCGTGTCCAAAGTGGCCAGGCCGCCGATCCGGATTCTTGCGTTGCGGGTTTCGATCTGATCCAGCCCATGGATGGACTTGAGGTGCACCAGCACGTTGGGCGAGACCAGGTGCTCCTTGACCATTCCAAGCAGGTCGCTGCCGCCGCCCACAACGGAGGCGTTCGGTTGCCCGAGCAGAGATACTGCCTCCTTAATGTCGTGTGGATTGACGCTACGAAAGGCTTTCATGCGAGCACCTCCAGCAGCTTTTCGCGAGTGATGGGAAGATTCTTGATGCGCTTCCCGGTCGCGTTGAAGATAGCGTTGGCGACGGCCGCCACCGAGGGAACGATGCTTGACTCGCCGATGGATTTCGCGCCATACGGCCCGTAGGCGTCGTCCGGCTCGACGAACATCACATCGATGACCGGCGTGTCGAGGTGCGTCATCACACGCGCGCCGTAATAACCGGTGTTGATCGGCACGCCGTGCGCTTTGTCATAGAGCAGCTCTTCGTGCAGCGCCATGCCGATGCCCATGGTTGCGCCGCCTTTCACCTGGCTGGCGCAGGTCAATGGATTGATGATGCGGCCGCTGTCGTGCACGCCCAAGTATTTTGTCACCCGGACGTGGCCGACTTCGGTGTCGACTTCGACTTCGGCGAAATGCGCGGCGAAAGCGTAGCGGGCGGCATCCTTGAGCGGCGCGGGGTCCGGCGTGGCGCTGCCGGTGCGAACCTCGTCGCCCTGCGGCAGGCCCTTATCGGCGATTTGCCGTTTGAGATCCTTCACCGCCTGAATGACGGCGTAGCCGGTGTGCGTGGTGGTGCGGCTGCCGGACTCACCCACCGAATACGGGCAGGTCTGGGTATCGCCCCAGACGACGTCAATCTTTTCGAGCGGCACGCCCAATTCTTCGGCTGCGATCAACGCCATCGTGGTCTTGGCGGCGGTACCAATGTCCGTAACGCCTACGTGCAGATGGTACATGCCTTTCGAGTCGAGATGAATCACAGCGCTGCTGCGGCCGACCGCTGCGCTAAACGCGCCCATGGCCATCCCGACGCCGTGCTTCACGGGACCATCGCCCGCGCCCGGCGCATGCCAGCGCGTCTTCCATTCGAAGGCCTCCGCACCGCGGCGGACGCAGTCCTCCAGCCCGAAGCTGGTAAACGGGATGTTGTCGTGATACATCCGCGTCATGTTCTTTAAGCGGAACTCTACCGGATCCATTTGCAGCGCGTAGGCGATGTGGTCCATGAGGGACTCGATGCCGAAGATGCCCTGCGGGTAAGCCGGCCCGCGCAAATTGGCCGAAACGGCCATGTTGGTGTAAACGGGATAGACGGACTTCTCGACGTTCGCGCACTTATAAAGCTCGACGCCGGCAATATCGCCGCTGCTCTTACGATGCGGGCCCATGCCGCTGTAGCCACGAAATTGAATGGCGGTGAGCGTTCCGTCGCGCTTCACGCCGACCTTGTAGTACTGCTTGGTGGGCCAGCGTCCGTGAACGGCGATGAAGTCCTCTTTGCGGGTGAATTCGAGTTTCACCGGCACGCCGGCGCGCTGCGCCAGAACCGCGGCCATCAGGTCGAAATCCTGATTCTGATTCTTGTTGCCGAAGCCGCCGCCCATGTAATGGCAGATGACGCGGACGTTTTCGAGCGGCATCTTCAGATCGCGCGCCATTTCCATGCGGCAATTGGCAACGCCTTGCGTGGAAGCGTGCATGGTGAGCTTATCGCCCTGCCATTCGGCGATGCTCGCGCGAATCTCGAGCTGCGCGTTGTTCAGATGGACCGACGTGTATTGATCTTCGAATACCTGATCGGCTGACGCCAGGCCTTCGGCGACGTTGCCGCGAGTGTAGGTCTCCGGTTCGTGCTGGCCTTTGTTGTCGGGTGACAGATTTCCCCCCGGTTGAATCTCCGGCGCGCCCGGCTTCAGCGCTTCTTCGGGATCGAGCACGAAAGGCAAGATCTCATAATCGACGTCGATGAGACGGGTGGCTTCCTCGGCGACGTGCCGGTTGACGGCCGCGACCGCTGCCACCGCGTCGCCGACGAACCGGACGGTGCTGTCAAACAGGTACCGTTTGTTGCGGATGTCGCCGCTGCCCCAGACTGTGTCGCAGTTTTCGTGTGTAAGGATGGTCTTAACGCCAGGCAGCGCGAGCGCTTTCGAAACGTCGATGCGGCGGATGCGCGCATGTGGATGTGGGCTGCGCAGGACACGAGCGTACAGCATACCGGGCAGGCGGATGTCGCCGGTGTATTCGGCTCTTCCAGTGACGCGCTCCAGCGCATCAATGCGCGAGGTGGGATGGCCGACGGTCTTGAGCGTGTTCATGCGCGGCTCCCGGATGCGGCCAGCACCGATTCCACATAGCGGTTGTAGTTCGAGCAGCGGCAGATGTTGCCCGTCATGGCTGCGCGAACTTCGTCTGCCGTGGGGTGCGGATTGTGGTCCAGCAGCGCCTTGGCGCTCATCAATTGACCGGAAGTGCAGTAGCCACACTGCGGGCCGTCGTGCTCAATGAACGCTTCCTGTAGCGGATGCAAGTGGCCGTTCTGCGCCAGGCCCTCCACGGTTTGAATCGTACGGCCGTCGGCCCAGACCGCGAGCTGGCTGCAGGAATAAACCGGCTTACCGTCCAGTAGAACAGTGCAGGCGCCGCACTCGCCGCGGTCGCAGCCGATCTTGGTGCCGGTAAGACCGAGGTGGTCGCGCAGGACTTCAACCAGCGTCCAGCGGTCCTCTACTTCCAGGCGATGTTCCGTTCCGTTGATAACCAGCTTAATGGAGGTGCTCGGCGTTGCCGGGGCTTCGTGCGCTGCCTCCTGGGCGGCCAGGGGAACGCTGGTTGCGATAGCCAGCCCGGCGCCGGTGGTTTCAACGAATTCCCTACGTGAGATCTTGCTCATATAAGCCTCGCGCGCGTGAGAATCGTGCCAAACCGTTTTGGCGACCCATTCTACCATGTGCGACGGAAGCCAAGAAACGAGCGGACGCCGCTGCTCCGTCTATTGCACCAGCCGGTAGAGATCGACTCCGCCGTTGTAATTCGGTACGTAGATTTCGCCGCCGTCAATCACCGGAGGATCGAACTTGTTAAATAGGAACGTGACCGCAAAGCGCTGCGAATCCCACAGAACTTTCAGAGATCCGTCCGCAGCCAGGTGTACGGGATCATAGACAAGTAGGCGGCCGTTGACTACCTGACTATTTGCGTCGCCATACGGGATCGTACAGACGAGGATCGCGGAGTTGGGGTCTGCGCCATTGCTCGAGCCGGAGCAAAAGCCCCCAGGCATGCCTCCAGGCGGATTGCCCCGCACGTCTACGCTGGCGAACTCGTGGCTCTGTGCGATATACTTCAGTGCCCCCGTTGAACTGACGGACCATTTGTGAAGTTGCGCGTTCTCGCCCCAGGCGAAGATAGTCCACGAATTCAGCATCGGATCGAAGAACTGTACCGGCGTCATATGGAGATGTGCCGTATCGCCCCATGGAAAGAAGTTCAGGGTGCGGGGATCGTTCGGGCAAGCATCAACCGGGCCGGGGCTCATGGTCAGCCAAACTGGAGGCGCCGCCAGCTTCGCACAGTTCGCCTTTGGGTTGCCGAGGTCCTTCAACGTCGTGCCGCCAAGATTCGACGTCTTGATCGGGTAACCGATTCCGTCTTTCCCGGTCGCCACGCAAACACCGATGGAGAATAGGCAGGCCGGGCCCGCCGAACCCCAATCCTCGTCGGACCAGTTGCCAGTGGCGATATCCGGAAAGACGAGCAGCGTCGGAACGCCTTCCGCGTTGATCAGCGCTTTGGTCTTGGCATTCTTCAACGAGATGTTCATCCCGCTATTTACGGGCCGCCGCATCGCCTCCGAGGGCGCGCTCACGTCGGAGGGAGTGTCCGCCGTCTGGATGGCGGCCGCCTGCTTCTTCCCAATTCTGGCCAGGTCGGTCCAGGGCGTCCAGTGATCCACTACCTTGAGGCTCGCCGGATTCCCGCCCGAAGGCGGCGTGTAGCTCAGCTTCAAAAACGACTCGCCCCACTGACTCACTCCATCGAAGTTGCCGTTTCCGGTGATGAGGTACAGATTGCCCTGCGGGTCCGCGGCTAAGCCCTGCCCTGCCATCCACACGCCGGCGCCCCTCCCGGCAGTCGTAGCCAGCATCGCCGCCAATTTGTTCGTTGCCACGTCGAAAGCAAAGCAGAAGCCGGAAGCGCCGTTCGCGGTTTCGAAGATGGTTCCGGAGCATCCAAACACCGTCTTGACGCCGTTCACGTTGGTTTCCACTAACGAGGATCGCTGTTTGCGCATCTCCGCGTTAAAGTCCTGGTTCTCGCTTTTTCCTTCAATCAATACCGGCGGAACTACCTGACTGCCATCTGCCACGTTGAGCACGAACATGAAATACCGCGCCGTTTGCGGATTTCCGGTTTTGTCCGGAGAAACCCAGCAGACCTGATAAAGTCGCTTAGTGTCCGGGTCGATCACGCCGGTCGAGATACAGCCCCAGTGTTGATTGATGTTCTTGGAATCAATCTGCATGGAGCTATTTACAGGCGTGCCGAGCGTGACTTGCCAGATCCCGGAGCCGTCATGTGCGTCCACGCCTCGCACCACGTCCGCCATAGACGGAAGCACCATCACGTCCCGGTTCCCCAGCGTGGTCTGTACATTGGGCAGTATGAGCGGCTGCGCCTCCATGCCCCGTGCGTCCCCGATAACCGGAATGATCGTCGCCCGGACAATTCCCTTGGATTCAACCGATGCCTGCGTCAGCGTGGTCTCGTGCGGGTTCCAGCCGCTTCGGGAATTGTCGGCCGAGCGGGTGAGCCAGGGCACCATCGTGGATTGCGCCGCACAGTTCCCTGCCGCGACGAGAAGGAGGGTGCAGGTGGCAAACCAATATCGACAGCGCTTCATCGCGGTTCTCCTGCTGGTCCAAACAGCGGTCTACGAAATAAAGCTAAATGTGTAGCTATTATACGCTGGAAATTCAAATTGTATCGACGTTAGATCACATTGTCTTCTATTTGGACAACGACGTTAATCAGGTTACAAAGCATCAACGATCAAGCTGGCTTGGCCGCCTTCAGGCCCTGTTGTACCATGAAGCGAAATGGCTACGCGGTTTTTCCGCGAACCGGGCCCGGCCTGGAAGCAAGGATTCGATGCAGATCCGTCTGTGATTTATCTGATGGATGAGGATCTGCGGATCGTCCGTTGCAATCCCGCCTGGGACCGCTTCGCGATGGCCAACGATGGGCTTCAGGCCATCTCGTCCAAGATCGTCGGCACTCGCCTTATGGACGTTGTCCCTCCGGCTTTACACGACTTCTATCGCGCTGCCTACGCTACAGTGCGCTCGGCCCAGCGGGACTGGTGGCATGTGTTCGAATGCCCCTCTCCAACCGTGGCGCGAGTATTTCAGATGCGCATTCTGCCATCCGGCGACGGGGGTGTGCTGACGGTTAATACTCTGATCAGCGAGGAGCCTCACGTGAACGGCAACGGCATCCGGCGGAATTACACGGATTGTGACGGAATCGTGACCATGTGCGCGCATTGCCGGCGCGTGAAGCGCCTGGACGAATCAGGCCAATGGGACTGGTTCCCGGAACTGCTGGTGCGGGGAGCGGTTCTCGTCAGCCACGGTCTTTGTCCGTTTTGCACCGCGTATCACTACCACAGGCAGTAGTTGGGAACTGCGAGAGCCTGCTAAGCTATCGGTTTCCGGTTATGTCGGCCAAGACGCGCAATACGTTGCTGCTGATTTTGATGTACCTCTTCGCCGGGCTAGCCGTATTCACGCTGCTGCCGGTGTCTGCACCCAAGGCAAACGATCTGGGGTACGTATCTGCTTGCCCGTTCGCGCCGTGGAGCACGCTCGCGCTGCTTCTGGTCGCCGGGGTCATATGGGCCGTGCGCGCTTACCTGCTCACCCTGCCCGAGTGAGCGGTCGGCTGATATCCTGAACGCTTGGCACGCATATTCCCGTTCCAACCCTACCGGTACAGCGCTAAGGCGGGACCGGCTGAAAGCCTGGTCACGCAGCCCTACGACAAGATTTCGCCGCAGATGCAGGCGCGCTACCTTGCAATGAGTCCCTATAACCTGGTGCGCATCATCCTGGGCAAGCGGTTTCCTTCGGACACGGAGAGCAACAGTGTGTACACGCGCGCCGCGGTGCTGCTGGATGACTGGATCGGGGACGGCATTCTCGAGCAGGACGGCACACCCAGCCTGTTTGCCTATTTCCAGCGGTTCACGGTGCCGGATACGGGACAGGTTCTGGAGCGCAAGGGTTTCATCGGCGTGGGCGCGGTGGAAGATTATTCGGCAGGTGTGGTGCACCGGCACGAGCAGACGCTCTCGAGTCCGAAGAAGGATCGCATGGAGCTGCTGCGTCACACGCTTGCGCATTTCGGCCAGATTTTCATGCTGTACCCCGATCCAGAGCTGGCCGTCGACAAGATTCTCGATCAAGAGGCAACGGCAGCGCCCGTGATGACAGTGAAAGACGAGTACGATACGCTGCACCGCGTCTGGAAAATCTCGGATACGGCCGTCATCGGTCAGATTCAGCGGTTGATGGCGGGCAAAAAACTGCTGATCGCCGACGGGCACCATCGCTACGAAACCGCGCTGGCGTTTCACAAAGATCGTCCGGGGTTGAAGGACGCAGAGAACGTCATGATGACCTTTGTCAACATGCATTCGCCCGGCCTCGAGATTCTGGCGACGCATCGCGTGCTGGCAGGCCTCGCGGGATTCGATAACGCAGCGATTCCCACGCGGCCGCTCGGTTCGCTCGACGAACTGCGGCAACTTTTCCGCACCCCGGCTCCGGCGCGGATCCGTATCGGCGTTGCGTTGGCGTCGGGCGATGTGCGTCTCTACGAGCGCGACCGCAAGCCCGGAGAGCTCGACGTGCGGGTCTTGCATGAGGAACTATTGGCCGGAGTGCTCGGAATTAGCGAGGAAGCGGTTCGCGAAGAAAAGCACATCGAGTATGTGCGCGGCCTGGACGCGGCTTACGCCAAAGTCCGCGAAGGCGCGCAAGTCGCGTTCCTGCTTGAGCCCACAACCATCGAGCAGGTGGCTGGCGTGGCCTTCTCCGGCGGCGTCATGCCGCAGAAATCGACCGATTTCTATCCAAAGCTGCTTAGCGGTCTGACGATATACAAACTGGAGCGCTGAGCGGGCCCACGGCGAACACAAATTCCTCCACCGGCTTGCCACCGATCAAGTGTTCCTGGATGATCCGTTCCAGCACTTCCGGCGTAGCGGAGTGATACCAGACGCCATCGGGATAAACCACGGCGATGGGGCCGTGCTCGCAGATGCGGAGGCAGTTCGCCTTGGTGCGATAGAGGCAGCCGGGGCCTTGCATCAGCCCGCATTCGGCCAGGCGCTTCTTCAGATAGTCCCAGGAAGCGTTGGTCACCTCGCGCGGCGCGCACTTGGGCTTGCTCTGATCGGCGCACAAGAAGATGTGACGCGACAGGTTTCCGACGCCCAGGTTGAGGGCGATCGCCGCCAGTCGTTCTTTGACTTCGTTCGGTTCAGTCATCGGAGCTTCGGGCTTTTTGGTAGCCTTTCCAGGCCAGATAAAAGCAGCAGGGCGCGCCAATCAGGACAGCGGTGCCCAGGATCGCACCAAAACCCTGGCCCGGCCCACTGCCGCGCGGCGCGGTAAGCAGCGAGGAGCCCTCCACCAGCAGCACAACGCCGAGGACCAGGCCGATCACCATCTGCGCCTTCGCGTTCATTGCGTTGCCATCATCGTAGCATCCTGCCTAGCGCGCGTCCTGCACACGGCCTTTCCAAACGCCGCCGCGCCCCGACCAGTAGCGGATAGCCGAGTCTACGGTGGCCGTCATGTAAAAGAGTGCGACCAGCGGCAAGAATGGCGCCCAGCTAGGAGACCTCCTGTAGAAGCGCAGGACGGGCAGGTAGGCGATGATCATCAGGATCCAGGCCGCGAGGCCGGCCGTGGCGGCGAGCGGGTCGCCCGTGAGCAACAACAGCGGCGGCGCCAGGTAAATGACGGCCAAGCCTGCAAGAGTGCCAGCGAGCAAGAGCGCCGAGTGGCGCAGTTGTGTGAAGGCGGTGCGCGAGATCGTGCGACGGATTTCGCCGAAGGTAGTGTAATCGCGGATGCTGACCGTGTCTTCGGCTACGCCCAGCCAGATGCCGCCGCCCGGCTTGACGGCTCGTGCGAGTGCGCAATCATCGATGAGTTGCGCACGAATCGCCGCGATGCCTCCGATACGCTCGACCGCCGACGGCCGGATCAGGATGCAGCCGCCGGCCGCGCCCGCGGTCTTGTGACGGCGATTGGCGATCCAGGCGGGTGGACAGAGCATAAAGAAGAAAAACACGAACGCCGGGACGAGCGCGCGCTCGGCGAGCGAACGGCACCGGAGCTTGACCATCAGCGAGGCCAGATCGAGGCCGCTGGATTCGGCGCGTGCCACCAGGTCGGCGACGTTGTGCGGTGAATGAACGATGTCCGCGTCGGTGAATAGATAGTAGTCCGGTTTGAATGCTTGCGCCGCTTTCACGCCCTCGGACAGCGCCCAAAGTTTGCCGGTCCAGCCTGCGGGTAAGGGTCCTGCAGTGACCACGATGGCGCCCGCTGCGGAAGCTCGCTCCGCTGTGCGATCGGAGCTGTGATCATCCACTACGATCACCTGGGCGCATTGGCCGGCGAGGGAGGTCACCGCATCTCCTATGACCGCTTCTTCATTGCGTGCTGGAATCACAGCGCAGACGGTCCCGGCGGATGGCTTGGAAGCGGGAGCAGGCAAGGGTTGGATGCGCCAAAATCCACCCCGAGCCGCTAACAGATAGATCCAAGCGCACAGCGACAGAGTGCCGGTGATTTCCAGGATGAGCACGTAGCTCTAACGATCTTAGCGGCGCCGCCGGCGCCACGTGGTGACGCTGGTGACACCGTAATTCCAGACCGAACTGATCGCCAAGCCCGCTGCGCCCGCGAGCAGCCATGGCAGGCCGCGCTGGAATAGATTCTCCGAGACGCTGAAATTCACCGCCGCGCCGACGGCGCAGGCCAGATAAAACGTCAGCAGGCCGGTGAAGAGTCGCTTGCCCCGGAGGCTCGCGTCCCGGTAGGTCACCAGGTTGTTGACCAGGAAGTTGAACGTCATGGCAGCCAGCGTTGCGGCAACCTGCGCCCATTGGAACGGCAACCAGTGGTTTAGATAAAGTGCGCCGAGCGTGGCAAGATGCAGCACCACGCCCGCTGCTCCTACGAGCGTGTACATGACAAAACGCAGCGGGAGCAAGTGCCCGATCAACTTATCGAGCAGCAGATACAGGTATTCGAGGCTGACAGCGGCGTCCAGCTTGCTGTCGCCATGTTCGCGCAGCCGGAACGCGTAAGGGACCTCGGCCAGGTTGATCGGCCGCTTTGCCGAAGCGAGCAGATCCACCAGTACCTTGAATCCCACGCCCGACGTGCGGTAGATGACTTCCTCCAGGAACGCCCTCTCCACTAAGAAGTACCCGCTCATGGGATCGGACACGGGGGTGTGGAGCACCAGGTGACTGAGTTTCAGGCCCAGATTGCTGAGCCACACGCGGCGCGGCGCGAATTCGCCCATGCTGGCACCTAGGGCATTACGGCTCGCAACGACGACATCCAGTTGTTTCTCCCGCGCCTGGGCAAGCATGCGCGGAAGGATGCTTTCGTCGTGCTGCAGGTCGCCATCCATGACGGCGATGTAGGGAGCGGCGGTGGAGACCATCCCTTCCAGGCACGCCGACGCCAGACCGCGCCGCCCGATCCGCCGGATCAGCCGGACATGGTGCTCCCGGAGCGCGATCTGTCGTACGGCCTCGGAAGTGCCATCGGGAGAATCGTCGTCGACGATCAGCACCTCGTAGGTGAGGCCTTCTAACGCGGCCGACAGACGATCGAGGAGCTGCGCGATGTTGTCGCGCTCATTGTACGTAGGGATCACTACCGCAAGGTCCAGGCACTGAGCCGCGGCGCCCGCGCTCAGTGCTACCAGAGACTCGGTGACGTTGGTCACGGTTTTGCCAGCAGGACAGCATCTCGTTCGCGATCGAGGACGCGCCAGCCTGCTTCGCGCGCCAACAGCTCAACCAGCGGAGTCTCGGGAGGCAGCAGCGCCATGTTTACGCCGTAACGCTTGAGCGCTTCGCGCCATCCGGGCGCGGCGTTCATGATTGTGGCGTAGTCCCGGCCGATCTTCTCGCCGAAGAAGTCGCTCCGGCCATCGATAAAGATGCGCTGCTTTGGATAGCCAGTCCAAAGTAGGTAGTCGCCCCATTGATCGGTGGTGAAAACGCGGGCTTCGGTCAACTGGCCCGCGAACTGATGAACAACTGCCCGCGGGAAATATTTTGCGGAGAGATCCTTGGGCCATTGCTGCGGCAACAGCGCGATAACGGCGATGGCTACCGCGCTCCAGACGCTCAACGGCTGAAGCTTAGAAGCGAGGTTCGCCGACATCCCTCCCAGCACGCCCAGGGCGGAGGTCGCTGGCAGGCTGCGGGTGAGTTCAAGCCATAACTCGCTCAATACTGTGCCCGTCAACGGCAATGTGACGACAATAAATAACGGAATGTGGCGGGCCGAAGTCAGCGATCCGGCAGCGAAGCATAGAATCCACAGACACTCGGTCCACTGGCGTCGCGCGAAATAACGGCCGCAGGCCATCAAGGCCAAGAACAAGAGGCCCATGTAGCAAGTCATCGCCTCCGAGCGGAACACCGGCGACTGGTACTCGTTGATGTTCTCCATGGCCCACTTGTTGTTCAGGAATTCGGCGATGTGCAGATGCAGGCCGCTGCCATTGGGATTGAGGAGCGTCACGGCGACGCACACGCCCAGGACGATCGCGTAGCGGCGTGCGCGTGGCCAGTCTTGAGAAAGAGCGCATCCGGCCACGAGCAGGCCCACCAGCGCGAACAGGACGGGAAAAGCGGAGTGCATGTTGGCCCACAGGGCGGCCAGCGGCGCCAGTACCCAGATTCGCCACGAAGGCTGCTCGCGGTCCCGCGCCACCAGCGCCCCGGCAATCACCAGAAATAGCAACGTAAACAAATGTGGGCGCGCGTGAAAATGAATCGCCGAAGCATTCGCGCCGACCATTACCAACAGCAGAGCAATCAGGCCGTTCGTCCCGCGTTTCACCATGTCACAGGCCAGCAAGGCCAAGTACAGCGCGATCACCGCGCCGCATAGCAGCACTACGCCCTTCAAGCCCGCGGCGCGATTGGCGACAGCCAGCACTACGCCGCTCAGCCACTGGAAGGCCACCCAATGGCCGCCTGGCTGTGTAAAGGAAAACGGGTCCTGCGTGGGAACGTATCCGTGGTCCAGAATAAAGTCGCCGGTTCTGATGTGGAGCGCCGTGTCGCCATCCCAGAGCAGACGATCCCAGCCCATCGGATCCGCCATGAACAGCCAGAAGATCATGATGACCAGGAACAGGTCCGTCAGGGACAGGCGGAGAATCCGAGGCCAAGGCTTCCGCTCCGTGCCCGATTGGGCGAGCGGTAGCGTAGCGGTTTCCTGTGTCATGCGCCGAGATGCCTCTAGCATCTATCGGCTTGATTCAGAAGGATCTTTAGCCGCTCAGATGGTGATGACCAGCTTGCCGATAAAGTCGCCGGAGGCCTGCAGCCGGAAGGCTTCGGACGCGCTGTCAAAGGGGAAAACCTTGTCGATCACCGGCTTCATCCCAGCGACTTCGATGGCCCGGTTCATGTCCTCGAACATCGCGCGGCTGCCGACGCCGATGCCCACCATGCTGCCGCCCTTCATCATGAGGACCAGGGGGTTGATGTCGCCCTCACGGCCTGCCAGGAAGCCGATGAGAGCCACCTTGCCGCTGAAGGCGGTCGCTTCGAAGGAGCGTGTCAACGAACCGGCGCCTCCGTTGTCGATGATATGGTCGGCGCCATGGCCGCCGGTAATGCGCAGCACCTCCTTGTGCCAATCCGGGAACTTCTTGTAGTTGACGCCGCCGGACGCGCCCAGGCCGCAGGCACGCTGGATCTTGGCGTCGCTCGATGAGGTGACGATCACGCGTGCACCCGCTGCTCTGCCGAACTGCAGGCCGAACATGGAGACGCCGCCGGTACCGAGGCAGAGCACGATATCGCCGGGCTTGACCGGCTTGCCGGCTACCATCAAAGCGTTCCAGGCGGTGACGCCGGCGCAAGGCAGGCACGCGGCTTCTTCGAACGAGAGATTAGACGGAATCGCGACTGCGCCGTCCTCGTGCAGCACGCGATATTCGGCCAGCATACCGTCAAGCGGCACGCCCAGTGCGGGGTGGCGTTGCGTCATCGGACCGGAGATCCAGCCTTGGAAGAACGTTCCGGCGACGCGGTCGCCCGGCTTGAAGCGCGTGACGCCCGGGCCGATTGCCGCCACTTCGCCCGCGCCGTCGGATACCGGAATGATGTTGCGCTCCAGCGGCCCGCCAAAGTACTGACCGGCGACCACTAGATGGTCGCGGTAGTTGAGAGACGCCGCGCGGACGCGGATCAGAACTTCGCGGGGTCCTGGTTGCGGATCGGGCCGCTCGGCGCGGCGCAGACCATCCAAACTCGTAGCTCCTGCTTGCACTTCGTAGACTTTCATCAGTCCTACGATAGTACGACGGTTCAGGCGCGCAGAGTCCCGGCCAGCTCCTCAGACCGCTGGGAGCCTACCACGAGCATCCCGCCAGCCCGAAGCTGGATGCGTACGCCGCGATTTCCGGCCGCAACGTAGGCCTTACCGCCGCGAATGGAGCGGATTCCGTATCCGCCATAATCGTGCTGCGCGTCGAACGTGATCAATTCGACGGACGAAACATCGGAAAGCCGCACCTTGCGCCGCAGGATCAGGCCGTGCAGGCCGACGACCAGCACGCCCTTACGAACTTGCGTGCTTAGCCGGACGGTAAGTAGGCGCAAATACAGGAGCCAAAGAAAGATCGTCCATCCAATGACGCTGGCATTGGACATCGGTTGCTTGCCCCACGGATGTCCCAGCACCACTTGCCAGACGAGTACGGCGAGCATGGCGCATGGAGGCAAAGCTAGAGCGATGGCAGCGCGGCGCCGCGGCAGGGCTTGCAGTTCGCGAAAGGATGCGCCGCCCGCCATAACTCCCGACGCGATTCTATCGCAACAATCCGATTACGTATTGCAGCGTCGCATACTGCGTCTGATAATCGTACTTCGCGCTGAGATTCTCGATCTCGGCTTGCGTCAGGTTCAACTGCGCCTGGGTCAGCTCGACGATGGAAGACAGGCCGAGGTTATAGCGCCCTTGAGCCAGATCAAGGGCAAGTGAAGCCTGCCGCAGGAACTGGGCGGTGACATCGATGCGCTGGTAGGCGTCCTTCGCGCTGGACCACGCAACGCGCACGTCGCGGGCAACCAGCTCCTGTTCGTCGCGCAGCTTTTGGTCCGCCTCCAGGGCGTGTTGGTAGGCCGCCTCGCGCCGGGCCGAAAACAAGTGCCCGTTGAAGACCGGGATGCTGACGTTGGCGCCGATGCCTTCATATTCAGCCGGAATGGCGGAAGTCGTCGGATTTACGACAACCGGAAGGAAGCCGCCCACGGCCACGGCGCTAACGGTAGGACGCGAGAGGTCTTTCTCGGCCTGGTAGAACTTGTAAGCCGCGTCGCGGGCATACCGCAGGCTGGCGATTTCGGGGCGGTTATTGAAAGCCTGCATTACCAACACGTCTGCCGCGGGAGGCGGCGCTTCCGGGAGCGGCTCATCGGAAAGCTGATAATTGGCCGGCTGATCGCTGCCGATTGCGCGGCCGAGTGCCGCCACCGCCTGCTCGACGCCATCCTGTGCCCGCAGCAGCAGCAGCTTGGCTTCGGAAACGTTCACCTCGGCGAACGTGACGTCCAGTTGCGATTTCAGCTTATTGCGCGCCAGTTCGGTTACCTGGTCGCTCAGAAGCTGCCGCGCCGCCACCGTCTGTTCGGCGACTTTCACGGTAGCCTGGGCGCGCAAAACGTCGAAATACGACCGGTTGACATCGATCAAGACGTCATAGCGCGTGGCTTGAGAGGTCTGGGCCACTGATTGCGCGGTCAGGCGGGAGCTAGCGACCAAGTTCGGAGTCCGGCCTGAGTCGGTAATCAGTTGTTGTATGAGCACGCCTTGTCCAAGCCGGTCGAACAGACGGGAAGCGGACAATTCACCAGCGCCGATTCGCGCTCCATGGTTGCCTTGCGATCCGGTCAGGTCGCCGGTAACGGCCGGGTAATACGCCGAGCGCGTCTCAACGATCTGCTGGTTGGCAAAGTTCACTTCATTTTGCGCGGCCGCGATCTGCGGATGATTCTGAACGGCCATGGCTTCCGCTTGTTGCAGTGTCAGCCGGGGTTGGGAGGGCGCCGGGGGATTCTGTGCTGCGCCGGCCGAGCCCAGTAGTAGTAGCGCCACTGCAGCGAGGATCAAATTAGACTGATCGCGATTGGCCCTTGCGAGCATTCGGTTATCTTCTCCTTCGACAACAAAAAATAGGTCAGTGGAAGCGAAGTACAAGAACCGCTACGCGGACGGAACCGCATGAGCTCGGTTGCGGTACATCAGCAAGTAAGCGGCCGGGACGATGAACACCGTCAACAACACGGAAACCGTCAATCCGCCGATAATGGCGCGCGCCAGGGGAGCATATTGTTCGCTTCCCGTGCCCAGCTTGAGCGCCATGGGCACCATGCCGATGATCGTCGCAAGCGAGGTCATGAGAATCGGCCTCAGACGAACCCGGCACGAGGTGATTACAGCGTCCTTGACGGACTGGCCCTGCTCTTCGAGACGGTGTGCGAACTCTACAATCAGAATGCTGTTGGACGCTGCGATTCCCACCAACATCAGTACCCCCATCAGCGACATCACATTCAGCGTGGTGTGCGTCAGAGGCAGCACCACCAGCACTCCGATGAATCCCATCGGAATCGCCAGCATGATCAGAAACGGATCCTTGAAGGAGCGGAACTGGGCGACCAGAATCAGGAACAGCAAAACTACCGCCAGCGACAGACCAATACCGAAGCTCCGGAAAGATGCGTTCATTCCTTGTACCATTCCGCGCAGATTGACCCGCACATTTCCTGGATACTTTTGGTCGGCGAGGAGCTGGCTGATTTTCGTCGAAAGCTTTCCGAGATCCTCGCCGGAAGGCGTCACGTACACATCTGCCACGCGCTGGATCTGGTAGTGATCGATTTCCGTCGGGGATTGAACGGCCTTGAGGTCGGCCACATTGCCCAGCACCGTGATGGGACGCGTCGCGTCGGCCGCGTGCGCCATAGGGGAATGTACACCGTCGACCTTGTTTTCCGCGCCGCGTAGAGGAATCTGCTGTAGATCGATGAGATTGTGAATGGCCGGCTTGCCATTCTCGTAGTATTGAACCGTCAAGAAGTAATCGTTCCCGGTCTGATGATCCACCCAATAGTTGGGCGCGATCATCGTGTTGGAATTCAGCGCGGTGATCACGTTGTCCACGATTTCTTTTTCCGTCAGGCCCAGCTCCGCGGCATGCACACGGTCGATATCCAAACGGAGAGCGGGATAGTTGAGATCTTGTGGGATGTAAACTTCGCCCGCGCCGGGCAGCGTGCGGATGTGCGCCGCCAGGTCCTGAGCCACGCTGTAGGCGCGATCGAGATTACGGCTGCTGACCTGGACATCGATTGGCGCCGCCAGGCCGGAATTGAGAATCGCGTCCACCATCGACCCGCTGGAAAAGAAGGTTCGTAGATCGGGATATTGAGCCGCGACGGCTTTTCGCACCTGGTCCATATACTCAAAACTGCTGATGCGGTGGTCTTCCTTCAACTGGACCTGTACCGTCGCAGTATATGGGCCGGCGTTGCTGCTATACAAAGCCGAAAAGTCCGGTACGATCCCGATGTTGGACACCACCATGTTGAAGTCCGCCGGATCGACCACCTTGCGGACCAGGTCCTCCACCTTGCTCACGTAGTTTTCGGTTACTTCAATCCGCGAACCGGTGGGTGCCTTGAGTGTAATGGTGAACTGCCCCGCATCCGTCTGAGGGAAAAACGCGACGCCCAACAAGGGATAGATCGCGAGACTGGCGACAAACAGGCCGAGCAACACAATGACCGTCAGCGCCGGGACCCGCAATGCGGCTCGAACCGCCGCTTCGTAGGCGTTCAACAAGCCCTGGAATCCCCGGTTGAACCAGCCGTTAAAGCCTCCTCCACCGTGCGACTCACCGCCCTCGTGCGTGTGCTGCATCCGCTTCAGGAAACGCGCGCAAAACAGCGGAATCACAGTCATGGCTACAAAGTAGGAAGCGAACAGGGAAAGCACCACAGCGATGGCAAGGGCACTGAACAGGAATTTGCTGACGCCGGTCAATAGCGTGACAGGAAAGAACACAACCACGGTGGTGAGTGTTGCCGCGAGTACCGCCATGCTGACCTCGGAACCGCCCGTCTCCGCCGCCGCTTCCGGCGACGCACCGGTCTCCAAATGGCGATAGATATTCTCGAGCGAAATTACCGAGTTGTCGATCACGCGCGAAAAGGCGAGCGCCAGGCCGCCCAGGATCATCGTGTTCACCGTGCTGCCAGCCAGGTACAGCACAACAAACGTGGCCAGCGCGGAGAGCGGAATCGAAAGAAACACCGCCAGTGTCGCCCGCATGCTTCCAAGGAAGATCAGGATCATCAGGCTGGTCAGAGCCAGACCGATCGCTCCTTCATCCAGAAGTGTCCGGATAGCTTCCTTGACGAACGCCGACTGGTCGAACACCACAGTGGCTTCCAGTTGCTTGGGAATGTCCAGCAGCTTCGGAATCATCTCGCGAATGCCATTCACCACCTGGATCGTGTTGGTATCGCCGCCCTGCTTCAGGATCGGCAGGTAAACCGACCGCTGCCCGTCAACGCGCACAACGTTGTACTGAATCTGATTGGCGTCTTTGGCTTCGCCAATGTCATTGATGGTGACGGATCGCTGGCCTACGGTCTTGATCGGAAGATCATTGATGTCCTTAACTTTTTCCACCAGGCTGTTGGAATACAGGTAATAGTCGTAAGGGCCCACCTTTACGTCGCCTGCGGGCAGAATCAGATTGCTGCTGTTCAATGCTCCGACGACGTCCATGGGACTCAACTGGCGCGAGAGAAGCTTGATGGGGTCTACGTACACCATCGCCTGCCGGTACTCGCCGCCAAAGGGAGGCGGAATCGCCGAACCGGGCACCACCACGATTTGATTGCGGATCGTGAACTGGCCGATGTCGTGAAGCTGCGTCTGGGTAAGGCCTTGACCCTTGAGCGTCACCAGGCAGACGGGAAGACTGGAGGCGTCCATCTTCAGCACGACCGGCGGAAGAGTGCCGGGCGGCAGGCGTTTCAGGTCCGCCAGCGCAAGATTCGACAGCTCGGTGACGTCGGCGTCGGCGCTGGTGTCCGGCTGGAAGAATACCTTGATCATGCTGATACCCAGCATCGACCGCGATTCCATGTGATCGATGCCCGACGCCAGTGTGAAGAAGCGCTCCAGCGGATTGGTGATGTCGGTTTCCACGTCCTGGGGCGGCATGCCGGAGTAAAACGTCGCTACCACGACCTCGGGAAGGTTGATGGGCGGAAACAAGTCCACCGGCATCCGCACCAGGCTGGTGATGCCAATCAGAGTTAAAACCAGGCAAATGACGACGATGAAGTAGGGATTCCGGATGGAGAAACGGGACACTGCTTACCTCCCTCGCATTCCGCCAAGCATCATTCCTGAGCTGATGCGGACGGCAGATCGACAATCTTGGGGACGACTTCCTGACCGTCCTTCAGTCCGCTGCGTTCGCTTACCACGACCGATTCGCCGTCTTGCAAGCCAGAAAGCACCTCCGCGTCGCTGGCGGTCTGAATACCCATGGTGATCGGACGGACTTCGATCTTATTAGCCCCGGTGACTACATCCACGGTCACATGGTCTCCTTGGTTCAAGGCCTGGATGGGCACGGTCAGGGCGTTGGTCTTATGCTCCAGCGTAATGGTAGCTTCCGCGTAGAGCCCCGGAACAAGGACCCGGTCAACGTTTGGCACGTCCACTTCGGTGTGCATCGTGCGCGTGTCTTCTTGAACGTCGACGGAAAAGCGCGCGACTTTCCCCGGGAAGGTTCGGTTCAGGGAGGGTACGCGAACATTAACAGGATCACCGATCCGAATGTAACGGACGTAGGACTCCGGCACCGGGATGACCAGGCGGAAAAGGTTGTCTTGCGAGAGCCGGACTAGCGGTAGAACCTGCGTGCTGGAGTTGGTTCCAGCCTGCATCAGTGTGCCTTGATTGGCGTAGCGCTGGGTGACCACGCCCGCGAACGGCGCCGTGATTTTGGAATAGTCGAACAGCACCTGGTCGTGTTCTTTCTTCGCCTCGGCCTCAGAAAGCGTGCTTCTTGCGGCTTCCAAATTGGATTTCGCCGCTTCGATTTGAGCCGCCGACGCCAGCGCCTTACCTTCAGCGTCGTCCACTTCCTGTTGGGCCACCAGGCCGGGTTTCGATTTGGCGACGCCGTTCAGGCGGTCAAACTCCAACTGCAGCACTTTGTGCTGGGCTTCCACGCGGCTTAGCTCGTTCTGCGCGTGTGTGATTTGATCGCTCGCATTACGGATCGACGCGTCGTCCAGCTTCAATTGCGCCTGCAATTCGGGAATGTCCAGAGTGGCCAGAACCTGCCCGGCTCGCACGCGGCTTCCGTAATCGACATTCAGATCCTTGACGAAACCGGACTCTTTCGCGTAAACGTCGATCTCCTGGAACGGAACCAACTCGGAAGACAGACTCAGGGTTCGCTCGAGAGTCTTCCGGCTTGTCTTGACGATGCCCACCGCGACGCCCGCGGGCTTGGAATCTATGGCGGGTGACTCAGCCCGCACCTTACCGCTGTTGCCGCACGAAGCGAGCAGGCCGGCCAGAATTGCCAGTGAAACGCAGGCGAGAGCAGAGCATGCGATTGACCTTAGGCCAGATTGCTTCAACGCGGCCTCCAGGGCAGATCGCAGTTGGCGCTCGCGCTGCGGATCCGCTCCGTTAATTCGTCCAGGGAGAAGCCCGGTGACTTACAGTATTCGATCAATTCCTTTTCCTCGCACCGGACTTTGTAGGCCTCTTCGGGCACTTGAGATGCAATAGAGAACGGAATCTTTAGTACGCCGTGCCGGTCGCCGTGCAGCAAATCGCCCGACTCGATCTTCAGGCCGCCAATCTCTACGGGCTCGCCAAATTCAATGATGTGCGCATACGCATGCGACACCGAGACCGAGCCGGCGAACAGATGAAAACCGATGGCCTCCACCTCGGGTAGATCCCGAACCGATCCGTTCGTCACGCAGCCCACGCAGCGCAACACCTGGCCGATCACCGCATGGATCTCGCCGACAAACGCGCCGAGCCCCAGGTTGTGGTCGACATCCTGCAGAACCATGACGCGCGGCTCGGGAACCGACGCAACGTAGTTCCACCAGTCCGGGCGGTCGTAGTAACAACGTTGCGTCATCGGCGGTGACGAAGTGCGGATTCGGGCTGTGGCCGCGTAACCGACCATCGGAGAAAGGTCCGGAAACTGGCAACGCACCTCATGCGCGACAAAGCCCTCGTTGCGCAGGCGCACATCCAGCCGTTCGATTGCATTGGAAACGGTGCACGTGTCGAACGCGCGAAGCTTGTTGAGGTCCACCCCCCTGACGGCGTATTGGTCAGTCATGTGTTCAAGCGTGTGGGGCAGACGAATCCAGTAGGGAGCATCGAAAGTATTCTACTTCAACACAGTACGACGCCTGCCCTGGGCTTCCCCATACCAGAGAACCGGTATTTTTGGCGCAAAAGCTTGGTAGTTCGGTTTCATACCGCGAAGCCTCGATTAGTATTGGGTTGAGTGCCACTATGGCTTCTTCGCGGCGCCACATCGTGCGTGGCTTAATGGAGAGTTCGCGCCTGGTACTGCTGATCGGCTTCGGAGGCCTGTTGTCGATCATGGCGCTCGCCGGCATCGACGCGATGCGGGTACTGAAACAATACCGGCACAATGATGATCAGATCCGGCGCCGCTATCTTGCGCAGAATAACGCGCTGAACGAGATCCGCTCGGATGTATACGTTTCGGGAACCTACATCCGGGACTATCTCCTTGAACCCGACTCTGGAAGGGCGGAGACGTATCGCACCGACCTCAGCGCAGCTCGCAGACAGATGGAATCCGCGCTGGAATCCTACGGCCGCCAAGCGGATCCGCTGGAGCTCGGCCACTATGCCGCGCTTCGCAGTGAATTGATGGACTACTGGGGCGTGTTGGCTCCGATCTTTCAATGGAGCCCCGGCGAAAGACGACGTTCCGGTTACACATTTTTGCGCGACGAAGTTTTCCCGCGCCGCCAGAGTATGCTTTCGATGGCCGACCGGATCGCCGCCATCAACGAACAGCAGTTGACCGCCGGCAACGCCGAAGTGGTTTCCCTTCTGCTCCGTTTTCAGGCGCGCCTTCTGATCACTCTGATTGCCGCGTTGGTGTTGGGCTTGGGCATGGCCACATTTTGTACTCGAACGATCCTCAAGCTGGAGGATCAGGCCCATCAGCGCTACCAGGAGGTAGCCGACGCCCGCGGCCAGCTCAAGGATCTCTCCGCGAGGCTGCTGCAGGCCCAGGAGACCGAACGCCGCGCGCTGGCGCGTGAGCTGCATGACGAAGTCGGCCAGTCCTTGTCGGCCGTGCTGGTGGAACTGCGGAATCTTTCGGTTGGCCAGACTTTTCATTCCGACCATCAGTCACGCAGTCACGTGGAAACCATCAAAGGCCTGGTGGAGAATGCGGTCCGCGTCGTGCGGAATATGTCGCTTCTGTTGCGCCCGTCAATGCTGGACGACCTGGGTCTGATTCCCGCGCTGAAATGGCAGGCCCGGGAGTCCTCCAAGCGCACCTCCATGGACGTCACGGTAATGGCCGAACTGGATTCGGATAATCTTCCCGACGATTACAAGACCTGTGTCTACCGGGTTGTTCAGGAAGCCTTGCATAACTGCGAACGCCATGCTCAGGCCAGTACGGTGCGCATCCAGGTGCAGCAGGAGCACAGCCGCCTGATCCTGACGATTCAGGACGATGGCCTTGGTTTCGAAGCTCACCAAATTAAGGGTTTGGGACTATTGGGCATCCAGGAACGCGCGGCCCGCCTCGGAGGCGTATGCACCATCCAGTCAAAGCCCAGAAGCGGAACGACTCTCTCTTTGAAATTACCGTTCCAACAGGAGCAGCGGAGCTCCATTACCAGTGAAATCCATTCGCATTCTCTTAGCTGACGACCATACGGTCATGAGGAAAGGCCTGCGGCTCCTGCTCGAGAGCCAGCCGGAGTTTACCATCGTCGCGGAGGCATCCGACGGCCGGCAGGCTATCGAGCAGGCCGAGGCGACCCAGCCGGATGTCGCTGTCGTCGATATCGGCATGCCCCAGTTGAACGGCATCGAAGCCGCGCAGCGGATCACCACCGCGCTGCCCCGCGTGGCCGTCGTCATCCTCAGCATGCACTCCGACGAAGGCTATGTCCTGCGGGCTCTGAAGGTTGGCGCCAAGGGATATCTCCTGAAGGATTCCGCCGAAGGCGACCTCATTGAAGCCATTAAAGCCGTCCACGAAGGCAGGACCTTCTTTAGCCCCGAGATCAGCAAAATGCTGGTGGAGGATTACATTCGAGAAATCCGCACGCGCGGCGTGGAGGACAGCTACGACTTGCTGACCGTCCGCGAGCGGGAGATCCTGCAACTTCTGGCCGAGCGCAAATCCAACAAGGAAATCGCACAGGCGCTGAATTTGAGCCCCTATACTGTCGAAACGCACCGGCGGAACCTACAGGAAAAACTGAATCTGCACAGCCTGGCGGAACTGATCCTTTACGCTGTGAGAAAAGGCGTCATCTCCTGAGCTCCCAGCCCGGCTATAACCTTGACGGCGGAACGCGGCATTTGCGACGATAAACGCGACTAAAGCGCAGAGACGCAAAGGAGCTTGCCGCTGTTGGACTTGAGAAGTCTTGCCGCCATCGTTCTACTGGCGTTCGGGTGCGTGCTGCAGTCGCCGGGCGATGCGCCGGCCAAACTCACGCGCGAGGATGCCCGCAAGCTCAAGGACCCGGTCCCGTACAGCAAGAAATCGATCGATCGCGGCCGCGTCACTTTCCTGCAAAATTGCACCAGCTGTCACGGCGAGGATGGTAAGGCGCAAGGCTCGCTGATCGCCGACGCCACGGATCTCACCACGCCCAGCCTTTACAAAAGCGGGACTACGGATGGCGAAATCTTCCGCAGCATTCGCGACGGTGCCGGCGACCAGATGCCCGCTTTCAAGTCGCAGCTGGACAGCGAGACTGACATCTGGAACCTGGTGAACTTCATCCACAGCCTGTGGCCGGCATCGATGCGGCCTGCTCTCGAGGACGACGGCAAGAGCAAATAAGGAGACGCAATATGAGCGAACCAAGCGAGACCAACAATTCCCAGAAAGCGGAAAGCGGCTCGCGGCAATCCCGGCGCGGACTTTTCTCCTCGATTGGCGCGGGCGCTGTCGCTGCCGCGCTCGTGAGTCCCAGTAAGATGTTCGCCGACACTACCGGGTCCATCCCGTCCATCCGGATTCCCAAGGATTTTTCGGACAGCCTGGCTGAAGCCACTAAACTCGGCTCGTTTGACGCCAAGGGTGGGATGACCGGCGCCGAACTCTTTGCCAAATCGTGCAAGGAGGAAGATCTGGCGGCGCTGTTCTGCTGTCCCGGCAATTACCAGATCATCAACGCGATCTCGGCGGCGGGCATTCCGGCGTTCGGCGGTCGCTCGGAAGGCTCCATGGCGACGGCGGCGGACGGCTTTTCGCGCTGCACCGGCGAGGTGACAGCCTGCTCGGGCACAGAAGGTCCGGGCTTCACCAATATGATCATGAACATCGCCGTGGCCCATCGCGCGCGTACGCCGTTATTGGTGCTGGCCAGCAATGTGACGATCGCAACTGACGATCGCGAATTCTTCATCCAGACCGGCTACCAGCAACCCACCACCGAAGGCCTGAAGAAGTACGGTAAACGGCTGATCGCGCCGGACCGGATCCACGAGTACACCGGCTATGCATTTCGCTATCTGAAGACCGGCGTGCCGGGGCCGGTGCATCTGGATTTTCCGGGCGAAATCTACCGCCATCGCTTCAGCGCGGAATCGGAGGTGAAGGAATACTACAGCAAGGACAAATACCGCACCGAGTCGCGGCCCCATCCCGCGCCCGCGGACCTGGCGAAGGCCGTGGACATGGTCAATCGCGCCGAGCGGCCCGTGATTGTGGCTGGACACGGTGTTTTCTTCCACAAGGCTTGGGAGCCGCTATTAGCGGCCGCGGAGAAGAACGAAATCGCCGTGGTGACATCCGGCCCGATGCGCGGGCATTTTCCGGATGAACATCGCCTCTCGGCGAGCCTTTCGCCCGACGCCTTCATGAGTGCCGATTTGGTGGTCTTCGTTGGCCAGTACAGCATGCCGACCAAGCAGGAGTGGCGTTTCAATCCCGACGCCAAGGCAATCCGGGTGAACCCGGGTAATCCCGAGGACCTGGGCCGCAACTGGCCGCTTGATCTCGGCATCGTCGCCGACGAACGCGCGTTTCTCGAAGGATTGGCCAGCGATCTACCGCGCAAGAAGCGCGACGCCTGGGTGGCCGAACTCGCGTCGGCGCGTCAGAAATATGAGAAGCGGTTGCTCGATGAATACGAACAGGGCGTCAAGCATAGCCAAGCCACCAACACACTGCATCACGCTGTGGTCTGCAAGGAAGTGCACGATTTCCTCTACAAAGGGAGCATCGATCCCAAGCTAACCGTGACAGGCTGGGGCGGTTGGACCATCGGCAATTGCGGTGCCCGCTGGCTGCGCGCCTACCGGCCCGGTCAGGAAGTGAACTGCCCGTATCAGTACTCCGCGGTTGGCCCGGATCTGGCCATGATGATCGGCGCCGGCGCGGCCGTGCAGTTGGGCGTGGGCCCGCAAGCGGCCTACAAAGGTGCGCCCGTGCTGGTGATCACCAGCGACGCCGGCATCACTTACAGCATGTTCGAACTCGACACTGCCGCGAAATACAAGATCCCTGTGATTTGCGTCGTCTACAACAACAACGCCTGGGGCATGTGGCCGAGCGCGGTGGGAACGCCGCGATCCATGCACATGTACCTGTTCCAGGAGAATCTCCGCTACGACAAGATGGCCGAGGGCTTGGGCGCACGCGGCGAATACGTCCGCACGCAGGACGAATTCCGCAAAGCGCTGAAGACCAGCTACGAAGTGGCCGCCAGAGACCGGGTCTCCACGCTCATCAACGTGCAGGCAATGAAGGAATTTACCTCCGGCAAGGATTATCCGCCTGGCAACATCATCAATCCCGAGCCGAGCGTGGGAGCGCTTGCCCACTAAGACTCCGGCGAAGCGCCAATCCATCGTCGCGCTGGTTACTTCCATTTTGGAAGGCTACGCGTCGAAGGCTGTTTTTCGCGGTTTCAACGCGCAAGCCGCTGGTCCGGGCAAGGCGCGCTATCGAATGGTCTGGCACTATGAGCGGCAGTTCGAGCTGACGCTCGACGTACGGGCAAAAACCCTGCGCTTCGCTGATCTTCTGCCGGGCATGCCCGCGAAATCGGCTATTTACAAAAAGCTGAAGGCATTCCTTAAAGAGCGCCAGTCGCCTGCAACGCCCGAACATCGCCGCGTGAATCCCGCCAAGGCTCGCTTGCGCGTCAGTAACCGCGCCGGCAATGTGTCGCTCGCTTTCTCCGTCCCTGGCGGCGATTTCGAATACGCCACGCGCAAAATCATCCATCTGGTCCACGAAATCTTTCTTGTATTTCTGATTGACGGAAACTACTACGAGTATCTGGTGGAGCAGTTGGGGCTCGATCCGGACCGTTTCTAACGCTCGCCCGTCAGATTTTTCAGCTGGATATTCCGCACTTCGATCTTCATCGGCTCGCCGGCGTGTAATTGAATGCCGATCAGTCCTTCCATGCGGCGATTAGCCAGGTCGTCGTCCATGAGCCCGCTCATGATCCGCCCGTTCAGGATCTGAACCAGGATCCGGCCGCGGGCGATAATGTGGTATTCATTCCACCCCTCGGAGTGAATGAACCTCTTCAGCGCTGCATCGTCGCCCAGGTGGCCGATCGCGGCCGGTTTCTTCCCTAACTCGATCAGGGCAAACTGCCCGCGTAGAGCGAGGAACCCGCGCCCTCGTTCTTCGTAGATCTGGCCGGTGTACTGCTGCTCCGCGTCGATGTCGGCTTGGTAACCTTTCATCGCCCAGCGGATATCCGGAAGTTCGCTGCTGCGGTACTGGATGCCGCTGTTGCCGCCGGTCAACCGGTATTCGAGCTTCAGTTCGAAGTTGGCCGGATGTCCGCCGCGCCAAATCAGAAAGCTGTTCTGCCTGGGAATGGTGGCCGGAGTGGTCTCGCCGACAATCGCGCCGTCCTCCACGCGCCACAGCTTGGGATCGCCATCCCAGCCGTTCAGCGTCCTGCCATCGAAGATCGATAGGAAATCCTGGGCTTGCAGGCCCGCAAGACTCAGCGCCAGCAGCAGAACACTGTGCAGTCTACGGCTTCGGAATGCCCAATCCAAACGCATAAAGTGTGCCATCCCGCGTCCCTACGTATACGCGGCCGCCGCCAACTGTAGGCGCGCTGAAATGGGAAAATCCGTGAATCGTATCGTCGCTCGAAAACAGAACCTTGCCGGTGGTTGCGTCCAAAGCGTAGAGAACCGCGTGCCCGGTCTTTGCTAGGCGCTGCTCGGTCCCCAGAAAGTTCCCATTCGGACCAAATTGCGGGCCATAGTCGCCATCGGATTCGACGAAGACCATTCCATTCGCCACAATCGCCGGCGTGGGAAGCGACAAATTCAAGGAGTTCCAAACAGGCGTCAAGACGGGCTTGCCGGATTTCAATTCCACTTTGAACGCCATCAGGCTACCGTCCGGAGTGGCGCCGTAGCTTTGAGTAAACTTTGCATTGGCCGTTGGCGGGCCCCAGGCCGGCGCGTACAGCCAGCGTGTTCCGGCAGCATCTTCCCAGGTAGAGAAAGCGCCCCAGAAGCCTTTGGTGGCGAAGTTAACCTCCGCATTGGTGTACAGGGGGCTGCGGAAGAGCGGAGTGCCATGATCGGCGCCCCCCGGCGACTTGGTGTCCAGCAAAAAAATCACGCCTTCCTTACCGGCAGCAGCCGCAAGCTCCCAATCTTTGAACTTAAAGACGGTGGGGCCGATGCATCCCATGTCCAGGTCTTTCTTTGTCATCCACGAGCGGTTGCGCGGAGTGAAGTAATCCAGCAGGCTCAAATCCTTCGCCGAAAGGGCGATCACCGAGTCCGCGATCAGATTCTGCTGCGGATCATACGGCCCGTCGCCCGTTGATACCAGAATCTTTCCGTCCGATGTCAGCGCCGCGCCGCCGCGCTCCCAAACGCCGGAACCATTCTTGCCGGCTTGAAAATAGTATGTCTTGTGGCCGGCGTCATTCAGATCCATGGCGTAAACGCCCGAATTAACACCGTTACAACCCTGCGACGTGGTCGTGTAAAGAAGACCATTTACCAGATTCATGCTCCACATTTTGGCGAATGGCGGCACAAAGGGCGCCGGCGCCAGAATGTCCTCACCGCTGACCAGACTGAAGATGTGCAGTTTTCCGTCGCTGGCCAGCACATACAGAGCTTGGCCGAACGTTCCAGCAGTTTCGGTGCGTGGCGCCGGGCCGATCACCGGAGTCGCGGTCAGCGCATTGGGGCAGAGCCAGCTTTCCTGGCGCTGCGGCGTTCCTTCGACGGAAAGTGTTTTCTGCCAAACGGTCTTGCCGGTATCGCCGTCGATCACGAAGACCTTGTCAGAGGCGCCGCCCACAACCACCAGGTCCTTCACGCCTTTCGAAGTGGCTACCGTGGCACGCACCAGCGGAGCGGTCAGCCCGTTGAGTGCTTTCGGCGAGTTGTCCAGCTTGACGCTCCATTCGAGCTTCAGCCCCTTCACATTCTCCGGCGTAAGGTCGGTCTCTGTTTTGTTCCAGCCGCTGCGCTGCGGATCGCCGCCGAAGGTGGTCCAACTGCCGCGTCCGAATTGCGCCAGCGAGAACGAGGAGAGCAGCAGAAGAACAGAAAGAAGGTACGCCAGTCTGGTCATGGATCAGCGGGGTTAGTGTATATCGCCTGGAACTGTGGAGTCAAACGTCGCACGATCGCCACTAGGTTCGAGTAACAATGTTACGCAAACTAAGCCCGCAACAACGTAATTCCATATACAAATTCCGGGGACTCATAGGATTGCGTTTTCTCTTGACGAAGCCAAAAAAACGTTATATGTTCGACAGGAGTAGGGGTTACTGAAATTGCAGTCGGGCCTGTCGTCCGTCTGTTGAGGATTGTTTTACAATTTAGCTCTCAACGTGTGAGGAAATCAGCATGCGCTCAGTGTGCCTTGCGATTTGCTTTGTTCTGGCTGCCGTTGCTGCATTTGGTCAAGGCGGAACCGGAACCATCACTGGTACTGTTACCGATCCCACCGGGCTAGCCGTGGCCGGAGCGAATGTCCAGGCAACCAACGTCGAGACCGGCGTAGTCTATACGGCTGCATCGACCGCTGCTGGCAACTACGCCATTCCGAACTTGCCGGTCGGCACTTACACACTTACGGTGAAGGTGCAGGGTTTCAAGACCTACACGCACACCAACCTCGCCATCGCCGCGGCGCAGACCGTGAGGCAGGACGTTCCGATGGAGATCGGCGCGGCTTCCGAATCGGTGACTGTTGAAGCCCAGGCTTCGCTGTTACAAACCGAAACGGGCGACCAGACCGTCGACGTGACGCTAACGCAAATGGATAATCTCCCTCTGCTGGGCGTCGGCACGGTGAACGCCGGCACCTCGGGCTACCGTAATCCTTACAACACGCTTCTTACACTTCCTGGGGTCAGCCAGTACAACAGCAGCGGACTATTCAATATCAACGGATTGGGCGGCGGCTCCAGCTTCACTCCGTCGCTGGGCGAAACGATGCGTATCGAAGGCCAGGACGCTACCTCGCGCATCTTCAATACCTACGACTACACCCAGATGGCGCAGCCGAACACGGACGCGGTTCAGGAAATCGCGTATCAGACCAGTAACTATGCGCCGGAGTACGGACAGGCGGGCAGTGCGGTGATCAACATGACGATGAAGTCGGGAACTAATCAGTATCACGGCACCGGCTTCGACTATTTCGTCAACGAGGACTTGAACGCAGCCGATCCGTTCACGATCGATGCCGCTGGACACAAGTACCGGCCCATCAACCGGCGCAACGATTTCGGCGGCACGCTCGGCGGTCCCGTTATCATTCCCAAGCTCTATAACGGCAAGAACAAGACGTTTTTCTTCTTCGCTTACGAGCAGTATCTGGAAGGCACCTCATACAGCTTCAATGATACGGTTCCGAGCGCAGCTTTCCGTGCGGGCGATTTCTCCGCGATCTCCGCCAATGGCACGTGTGCGTTGTGCGCCGCCGCTGGCATCCCAACCGCCGCCTTGGGAATGGACGCCCTGGGTCGCCCAATTTACGCCAACGAGATCTACGATCCTGGTACGCGGGGCACCACCGCGCAGGGCCTGGGATACGCCAATCCATTTCAGGGCAACAAGATTCCGATGAGCGAGTTCAGTCCGAGCTCTCTGGCTTTTTTGGCCCTGCTACCCCAGCCGCAAAGTTCCGCTCTTGTTGGCAATTATCAGGGAATTATCCACGGCGGAAGATACTCGGCGATTCCATCGATCAAGGTCGACGAAATTCTCTCTTCCAAGGACAAATTGTCGTTCTATTGGGACAGAAATAACACCGAAAGTCAGATTGGGTTTCCCCTGGGGAATGCAGACGGTCTGCCCGAAGAGATCGGTGGGTACCGCGGTACGTTTATTCCAACGTGGATCACGCGACTGAACTACGATCGCACGATCTCGCCGACCATCCTGCTGCACCTGGGCGCTGGCTACCTGCACACCAGTTTCAACGATCACGCACCGTTTCTCAACTTCAACCCTTCCGACTTTGATCTCAGCGGTTTTATCCAGCATCGCCAGTTCCCGAGTATCACAGGGCTGTGCGGTCAACTCCTGGGCCCCCCGGGTACGCCAGCCGCTTGTTTGAATGGTACTGGGGCAAATGCCTTCGGCCAGCAGTTTTCCGGCTTCGGTGGAATGCAGAACATCGGTACTTCCGGTCAAATCCAGTCGCAGAATTATGAGGAGAAGCCGAGCTTCAACGCGAACCTGACGTGGGTCAAAGGCGCACACAGCTTCAAGTTCGGCGCGGAGTTGTATTTGGATCAAATCCTCACCGGAGCCTATTCCGGAGTGACGCTGGCGGCCACAGGAGCGTTTGGCACTCCTGATGCCGGCATCTCCGCCGCGACAGCGCAGCCTTACGTCCCGACCACCAGCTTCAACGGGTATAACATGGGGTTCGGTTTCGCCAGCTTCCTGCTCGGCGACTACACCTTCGCCAACGCGATCGGCGCCAATCTCCAGAACCCAGCTGAATTCTATCGGCAGGGCTATCAACAGTGGGGCTTGTTCGCCCAGGATTCCTGGAAAGTGCGGCGCAACCTGACGATCACTTACGGCGCGCGCTGGGATTATGCCACGCCTTATCAAGAGCAATACGGCCGCTTAGGACAGTTGAACGGGACTCTGCCGAATCCCAGCGCTGGTGGTGCCCTCGGTGCGATTCAGTACGCTTCCAATTGCAATTGCAACTTCTATAAGTCTGCTTATCCTTTCGCGATTGGACCACGCGTTGGTGTGGCGTATCAGATTACACCGAAGACCGTATTTCGCGGCGGTTGGGGATTCACCTATCAATATGTGAGCAATGCGGCGGGCGCCATCGTTGCGATTCCCGGCCTCTACCCTCTCTCCGGCGTGAATCCTTACGTCAATATTGCTACGCCGGGGGCCATTGCCACACCGAGTTGGCCGACCACCAATCCCGGCGCGTACCCGCTCCCCGGTACCGTGGGCGCTCCAACGGGGAACTTTGTTCCGGATGGCAACGAGAACCGGCCGCCGCGCATCAACCAATTCAGTTTCAGTATCCAGCAGGAAGTTACTCCGAACTTCATCTTGCAGGCTGCATTTGTTGGGAATCGGGCCGCGTGGCTTGGCTTTGGGCCACTGGGCACCGTAGCCGGCACCGGCGTCAACAGCAACGGTACCGCTCAGATCTCGCCGGCGACGTACGCGCAATTCGGCTTGTATCCTTATCCCGGAACCGGTCCGGCCGGATACAACAACTACGCAGACTATTTGCTGACCCTTCAGCCTCTCAACAGCACCGCAGTTCAACAAAGATTGGCGGCAAGCGGTCACGCCGGGTTTGTGCCCTATGCGGGTTTCCCGATCCGCAACTCGCTGAACAGCGCGCTCTATCCCTTCCCGCAATATGGTGGGATCACCGATACTACCTCGCCGACCGGAGATTCCAAGTACGACGCCCTTCAAATCACCGCCACGAAGCGCTTTTCGCACGGACTGCAAGCCGGTGGCACCTACACCTGGGGCGGCGGCTACCTCCGGCCGAATCGGCAGAATTTCTTCAACCCAACTGGCAACCTGTGGCAGATCCAGCAGATCCCGGTTGAGGACCTGAATTTCAACGCGATCTACACGGTGCCGTCCTACGAAGCTCTCCCCAAAGCTGCAAATTGGGCAGTCAAAGATTGGCAGGTCGGCTGGTACGCCAATTACCAAAGTGGCCAGTTCCTGACGCCTCCCACTAGCCCGACCTTAAACTTGATTCCCAGTGAAGACATCCGCGTCCCTGGACAGCCGTTGTATACACCGGGCGTGAACATCAACGATCACAGCACCTTCAATCCCTACACAACACAGGTGCTGAACCCGAAGGCGTGGGCGCCTTGTCCCGCCAACGGTGTCTGCGCTGCACCCTCGACGTTCTTCAAGGATTTCCGTGGCCCCCGCACGCCAACAGAAGACGCGAGCATCGGCCGCAACTTCCGTTTCGGCCCGGACGGCAAATTCAATCTCTTCATCCGCGCCGAGTTCGTCAATATCTTCAACCGCACTCTGTTCCCGAATCCGGGCACGGCAAGTCCCGTTTCGCCGACGGGAGCGGTTAATCCGCTGCAGCACTTCGGGGCTGCGGGCCAACTCACGGGCGGCTATGGCGTCATCAACGCGTACCTGGCGACCGGGACGTATTACAGCGCCAATACGGCTTACCTGCAGGGCCGCACGGGTACCCTGATCGCCCGCTTCTCTTTCTGATGTACTGATGTAGTGTTCGGAAAGTTTGCCGCGCTCTTCATCCTGGCGGCCGGCCTGTTCGCAGCCGGCCGCTCTTTCATTTCCTACGCCGACGCAAGACGTGCGCCGCTCCCCGCCGAACTGAGAATTACTAACGAGCCGCAGTGGCTGGCCTGGGCTCGCCGCGAAGATAACGCCATTCGTGCGCGCCTCCGGCAGGGCGATCTGGACTCCATGGTGAATCTGCTCCTCTATGGAACATCCTTCACCAAGCAGCCTCGGATCAGCATGCAAGGCGAGGGCATTGCCGAAGCGTCGAAGTCCGGTGTCTTGCGCGCCCGCGTGGACGATCTGGTCACAGGCCTACGCAGCCCGCGTGACAACGAACGGCTGGTCTTTCTCCAAAACCTTCTGAGAAGCCAGGGCATCGACGTTGCCAATCCCAAGCAAACCGGCGTATTCCTCTTTCAGAATCTGCAGCGTGTGGTTGAAGAGCGGAGGACGCTCGCCCAGCGTGCTGCCACGGTGGGATCTTCACTCTTCCGCGATCGCGGAGTTTCGCTGGACACTCGCATCATTCCCGATTACTCCATCGAGCAGACGCTGCGCGATCTCAAGCAACGCGGTGTGTTGCGCGAGGGCCAAGTTTCGCGCGCGGCGGTGATCGGTCCGGGCCTCGATTTTATCGACAAGAACGAAGCCTCCGCCTACGATTACTATCCTGAGCAGACTGTGCAGCCGTTCGCTCTCGTGGACTCGCTCCTGCGCCTCCGCATAGCGAAGGCGAACGCCGTGCGCGTATCGGTGCTCGATATCAGCTCCGCCGTGCTCGATCACTTGCTGCAGGCTCGCGAACGCGCAGCGAAAGGCGTCGGCTACACGATCCAGTTGCCCCGCGATCTTGGACCGCCCTGGCCGCACCAACTGCTCGCCTATTGGAAAGCCTCTGGAGACCAAGTCGGCGCTCCCGTTGGCCCTATCTCGCCGCCTTCGATCTTTCCGGGATTGGAATCGCGCGCGGTGCGAATCCGCCCGGACGTGGTTCTTGCATGCAAGCCGATCGATCTCGATATTGTTTTTGAACGTCTTAACTTGGCTGGGCCGGACCGCTTTGACTTAGTGGTAGCAACGAATGTTTTTGTTTATTACGACGCGTTCGAACAAGCTCTGGCTCTCGAAAATGCAGGCGCCATGCTCAAACCCGGAGGCCTCCTGCTAACGAATGACCGGCTGCCCGTCACTTCCGCAAGCTCTATGCAACTCGCTGGAAATACGGACGTATCATTCGACTCTCCCGCCGGCTCTCCTGGCGTAAGTTCCCGCCAGTCCGTGGAGTGGTACCGGAAGCGATGACGGGGCATGTATTCAGGCTACAAAGAACGTTAAATTTCCCCTTGACGCAATGCTAGAAACAGTATATCTTCATGCAGAAGGCCGTAACTGAAATTGCAGACTCCTTTTCAAATGGGGATTAGGGGCTAATTCAAAATTTCAAAGTGTGAGGGGATTGAGCATGCGCTTCGTGTGCCTTGCGATCTGTGTGTCCTTTTTTGCTGCACTGCCCAGGGCGACCGCGGCACGATTACGGGAACGGTGAGCGATCCGGCGGGCGCCGTGGTTGCCAATGCTGCGGTACAGGCACGGAATACCGCCACCGGCACGGTTTATCAAGCTGCCACAACGGAAACCGGAAATTACACTCTTGCGGAGTTACCGTTCGGCCAATATGAAGTGTCCGTGACGGTGCCCGGCTTTAAGAAATATGTGCGGCAAAACCTGACGGTCCAAGTCGCACAAACGTTGCGCGTCGATGTCACGCTCGAAGTGGGCGCGGCATCCGAATCAGTGACCGTGGCTGCTGAAGCATCCATGCTGAAGACCGAGAGCGGCGACGTGAGCAGCAACGTCAACGCGGAAGCGCTCAATCAGCTTCCCCTCATCGGGGTTGGCGCCGCCGCGTCGGGTAGTTCGGGAATCCGCAATCCCAACGGAGTTCTGAATGTGGTTCCGGGCACTTACTACATCCCGAATTCGCAGGTAAAGATTAACGGCGCGCCGAGTAACACTCAGGCCTATCACGTGGAGGGTCAGGACACCACCAATCAGGGCTTCCCGTACGCCGCCGCCCAAGTGCAGCAAGGCGTCGATGCGATTCAGGAAGTATCCGTCCAAACCAGTAATTTCGCGGCGGAATACGGCGGCGCCGGCGGCGGCTTCTTCAATGTTACGATGCGGTCCGGTACTAATCAGCTTCACGGCAGCGGTTACGACTACCTGGTCAACGAGGTGCTGAACGCCGGTACCCCGTTCACGGGTCCTCCGTTCACTCCCACCCAGGCAGGAGAGTTAGTGAGGCCCCGCGCCCGCCGCCACGACTATGGCTGGACCGTGGGCGGTCCGGTAGTGATTCCGAAAGTCTACAACGGCCGCGACAAGACCTTCTTCTTTTTCAGCTTCGAACAGTTCCGCGAAACGCAGATTGTCAACAATACGCCGATCACGGTCCCGACCGCTGCGTACCGCAACGGTAACTTCAGTGGCGCCATCAGCGCGCTCGGCAACAAGGTTCTGGGCACCGATGTCCTCGGCCGGCCGATTCTTGCGAACGAGATCTTTGACCCTACTTCGGCCCACGTTGATCCCGTGACGGGAAACACCGTTGCCAACCAGTTTCAGAACAACACCATCCCGATGTCCATGATGGATCCCGTCGCACTGAAGATCCAGAGCTTCATCCCGGCGGCAACGTTGTCGAGTTTCACGAACAACCTGATTCCGGTTTACTCCAGCGTCCGGCACACCACCATTCCGGCCATCAAGATGGACCATCAGATCAACGACCAGCAGCACCTGTCGTTCTACTGGTCCTTTACCCACACCGATTCGCCTTACTCGCCCATTTACGGACAATCGGAGGGTTTGCCCGACCAGATCACCGCGGATCGCGGCACTTTCATCCACTCACATGTCGAGCGGCTCAACTACGACTACACCATTTCGCCGACGTTGTTGTTGCACGTAGGCGCTGGATATCAACAGAACAATTTCTTCGACGACGCACCCCTCACCAATTTCAACGCCGCTCAGGTGTTCGGACTGGTTGGAGCAACCGTCAACCGCAACACGCCTGTGTTTACCGGATTCTGTCCGCCGGCGGGCATAGCAGGTGTGGCCTGCACGGCTGCGGGCGGCATGTACAACATGGGACCGGTCGCCGGACAGGGACATCAGTTCTATGAAAAGCCCTCCGCCAACTCCAGCCTCACCTGGGTGCACGGCAACCACAGCTTCAAGGCGGGCGCCGAAGTCTTTTATCTTGCGATCCCGGCCATTCCCTACACCAATACGAATGGAGCTTACACTTTTAGCGCGAACGAAACCAATCAGCCTTATCTCGTGGGCCAAAGTTTCACTGGCGGCGCACCTGGCTTCCCCTACGCGAGCTTTCTTCTCGGTGCCGTAGACAGTTTCAACATCGCGGCCCCGGCCGAGTACCGGAACTCGAAGTCCCAATGGGGCTTGTTCCTGCAAGACTCCTGGAAGGTCACCCGCAAGCTCACCTTGGAATATGGCGTGCGCTGGGATTACGGTACCTACTTCACCGAGGAGCACGGCCGCGCGGCGAACTTCTCTCCCACGACGCTCAATCCAACCGTGGGCGTCCCGGGTGCGTTCCTGTTCGAGGGCAGCGGGACCGGCCACTGCAACTGTAGCTTTGCGAAGAACTATCCCTTTGCGATCGGCCCGCGTATCGGCGTGGCTTATCAATTGAACGACAAGACAGTATTCCGCGGCGGCTTCGGCGTCATGTACAACCAGACCGGCACCACGCAGCTGGGTTATGCCGCCGCTGGCGTCGCCGCCACCTCCACCTATACGTCTCCCGGCGCTGGTCAGGCCGCTATGTTCCTGCGAACTGGAATACCAGCGCAGGATGAGCCTGCCTGGCCCGTCTTCAACCCTGGCTTGTTCCCCGCCAGCAAAGCCGGAGGCCAGTCTCTTCCTGCAGGGATCGGATTCCTGGATCCCAACGCCGGCCGGCCCGCGCGGCAGATCCAGTGGAGCATTGGTCTGCAGCGCGAAATCTTCCGCGATTTCGTCGTGGAGGCATCCTACGTAGGCAACGTAGGGGCGTGGTGGAATACCTCGGCCATTGAGGATATCAACGCCATCACGCCGGCCATCCTGGCCGCTCACGGGCTGAACATCACCAGTACTGCCGACCAGCAGTTGTTGATCTCACATCTCAATTCATCGCTCGCTTCGCAGCGCGCGTTCAACGTTCTTCCGTACGCGGGATTTTCGCCCAACAATACCGTGGCGCAAGCGCTGCGGCCGTTCCCGCAGTTCGGCTATATCCCCGCGCTGGGCGCGCCCCTAGGCAGGACTTGGTACGACGCTCTGCAGACCAAGGCAACCAAGCGATTCGGTCGCGGGCTGGTTTTCAACAGCTCCTTCAGCTGGCAGAAATCCCTTCAGGAAGGTGTCGACACCAACACCAGCCCAACCGTCGGCGGCCCCAACGTTCAGATAGCCCCAATTGGCAATCCTGCGCTCTCGAAGAGCATCTCCAGCTTCGATCAGCCGTTCCTGTTCACATTCGCCGGCTCTTACACGTTGCCCAAATTACCCGGCAACAAGGTCGTCTCATTTGTTATGAAGGATTGGGAAATCACCGGCTTCCTAAACTACGCCAGCGGCCTCCCGATTCCCAGCCCGCCGGCGACGACGAGCCTGGTCAACGAGCTGTTCCAGCCCACTCTCGCGGACCGCGTGCCGAACGTGCCGCTATACACAGTGGACATCAACTGCCATTGCTACGATCCAACCAAGACCTTCGTGCTGAATCCAGCGGCTTGGGTGAATCCGCCGCAGGGGCAATTCGGCACCGCGGCGCCGTTCTACACGGACTATCGCTATCAACGCCATCCCATCGAGAACCTGGGTCTGGGCCGCATCTTTCCCATCAAGGAACGGTTCAGCATCGAACTGCGCGTGGAGTTCGACAACATTTTCAATCGTACGTACTACAACAATCCGACCGCTACCGGCTTCGCCCTGCCCCAGTCGATCAACAAAGCGGGACCGCTGGCCGGTCTGAACGCGGGCGGATTCGGCTATATCAATCCCGCCGTTTCGCCAACGACACCTTTGGCGCAGCCGCGCAACGGCATCATCGTCATGCGCGTGCGCTTCTAATTCTGGACCGCGGCGGGCGGTTTCCGGCTACTCCACGGAAAACGTCTGCCGCGTTTCGTAGGTCTGGTGGCTGATGTTGTCGCGAACGGTTAGCACGATCGTGTACTTGCCGAGTGCCTGATCTGTTGCCAGATTCAGGCTGAGTTCGCCCGGCTGATAGCGCTGCGGGTAGAAAGTCTGGACTCTCTGCTTGGCGGCTTCCGGCTGCGTGTAAGCCGTGGAGCCGTCCGCGCGCAGCACCGTTAGCCCGTATTCGATGTCGACCAGGTTCTTCTCGCCAAATTTGTAGCCGGTCATGTCGAAGCGTGCCCACACCGGGTCACCGGGCCGGTACGCCGCCACTTCCAACGGTTTCGGATCATCCTCGCTGCGCAGGAAATGAAAGTTCCGGACAATCAGAGTGTCGCTCGGTGCGACGTTGCGGGCCGTCACGCTGAACGGCGCTCGAAGCTCCGTCTCTGCTTTCGCCTGCTCGTCCGACAGCTTGACGAGAACCACATATTCGCCCGGATCGGGCAGCGGCGGCACCACGATCTTGTAGCGAAACTTTGGTTCCCAATTCTTGTCCTCGGAGGTGACGTCGGTCTTGACTTCGCCCTCGGTGGGCGGTTGCAGCAGTATTCCGTGCGCGTCACGAGCTTCGATCTGGTATTTCAGGTGGATGGCCTGCTTGCCGTAGTCATCCGGCTTGTCAACCTTGCGATAGCCCTCAGCCTGACAACTGAAGTAAATGGTGTCAGCGGGCACGAATTGGTAATCCGTTGCGACGGGTGGGCCGTCTTCACCGGTCGCGAAGACAGGATGCACGATGGCGAAGGCACTCTTTGGGGCCGCCAGACACTGTTCCGCCGCAGCGAGAAGCAGAATCGCCAGATACGTTTTCACCACAAAACCCGCCTACTCCACCACTGTACTCCAGCCGCGGCGCGAGAGGTCCCAGTAGATTACGGCGCCGGCCGCAAGGCCCAAGGCCATCAAGACCGACCCGCTGACGAAATCCTTCAGCAGCAGCTTGCCGGTCCCGAATAGGATGCCGTAGATCAGGACGCAGCCGGAGATCCAGTCGAGCAGGTTCGACAGCCCGCCCGTGGAGGGTTTCACGTCCGGGGCCATCGCGGCGATGGGGCGCCAACCGGCCGCCGAGGGATGCGTGCGGCGATAGAAGGCGATCAGTGTCTCTTTGGATTCGGGCCGCGTAAGAAAGGTGACTGCCAGCCAGACGGCAGTAGTGACGGAGACGGTGATAATCATGATCCAGGCGAAGTCGCGCGGCTGGTCTTTATCCAGGCCGCCGCCGATTTGCAGCGCGAGCGAAACGACGAAGCCCGAGATCATCGCCGAGACTTCGCTCCACGCGTTGATGCGCCACCAATACCAGCGCAACAGCAGCACGCCACCAGTGCCCGCCCCGGTGACGAGCAGCAATTTCCACGCGCCCGCAATCGAATCGAGGTAGAACGTTACTACGGCCGACACGATGGTCAGAAAAACAGTGGCCCATTGCGACGCCACGACGTAATGCCGCTCGCTGCCGTCGCGCTTCCAGAAGCGGCGATAGAAATCGTTCACCAGGTAGCTGGCGCCCCAGTTCAATTGCGTCGCGATGGTGGACATGTAGGCCGCCGCGAACGCCGCAATCATCAGCCCACGGAGAGAAGGGGGCAAGTAGGCGATCATCACGCGGATGTAGCCGGTTTCGGGATCCGCCAAGCCGGGGAACAGAATCAACGACGCCAGCGCCACCAGCACCCACGGCCACGGCCGCACGGCGTAGTGCGCGATGTTGAACCACAGCGTCGCCAGCAGCGAGTTCTTCTCGTCTTTCGCGCTGAACATGCGCTGCGCCACGTACCCGCCGCCGCCCGGCTCCGCCCCCGGATACCAGGTGGACCACCAGTTCATCGAAATGTAGACCAGGAACGTAATCATCGGCATCCAGGCCGAGTGCAGGTCGGGGATGAAGTTCAGCACGGAGCCTTGTGTCGCGCCGCGAGCTTGATCGACCACCGCGAGCTTGGCTTTCATCGCATCGATCCCACCCACAGCCTGCACGGCGAACACAGCCAGCACTGTGACCATCCCCATCTTGATCACGAACTGGAACATGTCGGTGACCAGCACACCCCACAGGCCCGACAGCGTGGAGATAAACGATGTCAGCGCGATCAGTCCCATGACGATGGCGAGCGCTTCCAGTTTGGTCACGCCCAGCACCAGTTCGAGGATCTTCACCATCGCCAGGTTGACCCATCCAAGAATGATGCAGTTGATCGGAATGCCCAGGTAGAGAGCGCGAAAACCGCGCAGGAACGCGGCGGGCTTGCCGGAATAGCGGATCTCGGAGAATTCGATGTCGGTCATGACGCCCGAGCGGCGCCACAGCCGTGCATAGAAGAAGACGGTCAGCATCCCGCTCGCGACGAAGTTCCACCACAGCCAGTTGCCGGCGATGCCGCCCGTAGCCACCATCCCGGTGACTGCCAGTGGCGTATCGGCCGCGAAGGTGGTGGCGACCATGGAGGTTCCAGCCAGCCACCAGGGCACGCTGCGCCCCGACAGGAAAAACTCGCTGACGCTCTTGCCCGCGCGCGACTTGTAGTAGAACCCGATCGCCAGGTTGAAAAGGAAATAGAGCGCGACGACCAGCCAGTCCGCGGATGTGAGCTGCACGAATGAATTGTAGCGGGAGCGCGGCTGCGACTACTCTCCAACACCGACCCAAGCGGCCATCGCCTTCCAATCCGGATCATCTTTAGAAGTGAACTGGCGGCCGCCGCTATGAAACTCGTCTCCGCCAGCTTCCTTTGCCAGTGGGTGTAGCAGCAGCTTGCTCGCGGCGGGATCGGCCCGATTCACCAACTTGAGAACCGACTCGTAATTCATGCGCGACTGCGCATCGGTCCACTGTTCGCCCTCCTTCAGCGGCTGCAGCTTGAACAGATTATTCGATGCACTATGGCACGCCACGCAGCGCGCATGGCCGGGGCGCTTCTTGGCGAAAATCGGCTCAACCGTGGTTTTGAAAGTTTCGTAGTCGAGCGGCTGAGCGGCCGCCAGATGCGCCGCGAAAGCGATCGTCCCTAACAGCGCGATTCGCGTGACCATCAAGGCAGCACCGCCGTGATGTTGCGCTTCGGCACCTCGCCCACCGGGATCCGCGCGATCTCCCGCCTCGACGGGATGTCCACCACCGATACAAAGTTCGACGCCGCGCAAGCGACGTACGCTCGCTTGCCGTCCGGCGTCAAGGTGACCCAGTCCGGCGAGCGGCCGACTCCGGTTCTTCCCAGCAGCTTCAAATCCGGCAACGAATAGAAGTAGATGGAGCTGTTCAACCGGCTGTTGACCACCAACGTTTTTTCGTCCGACGTCACGGCCATTCCGTGCGACTCGTTCCCGCCCCACTTGTACGTCGCCTCGCCCGGCGGAAGATCGGGTAGCTTGATCCGGTTGATCTCCTTGTGCGCCGCGAAATCCAGCACCGCGAATCCGTTGAATGCGGTCAACTGTGCGAAAATCCACTTGGTGGACCCGTCCGGATTCGTGTAGAAAGCCATCGGCCGGATCCCTAGATCCATTTGCACGGACCACACGGGCTCCTCGGTCTTCTGATCAATCACCGTGATGACCTTGGACGGAATCGAGCCGCTGACAACGTACTTGCCGTCTGGCGTGACGTAGGTGTTGTGCACCGCGCCCTTCACCGGGATGCTCTTGACTCGTTCCAGCGAGGCTGTATCGATGACATCCACCGCGCCTGGCGCTACAGCGATGGAAACATACACACGCCGCCCGTCCTTGCTGATTGCGATGTTGTTCGGATGCCCGCTCAGCGGGATTCGGCGCGTCACCTGCAGCGTCTTAGTATCCACCACGTCCAGCGTGCTTTTCTCTTCGTCGCTGACAAAGTAATGGCTTCCGTCCGGAGCGGCCGCTGCGCCGTGATTCACCTCGATGCCATTGATGGTTCCGACCACTTTGTTGGTCACCGGATCGATGACGGACACATCGTCTCCGGCGCTGTTGGTCTGGATGATGCGAACCGTGCCCGCCGCGATCGGCAGAGCAAGCAAAAGTGCGAGGGAGAGCGAACGTGGCGTTGTTCGGGTCATACGCGGAGCCTCCAGTGATTTGAGCTACACGGTTCATAGTACATGTTTCAGGACCAGCCGAGGAAATCGCGCCCACTCCCCACTCGAAAGCAACTATGATAGGAAACCATGCGATTGCTCCTAGCCCTGTTCGCTGTATCCGTCGCCCTGGCCCAGGACGGCGGACCCACGCACTCCGACTGGCCTTCGTACGGCGGCTCGGACTTCTCGTGGCGCTATAGCGCTCTCGATCAGATCAACACAGGGAACGTCAAATCGCTCGCTCCGGTCTGGATGTTTCAGACCGGCGACTACGCGGAGAACCTGCAAGCCACTCCGATCGTCGAAAACGGTGTGCTGTACCTGATCACCGCGCGGGCGCGCGTGTTCGCCTTGGACGCTGCCACAGGCCGCGAGGTCTGGAATTACCGGTATCCCGATCCGCCCCGCTCCGTTCCCGGCTTTGTCGGAAATCGTGGATTGGCGGTGGGCGACGGCAAGGTCTTCTTTGGCACCAAAGATGACTATCTGGTCGCGCTGGATCAGAAGACCGGGCGTATGCTGTGGCGCGTGAATATTGATGATGCGCACCAGTGCGGATGCAACATCACCGCCGCGCCGCTGGTGGTCAAGGACAAGGTCATCGTCGGCGGCACCGGCGGAGACAGCGCGCATCGCGGCTACCTCACCGCATTCTCCACCAGCAACGGACATCTTGCGTGGCGCTGGTACGTGGTTCCCGGCCCCGGAGAAAAAGGTCATGAGACCTGGAAGGGCGATAGTTGGATCTTCGGCGGCGGCGCGCCCTGGTTGACCGGATCCTACGACCCGACGTTGAACTTGCTCTATTGGGGCACTGGTAACGCCGCGGCCGATTTCTACGACGCCGGGCGCGTGCCCACCGGCGCGGACAAGAGCGGCAATCTGAATCTCTACACGGCGAGCGTCGTGGCGCTGGACCCCGATACCGGCAAACTGCGCTGGTTCCATCAGGAAGTCCCCGGCGACATCTGGGATTACGATTCGGCCTACGAGGTGCTCCTGATGGATCTCGAAATCCGCGGCCGCACGCGTCAGGCGCTGGTCCACATGAACAAGAGCGGCTTGACTTCAGTTCTCGATCGCACCAACGGTGAATTGCTCGGCGTATTTTCCGTTCCCGAGGTTCGGACCTGGGTGACGGGAATCACCGAAGACGGCAAACTGGTGGGCCGCAATGAGCCGCAACTCGGCAAATCCACCGCGATCTGTCCCAGCGCCGCCGGAGCGAAAAGCTGGAACTCCATGGCGTACTCGCCCCGCACCAGTTTGATCTACGTTCCCGTCAACGAACTCTGCAACGACATCACGCCCAACAATAATCCTGCCGAAGAAGGCCAAAACTACATGAATGGCGAGTTCCCCATTCGCCTGATTCCCGGCCGCGCCACCAACAGCCATTTGGACGCATGGGATCCCGCTACGGGCAAGCGTGTTTGGAGCATGCCCTACAAGTACGTGCTGCTCGCGTCCATGCTCGCTACGGCGGGCAATCTGGTGTTCACGGGAAATCCTGAAGGCGAGTTCTTTGCGCTCGACGCCGCCAGCGGAAACAAGCTGTGGAGTTTTCAAACTGGCGCGGGACATCGCGGAGCCTCGGTCGCCTATTCGGTGAACGGCCGCGAGTACATCGCGACTTCAACCGGATGGCACTCGTCAGTAGTCGGAGGAGCCGTGCAGGCGCTGTTTCCCGATCAGGACTGGCGGCTGGGCTCGTCGCTGGTGGTCTTTGCGCTGCCGGAGGGATCGAAATGACGCGCCCGCTGCTTCTGTTGCTGGCCGGCGCGGCGCTGGCATGTGCGCAGGATTCCGCGGCGTTGGTGAAGCAGGGCGAGCGGGTGTTCGCCAAGACGTGCGCCACCGGATATTGCCACGGAGCGCGCGGTGCTTCGAGCGGCGCTCCGCGTCTGGCCGCCCGCGGCTTCAATCAGGCCTACATCGCAAGTGTGGTAGTGCGCGGCATTCCGAACACGGGTATGCAGGGGTTTGCAGGAAGGCTGCCCAATGCGGACCTGGCTGCGGTAATTTCCTACGTCGCGGCGCTGAACGGCGTCGTGAACCCCAATCCCGGCTTCGGTGGTCCCGCGGCGACTGGCCCCAGCGGGCCTCAATTGACTGGCGAAGCTGCCCGCGGTGCTCTCTTATTCCGTGAGGCGCTGCGTGGGTTTGGGCGATGCTCCACCTGCCACGAAGTCGGCGGCTTCGGAATTTCCGTGGCCAGTCTAATCGCGCAAGTGCCCGCGTCCGTCGACGCTCTCAAAGCGCTCGCAACGCCGAACGTGAAGACCGCAACACTGGATGGCGAATCCATGCCGGCTCTGGTGTTGAGCGACGGCAAGCAAGGCGCACAGTTTTACGACCTCGGCGCCACGCCGCCGGTCGAGCGCGACGTGCTGCCGGGTTCGGTGAAATTCAGCGAAGGCAGCGGTTGGCGGCATGCATCGGCGATCACCGCGTATAGCGACGCGGAGTTGAACGCGATCTTGGCCTATCTGCACGCTGTCGCCCAGCCTTAGATGGAGGCAGGCCATGACGAACAAGCTTTGCCGCGCGACGGTCGTGCTATTGATCCTCGGGATCAAGTGGAACGCCGTTAAGGCGCAGACCGGTAGTCAAGCTCATGCCGACTGGACCGGCTACTATGGGCTGGCAAGTAATCGGGAACTCGCCGGCACCGGCTTTCACCAGGACGCGCCGGGCGAGCAGTTGAACGGCCTGATTATCGCGCACCTGCAGCCCTGGGCCAGGGCGCGCATGCAGGCAACCGACGGCATCGCCGACGACACGGGGCAGGTCTGCCTGCCTGACGGAATCTTCCGCTATCCCAGCATGGCAGGAAGGTTTCTGTGGCTGGAAGAGCGGGGAAGGATCGTCATGGTATTCGAGAACGTCAACACCGCTGGCGTGCGCCGGATCTATCTGGACCGTCCGCATCCCAAGAACCCGACTCCGAGTTGGAACGGCGACTCGGTCGGGCGCTGGGATGGCGACACGCTGGCGGTGGATACGATCGGATTCAACGACAAGTCGTGGTTGTTCGGCGGTATGGAACCGCACACCGAAGAGGCGCATTTGATGGAGCGCATCCGGCGTGTGGGTGATGGCAGTTTGCTGGAAATCAACATCACCGTGGAAGACCGGCACGCGCTGACATCGGCGTACAGTTACAACCGCTATTACAAGAAACAGCCGGACGGTGCTGAAATGGCCGAGGACATTTGCAATGAAGATCCGGAAACGTGGAAAGCGTACCGGGATGCAGCGTTGAAGAAAGAACTCGATCGCGCGCGGCAGATCAAATGAAAGCCTTCCTGGGGCTGGTGATCGTGGTCGGTATCGGCGCGCCGTTCGCACTGGCGCAGCCGGACTTGCAAGGCGTGTATCAATCGATCCCCGATCGCGTGACGCTCTCTGGAGGCCTGAAAAATGTGGGTTCGCCCGCCGCAATCACGCTGCTCCCGGAAGCCGGGAAACAAGCCAAGGCCGTCGACTTGAAAAGAGACCCGTGGAAAATGTGTCAGCCGGTCGGCCCGTTCCGGATGATGGCTCATGAGCAGACCAAGATCGAACTGGTGCCGGTGCGCGCGATGATCATGATGCTGTTTGAAGATCTCTCTCACGGCGTGTTTCGCGCGATCTATTTGAAGCGTGAGCATCCGGCGAAGCTGCTGCCTACCTGGCTGGGAGATTCGGTTGCTCGGTGGGAGGGTGACACGCTAGTAGTGGATACGATCGGCTTTAACGACAAGACGTGGCTCAATGAAGAGGGCGCGCAGCACAGCGACGCCCTGCACCTGGTGGAGCGAATTCGTCCGGTATTGAGCGGCGAGTACCTGGAATACAAGGTGACGGCCGAGGATCCAAAGATATTGGCGAAGCCCTATACCTACACGCGCTACTACAAGAAGCTGGATTCAGAAATCATGGACGACGTCTGCCAGGACGAGGAGTAGAATATCCAGTAATCGAGAGGTGCGCATGACACATCCCCGGATTCCGGCGGCTGCAGCAGCACTGGCCCTGCTTTCTTTGACGTTTCTGCACGCCCAGACGCCTTCCAACGAGAAGTGGACAGCGCCGAGAACGCCCGATGGCCATCCGGATCTCACCGGTGTTTGGGACGCCGCCAGCATGACGCCGCTCGAGCGCCCGGTGGAACTCGGCAACAAGGAATTCTACACCGCCGAGGAAGTGGCGGCTTACGAGAAGCAACGCACCCGCGATCTGAATCGCGACCGCCGCGACGGGACCGCCGAAGCGGATCTGGCGCGCGCCTATAACGACGGCTGGTTCGACCGCGGAGCGCACCTGGGCAGCAATCATCGGACGTCACGCCTGATCGATCCTCCTAATGGCAGGTTCCCGGCCATGACTCCCGCGGCCGCCCAGAAATACAAGGAAATGCACGCCTGGCTCGCCGAGCACGCCGACGATAGCGCCCAAACGCGCACGCTCTACGACCGCTGCCTGGTCTTCTCGCAATCCGGCCCGCCGTTCCTTCCCGGAAATTACAACAACTTCTATCAGATCGCCCAGTCGCCCGGCGTGGTCGCGATTGTTTCCGAAATGGGCCACCAGGCGCGCACGATGACGGTTGCAAAGGACGCCGTAAGCGCCCGCCCGCACCTCGCATCGAACATCCGTCAATGGCAGGGCGACTCGGTTGCCCACTGGGAAAGCGACACGCTCGTCATCGATACGACGAACTTCCGGGCGAGCGATCAGAGCCGTTTCGGCGTTCAGTATGACGGCATGACCGATGAGAATCTACATGTCATCGAGCGGCTCAGCCGAACCGGCCCCAATACTCTTACTTACCGCGCCACAGTGATCGATCCAACCGTCTACACCCAGTCCTGGAGTGTCGAAATTCCTATGGAAAAGGCCGACACACGGATCTTTGAATACGCCTGCCACGAGGGCAACTACGGTCTGGAAGACATTTTGTCCGGTGCCCGCGCGCATGACACTCGCTAGAACGATATACTCTCTGACTGGGAGGAAAGAAATGGCAGACGAAACGAAAGACCCTAAGAATCAGGAAGAGTCCAGCGGCCTTCCACGGCGTGACTTTGTCATGTCGGTGGCCGCGGGCTTGGCCGCGGCAGGCTCCGCCGCGGGCGCAATGAAAGTGGTCGAGACCAACGTCGAGATCAAAACCCCCGACGGCACTTGCGATGCGGCGTTTTTTCACCCGGCCAGCGGTTCCCACCCGGGCGTGTTGATCTGGACCGATGCGTTCGGCTTGCGTCCCTCGTTCCGCGCGATGGGGAAACGCGTTGCCGAGATGGGATATTCGGTCCTGGTACCCAATCCCTTCTATCGCGTGGGCAAATCTCCTTTCTGGGAAGATGCCTCCAACATCGATTTCGGAAAGGAGCGAAACAAGATCGGGCCGTTGATGGCATCTGTGAACGCGCCGGGCCACTGTGAAATGGACGCCACAGCCTACATTGAGTTCCTGGATGCGCAAAAGCAGGTAAACAAGTCGAAAAAGATCGGCACGCAAGGATACTGCATGGGCGGCGCGCTGGTGGTGCGGACCGCAGCAACCGTACCCGATCGCGTCGGCGCCGGCGGTTCGTTCCATGGCGGCGGCCTGGTGACCGACAAGCCGGACAGCCCGCATCTGCTTGCGCCGAAGATCAAAGCCAAAATGTACTTCGGCATCGCACACAGCGACGACGTGCGCCAGCCGGACGCCAAAGACAAACTGAAGGAGGCGTTCATGGCCGCTGGCAATCCGGCCGAGATCGAGGTTTACGAAACCTGTTTCCATGGCTGGTGCGTGCCGGATATGCCGAAGCAAGCCGACGGCACGCCGACCTACGATAAGCCGGAAGCCGAGAAGGCCTGGGCCAAACTAACGGCGTTGTACAAGCGAGGCCTCGCCTAACAGCGGCATCGACGGGCGGCGACATTTCGCCGCCCATTTGTTCTGGACTTTCGCCTCGCTTTGCCGTAAGCTGGCAAAGAAAAGGCGAAGCTCATGAACCTGACCCTCGGCCTCCCGGAGCCTTCTGACTTCCTCGGCGTGACGCGGCGCGGTGACGGCGTCGAAACTTCGGTTGAGCGCTTCCGTGAGCGGATGGCCGATCCGGATTCGCCCATCCGTGCCATCCGGCATCAGCCGGCGCGCGACGGCGACTATACTGAGATTCCAGAATCGGCAGCCCCGGTGCTGCGCGAAGCCTTGATCGCTCGCGGCATCCCGCGCCTGTACACGCACCAGGCGGACGCATTCGAGCTTTGCACGGCGGGCAAGAACGTCGTCGTGGTAACCCCCACCGCCAGCGGCAAGACGCTTTGCTACAACCTGCCGATTCTACAGCGCCTGATTGATGATCCCAACGCCCGCGCCCTTTACCTCTTCCCCACCAAGGCGCTAGCCGAGGATCAACTACACGAGTTCCAAGCCGCGGTGGACGCCATGGGCTCCGAGATCCGCGCCTTCACCTACGATGGCGACACACCACAGGACGCCCGCCGTGCCATCCGCGAGCGCGCCAATGTGGTGCTAACCAATCCCGACATGCTTCACTCGGGCATTCTGCCGCACCATACCAAGTGGGCCAAAGCGTTCGAGAACCTGCGCTACGTCGTCATTGACGAGTTGCACTACTATCGTGGTGTCTACGGCAGTCATCTGGCGAACGTGCTGCGCCGGCTGCGGCGCATTTGCGAGTTCTATGGTTCCCAGCCGCAGTTCATTTGCTGTTCAGCCACCATCGCGAACCCCAAGGAACTGGCCGAGGCGCTAGCCGAACAGCCGTTTGCCCTGGTAGACCGCAACGGGGCGCCGAGCGGCGAGAAATACTTCGTCTTCTACAATCCGCCGGTGGTAAACCGGCAGCTCGGCATCCGGCGCAGCTACCTGCAGGAGACGAGGCGCATCGCCACCGAGTTCATCGAACGAGGCCAGCAGACGCTGGTGTTCGCCAACAGCCGCCTAGCCACCGAGATTCTCTTGAAGTATCTGCGCGATGCCCTGGAGCGCGGACCGATCCCCGGCAATCTGGTGCGCGGGTACCGCGGTGGCTACCTGCCGCGCGAGCGCCGCGAAATCGAACGCAAGCTGCGCGACGGCGACATCAAGGCCGTGGTTGCTACTAATGCACTGGAGCTCGGCATCGACATCGGATCTCTGGATGCAGTCGTGATGGCCGGCTACCCCGGCTCCATCGCGTCCTCCTGGCAGCGGGCCGGCCGAGCGGGACGGCGCCAAACCGCATCACTGGCGGTCATGGTGGCGTCCAGCATGCCGCTCGATCAATACGTCGTCGAACACCCGGAGTATTTCTTCGATCGCTCACCCGAGCATGCCCACATCAACGCCGACAACCTGGAAATCCTGTTGAATCACCTGAAATGCGCCGCCTTCGAGCTGCCCATCCGCGACGGCGAGAAGTTCGGCCCCCACGATACGGCGGAACTCTGCCGGTTCCTCGGCGAAGAAGCGGGCTTACTGCATCATTCCGCGGGCTGCTGGCACTGGACCTCGGACACCTACCCCGCCGATGCGGTCAGCCTGCGGGCCGTATCGAGTGACAACTTTGTGGTGGTGGATATCACCGGCGATCATCAGGTGATCGCCGAGGTAGCGTTCACGGCCGCACTCACCACGTTGCATGCAAAAGCCATCTATCTGCATGAGGCTCGTCAATACCAGGTGGAGCGCTTCGACTATGAGGGCCGCAAGGCTTATGTACGGCGCGTGGACAGTGACTATTTCACCGACGCCATCGACTACACGCAAGTGAAGGAACTGGAGGAGTTCGAATCCATCAACGTGAATGGTGCGCGCGCCGCGCACGGCGATGTGCGAGTCAACACGCAGGTGGTCGGGTTTAAGAAGATCCGTTTCTACACCATGGAGAACATCGGCGCGGGCAACCTGTCAATGCCAGAGCAGGAGCTGCATACAACGGCATTCTGGGTGCACTTCCCCGAAGGTTTCCTGGCGCGCTTCCCCGACTTGACGCCCGCCGAAAAGCAGAACGGATTGAGCGGCTTGGCCAACGTGCTGCGTACCGTTGCGTCGCTGCTACTGATGTGCGACCCGCGGGACTTGGGCGTTGCCATCGCCGAGGACATCTCCCAAGGCACTCAGAGCTACGAACCGGATCTTTTCCTGTTTGACAATTACCCGGGCGGCATCGGCCAAAGCCAGCCTTTGTTCAAGCTGACATCGAAGCTATTGGCGGGCGCCCTGGAAGTGCTGAAACAGTGTGGCTGCGAAGCGGGATGTCCGGCCTGCGTGGGCCCGGTAGGCGAGATCGGAGAGCGCGGAAAGGACGCCGCGCTGCGGCTGCTCGTCGAATTGATCGGAGATCAGCGAACGAACTCGTAGCGCTCCAGAGTAGCGGCAACCCCGTCCGCTTGCTCTAGTCGCACGACTTTGCCCAGGCAATGGAGCCGGACCCGCTCAAGGGAGTCGGAAGAGGAGGGCAAGGTGATCAAGTACTCGACGGCCTCGCCGATTCGAAGGTCGGCCCCCGTGTCTGGCTCAAAGAGCACGCCCACAGAGCTCATGTTTCTGGTTTGGCCATGTTCGGAGAGGTTCTCGGAGCCTTTCCGGATTACCTCCACCGGTAATCGAAGTTCGAATCGTTGCGCTTTGCGCTGTTCCATTTTTCTTGTCGCCTCTAAGACTCTAATCCGAGACTCGTGCCTGGGTCAATAGAGTGAGACGCAAATAGTAACGCACCAGTAACGTATATATAACTTGCATGGTTCCAGTACTTTGACCGCGTTTAGCCCCAAACGCGTGATCCGCGCCACCCGGTGTGACAGAATAAGAACACATCCACGCCCCATGGACCCGACCACGCAGCAGCAGCTTGAGAAGATGCGCCAAGACTGGGATCAACGCGCCCGCGAGAACGCGCGCTACTACGTCAACACGGCTACGACGGAGTGGACCGACGACGAGTTCTTCGCCTCCGGCGAGAAGACCCTGGCCGAACAGATTCTAAACGATATGGGTAACATCTGCCAGGGTAAGCCTCCAGGGAAAATGCGGGTGCTGGAGATCGGGTGTGGGGCCGGGCGGGTGACCCGAGCGCTGGCCAAAACGTTCGGCGAGGTTCACGCGGTGGATGTCAGTGGCGAGATGGTGCGGCAAGCCGCGGCCGCCTTGAAGCGCTATCCGAACGCGTTTGTGTATCAGAACAACGGCATGGACTTAGCCGTCGTGCCGGACGTGGAATTCGATTTCGCGTTTTCTTCGATCGTATTCCAGCACATTCCGAGCCGCGAAATCATCGAAAACTATGTTTCCGAGGTCCAGAGGCTGCTACGTCCGGGCGCATTGTTCAAATTCCAGGTGCAGGGCGATAGTAGTTTGGAAACCCGGCCGGACGACACTTGGCTGGGCGTGCCGTTCTCGGACCGCCAAGTCGTGGAGATGGCGCTCCGCTGCGGATTCGAACCGCGGTATCGGCACGGCGCCGGTGAGCAGTATTTCTGGCTGTGGTTCTTTAAGCGCTGACGGCCGATTGGCTGGCGACGGAGCCGGCCTGTCCGTTCAACGCACCCTTGGCTGCTCTGCGAGCCGCCCAATAACGCCTCATCCGGCGGGACACTTCCTGGCGTTCCGCCGCACCCATGCTCTTCCTTCCCCGACGGCTTTTTGCAAGTCTTGGACCAACACGGGTTTCCAGCCTGGCGATGGCGGCATCCAGGCGCTTCTTCTCTTCGTATAGCTCTTTTAGTGTTTTGACGATGTCCATAACCCCACTTCGAACGCGGGCCTCTATACTAGACGAGTCTGCGAAAAAAATCTATAGCCTCTGTGAGGGATTGCGCCGCCCTGACGAATCTATTCGATAGATTTCAGGTGAATCTTAATCAATTCTTTATTTGCTCAGGTACGGCCACTGGCGTATCAAATGTAAGTGGAAGTATACCAAGACAAAGTAAATGACGCCGATGACAACCGCGGCAGTTAGTACGGTCAGCGTCAAACGCTGCCAGGGGAAGGTCCGGCCCTCGCGCCGCCACACTAGCACCAGGCCGGCGTAGACGCCCACGAAATAGAGCGCGCACATGGGGATCGCGAAGAGCATCAGGTTAAATACGTCGGGCGTCGGCGTGATGATGGCTGCCAGGATGACGATGATCAAAACGGCGTAGCGGGAGTGGCGCAGCAGGAAGCGCGGCGAAAGCAGCCGCAACAGGGTCAAGAGGAATATCAGTACCGGCATTTCGAACACCAGGCCGACGCCCAGCATCACGTCCACAAACAGATCGAAGTACTCGGTAATGGACACGACGGGATGGACGTTGTTGGCGACGCTGATGCCCAGCAGGAACTCCAGTCCATAGCGGAATGCCAGGAAATAAGCGAAGCACCCGCCGGTAATAAACAGGCCGGCCGTCAGCAACACGAAAGGCAGCGCCAGCCGCTTCTCCTTCTTGTACAGTCCCGGCGAGATGAATGCCCAGAGCTGATAGACGATCCAGGGTGAGGCGATAAAGACGGAGCAAAGCAGCGGCAGATAGACCCAGATGATGGAGAAACTCTCCATCGGAGAGAGCTGGGCCAGCTGCGGAGGATCCACGTGCAGATGCTTCAGAGCTTCCACGGCCGGATCGCTGATAATGTCCCAAAGTTTGCCGGCGAAAACCAACGCAAACACGAAAGCAATAGCCAAGCCGTACAGCGCGTTGATAATCCGGTTGCGCAGTTCCTCCAGGTGTTCCATGAAGGACATGCGCAGCATGCCCTCTTCTTCTTCCTCTTCGGGATTCGTGGGAGGCGCCGGCGGTGGCGGCGGAGGAGGCGGAGGCGCCTTGATCACCGCGGTAGTCTCCGCGGGCGGCGCCGGAGTAAACTCCGCCTCGATCACCGGAGGCTGCACTTCGGGCGATCCCTCCCCGCCGGGAGGAGGAACTCCCTGCTTATCGTCTTCCATGCTGTGCTACGTTTCTATTGCGCTGTCTCTCAGGTGTTGATGGATTCCGGCGCCGCCGGCGGGTTCGCCGGTTGCGCGGAGCTAGGCTCCAAAGCCGGGCTGGAACTTCGCGGCACGGTTCCATTCGCAGGCGTCTCGGGAGACACGCTGGATTCGGCGCCCTGAGTTGCTGGTGCGCTTACTGTGGACGGACTTGCTTCGGTGGATGGGTTCGGTTCCCCGCCAAAGGCGCCGGAATCGTAGTAAGAGGAGTCGTAGCCAGAGTAGTGGTTGTAAATGTCGTTGGTGTAACTACGCGTGACTTCTTTGATCGACTCGTTTTCCCGCTCCAACTCTCGCATGTGGCTTTCAAACGTGGATTTGAGTTCGCTTTGTGCACGGCGGAACTCAGTGATCGCTTTCCCAATCGTCTTGCCGAGTTCGGGGAGCTTCTTCGGGCCGAACAAGACAAGGGCGACCAGGAAGATCACGATCATTTCCTGTACACCCACGGGTCCCATGCAACAACCTCCGCTAACATCATAGCAGGGAGCCAGAGGGCGAAACGTCCGGCGGGTGGCAACGTCCCAAAGACATGCGTCTGCTCACCTCGCTGAGTTTGTTTGCGCTTCTGGGACCCGCGGCCTGGGGACAGAGCCTGGTCTCTTTTGGAATAAAAGGCGGTGTCCCGCTGAACGACGCTTTTTCCGACCGTACCTTCCTGGGCGTGGACACTTTCACCCATACCTTCTCGGACTCGAAGAACTACGTCATCGGGCCGACAGCCGAGTTGCGCCTGCCGCTGGGCTTCTCCGTCGAGGCCGACGCGCTCTATCGTCCGCTCAGCCTGGTGAGCGAAAACACAATCGTGTCGGGTTCGACCACGGTCCGTTCGGCGACGGATATCTCCGCCTGGGAATTTCCGATATTGGGCAAATACCACTTCCTTCACACGCCGATCGTGAAGCCGTACGTGGAAGCCGGGCCCATCTTTCGGGCACTCGGGTCGTCGGGTTCGTATCTTTCCAACAGTGGATTCGCGATGGGCGCCGGTGTAGATGTGAAGGTGCTTGTGGTGCGCCTGGAGCCTGAGATCCGCTACTCGCGTTGGGGCGGCGACGCGGCGGCGGGACCCGGTTTCTTCACCGCTCCCTCCAACCAGAACCAGGCGGAATTCCTGATCGGGATTTCGTTTTAGACTTTGGCCGCCTGGGCTGGTTGAGCCTGGCGCCGGCGACGTCCGCTCAGCAGATAGATGGCGGCGCGCAATTCGAGCAGCGGATCGCCGGAAGGTTCAATCCCATCCACGCGAGGAATCGGATCGAAGATAATCTGCTGTTGCTCCGCGGCGTTGTTTAGCGCGACAGCCGTCAATGCGACCGTGCCGAAACGGATCACCGGCCGGTCGCTGGGCCAATGGATGGTTGCATCGTCCACGACGTCGCCCTGGCCGGCAATTTGTACGTCAATGTGGAAACGGATTGGTCCTTTTACGGCGCGCTCGGTGAGTTCGTCAAACAGATAGTTAACGCCTTTGGTTTTGGCGGTGGCGTCGTCCAGATGCTCGACGCCTGCCTCCGGAACAATCCGGTAGCGTCCATAACGGGCCAGTCCATCTTTATTGATAAAGCGCATCGCGGTCACGCCGAAGTATGTCTCCTTAGCAAGACTGGTCGGGCTGGGCTTGGGCGCTTGGATGAACGCGAGAGCCGCCGGATGCGCGCCAAGGAAAACGTCGATCGGAGACGGCGAAGGCGCCCCGGGACCACTCGCAACGGCGGCGCGCAGGAAATCCAGAAACTCCTGGCCGGTTCGGGTGGGAAAGCCGTCCGTGGAGTGGGCAATGATGTCGGTGTGCACATGTTCAGCCAGGTTAAAGCGGAGTGCAAAACCGCGCGGGCTTGCGTTGGGGTCGTTGTCGGGGATCATCGGGAGGCCCGTTCCGTTGGAGAATCGTGCCGAGACGGGCGTGGAAGCGCGATTTGCGTGCGGCGCTCGCGTCAGCGACGCGGCTTCTGCCGAAGGGGTGAACGAACCTGTGAGCAACACGCCCTTGGCGTGCGCGGGGCGGAAACCGGGATGAACACCGAACATCGCGTCAAATTGGTGAATCAATTCGTTGCCGAGTTGGATCAGCTTCTCGTCGGATGGCAGCGGCACTTTTCCTCCTTACTCTCTCAGACCGTTCATAGATGCCGGCAGTCCCCAAATGGTTGCTGGGCGCTTTTACGAAAGACCAGATCACGTTTCGCCGCCTCCTTTAATGTGTTCCTGCTGAAGCGTTTGCCGAAGTGTGCCCAGAAGGGGTCGACGAGCGGCTCCTAGAATCGCAGGCGAGAAAGGAGGTGCCGCAAGTGAGCAAGCACCCAGAAGAAAAGCCCGATCCGGCGCCCGCACCTGCGCCAGCGCCCGCCCCTGTGCCCATCGTGCAACCGATGATCGACGAGTTGAAAGGAACCACGGTGTTGCCCAAGGAGGACGAAACCGCGCCGCCACGGGGGCCCGTGCATCCGCCGCAGCCTGCCGAATTGGACCAGGACCCCGGAGGAGGCTACAACCCGGACCATACAGATCCGCAGACCTGAGGCGTCGTAACCGCGGCAAACCGGACACGCCACGCGCTCTCTGCGGCACTGCTCTCCCCGTCCTGGAAAATCTAGACGATAATAGAAACAGCAAGCCCCGAAAGCCTGCGCGAGAAGAAGGAAGGTCCCCATGCAGAAGTTTGCCGCAATCATCGTGGCGGTGGCGTGTTCATCCATTCTGTCCGGCCAGGCGCCGGCGCCGTTCCGGCCCAAGGCCGGCAAGGTGCAGATTTTCAAGGAAGCCGATCTCAAACCCGGTATGAAGGGCTACGCCTGGACCGTGCTTCAGGGGTCGGAGCCGGAAGCGATTCCGGTGGAGATCCTGGGCATTTACAAGAACCAATGGGGACCCAAGCAGGACGTCATCCTCGCCAAGATGGGCGGCAAGGGGCAGCGCACCAACGTCGCCGCGGGAATGAGCGGCAGCCCGGTGTACATCGACGGCAAGCTGGTGGGCGCCGTAGCGCTGCGCTTCAGCACCTTTTCGCCAGATGCGATCTGCGGCATCACTCCTATCGAACTGATGCTGGAGGTCAACGAATTCGACGAATCGCGCCCATCCGACGCGCGCACACCGGAGAAGGCCGGTTCCAAGGAAACGGCTTCTCTGCTGCCGGGGAATCTGGCGATGACTCCCATCGAGACGCCGCTGAATTTCGCAGGATTTCAAGACGGCGTGCTGCGTGAGTTCGCTCCCACCTTTCAACAGATGGGCGTGCAGGTAGCGGGCGGCGGTACGGCTAGCACGCTTTCTAGCGCCAAGCCCGCGCCAGGCTGGCAGCAATCGCTTCAGCCGGGTGACGCGGTCAGCGGCATTCTGGTCACCGGCGACATGAGCGTGAGCGCCATGTGCACGGTCACCTACAACGACACCAAGCACGTGCTGTTCTGCGGCCACTCCTTCTTCAACCTTGGCCCGGTGGACATGCCCATGGCGAAGGCCGACGTGATCACGACGCTGGCGTCGCAGTATCAGCCCACCAAGTTCGGCAACGCCACCGAGATTGTCGGCGCTTTGCGGCAGGACCGGCATAGCGGCGTGATGGGCGAGCTGGGCGCTACCGCCGACATGGTTCCGGTGACGCTGCGCGTTCGTTCTTTCGGCGACAACAATATCGTCCGCAAGGAACGGGACCTGCACTTCAGCGTGTTCGTCCAGCAGAAGTGGACGCCCTACCTGATGATGCTCACTTTGTACAACTCCCTTTCCAGCTTGAACGAATTCGCCGACGAAACCACGTACAGGCTGAGCGGCAAAGTGGCGCTGGACGGCGAGCCCGGCCTCTCGCTTTCCACCATGCTTGCGTCTAACGAAAGCCCCGCACCCGCTCCCAACCAGTTGGCTGGCTGGTGGGGCGACAAATTCAACCGCCTGTTCCTGAATCCAGTGCAGACGCCCAAGCTCAAGAGCGTAGACGCCACCGTGGATATCCTGCCGGAGCGCCGCGTGGCCACCATCGAGAACGCTTGGATCCCGGCTAGTGAATTCGAAGCCGGTTCGACCGTGCCGGTGAAGATTTTCCTGCGGCCCTACCGCGGCGAGCGTATCACGCGCGATTTCCTGCTGAAGATCCCCGCGGGTCTGCCTAAGGGCGAGCATCGCATTCTGTTCAGCGACGCCGATACCTTGAACCGCATGCAAAGCGCTGCCATCAATTCGGACCGCTTCATGAACATCCCGCAGACGGTCTCAGTGCTCAACCAGGAGCGGAGCAATAACAAGCTCTATATTTCTTTGATTGAGCCGCGCCCCACAGTCTTTTACGAAGACAAGACGCTGCCCAGCCTGCCGGCGTCTATCATGAACGTGATGCAGACCGGCCGCACCAGCAGCCGTCATCTCCAGAGTTCAGCGGAAAGCGCCGTCGAAGAAGGCAGCATTCCCTTCGATTTCATGGTGGATGGCAGTTACTCGCTGAGGATCACCGTAAAATAGCAGTATCAATGTCCCCTTCCAAACTCTCGCTGGTGGCGCTTGCTGCCGCCACCTGCTTCGCCGCGGAAACGCGCTTCTGGCAGCAAGGCGACCGCACCGACTTTGAAGCCGGAAGCCTCACGAATCTTTCGCTGGCCAGCGACGGCCGCATCTTTCTGGCGCCCGAATTAAAGGAAGTGTTTGACTCGGCCACGCCCTATCTCTGGACCGTGGTGGCCGATTCCAAAGGCAATCTCTACACCGCCGGCGGAGGCTCGGGCGGCGGCACCGCGAAGATCTTTCTGATCGACTCCAGCGGCAAGAGCCGGACGTTCGCCGAACTCGATGGCCTGGAAATCCACGCCCTGGCATTTGATTCCAAAGAGCAACTCTATGCCGCCACCGATCCTGACGGCAAGATCTACAAGATTTCATCCGCCGGAAAGGCGAGCCTGTTTTACGATCCGCATCAGAAATATATCTGGGCGATGGCGTTCAACCGTCAGGGCGATCTTTTCGTCGCCACCGGCGACCAAGGCGAGATTTTTCGAGTGACGCCGTCGGGTTCCGGTTCGGTCTTTTTCAGGACCGAAGAGACGCACGCGCGCTCGCTCGCGATGGACGCCGAGGACAACCTCATTGTGGGAACCGAGCCCAGCGGGCTAATCCTGCGCATTTCGCCCTCAGGCCAGGGTTTTGTCCTCTACCAGGCGCCGAAGCGCGAGATCACCACGGTGTCGATCGCATCCAACGGCGTGATCTGGGCAGCCGGCGTCGGCAACAAAGCGGCGGTTGTCCAAGCGGCGCCCGCGCCTTCACCGACTCCTACGCCTCTGCCTGCGCCGTCGCAGCTCGGTTCAGCGACGCAGATTGTGATCAGCGCCCAGAGTGTTCCCCGGCCCGCCTCCAGTCCCGCTGGGCCTACCGTGGCCGGCGGTTCGGACCTGTATCGCATCAATCCCGACGGCGCGCCCCGCAAGGTCTGGTCGAATCCCGTGGATGTGGTGTATGCGATCACGTTCGACTCCCAGGGCCGTCCGCTGCTGGGCACCGGCAACCGCGGCAAGATCTATCGCATCGACTCCGACACCATCAGCACCCTGCTGATCGACGCGACGCCCACGCAGGTCACCGGGTTTGGAAAAGATCAGAAAGGCGATCTGTACGCAGTCACCGGAAACATCGGCAAGGTTTTTCGCATCGGGCCGGGTTTTGCAAAACAGGGGACGTTTGACAGCCAGGTGCTGGACGCCGGTTCCTTCGCCTACTGGGGCCGCGTGAGTTATCGAGGTTCCGGGTCGATTACCGTTTCGACTCGCAGCGGAAACCAAAATCATCCGGAAAACAACTGGAGCCCCTGGGCGTCCGTGCAGGCCGAGAGCGCTCCGGCGGCCTGCGATTCGTGCGGCGGCGGCCGCACGACGTCACCTTCGGCCCGCTTCTTGCAGTACAAGATCGACATGACCGCATCCGGGGCTACTCCCGCCCCGCAAGTCAGCTACATCGAGGTCGCGTATCTGCCCAAGAATGTGGCGCCGGCAGTGGAGCAAATCGACATCACACCACCTAACTATCGTTTTCCAGCTCCGGTGCTTTCGATCTCTCCTTCATCCTCCATCACGCTCCCGCCCATGGGCCAGTCCAGGTCTTCCAATACACCTGTGATTGAAACAACGGCGAGCGCTTCGTCCATGAACTATGCCAAGGGCTTCGTGGGCGTTCGTTGGTCGGCTGCGGACGACAACGGCGACAGCTTGATTTATAAGGTTGAGATCCGCGGCGTCCGGGAAACCGGCTGGAGTCTGCTGAAGGACCACGTCAAGGATCGGTATCTGAGCTGGGACTCCACCTCGTTTCCCGACGGCGAATATGTCGTGCGAGTCACTGCGTCGGATTCACCGAGCAATCCGCCTGTTCAGGCGCTTTCGTCGTCCTTGGTCAGCGATCCATTTTTGATTGACAACACGCCGCCCGAGATCCTGAATCTAAATGGAACGGCCTCCGGCAACAAGATCGAAGTTCGCTGGACCGCGCGCGATGCACGCAGCAACATCGACCGGGCCGAGTATTCGGTGAACGGCGGCGACTGGCTCCTGGTTGCTCCCGCCGGCCGCCTGTCGGATTCACTCGAAGAACAGTACCAGCTTTCGATCGACCGGGCGTCGCAGGATCAGCAGGTGGTGGCGGTGCGTGTGACCGACGAGTTCGACAATCAGAGCGTGAGTAAAGTCGTCGTCAAGTAAGACGAGCCGCTACTAGTACATCGCCGGGTACGCTTCTTTCATTTCCGACGCGCGCTCTCGCGCTGCTTCGATTTGAACCAATTCTCCCTGGCCGATTCCCGGGCAGAACGCGGCGGTCTTCTTCCATTCGCGCTTATCGTCCACCAGCTCCGGCCAATACGGGAACAGCCGGCACTGCACCGGCTTCACCGCGTGGATCGAGCAGCCGTGGTCTTGCAGGAAGTGGCATTGCGAGTGCCTCGGAACGCGTAGCCGCAGCCGCCGCTTGGTTCGGTAAACGTAACGACGCTCGAATTCGGCGGCGGACATGCCGACGTACTCTGCAATGCGGACCAGATCCGTTTCTGTGAGATAAACGAAGCCCTGCTGCTGGCAGCAGTTGGTGCAGCCCGGCTGGCATTGGAAACGCAGTGCGTGCATTGTATTGGATTAGCGTCCGCGCATTTCAGGCGCGGGTTCTTTCCACCATGGTATAGCAGTAAAATCAAAGCGTGCGACTCACGCTTCTTCTCTCCCTATTCACGATTTGCGCGGGCGCGCAAACCGACACCGAATTCAGCGTTGCGAACATCGACAAATCGGCTGATCCGTGCGCAGACTTTTATCAATATGCGTGCGGCGGCTGGATGGCCAAGAACCCTATTCCGGCCGACCAGTCGCTCTGGGGCACCAGCAGCCAGTTAGCCGAGCGCAACCGGACCATTCTGCGCAGCATTCTCGAAAAAGCTTCCGCGGATAATCCGAAGCGAACCGCCGTCGAGCAGAAAATCGGTGATTTCTACGAGTCCTGCATGGACGAGCAGGCCATCGCCAAACTGGGGGTCAAGCCGCTGGAGCCGGAATTGCACCGGATCGCATCGATGCGGGCCAAGGATGCTCTAGTCGGCGAGATCGTGCGTTTGCACGGCATGGGCGTGGATGTATTCTTTGGCTTCGGTGCCACGCCGGACGCCAAGAACTCCACGCAGAACATCGCCGGCGCCGATCAGGGTGGCCTGGGACTTCCTGACCGTGACTACTACCTCAAAGAAGATGCTAAATCCGTGGAGCTGCGCAAGCAATACCTGGAACACGTCCAAAAGATGATGCAACTCACCGGCGAGCCATCCAGCCAGGCCGCTTTGGACGCCCAGGCCGTCATGCACATTGAAACGGAGCTGGCGAAGGCGTCGCTCGACCGCGTGTCGCGCCGCGATCCCGACAAGACATATCACAAGATGACCGTCGCCGAGCTGGCGTCCCTGTGTCCTTCCGTCGATTGGCGGAAATATTTCTCAGATACAGCCGCGCCGGCCTTCTCCGATTTGAATGTGTCGGTGCCGGACTTTTTCCGCGCCCTCTCAACGGTGCTGTCCCAAACCAGCCTGGCCGATCTCAAGACATACATGCGCTGGCACCTGGTGCACTCCGAGGCGGCGCTTCTGCCGCAGGCTTTCGTCGACGAAGACTTCCATTTTTACCGCCAGATTCTGACCGGCGCCAAAGAGATTCAGCCGCGCTGGAAACGCTGCGTCGCGGCTACGGACGGCGATCTGGGCGAAGCGCTGGGCCAGAAGTTCGTCGAAGTCGCTTTCCCGCCCGACGCCAAAGCTCGCACGCTCAAGATGGTGGGCGAGATCGAAAAGGCGTTGGGCGAGGATATCCAAACGCTTTCGTGGATGACGCCGGCCACCAAGCAGCAGGCGCTCGACAAATTAAAGCTGGTCACGAACAAGATCGGCTATCCGGACAAGTGGCGGGACTACTCTAGCGTGAAAATCGTGCGCGGTGATGCCATCGGCAACGACGAGCGCGCCACCGAATTCGAAGTACATCGCGACCTGAACAAGATCGGCAAGCCTGTGGACCGCAGCGAGTGGGGCATGACGCCGCCCACCGTGAACGCCTACTACAATCCGCTCGAAAACAACATCAACTTCCCTGCGGGCATTCTCCAGCCGCCGTTTTTCGACAACCGGAAGGATGCGGCGGTGAATTATGGCGCCATTGGTTCTGTCGTGGGCCACGAACTGACACACGGCTTCGACGACCAGGGCCGCAAGTTCGACGGGCAGGGAAATTTGAAGGAGTGGTGGACCGAGGAAGATGCCAAGGAGTTTGAGAAACGTGCGCAGTGCTTCATCAACGAGTATTCGTCTTTTACGCCGGTTGACGATGTTCACGTGAACGGAAAGCTGACTCTGGGCGAAAATACGGCCGATAACGGGGGCGTGCGGCTGGCCTTCATGGCCCTGATGAAGTCCCTCGACGACAAGCCCGAACCCAAGATTGACGGCTACACGCCGCAGCAGCGCTTCTTCCTGGCCTGGGGCCAGGTGTGGTGCCAGAACATCCGTCCGGAGGCTGCCCGCATGCGTGTGCAGATCGATCCGCACTCGCCCGCTCACGACCGCGTGAACGGCGTCGTGGAGAACATGCCTGAATTCCGCGAGGCTTTCGCGTGCCGCGTCGGCCAGCCCATGGTGCGTCAGCCCGCCTGCCGGGTCTGGTGAGTCTACGCGTCGGCTGTGAGGGCGAGTTGATCGTTGATGAGTGCGCCTTCGTGACGCAATAGCCACTGTTTGCGTTCCAGACCGCCACCGTAACCGGTGAGTGACGAGGATGCGCCGATGACGCGATGGCACGGCACGATAATCGAGACCGGGTTCAGTGCGTTTGCGCGGCCCACCGCCCGGCAGGCCGCGGGGTTGCCCAGACTCGCGGCGAGTTCTCCATAGCTCAGCGTTTCTCCAGCGGGAATCGTGCGCAGCGCAGCCCACACGCGCTGCTGGAACGGCGTTCCGCCGGCGTTCACCGGCGTGGCGTCGAACACATGCAGGTTCCCGGCGAAGTATTCGCGAAGCTGCACGGCCAGCTTCAGTGGATCCGATTCTCGCCGCACTTCGAACTTTCCGAAGCGCCGCTGGAGCGCGGCCCGCATTTGTTTTTCATGGCCCGGGAATTCCAGCGCGCAAACCGCTTCGCCGTCCGAGAAGAATTGAATCCGGCCAATCGGAGAGTTCGTTTCATCGTAGTGGAGCAGCATGGACAGTCATCCTTTCTGCCGCAGCGGTTCCCGCAAAGATTCCCAAAGATACATAGCCGCGTATGCTCGCCATGGCCTCCAGCGCTCGGCCATCTCCTCCAGGCGCCTTGGCGAAGAAACATCGGCGGCCTTGAGCAGACCCAGGTCCGACGCCGGAAAGGCATCCGGATCGCCCAGTGCGCGCATCGCGATGTAGTTCGCGGTCCACGGACCGATGCCGGGCAGTTCGCACATGCGTCCGATCATTTCGCTGCTGGAGACCGAGGCGTCAAAGCGGATCTGTCCGTCGCACATCGCCCGCGCGAAGGCGCGAATCGACTCTGCGCGCGCTTTCGGCAAGCCGATCGCTGCAACGTCCGCTTCGGCAAGAATCGCTGGAGTAATCGCTCCGAATCGCTCCACCAGGCGTCCCGCCAGTGTCGTCGCTCCCTTCACGGTCACCTGCTGTCCCAGCATGGCACGGACGGCGAGTTCAAATGCATCCCAGCATCCCGGTAGCCGCAGCCCCGGACGGCGTTTTACGGTCTCCTTCAGTAACCGGTCCCTGCCGAGCTGCCCCGCGATCTGATGCAAATTGGCGCGCAGATCGAAGAAGAACCGAATCTGTTCCGCGATGCGCCGTAGACTTCTAGCGTTCGCCGGCTCGATCCTTGCCGTCAGGCAGTGGCGCGATGGATCGTTCCGCACCACGATCCCGGCGCGTTGGTAGCGGTCCGCGCTCACTTCTTCAAGGCCCGGAATCGCGCGCGGGCGCACGAACGCGAGGAACGCCTCCCAATCGTAGGGCGGCCGGTAGTGCAGCTCGAGTTCAATCGCGGAGTCCGCTGCCTCGGGCGGCGAAAAGCGGCGCAGCTCTCTTGGATTTCGTCCGTACATCTTGCGGATCGATTCGTTGAACCGCCGCAAGCTGGCAAATCCCGCGGCAAAAGCAATCTCCGAAAACGGCAGGCTCGTTTCCGAGATCAGATTCTTGGCGAACAACGTCCGCCGGGTCTGTGCGACAGCGACGGGAGGCACGCCGACGTGCTCGAGAAACAGCCGACGCAGATGCCGGTCCGTCAGGCCGAGCCGCGCCGCAAGATCCGCCGTAGTCTGCGCATCGAGCGCGCCTTCGTCGATCAATCGCAAGGCGCGCTGCACGGTGGCCGATGTCCCCGCCCAGGCCGGCGTGTCCGGCGAGACTTCCGGACGACAGCGCAGACAGGGCCTGTATCCCGCCGCCTGCGCCGCCGCCGCGTTCGAGAAAAACTCCACGTTATGCCGGTACGGCGTTCGCGCCGGACAGACCGGCCGGCAGAAGATCCGAGTGGTCCGCACGGCGGTGAAGAACAATCCGTCGAAGCGCGCGTCACGCGCCAGCACGGCGCGGTAGCAGATCTCCGGATCCATGCGCCCAGTATGCCGCAAGCCGGCCGGTGAAACCAGCGGTTTTCGGACCTGCTCATTTCAAGCCTCGCTCGATACAATGATTTTGTGACCCGCCGAATGTTTCTGGGTGTCACCGCGGCTGTTTCCGCGATGGGACAGGAGATTCTCCAGCTCCCGCCCTCAAAAGCGAACGCGCGGATTCCCTATGGCAAAGATCCGTCTCAGTTCGGCGATATCTGGCTGCCGAAAGGCCCCGGCCCGCATCCGACCGTTCTCGTGATTCACGGAGGATTCTGGCGCAGCGCGTTTAATCTCGACTACACCAGCCACCTGTGCGCGGCGTTGGCCAGCGCGGGCGCGGCTGCCTGGAACATCGAGTACCGCCGGATCGGCGATCCCGGCGGAGGATGGATGGGCACATTCGACGACATGGTGCGCGCGGGCGAATATGTACCGAGGCTTGGCCAACGTTACAACTTGGACCTCAACCGCCTGGTCGGCGCGGGCCACTCCGCTGGCGGGCAGTTGATCCTGTGGTTGGCAGCGCAGCGCGTGGCCGATCTTCGCGGGGTGGCTGCGCTGGCAGCGATTTCCGATCTGTCTCGGGCCTTCGCTTTGCAATTAGGTGGCGGTGTGGTCGCCCAGTTGTTGGGCGGAACACCTACGCAGGTGCCGCAGCGCTATGCCGCGTCTTCGCCGATGGAACTGCTGCCGATCTCGGTGCCGCAGCGGATGATTCACGGCACCGCCGACAATGTTGTCCCATTCGACATGAGCGAGCGCTTCGCGAAAGCCTCAAGCAACGCCAAGCTGATCCCGGTGCAGGGAGCGGGCCACTTCGATCTTGTCGATCCGCGCTCCCGTGTTTGGTCGGAAGTACAGAAAAACATCCTCGAATGGCAGTTTTGAGCCAAAACATTTTCGGCATATTACGTTAGAATGAGAAGGTCGTGTCCATCCGACGCTGTCTGTTGGCGCTAGTTGGTGCGAGTCTTCTGGCCCGCCCGCCATACTTCATGCCGCAACACCGCGTGGCAGGCATCGGAGCCGGCCGGGACGATCTGACGCCGGAAGTTCTTCAGGCGCGCACCGACCGCATGATCCAGTCCCAAACGTTCGTGATCATGCGCGAGCCGCAAGCCGCCCCCGGAGCGGAACGAATCACGGGATCGAAGCTCGCGCCCCTGTTCCGGCGGGCCGCGCAAGCATGCGGATGGCCGGCATCGCTGCTCGCCGCCGTTGCGTACCTGGAAAGCTGGGGAGACGCCGGCGCCGCCAGCCCAGCCGGTCCCAAGGGCATCATGCAATTTTCAGAGGCCACTGCCCGCACCGCGGGCCTTCGCATCGTTCGCGTCACCCGTTTCAAGACGATCACAGAGCGGGGACTAGTGCGGCGCAAACGCGGCAAGCCGGTATACCGGAAGGTGCGCCACCGCACGCCTTACACGGTGACCGTTCGGGACGACCGCTTCAATCCGCAGCGCGCTGTGCCTGCCGCCGCCAACTACCTGGCGCGGCTGGAGAACAAGTTCGGCGGACGTGATTGGGCCATCTTCGCTTACCACTGCGGCGAGGGCTGCGTTTCGGACCTCCTGCCGCTCGCCCAAGCGGCCGTGCATCACAAGCCGACCGTCGCCGAGATGTTCTTCGCCGCCAGCCCGTCGCGGCACCGCGAATTGTACGAGGCTCTCGAGGAGCAGATGCAGCGCGACTATTCGCCGACTTATTGGTTCCGCGTGCAGCGCGCCCAGCAACTGCTCATGCTGTATCAAGACGATCCGGACGCTTTTCAGGAGTTAGCCGATGAGTATCGCAATCTCGCCAATCCCCGGCGCCGTGCCGCCGACCGCCTGATGGTCTGGCTGAAATCCGAGGATACTTTTTATCGCTCGATTGACGACTTGCAGCGCGCCTCCGGAACCGGGCTGGTCAAAGTTCTGGATGATCCCCAGTTTTACGGTTTCTCGCTGCCGGCGCTACGAATGACCAGTGCCCGTGAACTGTATCTGCAAGACTCGCCGGCCGCGGTCGGCGCGTTGCTATACATCGCATTTGAAACGCGCCGCCTGTTCGAAGATTTGAAGCCCAGGGGCGAGCACTTCGTGCCGCTCGAAGTCGCCGAGTTGGTGAGCACGACGGATCGTCCTGCCGAAGCCGGCACACTGCTGGCGGATCCCGAATTCCCGGAGCATTCTACCGGACAGGTATTCGATATCGACCGCTCCAACCTGCCTCGCGGCGAACGCGAATGCCTGCGCTTCACTCTGGAAGACTTGGGCTGGGATGGTTATCTTGGTTGGGTGCCGGTGGGCGGCGATACGGTGCACATCGGCACTTCGCCCGCGTCGCGGGAGTTTTTTACAACGATCTTTCAGGAAGCCGTCGAAGCGAACTAGCCTGCAAGGTTACTCGTCGCCGTCGTTGAGTGCCGCGGCCTGAAGCCCGCCGGTGTCCGGGACGCTGTTTCCCCACACGATCGCGAAGCCGTCCAGGTTGGAATTGCCCCACACGATCGCGTTGCCCCATACGATGGCATTCCCCCAGACAATCGCATTCCCCCATACGATGGCGTTACCCCAGACAATCGCATTGCCCCACACGATGGCGTTGCCCCACACGATCGCATTGCCCCAAACAATGGCGCTGTTCCACACGGAGGGATCCGTCGCGCCGGAGCCCCAGATGATGGCTTGCGCGGAGACTAGCGAAACCGTCTGCGTCTGCGGATTGTAGACCGCCACCGGAGACAGCGCCTGGAAATTCGCGTGGTCATGGCTGGCCATCGCGGCTTGAATGTCGACATAGCCCGCGCCCACCGCAAAGATGTCTTCCTGGGTGTAGTAAACGCCGCTGTGGTTGACGTCGGTCGATGACGCGTAGCGCGGGAACGTCTTGCCGGCCGTCTTCATTAATCGCGCCTTGATCTGATCCGGCGTCAGCGTGGGATCTTCCTGTACCAGCAACGCAGCCGCGGCGCTCACTACGGGCGTCGCCATACTGGTTCCACTGAGCTTGAAATAATCGATCGAGACGCCGTGATCGGAAGTCTCATAGGTGGCGGTGGAAATCAGAGTGGATGGATACTCCGTAGCCAACGTGCAATTCGGCGACGCCAGCAGGGAAACGACGTTGTTGCCGGGCGCCACCAGGTCCGGTTTGACGAAGTGATCCAGGAGCGTCGGTCCCTTGGAGCTATAACTGGCGATGACGTCGTCTCCGCGCCAGGGTGTGCCCTTGGCGTTCGCTGCTCCCACGGTGATCACGTAAGGATCGTTGCCCGGCGATGTGATGGTCGCGTAACCGTCCGTGCCCAGTGAATTATCGCGGCCCGAGTTGCCGGCGGCCGCAACCACCGTGATCCCGGATTTCCATGCGGCTTCCACCGCCTGGCACAGCGGGTCGAGCTGAAAGCTCTCGTACACCGGATGGCCGAGGGAAAGATTGATGACGCGAATGTTGTACTTGTTCTTCAGCGCAATCGCTTCGTCGATGGCGGCGATCACTTCCGATTCCGTGCCGCTGCCGTTCTCGTCGAGAACACGCAGATTGATGATGTTCGCGTTGGGCGCGACGCCTTTGAAGGTGTGCGTGAAACCAGCGCCCGCGGAACTGGCGCCGTTCGCACCGATGATTCCAGCCACGTGCGTTCCATGTCCGTACTCGTCGGAGGCATCGCGGCCCGCGACGAAGCTGTCACTGAACACGACGCGCGAGCCGGAGCCGTCCGTCGACGCGAGATCCGGTTTCAGAGCGACGCCGCTATCGATCACCGCGATCCCAACTCCGGTCCCGTCCCAACCGGACGTCCACAGCGGGTTGGCGTTCACGGCCTGCGTGGTGATGTCCAGATAGCTTGTCGTTGTGCGGTTTGGCGAGATATATGCGACGCGCGGGTTGGCGGCGAGTGTCGAGACCGCCGATAGCGGAACCATCATGTGCACGGCGGGAATGTTGCGGAACTGGCGGCGCACGACTCCCATACGGCGGACTTGACTCAACTCGCTGCCGGTGGCATCGAAGCGGTACTGAACAATCACATCCACCATGCCATCCCGCGTGGCGCGCGGCATGTCGCGGGCAACCTTTGGGGCCGCCCAGGCGAGTGTTGCGGCGAGACTTGCCAGTACAACCCGAAGCAGGTTCCTCATGAACAGTCCTTACCCTCGACTGGGGTAGGGCAGTTCGCGATCCAAACAGAATGGCTTTGCTATGTGCGATATGCGCGCGACGAGCAGGGGCAGGTAGAGACAACATGTCTCCGTTGCGACAATTTGTCCCTAAAACGTTCTGGGACTTCTAGCCGGGAAGTACTATAAAGTCGCCCGGTTCTTCAGAATTTGAAGGAAGGAGCGCCCGCGCAACTCATCCACGGTCAGCCCAACCGCTGCGGCGTCCGCTTCCGTGAACGCGCCGCAATTGACGCCGCGCAGGAAGAAATTCAGCAGCCCCTGGCCGGTGGCGGCGTCGTCAAAAACGTCGCCCACGAGAGTCGCCTGCGCCGCTTGATTAATGAAGTTCTTCAAGCGCGCCGCGGCTTGGTCGAAGCTCTCCAGGAAGAACGCATAGACTGCCGCGTAGCGTGTCGGTAGCTGGCCGGGATGCAAATCCCAGCCCTGAAAATAACCGTGGGCGAGCGAACGGCGCGCGTTGTCGAAGTGCAGGCGCATGGCGCGATGCACGATGGAGCGGTTCTCGGCGATCTGCGCATCGGTCAAGGCGCCGCCGGCGGGCGCGCGATGGCGGGGAATCGGCATGATGTTCGTCGGACCATCGGCCAGCGTCACGCCCCGGCCCGCCGCGCTCACCTGGATGACGTGCCGCGCGAAGTCGCACGCGGGATGGCTCAAGGCTGCCGCCGCGATATTGCAATTGGCCGTGTAATCGTAAGGCCCGAAGTGCAGTCCGCGGCAGCGTCCATCAGCGGCTTCGAGCAGCTTCGGAATGCCGATGGAACCGGCGCGGTCGATGATCACTTGTGGTGTTTCGATCATCAACTCGATCTTGATGCAGCCAGGCTTCAAGCGATGCCAGGCCTCCAGCACGTCCAGCAACCGGACCAGCGCGATCACCTGCTGGGGCGCGGTGATCTTAGGCAGGGTCACCACGAAGTTCGCCGGCAGCTTCCCGGCCTCGCCGAGCAGCGTAGTGAGGAAAAGATCCAGAGTGCGCATCGCGCGGGTGCGCAGCACTTCGGTGAACGGCTTGATGCGGATTCCAACGAAAGGCGGAAAGCCCGATTTGCCGGCCGCCTGCGCCAACGCTTTGGCCGTCGAAACCGCGTGACCGTCTTCTTCGGCATCCGAGCGGTGGCCGTAGCCGTCTTCAAAATCAATCCGATAATCTTCCACCGGCTCCCGCTCAAGCTTGGCGACGGTGCGCTCAAAGACTGTCCGGGCCAAGTCCGCATCTCGCAGCCCCAGGCATTCGGAGAACGACGCCGCATCCGGCGTGTAAGTACGGAGCATGTCGAGCGCGAGCGAACCTAGCTTTGCCGGAGTTTCCGGCTTGAAAAGTTGCGCGCCTCCATAGACGCTGTGAACCGGCTGGCGTTCGGAAGAATCTCCGGGAAAAATTGCGTCATGTCCCGAGTTGGCGCGGGTCAACGCCGTGACAATGGGGTCGAGAATCTCCGGGCTCAGGGTGGTCTTCATCGGATTGTGAGGCACAGGTCTAATTCGCGGATTGCGGCCGAGGCGGCATCTGGAATAGCTCCAGAAACAAGTTATTCGGATCTCGCACGATGCAGAAGCGCGTGCCATTCGGGCCTTCCACCGGCTCGCCGCCTTCGGAGATTACCTCGCCTCCGGCCGCTTTCCACGCTTTCGTCACCGCGTCGACATCGGCAACGCGCACCTGCAGAATTGGCGTGCCCGGGTCCTGCACGCGCGTGTGCAGCGGCTTGCGATCGATGTCCTTGAATTCCATGAACGCCATCATCACGAAGGTCCCAGGGATTTGCGCGGCGGTGCGGCGGAACTGCGCGCCGGGCGTGCCGGCCGTCTCCATCATGAGCTTGTTGCCATTGAATTGGGTGAACGGTTGCGGCTGGAATCCTAGCACAACGCGATACAGGCGCAGCGCGGAATCCAGATCGGATACGACGATCTCAAAGGCTCCGCCGATGACGTTGCTGGACGCCGGCGCCGTTGTCTTCGGAGTCGGGTGGCGCTCGGAAAGCTCAACCAGAAAACCGTCCGGATCTTGAAGAAAGACGACGCGCGCTTTTCCAGGGCCCGGCAACACCGACGGCTCGCCGCCCTTGGTGACCACGTGCGCGCCGGTCGCCTTGACCTTCGCCATGATGGGGTCGATGTCGCGCACGGTCAAAATCAAATTGGCAGCGCCCGGGTCCTGGAATCGTGGATGGGCGGCCTTGCGGTCGATATCTTTGTAGTCGATCAATTCGATTCGCAGCGCCGCGCCGGGAATGCGCAGGATGGCGGGGCGCGACTGGGCGCCGGGTGTGTTGCCCATCTTCATGATCCACGGCGTGCTCGCGAACGCTCGCGGCGGCGCCGTCAGTTCCAGACCCAGTACGTCGCGATAGAAGCCGATCGATTTCTCAACATTCGCAACGATGTGGCTGAAGCCGCCCACGCCGGTCACGACTCCTGCCGGCGCGGGTTCCGGTTGAGCCTGGGCCGACAGGCAAAACGCGGCAAAGAACGCGAAATATCGTATGTGGCGCAACATTCGTCTCCAGTGTCCGTTCCGTATGATACACTGCCGCGGGAGGCCACATGCGCGCACTGCTATTGGCTGCTTTTGCGCTTTCGCTTTCTGGCGCGGCGCCCGACGGATCGGCAATTTTCCGGGATCGCTGCGCGACCTGTCATCTAGAGAAGACGGACTCGCGCACTCCGACCCGCGGCGAGTTGGGCGCTCTGAAACCCGAGCAGGTCATGAGCGCGCTGCTTCGCGGCAAGATGACCATTCAGGGGTCGGTTCTGTCTACCAGTGAGATCCGCGCGGTCGCGCTTTACGTTACGGGCAAGGAATTCTCGTCGACTCCAGTGGATCCGAAGGCAGCGGCTTGCACCGGAACGCCCAAGCCGTTTTCTCCGGGCGCGCAGGACTGGAACGGATGGGGAGGCGTGGAATCGAGTAATGCCCGTTTTCAGCCGCATCCCGGCATCGCCGCCTCCGATGTTCCGCGATTGAAGCTGAAATGGTCCTTCGGTTTTCCCGACGATACGCAGGCCGCCGGACAGCCGGTGATTGTTGGAGGGCGCGTGTTTGTCGGAAGCAACGGCGGAGAAGTTTACTCGCTGGACGCGTCCACCGGCTGTGTGTACTGGGCGTACGACGCCGGCGGCATCGTGCGGTCCGCTATTCGTATCGTGAAGTCGCCCAAGTCGCATCGTTGGGTCGCCTACTTCGGCGATTATCACGGCTCCGCGCAGGCGATCGACGCGGAGACCGGGAAACTGCTCTGGAAGACTAAAGTCGATGACCATCCCGCAGCGCGCGTCAGCGGCTCGCCGGCTTATTATCAGGGCCGCCTCTATGTGCCGGTTGCTTCATCCGAAGAACTGAATGGCGCGTCACCCCAATATTCCTGCTGCACGTTTCGCGGCAGCTTGAGTGCGCTGGATGCCGAAACCGGCAAGGTCGTCTGGAAGACGTATTCGATCCCGGATCCGCCGAAAGAGTATAAAACGAATTCGGCGGGAACCAAGCTCTACGGGCCGGCGGGCGCGGGGATCTGGTCGTCTCCCACGATCGATCCCAAGCGTAAACGTGTTTACGTGGGCACCGGCAATTCCTACACCGGCGTCGCCATCCCCACCAGCGATTCGATCCTCGCGTTCGATCTAGCAACCGGGAGCATGCTTTGGTCGAACCAGGTGACACCCGGCGACAATTGGATGGGCGGGTGTCCGAAAAGCCCGAATTGCCCCGAGAATCCGGGCGAAGATGTGGACTTCGGCAGCTCTTCAATTTTGCGCACGCTTCCGAATGGCAAGCAGATCCTGGTCGCGACGCAAAAGTCCGGCGTCGTCTACGGCCTCGACCCGGACCATCGCGGCAAACTTGTCTGGAAGACTCGCATCGGGCTGGGCGGCGCGCAGGGCGGCATTCAATGGGGCGCGGCCGTGGACGGTGACATCGTGTACGCCGCTGTGTCCGACGTATCGCGCCGCGAGCAGGGCACGCCGGGGTTGTACGCGCTACGCATTGACAACGGCGAGAAAGTCTGGAGCACGCCAGCGCCGCAAGGCGCCGGGAACCGCTCTCAGCTATCGGCCGTGTCTGCTATGCCCGGCATCGTGTTCTCCGGGTCGTGGGGTGGACACCTGCGCGCCTATTCCGCGAAGACCGGCGAAATTGTCTGGGACTTCGACGCCATCCGCGACTTCGACACCGTGAATCACGTGCCGGCTCGGGGCGGTTCCTTCAATGGCGGCGGTCCGGCGATCGCCGACGGCATGGTGATCTCAATGAGCGGCTACGGATTCGTTGGAGGCACGCCCGGTAACGTCTTGCTGGCGTTCTCGGTGGACGGAAAGTAGGGCCGGCGCCCCGGTTCGCGCGCCGGCCCGAGGCCGCTCAGGCTTTTTTGGCCTGGAGCAGCAATTCCGCCATGCCGAACGTCCCTGCGGCCGACTGAAAATCCTGCCGGGGCTGGAACGACGGATTCTGGCGCAGGAACGAGTGGCTGTCAGCGAGCATCAGACCGACGAACACTTCGCCAACGATGCGCCCGCCTACCGGCCCCAAGTGAATCGGTGTGTTGTTGTCTTGAAACTCCTGCTGCGCTTCTGCCAGAAGGTAATACCACAGCGGCGCGTTGTTCTTGAACACGTCGGAGACCGACGTCAGCAGCGGATTGCCGCCGGTGTCCGCCTCGGTGGCTTTACCCACGTGCAGTTTCGAATCCGGAATCGGCGTCATTCCCATCGCCCGCGCCACCGCTTGCCCGGAGGGCAGATCCATCCGGAAGCCGCGCAGCAGATTGCGCACCGGCAGGCTCGCAGGATTCGACGCCACGGACGGCGGTAGAGATCCCAGTGGATTCACGACCGAAGTGTCGATCTTATACGCCGGTTGAACGCGCGTAGGACCGAGCGGCGGCGCGCCTCCGAAATTGAAGAACAAGCGCCAGTCGATTGCCCAATTTGTCGGAAACGCACGGAAGCCCGCAAGGCTCTCGCCGGTCGTGCTGAAAATGGGAAAACGCGGAATAGTCTGGTTCAAGCGGTAGATTGGGCGGACCATGGAGTGGCCGAAGCGGTACGCCGCCACGGAAAATTCTACCGGCATGAACGCACTGTGCTTGGGTTTATAGAAGTGCACGTGCGGTGGATCTTCCAGTACCGTCGTTCCCTTGGCGATGTTTGGAAGAATGGCGTGCCAGGTGTCCAGGCCGATCACGGTGGGTAGAAAATCATGCAGAACCACCCATTGGTAATGCCAGCGGACCGTTTGCTGGCACTGCTCGAACGTAGCGGTTGGCCCCAACACATCCACGACGCGGTTGTGAAAACGGATCATGTTGGCCTGCAACTGGCTGACGATCACGTTTTCATCGTTGCGCGGATCGCCGATGATGGCGCGCGCCGGGTCCGCGCCGGAGGGTTGATTGCGAGCCAATCCGCGCGCATTGGGATCATCGGGATTGCCGGTAAGAGGCGGGCCGAGCAGCAGGTGCTGGCCATCGCCCTGATACAGATACGGCTGATCATCTGGTCCACGGCCGTACAGGTTGTCGAGGTCGAATCGCGGCGTGCGGAAATCCACCAATGCATCCGGGTCGTCCTGCTTTTGGAGGCTGCTGGCCGGATCGAACGTCAGGTCATGATCGATGAACTGTCCGAGATATGTGTATCCGGCGCTGATCCCCGTGTTTTCTTCATCGTCGTGTTGATCTTCTGGCGTGGGTGTGTCCAGGTCGGCGGTCATGGCCACCCCCAGCTTGGTCAAAATCTCTTCGGTGTAGCCATGCGCGGGCGCAAGAGCGCGAAACATGCGTCCGAAACGTCCTTCAAGCTCCGAAGAACGGCGATTCAAATTTAGTCCGCGAACCTCGCCGTGACGCGCGAGTTTTCGCGAGCCTGCGAACCCAGACGTAGGGGCAGAGCTCATGTAGGTTTCCTCCAGTGGGGTTCCGATTCCCCGGGCCAATTCGTACCCCGAATGTTACGTCAGGCACGAGAGGACGTCAAGGGAAAACGTGCCTATATTTCTCCGAATTCAAATTCGCGCACGTTATAACAATATGTAACGTTCATGACTCAGTGACGCAATTGTCATGGAAATACCTAGTTGACAGGCAAGAATAAAGAGCGCAGAATGTCTTTCGCGGCGTAGTGAGATGCGTCCGTTAACGGGGAACTGTTGGCTGCAATGCGTGCAGCCAACTAATCTAAGGTTCGCATCAGGCTCCATCGGAGGAAATCATGGGAGTGCTGTTGCAAGGATTCTATTTTGGCCCGGGGCGCGTTCATGGCGTGCCGTCCCCGCTGGATGGAGACAAGAGCGTCCCGTTCTGGTGGGACCATCTGGCTGCGCAGGCAAACGCGCTGGGGCGCGCCGGGTTCAGTGCAATCTGGCTCCCTCCACCGCTTAAAGGCGCCGCGGGGCCGTCTTCGAACGGTTACGATCCATTCGACGACTACGATATCGGGGAAAAGAATCAGAAAGGCACCGTTCCAACGCGCTATGGCAGCCGCGAGCAATTGGAACGCTGCGTCGCCGTCATGCGGGCCAACGGGATCGACATCTACCTGGACATGGTGGAGAATCAGCGCGATGGCGACGACGGCCATTTTCACTTCCGTTACGTAAACGCATTTGGCCAGCCGGGGAAAGGCCGTTTTCCGAAGGACCCCGGCGACTTTCATCCGAATGTTCCCGAAGATCCGGAAGTATTCGATGACGGGTTTCAGTTCGGGCGCGACCTGGCGCCGATTGACGGAAAGAAGCACCACGTCTTCACCGGACTACTGGACGCCGGCGACTGGCTGGCGCGCTCGCTGGACGTCCAGGGTTTTCGAATTGATGATGCAAAAGGCATCTCCGCGGAGTTCCTGGTTCCGCTGCTCAACCACGGCGCGCTCGCGCGCAAGTTTGCCGTCGGTGAGTTCTTTGACGGCAACATCGGATTCATTCAAGGCTGGATGAACGAAACGCAGCACCGCGTTGCCGCCTTCGATTTTCCGCTGCGCTTCCAGCTCCAGGCCATGTGCGACAATCCCGGCGGCTTCGACATGGGAAGTTTGGATCACGCGGGCCTCACTGGCAGGGATCCCCTGGGCAGCGTGACGTTCGTGGAGAATCACGACACCGACGGGAGCTCTCCCATCGTCAGCAACAAGATGCTGGCTTACGCCCACATTCTTACAGCCGAGGGCTATCCGTGCGTCTTCTACCGCGACTACAGCACGGACAAGAATTGCTTCGGGCTCAAGCCCAAGATCGACCCGCTGATCTGGATTCACGAACACCTGGCGTCCGGCCCGACGCTGCAGCGCTGGAAGGACGGGGGCGTGTTCGCGTATGAACGCCTGGGCGGCGGCCATCTGCTGGTTGGATTGAACAAAGACACTGGCGGCTCCCGCACCATCCGCATACAGACCGGCTTCCCGCCGCACACCCAACTGCACGATTTCGCCGGGCACGAGGCATCGGTGACCACGGACGGTTCCTCGATGGTCACGATCACCATCCCCAAGAATGCCGACGGCCTTGGATACGTCTGTTACGCCAAGCCCGCGCAGGTGGGACCGTTTCCGGTAAAGACGATCGCGGTGACTCAGGATTACGACGGCGCCGCGGACCTGGACATCAAGCCCGCGGTCGAAAACGAACGCGTGCTCGTAGCGCGCGTGTTTGCCGAAGCAAATACGCCGCTCGAGGCGGAGTTCTCTTTTGATACCGCGCATTGGACCGCCGCCACAGCCATTCAACTGGATCTGGACGATCCAGATGGCGCGAAAGTGGGTGGCGCGAAGTTCCATCAAAACTCGCTTCAAGATACGGGGTTCAAATTGAATACTCGCAAGCGCGGCTTCCACAGTTTCTTTGTCCAGGCTGAGAACACACCTGCTCAGAACAAAACGCCCAGCTACCGGCTGCGAGTGAAATACACCGCCCCGCAAGGCATCTGAAGTCCGGAGGAATGCCCATGAAGTTCGCAGGAATGCTGTTGGTTTTGCTTTTGCCGGCGCAGGCTGCCACGCCCGTGTTGACGCGATCCTACGATAACGGGCGCAACGGCGCGAACACTACGGAGACCACATTCACGCCCCAGTTGGTGCAGACGAAGGGGTTGAAGAAGATAAAAAGCCTCGCCATCCCCGACGACAAAAGAGTGGAGGCCCAGCCGCTTTACGTTCCCGGTCTGGTGGTGAAAAAGGACAACAAAGCGCACAATGTGGTGCTCGTGGCGTCCATGGGAAATCACGTGTTCGCATTCGACGCCAACGCCCCGGAAGGCCAGGACTTGCTTTGGGAATCGCCGCTCTTGACGCAGCCCTACAATCCGATTGTGAAACAGGCGGGTGATGCGACGCACCATCGCGAAACGAACGTCGACCTTTGGGGCATCAACATCCTGTGGGGCATTCTTAGCACGCCGGTTGTCGACATGGACGCCAAGCAGATGTACCTTACGAACTGGACCGAGGGGCCGGACCCCAATTCTCCCGTGCTGCTGCTGCATCGCATCCGCCTGAGCGACGGCAAGGAACTGGGCAAACCCGTGAAGCTCACCGGCATGCTGAAGGACGCCAACGGAAAGCCTGTGCTGGACGCCCGCGGTAAGGCCGTCCAATTGAATCCCGATCAAAAGCAGCGAGCCGCGCTGCTACTCTCTCCACTGCACGGCCCGCACAAGACGCTCTTCATCGGGATCACGGGAGGCGAAACTCCTGGCGACCCTCACGGATGGCTGGTGGCCGTGGACGTCGACAAATTCAAGCAGACCGCTGCGGTTCCGACCACACAACAAGGCTTCGGCGGAGGTATCTGGCAGGGGGCACAGGGGCCTTCGAGCGACGACCAGGGCGGCGTCTATGTGATGACCGGCAACGGCGGCTTCAACGCCAAAACCGAGGACGATATCAAAAAGAACCGCGATCCCGGCAGGATCGGTGATTTCGAAGGGACCACCGACTTTGCGGAGGCGTTCATCCGGTTCAAATATCAAAGAACCGGTACCGGCAAAGGCAACCTAGCCCTGAACGACTGGTTCATCCCGTTCCAGGATTCCAAGCGCAACGCCAACGGCGACCCGGACTATCAGGATCAGGATCTAGGTTCGGCCGCACCATTGCTTCCGCCCGGCAGCCAGTTACTGATGGGCGCCGGCAAAGATGGGATCCTCTACGTGCTCGACCGGCAGAACCTCGGCAAGAAGGTCGCGGATCTCAGCGTCCTGAAGCAGCCGCCCATTTTCGTCACGTTCAACGGACTAGGTCTAAAGCCGTTCCCACCCAACATCGACTTTGTTCTGGGCGGAGGCCCCGATCCTGGTCAGGGCTTTCCCAAGAAGACGCATCATCTGCACGCGTCTCCCGCATATTGGGTTGGTCCCAACGGTCCGCGCCTGTTTGATTGGGGCGAAAACGAATCGCTGCGCTCGTGGAGTGTGGATCCCGGTTCCGGCAAGGTTACCTTCCTAGGCAAAAGTACGGAACTCGCATCGCGCGCCGAGGCGCTGGACAACGGCATCGGCGGGATGACCGGCGGGATGCTGAGCGTCAGCTCCGATGGCACGAACAACGGCATCGTGTGGGCCCTGGCTCCCGTTGACGGCAACGCGAACAAGAATGTTGTGAAAGGTATTGCGCGCGCTTATGATGCCACGGCGTTCGATGGCTCCAACGCGGACGGCACCGCCAAACTGAAACTGCTCTGGGACAGCGACAAGGCCGGCGTCACTTTCAACTTCAGCAAGTTCTGCACGCCGATGGTTGCCGACGGGAAGCTATACGTCGCAACCTACGACGGGCGCGTGGATGTCTACGCGCTGAATCAGTAGCGCAGCGAGCTAAACCGTCAGGTAGTCCGGCTTGAGCGGGCCGGTGCTGTCGCCGAGTTTGTCGGTCCGCACGCCCGCCTTGTCGAGCACGCTCAGCAGCAGGTTTGTCATGGGTGTATTGTCCGGATATCGGACATGGCGCCCCGGCTTCACTTGGCCGCCGAGTTTGCCCGCCATCAGCAGCGGCAGATTGGTGTGCTCGTGCAGATTGCCGTTGCCGATGCCGCCGCCGTACAGGATCAGGCTATGATCCAGCAGCGTGCCGTCGCCGTCGGGCGTGGCCTGCAGCTTCTCCAGGAAGTAGTCGAACAGCGATACGTGGTAGGTATCGATCTTCGCTTTCTTCGCGATCAGCTCCGGATCGTTGCGGTGGTGTGATACGGCGTGGTGCTGCTCGGGCACGCCGATGTTCGGATACGTACGCGAGCTCAGTTCGCGCGCCATGATCAGCGTGAAGATGCGTGTGACGTCGGCGCGGTAGCCCAGCACCAGCAGATCGTACATCAGCTTGGCGTGTTCTTCGAAAGTCTCCGGGATGTCTACGGGGCGGTCGGGCAATTCGAGCGGGCTGCTGGCGCCCTTCTTTTCCGTGCTCTGAATCCGCTGTTCGATTTCGCGGACCGAATCCAGATATTCGGTGAGCTTGGTGCGGTCGCCCGGGCCGAGCGAGGTCTGCAGCCGGCCCACTTCGTTCAGCACTGAATCCAGAATACTGCCGTTCTGCTGCAGGCGAGCCATACGCTGCGCGGCCGTACCGCCGTCGCCGAAAAGCCGATCGAAGACGATGCGCGGATGCGCCTCAGTCGGATTCGGCGTCGTCGGATTGCGCCAGGAAATCGTGTTGACGAAGAAGCAATCGTCCGTGTCGCAGGCGATTTGCGTGGGCTTTTCCAGAACCAATTCGAGCGAAGGCACCTGCGTGTCCTTGCCGAGAACCCGAGCAGCCAGTTGATCGGCTGTCGTGCCCAGGCGAACTTCCATGCCGGGCCGCGTGCGATCCCAGGCGTGCACGCCGCTTAGCCACACGGCCGAGGCGCGCGGATGATCACCCACGCCGTCGCCGAAAGTATTGGCTTGCAGGTGAGCCAGGTGGCTCACCACGGTGATTTGGTCGCGAACCGGAGAAATGGGTTTCAAAATCGGAGGCAATTCAAATCCAGCGCCTTCCGTAGCCGGAATCCATTGCTCCTGAATGATGCCGTTGGGTACGTAAACGAAACCGAGACGTCGTGCGGGCTGAACGGTCTTGGCCGAAAGCGCAGGAACCATGGCGTCCAGCAGAGGCAGCGCGACTGTGGCGCCGACGCCCCGCAGGAACGTTCGCCGATCCAAAGCGAGCTTCGTGATGAACATGACCTGAAAGACCTTGCACCATGGTAACAAGCGCGTACTTCCGCCGCAGGACTGTTGCTAGCATCGAAGGAATGCGAGAGTTGCTGAACCGTACCGCGGACATTGCCGCGCGCTACCTGGAAACGCTGGACACGCGTGGTGTCGCGCCGGCTCCGGAGGCATTGGCGCGGCTGAACGATCTAAACGAACCGCTTCCCGATAGCCCGCAGGATCCGGCTGCGGTGCTCGAAATGCTGGATCGCATCGGTTCGCCGGCAACCGTGGCCATGGCCGGACGGCGATATTTCGGATTCGTCATCGGCGGGTCGCTGCCGGCGGCACTGGCGGCCAACTGGCTCGCGGGTGCGTGGGACCAATGCCCCGGCCTCTTCGCCGCGTCGCCCATCGGGGCCAAGTTGGAAGAAGTCTCGCTGCGCTGGCTGTTGGATCTGTTGAGACTGCCGGCCGAGTCGGCTGGCGCGTTCGTGACCGGCGCAACCATGGCCAATTTCACCGCGCTGGCCGCCGCCCGCCACGCGGTCTTGGAGCGCGCCGGCTGGGATGTGGAGGCCAACGGATTGTTCGGTGCTCCTCCAGTTACGGTGGTCGTGGGTGGCGAAGTCCATCCGTCGGTGATCAAGGCGCTGGGAATGCTCGGCCTGGGGCGTTCGCGCGTTGTGCATGTGCCTGTCGACAACCAGGGCAGAATGCGCGCTGGTGAAATGCCGCCACTCAACGGAACAACCATCGTGTGCCTGCAAGCCGGCAACGTCAACACGGGTGCTTTCGATCCGGCGCGGGAGGTTTGCGTGCGAGCCCGCGCGGCCGGTGCGTGGATACACGTCGACGGCGCTTTTGGACTGTGGGCTGCGGCGAGCCCACAACGCGCTCACCTGGTGGACGGAGTAGCAGACGCCGACTCCTGGGCCACCGACGCGCACAAGTGGCTCAACGTGCCGTATGACAGCGGCCTGGCTTTCGTTCGTGATTCCCAGGCACTGCAACAAGCCATGGCGGTTAGCGCCGCGTATCTGCCCGAGAGCGAACATCGCGAGCCTTCGCACTTTACCCCAGAGCTTTCCAGGCGGGCGCGCGGCGTGGAGATCTGGGCGGCGCTGCGTTCGCTGGGCCGCGCCGGGCTGAGCGGCCTGATTGAACGCAACTGCCGCTTCGCCCGCCGTTTCGCGGACGAATTGAAACGGGGCGGCTGCGAGATTCTGAATGAGGTTGTATTGAATCAAGTGTTGGTCTCTTTCGGAGACCCCGCCCGGACACGGCGTGTGATCCAGCGAGTGCAGCGGGACGGCACGTGCTGGTGCGGGCCTACGGAATGGCAGGGCCGCACGGCGATGCGCATCAGTGTGTCCTCCTGGGCGACACGGGACGAAGACGTCGACCGGAGTGTGGCGGCGATTCTGCGAGCGGCGCGCGATTAGGCTGGCTTACCGGAGCGTCGCGGTCGTCGAACCGGGTTCTGGTTTGGCCGGCGTTTGCTGCGTCTTTCGCATCTGAAACGGCTCGCTCTCGGCCACTCCCAACACCAGCGATGCAAACGTGTAATTGCCGGCGCGGGCCTGCTGCACAATCTTGCGAACGGCCGGCTGATCGTAATACTGCACGTTGCGCCCGATGGCGTACATCAGCAGCTTCTCGGCCACCGTAGTGACGAACTGCTCCGGATGCCGCAGCAGGGCTTTGCGAAGCTCCGCCACGCCGTTGAACTTGGTTCCGTCGGGAAGAACACCGCTCCCGTCGATCGGCTCGCCGGCTTCGCGGTCTCGCCATTGGCCGATGGCATCGAAGTTGTCCATGGCGAAACCGATCGGATCCATCCGCGCATGGCAGCTCGCGCAGACCGGATTCGCACGGTGCGCGGTCATGGCCGCACGCATAGTCAGCGGCTTGCCGCCTTCCTTCTCGGTCTTCAGCGGCGGCACGTTGGGCGGCGGAGGCGGTGGCGGCGTGGAGAGAATATTCTCCAGAATCCACTTTCCGCGCAGCACTGGTGAAGTTCGCGTAGCGTAAGAAGTCAGTGTAAGAATGCTCCCCTGGCCCAGCAGCCCACCGCGCGGACTGCCGGGCGGAAAGGTGACCCGGCGGAAGTAAGTGCCTTCGATGTTTGGGATTCCATAATGCTTCGCCAACCGCTCGTTGACGAACGTGTAGTTGGCGGTCATCAAGTCGACCACGCTGTGATTGCCATGCAGCAAGACGCTGTCCAGGAAAAGATCGGTCTCGCGGCGGAAGGCCTGGCGCAGCGTCTCGTCGAAATCGGGGAAGAGCAGATCATCGGGTCGCTTGGCGTCGACGTCGCGCAGGTAGAGCCACTGCTCGGCGAAGTTGGTGACCAGCGATTCGGCGCGCGGGTCGGCCAGCATGCGCCGCACTTCGCGCTCCAACACCGCCGTGTCCTTCAGCTTGCCGCGCGCGGCGACGTCCAGCAACTCATCGTCGGGAAGGCTGCTCCATAGGAAGAACGCGAGGCGCGACGCCAGTTCCAGATCACTGACGCGATACGGCGTGCCCGGCGGAAGATTGGGCGGGTCGCGCTCGATGCGGAAGAGAAATTGCGGGCTGACCAACAGCCGCTCCAGCGCCATCTGAATACCGTACTCAAAGCCACGCTGCGCAAGGCCGGCAGTGTAAAACGGCAGCAGGTCCTGCAGGTCTGCGCTGGTCACCGGCCGCCGGTACGCGTGGCGCTCCAGAGTTGAGAGAATGCGCCTCGCGCAGAGGAGTTCGTCCGCGGCGCTCGCCGGATGGCAAACGAAAATGCGCGCGCGGCTCGTCGTGTCGCGCGGGGCCTTTGCATTATAGGGGCCGCTGATCGTCACCATCGCCAACGCCAGCTCTGTGCCGCGCCCGCGCATCCGTGGGCGGACCGTTTCTTCGTCGCGAGCTTCATCGTGCTGAACGAACGTAACGCCGATCTGCCGCGGCCCGGCTTGGAGCGGCACACGAACTTCCAGAGGCTTCAGCGGGCGGAATCGTCCACCACCGCCCAGCGGCGGTTTCTCTCCCAACGGAATCAACTCGGCCCTGGCGCCGTCCACCGTGATTTCCAACTGATCGGGCTCGCGCGCAGGCCCTGTGAACTCGATCTTGAACGCGTACTCGCCATCCAACGGGACATCCATGCGCACGGCCAGGCCGCCGCGCGTGCCGTACGGCAGTCCCTGCTCGTGAATATCCTGCGTGTGTTCGCCCGACAGCCTAAAAGTGTTGACCATGATCGGCGTGTTCGGATCACCCACGGCCAGGCGGCTGATCTTGCGCGCCGCGTCCAGGTAGCTTTCTAAGGCCGTTGGCGATACGAAAAGCAAATCAGCGATATTGTCGAACCCGCTGCTGGCATTGTCCGGCGGAAGTAGCAGCGAGTAATCCATTTCTCTGGGAAGCGCGTCCACGGCCAGCAAATCACGGATGGCGTTTTCGTATTCCGTCCGGCTCAGGCGATGCAGCAGAGGCAGCTTGCCGGGATCAGGATGCGCCCCCGCAGCCTTGTCCAACTGAGTTTCGAGCCACGCTGCGGTTGCATTGTACGTGGCTTGGTCGGGCCTTGGCATGCCGGCGGGCGGCATCACTTCCGCGCGCAGTTTCTTGACGACCCTCTCCCACAGCTCCGCATTCGCGCCGACGTGGTCCAAGCCCGCAACGTCCAGCACGAATCCGCCGGTTTTGAGCTTCGCGTTGTGGCAGACGACGCAGTACTTATTGAAGACCGGCGCGGGTGAATTCACAGCTTGTGAATTCGCGGTTACAGAGAAGGCGATAGCCGCGAAAACCACCTGGCAACCGACACCAATCGAGACCGACCGCACTAACTGATATATTACACTCAAATCGTGAGACGCCGATCCAGTCTGATGTTGCTCGCGACCGCGCTGGCTTTGCACGGCGCCGATCTGCGTTTAATCGATGCGGCAAGAGACTCCAATGCCGCCGCCGTGCGATCGCTTCTCGCACAACACGCGGATGTGAACACGGCCGAGGCCGACGGTTTCACCGCGCTGCATTGGGCCGCGCAGCGCGACAACCTGGAAATCGTAAACCTGCTCCTCGACGCAGGCGCCAATCCGAAAGCCGCCACGCGCTACAACATCACGCCGCTGTCACTGGCCTGCACCAACGGCGACGCGGCCATGATCGACCGGTTGCTGAAGACCGGCGTCGATCCCAATTCCACCTCCGAAGAAGGCCAGACTGCTCTCATGACCGCGGCACTCACCGGCAAAGTGGACGCGGTGAAGCTCCTGCTCGCCCGCGGCGCAAACGTGAACGCCAAGGAACCCTGGAAGGGTCAGACCGCGCTGATGTGGGCGGCATCGGAAGGCAACGCGGACGCGGCGGCGATGCTCATCGAATTCGGCGCCGAGGTGAATGCCAAGTCGAAGACCGGCTTTACTCCATTTCTGTTCGCGGTGCGCAACGGGCACATCGATGCGGCGAAAGTTTTGCTCGCGCATGGAGCCAATGTAAACGACGTCGCGCCCGATGGCACCAGCGCTTTGGGCATGGCGGTGGTGAACGCCTATTACGAACTCGCCATGGTGCTGCTGGATCACGGCGCCGATCCCAATGCGCCCGATCCGCGCGGTTCCGTGCTGCATACGCTGGCCTGGTTGCGCAAGCCGGGATCGAGTCCCAGCGCGGGCGCCGGCATGCCTCCGGTTGGCCCGCCGGTGCCCACCGGCAACGTCGACAGCCTCGATCTAGCCAAGGCGCTGCTGGCGCATGGCGCGAATCCCAACGTCCGGGTCGCCTGGAAAGAAATCAAATACAACCGCGACTTCGGACAAGTGAAGCTTCCGCCTGACATCCCGATCGGCCGCAAGTACATCAGTTATGTCGGCGCCACGCCGTTTTACGTTGCCGCGCAGAACGGCGACGCTCCATACATGAAGGTGCTGGCCGACGCAGGCGCCGATCCGAAATTGCCGACCGTGCAGAACATCACGCCACTGATGGCCGCCGCGGGAATCGGATATTGGGACGGCGAAAGCCCCGGTCCTTACGCCGGTTGCCCGGAAAACGAGCGCCTGGACGCTGTGAAACTAGCGATCCTGCTAGGCAACGACATTAACGCGCACGCCGACTTCGGCAATTATCCGATGGAAGGCGACGGCAAGTATCTGCTGCTCAACTATCCGCTGAACATCAACAACATGCCTCCGAACGCGTTGGGCGACGTGCGTTGGTCGGGCGCAACAGCGCTGCATGGCGCGGTCGTTTCCGGCCAGATTTCGATCGTCAAGTTCCTAATCGACGACGGCGCGCAAATCGACGCTAAGACCCGCCTCGGCTGGACTCCGCTCATGCTCGCTGAAGGCATCTTCGTGTCGAACACCAAAAAGGAATTTCCCGCCATCGCCAAGCTTTTGCGCGAGGAGATGGCCACGCGCGGGGTGCTGCCGCCGGGCGAGCAAGCCTCCAAGTAATTTCAAATTTTGCTTTCACGCACGATTCGCTCCGCATTGATTTCGGCCGCGCTGCTTCTGCCCGCGGCTGCTGCTCCTCCGCCGATCCTCGTCTACATCCAGAACACCTGGACCACGCTGACGCGTTCCAATCGCAGTCTGGCCGACGCCGCTCCCGATCCCAAATTTCATTCCCTGCCTGACGGGCGATGGCCCGTGTATGTTCCGCGCAGCGAGCATTTGAAAGCGATCGAGGCACAGGTGCGGGGCGCCGTCCAACTGCTTCCGTTGCCGCAGGACCCATCGCAGATCCGCAATCCCGGCCTCCTGTACCTGCCGAAGCCCTACGTTGTGCCGGGCGGAAGGTTCAATGAGATGTACGGCTGGGACAGCTACTTCATTGAGATCGGACTATTGCGCGATCATCGCGACGCTCTCGCCAAGGACATGGCCGACGACGCTCTCTACGAGATCCGCAACTACGGCAAGATTCTGAATGCCAATCGCACGTACTACCTGATGCGGTCGCAGCCGCCGTTTCTTACTGAGATGCTGCTGGGTGTCTACCGTCGAACGCATGATCGCGCGTGGCTTGCCGATTCGGTCCCCGCGATCGAAGCCTACTACAAATATTGGACCAGCGAGCCGCACCGGACGCCCGAAACCGGCCTGTCCCGCTACTTCGCTCTGGGCGAAGGTCCCGCGCCGGAAGTGGTCGCCGCCGAGCGCGACGCGCAAGGCCGTACGCACTACGATCTGGCCAGAGAGTACTTCCGGACGCACCGCGTGACGGACTACGACGAGGCTCAATACTACAATGCCAAGCAAGACAAGCTGACTGCTCTCTTCTACAAAGGCGACCGTTCGATGCGCGAATCAGGCTTCGATCCTTCAGATCGCTTCGGCCCGTTCAGCGTCGACATCATCCACTACAACCCGGTGGGTCTCAACTCGCTGCTCTATCTCATGGAGTCGCAAACCGCGGAGATTTTGCACATCCTTGCCCGGCCGACCGACGAAGACGTCTGGCGCAAGCGTGCCGCAGACCGCGCCGCGCTCATCAACCGGCTGCTGTGGGACGAAAAAGACGGCCTCTACTACGACTACGATTTCGCGCGCAAACGGCTGCGCCGGTATCCGTTCCTCACGACGTTCTATCCGCTGTGGGCCGGCATCGCCAGCCGCGAGCAGGCTGCCCGAGTGGTGCGCTCGCTGCCGATGTTTGAAAAGCCCGGCGGGCTTGAGACCAGCACCAGTCAAAGCGGCGAGCAATGGGACGCTCCCTTCGGTTGGGCGCCGCTCGAACTGATCGCGGTTGAGGGACTCCGGCGATACGGTTACAACCAGGACGCGGATCGCATCTCTGAGAAGTTCCTGTCGTTAGTGCTGGACCAGTACCGCAAGAGCGGACGAATTGTCGAGAAATACGACGTGGTTCACCGAACCGCCGATGTCGGCGGCGAAATCCATTTCGGCTACCGCTCGAACGAAGCCGGCTTCGGTTGGACCAACGCGGCGTTCACGGTGCTGCTGGACGCGCTTCCGCCGAAGGCGAAAGCTGAGTTGCTCGCTCCGTAAAGCCGCGGCGCTCTAATACTGGGTGGGTCGGGAAGCGGTGACCGCCTTGCGGGTTTGCTCGAGACTGGTTCGCAAGGCTTCCGCGGGCAATTCATGAATGATGGGGCTTAGCAGTTTGGACATCATGAAAGGAACATCGCGCGTGAGCGTGACCGATTCGCTGGTGACGTATACGCCGCCATCGGCTTCCTCGAAGAACCAGTAGCCGTTCAGGCGCCACAACAGGCCGCGATCATGGCCCACCGGCAGCTCATGTTCGTTCGGCTTTCCGGGATTGCTCACCTCTGCCACACGCTGGCTGGCCGAACGGCTGTAGACGCGCTTGGCATCTAACGGGAAGAATTGAATGTCGTTGTCGATGTCGAGCACATCGGACAGGAAGAACTTCGCCTTCACAACCCGGGTGTGCACCAGGAAGTGATTGCCGGTGCGCGACTCGATCTTGGCCATGATGACGTCCGGCTTGTAAAACTCACTGTGCCGATTGTAATCCTGCACAAACGCCAGAACGCTCTTCAGATTGGTGTGAGGGATGAAGACCGCGCCCATCTGATCTTGAATCAGGCCGTTCTTGATGGCGATGATCCCGTTGCCTTGACCGGGTTGGGTGACGATGGCGCCCGTTAGCAACTTCTGCCGGATGTTGGGAGATTCGTCGAACCACAGGAAGTGCTGCCCGTGCCAGCGGGGTTCCAGGCGGGCTTCGACGGAGGAGATATAGCGGTCGAACGCCTGGACGGTTTCCGGTTTCAATTCCACCGCGACGCCGGCGCTGGCGCAGACCAACAAGGCGGCGGCTACGGCGAAGGACCGTTTCAGGACGCCCTACCGTTCCACGGCCGCCATCTTCGCGACCGCGTCGACAACCTCGCGATAGCTCTTAGGCGCTTCACCTTTGAAGAGCTCCTTCAGGCCGAGTTGGACGCTCCAGTCCATGCGGCGCACGATGGCTTCCGCCATGATTGGCTCAATGTCGATCTCACGAAGCGTTTCGGCTACTTCTTCCATCTCGCGTGCGCGGCGTTCGCCATGCACCACCACGCGGCCCACCATGTAGTCGGCCAGTTCGCTCCAGTTGATGCCCGGGTAGCTTTCGGAAAGCGATGCGAAGACGCGCGGCTCGGCGTTGTAGCGGCTGGCGCCGAGGACGCACTCGGTAATCAGTGCTTCCAGCCCTTTGATCATAATGCTGCGGAACATTTTGGTCGCCGCCGCGGTGCCTACTTCGCGCGAAACGATTTCGGCGGAGATGCCGAAAGGCGCCAGCTTCGCGACGAAATCTTCCGCCCCTGCGCCGCCCGCGAGCATCGGCACTTTGTGGCCATAAGGTGGAACCGGCGCCATCATTGCGATCTCGACAAAACGCGCGCCCCCGGATTCAATCGTGCGGGCGATCGACTGCTTCACCCCAGGAGACACCGAATTCAGGTCTGCGTAAAGGTGCGCGGCGCTCAAGAATGGCTTGTTCTGCTCGGCCGCGATCAAGGCTTGATCCGCGGTTACCGCCGACATCATGATCTCGCACGATTCGGCGAGTTCACGGTTCGTATCCACCAGGCGCGTCCCCGTCTCCTGGGCGCGCTGCCGCACTTTGTCGGTGACCTTGATGTCGTAAGCCGCGATCGCAGCGACACCGGGCTGCCGGAGACCCTTCGCGATGTGATACGCTGCTTCACCAAATCCGACGAAACCAAGCTTCATCAAAGCGCTCCAATCAATTTCCAATAGCCGACGGACGCGATAACCGTCAGTAGTGCCAGGACGCTATACAGACTGGCAAGCCGCACGCGCTCAGCGCCGCTGAATGCCATGCCCTCCGTAATTGCTTCACCCATCGCGACCCAGATGTTCTGATAAGTGGCCCAGAAAGGAACCGAAGGAATCAGCAGTGCCGCGGTCAAGATGAGCGGTGCAATTCCAGCCGCAGTGGTTGTGTCGACGATCGGAACGAACGTCACCACGATGGCGATGAATCCGCTGGGATCGAGGAAACGCAGGGCGAGCGTCATGATTCCAATAGCCAGCAGAACCACGATTACGCTGAACGTCAGACGCTGCGTGATGGGGACGAAGTACCCGGCCAGCCAATCGGTCAGCTTGTATTCCGTCAGGACGTTTTGCAGGCTGAAAATGCCTCCCATAAACAGCAGCAGGGTCCAGGAAATGCCGCTCGCAATGTCGGCATTTCCGACGATGCCCGCTAGTGCGAAGACCGCCAGACCCACCATGCCAATGAAGAAGCTGGGCAGATGATGCCAGCGGTCCGTGGACCAGAACACGATAGAGCAGAGCACGATTAACGCCGTGATCATCTCATCGCGCTTGAATGGCCCCAACTCGCGCAATTTGTTGCGCACAAATTCCGGCGTAGTATCCAGCGCGCGCTCCGGTTTCAGCACCCATTGGTTGCCGAAAACGATCAAGGCGCATAGTATGAACACCGGCAAGTAAAGCACGCGCGCGTAAGCCAGATAACTGAGGGGTAGATGCTTTAACTCGAATACCGACGCGACGACAGGGCCATCGAGAGACCCGTACAGCAGTCCGAGTCCGGGCACCACGGCCATCTCGATCGTGGTCAGCATGATGAGCGCCGAGCCGTGGCTGCGCGGTTTCAAATCCAGCGATTTGACCAAGGCCCAGGCGATCGGCACCATGATCGCCGTCCGGACGGTCATCGAAGGAATGCCTAGCGAAAGGAGTGTGCCGATTACAAAAAACGAAGCCAGAATGCCGGAATACGTTGCAGGGAAAAGAGATAGGATGTAGTAGGAGACGCGCGCCGCGAGGCCCGTCTTCTGCATCGCGAAGCCGTAGTATAAGACGGATAACAGAATCCACCATGATCCACTCGAAAATCCGCTGAGCGCGAGCGACGGTTTGGCCCCGGCGGGAATCAGCAGCGCCATCATGAGGATCGACGCCACACCGTTGTTCATGACACCGAAGGCCCACAGCACGATGGTGAACGCGCTAATGGCGAGAGCCATCTGGCCCGGCCTGGTCAGGCCGTGCGGTGTTGGCATGAAGAAGAGCGCCGCGCCAACCAGGATGGCCAGCAGCAGCGGCGCCCACTTCACTCGAGCCGCGGAGGCAGTAACCGGCGGAGGAGTGGTGGTTGCGGCCATAAGTACTTCTAGCGGCTATTGCCGGGCTTGAGCCTGTTCGGCTCGCATGCGGCGCTGCTCGGCCTGGACCGTGATCAGTGACATCCACATCCCCAGCGGATGCGCGCCGGCCTCGACCAGCGGATGCGGCTTGAGCGACCGCACGGCGTCGATGCTCTCGTCCTTCATCGTCTCCAGAACCTGGGCCTGTTTTTCATTCAGCCCGTATTCGGCGGCGAGGCCAGGCGTGTCGGCGAACAGGCGGCGGCGAAGATCCGAGCTGAAGCGCAGATCATAAAGCAGCTTGTTGAGCGGATAAACAGTCGGATCGGGATGGCGGTAGAACTGGTAGCCGCCTTCGCTGCCAAACTTGAATTTCGGCTCCGGCTCGGGCGTCGTCGGCGTGCCCTTCTTGTTGGGAATGAAGCGCATGACCGCGTGGCCGTGGTGCCAGGTGGGCTGATAGGTGATCAACTCGCCGGGCTGGTTGCCGACGGCGCCGAACAGGAACATCCAGGGCAGCATTTCGGTGTTGCCGACCTCATCCAGTTGTTCGTTGGACAGCTCCAGAAGCGCTTCGTTGTTGCCGCGCTCCATGTGCGCGATGGCCCACCAGTCGAAATCAAAGGCGGGCTGCGGATATTTCCAGGCGCCGGGATAGTGCGACATGCCGCCGCTGGCGACAATGGCGATCTTATACGGCGAAGCGAGGATCGCATCCCGGACGGCCGCTCCTAACTGCGCACAGCGGCGGCCCGTGGGCAGCGGCGGGAGATAGGTGTTCACGAAGATTGGAATCACCGGAATCGGGCGGCCTTCGATCACCCACTCGTAGACGGCGGCGAAGGAATGGCCGAGTTCGGCGTCCTGCGAATAGGTCATGTCGAAGCCGGCGCTCACCAGCTTTTCGATCAGCTCCTCGGTAAACGGATGAATCGGCAGCGCGTAGGTCTTGCGAGCGAATGCAGCTTTGGATTTCTGGCCGCCCACGACGGCGAAGGTCGGCACGGCGGAAAGGAAAAACGTCTCCAGGTGATCGCTGCCGACCACAAGCACCGCGTCCGGCTTCACTTCATCCAGCGTCTTGCCCAGTTCGCGCATCGCCGCGATGTCGGCGTCCAGTTGCCCCTTGTCTTCGCTCGGCGGATAGGTGAAAAGCTGCGGCGCGTGAACCGTCGCGGCTGCAAGTACGATTTGTCCCATGTGCTACCCCTTTCGAACGCCCGGCTGAGCCAATACTTCCTCGGGAAGTTCGTCGACAATTACGTGGCTCATGCCCTCAGTTTACTGGTTACTGGACGAGCGCGCCGGGATTGGTGACCGCCATCCGGTGGATCTGCTCCACCGTGAATCCGCCATCCAGCAAGGTTTGGGCGAACATGGCGAACCCCTCTGCAACCGGTGGGTTGATGGTCTGGCCGAGGTCCGTGGAAAGAACGCAGCGCTCCGCGCCCACCTTGCGGATGCTGTCCATCACCACTTCCCAGGGAGCTTTCTTGGTGTGCATCGTAGTGAAGCAGTGCTCGATGTAGGCGCCCAGGCCGGCCAATTCCACCTGCTCTTCAGCGGTCAGGTTCTGGGACGGGAATTCGGCGTGGGTCACCAAAACGCGCTGGAGCTTCATTTCGCGAGCGGCCTTCACCAGCGCGAAGATCTCCTTGCGGCCCAGGTGACCGGTGGCCATGATCATGTTGTGGCGGCCGATCAGTTCCAGGCAGCGGCGGGTGGGTTCGTTGAGCCGGCCGTTTTCGTCGAGAACCGTAAGCGGCGGCGGCGAAATGCCCATGGCGGACAGATCGCGCTGGATTTGCGCCCAAAACGGCAACTTCACGTTGGTTCCACCGGCCCGGCCAGCCGTTTCGTTAGCGGCGTCCACAGTCGGCATCCAGACGATTTTCGCACCGGAGCGGCCCGCTAACTCCACCGCCACCGGGTTCACTCCGCCGACGCTGTGGTTCAGCACAACCGCGCCATAGGCCCGGATACCGGGGATGGCTTTTGTGACCACTTGCGCGCGCTCGGCGGTAGGGAAATAGTGCGATTTCAGCACGAAGCCTTTCAGACCCCGCGAAAGGAACTCTTTGCCCAGATCGAGATCGTCGATGCGACGCTCGATCACATCTGGCGCCACGTGGACCTGTAAGTCGTAACCGCCTTCAATCGCCTTCCAGGCCGCGTCGGAAACCGAAAGGGATGTCTCAATTACCGCCTGTGCGCTCATGCAACCTCGCAGTATGACAGGGGCTAAACAGTGCTGTCAATCTGACATACCAAGCTCTCCGGCTGGGGTCTGAATATAATTGAAGGTTATGATCATCGACTGCCACGGGCACTACACGACGGCTCCCAAAGGCTTGCAAGCCTATCGCGACGGCCAGATTGCCGGTCTGAAAGATCCCAACCACGTGCCGCAAAAGGGGACTGTGGCCATCACCGACGACGAGATCCGTCAAAGTCTGGAAGGCGCGCAACTGAAATTCCAGCGCGAGCGCGGAACCCACGTCACCATCTTTTCTCCGCGTGCCTCCGCGATGGGGCCGCACATCGGCACGCCGACCACGAGTCTGCACTGGTCCGAGGTCTGCAACGACCTCATTCACCGGGTTTGCATGTTGTATCCGGAAAATTTCGTGGGAGTCTGCCAATTGCCGCAGTCGCCGGGAGCATCGCTCGACAATTCGATTCGCGAGTTGGAGCGCTGCGTCAATGAGCTTGGATTTGTCGGCTGCAACCTGAATCCCGACCCCTCCGGCGGACAGTTCAACTCGCCACCGTTGACGGATCGCTTCTGGTATCCGATGTACGAGAAGATGTGCGAGCTGCAAGTCCCAGCGATGATCCACGTCAGCGCGTCGTGCAACCCCAGCTTCCACACCACCGGCGCTTACTACATCAACGCCGACACCACGGCGTTCATGCAGCTGGCTACTTCTAGCCTATTCAAGGATTTTCCGAGCCTCAAGTTCATCATTCCGCACGGCGGCGGCGCGGTTCCCTACCATTGGGGCCGCTATCGCGGTCTTGTGCAGGACGCCGGCAAACCGCCTTTGACCGAGCTGCTGAAGAATGTCTACTTCGACACCTGCGTGTATCACTTGCCAGGGATCAAGCTGCTGTTCGAAATCGTTCCCGTGGACAACATTTTGTTTGCGTCGGAGATGGTGGGCGCGGTGAAGGGAATCGATCCGCAGACGGGCTTCCATTACGACGATACGAAGCGCTATGTCGAATCGCTGGCGCTCAACGCAACGGACAAGCAAAAGGTCTTCGAGGATAACGCCTACAGTGTGTATCCGCGCTTGAAAACGCAACTCGCCAAGCAGTGCCAGAAGACGGCGGCGAGCTAGAACTGCCGCCGCGCGCTATTGCTTATCCCAGACGGTGACTGAGGAGATCGTCTTGCCGCTGGAATCGGCTCCGAATGAGGTAACTGTGAGCACTTTTCCGTTCTTGGAGACGACGCACCGCATGGTCATCACAACGCCTTTCGAGTTCTTTAGCAGGAGGCTGTAGGCGCTTCCTCCGGCATGGTGGAGGACGACGGACTGCGCGCTACTGAGCTCTTCGGCGTGCCAGGCTGGGGCTCCCGAAACGGTAAGCGGATAGTCCTTGCCATCGTAGCTGGCAGTGTATTGGTATCCGTTGTGACTGCCGTCGGCTTCCACTTCCTCGTAACTCGTCTTCAGGCCATCGCTCTCTGCCTGAATCGCCATCGTCGCGCTGGCAGGCGGCGTTCCCGGAGAAAATTTAGACTTTGCCGAGTCCAGCTTCCACGTGCCGACTGCGGAGGTGTCCTGGGCGCAAAAGAGCGGCGCCAAACCGAACGCTAGCAACAGGGCTAGGTGTCTCATCTATGCTCCTTAATTCATTAAGAAGTTATAAAGATGAACGAGTATAGTCAGAAACAGCCACTTGTGTCAACCAGGTTACGGCCACCGCCGCTGGGGCTAACCCCGGCCGACAAATGGCATCTTAGTGGCCATGATGGTCAGGAATTGGACATTGGCATCGAGCGGCAGATTGGCCATGTAGACCACCGCGTCAGCCACCAGGCCCACGTCCATGCGCGGCTCGACTTTGGTGGTGCCGTCGGCCTGCGGGACTCCCCGGTTCATGCGCTCGGTCATCTCGGTGGCGGCGTTGCCGATGTCGATCTGCCCGCAGGCGATGTCGTACTTGCGGCCGTCGAGCGAAATGCTCTTGGTGAGGCCTGTGATGGCGTGCTTGGTGGCGGTGTAGGGCGCCGAATTGGGGCGCGGCGCGTGCGCTGAGATCGATCCGTTGTTGATGATGCGTCCGCCACGCGGCATCTGCGATTTCATCAGCTTGATCGCTTCCTGGCAGCAGAGGAAGGTGCCCGTCAGATTGACGCCCACCACCGTGCTCCACTGCTCGAAGCTCAGCTCTTCCATGGGCACGCCGGGCGCGCCCGTTCCGGCGTTGTTGAACAGAACATCCAGGCGGCCGAAGACTTGCTTGGTTTGCGCGAAGAGTGCGCGGACGGCATCGGGTTGGCTGATGTCGGAAGGCACTCGCAGCATGGGGGCGTCGCGGTTTTGAGCTGACGCCGCGGTGCGCTCCAGTTCCCCGGAACGGCGTCCGGCTAGGACCACGGAGTATCCGGCAGCGTTCAGTGCCAGACTCGCCGCGCGCCCGATGCCGCTACCCGCGCCCGTGACCATCGCGATGCGGCTCACAGCAACTCCCAGAACCGGATAATCACTTTGTCGGGATATCTCTCGCCCACGCCCACGACGACCGCGCGGGTGAGCCACTGGTGTTCAATGGCCGACGTTTCGAAGGTCGCCGCACTGCGGAAATAATATGTCGACGGATCGACGCGTTCGCCGCGATTCAGCTTTTCCAACACCTCGCGCGGGCCGTGCCGCACGCCGCGATTCACTACGTAGATGAGCGCGCCTTGCTCGGTCTCGATGGTGTAGCGGGCGTCAAGATCGGCCGTGCCATCCGGCCGGAGAATCTGCCAATCCGCGCCGCCGGGCAAAACGCGGCCATTGAGCCGCGGCCCTTCAACGCGTCCGCTCGCGATGGGAATGATGCGCCGGTGCCCGTTGTGCGTTTGACCGAGATCGAGCGGCGCGCCCACTTCCACCACGACCTCGAATGCGAAGCGCAGCTCAGGCGCTGGCATTGTTTAACAAGTCAATGGAGGCCTGATCGAGATGCAGCCGGGTGGCGTCGATCAGATCGGTGAGCTGTTCCACGCTGGTAGCGCTGGCGATCGGCGCGGTGATGCTGGGCCGCGCGATCAACCAGGCCAGCGCAACCTTGCCGGGCGTCGAGCTGTACTGGTGGGCCACCTGATCGAGCGCGGCGAGAATCCGCATGCCGCGCTCATTCAGGTACTTCTTCACGCCCATGCCTCGCGGGCTCTTCGAGAGATCGGCTTCGGACCGGTACTTGCCGGTCAAGAACCCGGCGGCCAGCGCGAAGTAGGGAATCACGCCGATGCCGTGCTTCAGGCACAACGGCTCCAGGTCCTTCTCATAACCGGCACGCTCGATGAGGTTGTAGTGGGGCTGAAGGCACTGATACTTGGGGAGCCCGCGCTGCTCGCCGACTTCGATCGCAGCCGCCAGCCGCTCGCCGGTGTAGTTCGACGCGCCGATCGCCCGCACCTTGCCTTGTCTGAGCAGCTGATCGTAGGCTTCCAGTGTTTCCTCAAGCGGCGTGTTGGCGTCGTCGATGTGGGATTGGTACAGATCGATATAGTCGGTCTGGAGGCGCTGCAGCGACTCGTCCACCTCGCGCAGGATGTAAGCCTTCGAAAGCCCCTTCTTATCGGGCGCCATCTCGATGCCGACTTTGGTGGCCAGGATGACGCGCACGCGATTGCCGCTGCGCCGGAACCAGTTGCCCAGCACGGTTTCCGATTCGCCGCCCTTGTGCCCCGGCGCCCAGCGCGAATAAACGTCGGCGGTGTCGATAAAATTGCATCCAGCGGCCACGAACGCGTCCAGAATGCTGAAGGACGTCGGTTCATCCGCGGTCCAGCCGAACACATTTCCGCCCAAGCACAGCGTCGATACTTCCAGTCCCGAGCCTCCCAGCTTGCGGGTCGTCATGATTTTCTCCTCAGGTTGTGCTTCGCGCCAGGCGCGAATTTCCATTATCGACGAATCCCGCGGTTGAAAGCTCATCGAACTGCAACTTGGCCGTGTTAGGATAAGCGCCGTGCGTCATCGAATTTGTCTGCTTATCGCTCTCAGTGTATGGATCGCCGCACCGTCGCGCGGGCAGGAGAAACTCGCCGGCGGCCCTTATGTGGTGAACGTAGGGCCGAGGTCGGCCACGGTGGTCTGGCTGGTCGAGAGGGGGCAGGTGACACTGGGTACCGAGCCCGGCCGGGCGGATAAGACCGCGCCTTGGCTGCGAGCCGAGAAGGCAACCTTCACGGGGCTGAAGGCGGGCACCCGCTATTACTACGACGTACTCGGACGGGACGAAGGCAAAGGCTCGTTTGAGACCGCGCCGACGGGACCGGTGCCCTTCCAGTTTGTGGTGTACGGAGACACTCGCACGCGCCATGACGTACATCGCAAAGTTATTTCCGCCATTCTGAGCCATAGCTCTCCTGACTTTGTTCTGCATACCGGCGACCTGGTGGAAAACGGCGCCGACCCCGCGCTATGGCCCATCTTCTTCGACGCCGAACGGGAGCTTCTGCGCAAGGTGGCCTTCTTCCCTTCGCTGGGCAATCACGAGCGCAACGATCGTCTCTATTACGACTTTCTGGACGCCTCCGCTTCCTATTACTCCTTCAACTGGGGAAGCAGCCATTTCATCGTGCTGGACAGCGATATCAACAACGTTTCCAAGATGGATTCCGCGCGCCAGGTCTTCTGGGATGAAGAGGTTCGCTGGCTGGAGGACGACTTGAAAGCCAGCCAGTTGGACGATTTCCGCTTCGTGATCGCTCACCATCCGCCGATGACGGCCGTCTTGCGCCGCCAGGGCGACAACCCGCATATGACCGCGCTGATCCCGTTGTTCGAGAAGTACAAAGTGACGGCGGGCTTCTTCGGCCACGATCACAACTACCAGCACTATCTGAAGAACGGCGTCCATTACTTCATCACGGGCGGAGGCGGTGCGCCGCTCTACGACGTCAGCAAACCGCCGGCGGGCATCACGGTGAAAGTGGAAAGCGTGGAGAACTTCCTGCGGGTGAAGGTGGAGGAAAAAAAGGTACGCTTGGATGCGATCCGGCCGGACGGCAGCGAACTGGATTCCACGGAAATTGTGAAGTAGCCGTTGGCGCTAGAACGTCATGCGGTCTTTGGCCGCTTCGATTTTCTTGCCGTCCACGCCGTAGATCACCAGCAGATCGCCCCAGGCGAGGAAATTGCCGTGGCGGTCGCGGTAGCTGACAATCGCGTCGGCTTCCTTGGCGGTGAGATCCAGGCCTTTGGCGAGCTCTTCGGCGGAAGCTTTGTTGACGTTGATCTTGGTCGTGTCTACGACCTTGGGAAAATTCTTGTACAAATAGGCCGCGATGGTATCCAGCTCGGCGTTGGTAGCCTGCGCGCCGCGATCGACCATGCTGTAGACGGCCTTCTGGTACTCGTCTTTGGTCAGCCGGTAGGCCAGGAACTCCTCGACCTTGTGGCAGCCGATGCAAGCGCGCATCATAATCGGCTTGCCGGGGCCGTCGGGCAGTTCAGCGGACTGGATGGACGGCGCCGCCAGAAACAGCGCCGTCACCAGCCATAAACCGGACTTCGCGCGCATTAGCGGTGGAAGCGTCCCACCAGCACACCCTTGCCGAGGATGTGGCCTTGCATCGCTTCGAGGACTTGAGCGCGCGTGGCGTCGGGCCCCAGATCGAGCTTGGTGTCCAATGCGAACAGTTCCCAGGTGTAGTGATGCATCGGGCCGGCCGGTGGCGCGCCGGGTCCCATGTAGCCCACGCCGCCGCGCAGATTCTTGGCGTTGATGGCGCCGTCCTCCAGCTTGGCTTCATGCGGTACATTCTCCGGGAGTCCGGTGGCCGTACCGGGAATGTTAAAGATCATCCAGTGCAGCACGTCATCGGTTTTCTTGCCGAGCGCGACATCGGGATCGTGCATGATCAGCGCGAAGCTTTCCGTGCCGGGCGGGACATGCGTCCACTCGAGCTTCGGCGAAGGAGCGTTCTCGACCGACTGCGTGTATTCTTTGGGAACCTCGCCTCCGTCCGGGAAGGCGGGTGTGGTGAGGGTGAGGCCGGGCCGCGGTGGACCGCCCTTTTGTTGAGCCAACGACAAACCGGCGCAGGCGATTGCCAGCGCCATCGAGACTGCCAGGGTTGAGGTGCTTCTCATGAGGTATTCTCTCCTAGTGGGCTGTATCAGAATATCAAGAACGCAGTCTACATGAAAAACAGCCGCAGCCGCGAGTGGTTCCGAAGTCCTGACTACTATGGATTCGCGCGGCGCGCGTGGCTGCGCTCGGAAGGCTTTCCCGCCGATGTGTTCGACGGCAAGCCGGTCATCGGCATCTGCAATTCCTGGAGCGAGCTGAACAACTGCAACGCGCATTTGCGCGACGTCGCCGAGGCTGTGAAGCGCGGCGTCTGGGCCGCAGGCGGCGTGCCGCTGGAATTTCCCACCATATCGCTGGGCGAAATGTTCATGCGTCCCACCACTATGCTGTACCGGAACCTGATGGCCATGGACGTGGAAGAGTCAATCCGGGCAAATCCGTTGGATGCGGTGGTTCTGCTGTGCGGCTGCGACAAGACGACTCCCGCGCAATTGATGGGGGCGGCCAGCGCTGATATTCCGGCTATTGTTGTTCCGGGCGGGCCGATGCTGACCGGCCAATGGCGGGGGCAGAGGCTTGGTTCCGGCACCGACGGCAAGAAACTGTTCGACCTGTACCGCACGGGAAAGCTCAGCGAGGAAGAATGGTGCGAGGTGGAAGGCTGCATCGCGCGCACCGCCGGCCACTGCGCCGTGATGGGCACGGCCTCCACCATGACCAGCCTGGCCGAAGTACTCGGCATGACGCTGCCCGGCTGCGCGAATATTCCGGCACCGGATTCACGCCGCTTGGCGATCGCGGAACTGACCGGCAGGCGGGTGGTGGAAATGATCGAGCCACAGCTCACGCCATCGCGCATCCTGACGCGGGACGCCTTCGAAAATGCGATGACCATGCTGATGGCGATGGGCGGGTCGACCAATGCAGTGGTGCATTTGATCGCGATCGCCGGGCGGCTGGGCATCCGGCTAAAGCTGGACGATTTCGACCGCGTGTCGCGCCGCACGCCCTGCATCGTGAATGTCCAGCCCTCCGGCGAATACATGATGGAGGACCTGTTTCATGCCGGCGGCATACCGGCGGTGATGAATCGGATTCAAGACCGCCTGCACAAGGATTGTCTGACGGTGAACGGCAAATCGATCGGCGAGAACATCGCCGCCGCGCAGGTGCTCAACGACAATGTGATCCGGACGCGCGATCAGCCTCTATATGGGGAAGGCGGCATCGCAGTGCTCAGCGGCAATCTCGCGCCCAATGGCGCCGTGTTGAAGCAATCCGCGGCGTCGCCCGGGTTAATGCAACATCGCGGGCGGGCGTTCGTCTTCGAGAACCACGATGAAATGCTGGCGGGCGTGGAGCGCGAAGATCTGCCCGTTGATCGCAATAGCGTGCTGGTGATGCGGAACTGCGGCCCCAAGGGCGCGCCGGGCTTTCCGGAATGGGGCCACATTCCGATGCCGCGCAAGCTGCTGAACGAGGGCATCACCGATGTGGTGCGCATCTCGGATGCACGGATGAGCGGGACTTCCTACGGCACCGTGGTCCTGCACGTCGCGCCGGAATCGGCCGTTGGTGGACCGCTCGCCGTTGTCGAAACCGGTGACGAGATCGTATTGGACGTCGCCGGGCGCAGCCTGGAACTAGCGGTGCCTGCCGATGAGATCGCCCGGCGCTTGGAGCGCTTCACGCCTCCGCCGCCCCACTACACTCGCGGCTACGGCCGTCTCTTTCTGGAGCATGTCACGCAGGCCGATCTGGGCTGCGACTTCGATTTTCTGGGGCCTGGTTCGAAGTAGCGCGCCAGTTTAGACTGGTGGCTATGTCCGCCAAAGCGAACCGTCTCACCGTGGATTTGTCGCCCTACCCCAACCTGGTTGTGATCTATCTGGGCATGCGCGTGAACTCGCTGCGCGGTTTCAAGACCTTGATGCAATTTGGGCCACGCATCAGCGCAGCGGCGGCTCAGAAGCCCGACGGTCTGCTGTTGCACGAAAATCTCTACTACTCGTTCTTTCCGCCGCACTTCGGAATGCGACAGTACTGGCGGGACTTTGAATCGATGGAAGCATGGGCGCGGTCGCTACCGCATCAGGGCTGGTGGCAGCAGTATCTTCGCGACCCCGCGGGCACAGGGTTCTGGCATGAAACATATTTCCTGCGCGGCGGCATGGAAGCGGTCTACGATTATCTGCCGGCTCCTGTTGGAATGCTGCGCTTCGCGCCGAATCAACGCGCGCAAGGTCCATTGTTCTCGGCTCGGAGGCGCGCGGGCATCGGCGGCGAACCAAGCTTGCCGGCGCCCGTTGCGGAGGAAGGGCTGTAGGCTTACAGCAACTGCAGTTCGGGCGCGGGCGTTTCGGCGACAACCGGTTCGAATGGCGCCCAGATGTCTCGCGCGTACTCCTGGACCGCGCGGTCGCTGGAGAACTTGCCCATGCGCGCGACGTTCAAGATCGCCATGTGCATCCATCGGGCGTTGTTCTGGAACACGGCGCCGGCTCTTTCGTGCGCTTCCAGGTACGCGGGCAAGTCCGCAAGATGGAAGTAAGTGTCATTTTCGTCGAGGACCGTCTGGTAAATCCAGGTGAAGAGATCCGGCTCCTGCAGACTGAACAGATTCGAACGGAAGGCATCGGCCACGCGGCGGATGCGGGGGTCGCGATCGTAGTATTCGTGCGGACGATAAGACCGGTCGCGGCGCATGGCCTGTACATCGCCGGCCTTCAGCCCGAAGATGAAGATGTTCTCCGGGCCGACTTGCTCCAGGATCTCGATATTGGCGCCATCCAGCGTCCCGATCGTCAGCGCGCCATTCAACGCGAACTTCATGTTCCCGGTTCCGGAGGCCTCGGTTCCCGCCGTGGAGATCTGTTCGCTCAGATCGGCAGCGGGAATGATTTGTTCGGCCAGCGAGACCCGGTAGTCCGGGATGAAAGCCACCTTCATCCAGCGGCTGGCGCGCGCATCGTTGTTGATGACGCGGCCCACATTGTGGATCAGCTTGATGATTTGCTTCGCCAGCCAGTATCCCGGCGCCGCTTTGCCGGCGAAGACGTAAGTGCGCGGAACCGGGGGGCGCCGCGAGTCCTCGACCAGCGACAGGTACTCGTCGACGATGTGCAGAACGTTCAGCAACTGCCGCTTGTAGGCATGAATGCGCTTTACCTGAATGTCGAACAGCGAATCCGGATCGCATTTCACGCGCGAAGTTTCTCGAATGATCCGCGCCAGCCGTTCCTTGTTGGCGCGCTTCACTTTGCCGAACTCGTACTGGAACCCGGCATCCAGGGCGCAGTTTTCGATCTCCCGAAGCCGATCAAGATCGGTGATCCAGGCGTCGCCGATCGCCGAACAGATCAGATCCGCAAGCGCGGGGTTGGCGTTGAGCAGCCAGCGCCGCTGGGTAACACCGTTCGTCTTGTTGTTGAATCGTTCCGGCCACAGGCGGTAGAAGTCCGGCACCAAGGCCGTCTCGAGTAATCGCGTATGGATGGCCGCAACGCCATTGATGGAGTGGCTACCGGCGATCGCCAAGTTGGCCATGCGAACTTGCCGCGGCGTGGATTCCTCGATCAGCGACATCCGGGCGAGCCGTTCCGTGTCGCCGGAGAAGGCCGGCGTAACCTGCTCCAGAAAACGACGGTTGATCTCCAGAATGATCTGCAAGTGCCGCGGAAGCACATGCTCCAGAAGTGGCACCGGCCATTTCTCCAGCGCTTCCGGCAACAGCGTGTGATTGGTGTAGGCCAAAGTCGCCTGCGTGGTCTCCCAAGCCTCCTCCCAGGCGATGTTTTTCTCGTCCACCAGGATGCGCATCAATTCCGCCACTGCCAGCGCGGGATGCGTGTCGTTCATCTGGATCGCAACTTTGGCGGAGAAGTCCCGGTAAGAGGTGTGGCTTTGTTCGAATCTGGTTACGATGTCCCGGAGCGTGCAGGCAACCAGAAAGTATTCCTGAACCAACCGCAGCTCGTGGCCGGCCACGACCGCGTCGGACGGATAAAGCACCTTGGAGATCGTCTCCGAGGCGATCTTCTGCTCCACCGCCTTGAAATAGTCGCCGTCGTTGAAGATCCCCATGTCGAAGTCGTGTGAAGAGCGCGCTGAATAGAGCCGCAGGAAATTGACGCTCCGCCCGCCATAGCCGGGGATCAGCATGTCGTAAGGCGTGCCGATGAGCACTCTCCAGTCCATCCACATCGGGTTGTAGCCGCCCTTGCGGTCCACGCTGTGTTCGATGCGGCCGTAGACGGGGATCACGCAGGCTTCATCCGGGCGCGCGATCTGCCAGGGGCTGCTTTGCGCCAGCCAGTTATCGGGCTTTTCCCGCTGATAGCCGTTGTCGATCTCCTGCTTAAAGAGGCCATATTCGTAATCGATGCCGTACCCGTAGCCCGGCATGCCAAGAGTCGCCAGAGAGTCCAGGAAGCAGGCGGCGAGACGGCCCAAGCCGCCATTGCCCAGAGCCGCGTCGGGTTCGCTTTCCTCGATTTCGTCCAGATCCGCTCCCAAGTGGCCCAGCGCCTGTTTGCAGGATTCGCGGAGACCGAGGTTGCGAAGATTGTTTCCGAGCGATTGGCCGATCAGAAATTCGATCGAGAGATAATACAGCCGTTTGGCATCATTCCGGCGGTAACGCTCTTCGGTAGCAAAGCTCAGGTCCAGCATGCGGTCGCGGACGGCCAGGGCCACTGCCGCAAACCGGTCGCGCGCGGAAAGATCACGCCAGGTCTTGCCGAGCGAATAGCGCGCGTGGCGTTGGATGGATTCCTCGAGCGCCGCCGTGTCTTCCGGAGAGCCTTGCTGGTTGCGCATGGTGCTCCTTTCGTGGCTAGGGCTGAAACGCGTGCACGGCATCATCCCGGGTTGGGTAGATGTCGAAGATGCGATGCATGCGGACGAGTTCAAACAGCGCCCGCACCTGTTTCGACATCGAGCACAGCTTCAAGTCGCCGCCCCTCGCGCTCAACTGCCGCAAGCAGGAGAGCATGGCGCCCAGTCCGGAGCTATCCACGAAGCGCAGCTGGCTCAAATCGAGCACCAGCTTCGTCTGCGCCTGGAGCACCGGGGCGATGTCACGCTTAAACTCGCCGCTGTTACTTGCGTCCAGCTCATCCACCGGCATTGCTGCGACGGCCACACCGTCCACGTTGTCGACAGGGATTTCCATTTAGGCCTCGTTTCCTTTCAGAACTGCTTCGGTGGCCACGCCTGGCGCGGGGGTCCGGAACTTCATCAACGCCACGCAGTTCCGGCCGCGGTCATCGCGATAGTAACGCACCTCATCCACGCTCTTGGTAATGATGTAAGCGCCCAATCCGGACTCGCGCGAGCCATCCAGCGGCGGCGGCGGAACTTTCGACGGATCAAACGGGTCGCCAAAATGGTGCAGCCGAACGGAAAGATGGCCGGGGAATGCCTCCGCGTCCAGATGAATCCATTGGTCCCGGCGGCCATGATAGGCGTGCTTCATAATGTTGCTGGTTGCTTCGTTCACCGCCAGCTCGAGCGCGTCCTCGCTTCCTTCATCGAGCGGCAGTCCCGGGAGCTTGTTGCAAAAGCGCCGCACGAACTCGCGCACCCCGCGAAGCTGCTTCAGGTCGCTGAGAATGTCCACCTCGCCGTGCGCCACTGGTAGCTGCCGCTCCTCCACCCGGACCGCCACGCAGGTCAGGTCGTCGGTGAGCCGCTCGGCTCCGGAGAAAGTGGCGACCGTCTTCCGTATTCCTTCCACCAGGGCGCCCGAATCGAGTTCTCCGTTGAGCTGGACGTATTCCTCCAAGCGCCCTACTCCGAAAAACTCTCCCGCCGGGTTGCGCGCTTCGGTAATTCCGTCCGAGTAAAAGAACAACAAATCCCCAGGTTTGAACTCGACCGACGTTTCGTCGTAAATTTCCCCTTCCCGGACTCCCAGGGGCAGGTTGTCTCCATGGAGGGTCTCGCACACCCCAGTGGCGCCATGCCGGTGGATGACACCGGTGTGCCCGCAATCCACCAAGGTGACGCGGTATTGATCCATGTCCAACCGCGCGTAGCACAAGGTCACGAAGCTATCCAGCTCGATCAGGTGGTGTGCCAACTCCGCGTGGGCCAGCATCACGATGTCCTTCGGAGCCGGAAGCTTCCCGTCTTTCGACAGTGCCATCAAATCGCCGAGGGCTCGCAGAAAATGGCTCTTGGTGGCGGCTCCCAAAAGCGCGGCGGGGATGCCCTTACCCATGACGTCGCCGATGATGACGTCGAGACACTCCTGGGAGTGCCGGATGAAGATATAGAAATCGCCATCGATTCGCTGGGAGGGGATGGTCAGCGCCGCGACGTGCAGACCGGGAACATCTCGGGGCGGCTGATCGAGCAACAGGGTCTGCTGGATGCGGAAACCGATTTCGATTTCCCGCTCGCGGGCTTGCTCCAATTCCTGGTTCGCTGCCTGGAGCTGCGCGGTGCGGCGTACGACGCGTTGTTCCAGCTCCGTATTGAGCGTACGGATCTCCTGCTCTGCCCGTTCGCGCTCTGCCCGTGTATGCAGCCCCGTGATGCCAAAGCCCAGATCAGCGGCCAGTTCGGCCAGCAGGTCGACTTCTTCGGCCTCGAATGCCCCGGGCTCTTCCGCATAGATCGTCAAGGCTCCGAACGTCTTGGAGTCAACCACCAGCGGAACCGCCAGCGAGGAAGCATAGCCACGTTTCCGCGCTTCCTCGCGCCATGGCTCGAGCCGCGGATCGGTCGCGAAATTCTTCACCAGTTGGATCTGGCCGGTCCGAATACATGCGCCGGTGGGCCCTCGGCCGCGCTCCGTGTCGGCCCAGGTGACGTTGGCCGTCTTCAGGTAGCCTTCCTCGAGGCCTGCCACCGCAAGCGGCCTCACGGCCTTGGTTTCGTCGTGTTCGGCGTAGCCCACCCAGCAGAAGCGATATCCGGCTTCCTGGATGATGAGCCGGCAGATTTCCTGCAGCAACGTACCCTCGTCGGTGATCCGGATCAGGGCCTCGTTGCAGCTGCTCAAGGCGCGGTGTGCCCGATTGCTTCGCAGCAGCGCCGCTTCGGCCCTGCGTCGTTCGACCATGCTGCCGAGCACGTTGGCGACGGATTGCAGGAAGTTGGCTTCGTCTTCAGTGAACTTCCGCTCTTTCGTGCTGTGCGCCCCAAGAACGCCATACGGGCCCTCACTGGTGGGAATGATGACGCTCATGCCGCTCACCACCTCGTGCTCGCTGAGCAGCGGGGGTCCACTGAAGCGTTTTTCCGTGCGCAGGTCTTCCACCACCACCGGATCTTTGGAAATCAGAGTGAAACCGGCCTGGGAGTCCAACCCGGCGCCGACCGTGGCCTGTCCGACCAAGCCTTCCTTCCAGCCGACGCCGGCGCGCAGAAGCATTGCTTTGCGGTCCGGAAGCAACTCCAGCACCTTGCAATACTCGACGCCCAGCGTCCGCGCCACCCGCGCGACGGCTTCGTTCAGCACGGTTGATAGGGGCTCATTGCGCAACGCCTGCCCGCCGAGCTCGGCCACCACTTCTTGCCGCAGCGCCAACAGCCGAACCTCGTCTTCGGCCCGTTTGCGTGCGGTGATGTCGTACACCGTCGACCGGCTCATCAGATAGTTACCGGCCGCATCGGTGACCGCGGTGGCGCTCAGCAGTACGGGGAACGTGGTGCCGTCCTTCCGGACTAGGTCGAATTCCGCGTCCTGGATCGCTCCCGTCTGTTTCAGCCGCGGAAAACTAGCCTCGAAAGTCTTCAACCCCTCAGGCGTAAGCAGGTCGGTGAAGCGCCGTTTCCCAACTACTGCCTCGCGCGTGTACTGCAGCCATTCCAGTTCTGTGTCGTTGATTTGTACGAATACGCCCTGCGGGTCCAGGGAGTGATAACCGCAGGGAGCGTGATTATACAAATCGCGTATCTCTTCGGCCGATTTTTGCAATGCTTCTGCGGCCTGCTTGCGCTCGGTGACGTCCTCCACCGTGCCGCGCACCAGCCGGGCTTGGCCGCCGGCGTCGCGCTCTACTTCTCCATGGGCGGTGACCGAACGAACGGCCGCGTCGGTGCGAACCAGTTCGAGGTCGAGCTCGAAAGACGCGCCGCTTTCCATGGCACTGTGGATGGCGGTGTCCAGCCGCGCGGCACTCTCCGGGGTGAACACAGCCAAGTGTTCTTTGTATGTCGGCGGGGGCAGCATCGGATTACGCAAGGCCAGAAGCGATAGCCCGGCGGACCAGGTGACGGCGTCGCCGGTAGGGTCCCACCACCAATTGCCTAGTTGCGCCAGCCGCTGCGCCTCGCGAAGTTCCAGTTCGTTGCGGTGCAATGCTGCTTCCACTCTCCGGCGATCGACGTCACCGCGATTGACGATGTATCCATTCCAAATCGCGAAGGCGGCCAGCAGCGTAATCATCGCGATGGTCATCAGGCTGACCTCGCTCCAGACGAAGTGCCGGCCCGACGCTAACGCCCTCCACGACAGCGCGCCGATCACGATGGGAATCACGACGGCTGCGGGCAGTAGTCGCCGCGTCAACACGCCGCCGGCGGTGGAACTCGAAAGCAAAGCCGCCAATCCACGGTCGGGGCGGATGCAGAGCAGACTGAGGGACACGACGAGGAGCGTAATGGCCGTCTGTAAAGCGATGTGAGTGTAGGAAGCGTGCGATCCAAAAACGAAGTCCAGCAGCGCGACAATCGAAAGCATGACGGTGAGCGAGGCGAGGTGTTGCGCCGGCCAATACCGCCGGGCTCTCCAGGTGACCGGCCGGTCCAGCAGCAGAAATGCCAGACCCAGGAAGAGCAGATCGACGGCTGTGATGGGAGCGATCAGTCCGGGCCGGGCGCTAAAGAAGGCGTCGGCGCCTGGCTCCCGGAACAACAATTGGTCGACTCCTAAATTCCAGCGGAACAAATGTTCCATCACGCCCGAGAAGCCAACGAATAAGACCAGGGCGGCCATGATCCGGCTGCAAATTTTTGTAACCCGCGAGCACCGCTCTTCCTTCCGCGCAATCCAGAGACAGAGGCCGAGCAACACCAGGCATACGGCCGTGTTGATCTTAATGACTGGTTGCCCGGGTATAACGCTTTTCAGAATCGCAATCTGGAACGCCAGGCCTACGATCGACAGGAGCCCGGCGGCCAGCGATAGCAAACTGGCGAATCCAACGAAGAGCTTCAGGTGCCGTAGCACGCGAGGGTCCGGCGGCGCCTCCCAGGGTTTACCCACATACGTGCGGATCGGACGGGCCGTGGCCACCACCCCGATCACGTTGCCATCGGCGTCCCGATAAAGCGACCCGTCGAGAAGAACGGAAGTGTTATGCCCGCTGCGGTGGCGAAGCTCCAGGGCGTAGCTCCGGACGCCGCCCTCGCGAAAGACCTGTTGAAACGCCACACCCGCCTTTTCAGACTCCGTGAAATGCCCTGCGAAATCGCTGCCAATGAGCTCCGCTCTTGAATAACCCGTCACGGCCTCGGCTGCGGCGTTGACGTCATTGATCTTGCCGTCCTGGCCGATGGTCAGGAGCGGGTCCAGGCTGGCCTCCAGCAGGCTGCGATTGTAGGCGCTGGCCAACCGGGCTTGACTCCTGCTGGCCTCCGCCTGAGCCGCCTGCTGTTTCGCCCAAGAGGACAACCGGCCGGCCGTCAGGACTGTCATGAAGAAAGCTGCTAGCGCCACCCAGTTCTTCGGATCCGCAATGGTGAATGTGTAAAGCGGCGGCAGGAAGAAGTAGTTCAGGCACAGCACGCCCAGCACGGAAGCCAAGATAGCCGGCCCGCTCTCCCACTCCGTGGCAACGAAAAGTACCACGAGCAGCATGGCGAGCGACACAGTCAAATCATTGATGTGGGTGCGTATTATTGCGCACACAGCGGTAACCGCAGCGATGCCCAAGGCAGCCGCCGCGTAACCCGCGATTTTGCTGCGCAAGATGCTGCTCATCCCGCCACGGGGAGTCCTTCACTTCGCAGCCAGCACGTTTTGGGCCGGAACGTGCCCAGGGCGCCGTCTTCGGGACCGGGTTGGCGCAGTTACCTAGAAGGAGATCGAAAACCCCGCCGCTATTTCGTTCCGCTGCGTCCTCGTGCTCAGCAGGTCGAATGTCGAACTCATCCAGCGGGTGTACCGAACCTCGGGGATGATGCGGATTCCGAGCGGATCGATCAACAGGAATCCCGCGCCCGCGACGACGCCCTCGGCGTTCTTGTGCGCCGGCTCGGTGGGCGTGTTAGTACAGCAAGTCACGTTACCGCTGCTGTCGGTCGAAGACAGGGACGTCCGGACGGAGCGGGCTTCGCGAAATGCGCCGCCGGCCTCGACGAACCAGCGCGCCCCAGGAGCGTGCCGGCTCTTATTGTAGAATCTCAAGGCGATCGGAATATCGATCAGGCGCGCCCGGGTGTCTTCGTGCGTGCTCGTCGTGGTGGTCGTGGTGAGGCCGTTGACCGAGGTGCTGTCGGTCACGGTCGTGTCTAACTTATATCCGATTCGCCGCACAAGCCCTTCGGCGGCCACCGCGAAATGATCGGTCAGCGCCACTTGCCCCGTGATTCCGTAGCCGATGCGCGACGACGCGCCCGTGGTGCTGTAAGCCGTGCTGACGGTGGATGAGTTGTTGATCGTGCTGCTGGAGTTCGGAATCAGAGTCATGCCGAGCACAGAGAGCGTCAATCCGCCCGAAAAGCGGCGCACGTAATTGCCGTAATCCGACGTGGAAGTAGCGGAACTGCTCGTGCCCCCGCTGGGCGCGGTCGTGCTCTGACCCTGGCCGGTGGAAGCCGGCCCAGCTGGGCCGCCGTTCTTCGCCGTCGTCGATCTTCCCCCGCAGAACGGGCACGGCACGGAGAACTTCTCCGGATACAACCGAAGCGCGACGTAAGGCCCCCAGAGCGTGGTCTTGAAGTACTCCGCATTCTGCGCCGACGTCTTGAAGTGGTAGAACTTCCCGCCAGCAACCAGTTCCACTACGCCGATACGGTAGCCGATGGAACCTTCCGCGTCGCCGATGGTGGAGCGGTGAGGAATCGTAAAGCCGGATGCGTAACCTCCTAGTTCCAGGTTCTTGGCCAGGTGGTACTCGCCTGCCAGGCCGAAAGTCGGGTAGATCACCCGGCGGTTACCCGTGGCGACATAGCTGATGAGATTGCCGGAGCTGTCCGTGGTGGGCGCCAGCGGCGCGTTGATGTTGGTGGATATGCTCGCGTACTGCACCTCCCAGAGCGTCTTGATGTGCCATTTCTGTCCCTGCTTGCGCGGGAAGGGAAAGAGCAAATCCTGGAAGGATAGCTTGAAGTTCTTAATCGTGTAGTTGGACGACAAAAAGTCGCCCGACGCATATCCGGTTCCGAACAGATCCAGATCCTGAGGCGCGGTGCTGTTGCCCTCGCCCTTGGCGACGAATCCGGAGAAAACCAGAGTGCCCGCTCGCGATATCGGGATCGTGATCGCAAGGCCGGGCGTGTGCTTGCCATTTCCGGGATAATCCAGGTTCTCGTAGTCGAACGCGGCCGCGCCTCCGCGCAGGTTGGGACGGATGGTGGTCAGCCAATAGAAGGGCTCGATGGACCAGTGCTCCAGCGGCTGCGGGACCGCGTTGGCCGTCGATTCCTTCTGCGCCGGCTGGGCCAGCGGCGCAGTCGCGCTTTGATTCTGATCCTGCGGCTGCTGCCCCGCGGCGGAAATCGCCAGCAGAAGCGACACAAGGACAGACAGACCGGTAGCTTTGCGTAGTGTCTTCAATACTCCTCCCTGGAATGCTCGATGAGACGGGCCTTTGATATCGAGAGATTTACAGAATGACGGCGGCCCTGATGGCCATGAGTACAAAGAGTCAAATGGTTTTACCAAACTTTACTTAAGCCTCCTGGCTCGCAAGGATCATGGCAGCAGCCACCGTATTGTGTATACTTTCCCCATCAAGGAGGGTCGCCATGAAGCGATACTTGTTATCGGTTGCCGCCGCCATCGTGGTTACCGGCGGGCTCGGAATCCTTCAAACGGGCACCGTGGTGCACGCCGCGGGGGTTATGGCGCCCCGCTTCGAAGTGGATCCTTTCTGGCCGAAACCGCTTCCGAACCACTGGATCCTGGGCCAGAGCATCGGCGTTTCCGCTGACCCTCAGGATCATATCTGGATCATCCATCGCGTCGGCTCGCTCGAAGCCGGCGAACGCCATGCCACCACCAGTCCTCCCATCGCGCAATGCTGCGAGCCCGCGCCGCCGGTCCTGGAGTTTGATCAGGAAGGCAACTTGATCGGACATTGGGGCGGTCCCGGTCCGGGCTACGATTGGCCCGAATCCGCCCATGGAATCACTGTCGATTACAAAGGCAACGTCTGGCTGGGCGGCAACGGGCGCGGCCCCCAGAGCGGACGGGGCGCCATCAACGGCCAGGACGAAGAGTCGAAAGCCGGCGACCAGGTCGAAAGCTTTCACGATAATCAAATTCTCAAGTTTACCAGCGATGGGAAGTTTCTGCTGCAAATCGGCAAGCCCGGCCAAAGCAAGGGTAGCAACGACACCCAGAATGTACGGCTGGCCGCCAAGACGTTTGTGGACCAGAAGACCAATGAGCTATACGTCGCCGACGGCTATGGCAACCACCGCGTGATCGTCTTCGACGCCGACACGGGCAAGTACAAGCGCCATTGGGGCGCCTACGGCCACCGTCCCAGCGATGCCGACCTTGGCCCCTACAAGCCTGACGGTCCGCCCGCGCAGCAGTTCCGCAATCCAGTGCATTGCGCCATGCTGTCCAACGACAATCTGCTGTATGTCTGCGACCGCGTGAACGACCGCATCCAGGTCTTCCGGCCCGACGGCACGTTCGTCAAAGAAGCGTTCATCGAAAAGCAGACGCTGGGCTCGGGGTCGGTCTGGGACATCGCGTTCTCGCGTGATCCGCAGCAGCGGTTTCTGTATGTTGCCGACGGCGAAAACGACCGCGTCCATATCGTCGATCGCGCCACGCTGAAAGTGCTGACCAGCTTCGGCGAAGGCGGCCGCCAGCCCGGCGAGTTCTACGGCGTGCACAGTATCGCCACCGATTCGAAAGGCAACATCTACACCACGGAGACGTATCGCGGCCAGCGGGTGCAGCGATTCGTCTACAAGGGCATGGCGCCTGTCACGAATTTGGATCAAGGCGTCGTGTGGCCGAAAGGGGCGAAATAGGGAGGATGTATGACATCGAAACTCACTCTGGCGCTGGTGATGGCCGCGTCCGCGGTTGTCGCGCAGGACACAAGCCCGAGCTGCCACAAATGTTCCGGCGCCTACATTACGAGCGACGAGGTCCAGGCTTATCTGAAGCGCGTGCCCGCCACCGAAGCCGTTAGCGATCAGCAGGTGCGCGCGGTCGATGTCGGAAAAGCGCATGTCGACATCGGTGTCGTGTATCGAGGCAAGACCACAGGCGGTGCGGTGGCCGAGCACGACCTCGTGAGCGAGGTCTACCACGTTCTGGATGGCTCGGCGACGCTAGTCACGGGCTCCGACATTACGGATCTAAAGAAACGCTCGCCCGATGATCGCGCGGTGCGTCTGCTAAACGGTCCCGGCGGCAATGGCAAAACGATTCGCAACGGCGCAACTTACGAGCTGAAGCCCGGCGACGTGGTCATCATCCCCGCCGGCGTCGGCCACTGGTTCACGAGAATCGACGACCACATCAGCTATTTGATGGTCCGCGTCGACCCCGACAAAGTAACTCCGTTAAAGGACGAAGCTGCATCCAAAGCTGATCTCGTCAGCGGCGGCGGCTTACGATAAGAAAGAGGACTCGCAAATGAGTGCGATCACCCTGAAAGTCAACGGCCAAACGCACACCGTGGACGTGGACCCATCCACGCCGCTGTTATATGTACTGAGCGACGATCTGGAGCTGCGCGGGCCGAAGTTTGGCTGTGGTCTGGGCCAATGCGGCGCCTGCACTGTAATTCTGAAAGGCAACGCCGTGAAGTCCTGCATCACGCCGGTAAAGGCGGCGGCGGGCGCTGAAATCACCACGCTCGAAGGGCTGGGTACGCCCGAAAAACCGCATCCCATCCAGCAAGCCTTCATCGATGAGCAGGCTGCGCAATGCGGCTTCTGCGTAAACGGCGTCATCCTCACCGCCAAAGCGTTTCTCGACAAGCATCCCAAGGCGAATGAAGAGGAGATCCAGCAGGCGCTTTCCGGCGTCCTTTGTCGCTGCTTCACGCATACGCGGATGTATTCCGCCATTCAGAAATACGCGAAGGAGAGAGCATAATGAAACCGCGCATGACCTCCGCCGCGTTAGCCGCACTCTCCCGCCGCGGCTTCTTGAAAACTTCCGGCGCTCTCATCGTCGGCTTCAGCGTGGTGGATTTGGCCACTGAGCCGGCCCTCGCGCAATTCGGCAGGCCGTCGCCCGGTTCGCCGCCGATCGACGAAGTCGACTCCTGGCTCGCCATCGCGTCCGACGGCAGCATCACCGCCTACAGCGGCAAGGAAGAACTGGGGCAGGGCATCGTCACCGCGCAAACACAGTTGGTGGCGGAAGAGCTTTCCGTTCCGTTCGAGCGCGTGAAGCTGATTTACTGTGACACCGCGCTGACGCCAGATCAAGCCTACACGTCAGGCAGCCAGTCGCACCCCGCGAATTTCAACCACAAGAATCTGGGACAGGCCGCGGCGACTGCGCGCGAAGCGCTCGTCAAAATGGCTTCGCAACAACTCGGAGTGCCCGTCGATCAGCTCACTGCCGCCGACGGAGTGATCAGCGCAAAGAGCGACGTATCCAAGCGAGTGACCTATGGCCAACTGGTAGGCGGCAAGAAGTTTCACCTCGCGCTCGATCCCAGCGCCAAGCGCAAGCCGCCCAGCGAATGGACCGTGCTCGGAAAGCCGATCCATCGTCTGGACATCCCCGAGATCGTCACCGGTCAATTCGAATTTGTCCACAACGTGCGCGTGCCTGGCATGCTGCACGGCAGCGTTGTTCGCCCGCCGGCCACCGGCGCGACGGTCGAGAGCGTCGACGAAAGCTCCGTGCAAGGCATGCCCGGCCTGGTCAAGGTGGTCGTCAAGAAAAACTTCGTCGGCATAGTCGCCGAAAAACCCTGGCAAGCGCTGCAAGCGGCCGAGAAGCTGAAGGTCAACTGGAGCGCGGGAACCGGACTGCCGGAACAGGCCGGATTCATTGAGCGGTTGCGCGATCAGAAGGGCTCGCGCGATTTCCTGTTGGTCGATTCGAAAGATGTCGACCAGAAGCTCGGCCAGGCTGCCACGGTGCTCAAAGCCACCTACCTACATCCCTATCAGGCGCACGGCTCCATGGGCAGTTCCTGCGCGGTCGCCGATGTGCAAGGCGACAAAGCCACGATCTGGTCGCCCACGCAGGGCGTGTGGTATCAGAAGAGCACTGCGGCGATGGTTCTCGGACTGAAGCCGGAAAACGTTCATGTGATCTTCAAGCGCGGCGCCGGCTGCTATGGCTTGAATGCCGCTGACACGGTAACCTACGATGCCGCGCTGCTTTCGCAGGCCGTCGGCAAGCCCGTGCGCGTGCAGCTCACCCGCAAGGACGAGCTGACGTCGGAAAATTACGGCAACCCGTTTTTGATGGATGAGCGCGCCGGCCTCGACGCGCAAGGCAACATCATCGCGTGGGATCACGAAGCGTGGTCGCCCGCGCACGGCAACCGGCCCGGCCCCGGAACGCCCGGCAATGTCATCACCGGTTCGCTGGTGGGCTTTGAAGCGCAGCGGTTCTCGCCCGGCGCCGCCGCCGAACCCCGAGGCTTTAACAACAACAGTAATGGCATTCCCTCCTACGCCGCCGCTCTGTTCGACGGTGTGCCGAAGGGCGCGGGAACCGTACGCAGCGCGCGCGTGCTGGTTCACAATCTTCCCTCGCCGTTCTTCACCGGCCCGCTGCGGTCGCCCGCCCGCTTCCAGAACACGTTCGCTCACGAATGTTTTATGGACGAGCTGGCCGCTCACGTGAAAGCCGACCCGGTGGAGTACCGCCTGCGCCACTTGCGCAGCGATCGCGTCATCGGAGTGCTCAAGGCTGCGGCGAAAGCGGCCAATTGGGACACGCGCCCGTCACCGAGGCCCGGCAATCGCAAGACGGGCATCGCCACCGGCCGCGGCCTCGCGTGCGTCGCCTACGAAGGCGACAACGGATACACCGGCATCGTCACGGAAGTCGAAGTCGACCAGGACACCGGCAAGATCGCGGTGAAGCGCGTGGTCGTCGCCATCGACGCCGGCCCCATCTCAAACCCGGACGGCCTCACGAATCAGGCCGAAGGCGGAGCGCTGCAAGGCATGAGCCGCGCGCTGATGGAAGAGGTCAGCTGGGATCGCGAAAAGGTCACGTCGATCGACTGGCGCACGTATCACACCTTGCCGCTTGGCTTCGCGCTTCCCAAAGTGGAGTGCGTGCTCGTGAATCGTCCGGATGAAGAAGCCACCGGCGCAGGTGAAACGTCCATCACCGTGATCGCGGCCGCCATCGGTAACGCGGTCTTCGACGCCACCGGCGCGAGGCTTCGCCAAATCCCGTTTACTCCGGATCGCGTCAAAGCGGCGCTCAAGGGTACCGGGGCCGCGTAGCCTGTCATTTCCAGATACCCAACGCCGTGCTTGGTGCCGGTGCACTCGATCGCGCCTTCCCAGTAAGTGACGTTGCCGGTCAGTTCCTGTTGCGGGAGGCGCGTGCTTAGTGCCAGCTTCAAATCAAGGGATGGGATGGCGATGTCCCACGCGACGGGATACTTCTTCCAAGTCTTGCCGGGCGCGAGCGAAAAATCACGCACAGTAAGATGTGTCGCGTGGCCTTTTGCATCCACGTAAGTACCGGCCGAGTACGGATCGACTGTCCCATCCTTGCGCCGGATTCGGAACAGCATCAGCTCGGTGTTGTCGTCAAACTGCAGGCTGAACCAGTCCCACCCGATCTGGTCCGCTTCCAACTGATGTGTGAAAAACTCGTGGTCCATCCAACTCAGGCCGTCGACGGAGTATTGCTTGCCGTCGAGCGTGAGCGTGCCATTGGTGATCAGCCGGGTCAGCGAAATGTAGTGTGACGCGCGGCCTTCGCCTTCGGCCTTCTGGCTAACGCCATTGACGCCGTGAATCACCGGCGGTTTCGCCGACCTCAAGTTCAACTCGAACGAGAATCTCTCTGCCACCGCCCGCAGTTGCTGCGTTGCGCCATCGCCGATGTGCGCCTGCCAGTTGCCATTCCACACCATCGCGCGAGACTGACCCGCGCCCGCAACGCCTGCCCCGGCACGATTCAATCGCTCGGTGTGATAGAACTGGCCGCCGTCAATATCACTCAGCGCGAGATGCGCCATCCAAACATCGCGAACGTCCCATACATCCGCCTTCTGCGCGCTTCGGTCCACTCCCTGGCGGAAGAACGTCAGCTCGAAACCGAACTTACGGCCTTCCGCGGTGTGCAGGTTGCCCGTGTAGTACCACCACTCCGTCTGATAATCGGGATGACTGTAGTGATCGCGCGGAAACTCGTAGTGGTAGCCGGGAAGCGCGACTCCCCAGACCACCATCAACGCAATCGCGGGTCTATTCTTCATGGATCACATCGATGGGAACGAGCCGTGTCGCGATCCGAGCGGGATAAAGCCCTGCGACGACGGTCGCCACATACACGAGGCCCAGCGCCCCGAGCAATATCGCAACCGGGCAATGAAACTGGATAGTCCACCCGAACGACTGCTTGTTGATTACGAAGATTAACAGCAGCGACAGCAAGAGCCCCAGGATCAAGCCCGCCACGTTGGCCAGCAAACCCAACAGCCCGGCTTCAAACAGAATGATCTTCCGAAGCTGGCTGCCCGCGCCGCCCAGGAATCGCAGCAAACCGAACTCACGTCGCCGGTCGATCACCAGAGCCAGCAGCGCGCCGCTTACGCCCATGATGGCCACCAGCACGGCCACGGCTTCGAGGGCATACGTAATCGCGAATGTCCGGTCGAACACGCGCATGCCTTCCTGTCGCAGCGTGCGGTTCGACGCCACCACCACCTTGCGGCCCGCCACCGCCGCCTCCACCGCGCGCCGCCCGGCGTCGAGCGAGACTCCGGACTTCAGATACACGGCCACGTTGGTCGGCGCCTCGCCCGGCAAATACTTCCCCAACGTTCCGCGATCCATGATGATGAAGCCGCGCTCATTCGAATAGTCGTAGTAAACGTCGGCTACGCGGAACCGCACATCTTTCCCGCCCAGCGCTAACGTCAGATTGTCGCCGGGCCGGATATGATGCTTATTAGCGAACGGCTCGCTGACGATCACCGTATTGGCGCCGATTAACTGCGCGAAAACCGTACGCGGATCGGCCCCTGAGAGGAAAGGGCGATGGCCATAGCGGCCCGTGATGCGTGCGTCCGCGCCGCCCAGCGTCGCCGGCAGCCCCTGGTAGCTGATCTCATACGTCCGAAGCTGATCCACAGCGGCCACCTCGGGCAGCCTCGCCAACGCGATGGGAATCTCGGCGGACATGATGGGGTGCCGGTCCGCCGTCATCGGCGCGGCGGGCCTCAGGTAAAGATCGGCCCCCAACCGGTCCTCCATCCAAACCAGCACGGTCTGACGAAAACTGCCGACCATGATGCCGACAGCCGAGAGCATCGCGATGGCGGTGGCCAGCGCGCCCGCGAGCACCGATGTGCGCCACAGCGAGCCTGCCAGGCTGCGCGTCGCCAGCAGCGCTTCCACGCCGAACACGCGGCGCATGATGCCCCCTGTCGCCCAGGCCATGCCCGAGACCAGCGCCGGAATCGCGAAGGCCGTCGCTGAGATCAGCAGCAGTGCCGCCAGATAACCGAACATCGGCTTGCCGTCGATCGGTTGCTGACGCGATGCGATCCATGCGCCACTCCCGAGCACCGCGGCGAACGCCAGGTCACGCCATTTGTGCACTCGCGTTTCATATTCGCGCCGTCCGCGCGCCATCGCGTCCACTGGCGCCACCAGCGAAGCTTCCCACGCGGGTGACAACGCCGAGAGCAGCGCCACACCGACTCCAATGACGATCGCCAGCGCCGCCGTTTCCCACGTCAATGTGATTGGTCCCGGCCGGCTGCTGACGTACAGCGATTCCACCGTCGCCGCAACCAGCTTCACCGCCCCTGCGGCCATCAGGCGTCCCAGACCGATCCCGGCGATGGCTCCCAGCAGACCGAACACTGCCGCTTCGCCCAGAAATGCCGCCAGCACTCCGCCACGGGTCGCACCAAGCGCACGCATGATGCCGATCTCGTAACGCCGCCGCACCACCGACACCGAAATCGTGTTGTAAATCAGAAACGCGCCAACCGTGAGCGCGATGTAGCTCAGCACTCGCAGATTCCAGCGAAACGCCGCCAGCATGCGCCGGTTCTCGTCGGTGCGCGCACCTTCACGCGCCACTGCGACACCCACCGGCAACGCTTTCCTCAGCAGCGCCTCCCACTCATCAATGGAGCTGCCCGCAGGGGCTTCGATGAGAATCCGGTCCAACCGCTCGCGGCCCAGCGCACGCGACGCCTGCGCCAGGTCCATAACGACCGTCTCGCCCGACCCTTGGCCGAGTGTGCCGCGCACCGTGTATTCGCTGACGCGATCGTTGATCAACAGGCGCACGCGATCGCCGCTCTTGTAGCCCAGGCCGTCACCAGTCCAGATGGAATCGCCGAGGTCGAAGTTGCCGGTGTCGTTTGACGCGCCGCTTGCGAGCGCCTCCGAGAGCATGTCCACACCGAGCAGCGTCACGGTGCGGCTTGAATCGACGGCCTCAGCGTAATCCTCAAAACGGGGATGAATCTTCAAGGTGTACGGCAGCCGCGCCAGCCGTGCCAGTACTTCCGGCACAACACCGCCCGTCCCCGTCACTTCAAAATCCGCCTTGCCGATTAGCGTCTCCATCGACGAGCGGAACGAGCCGGCCGCCGCGTCCCCCGCCAGTTCGATCGCGAGCACCGCCGCCACGCCCAGCGCGACGGCCAGCACCGTGAGCGCAGTGCGCATCGGCTCCGCGCGCAGCGGCCGGAGAATCAGCCTGTAGAAGATTTTGAGCTGCTGCATGGATGCGCTAGCCTTTTTTGACGGGCTGCAGCACCTCCTCCACGCGCCCGTCGCGCAATCTCACGATGGTGTCCGACATCCCGGCCGCCTCCAGGCTGTGCGTGGCCATCAACACGGTCGCGCCGCGCTCGCTCGCGATCCGCCGCAGCAGGCCGATGATCAGATCGCTGGTGACGGTGTCGAGATTGCCGGTCGGTTCGTCGGCCAACAGCAACGCCGGTGCATGCACCAGCGCGCGGGCGATGGCCACTCGCTGCATCTGGCCACCGGAGAGCTGAAACGGCATCCGCACGCCATAGGAATCCATCTCCACCCAACGCAGCGCTTCGAGCGCCCGCTCGCGCGCATCGCCGCGGCCAGCGAGCATCAGCGGCAACTCGACATTCTCCACGACGGATAGCGCCGGCAGCAACTGGAACGATTGAAAAACGAATCCGACATTCTCGCGCCGTAGCCGCGTCAGGTCCGCTTCACCGAGCGATGTCGTGATCACGCCGTCCAGGATCACGTTCCCCGACGTCGGAAAGTCCATCGCGCCGGCCAGATTCAGCAGCGTCGACTTCCCGCAGCCGCTGCGCCCCACCAGCGACACGAACTCGCCGCGCTCGACGTCGAGCGATACTTCATGCAGCGCGGGCACAGTTGCGCCATCGGTGGGGTAGTCCTTGCTGACGCGCTCCAGCCGGAGGATGCCCATGCCTCTAGTGTCGCCGGAACGCGAGGCGGTTCGCTCAGGTGAAATGCAGGTCGCCGAACATCGCCAGGCGCTGCTCCCGGATCGGGTCCTTCTCCACCTTGCTCTCGTTGCTAATGACCATGGTCGCGCGATCCTTGGCGTTGAACGCCGGCCAATCCGGCAGTTTGCCAGTGTTCGGATTGCCGGTGCGTGCGAAGGCGATCCACGCGTCGCTCACTTTGTCGGCCAGCGCCATCGCATCCGGCCCGCCGCCGGTCATGCGCGCGGAAATCTTGACGTTGTCGAACGCAAACGGGATCTCCATGGTGTGCGGCGACCGCAGTCTCCCGCCATCGACAGGCGTCTCCCAGGTGAAGTAGTACGCGTACACTGGCCCGCGGCCCAGCGCTGACCGCAGCTCTTCGATCTTCATCATCGGCGCGCCGTAGCGGTGATCGCTGTCGATCAGGAAGAATATATCCGATGGCGACGCGCCCGGATTCGCCTTCTGATACACCTCGATCAAGCGGTCCGCGTCCGCGGCGCCAACCGTGGCCTTCACGCGCTCCCGCATTCCCGCTTCATCCAGCGAAAATGCGGAGGGATCGTTCATATGCATCAACGTCATTTCGGTCCGCGTGCAGCCGGCCATCACCGGCACATCGGCCGAAATCGCAGACGCCTTCGGATAGAACGGATGATGCGGAATCGCTTCGCCGTCCACGGTGGGCGAAAAGCCTTCGGTCATTTGATCGGCGCCGCGCATGCTGCGCACCACCTGGAAATATGCCGCCATGATGCGGTCCACCGGCAGCTTCTGCGCCTCCCGCACCTGATTCTTGTTCAGGCCGAGCGCCTTCAGCAGCGCCTCGGCGTCGCGCGTCGCCTGCTCGCGCTCCACCAGCTTGATCGTCGGACCGCTCTCGATGATGGCGCGATGGAATAGCCCTTTGGCCGACGGCATCGCCAGCAGCGTTCCCACTTTTCGCCCGCCGCCGGACTGCCCGAAAATCATGACCGTGTTCGGGTCCCCGCCGAACTGCTCGATGTTGTCGCGAACCCAGCGTAGCGCATGCACGATGTCCAGCATGCCCACGTCGCCCGACTGCGCGAAGCCGGAGCCGGCAAGTTCGCCAAAATACGTGAACCCAAGCGCGTTCAGGCGATGATTGATCGTCACCACGACCACATCTCCACGCCGCGCCAGGTTGGTTCCGTCGTAGCCCGGAGCCGATCCCGACCCGCTCACAAAGCCGCCGCCATGGCACCAAAACATGACCGGCCTCTTGCGGCCGTCCTTCAGCGCCGGCGTCCAGATGTTCAACACGAGGCAGTCCTCGCTCTCGGCGGGACGATTGTCATCGATCGCGCGCGACGCGCCGCTCCGTTGCTCGCTCGGACCACTCTGAGGCGTACTCGGCCCATAGTGCAACGCGTCGCGAACGCCCGCCCACTTCGCGGGATCCGAGGGCGGCATGAAACGGTTCTCACCCGCGGTGTTCGCGCCATACGGGACGCCCTTGAAAATCTTGATGCCCTGGTTTTCGACGCCGCGGATTTTGCCGAACGCAGTTTCGCCGACAATGAAACCGGTTTCAGCGCCTCGAGCGCGCCCGAGCACCAGCGCCGCCGGCCCGGCCACGAGAAGAGAAGCTTGCTGCATAAAACCGCGCCGGCTGGTCGCGGTCAGGGAGAGATCTTGTTGCATGGAGCGCTCCTTTCCAGACTCCGAAAATCTAACAGGATAGACTGGCCGTGTCAACGGATGCGCCCTCAGCGCGTAGTAAGATGGTCGTCACCGATGTCCTTCCGCACCGCGCTCCTCCCCTTGGCGGCCGGGCTTTTGAGCGCAGCCGCTCTCGCCTCGGCCCAGCAGTCCATGATGCTGCCGGAGAACCCGCAAGTCAGGAAGGTCTCCGATCACGTTTTCGCTATTCTCGGGTTTCCCAACATCGGCTTCGTCGTCGGCACTCGCGGCACGCTGGTGGTCGACACCGGCCTCGGCCCGCGCAACGGCGCCATCGTCGTGCGGGAAGCGGAAAAACTCGCCAAAGGCCCGAATCTCTACCTCACCACAACCCACTTTCATCCCGAACACGCGATGGGCGAGTCCGCCTTCCCGCCGCGCACCGTGATCATTCGCGACGCCGTCCAACAGAAAGAAATGGAAGAGCACGGCGAAGAGATGAACAACTTCTTTCGCCGCTTCTCGCCCGAGGCGAAGGAACTGCTCAAGGACGTCAGGTTCCGAACGCCGGACATCACTTTCGACCGTGAAATGACGCTCGATCTGGGCGGCGTCACTGCGCGCCTGTTCTGGATGGGGCCCGCGCACACGCAAGGCGACGAGATGATCATGGTGAACCCGGACAGCGTGCTACTTTCCGGCGACATCGTCATGAACAAAGTCGCACCCAGCCTGCCGGGCGACCAATCCAGCGTGCAAAACTGGATCGATATTCTCGCCAAGCTGGAAGCTCTCAAGCCGCACGAGGTTGTGCCTGATCATTTTTCGCTGGGCGGCGGCTCCATCATCCCCGCCGAACACGACATGCTGGTGGATCTGCAGCAGCACACGCTCGCGCTGAAGCACGAAGGCAAGTCGGAGGACGAAGCCGCCAAAACCGTCACGGCCTACTTCAAAATGAAATATCCGGACTGGCAGACGATGGGGCCTGTCGCTAACATCGTCAAGCGAACTTACGCCGAATCGAAGTGAGTACGAGGCTGCACTTCCTGCTTCTCGCCAGTGCAGCGGCCATCCTGTTCCTGGGCGTGATTCGTCTCGGCGACCTGGCCGGCTACGACGACGCGATGTACTCGCTGCAGGCGAAGGGCATCGCGGAGAATGGCAACTGGCTCGCGCCGAAATGCCGCGGCACCGTAACGTTTGAACATCCGCCTTTGTTCGTCTGGACGCAGGCCGCGTTCCTGGATGCATTCGGCATCTCCGATCCGATTGCCAAGCTTCCGGCGGCGCTCTGCGCGCTCGGCACGATCCTGCTGACATTCTGGCTGGCCCGACGTCTGCTCAACGACGCGCTCGCCGCATCAATCGCCATGTTCGTCATGCTCGCGACGCCCTACTTCATCAAGTACGCAGGCCGCGCGATGACCGATGTCCCCGCCACATTCCTGTTCGTCTGCGCTGTCGGCGCGTGGCTGCTGGCTGACGAAGATCCGCGCTGGTATCTCGCCGCCGGATTGTTCACCGCGATGGCGCTCATGGTGCGCGGCTTGATCGGCGTCGCCTTGCCGCTTGCCTTCGGCGCGTACCTGCTTTGCCTTCGCCGCCGCCCGGCGTGGCGCTACGTGATCCCTGCGCTGATCATCGCCGTCGTGCCGCTAGCGGCCTGGTACACCTATCAACTGACAGCCTTCGGCGGTGCGTTCGTCTATTTCCATCAAGGCTGGCTGCAACGCGAGGTGTACGGATCGCTGACACCCGCGTGGCGGCGCTACACGGGCGCGTTCGAGTATGTCTGGATGCTGGCGAAATCCTACTGGCCCTGGCTGCCAGTGATGCTGGCGGGCTTAGTGGTCGCGATCCGCGAACGCCGGCGCCCTCTCTACTTGCTGTTGGCCTGGATCGGCGCCGTGTTTATCCTCTGCGCCATGGCGCGCAGCCGGGTGCTGCGCTACATGCTGCCCGCTTATCCCGCATTCGCGATCCTCACAGCCGTCGGCTTGATGAAGTGGGTTCCGCGCCGCATTCTGGAACGCGCGATGAACTGGGCCGCGCCCATCGCCCTTGCCGCCGCAATTTGCATCGCCGTCTTCTGGCGGCCGGATTGGCATGCCACTGAAATCCGCGCGATCGCCCAGGCGCAGGATCGCGTGTTGCCGGCCGGTGAACCAGTCGGCTTCTACGACAAAGGCGACCCGCGCTATGACGAGACCAATCAACTGGAATGGTACAGCCGCGTTCTTCCCGTCATTCTACTCACGCCGGACGATCTCGAGCAGGCGCTCAGGAGAGGCACGCCGCGCGTCTTCATGCTGGACAAGGCCGAATATCGCAAGCGATTCAAGGCCGTGCCCAATGACGTCATCGCAGAAAGCGGCAACCTGATCAGCGTCCGCCTGAAACCCTAGCCGCACTTGCGTTAGAAGCGGCCTTCGGTGTTGCCCGGGAAGATGGCGATGGCTTTGGCGGCGAGCGCAATGCTGGTCCACAGAGCTAACGAAGCCGCGCCGACGAGCCGGGACCGCCACGGAGCGTCGGGCGGCTCCGCCAGCGCGGTCCTTTGATGCACGCTGAAGTGAAACACCAGCGCCACCACCAGCAGCGACATCTTCACCCAAAACGCAGGCGTCTTGTAGCAGCGAAACGCTTCCGACGTAAACATCAGCGGGCCGCTGATTAGCATCACGACTAGTCCGGCGACTGTCCACCTCCTAAGCGCGCGCGCGATGTCCGAAGTGGACATGCCTCGGATGCCGCGCCCCAGCAGGCTCATGTCCACCATCAGAATGGTTCCCAGCAGCAAGGCCAGACCCACCAGATGCACGCCTTCCACCGTCGCGATGAGCGCGGCAGAGCTACGGATCGTGACGGCGATTGGCGTCTGTTGAACCCATTCAAACAGCGGCTGCAGCTTCATACGGCTTAATCCGCATCGTATCCGGGTCCATAGGCGATCGCCCGTCCCGCCACGATGATTCCGATCCACAACAGCAGCGACGCCAGTCCCGCCAGACGCGCCCGCCAGGGCGGCCGGATGTCGTCGTCCCATTCCGCCGCCTGGCGGTAAATCGTCCGGTGGAACACCAGCGCGTTCAACCCGGCCGCCGCCAGTAGCACCAGTTTGATCCGGAACGCGCCGCTGTGATACATCTTCACCGCCTCCGAACAGAACAGCAGCCCTCCGGTCATGAACATCAGGCCGAATCCCGATAGCGTCCACGGCACGATGCGCTCGACCACGGCCGAAACCTGCGCCCGGCGCACGCCCAGCCCGACCAGCCGCAGATCCACCAGCACGATCGTCCCCGCTACCAGCACGATTCCCAGCGTGTGAGTCACATCCAGCGCATCGAACATCCAGTTGGAGTGCCGCAGGACGGAACTGAGATGGGTGCTGTCCACCCACCGGCAGAATTGCAGGAGAAACTCCGCTGCCGTGCCCATCCGGTATCCGACGTTACCACACGAACATATTAGAATGGGCACGTCGCCATGAAAATCCTGATCGCCCTCGTACTGCTGTTCGCGTGGTCCATCGCAGCCTCAGCCCAGACCGCCGCGGTCACGGCTCACAAAGGCGCGTTCGACAAGGCCACGCTCGAAGCCTACCTGCGCCACCTGGAGATCTATCGCACGCCCGTCACGTTCCAGATCGACGACCCGAAGCCGTCCAAGCGCCTGCCGGGCTTCTACGATGTCAGCGTGCACCTCAGCTTCCAGGGCGGCTCCACCAAGGACGAGCTGTATTACATTTCGCCCGACGGCCAGACCATCATCGAAGGCGACGTCTACAACATCCACCAGAGCCCGTTCGAAGGCAACCTCGAAAAACTCACTCTGAAAGACGATCCCAGCCTCGGCCCTGCCAACGCGCCCGTGACCATCGTGGAGTTCGGCGATCTGGAGTGCCCGGACTGCCGCATGGAAGCGCCGCTACTGCGGCAGAACGTCCCCGAAACGTTCCCCGACAAGGTGCGCGTGGTCTTCAAGAACTATCCGCTCGAGTCCATCCATCCCTGGGCGCACGCCGCCGCCATCGCCGGCCGCTGCGTTTACCGTCAGGGCAACGCCGGCTTCTGGAAATTCTACGACTGGATCTATCAAACTCAAGACGAGATCACGCCGGATAATCTCAACGCCAAGATTGAGGCGTGGGCCGGCCAGAACGGCTTGAACAGTGCCGAGCTCAAGAGCTGTATCGACACCCAGGCCACCGGCCCCGAAGTGGAGGCCAGCATTTCCGAAGGCCGCGCGCTGGACATCCACGGCACACCCACGCTCTTCATCAACGGCCGCAAGATTGGAGGCCTTCAGTGGTCCGACCTCCAGTTGGTCATCAATCATGAGCTGGAGTATCTCGGAAAGAAGTGAGCGCCGGACGGTTCTTTGGTACCCTGTTCAATCGGGGGAATGAATGAGCCTGTCGGGCGAGGAGATCGAGAAGCTCCGGCCAAAGCTCCGATTCAAGGTGAGCTACGCGCTTGGATTTCTCTGTCCCGACATTGACGACGTCGTGCAGGAGACCATCGCCCGCTTTCTGGTCGCCGACAAGGACGACAAACTCCGCAACCCCGAGGCTGCCGGAGCCTTCCTGAACGGCATCTGCCGCAACGTGATTTCCGAGTACCGTCGCCGGTCCTTCCGCGACGAGCCCATGCCCGAGGTCGTTCCGGAACCGCCCGGCAAAAGCATCGCCGAAGCGGAACTTTTTGAGCTCCGGCAGGCCATCGCCCGCGGAATGGAGCAGCTTCCGGACCGCGACCGCCGCATCCTCCGCGCCTTCTATCTCGAAGAAAAGACTAAAGAAGAGATCCTGCGCCAGACCGGAATGACCGACCAGAATTTCCGCGTGGTCCTGTTCCGGGCCAAGGAAAAATTTCGCGCGATTTATCTCGATCAGACGAAACATCGGGCCCCCCTCGGTCACTCAATAATATGAGTATGGACTGGCATAGCGATCCGATCCTTCGCGAAGAATCCATCCGGAAGTATCTGCACCGGCGGCTGAGCACTGAGCTGGTCGAGCAGTTCGAGGACCACTATCTCGGTTGCGATGAGTGCTTTACGGAGCTGCGAGCCACCGAGTTGCTCATCCGCGGGTTGGGAGAGCCGATTCTCGAGCGCAAGCGCGTGAACGATGTCACCGTGCTCCGCTTCGTCGAAAGCGCTCAGCTACTGGCTTCGTCGCTGGAGCTGAACGAGCTGGCCAATGCCATCCGCCTCCAGAACGACACCAAGGTCCTGATCGACCTCAGCAAGGTCAGCCGGATCGATAGCACCGGTCTAGGCGTGCTCATGAACTGCTACACGCATGCCGTCAAGAACTCGGGAGCCTTGAAGCTGCTGAACCCCGACGCGCCGGTGAAAAAGGTTCTGAGCGTGACCAGGATCGATTCGGTGCTGCAGAGCTTCGAGGACGAAACCGCGGCCATCGCCAGTTTCGCGGCCATGCAGGCTTAGGCGATGGCCCACAATACCTTGTTTCTAAGCCCCTAGGGCGCCCTTTGGCAGGGACTGCTTGTCTAGCGTGCACTCTTCCCGTCAGAGTCTATAAAAGTGCCGCCGCGTTCCACGTGCGTCCCTGTTCACAGGCCGCTATCATCAAAGACAGACTCAGATTAAAGTGGCCCGGCGCGGCGCGAGAAAGTGGCTGGCCGGTTCAATAGAGGTGAAGTGCCGACGCGCATTAGGATCAACGAGCTTGCACGGGAGTTAGAGGTCACCAGTCGCTTTTTGCTCGAAACTCTTCGAACACTGGGTGTCGACAGAAGACTGACCAATTCCAGCTCCATTGAGATCGAGCTCGCTGAAAAGCTTCGCTCTCTGCTTGGTGCGGGACAGTCGCCTCAGCAAGCGCCCGATGTTACTTCGATGCTTGATTTTCTACCTGAGTCTAGCGCTGAAATTGAGCTCGAGCCTGACACTAGAGCACGACTCGAGTCTCTTGCCGATGAGATCAAGAAATTTCGTTCCGGGGGAGCCCTTGAACCGCTAGCAGCACGCAAGTTAGGAGAGTACTTCCGCCTGCAACATATCTACCACAGTACGGGAATTGAGGGGAACAGGCTTTCGCTAAGGGAAACGGAAGTCGTCCTGTTGGAGGGCGTCGAGTTGGGTGACAAGTCTCTTGCAGATCAAATCGAAGTCAAAGACCTAGCAGCTGCCTTCCGGTTCCTGGAACAATGCGTCCAGCAAAACGGCCTCCTGAGAGAAATCGACCTGAGAGAGTTGCATCGGCTCACCGTGGGCCAGAATCCTGAAGGCCAGCCAGGGTCCTACCGACGCGCTGGCGTCGTGATCACAGGTAGTGATCTAAAACCGCCCGAGCCACTTGCGGTTCCGGGACTGATGGAGAAGTTGGTCGCCTGGATCAATCGCCCCAAACTAGAACTGGACACGTTTGCCTTCGCTGTGATAGCTCATCACAAGCTCACCGCAATACACCCCTTTATGGACGGCAACGGTCGAGTGGCCAGATTGTTGCTGAACCTCATACTAATGAGAGCGGGGTATCCGGTGGTCAACGTCAGACGAGAGGACAGACCTCGGTATTATGAAGCACTAACTTTTGCAGACGTGGGTCTATATTCGGCGTTGATCAGCTTAGCCCTTGATCGCTCGCTTGAGGTCTTCAACGAGATGAAGCGAGTCAGGGAAGAGACTGAGCGCATGAAAGACTGGGCAGACCGGCTTGGTCAAAAAGAAGCCGAAGTCGCCTTGAAGCGCGAAGAACGGGACTACCGAGTTTGGCTTTCCTCCTTCGAAACAGTCAGGCTGGAATTTCAAGGCAGAGCGGAAGCGCTGGCGGACGAACTCGGCAGAGTTGCGATTTCGTTCAAGGCCTATCCGTCCCCCGATTTCTCGAAATACATCGTTCTTCGTGACAAAGGGCGTGCTCCCCAAAGTTGGTTCTTCTCCCTTCGGTTCCACGATGAAGAAGGGGATGCTCAGCACTTCTTCTTCAGGTTCTACCGCGACCGTCAATTGCATCCGGGAGATCGAGAGATCATACCGCTCCAACTCAACTGGTTCGTGAGTGGAGAAGAGGCGCCTGTGGACAATCCGAACATACGTCTTCGCGAGATTTGGATAAACAAGGAAAAAGGGCTTTTCGCGCGGCGCATTGAGGGCGGGCAGGCTGTTTCCACGGCTGAACCATCCGCTTCCCGAATCGCGGAGCAGTTCTTTGAGGACGTCCTCAAAGCTTGTTTTGGAATTGCGTAATCATCTCAGCCCCACGACCGTACGTGCCACCATTGCCTTGCTTCGGGCTCAGGTCGCATCCTGCTTCGCGGCCAGGTGCTGCAACTCCCATACATCCCGCCGGCTTTGTCCGACCAGGGGCGCTAGGGCCAGCTTTCCTGCGCGGCCGATGTTCGATTCCAGGAAGTAAAGCTCCTTCAATTGCCCAGGCAACTCGGGATCGGGCGGAACCGGGAAACCCATTTCGCGCCGCAGCAGGTCGCCTTTGGCGCGCGCGCTCAGTTCCAGGCAAAGGTGCAGGTACGACAGCATGTCGCCCAGTACTTCGCTTGAAAACGTGCTCTCGAGCGATTGCAGGTAGCGGCCCGCGTGCGAATCGCTGAACGATCCGCTGGCGATCATCTGCAGCAGGTCGATGTCTTTGTCGAGCTTAGCTCCCAACCATCGCTCCAGCGCCTTCTCGCTGCGCCAGAAGATGAACGACATCACGACGGGCAGCAGCACCAGCACCGCTACCGCGGCCGCCACCGGCCGCCACCATGGCTGGTTGTAGAGTTCGTGGATGAATATCGCGATCGCCAGACCAGGTGCAAACAGCGGCCAGGACCGGGAAGCGCGAATCTCGCTCAGGTTCACGGACACGATACCGAAAATCGCGGTTGTACCACCGTGCATCATGGCGGTGCCCAGGCCGCGGACGGCGCTGGTAAGCAGTCCTGCCGTGCTCAAATCCGGAATGTAGGTTAGATTCTCCAGTACGGCAAAGCCCGCGCCGATCGCGAACCCCGAGATCGCCGTATCCACCATGAAGCCGACGCGATTCCGCCGCAGCAGCCAGATCAAATACAGCGCCTTGGCAAACTCTTCGATCAACGGCGCGCCGGATCTCGCCCAAACGTCCGGCGAAATCACGCCGGACTTGTACACCGCGGTGTTCAGCGCATAACAGACCACGGCGACGCCGCAGCCCACCGCGACGCTCACCAACACACGCCGCAGCGTGAGCAGCTTATAGGTATCGATCAGCTCCAGCGCAAACAGAAAGATCAGCACCGGCAGCAAACTCAAACCCGCCTGCGCCAGCAACAACCGGATGAGATGCGGCGTCATCGCGTCATTAGAGGATGCGAAGCGAGACCATATACTGCGTCGAGATATGGCCGTTGCGATCCGCCGCCGCGGCATAGCCGCCGGACAGCGTCGTGTTCAGGTACGTGAACAGTACCAGGCGCAAATCGAGCTGCGTGCCCAGGTTCGCAAAGTAGCCGCGCGTCTCCGCATTCGAGAGATTCGTGAACAGGCCGGACGAAAAGAACGTCAGCCGCGCCCAATTCACGTACGCCCAAGTGGCGCCCAGCTCGCGGAAACGCTTCGGCGGCAGGTTGTACTCGCCCAGCACTTTGCCGAAGCTGCGTGCGCCGATGGCATCGATGTCCACTCCCGGAAAGCTGTAATACTCGCGATAGCGGTCGATTTCCTGGTGATCGACATAATTGTTGCCGAAATCGCCGAAGTAGAAACTCGAAAACGGGCTGTTGAAATCGCCAAACGATTTGCCCGCCGACGTACGAATCCAAAAGGAACTGTTGCGCGGCAGCAGGAACCCATGGTCATAGTTTCCGCGGATGCTGGGGAATGAACCGCGGCTGAAGTAGTAGCGCGAGTAAACGCCCCAGGCCGTGCCCTGTTCGTCATCCACGGCGCCCTGCGCCCGGCTGAGATTCGAATATTTCAGCATCAGGTTCCCTTCGAGCAGGTTCGGAGTCAGCGTCGTCACATTCTGATACTCGGGCAGTTCGTCCAAACCCGAATATCCCGCCACATTCCATTCCAGCGACAGCGTCCGCGGCGTGTCGAAGAGCAAATAATTCGAATGTCCCACCTTCAGCGATTCGCCCCGGCGGCTCACTTTGGTTGGCCCGAACAGATCGTAGAAGTCGGCGTAGTTGTAATAGCCGCTGATCTTCCAGTCCCAAAAGTGCGCATCGAAGGAAGCGTGCGCGCGTTCTTTGGACGGCAGGCTCGGGTCCGGCGAATAGCCCGCTTCGACATTGACGCCCGCCAGCCGCAGCCGGTCGGCAAATTCCGCCCGCATCCCGACTACCTGGCTGTCCTTATAGCCTTGCACGATCGGATACGCCGAGATCAACTGAACGTTATCCACCGGATTGTAAGCGCCCGCGCGTGTGACCAGATTCGGCGAATTGAGCGACGCCGGCGGAGGCAGCTTCCATTTCCGCAGTACCGGATACTTGTCGAGCGTCGCCTGCCCGAGATACTTCACCGCGCTGATGTCCTCAAGCGGCTTGGTCGGCACGCGTGCGGGAACGAAGCCTTTGCTGGTGTATTCGAACGCGATCAGCGAGCCGTCGGCCAGCGGCACCGGCCGGAAAAGCCCGGTCTCCGCGTTGCTGATCGGGTCCATCTTCTTGGTCTCGAAATCATAGCGGAATAGATTCGACGCGCCGGTGTAGTAAGACGAGCCATACAGATAACGCCCGTCCGGCGAGTAAACGAAATTGCCGGGCGAGTTGTAATCGAAGTCGTACAGCACTTCGAACGGCGCCGCCTCGTTCCCACGCAATTGATCGATCGGAAACCGCACCAGCTTCTGGCGGCCGCTCACGTCGGTGATCGCGCCGGTCAGATACCGGCCGTCCGGCGAAATATCGATGTCGAAAATATCGGTTCCGTACTCGAACTCCCGCCGCGTTTTGAACTCCTTGTACGGCGCCGCGATCTCCACCAGGCTCGATAGGCCGTCGCTATGCCGCACGCCCCAGATGGAGCCGTCCTGGGAATCGAAGGCCAGATCGCCGGTGCGAAAGTCTTTGATCAGCCGCTGCGCGTGGTGCGTCTCCACGTCGTAGACGTTCAAATCGCGCCAGTCGTTGTTGTCGGTGGTGTAGTAGAGCTTCCGGCCGCGCGTGTCCCAGGTCAGCGACGCCACATAGTACAACGCAGGCCCTTTGATATCCTTCAGCTCTTCGATTTTACCCGTGTCCAGATGAATCGCCGCGACACTCGCCATGTGCTCCGGAAACCGCACTGCCGCATACAGTACGTTGGCCTTCGAGTCGTAATACGCCCGCGACACCGATCCCACGGCGCGTTCCGCCAGCCGCTGCGGCTTAGTGACGGGATACTTGCGAATGTCGGCCAGATTGGCTTCCTGAGACTTCCGCTCGCCCGCGATCCACTGTTCCCACGCCGTCTCCATGCCCATCCCGTAGACCTGCCGGAACCGCGCGCCAAAGTAACGGCTGGTATTCGGCGCGCGCGTCACCCATTGCATCAATTTGTCCGGCCCGTAGGTGTAGCACAGCCACGTCATGAACCGAGTGCCATACAAATATGAATTGGCGCCGGTTTGAAAGTCGGCCGCGGTTCCCTCCGATTCGAGCCCGACCACGTGATAGATATAGTCGTCGTCCCGCACCAGCGTCCGGAAAACCATTTCGTCGTAGCCACCCATGGCGCGGCCCAGTCCCCCTGACATCCAGGTCTCCATGAACACCGCGATGCCTTCGTGAAACCAGCGCGTCGCGTAATGCCGTGGACTGGTCAGCGAACTATACATTACCGACAGCGGCTCTTCATCGGTGGGCGCCACCTTGCCGAAGAAAAACCGCCGGAACCGCTTGTCGACGCTGTTGGCCTGATCGCCCATCACGATGTGAATCGACTCGTGGTTCATGATCCAGGTCATCCGCTCGTTGGCGGGCAACGTTTCGTAGGTGTAGCTGAACGGCGCGATGCCGACGTCGATGAAGTTCGACGGCACGCTTCCCGCCGCGCCGTGGCCGTAATCGCCGAAGTCTTCCAACAGAACGCTGACTTTCTTCGAGGGTGTGAAATGAAACTGGCTGCGCTCGAAGTTGAGCGCGTTCTCATAAGCCCGGATCAGGTGGGTGACCAGGTATTCATGCGCCGGCGTGTAATACAGAACTTCGATGTGCTCAGAGGACTGAATGAAGATCTTCGGCACGCGCGCGTGCAGCGCCGGCTGAAAAAAAAGAAAGAGTCCCGCTACAATCAGCGGGACTCGATGCATCTTTGTCGAATTGTTCTCAGCCAAGTACGTCAGTGTAGCGGATTGGCTCCTACTTCTTATCTGCCTTCAGTTCGGCCGCGCTCCGGTTCAGCAGATCCGCCCGGAAGGACGCGTTCGTCAGCAGGCTGGAAAAAGCGCTCTGCCGCATCAGCGAGCTGAAGGCGCGGGACGACATCAGGCTTAAGAACGCTTCGTTCTTGACCATATGCGCCATCGCTTCGCTCTTCATCAGCTCATGGAATGCCTCCTGTTTGCTGAGTTCGGCGAAATTGGCATCCTGCTTGAGCGAGTTGAAGTTCAGCGTTTCCTTGGGGCTCTCGTCGTCATGCCGCAGACTCTGCTTTGCGGACTCGGCCAGCGCTCTGCGGAATGCCTCGTTCTTCAGCAGGTTTCGGAAGCTTTCCTGCTTGGCCATCTCGCTAAAAGCCTTTTCTGAAAGCAATCGAGCGAACGAATCGTTACGGCGAAGCCTCAAAAACGATTCGTCGCTCAGCAGGCTCTGGAAGTCCGGGTTCTTGGCCAGCGATTTGAATTCGCTGCTCTCCAAGATGGCCGCGGTCGCCACCGGAGCCTGGCCCGGAGTGGCAACGTCGGCCGAGTTTACTTGGCCGTCGCGATAAACGTCGCGCTTGCCGATGGCTCCTTGCGTTGATCCCGTGCCAACGTGCGCGCTCGAGAAGTAAATCAACACGCCAGCGGCGATGAGGCCGCTGCCGATCAGGATCGGAAATCTCAATTTGCGGAACGTAGTCATTGTGTCATCCTCTCTTCTCATGTCTTCATCTCCTGGGCAACATCCGATGTCATAGAGTGACACAGTTACGCCCGGTGTTACAGAGGTTGTAAAGAAGTTTCGGATTTTTTAAGTACCAGGACGCTGCGGCCCGGGAAAGCGGAAAGAGACGGTGTTGCGGTCCTGTTCGCGGCGGTAGGCGACCGATCCTGCCAGGCTGCGCACCAGAAACAGGCCCAGGCCGCCGATGGGCCGGTCTACCAGGCCCGTGGATAGATCCGGCGTTGGTACTTCCAAAGGATTGAAAAAGCGGCCTTTATCAGAGATCTCCACCAAAAGCTCGCCGGGCTTATCGGCGGCGTACGCCACCTCGACATCGCCGGGCTCGGGTTGGTAGGCGTAGCGGGCGACATTGACCAGCAGCTCCTCCAGAACCAACTCCAGTTTGTCCCGCTCAGACTGCGCCAAGCCCGCCCGGTCGGCGCCCGCCAGGACGAATTCCGTCAATGGCTGCAGCGAATCGAGGCCGGCGGGCATCGTCAGCCGTGTAAATTCAGGCGGCATCAAAGCTTGGCCAGGGCCTGCTCGGCGGATTCATACACTGGGAAGACGCCGATCAGCCGGGTCATCTCGAAAACCTGCCTGGGCAGACCTCTGAGGCCGCACAGGATCAGCGAACCGGAGCTGGACTGCAGTTTCTGCGCCACGGCCAGAAAAGAACGCAGTCCCATGCTGCTAACGTACTGTAAGCCGTCTAACTCCGCGATCAGGTGCCGCGCGCCTTTGCTGATCCACTGATCACAGGCCTCCTCAAATTCGTGGGAGTTTTCGGCGTCCATGCGTCCGCTAACTTTAAGCACGACAGCCTTTTCGAGTTGGGTGGGTTCGATTTTCATTCTATTGTGAGCCGGCTCGTCTTCCAGGATCTCTCTTCCGGTGTCATAATGACAACCGAAATGACTCGGCGCGAGTTGGGCGGATTAGCGGCGGCGGCGATTGCGGCGAACGCCGCCAGGGCGTTGGCGCAGACGGCGGGAGAGACGGGGCCGCCGCTGGACATCGCCGAATGGAGCTACCACTGGTACGGTGTCGAGCACGCCAAGCTCGCGCGCGGCACCATGTGCAACGGCGGGCAGATGTACGTCGAGCACTGGATTCCGCGCGAAGTGCGCCATCCGTATCCTGTCGTACTTATTCACGGCGGTCACGGGCAGGGGTCGCAGTGGTTCAGCACGCCCGAAGGCCATCGCGGCTTGGCCACCGAGCTACTGGAGCAAGGCTACAGGGTCTACGTGCTGGACCGGCCGGGCCAAGGCCGCTGCCCCTATCATCCCTGGGTGCACGGCTATTTCGACCGCGAAGCGCCGACGTTTGAAGCCGTGGCCGCGAGCAGGAAGGTGGACGCCAGCGATCCCGCCGTCGCGCAAGCCGTCGCTGCGATGGACCAGCCGATGGGCAATAACCCGATCACGCAGGATCTGTGGCGGTCGCGGGGTGCGATGCTGCTGGATGATATTGGCCCGTCCATCCTGATCACGCAGGGCGACGGATCGGTCTTTGCAAGTTTGGCTGCGCAGGAGCGTCCCAAGCTGGTGAAGGGGATCGTTGCGTCCGAGCAATCGGCTGAATCCCTGCGCGCCGAGTTGGACCAGATTTCCGCGCCAGCCCCAGTGCCCGCTTCTCCGGCACCGGATCCGCATCCCAACCGCGAATCCACTGCGCTCAAGCTCGCCGACCAGGGCTGTTTCTGGGTAGGTATCGGCCGCAAGAAGATGCCGTACGGCACCATCGCGCAAGGCCAGATGTATGTGCAGTACATGATCCCCGCCGAGAAGCGCTACCCGTATCCCATCGTGCTGGTTCACGGCGGCGGCGGGCAGGGCTGCCACATGATGGGCATCGGCGGACGGCCCGGCTGGGTGCATTATTTCGTGCAGGCCGGCTACAGCGTCTATTGGGTGGACCGGCCCAGCTACGGCCGCTCGCCGTATCATCCCGACGCGCTCGGACCGAGTCATTTGCCGAACGTGCCGCCCTACGAGCCGTTGGTTCAGAGCACCGCCGTCTTCAACACGTCGCAGTGGCCCGGCCCGGGCGGCATGAACGATCCGCTCGTCGATCAGTTCATGGCCAACGAACGCGGCAACGTGATGGACGAAGCCTTCCACAGCGAACTGGTGTGGCGCGGCGGCGCCGAACTGCTGGATCGCATCGGGCCGAGCATCCTGCTCACGCACGCCTTCGGCGGATTCTTCGCCTGGGGCGTCGCCGATCGCCGGCCGAACCTGGTGAAAGGCATCTTCGCGATGGAGATCAACGGCAATCCGTTTGAGCGGCAGCTTCGCTGGGGGCTGACCGCCGCGCCGATGACCTACGATCCGCCCGTCACCGATCCTTCGCAGTTTCGATTCGTCGAGCAAAAGCTCCCCGCCGATGCGCCGCGTCCGCTGGTTGCATCCTACAAGCTGCAGGCCGAACCGGTGCACAAGTGGAAGAACCTCGAGGGCATTCCCATCGGATGGATGACCAGCGAATTCGGCGGAGGCGGGTCGCCTGTGCCGAATGTCGAATTCTTAAAGCAGGTGGGTTGCTCTGCGGAAATGGTGCGGCTGCGCGACCACGGCATCCTGGGCAACGGCAACCTCATGCTGCTCGAGAAGAACAACCACGAAGTGTTCGAAGTGATCCGCGAGTGGCTGGACCGCAAGGTTGCCGGACCGAAGCCGGCGTGAATGAAGCGCCCGCCGCGCTACTTCAGCGGCGAAAAATCTGCCGGGTCCATGTACGTGGATTCGATGTTCTCCACCACCTTGCCGTTGGCGCCCGAGGCCTTCAGCGCGGCCTGCCATTCCGGATCGGCCTGGAACGCCGCCCAATTCTTCTTGGCGTCGTCGCGCGACTTGTGGGCCAGGATGTAGATCCACGTGTCGGGCTTGTCTTGGGGAACCCAGTAGCCGACGGCCTTGAGATTATGCTTCTTGAACATCGGCAGCGTGTGCTCGCGGAACAGCGTCTCTAAGTCGCCCAATTTGCCGGGCGCGGTGTGATAGATGCGCAGCTCGAAAGAGCGATTGGCGTCCGCGCTCACTTTCGGCGCCGAGCCAAGCCGCGCAGTCACCAAAGCGCCCAAACCGAACGATACGACAGCAACCAGGGAAAGCCGAATCCAGTTGTTCATGGGGCGGACTATAGCAGATTTCGAGTGCCCGCGGCACAGCCTTCGGGAGAGATTCAATTTCGCGCCAGCGTGGGAACCACCGGATCGGCGATCGCGTTTTCTACGTCGAGCTCGCGGGGGACGCCCAGTTCGGTATACCAGAATTGAAGGCGCCGCTGATGCTCCAACTTGGCAGCGTCGATCACATCCGCCCGGGTCAGCAACTTCGCGGCGACTTTGCGCAGGAGGGCTGGCGTGAGCCACACGCAAATTCCAAAACAAGCGATCGAGATCACAAACATGCAGAGTATGAGATTCAAAGCAGTCTCCTCCAGGCTTCTCGTCCATCTCCAACATAACGGCCCTGCTTCCGGCCGTAAATAGCCCAAGCGCTTTAACCCCCGCTCGCCGGGTGCTAGTACGGACGGACCAGCCCGCTCCACGGCGGGTGCATGCAGCTATGATGAAAAATATGAAACGAATCGCTCTGATCGCGCCGTTGCTTGCGCTTTTCCTCGCCCAGGCCCAGGATCTTCCCCCGGGCAAGGGTAAGGATCTAGTGGAGAACAGTTGCGCGGCCTGCCACGGGCTGGACGTCGTGGTCGCGCAGCATGCGACCAAAGACGGCTGGGCGTCCATCGTCGACTACATGGTTTCGCGCGGCGCTTCGGGTACGCCGGAAGAGATCCAGACCATGGTGGATTACCTGGCGAAGAGCTTCCCGCCGCTGCCTGACAAGGTGAACGTCAACAAAGCCACAGCCAAGGACATCGAGACCGGCCTGGCGCTCACCACCGAGGAAGCCGAAGCGATCGTCAAGTACCGCACCGATCACGGCAATTTCAAGGACTACGACAGTCTCACCAAAGTCCCCGGCGTCGACGCCAAAAAACTGGAAGCCAAGAAGGACGTCATCATTTTCGCGGATGCCGCGGCTCAGTAAGCTGCCTTGCGCGCTCCGCGCAACTTCGATACGATTTCGGACATCATGACCAGGCGAGATGCGTTGAAAGCCGGCGCCGGACTGGCGCTGGCGCCTGCTGCCGCAACCGCGACTCCCGGCTCCGCGGGCCGTTTGAAGCAGTCCATCGCGCGCTGGTGCTACCGCGACATTCCCATTGACGACCTGTGCCGCCACGCGGCGGATCTGGGCGTTAGCGGCCTGGATCTAGTGAATCCCGAGGACTGGCCCACGCTGCGCAAGTACGGGCTCACGCCAGCCATGGTGCAGGGGGCTGTCCTTTCGGGCCAGCCAGGCGCCGTTTTTGACTACGGCTGGAACCATCCCGAGTATCACAACAAGCTGGAAGAAGCTGCCAAGAGCAGCATCCTGCGGGCGGCCGAGGCCAAGGTTCCGAATGTCATCACGCTGTTCGGCGCGCGCCGTGGAATGAGCGACGCCGAGGGCATCGGCAACTGCATCACGGGCCTGAACCGCGTGAAGAAATTCGCCGAGGATCACGGTGTGACGCTGTGTATCGAACTGCTGAACAGCAAGGTGGATCACAAGGACTACCAGGGCGATCACACCGCGTACGGCGTGGCCGTGATCAAAGGCGTGGATTCGCCGCGAGTGAAGCTGCTCTACGACGCCTACCACATGCAGATCATGGAAGGCGACTTGATCCGCACCATCCGCGAAAACATCCAGTACATCGCGCACTTCCACTGCGCGGGCGTGCCCGGCCGGCACGAGATCGACGAGACCCAGGAAGTGAATTGGAAGGCGGTGGCGACGGCCATCGCCGACCTCAACTTCACCGGCTTCATCGCGCAGGAATTCGTGCCTGCGAAGGACCCGCTGACCTCGCTGAAACGAGCAGTCGAAATTCTGACTGTCTGATTAATGCGCCGCGGTGCGCCAGCCGGCGGCATACTCTTCGCGAGCAGTCTTGGCGTAAGGCACCGGGCTGACTACGGCGCGAATCTCGGCCTGCTTGTGCCGTTCGACGGTGGCTTTCTTGGTCCCGCCGTTCTCTTCGCCCCAGACCAACGTGACCTCCGTGCCAATCTGCACGTCGTGCTCCACGATGCCCAGCGACAGCATGGAACCTTCGTTGTAGCTGTAGCCGCTGAACATCGATAGACCGGCCAGTTTGCCGCCGATCAGGATTTTGTCGTACGACGCCGAGGCGTAGTTGGACAGCGGCAGATCGATGTACTTGTAGCGCTGCTCAATCGGCCCGAACATGGAGCGCTGCACCTTGGCGACGTCGTCGGCATTCCAGGCGAACGTCACTTTCTTGCGCTGCGGCTGCTTCGCCATTTTCTCCATGGCTTCACGGCCGATGAAATCGTGATCGAACTTGACGAACGGGCCGTAGCCCATCTCGTACGGCGTCACGTAGTAGTCTTCGATATTGCTCGAAACGAAGCTGCCGCCCAGTGAGCCGGTGCCCTCGTAGGCGCTGGCGGGGAGCCATTTCCGGTAGGCTTTCATCTTCTCGCCCGTGTAAGCGGCCGGCAGCGGTGAAGGAATCCAGCCTGATTCCAGAGTGTTGGTGGCGTAGGCGCGCGCGCCCACTTGCACGATGCCGAACTCCTTGCCCCCTTCCACGATCGCCGAGCGGATCTCTTCGCGCTCCTCGTATGGTCCCCAGATCTCCAGGCCTGGAGCGCCGGCCATGCCGTGGCGCAACGCGCGCACTTTGCGGCCCGCGATATTCATGTAGCCCATGTTGAAGAACTTGATTTCCGCCATCGGCCCGCCGTTCAATTTCTCAATCACCTTCCAGGCATTCGGTCCTTGAATCTGGTAGCGGTAGCAGGTGCGGATCACCGCTTTTCCGCCGGGATTGGAAGGAGAGCGGTCGTCCTTCTGAATGGTCACATTGTATCCGCCGGTTTCGCCGTGGAACTGGATCCAGTTGGCAGCCGGTGCGCGTCCGACAAACACCAGCCGGTTGGGCTCCAGGTGGAACAAAATGCCGTCGCCGATCACGTAGCCGTCGTAGCTGCACGGAGCGAACTGCTTGGCCCGGTCCACCGGGAACTTTTCGAAGCTGTTGAACCCGAGATAGGTGCACATCTTCACCGCATCCGGCCCTTCGATGTAGATGTTGGCCATGTGGTGGGACTGGTCGAAAAGAACGCAACTGTCGCGCCAGGCGCGCTGCTCGTCGCGCCAGTTCGAGTACTCGGCGGGGACGACGGGGTAAACATACGCGCCGATCTGTGAATTCCGCAAAAGGTCAACAGCGTTCTTCGTTTGTAAGAGATCTTCCAAGCTTTGGCTCATAACTGAGTATTAGCACCTTTCTTTTGGGGACAAGACGGGTCTTCCGGGCACAAGATAGGCGCGTGCCCCAGACGCAAATGAGTTAGTTTATCACACGGGCTGGAAACGATCTACCGGACTCGAAGCGGCATTGGATATAATGACCGCGTTCATGAAAATCGATATCTTCAATCACTTTTTCCCTCCGCGCTACGCCCACGACGTCATTGAAGCCGGCCTTGCCGGCAAGGACATGGGCAAGCGTGTGCGCAATGTCGCAACCATCGCGGATCTGGATGCCCGCTTTCGTGTGATGGATGAGTTCGGCGAGTACTGCCAGTTGCTCAGCCTGCCGGCGCCGCCGATGGAGGTGATGGCCGGGCCCGACAAGTCTCCCGAATTCGCGCGCATCGCCAACGACGGCCTGGCGGAACTGGCGGCCAAGCATCCGGACCGGTTCATCGGCTTCGTCGCTTCGCTTCCGATGAACAACGTGGACGCCTCGTTGAAAGAGATGGACCGGGCGTGTTCCCAGCTCGGCGCGCGCGGCGTGCAGATGTACAGCAACGTCGCTGGCCGTCCGCTGGACGAGCCCGAATTCGTGCCGCTGTTCCAGCGGGCATCGGAGCGCGACTGGGCCATCTGGATTCATCCGGCGCGCGGCGCCGACTTCCCCGACTACAAGACCGAAGACAAATCCAAGTTCGAGATCTGGTGGACGTTTGGCTGGCCCTACGAGACCAGCGTCGCCATGTCGCGCATCGTGTTTTCGGGACTGCTGGACAAGTTTCCAAACCTGAAGATCATCACGCATCACATGGGCGGCATGATCCCGTATTTCGAAGGCCGCGTCGGCTATGGCTGGGACGTGCTGGGCTCGCGAACGTCGGATGTCGATTATGTTTCGCTGCTGAAATCGATGAAGAAGCGGCCCATCGATTATTTCCGCATGTTTTATGCCGACACGGCGCTCTTTGGCGGTCAGGCGGCGACAAAGTGCGGCCTGGACTTCTTCGGCGTGGATCACGTGCTGTTCGCCTCCGACGTGCCGTTTGAGCCGAAGCCGGGCCTTTATATTCGGGAGACCATCCGCTGCATCGAAGGTCTGGACATTTCCGCCGCGGACAAAGAGAAGATTTATTCGGGCAATGCCCGGCGGCTGCTGAAGCTGGAGCAGAAGAAGGGAGCGTCATGAGATCGTGCATTCTAGCCGTGCTTGCGGCGCTGGCCGTTATTGCGCCATCCAACGCCGCGACCTGTGAGAGCCTCAGTTCGCTGAAGCTGCCGGACACGACCATCACGTTGGCTGAGCCGGTGGCCCCGGGCGCGTTCGCTCGCCCCTCCGGCACGTTCGTCGAGCGCGGCCCCGGCGCCCCGCCGGTGTTCAAGAGTCTGCCGGCGTTCTGCCGCGTGGCTGCGACGCTGAAACCGACGAGCGACTCCGACATCAAGATCGAGGTGTGGCTGCCGGCTTCCGGCTGGAACGGTAAGTTCGAAGCGGTGGGTAACGGCGGCTGGGCGGGCGTGATTAGCTATGAATCCCTGGCGGAAGCGGTGCGCGACGGCTACGCCACGGCTTCCACCGACACCGGACATGCCGGCGGGCGCGGAACGTTCGCGCTGGATCATCCCGAGAAACTCGTCGACTTTGGCTATCGTGCCGTGCACCAGATGACCGTCCAGGCCAAGGCGATCACGGAATCGTTCTATGGCCGCGCACCCCGCATGTCGTATTGGAACGGCTGTTCGACGGGCGGCCGCCAGGGCCTGAAAGAAGCGCAGCGTTTTCCGAACGACTACGACGGCATCATCGCCGGTGCGTCCGCCAATCCGAGAACGAGCCTTTCGAGCTGGCAGATCTGGTTGTCGCAGGTGGTGCTGGATCCGGCGAATTACATTCCCGCGAGCAAGTATCCGGTCATCCACCAAGCGGTACTGGAGGCTTGCGACGCGACCGACGGGCTCAAGGACGGGCTGATTACCGACCCCACGCGCTGCCACTTCGATCCGGAAGCCATCGAATGCAAAGGCGCCGATGCGCCGACATGTCTGACGGCGGGCCAGGTGGCGGCGGCCGAAAGAATGTACACGGTGCCGAAGACGTCCAGCGGCGAACAGGTCTACTACAACCTGGAACCCGGCAGCGAGCTAGGCTGGGGCATGCTGGCGCGCGGGCCGGAGCCATTCACCGCGGCGACCGATCAGTTCCGCTACGTCGTGTATAAGAACCCGAACTGGGATTGGCACACCTTCAATCTGGACCGGGACCACCCGCTGGCCGACAAAATAGATCACGACACCATCAACGCTGCCGACCCCAATCTGACAGCTTTCCTCGCGCACGGCGGAAAGCTGCTGATGTATCACGGCTGGGCCGATCCGGGCGTGCCGCCGCTGGCCAGCGTCAACTACTACAAGGCCGCCGTGGATACGATGGGCGGCGAGCGCAAGACGGCGGATTCGATCCGGCTGTTCATGGTTCCGGGCATGGGGCACTGCGGCGGCGGCGAAGGCCCGAACACGTTCGATATGATGACCGCGATGGTGGCATGGCGAGAAGATGGCAAGACACCGGAACGCATCGTGGCATCCCGCATGGCGGCCGGCAAGGTGGAGCGCACGCGGCCGTTGTGTGCGTATCCGCAGGTAGCTCAGTACAACGGATCAGGTAGTATCGATGATGCAAAAAACTTTGTCTGTGAGGCGCCCAAATGAAGAAGATCAACAAGGCTTCGGCGGCGGCGCTGTGGTTGTTCCTGCCCACCGCATTGCTGGCCCACATCAGCATTTTTCCGCAGGAGTCCGCGGCCGGTGCCCGCGAAAAGTATACGATGCGAGTGCCGAACGAGAAGCAGGTGAACAGCGTCAAGATTGAGGCTGAATTTCCGCCTGAGTTGAAGCTTTATGATTTCGAGTTCAAGCCGGGTTGGAAGATCGACTTCAAAAAAGACGACAAGGGAAACATCATCGGCGCCACCTGGACCGGGACCATCGCTCCATACGAATTTGTCGAGTTTGGCATGCTAGGCATTAATCCCAAGGAAGGGACGGACCGGCTGGTGTGGAAATTCGTGCAGTACTACGAAGACGGCAAGAAGGAAGAGTTCGTTGGTCCGCCGGGATCGTTCTATCGCGCGCCCGTCGTTACCTTGAAGGTCCCTGCGGACCGTTCGAAGTAAGGTGAAAGGACCGCATTCGCAAATGAAAAAACTATTGCTTACTGTATCGCTGTGCGCCGTCGCGTTTATCTGCATGAACCTGCCGTACACCATGACCCCGGAAGAGGCTGCCAAAGCGGTCCGCGAATTTCATCCTGCCATCGCCTACCCCTACCACGATCGCGGCTCGGACCTGAATGCATTTAAGAAAGGCCTGGAGGGCTCCGGCGTGGAAGTGCGCATTCTGGACTGGTACGCGGATTGACTGCGGACGGAAGCGCTGACATATCTGTTACAATCTGAATCGCCATCCTCTGGAGGTTTCACCGTGCGAAATCGCTTCTTCCTGTCGGCCCTCGGCGCAGTGGCTCTATTGGCCATACCGGCGTTCTTCTCTCTGCCCGCCGCGGCCCAAACCGGCGCCGCCGCCAAGATCGCGAGCGGTTCGGATATTCCGAGAATGCCCGACGGCAAGCCCGATTTGAGCGGTCTTTGGGATCATCCGTTCGTGGTCGACATGAGCAAGGACCTGATGGACCTGCAGACTCACAAGCCCACCGACAAATGCGGCGCGGAGGTTAGAGGGTGCAGCGCAAAGGGCACCGGCGGCGAGCTGCCGATGACGCCGTGGGCCGCCAACTGGACGAAGAACTACGATCCTACCAACTACGACGCGACGGCTCACTGCAATCCGATGGGCTATACGCGATCGATGAACGCGCCGGTGCCGACAGAGATCGTGCAGACCCCGAAGGAACTGGTTTTCCTGCACGAATCGATGTTCGCTTTCCACGTGGTGTACCTGGATGGGCGCATGCATCCTACCGCGGAGGATGCTCTGGAAACCATGTGGTACGGGCATTCGGTGGGCCATTGGGAAGGCGACACGATGGTGGTGGATACCGTTGGCCCGTTCTTCGGGACTCCCAAGATGTTACTCGACACACGCGGTCACCCGGTGAGCGAGAATCTGCACATCATCGAGCACTTCCGGCGGCTGGATGCGACACATCTTGGCTACGAGGTCACGATTGACGATCCGAAGATGTACACCAAGCCCTTCACCAACGTGCGCACTTGGGTCCTTATGCCGAAGAACGAGGAAATCCTCGAGTATGTCTGCACGGAAAACAACAAGGAAGTGGAAGACCACCACGTCAAGTAAGCGCGTTCCGCGCTTCGGCTAGTGCACGGTTGCGGCGCTGCGCTCGGGTACTTCAGCGCTACGCCCCTTGAGCACCCAGTGCATAGCGATCATCACGAAGGCTGAAATCAGGGCAGGAATCGCAGCAGCTATAAACAAGCTCTGGCTCGTCCAATGACGGCCGAGCAAAACTCCGGCCACTAGCGGGCCAACGATGGAGCCAAGACGTCCGACGCCTAATCCGGCGCCCAGTCCCGTGGAGCGCAGCGTCGTCGGATAATACGTTCCGGTCAGTGCGTTCACGCCCGCCTGGCCACCCACCACCCCGAAACCGGCGATGAAGACCACAGTGAACAGCAGCGCCAGCGATAAACCGGGCTTTCCGATCAAAGCGATGTTGAGAGCCGCGATGCCGAAACACGTGGACAGCACGGCGACGAAGCCGAGGCGATAAACGAACCAGCCGAGGATGAGGGCTCCGATGGCGCCGCCCACCTGCTCGGTGGTGCCTACCAGCACGGACGTGGATGTCGAGAAACCAGCCTCCCTGGCGACGGTAGGCAGCCAGCCCGCCAGGAAGTAGAGGTTCAGCAGATTGAGGAAGTATGTGATCCAGATGAGAACCGTGCCCACGGCGCGGCCGTCGCGAAAGAGATTCCAGAACAGGAAGCCGGGTTTTTTTTCCTCGTGGAGGAAGTATTCTGCTTCCCCGGCAAGCGGAACGCGCGGATCGATGCGCCGCAGCCAGCGGCCCACTTTGTCGAGGCTCTTGCGCTTCAGAACCAGGAACTGGAGCGATTCCGGAAGCCCCGCCAGCATGCCCAGGCCGATGACCAGCGGCAGCGCGCCACCGAAGTAGAACACCGACCGCCAGCCATACGCCGGGATCAACCATGCTGCAATAAAGCCGCCGATGGCGGCGCCGACCGTAAAGCCATTGGAGACGATCATCATGGCCGTTACCTTGGACCGGAGGGGCGTGTATTCGCTGACCAACGCCATGGAATTGGGCATGATGGCGCCCAGTCCACAGCCCGCGATGAAGCGGACCATCAGCAACTCGTTGACGGAGCCCGCGCGGGCCGTCAGAACGGTCATCACCGCAAAGAACAGACAGGAGCCGATCAGCACCGGGCGCCGGCCGATCCTGTCGGCCAGCATGCTGAGCAGCAGAGAACCGACGAGGATGCCGACCAGCGCGGCCGTCAGAACGCGGCCCAGCACAGGATCGGGAATATGCCATTCCTGCTTGATGGCGGGCGCCACGTAGCCGATGGCCTGAACGTCGAACCCGTCCATGATCAGGCACAGGCCGCAGAGGATGCATAGACCCCAGCGAAACGCACCGAATGGGCTGTTATCGATGATTTCGGATACGTTTACCCGGGCCGGTTGACTGGTCACAAGAGTTCCAGTATACTCCGGCCTCGTACGCCGGGAGACTGCGCGAAAGCTACTGCGTGCCGCCGGTGGTCTTCGGTTGCGAGTTCGGTTCGCTCTCTCCGGCCGGTCCGTTGAAGACTTTCCTGCCGTCCGCAAGGGTTACCATGCGCGCGCTGAGAGTGTTGGTGCCGTCCTTCGCGCGGAGGCCGTGTACCGTGACTTCGTCGCCCACCTTCAGGTCCGTCTTGCGCCAGCCTCGGCGAACCAGTTCTACCGGTGCGCCCGTCTCACACTGCCAGTGCGCTACAGTACCGTCGTCTTTTTTGACGTCGAGATAGAACCACGCATGAGGGTTCATCCATTCGAGCTTGGTAACCACGCCCTTCACCGTGACGGGCTGTTTCATATCGAACTCGGCAGCGAAGGAATGATGCGCGAACGAGGGCAGGGCGGCAGCTGCGAGGAAAGCAGCCGCGAGCAAGACTTGCTTCTTCATGGTAACTCCTGAGGCGCACCAGAACCTGGAGCGCTTGACAAACCAGCGGCTTCATTGTATCTGCCGGCAGACTGAGATGTCAATGCAGTTCGCGGCTTATACTCGAAGGCATGGAGAGCGAATCTCGCGTCACCGTCCTGCGTTCTTCAGAGGACGATTCTCAGCAGCGCCAGGTGATCGTGAAGCTGGACGGCGAGTGGATTGCCGACCTGGTGTACGGCTACAAAATCTCCCGCGTAGTGGCGCCCGGGCGGCATCGCTTGCAGCTGGACAACACATGGCAGAAGAAGAAGCTGGAGTTTGACGTCGCGCCGGGAGAGGAAGTCAAATTTCAGACCAGCAACAAAATGGGAAAGCTCACCTGGTTCCTGGTTTCTACGCTCGGCGTCGGACCGATGTATTTGACCGTGGAACGACAGGCTTGATCACACCTTCGCCGCGCGGACGATGTGAGCGCCGGTCCGCGCCTGAGTGGTAGCCAGCGGGTTGATATAGCGCGTCACGATCTGCTGCGGGCTGAGGTCTTCGATTTCGGCGAATCCCAACTCTCTTAGTTTTGAATGGAGTGCGTCCGGTTCGAAGTAGCTGATCCAGGACTCACCGATTTCGGCGACGCGCGCGGCGCGCTCGTCGTGCACGGCGCGCATTTCCGGCGCCAGCGTGTCCGGTGGATTGGCATAGTCGAACACGATATGCGTATCTTTGGGCAGCCCGGCAATGAAGCCCAGCGTGGACCAAATGGCATCCTCAGTGAGATACGGCACGACACCCAGCCATGTGAAGAAGGCGGGTTGCGATGCATCGAAGCCGGCGGCGGCAAGGCCTTCGGGCAAAGTCTGCCGTTCAAAATCCATGGGCGCGAAGGTGAGCCAGTCCGGCAGGGCAATGGACGCTTCGGCAAGGCGCGCGCGCTTCCAGGCCTGCGTCGCCGGGTGATCGACTTCGAAAATGTGCAGGTGGTCGCGCAGTGCGCCGCGGTATGCGTAGGTATCCAAGCCCGCGCCGAGCACGACCAGTTGGCGAACACCACGCTCCGCTGCGGCTGCGAGCGCATCCTCGGCGAAGCGTGTCCGGACCGCAATGAAAAGGCGCAGCACGCGCTCAGAAGGGCGCTCCTCGGCGCGCCGGGCGACTTCGTCTGCGGATTCGCCGAGAATCGGCAGAGCTAAAGGGTCGGCGAAGATGCGGCCGCTTTCCAACACCTGATGCGCCGCGCGATGGCGAGCCGCCGCCACGGCGGTGCGGCTGGGCCTTCCGAACTGCATAGTTTTGAGTTTACGTCAGGCGCTTTGCGAAGCGCGGCTGCCTAATTCTTCGCGCACCATGCGCGCTCCAGCCACCATGGATTGCAGCTTTCCGAAAGCCGCGTCGCGAGGAAGATACTTCATCCCGCAATCCGGCGCGATAATCAGCCGCTCGGCCGGGATGTAGGGCAGCGCGCGGCGGATGCGTGCGGCGATGGTTTCCGGCGTCTCAACCTCGCTCGTGGACAGATCAATCACGCCGAGAATGATGTTCTTGCCGGTCATCTTCGCCAGCACCGCGCAATCCAGCTTCGATTGCGCTGTCTCGATGGAGATGCAGTTGGCGGGCGTATCCACCAGTTCCGTCAGAAATTGATACTCCGACGGCCGGTTGGCCACCATCGCGGCGTAGCCGAAGCATAAGTGGACCGCCGTTTCGCCCGGAGCGCCGTCCAGCGCGCGTTTGAGCGCCGCTACACCGAACTCGCGGGCCTTGTCCGGCATGGCCTGCATGTAAGGTTCGTCGATCTGCACGATGTCCGCGCCGGCCTTGAACAGATCCTTGATCTCTTCATTGACGGCGCCCGCATAGTCCATCGTCATCTCTGCTTCGCTCGAATAGAAATCGTTTTTGGCCTGCATCGCCATGGTGTAGGGGCCGGGGACGGTCACCTTGGTGCGGCGGTCCGTATTGGCGCGCAGGAACTGAACGTCGCGAACTTCCACGGGATACTTACGGCGGATCTTGCCGGTGATGCGCGGGACCAGGTTCAACTTGCCGGAGCGCGCCACCACCTCCGCGGGATTCGCCAGGTCAATGCCCTCCAGAGCCGTGGCGAAGCGGTTGGAATAGCTTTCGCGCCGGACTTCGCCGTCGGTAATGATGTCCAGCCCCGCGCGCTCCTGGGCGCGGATGGCAAGGATCGTCGCGTCGTCCTGCGCCTGCTCCAGATACTCCGGCGCCACGCGCCAAAGATCCATCATGCGCACGCGCGCCGGCAAGCTATGCGAGAGCTTGTCGCGATCGATCAACCAATCCGGTTGCGGAAAAGAGCCGACTAGAGAGGTGGGTAGCAAATGCGATTTCATGGGGACGCCTGGATTGTAGCATCCCGCGTGACGACACGCAGATGCGATGATAGACACTATCATGCGCGCTTTGCTGCCCTTCTTCGCTCTGCTTCCGGTGGAATCGAAGTGAGCCGTTCGCTCCGTCTGAGCGTTTTGGATCAATCGCCGATTCCCGAAGGATGCAGCGCAGGCGACGCTTTGCGCAACAGCATCGACCTGGCGCGGTTGGCCGAGCAACTCGGCTATCACCGGTACTGGCTCGCCGAGCATCATGGAACACCCGGCCTGGCGTGTGCGAGCCCTGAGGTAGTGATCGGGCCGGTTGCAGCCGCGACTTCGCGCCTGCGCGTCGGCAGCGGCGGCATCATGCTGCCGCACTACAGCCCCCTAAAGGTGGCGGAGACCTTCAGCATGCTCAGCGGCCTTTTTCCGGGCCGCATTGACCTGGGGATCGGCCGCGCCGCGGGAACCAGCGCAAGCATCGCGTACGCGCTTCAGAGGGATCGACGCCAGCCGTCGCCGGACGACTTTTATGAACAACTGAGAGAGTTGCTGGGATATTTGGATAACCGCGGGCCGGCATCGGGTCCGTTCCGGCAGTTCGCCTCGATGCACTTTGAATCTCCCGAAGTCGCGCTGCTGGGATCGTCGGCGCAAAGCGCGGTCTGGGCGGCCGAAATGGGGCTGCCCTACGTCTTCGCCGATTTCATCAATCCTGCGGGCGAGCCGATGGCGGCGTATTATCGCGACAACTTCCAACCGTCTCAACGATGCAGAGAGCCGCGCGTGGGAGTAGCGGTTTGGGCGATTTGCGCGGAGAGCGACGAAGAAGCACTGCTGCTGTCCGCGAGCTTCCGGATGGTGATGCTCCTGCTTTACCGCGGACAGTTGATCGCCGTGCCGCCCATCGAGCGCGCCATGGCCTTCCTGGCCAACGAGGGCGTGGCCATCGATCAACTCCCCGCGCACCGCCGCATCATCACCGGCACGCCAGAGAAAGTTCGCGCCGCGATCGAGGCGGTGGTGGCGGACTACGCGGCCGAAGAGATCTTCGTCGTGAACATCGTGTTCGACCACGCGGCGCGGCGGCGGTCGTACGAACTGATCGCGAAGTTCTTTGAAACAAAAAGTACATTGTGATACCATGCGAATATGCTGCAAACCGGCGACTGCGGTTGGATTCAATATTTCCGGGCCAATTCGGCCGATCCGTTGTTGCCGTGGGACGATGCCTATCGGCTAACGGGCGCCGAACGTGCGGTGGTCCTGCCTTCGATTCAGCAGTTCCAGTTGGGAGAGAACGCGCAAGGCCGCCGGCTCATGGATCGCGCGCAAGTCTTAGGATGCGACTATCTGGAAGCGCTGCGCCTGTTCGTCCGCGAAGAACAACGCCACAGTGCGATTCTAGGCCGGTTCCTGACGATGCAGGGCGCGCACTGTCTGCGCCGGCATTGGGTCGACAGCGTGTTCCACGCGATTCGCGGACTCGCAGGTCTGGAGTTGTGCATGCGCGTGCTGGCGACGGCCGAGGTGGTGGCCATTCCCTATTACACGGCGCTGCGCCAGGCCACGGGGTCGCCGCTGCTGCGCGCCATCTGTGGGCGGATTCTCGAAGAGGAGCGGGCCCATCTGCGGTTTCAGGCCTTCACCTTCGCACGGTTGGCGAGCGGATGGGTGCCGGTACAGCAAGCCGTGCGCGAGTTGCATCGATGGTTCCTGGTGGTCACCACGATCCTCGTTTGGCTGCAACACCGCTTCGTTTTTCTGGCGGGCGGCTATTCGATCGAGCGGTTGCTACGCCACTGCCTGGTGGAGTACGAAAGGTTAACCGGGAATCGGCGCCTGCTCGCGCCATAAGCCCAGCGCCTTTTGCGCGGGCCGGTCGGAAAAGCTGAAGAGAACGGCGTCCGTTTCGGTCACGTGCGAAACAGGGCTCCAGGATGGCACGACAAATATGTCGTGCTCCTTCCAGGCGAAGGTGCTGCCGCCAACGTGGCTGGTTCCGCGTCCTTCGGCCACGCAATAGACGGTGGCATCGGTGCTGCGGTAGGCCGTGCCCCGGAAGCCCGAGGGCAGCAACCGGAGAGATGCGCCGATGGTCGGCATCGTCTCGCCGCCGCTAGCCGAGCTGGCGTATTGCATCTTCACGCCGTGACACGGATCGAGTGATCCATTGCGGCGGAGCTGTTCCAGCCTCTCCCTGCAACTGGCGTACGAATAAGACAGCAATCGCGGCGAAGTGCCCGACGGAGCCACTGGCTGTGTCCCTTCGCCGGGATAATGCTCGGCGAAGCTGGAATCGAACATGTTCACCAGCGGAATGTCGAGTCCGTCGAGCCAAACCACGGGAACATCGGTGAGGTTGCCATGGTCATGATAGGTCCAGGAAGGCGTGAGAATCAGGTCCCCGGGCCGCATCGTGAAGCGTTCGCCGTTGACGGCGGTATAGGCGCCTTCTCCTTCGAGGATGAAGCGCAGCGCTGCCGCCGCGTGCCGATGAGTGGAGGTCACTTCGCCCGGTAGCACCAGTTGCAGACCGGCGTAGAGAGTCTTGGAGATGCGCGAGACGCCCGGCATCCCGGGGTTCTCGAGCATCAGAACGCGGCGCTCGGCTTCCTCGGCGGTGATGAGCCTGCCGGACTCCATCAGGAAGGGCCGCAGTTCTTCGTAGCGCCACATTGCGGGCAGACACGGGGTCCGCGGTTCCGCAGTGACGATGTCGCCCAGCACATTCCATAGCGGAGCCGCGTTCGTCTTGTTCAGGCGCTGATAAAATTCCTCGCGCTCCGCTGATGTCTCGGGCTTGGTGAAAAATGCCTGTGCACCCATGCTGTCTCCTCGCGCCGTTTATGCGGCGCGCACCTTCACTTCCATGGTGCCAATTTTCTCGATGGCCGCGGCAATGAGGTCTCCGGGCTGGATCGGGCTGACTCCCTCCGGCGTCCCCGTGATGAGGATGTCGCCGGGATGTAGTGTGTAGAACGACGACGCAAACTCGATCAGTTCGGGCACGCCCAGGATCATGTACTTCGTGTTGGAACGCTGGCGCACTTCGCCGTTCACGGAGATGGAAAGGTCCAGCGCAGACGGGTCAGGGATTTCATCGCGCGTCACCAGCCAGGGCCCGAGCACGGTGTAGCTGTCCGGCGATTTCCGGAAGCTGCGATCCTCGGGTCCGCGGATGGTGATATCCAGGCCAATGGAGTATCCGGCGACGCAGCTCAACGCGTCTTCGCGCGAAACGTTAGCGGCCACCTTGCCGATGACGACGGCGAGTTCCACTTCGTGATCGTTGCGGCGATCCAGTTTCCGCAGCGCGATCCCTTGGCCGGGGCCTACCAGCGAACTGGTGGCTTTGAGAAACAGGCCGATGGTTTGGATGTTCGCAGTGTGAGCCGGGTTGTTCTGATGCAGTTCCGCGTCGGCCTTCACTTCTTCCAGATGCTTGCGGTAGTTGAGCGGCGCGGCGACGATTTTGCCTGGATTCGCAACGGGGCTGAGCAGTCGCAGGCCGGCCAGCGGCAGCGCCGGCGCCCGGGGCGCGATGGCGCGAACGCGCTCCGCCACTTGGTCCAGATTCGCGATCAGCAGGTCGTACTCGGGGTGCGGATACCGGTGCGTGGGCAGGACATCGAGCGCCGCGGTGACGTCGCGGACGGTCGAGTCTTCAACGAGGCCCAGCCGCGAGTCGCCGAAACGGCAGAGGCGCACAGTCTCCTCAGACTGGGGATGGAGTCGCGGCGAGAAACGCCCGGCGTTCATCCCCTCCCGGATCGTCGGCGACGCGGCACTCGTTGTCGAAGATCATCGTGGAACGGCGGCTGGCTTCGTAAGCTGGCCAAGCGGGCAGGCCGCTGTGGCTGGGATTACCGGTGTGCGCGAATGCCGCCCACGCGCTGCTCATCTTGGCCGCCAGCGGATAACGGTCCGCTCCTTCGCCGGTGAGTCCTTTCCATGAGTCGGCGTTGTCGAACACAAATGGAATCTCCAGCGCATGCGGACAGCGCAGACTTCCATTCAATATGGGAGTCTGCCAGTTGAAGCAATACATGTACACGGGCGCCGCGGTTTGATTGGCCTTGCGCTCGGCCTGCGCGATGGAGTTAATTCGCATGAAGCTGTCGGATTGCAGGGCCAGCGAGGCCTCGATGTTGTTTCCGTGCGCCTTCTTGTAAGTGGCGGTGAGCTGTGTGGCGGCCGCGTCGTCGAGGCGCATGCGCTTCTTCACTTGCGTTAGAAACGCCGCATCGTCGAGATCGGCCGGAGGCGGCTCGAAGAACGTAAACTCGGTGGCGTTGGTGCCGATCAGCAGCGGGACGCCGGCGGATATCGCGGGCGCGGCGGGATCGAACGGATCGGTGGGTAGTGAGCGGCCATCAACGACTGGCGCCAAGGCCAGCGGGCCGCCGGGAATCGCCGGCAGAGCTTCGAGGAGTTGCTCCACGGGAAGGCCGCGCAGTTGATCGGCCTGGCTGGATTTCAAGCCGAGCTTGGCGAGGAATGCCTCGGCGGCCTGCGTAGCACGCTGGTGCGGGATGGCCTTCAGGAACGGACCGCTCTGCACAATGGCGCGATGAAACAGGCCCTTCGCCGGCGGCATCGCCATCAGTGCGGTGACCTTCATGCCGCCGCCGGATTCGCCGAAGATGGTAACGTTGGCGGGGTCGCCGCCGAATTCGGCGATGTGATCGCGCACCCATTCCAGCGCCGCGACGATGTCGAGCATGCCGGCGTTCCCCGAATCGGCGAATTCGCTTCCGGCCAACTCCGCCAGATAAAGATAGCCGAAGACGTTGAGCCGATGATTGATGGTGACTACTACGACGTCGTGCTTGGACGCCAGCGCCGTGCCATCGTACATGGGCGCGCCGCCCGATCCGGCGGTAAATCCGCCGCCGTGCAGCCAGACCATCACGGGACGGCGGTGCGCAGTTCCGAGGCCTGCCGACCACACGTTCAGGCACAAGCAATCCTCGCCTACCAGCACATCCGTCCGCATTCCCTCGAGAATGGCTTGCATTTCGGGCGGGAGAGCCATTTCGAGCTGCGGGCATTTCGGGCCGAGTTCGATCGCATCGCGCACGCCAGTCCAAGGCCCCGGCTTCGCTGGCGGCAAGAAACGCCGAGCGCCCGCCGCGGACGCGCCGTAGGGAACGCCCTTGAAGACGTGCACCCCGCCCTGGACCGTGCCGCGAACCTTGCCGGCCGTAGTCTGAACCGTAGGGCTTGCCTTTGCTTCAGGGCTCATACGCAGGCCGAGCTACGCGCGCCGGACGGATTCCAGCGTGAGACGCACGTCGCGGCGCGGGTCGTCCACTACCTCGCACTTGTCGTCGAGAATCATGGTGGCACGCTTGGTTGCGTCGTAAGCGGGCCAGTGTAGGCCCTTCTGGCTGGGGTTCCCGCTGCGGGCAAATGCAACCCACGCACCGCTGATCTTGCTGGCCAGCGCGTAACGGTCCTGGCCGCTGCCGGTCATTGGCTTTCCGCCGTCGACGTTATCGAAGACGAACGGAATTTCCATGCAGTGCATCGCCTTCAGCTTGCCGTCGCGCACGGGCGAGCGCCACTTGAAGTAGTACATGAAAACAGGCGCCTTGCCCAGCGCGGCCTTGCGCTCGGCGGCGGTGACGGCGTTGACCATGGCAAACGAGTCGGACGCGACTTCGAGATACAGATCGATGTTGCTGATCTTGGGGTCGACCTTCTTGTAGGCCGCGATGACCTTGTCGGTTTCGGCGTCGCCGGCGCGCAGCGTCTGCTTCACATGCTGGCGCATGGTGGCTTCGTCGATCGGGTCCAGCAGTTGGCCGGCGAAGAAGGTGACCTCGGTTTGCGTCGAGCCGATTAGTAGCGGGACGCCGGCGGACATTTCGGGCGCCGTCGGATCGAAGGGGTTGGCGGTGAGCGTCTTGCCATCCACTACAGGCGCGAAGCGGAACGCAGGATTGCCCATCAAGCCGCCGCCGCTGATGCCGTGCAGTAACTGGTCCATGGGCATGTTTTGCAGCTCGTCGAGCTGGTTGGATTTGAGTCCGAGCTTCGCCAGCACTGCTTCGGTGGACTTGTTCGCAGCTTCAACAGGAATTCCACGGAGCGACGCGCCGCTCTCAATCACGGCACGATGGAACAGCCCTTGCGCCGCGGGCATGGCCAGCAGCGTGCTGACCTTGGCGCCGCCGCCGGATTGGCCGAAGATGGTGACGTTGTTCGGATCGCCGCCGAACTCAGCGATATTGTCGCGGACCCATTCGAGCGCCTGAATGATGTCCAGCATGCCAACGTTGCTGGCGTCGGCATATTTCGCGCCTCCGATTCCCGCGAGATACAGATAGCCGAATACGTTGAGGCGATGATTTACCGTGACGACCACGACATCATGCCGGGAGGCCAGGTTGGTTCCGTCGTAAATCGCAAACCCGCCCGAGCCGGAGGTGAAGCCGCCACCATGCAGCCAAAACATGACCGGGCGTTTGTGTGAAGAACCGAGGCTGGGGGTCCACACGTTCAAGTGCAGACAGTCCTCGCTGATGGGCTCTTTGCGGTCGACGGCGTCCACTTCCGGGATCAACCCGGAAGCGTTCTGGGGCGAGCGCGCGCCCAACTCCAGCGCGTCTTTCACGCCGGTCCACGGTTCGAGCTTGCGCGGGGGCATGAAGCGTCCGGCGCCCGCGGTGGAAGCGCCATACGACACGCCTTTGAAGGCGATGCATTTCTCCAGCGTGACTCCGCGGAGCTTTCCGGCTTTGGTTTCGACCACAGGTCCGGCCGAGCCGCTCTTGCCTGTCCCAGCCCACGCTTGCGCCGATCCCAAAAGCGCGCCTGCGGCCGCTGTTCCGCCGAGAAACGACCGGCGATCAATCTTCGTGGATTCGCTCTTAGAACTCATGAAGGCTCCTTTACGTCAGGTTGGATAATGGCTGCGTTGCCGTGAAGAATTATACACCCTCGATTGGTGCGAGCGTTATCCCAAGAAGCCGATGGCGCGCCCGGCGAGGCCCACGCCGAACCACAAGCACAGCGCCACGGCGGCGGCGATCTTTCCCGATACGCTCGCGGTTGATCCCTGTTTCCTGACGATCCGGTTGAACACGGCGAACTGGAAGATGAGCGCGCTAAACAAGAAGAGCATTTTGATACGGAAAGAAGTGTTGCCGTAACATTTCATGGCTTCCGAGAGGAACAGCAAGATGCCGGAGAGCAGCATCACCGCCAGGCTCCACAGGTTCCACGGGCGAAGCTGGGCCGCGACATCCTGCAGCGGGACGGTCTTATAAAGTACTCCAAATTCGCGGAGGCAGAGAACAATCAGGGTGCCCAACAATACAGTGAGCGCGAACAAATGGAAATTTTCGACGACAGGGAACGCCGCCCGCGAGTTCCTCATCGCCTGACCGACCCAACAGGAATCGCACCACTGAAAGAAAGGCAAGATCGCTTGCATTTACGATTTCTCCATTCGCTAGAACGTGTAAGCCATGGTGCGGCCGCACGTGATGATGGCGGCCCATAGGATCAAGGAAGCCCAGCCGGCGATTCTGGCTTCGACTGGAGGGACCAGCGCGTTGTCCCATTCGCTGACTTTGCGGTAAATACCCCGTTCAAAGGCGATCGCATTGATGGCAGCCAAAACCAGCAGAATAACCTTGGCGCGGAAGAAATAGCTGTTATAGGCCTTCACGGCCTGGCACCAGAAAAGAAAGATGCCGGTGATGACCATGATGGCGAATCCCGCAAACATCCAGGGTTTGATTTGTTCGTAGACCTCGGTCACGGAGCGTTTGCGCAGAATTACTCCCATGAGCCGCAGATCGGAGACCAGGAGCAGCCCCACGGAGAAGGAGAGGCCCAGCACGTGAATGGTCTCGATGATCGGAAACGTCCAGATCGACTCCCGGATATTGGTGCCGATAGCAGTGTCCTGTAACCACTGGCACATGCTTAGAATGGACATCTCCGGAACACCTCCAGGTTGTTCGTGGTCGGCGAGCTCTTATGATATGTCAATTAGACGACGCCGCCCGGAAGCCGCTAGGTTACAATGGACGGCGCACCTGTTTCAAGCGAATATGCGCATTTTGCTTGTCTTCCTGGCGGCGGCTGCTGTTGGCGAGGCGCAATCGGGCGCTGACTGGCCGATGTATAATCGCGATCTGTCCGGCACGCGGTACTCGCCGCTCTCGCAGATCAACACTGGCAACGTTTCCAAGCTCGCGGGTGCCTGGACGTATAACCTGGGCGAAGCCAAAGGCCCAGCGGCAGGCTCGGAGTTCACGCCGATCGTCGTCGATGGCGTGCTTTACCTGGCGACGTTTCACTCCGTGATGGCGCTCGAGGCGGACACCGGCAAGGAGATCTGGAGTTACGATCTGAAGACCGGCACGCCGTCCAAGCGCGGAGTCGCGTATTGGCCGGGAGACAAGGACAATCCGCCGCGCATCATTTTTACGACCGGCAGCAAAATGGCAGCGCTGAACGCGAAGACCGGCAAGATCGATCCCGGCTTCGGTAATGAAGGCGAAGTGGAGATGACGGTGCCGTATAACTCGGCGCCAGTGATTTACAAAAACCTGCTGCTGGTGGGAGCCAATACGCCGGAGACGCCCGCGCTTGGTCCGGCGGGCGACACGAGAGCTTACGACGCACGCACCGGCCGCAAAGTTTGGGAATTTCACTCCGTGCCGCGGCCGGGCGAGCCGGGCCATGAGACCTGGCAAGGCGATAGCTGGAAGAACCGTTCCGGCGTGAACAATTGGGGATTTTCGCTGACCGTGGATGCCGCGCGCGGCATCGTGTATACGACGTTCGGTGGGCCGAATACGAACTTCTGGGGCGGAGACCGCAATGGCGATGATCTTTATTCGGACTCGGTCGTGGCCATTGATGCGGCCACGGGCAAGCAGAAATGGCATTTTCAGGCGGTGCACCACGATGTGTGGGATTTCGATTTGCCCGCGGCGCCGGGATTGTTGGATGTCACCATCAACGGCCAGGAGATACCGATTCTGGCGCAGACCGCCAAGACCGGCTACATGTATATTCTCAACCGCGTTACCGGCAAGCCCGTGTTCGGCATCGTGGAAAGGCCCGTGCGGCCCAGCCAGGTTCCTGGCGAGGTCAGCTCGCCCACGCAACCCATCCCGCTGAAGCCGCCGCCGCTGGCTCGCATGAGCTTCGGCGTGGAGGAGATCGTGACCGCAGCCGACACCAGCGAGGATCACGCGAAGTTCTGCCGCGACCTTTATCAGCGCAGCGGAGGGTTCTACAACGAGGGGCCGTTTACTCCGTACGTCTATCGCGAGAAAGGCGCGAAGCCGCATTCGACGATTATCTTTCCCGGAGCGATCGGTGGGGTGAACTGGGGCGGCACAGCGGCGGACCCGAATCTCGGCTACATTTTCGTGAATTCGAACGACGAAGCGAGCATCGGCTGGATCGAGAAGAAGCCGGCGGGATCGCCGGTGTTATTCGACCGCAACAGCATCGTCGGTCCTATGTCCCGCTTCCAATGGAGCGAAGGCGACCCGCGGCGCGGCAACATTCCCAACGCGGGCGAGCGTGCCTGGCCTTGTCAGAAACCGCCATGGGGCCGGCTGATCGCGGTGAACGCGCACACCGGCGACTTTGCCTGGCAAGTGCCGTTAGGAATCACTGACGAATTGCCCACCAGTAAACAGCATACGGGCCGCCTGAATCTGGGCGGCCCGATCGCCACGGCGGGCGGATTAGTATTTATCGGCGCGACCAACGACCGCCGCTTCCGCGCCTTCGATTCGAAGACGGGAGTGGAGCTATGGTCCACCAAGTTGCAGGCCAGCGCACACGCCGTCCCCATCACCTACGAGGGTAAAAACGGGAAGCAGTACGTGGCCATCGTGGCCGGAGGCAATGGAACACTCGACGACTCTACACCGGGTGTCGAGTCGTTAGTGGTTTTCGCCTTACCTTAGCGTCGGCCGAATTACTTAGTCCCGGCAGCCGGACCCGAAGGTTCACCAAATACGATCTTCGAATTGGTTCCACCTAAGTCGATCTCCTGCAGTTGGGCCTTGCCGTTGACGCTCTTCGTGCCGAGCTGCGTGTAAGAGAACTTCGCGGAATTCGTCTCCATCTTCGCGGGTACTTCGACCACCTGTTTGCCCATCTTGAGCATCGCTTTGTCGCCTGTTACCTGGACGTTATAATCGCCAGGCTTGAGCTCCGTCTGTCCAACCCATGTGGGGTCGACGATCGTCACTTTGTGACTGGACGCGGCAAAAGCCGCTACGCCGAGGGAAAGCACACAACCGCTAAGCAATAATTTTGCCAGCTTCATCTGGTATCTCCTTGAATTGTTTTAGAACGTCAGCTAGGACTAACTTGCAGGCTTACTTTGCCGTATCAATGCATCACACCTATAGAAACGCCATCAGGGGCGAGAAGGTTACAGGTGCGCGCTACTGCTGTGTTTCTATCTTAGCAGACAGTTAGTAGGGTTTGCTCCAGCCGGGCCTGCACGCTGGTAGTCAGCTTTTTCCCGTCTGCGGCTACGTAGAAGACATCAATGGCCTTTCGGCCCTCCGTATCGATGAGAACCACATCAATATTGCAACCGGCTGCCGAGAAGGCCGCAGCCAGGTCATAGAGCAGGCGGGGCCGGTCTTCGGTGACAATCTCAACCAACGTGGCGGTTTCGCATGCCGATCCGTCAAAGTACACCTGAGTGGAAACGGTGCGCTTGGCCTGCCGCCGCATGGGCCGGCCGCGCAACAGTTGCTCGACGTTCTGCCGGTTCAGAGCTACCTGCTCGAGCGTCTCGCGCATCCGGTCGTTCTCCGCGGGATTCAGCTCCAGGGTGCGCCGCGGGTCCGCGAACGAAAACGTGTCCAGGATCAAGCCCTGCGCATTGGAGAAGGCTTCGGCCTTCACGATGTCCATTCCGAAGCTCGAGATTGCCCCGGCGAGCGCGGCGAAGAGTGCCGGGCGGTCGGGCGCGACAATGGTGGCTCGGTACACGCCGCTGGCGGCTTCGATCAGGGCGGCGGCGCCGTTTGTGCGGGTCAGTTCGTGTAATTCAATGTGCGACCGGATCTCCTCGGGAGTGTGCGTGCGCAGATATCGCACGGGAAAGCCGCGGATGAATTCGGCCGGTTCGGGCAGATCGCTCGGCACGTTTTGAATGCGCGCGGTTTCCAGTTCCAGCAGCAGCTCTTGATGCGTGATGCGATAGGTCTGCCATAACTGTTCCAAGCGCCAGGGGGTCATCGCGGCAGGGTGGACGGCGGAGATGTCGGCGTAAGTCAGAATCGTCAACAGCCGCAGACGCTCGGCAGAGCCAATCTTGTCGGCCAGGAGACGCGCGGTAGCGGGATCGTCCAGGTCCCGGGAGTTCATGACAGCGGACAAATCGAGATGATGGGCTATGAGAAATGCCACGGCGCTCTGCTCGTCAGCCGGCATTTGGATGCGCTGCATGGCTTGTTGGGCCAGCTCCACGGAAAGCCGCGCGTGGTCCCCGCTGTGTGCTCCCTTTCCCGCGTCATGAAACAACAACGCGAAGCGCAGCAGCGCCAGGTCCTCCACCTCGGAGAAGACTTCAGAGAAGCGGCGCTTGGCCGGCTCCTTGCTGGTGGCCAGTTCGGCTACCTTTTCAATGGTCACCAGCGTGTGCTCGTCCACGGTGTAGCGGTGATAATAGTCGGGTACGACCAGGCATACGATGGTCTTCCACTCGGGGAACACGGCCTGCATGAGTCCGGTATCGTGCAGTGCGCGCAGCGCCATGGCAGCGTGCGGTAGCGAGAGAATGCCGCGCAACGCGGGCCAGAGCGGCCGCGGCTCGGCGCAATAGAGGGTGAAGGCATCCTTGATCGCTTCCAGGCGGCGCTCCGTATCGGCCGCCAGTGGAACGCCGTGGCGTGCGACAAATTCCAGGAGCCGCAGCACGATGGCCGGATCGGTCGCCAACTGCGCCGGCGTACGCAGAAAAACGCGCTCGTTGGAGACGGTGAATTCGGCGTTGGACAAGCGGGATCGCCAGTCGCGGAACTGCGACGCTAACGAGCTTTCGCCTCTCTCATTGAGGTCCAGCGTGCGCCGCGCTTCGGTGTAAATCGCGCGGGCGTTCCGGAAATACTCGCGCATGAACTCGGCCGGCTCGTGGAAGCGCTGAAAGCGTTGACCGGCGATTTCTTCTTGCGAGTCGAAGTTCAACAGATTCTGATCCCGGCCGGCGCAGTAATGCAGAAAGCAACGCAGCGAACGCAGGAAATGCGCGGGCTCGGCCAGGCGCTCGGCAATCTCGGGATCAGGCTTGCGCAGCTGGCCGAGCCATCCGATCATGTGCAGGTCGCGCAAGCCGCCCGGCGTTTCCTTGACGTCCGGCTCCAGATGGTACAAGGTGCCCTGGAATTTCTCGTGCCGCGCCCGGGACATCCGCACGAGATGGCGCGCGAGCGGGTGCCCCTGCCGTTCCAGGAACTCCGGGAGTTTGCCTTCCAGCTTGGCCAACAGATCATTCGAGCCGGCCAGGAATCGCCGGTCCAGCAAACTGATGCTCAGCTCGATGTTGTTCTCGTGGATTTCGGCGCATTCCGCCACGGTTCGAACCGAATGACTGAGCCGCAGGCCCGAGTCCCAGAGCAGACGGATGAATTCAGCCAGCGGATTCTTCAGCGCGGCTGCGTGCGATTCGCGCTCCACCAGGATGAGTACATCGACGTCGGAGTAAGGGAACAGTTCGCGTCGGCCGAATCCGCCGACCGCAAGCATCGCGACATCGTTGGCTGCCAGCGGTTCCAACGCCCGTTGAAACGCATCAACCGCCATCTGCTCGACGAGTTCAGTGATCCCGCGCAGCACAGGCGCAGCGTCGCCAGTCTCAAAATAACGCTGTTGGATCTTTTCCCAGTCCGGGCGAGATTGAAGCTTGTCCACGATGTCGGTGCGCATTTCGCGCGGCGCAGACTCTTATTGTACCGTCCAGCCCTCGGCCAGCCGAGCTTCTTCAGTAGTAGGACAAGGACTCAACTCCGGTTCCGCCTGTGAAGCTAGAAACGACGCGGCCCTGTTCCAGATCGATCACTGAGATCGTGCCGTCACCGTGATTCGCCACCAGCGCGGTTTTACCATCGGGAGCAAAGGCAAATCCCATGGGGTCTTTGCCTACCGCGAGCGTCTTCTGCGGTCCGTGGGCGTCGGCCACGTCGATGATGTTGACCATCCGCTCGCGCAGATTGCAAACCAGCAATTTGCGGCCATCTGGCGAGAAGCGCGGCTTAAACGCCGCCTTGGTGTTGCCTTCCAGCGGAATGCGGACCACCACTTCGTCCTGCGCCGGATCAATGACGGCGAGGTTCGGTTCGGCGTAATCCACCGCCGCAACCCATTTGCCGTCGGGTGAGGCCGCGATTCCCTCGGTGCCGTTGGGCATGGGAATCTTGCCGATCATCTTGCGCGCCTTCAGGTCAATGACGCTGATGAACGGCCGGTCGTTTTTGTTGGGGACATACGCCTTGCTTCCATCCGGCAACACCGCGACCCAGTGGCCGGTGCCTTCCGTGTCAATGGCCGCTTCGATGCGGCGCTTAGCCGGATCGATCACCAGCAGCTTGCGGCTCAGATCGCAAGTCACATAAATCGTTCCCGCGGCGTCGATCTGGATTCCATGCGGCGCTTGATAAGGCGACACATCGATGCTGCCGGTGGTCTGCCGCGACTCCAGGTCGATGATCAGGATGGTGTGTCCCGGATGCGGGTTGCGGCCGTAGACGCCATCGCCGTAGATGGGCACGTACGCCGTCTTGTGATCGGGCGAGATGGCCAGATCGTGCGGCGCGACGCCCGCCTCCATGTTGGACAGTTCCTTGAAGTCCGACGGATCGAAAAAGCGAATATGCCGTCCGATCTTGTCGATCAGGATCAGCCCGTGCGCGCCGGTGGGATTATTGGGATCGGAGCTGCCCGCGGCGAGTGCGAGCGCGGCCGAGCCGAGCACCGCCAGAGTGGTCCAAACAATTTTTCGCTGGATCGCCATGGCAGGATTATATACCCCTTCAGCTCGCGCTCCGCCGCAGCCTGCGCGCGCCAGGACTCAGCACTCGATTCCACCACATCAGCAAGCCGGTGATGAACAGAAACGCCGGCGCAAGGCCGAGGACAACCCAGGCCGCTTTGCTCAGCCAGCCTCCAAAGTTTCCGAAATGCAGATAGCTGAACCAGCGGATAATCTGATCGCCGGTACTCAGGCGCGGGCGGAAGCGCGGACGCTCTGTACCGCTTTGGCCGCTCACTGCGAGGAAGGTCACCCGCGCTGGCTGCAACCTCGATTCCGGCTCCAGCCGGTAGAAATCCAAGGGGGCAATGCGATTGACCGCCGCTTGGAACGGTATGGGAAAACCCGCGTAGATGCCCACCACGCCGAACATAAGCACGACGGCCAGCGTCCACAGACCCACCACGCTGTGCAGCTGCCAATTGAGCTGCTTCCAGCTTGTTTTGCGCTGAATTGTGAGGCTCCGCCGCCAATTCGAAACTCCGGGCCACCATAGCACCGCACCAGAGAGCGAGAGCAGAACAACCAACATGGCGCACGCGCCGTTGATCTCGCGTCCCCGCTCGCCAGCCAGAAGATTGATGTGCAGATCGCCCACCCAACGGAGAAACTGAATCGAGTAGGGCCGCGACTCGCCCAAATCGCGGCCGGTGTAGGGATCGAAGAGCCGTTCTTTCCGCGAATTGCCCCGGTCCAGCCAGATTTCGGTCGCCTGGTTCGATTGCTTGGACTCCCAGATCCAGTTCACCGTATAGCGGGGATAGGCCCGGCGCGCCGCCGCCCGGAGTTGGTCGCGAGTCAGTCGCGGTCCGGAGACCATCACCGTTTTCGGCCCGGGCCAAAGTACCGTATAAAGCTCGTTGCGGAAGACCAGCGCGCTACCGCTTATGCTGATCATCAGAACGTAGAAGCCCAGGCCGATACCGGTCCACAGATGCACCTGGAAGATGGCCTTGCGCAGCCACACACTCTGCGGCCTTCGCAGCCATCGTTGCCAAGCAGTCATCCGGCCTCTGGAGTGGCGCGGCGAAGAAAAGAGCGGGAAGCTCTAGCTGGCCGCTTTCTTGACGATCTGCGACGGGTCGGCGCCCACGCGTCCGATGCCGATGCCTTGCGCCGAGGCGACCTGGAAGTTGAACTTCAGCCCCGGCAGACCCTTGATCGGGCATTCCGGATCGTTCGCCTTGACATCCGTCACCAACGATTCCGTGACTCCAAAAACCGTGTCGGAATCGATGTGCTCATCGCCCGCCAGGTACAAAGCCGTGACCACCTCGCGGTACCCGGGTGCGCCGATCAGGAAATGGATGTGGGCCGGCCGGTAGCCATGGCGCTTCTGTGCTCGGATCATGTCGCCTACCGGACCGTCCATCGGAATCATATAGCCAAGCGGCGCGATGGTGCGCAGGTAGTAAAAGCCTTTGTCGTCGGTCTGAAACGTGCCGCGCAAATCCATCTCCGACGGATCGTGTTTCTGCAGATCGTAATTGCCTGTCTCATCGGGTTGCCAGACCTGAACGGACGCGTTCGGGACTCCTTTGCCGGAGGCATCCAGAATGTATCCATATAGACAGACTTCCTGCCCGTTGGTGGGCTTGGTGACGATGGTATCGCCGAGCTTCAGCTTCGGCGAGTCCTGGCGGTAGAACGGGCCAAGCAGGCTCGACTTTGTGCTCGACTCCGTCGCGCGCTTGTCGTGGAGCGCGTTCACCAGGCTGCTCATGCCCAGCGTGTCCGACAGCAGGATGAATTCCTGGCGGAACGGTGTGCATTTCTGGCCGACGGCCGTCAGGAATTTGATGCCTTCCAGCCATTCTTCGGGCGTGATATCGGCCTCGCGCGCGAATGCATGTAAATGCTTTACCAGGATAGCCATGATCTCTTTCAGGCGCGGATTCGGCGTCGCGGCCATCTGCTCCAGGGCAGCGTCTGTAATTGTGTTTTCGTTAATAGCCCGCATGGGCACCTCCTGATCGAAAACCGAGTATACAGCATGGAGGCGGGGCTGTGCTGATACACCGGAGGGAGGCTTGATCGGAAAGCAACATCACTTTGACAGACTACTTCTCCAGCGTGGCCACCAGAATTCCCTTGCCGCTCACAGGAACAAAGATGTGCCCGTTCCTTGCGTTGACGGCAACCGAATGGACGCCGGCGCCTTTAATTGGAATGTCGATCGCAAACTTTTCCGCAGCGGCATCGACTACTCCGATCGCCCCGGCGCGGGCCGAGGCCGCTTCCGCAGCGCCTCCGGTGCTGTGTGCGAAGTAATAGCGGTTGGAGCCTGGATCGTACCAAACCTCGTCGGCGTCGCCAACTTGCGGAATAGTCTTGAGAACTTGGCCGGTGCGGGCGTTCAGAGACTTGCCGCCAACCGTTCCGCACACGGTCATCAGTTGTCCATTCGCGCTCGCGACCAAGCCGCTCAACGTCAGACCGAGCAGGCCGCCGCTGCACTCGATGGAGAAGCTCTTGATCGGACTCGGAAGTTTACGTGGATCGAATACGTCGATGCGATTCTTGTCTCCGGGCACATTCTGATAGAACCAGCCGGTGTCGCGCCCCCAGGCGGGCTGCTCCAAACCGTCCTGCTCCTTTGGGTATTTGTAGTGGCCCAATACACGTCCATCCGTTACCGAGAGGAACGTCAGGAAGACCGGTGAATCCCCATCGTTGGAGGCCATCAGGATCTGATTCACGGGGTCATAGGCCAGTTCGTCAACGCGGAACTTGCCCCCCGTCGGAATTTTGCGGAGAATGGACGTTCCGGGCTTGGTAGCGTCCGCTTCGATGATGTTGCCATCTCCGTCTCCCGCCCACACATGGCCGAGGTTATCGGTCAGGACTCCGTTCGGCCCCGAGCAATGGCGCACGTCTTTGGGCTGGCCCGGGCAAGGGCGACTCCCCGTATATTGACCCTTGCCGATGAAACCCAGAAAAGTGTCAGTGGCCGCGTCTACCAGGTCAATGGCGTTGTTCGTGCGATCGGCCAGGTAATACTTCTGGGTCGAGTTGTCCACCCAACTGATGTCGAAAGCCGAGGTTCCCGGCGATCCCTTGACGGGCCGGATGTGGAATCGTTGAGCGGCTGCCGGAAGAGGCAGCATCGCGAAAGCAAGCGTAATTGTCGACAGCGTTTTCATGCCAGGATCCGCCGCGAGCCGGCAAATCAGAACATGAACTTGAGCCCCAACTGGATGCGCCGCGCGTCGCCGGTTCCGTTCACTGCGTTGCCGGCGGTCACGGGCGACGTGGACATGCCATAGGTGTTCGCCAGGAACGGCTCCCCGGTGAAGACCACGGTGGCCGGTCCGAAGTTCCGGCTGTTGGTCAAGTTGAAGAACTCAGCCCGGAACTGCGCGGTCGCCCGCTCCAGAAACCTCCACTCCTTGGTGATCGAGAAATTCCATTCGCGGAACGGCGGTCCGGTAATCTGGTTGCGGTTCATGTTGCCCAGGGTCCCTTGAGCCGGCGGAATGATTACGGAATTGCCTTCGGCATAGCAGCCGTAGGTATTCAACGAGTCGGCGCCGCTGCTGCCGGGCACGTTCGGATTGGTTGGCTCGGACGCAGCGGCGGAGATACACGCCTGAGGAACGGCCGTGGAACAGCCAAAGGCCAGGGCGAAGATGCTGCCCGGCCCGCCAAAGCAGGGAATCGGCGAAGTGCGCCCCCAGTGCTTGCTGAAATCGCTGGCATGTCCGTACAGATTCCAGTACGATCCCGTGAAAACGCCATTCAGGTTCCCGTTTCCACTGAAGTCGTTAATAAAGTCGTACTGATCTACGCCGACTCCGCTCAGCCAATTGAACGCCGTGTTGATCGACCAGCCCTCCAACGTCTGTCCCAGGCCCTTCTTACCAGGAATGTCGTACGTCAGTGTCACACCGATGTGATGACGCGGCGTGGAATTCATCGGCGAGTAAGAACTGCTGACATTGGTGCTGTCCCGCAGGAAGGGGAAGTTATCGCTTTCCCCGCTCTGGGTAGTATCCGCGTAGGCGAGAGTGTAGGCTGCCGAAACCGCCAATCCGTGGGAATTTCTCTGCACGAGATTCAACTGCAGGCCGTGGTAGTTGGAATACCCGACATTGGAGTAGACCAGGATGTCCGAGAAATACGGGAACTGGTTGTAGTACGGCCGTCTTTGCTGGAAACCCACCGGGTCTACGGCGCTGCTCTGCCCAAGCCCGGGCTGATTCACGTTAACGTACTCCGGCAAGCCCGTGGCGTGGGTGCCGACGTAAGCCGCATTCAACGATAGATTGTTCGTGAATGCGTGCTGGATGGCGGCCGTCCAAGTGACCATGTAACTCCGAGGCGCGTTCGGAGACTTCGCCAGCAGGGAACAAGGCGCCGGGTTGGAACCAATGCCGTCGCCACACTTGAGCGCGCTCGCCGTAGTATTGAAGACGGGCATAACCGGGGCGCCGGGAGCGTTGTAGACCCAGTTCAGCTGACCGGGTCCGAGTTGCGGCACACCAGACTGAATATTCCCGGGGTTCGGCCGGACGCTTCCGTCCGCATTGTAAAGCGTGAATCCGGTTGGAATGGATGGCAAGCTGGCGCCTTGGAACGTGACGAGCGCATCCATGGGGACCGTGTCAAAGCCGATGCTGGTACCGGCCCGGACTACAGTAGTGCCTTTGCCAGTGACGTCCCAGGCGAAACCGACACGCGGAGCAAAGTCGCGGTGATCGGTGCTGTACAGCGCGTTGCCGTTGGTCTGCTGCACCAGTCCGGAGGGCGAGTGTGGGTCGAAATTGCCCCAAGCGTTATGGGAATCCACCTGCGGCGGCTCGTATTCGTAGCGCAGACCGAGGTTGAGCGTCAGCCTGCGGGAGATCCGCCAGTCGTCCTGGAAGAAGCCGGCGTAGCGGTTGAAACCGGTCGTGGTCAGCGGCGGATTTAAGAGAAACTGGCCGCCGCTTGGGGATCCTGACAGAAAGTCTTCCAGCGCCGTGGCGCCTGGGAAGTTCGGAGTCATCCCGCCGTTGAACACAACTTGGCCGTCCACGTAGTTCGGCGCCCCGTATCCCCGGTACAACGTGTGGTGAAACTCGCCGCCGAACTTCATGATGTGGCTGCCGCGCGTATAGGAGACGCTGTCGACGTAATGCCAAGTGTTCTGGAAGACGATCTGGTCCTGAATAAATTGGCCGGCGCCCGTGGTTGCAAAGCCACCAATCTGGATGATCGGAAATCCGCAGATGGGTGAAGGCGCGTTGATGCCAGACACGAAGCCGAACTGCTTATAGTAGTCGGGCTGGCCAAGGTTCTGCGTGCACTCGCCGTTATAATCTTGCAGGTTGTAGCGGTCGTAACCGAACCGGGCTTCATTCACCCAGGTCGAGTTCGGAACGTAGACCCATACGGCCCTTACGATTTGCACGCGGTTGTGGTCAATGTTCGCCCAATACGGCTGCAGTCCAACGCCAGCAGTCTGGTCCGAGGCGTTGCCAAACAGATATTCGCCATTGATGTTGTTCTTGTCATTCAGGTGGTAATCCAGTTTGGTCACTTCGTTGTCGGAATGCCCGATGTTATCCAAGGCCGAGGAAATGACCGGAGTCGGCCGGCCATTGGTGAAAATGCCCTTCTTGGGATCGCATTTGCCATCGGCTGTGCAGCCGGCCAGGTTCAAGCTGAGTTGGTTGGGTTGCACACCGTTGGCTTTCATGTCCGCGATGGCGTCCGGAAAGCTGTTCGAGGGATCGCCGCCCAGACTGAGTGAACTCGGGGCAGTGAAGATCCCAGGCGCGCCAACCGTGTACCGAAAGCCCTCGTAATTGCCAAAATAAAACAACTTGTCCTTGATGATTCGTCCACCAATGGACGCTCCTACTTGCCGGAATTCGTCGTCAGCCTTCGGCAGATCAGGTCCGATGTAGGGGCTCTTGGCGTCCCAGCCTGTGTAGCGGCCGTATGCGTAGGCCGAACCATGCAGCGCATTGGTGCCCGACTTGAGCCCGACGTTGACCACTGCGCCCTGGGTCCAGCCGAAGTCCGCCCTCGGATTGGCGCTGACGTTCACTTCCTGGATGGAGTCCAGGGGCAGTATGGTCAGTTCGTCCGCGCTCGTGGTGGCGCCGAACAGTGGACCCGACATAGCGAACTCATTGACGTCATCGACGCCGTCCAGCATCCACATGTTCGTCATGGTGCCGGCGCCGTTGCTGGAGTAGGTCGGCGTATTGCCGCCTGGCCGCCCCGCCACGCCGGGCGTGTAGTCCAGCAGTTTGGTGTACAGGCGTCCATTTAGCGGCAAATCGTTCAGGATCTTGGGCTCGATCGTCGTCGAGATCATGGAGCTGGTGGTGTTGACGATGGGCGGCGCGCCAGTCACCACAACTTCCTGCGTCTGCGTGCCGGTCTGCAATGCCAGGTCGATCCGCACCTCCTGGCCGACGCCGACGGTGACGCCCTCGCGTTGGACAACGTTAAACCCCGTGGCCTCCACTTTGACGGCATAAGCGCCGGGAGTCAGGCTGGGGGCTGAATATTGCCCGGCAGTATCGGTGGTTAGAGTTCGGGAGACGCCGCGCGCAACGTCGGTAACAGTTACCATCGCCCCTGGGACGACGGCTCCGCTGGGATCAGTCACAACTCCGTAGATATGGCCCAGGTTCAATTGTGCGAACGCGGCCACACAAAACAACATCACCCCAAAACTGACCATCACCAGATGCTTGGCCGTCCTCACGGTGACAGAGTTCGAGGTCCTGGAACTCGATGCCGAGCAATACATACAATCCTCTCTTGTGCTTGTTGGCAAAACTACCGTACAAGCGCCGCTGAAAACCCTCGGCGCAAAAGCCGGAAGAAGCAGTGATCTATCAGTTCCCGTCCCACGGGAAGTTATGGAGATGCTATTCTCGCAATCTGAAAATTGGGTGAAACGTTGTGCATGCAAATAGCCTGAATGAGTCATTCACCGGACGTTCGATTCTGGTATATTCCTTCGCGAACAAATGAAATGCTATCGTCTGCATTTTCGAGTTTACTTGTGCGGCGCTGCCTTATTTGCAGGACTCAGCGGCTTGACCGCTTGCAACGCCGGCACAGCTTTGCAACCGGAGCCGGACAGCCCTCTGGTTTTGACCGATGCGATCCCCCTGGAGGGCGTTCGAGGCCGCTTCGATCATTTCGCTTACGGCCGCGGCCGCGTGTTCGTTTCCGCGCTCGGAAGCAACGCGGTCTTGGTGATCAATGTCGGCGCGCGCACGCTGGATCACACCATCACCGGCGTGCCCGATCCGCAGGGTATCGCGTTTTCGCCCGAAACCAACAAACTGTTCGTCGCTAGCGGTTCGACGGAGAAGGTGTACGTATACGACGCCGCTTCTTATTCGCTGATTACCACGGTCGACTTCCCGGGCGGCGCTGACAACTTGCGCTATGACTCGGCCACCCAGCGCGTCTACGTCGGGTGTGGCGAGGACGAGAAGACCGGCGCAATTGCCGCGATCGACGCGGTGACGAATCAGCGCACCGGCGAGGAATACAAAATCGGCGGCGAGCCCGAGTCGTTCCAGTTAGAGAAATCCGGTCCGCACATTTATGTGAACGTGCCGGATTTGAAACAGATCGTGGTCATCGATCGCAGCACCAAAGCCATCTCGCACTGGCCATTGAGCGGCGTTGCCGGCAACTTCCCGATGGCGCTCGATGAAAGCGACCATCGCCTGTTCGTCGGAACGCACGAGCCCGCGCGCCTTGCGGTCTTCGACACGGCCTCAGGCCACATGCTGGCCGCGCTTCCGAGCGTGCAAGCGAGCGACGATCTCTATTACGACGCCGCCCGCAAGCGGATCTACATGCCCGGCGCCGAGGGCTTTATCTACGTCTTCCAAATGAGCGATCCCGCTCATTACCGGCTGCTTGCCAAAGTTCCGACGGCCATCGGCGCTGGCACTGCGGGATATTTTGGCAAGCAGAGCAAAGGCTTCGACCGTTTCTTTCTAGCTGTTCCGGCCCGCGGTAACGAGCCGGCCGAGATGCGCATTTATACCGTGCAGGATTGAACCTATTCGAGTCGCTTCGCCGGTACGTCGCGTCCGTTCTGGTGCAGGATCAGGCCAGTGGCTTTGCCTTGTGCGGCCGTCTCGAACGTGACTTGAGCGTCCACTGCTTTCAGAAAGAAGTCCTTCTCTCCTTCGGCGAACAGCTCTAGTTTTTGCTGGCCTGTGGCCTGCGCGAAAAGATGGCCGGCGTCTTCGGTGATTTCGATAACAAAGTTCGGCGCTAGCTGATAGCGTCCCACGTATCCGGCGAACAGCTTCGGATCCACGGCAACTTCCTTGTGCTGCTTCGGCGCAGGAGCGTCCCCGATTCGCGGCGCGGGCAGATCGCGGCCGTTCTGGTGCAATACCAGGCTCGTGGCCCGGCCCTGGTTGTCGGTCTGAAAGCTGATTTGAGCGTCGACGATCTTATAGAAGAATTCGTGAGCCGCCTCCGGAAAAATTTCGGCCTTCCCTTGACCGGTGGCCTGCGCGAACAAATGATCGCCGTCGCGTGAGACGTCCAGTAGGAAGTTCGGTGCAAGCTGATAGCGCCCCACGAGATTGTCGAACAGCTTCGGATCGAGCGTAATCTCCATATGCTCGCGCGACTCGATCAGCTTATAGCGCGCATCCAGAAGGTGAAGCCCAATATCGTCCACGCCCGCGGGAGTCGAAGTGTTGGATAGGACGACTACGCCGACGCGCGTCTTGGGATTGTACCCGATGAAGGACCGGTAGCCGCCCGTGCCCCCGTTGTGCCAGACAATGTCACTGCCAAACCGCGTGTCGATATGCCAGCCGAGCGCGACCTCCAGATTCGGCACGCCCGTCGGCCTCCGCACCGTCAGCATGGCTGCCATCGCCGGCGCGAGTGGCGTCTTGGTATAGCCCAGGTTCGCCGAAAGGAACGTGAGCATATCGTTGGCGGTCGACCGCAGTGCACCGGCGCCTGCCAGCGTGGGAAGATCCCAATTTGCGGCGCGATGGAGCGCGGGGTCATGCCCTACTGCCAGCCGCGCCTTCAACTCCGGCGTCAGAGCGATGGCCGTGCTGCTCATTTGCAGCGGCGCGGTAATGCGCGCATGCACCAGCGCCTCGTAGTCCATGCCCGCACGCCGCGCCAGCACGTGCCCCAACAGTCCGCCGCCCAGGTTTGAGTATTCATATTGCGCACCGATGTCACGCGTCAGCTTGTAACTCGACAGAAACTGGTAAAGCTGCTCGACCGTGTAGTCCGCGTAGGGATTAGTCGGATCCTCAGGAGCCATGTTCGTCGGAAGCCGCGGCAAGCCGGACGTGTGAGTGGCCAGGTCCTGGAGCTCAATAGAGCGGCCGCTCCGCTCCGGCATTTTCACCGATGCCGGGAGATACTTGGCTACTGGATCGGTCAGCGCGACCTCACCACGCTCGGCCATGTCGGCCAGCAGTAGAGAAGTGAACACCTTCGTCACCGAGCCGATCTCGAAGACCGTATCACCATTGAGCGTGCGCTGGTCGCCTTGATCCAGCGCGCCATAGGCGATGATCCGCTTTCCGGCAGGGTCGATGATGCCCGCTACGATGCCGACGCTCTGCCGCGCCTCATCGATGCGTTGTACCAGAATCTTGCGAATGTCTCCGTCAGACGGCGGCTGCGCGTTGGCGATGGTGGCCATCAGTACGATCCCTGCCAAGAGTTTCATGGACTTACTTTCACGGAATCTTCAGCATCGCTAGATTATCGTAAGCATACGCCCTTTCTTGAGCCGATGCGCATCTTACGGAAGCTGTGTTTGTTTGCAGCGCTTGCCATGGCTGCTCGCGCTCAAACTGCATCGCTGCGCGGCCAGGTGACCGATGAGACTGGTGCCGTCGTGCCCGGCGCTACCGTCACGCTCACGGGTCCGGACAGCCGCATTCAGTCCACCACGTCCGGCAACCAAGGCTCGTATTTGTTCACGGGAATCGCTCCCGGAGACTATCGAGTAAACGCATCGGCCCCGCAGCTCGCCATGCCGCGCCTGTCAGACATCACGCTGCAGCCGGGAATTCAGACACTAAACCTCATCGTCAACGTTGTCTCTACTACTCAGAAAGTCACCATTCAGGAGACCGCGGGACCGGCCGTCAGCACCGATCCGTCCAGCAACGCGGGCGCACTGGTGCTCCGCGGAACCGACTTGCAGGCGCTCTCCGATGATCCCGACGACCTGGCTTCCGACCTGCAGGCTTTGGCGGGCCCGTCCGCAGGGCCGAATGGCGGCGCGGTTTTCGTCGATGGATTCAGCGGCGGCGAGTTGCCGGCGAAGGACTCCATCCGCGAAGTCCGGATCAATCAGAATCCGTTCTCGCCTGAGTACGACACGCTGGGTCTCGGCCGCATTGAAGTCTTCACCAAGCCCGGTGCCGATCGCTACCGCGGCACGCTGGATTACAACGTCGCCACCGATGCCTGGAACTCCCGCAATCCCTATTCCGCCGAGAAGGCGAAACTGCTGCTGAACGAGCTGGAGGGCAACGTGGCGGGTCCCATCAACCAGCGCGCTTCATTCACCTTTGACGGCCAGCGCAACACGGTGGACAACGGCGCCATCATCAACGCACTCGCCCTCGATCCTCGGACCCTCGCCATTCAGCCCTACTTCAGCTCCTATACCGTCCCCCAGCGGTTCCTCCGCGGCAGTCCGCGCGTGGACTACCGGTTGAACGATAACAACACGCTCATTCTTCGCTATTCGATTACGGACTCCGACATCAACGGTGCCGGCATCGGCGGGTTTGATCTGGCATCGCGCGGCTACGATTTCGGCTATCTCAACCAGACCGTCCAGGTGACCGAAACCGCGGTGCTGGGCAGTGCGGTGAATGACACGCGCTTTCAATATTTCCGCAGCGCGCTACACCGCAACGCCATGAGTTCGGCGCCGGAAGTTCAGGCGATGGGTGCGTTCAACGACGGAGGTTCACAAGTGGGTCAATCCTTCGACACGCAAAATACCTTCGAATTGCAGAACTACACTGCCTGGACGCACGGTGCGCACCTCTGGAAGTGGGGCGTGCGCCTGCGCGGCTACATGGAAGACAACGTTTTTCCAAACAACTTCAACGGGACGTTCATATTTAACTCCATCCAGACGTATCAGCAGACGCTCGCGCTGCAGCAGGCCGGGTACACACCCGCGCAGATTCGCGCGGCGGGCGGCGGGGCCGCGCAGTTCAGTATTGGCGCCGGGGCTCAAGCGCTGGCAGTTCACCAGGAAGATTTGGGAGCCTACATTGGAGACGACTGGCGCATCCGGCCCAACCTCACTTTGAGCGCCGGACTGCGCTGGGAGTCGCAGACCAATATTCACGATTGGAGCGATTTCGCGCCGCGCCTCGCCATTGCCTGGGCGCCCGCCGCTAGCAGCAAAAACTCGAGCCCCAAGACCGTGTTCCGAGCCGGATTTGGGACCTTCTATGACCGCTTCCCGCTGGCCGACGTCCTCATCGCGCGGCGCTACAACGGGGTCTTGCAACAACAATACGTGGTGACCAATCCCGATTTCTTCCCCGCAATTCCTCCGCTGACGGATTTCCAAGCTTCACCGCAAGTGCTACAAGGGCTGAGCGGGACCCTGGGTGCGCCGTATATTCTGCAATCTTCTGCGACTGTTGAGCGCCAGTTGCCCGCCAACACCACTCTGGCCGTCACGTACAGCAATTCGCACGGCCTTCACATGCTGCGTTCCGGCGATATCAACGCGCCACTGCCGGGAACCTACATTCGCGGCGTGCAGGGCAGCGGCGTATTTCCCCTCGGCGAGCCCAATCCGGCGTTTCTGATGGAATCATCGGGCCTGTATAACCAGAACCAGCTAATCGTGAATGTGAATTCCAGAGTGAACGAGGCGTTCTCGCTCTTCGGCTTCTACGTGTTCAATCACGCCACGAGCAATACGGACGGTCTCAATACATTCCCAGCCAACCCATATAACTTCGCCGGCGAATACGGCCCGGCCTCCACGGATGTCCGCCACCGCGCCACCATCGGCGGGTCCATCAACACGCGATGGAACATCCGTTTGAGCCCTTTCGTGACGATACAGTCCGGCTCGCCGTTCGATATTACCGCTGGAAGCGATCTATACGGCACGACGCTGTTTAATGGCCGGCCGGGCTTCGCGAATGATCCAAGCAGGCCCGGCCTGATTCAGACCTCGTACGGTCTGCTCGATCCGAATCCCACGCCAGATGAACGCTTGGTGCCGCGCAATTACGGCCGCGGCCCGGGATTGATCGCAGTGAATCTGCGGCTGTCGAAGACCTTCGGATTCGGCGGCGAGCGTGGCGCGTCTGCCAAACGATCCAATGGCGGCCAGCTTCCCAGTGGGGGCGCCTCGAATCCGAACCTGGCGAGCGGCCGTGGCCTGGGTTCCATCATTGCCGCGCCCAGCACGAGCCACCGCTATAACGTTTCTATTTCCTTAGCGGCGCGCAACGTTTTGAATCACACCAACCCCGGGCCCATCATCGGCGACATTACGTCACCTCTTTTCGGCCAGGCGAATCAGACGGCCGGCAACCTGAACGGTGAAGGCTTCTCTGAAAATTCCGACAACCGGCGGCTGGAACTGCAAATGCGTTTCACGTTCTAGCTCGAACCCAGATAAGCGAACCGCGCGATAAACAGAATCGTCAGCGCGTAGACCAGCCAGCTAACGCTGCGATACTCGCCGCGCGCAATCTTCAGCACCGTGTAGGCTGTGAATCCAAACGCCAAGCCATTGGCGATACTGAACGTGAGCGGGATGGCGATGATGATCAGGAATGCGGGAATCGAAAGTACGAGGTTCGACCACGGAATCTCGGCCGCGTGCGCGATCATCAGTGAGCCGACGATAATCAACGCGGGCGCGGTGGCCGCGTTGGGGATCGCTCCCACCACCGGCGCGACGAACATGGAAATCAGAAACAAAATGCCCGTGCAGATAGCCGTGACGCCCGAGCGCCCGCCCGCTACGACACCTGCCGCGCTCTCGATGTAGCTGGTCACCGTGGAGGTGCCGGCCAGCGATCCGGCGATCGTCGCCACGGCATCTGAATAAAGGATGCGGTTGATCCGCGGGATCTGCTGCATTTCATCGAACAGCTGTGCTTGTTTGCCCACCGCCACCAGCGTGCCCACGTTGTCGAAAAGATCGACAAACAGAAAAACGAAGGCGATTTCAACCAGTCCGTAATGCAATGCGCCGCGGATATTCAGATGCAAAGCCGTCGCCGCGATGTCCTGGAACGAATAGGTTTGCGGATGCCATTCCACCAGGCCGAATACCGCTCCGATCGCCGTAGTCGCCAGAATTCCCAACAAAATCGCGCCGCGGACCCCCCGCGCCATGAGAGCCGCCATGAGCAGCAGCCCGGTGATCGCAAGCAGCGTGTTCGGGCTTCGCAGATTACCCATGGTGACCAGCGTCGACGGGCTCGCGACGATGATCCCGGCGTTACGCAGTCCGATGAGCGCGATGAACAAGCCGATGCCGACCGCCACCGCCGCATACAGCTCGAACGGAATCGCCGACACGATCATCTGGCGCACCCCCGCGGCGGTCAAAATCAGAAATGCGACTCCCGACAGGAACACAGCGCCCAGTGCCGTCTGCCATGGCACGCCCATTCCTTTCACGACAGTGTAGGTGAAGTACGCATTGAGTCCCATGCCCGGCGCAAGCGCGAGCGGATACCTCGCGAAGACGCCCATCAAAATGCTGCCCAGAGCCGCGCATAAGCACGTCGCGGCCACTACCGCCGCCAGCGGCATTCCAGTCTCGTGCAGGATGGACGGATTCACGAAGATGATGTACGCCATGGTGATGAAGGTCGTGCATCCGGCCAGAATTTCGGTGCGCCAGTTTGTTCCCAATTCGCGGAATTGGAAGTAGCGTTCCAGGCTTGTCTTCACGAGATCCTCAATTCTAACGCGGTGCTGCGGCCGGCAACGCGTTACACTTGCTTGAGAGGAAGACTTCGCGTGCTCGTCGTCATGCGCGCGCAGGCCACCGCGGAAGACATCGCTCTGGTCTGCGACAAAATCCAAAGTCTCGGATTTCGGGCCCACGTCATGCCTGGCGCCGAGCGAACGGCCATTGGCATTACCGGCAACCATGGGCCTGTGCCGCCGGAGGAATTCGAGAGCCTGGCAGGCGTGGCCGAGGCGATCCCGGTTTCCAAGCCTTATAAGCTGGTCAGCCGGGAAGTAAAGCCTGACAACACCGTCGTTAACGTTGCCGGCGTGCTGGTAGGCGGTGCGGAGCTGGCACTATGCGCCGGGCCCTGTTCGGTGGAAAGCCGTGAGCAGATTCTGGAATCCGCCCGCGCCGTGAAGGCCGCCGGAGCGCAACTGCTGCGGGGCGGTGCATATAAGCCGCGAACGTCTCCATACGCTTTTCAAGGTCTGGGCGAGGAGGGATTGCGCTATCTGGCGGACGCGCGCAGCGAAACCGGCCTGGGCATCGTGACCGAAGCCATCGACGTGGAGACGTTCGACCTGGTGGAGCACTACGCCGACTGCGTCCAGATCGGCGCGCGCAACATGCAAAATTTCTCGCTGCTGCGCCGGGCGGGCCGGGCGCGCAAGCCGATCCTGCTGAAGCGCGGCATGTCCTCGACGCTCGAAGAATTTCTGATGGCCGCCGAGTACATTCTGTCGGAAGGCAACTACCAGGTGATTCTGTGCGAGCGCGGCGTGCGTACTTTTACGGATCACACCCGCAACACGCTGGACCTAAGCGTCGTGCCCGCGGTGCAGAGCCTGAGCCACCTGCCGATCATCGTCGATCCAAGCCACGGCACCGGCAAGCGCGATAAGGTCCATCCGATGGCGCTCGCGGCGATCGCTGCAGGCGCGTCCGGACTCATTGTGGAAGTGCATCCCAACCCGGACCGCGCGCTATCCGACGGCTATCAATCCTTGTTCCCCGATCAATTCCGCGAACTGGCCGGCGATTGCCGCGCTATTGCCGAACTGCTGACTGCGCGAAGGTCCGCGCCGGTCCCGGTTTCTTGAACTCATGAGCGCCCAACCCAACCCTGACTGGAAGCAGCACGGCGTGCGCATCGTGCACGCCAATGAATTAGACCCCAACACGCCGCAAACCAGCGGCATGACACGCGCCGCAGCCATCACGCACGCGCGCACCGGGGCGAGCAAGCTCTGGGCCGGAACCGTCGTGATCCATCCGGACGCCAAGACCGGCGTGCATCATCACGGTGATTTGGAAACCGTGCTGTTCATCGTGAAAGGCCGGGCGCGATTGCGTTGGGGCGACCATCTGGAATTCGTCGCCGAAGCCGGCCCGGGCGACTTTGTCTATGTACCGCCGTACGTACCGCACCAGGAGATCAACGCCGATCCCAACGATCCCGTGGAAGCGGTGGTGGTGCGCAGCGGTCAGGATCCGATTGTGGTCAATCTGGATATTCCCAGCCCGGAGCCGCCGTCCAGCACGCCCTGGATCGACCCCGTGCACCGACGCTGACATTAGTCAGACTTGGGTTTGTCGCTGCTGGCGGCGGGTTTTGACTCGGCCGTTTTGGTTTCTGCCGGCTTGCTCTCGGATTTGGAAGCCGATTCGCTTTTGTGCGAACTGCCTCCGCTCTTGGCGTAATCGGTTGCGTACCAGCCCGATCCTTTGAACTGGAACGCCGGCGCCGAGAGCAGCCGATGCACGGGCCCGCCGCACTTTTCGTGGATGGTGAGCTCGTTATCGGAAAACTTCTGCATCACCTCAAAAACTTCGCCGCAGCCGTCGCATTTGTACTCGTAGAGCGGCATCTAGTGCGGTTGTTGATTCGGATGCGGAATATTCAGCGGTGTCAGCGGGACCGCCTGATTGGAGTCCGCCGGTTTGGCTGCTTGATCACTGGTGGCAGTGGCTGCGTCCTTCCCTTTCGTGACTACGTCGACGGCCTTCTGCAGAAGCAGATCCTGACCTTGCGGCTGCGACTGCGGTTCCACCGTCTGCGGATTGCCATCATCATCCACCACCACCGCCTCGGGCTCCTGGACGGGCACCGAAGGCGTGACGCCGGTATCCTGAATCGCCTTGCCGCTGGGCGAATAGTATTTCGCCACCGACAAAATGACGGCCGAACCATCGTCCATCGTGATGGGCTTGCGGATGGATGCATCGCCGTATGTGCGCTCGCCAACCACCTCGGCGCGTTTGTCATCCATCAAGGCCGCTGCGGCCACCTCCGCTCCGTCCGCCGTGCCCCGGTTGACGATCACGGCCAGCGGCAAATGACTGATATCGGCCGATGCCACAGCGGTGACGTCATGGCGCTCTACCTTCTGGCCTTCCGTGTACGTGATCAGCCCTTTATCGAGAAACAGATTGGCCAGTTGCTCACCCTGGCCGGGATCGCCCGTAGCGCAGTGGCGCAGGTCCAGGACCAATTGTTTGGCGCCTTGCTTTTGCAGATCTTCGACCTTGGCCGCGATCTCTTTCACTCGATCGCCTTCCAGGCTGGCGGCCTGCACAAGGCCGACATTGTCGGGCAGCATCTTCGAGGTCACCACCGGGTAAGCGATCAAGGCGCGGGTGAGCGTAAGCTTCTGTGGCTCGGGTTTCCGGAATCGCAACACGCCTAGTTCGACGGTCGACCCTGGATCGCCTTCGAGCAGCAGCTCGGCAAAAGCCAGCGGCATGTCGCGCGTCGCGACACCGTTAATCGTCTCCAGCACATCCGTGGTCGTGAGTCCAGCCTTGGCGGCGGGCGAGCCCGGAATCGCATCCACGATACCTACGTAACCGAACTTCTTCGACAGCACCAGGCCCACGTCCGCTTTGTGCTGATCTTTGCTCTTCTGCCACTGCTTGTATTGGTCGGCATTCAAGTAGCTGGCATACGGATCGATCGACTCAAGTAGACCGTTGAGCGCGCCCAGTGTGACACTCTTCATGTCCGGTTCTTCCACGTAATCGCTTTTGATACGCGAAAGGACTTCGGTATACACGGCCAAATGCCGGTAAGTGTCTTCCGGGGATGCGCTCTTGCCGCGCATGGCTCCGAAGAGAAGCGCGAAAACGAGACAAGTAGAAGTGGAGGCAACGAAAAACTTGATGCGCCTGGTCATAGGGTATAGCTAAGGACCGCCTATCCCCAGTATAGCCCGGGTTCCGGGATGTGTGTGAAAAAGGGTAATGTCTTCACTGAAAAGGCGTTCTGGAAAGCTGGAACTACTGTCCGGGATTCCTCCGCCGCCATTCGAACAACACGATCCCGGCTGCCACCGACACGTTCAGCGAAGCAATGGCCCCTGCCATCGGAATGCGGACCAGCAGGTCGCAATGTTTCTTGACCATTTCGTGCAGGCCGTGTCCCTCGCCGCCCAGTACGAAAACTGTCGGCCGCGCATAATCGATTTCGGTGTGAAGCTGGCTGGCGCGTTCATCCAGGCCATAGATCCAGAACCCGCGGGTTTTCAGCTCTTCGAGTGCTTGGTTGACGTTGCCAATGCGCACCACGGGAAGATGTTCGAGCGCGCCGGCCGCCGCCTTGGCGACGGTCTCGTTCAATCCGGCCGCGCGCCGCTCGGGGATCAAAACGGCAGAGGCGCCCGCGGCGTGGGCCGTGCGCACGATTGCGCCCAGATTGTGGGGATCTTCCACGCCGTCCAGCAGGATGAGCAGTTCCGCGGTGTCTAGTACCCGGGAGAGTTCGGTATAGCGATGAGCGGCGCCAAAAGCGACTACGCCTTGGTGCGCTGCGCCGCGAGCGGCCCGGTCCAGTGCATCGCGCGGCTCGAAGCGAACCGGCACGGACCGCTCGCGCGCCAGATCGATAATCTCCTGGAGCCGTGCGCCGCCGGCGCCACGGGCAATCAGAACGCGATCCAGGGTCCGGCCGGCGCGCAGGGCTTCGCGGACCGGATGAACGCCGGCCAGGACGTTGCTTGCCGGCTGGTCTGTATGGGGACTGCTCGGGGAGCGTGGTTTCGTAGATTCCAGTGTAAGAAAGCGTAAGGCATTGCTCAATGTGCAATCCTCGCTGGAGGTGGTTTGCTAGAATAGCGTGGTATGTTGGAGCCCGTAGTCGGGGATCTTCGGCCCGAGATCCCGGACAAGCTCTATTTTCGGATTGGCGAAGTGAGCCGCTTGGCGGGGATTAAGCCTTATGTGCTGCGGTTCTGGGAAACGGAGTTCTCCGCGCTCGGTCCGAAAAAATCGGGCAAAGGACATCGCCTCTACCGGCGCAAAGACGTGGAACTGGTGCTGGAGATCAAGCGCCTGCTCTACGAGAAACGCTACACCATTGAAGGCGCGCGGAAGTTTCTGGACTCGCGCAGCCGCGAAGCGCCCTCCAAACCGTCTGGCGTAACCGCCAAGGTTGGCCGCAAGCAGGCCGACTTGTTCGGCAACCCGGCCCCTGTCCTGGAAGAGATCCGCAAAGAACTCACCGAAATCCTGCAGATTCTGCGCTAGCACGTAGTGTGATCCCCCGCTAAAATCGCTGCGCTTCAAGCCGATGAGCCAAACAGGGGAGTGCCCCATGATCCGGCTCACGCGCATCAATCACGTTCCGTTGGTTCTCAATGCGGACCTGATTGAGCACGTGGAAATCACTCCGGATACCGTGATCGCGATGACTACGGGCCAGAAGTTCATGGTCATGGAGTCGGCCGATGAGGTGATACAGAAGGTGATCGAGTTCCGCCGATTGATCGCAAATCGTCCGGACGCCAGGGCTCCGTGTGAAGACGAAGGGAGGATGGCAGACCAGTAGCACCAGATCGATATGGCGGATCAACCCAAACCAGGGGCACCACCAGCCAAGACCCCGCCCGGAAAGGGCAAATCACCGGAGAAGGCCAAGAAGGCCGGCTCGCGTCCGGATTTTGCCACCTTGGGCGGAATCCTGTTGGCATTCGGTGGCATTGTCGGCGGCCTTCTCATGGAAGGCGGCAAGATCAAGGACATCTCGCAGATCACGGCTGCGTTCATTGTCCTGGGCGGCACCTTTGGCGCGGTGATGGTGAGCACTCCTTTGGTGGTGCTGAAGGGCGCTTTGCTACGGCTGGTGCATGTGGTCCTGGATAAGACGCAGGCTCCGGACGCGGCCATCGAGGAGCTGATCGGCTATGCCACCAAGGCCCGCAAAAATGGCCTCGTCTCACTCGAGAATGAAGCCCTGGAGGTTCAGGATCCGTTCCTGCGCAAGGCGCTGACGCTGGCCGTTGACGGCACGGACCTGCAGGAGATTCGCAACATGATGCAGTTGGAAATCGACATGGCGGAGAGCCGGGCCATAGCCGAGGCCAAGGTGTTTGAGAGTGCCGGCGGCTACTCGCCGACCATTGGCATTATCGGCGCTGTAATGGGGCTCATCCAGGTGATGAAGAACTTGGCCAATATCGAGGAGGTAGGACACGGAATCGCGGTGGCCTTCGTCGCCACCGTATACGGCGTCGGGCTCGCGAATATCCTCCTGTTGCCGGCATCCACCAAAATCAAAGCCCGCATTGCCAGCGATTCCGAACTGAAGGAGCTGAAACTGGAAGGCGTGGTGGCGATTGTCGAGGGGTTAAACCCGAAGCTGATTCGCAGCAAGCTGGAGGCCTACCAGCGCGAACAAAAGAGCGCGGACAAGGCCAAGAGCAAGGCCGCCGCCAAACCAGAGAAAGCTCCCGCCGCCGCGCAGCAGCCGGCCCCGGCGAAAGGCTGACTGGAACAACATGGCACGCAAGAAGCACGAGGAACATGAAAACCACGAGCGATGGCTGGTGTCCTACGCGGACTTCATCACGCTTCTGTTCGCGTTCTTCGTGGTCATGTTCGCCACTTCCCAAACCGACAAGTCCAAGGCTCAGGCAGTCTCTGATTCCGTGAAGAAGGCCCTTGAAGGTGAATCCATCAAAGCGATGGCGCAGCTCATTCTGGGCGGTACGGTCGACATGAAGGGTCAGGGCAACGCGCAGCGCAATGGCCCGGGTGGCGCTAAGAAGGTCGTTAAGGTGGAAGAGAAGCCACAGGGCAAGGTCGTGGAACTGCTGCCTTCGCTCGAGATTCTCACTAAGGAGCTTTCTCAAGAGATCAAAGAAGGAAAGCTGAATATTCACATGGGCCCGCGCGGGCTGACCATCAGCTTTGCGCAGGCCGCGCTGTTTCCTTCGGGCGAAGATGAGATCGCACGGGATTTCTATCCGAGCATCCAGAAAATCGCCAACGCGATGAGGCAGATTCCCAATCCGGCCCGCGCCGAAGGCCACACCGACGCAATTCCGATTCACAATTCGCGGTTTCGGAGCAACTGGGAGCTTTCTGCCGCCCGCAGCATTGCTTTGGTGCAATTACTGATCCAATTCGGCGTGCCGCGCGACCGGCTCTCCATCGCCGGCTACGCAGATACCGCCCCTGTGGATAGCAATGACAGTGCGGAGGGGCGTCAGAGGAACCGGCGCGTGGACATCGTCCTGTTAAATGAAACCGGACTCAAGGGCGAGCCGGAGCGGCCGGCGCCGCCACCCGTCGAGCCCAAGAAGGACGCCGGTAAAACAGCAAAACACTAAGCCCTTAGTCGAGCTCCGATAGCCGCCGAAGAACCAATTGCGCCGCCTTCTGCCCTGCGCTCTTCTTGGACAGACCTTCGGCGCGGCCCGTACAGTCCGGTCCCACTTTCACTTCCACGACGAACGTCTTGGCGTGCTCGGGACCGCGCTCTTCAACGATCGAATAGCGCGGCTGGGGAAGTTTCAGCGCTTGCGCGGTCTCCTGTAGCGCGCTCTTATAGTCGATGACCGCTTCGCCGATCTCGGCGGCCGGAGTCTCTCCGATCACGCGCTCGACGACGAAATGGCGGGCCGCTTCCATGCCGCCATCCAAATACAGCGCCGCGATCAACGCTTCCAGGGCATCCGCCAGCAGCGCTTTCTTCTCACGGCCGCCGCTCAGTTCTTCGCCACGGCCCAATCGCAGAAATTCGCCCAAGCCCAGCCGCAACGCCGTCTGGTGGAGGTGCGACGCGCTCACCAGGTGCGCCTTCAGCTTCGACAAACGTCCCTCGGGATGCCCGGGATGGCGAGCCAGCAGGTCATCGCTGACGATGAACCCCAGGATCGCATCTCCCAGGAACTCGAGCTGCTCATTGTCGCCGGTAGGGGGATGCGAGTTCCGCTCATGAGCGCTGGATTTGTGGGTGAGTGCGCGCGACAACAGTTCCCGGTCCCGAAAGCGGTAACCGAGCACAGTCTCCAGAGCTTCCAACGTCAGCGCCTGAATCCTCTAGGACTACTTGTTCTGGCTGGTTGGCGTAGCAGGGGCAGCGGCGGGAGCAGCCGGCTTGGCGGTAGCAGCGCCCTTCCGCTTTTGGATGTCGTCCTTTAACCTCTGCGCGACGGTCTTGACCTGATCCGGCGAATCCGGACTGTTGATCGCCTTATCGAGCGTGAAAATGGCGTCGTCGGGTTTGCCTTGGATCGCATAAACCTGCGCCAGGCGGACGAGGATCGCGGGCTGGGGCGTAGCGCCGGTCGTTAGCGCTTTCTTGTAGTTATTAACTGCGTTGTCGTAGCTCTTGCGCACCTGGTCCGCCATCCCCAGAGCTTCGTAGCCCTGGGCTTGAAAGTCTTTCCGTGCAGCTTCCAACTGCTCATCCGTCCAGTCAGCGCGGGCTTTCGGCATGGTCTTGGAATCCTCGATGGCTTCGTTGGCCCACTTTTCGACCTTGCCCAGCTTCTCGTCCTTGTCTAAGTCAAACTCGCGGGTGTGATTGGCAGTCTCCAGCGCCAGAGTTGTCAGCGCAAACGGATTCTTGGGATCGGCTTTGAGCAAGCGCTCGGCATAAAACACGGTCTGGGCATAGTCGCCCTTCTGCTCTTCTGTTTGGATGGCCATCTGGAGCAGCAGAGTCTTGAACTCCGTGTCGGCGTACTTGTCGAGCACGCTCTCGATGGCCTGGATGCGTTCGTCCGGCGTCTTGGCGTTCTGCACGGCCACAATCGCCTGCAACTCCTTTTGGGATTTCGCCTTCTGCGCCGATAAGGAAAAGGCGAGCGCCAGAGCACCCAAGGAGAGTGCTGCGAATTGTCTGAATCCTGTAAGCATGGAAACTCCTGTCCTCACTTTTATATCATTGCCGGAACGAGCGGTTCCTGCCTAGCGCTTTTGGAATGGCTGGGCAATTCCCTTCTCGGCGGCGGCTTTTACCGATGCGGGCGCTCCATCAACGGCGAGCGCGGCGCGATAGTTTTTCTCGGCCTGGCTGCGGTCACCAGCGGCGTCCGCGAGCCTCCCCAGATAGAGATAAGCCCAGGACGTGGTTTCTCCGTCCGGAGCCATTTCCACCGTTTTTTGAAACAGCTTTTCAGCAAGCCCGGGATCGCGCTGCAGGGCGGCAATCCGCGCTAATCCATAGTATGCCTTGCCGTGCAAGCTGTTGCCACCCGGCTCCTCCAGAACTTTCAGATAGCGCTGGCGGGCGTTTTCGAGATCGCGCTTGGTGTACAGATCCTCGGCTTCGGCCAAAGTCCGGGCAGCGCCGGTGAGCACGGGTTCGGGGGGCGGGGCAGCGTGCGGGGCTTTCTTCACGGCCGCTTCCTGGACGAAGGTGACTTTGTCGAGGCGCTTGTCTTCGCGCGCCAGGTCGATCTGCCCGAGCAGGTCGGGAAAGTAGTTTCTGAGCGATTGCTCCTGCTTCTCGTATGCCACCAGGCCATCCGCGAGACCAGGCGTCAGGACATAGCCTTCGCGAAGCGCCTGGTCCACCAGCGCCTGCCGGTTCGCGCGCGGAGCAAGCCTGCTCTCCACGGCTTTGATCACGCACTCGGTGGCGAGCAGCAGGAAATCGTTCTTGTAAGCATCGGGAAGAGCCGGCGCGGGCTGGGCGAAATCCGCCAAAGCTTTGATGCGCTCCAGCTGCTCGTTATAACGCAGCGACAGCGGATCCAGGAGGTAATGCAGATATGCATGGCGGATTTGGTCGATCTGCGGCTCCGCCGACGGCGTGATCACTACGAAGTACTCGTCTTTGTAGCTGCGGGTCTGTACTTCATTCGGCGCACCCAGCAGGTCGATGTAGATCTGAAAATAGCGCCCGCGAAATCCGCTCGTGGGATTGCGCAGGTAAGCGTTGGCTTCCAGCAACGCCTGGGCGACTCCGCTGTGATAGGAGGCGATCGTGCGGTCGAATTCGGGCTGGGCCCGATTCCAAAGGCTTTGGATCCCAGCCTCCTGGTAAAACCGGGCGATTAGCTCATTGAGGCCGTCGAGCTTTTGGACGTCAGGAGGGAGTTCCTCAGGCGTCCACCAGTACTTGAAATCCGGCGGGCCGTCAATCGAAAGCCCGAAGGAGATGTATTGGCTGAGTTCGGCTTCAGGGTCGTCCTTCCGGTGCTTGGCGAAGAACTTCTTGAGCGCTTCTACGGACTCCAGGTGCTTCTGGGCGAGGGCATCGCGAACCTGGCGGCGGACGGGCGAGTTGGCCGTGGAGTCCACGTCGGCGTCGTAGCCGGCGGCGTTGATGGCGGCAAGCACCGTGAACAACGCCTGGCTGCCGTCCAGTTGGTTTTGAGACGATTGCCCACGCGGCTGCGCCTGAGCCAGCGCTGTGGAGAGCAGAACGGTGAGTGCGAGCAGGCGAACCAAGTCTCCTCCAATTGTAATCGGTTGGCGGCTGCGGATTGAAGGCACAGAAGGGCTATTTTCCAATGCAAAAAGTAGAGAAGATCCGGTTCAGGATGTCGTCGGCCGTGGTGGCGCCGGTGATAGCATCGATGGGCCGCAGGGCGGCATATAGATCCAGCAGCAGCATTTCATGGGGAATGCCGAACTCAGTGGCTTGGCGCGCCTGCCGCAGCGCCTCCAGGCTTTCCCGCAACAATTGCTCGTGCCGGATGCTAGTGATGAAGCCGGACTCGTTTTCCCGCGCGGCGGCAGGCGCGATGCGGCTCCGCAGTTGTTCCAGGCCTTCGCCGGTGACGGCGGAAACGGCCAGGATCTCCTCGGGCGGCTCGGCGACGCGCGGCAAGTCGGACTTATTTCCTACCAGTATGTAACGCCCCTGGCTCCGTGCGCGCTCGATCAGGGCCAGGTCGTCCCCCTGGACAGGCTGCGCAAGATCCAGTACGACCAGAGTGACGGCGGCGTCGGCCATCGCCTGATAACTCCGTTCGATGCCGAGCGTTTCCACCAAGTCCTGGCCGGCCCGAATACCGGCTGTATCGACAAATCGGACAGGGATGCCCTGAATGGCCGCAGTTTCCGAAACCAGGTCGCGCGTGGTGCCGGGAATGTCGGTGACAATGGCGCGTTCCTGCTCCAGCAAGCGGTTGAAAAGGCTGCTCTTGCCGACGTTGGGCCGTCCGACAATGGCCAGCGAGATGCCGGAGTGAACCAGCTTGCCGTAATCGAAGCTGGCGGCCAAGGCGGTCAAGGCTTGCTCGATAGGGTCCAGACGCCGCAGGATCTCTTCGGAGGGCGCAACGCTGATGTCGTCCTCGGCGAAGTCGATTCCGGCTTCGAGCAGCGCGATCAACTCCAGCAGTTGCTCCTTGATGGGACGGATCCGCCCGGAGACCGAACCTTCCACCTGTTGCGCCGCAATCCGCGCTTGATACAGCGTCGTGGCTTCGATCAGGTCCCGGACCGCCTCAGCCTGTGGCAGATCGATTCTTCCATTCAAGAAGGCGCGCAGAGTGAACTCGCCGGGTTCGGCCAGCCGTGCGCCAGCCCAACAGGCGCGCTCGACACAAAAGCGCAATACGACCGGCGAGCCGTGACAGGAGACCTCCACCAGATCCTCGGCGGTGTAGGAGCGCGGCGCAGCGAAGTAAGTTACGACTGCCTGATCGACTACCGCGCCGGATTCGTCCACCAATTCGCCGAGCGACGCGCTCCACGGGTCCCACTGGTGGCTGGTTGAGAACCGCAGAATGCGCCCGGCGATGGCCGTGGCGTAAGCGCCCGAGAGCCGCACTACGCCCAGGCCGGAACGCCCGGGCGGAGTAGAAACGGCAACGATGGTGTCTTGAAGCTGCAGCGGGATCGCCTACTGCTTACCGCCGCCGGTCGCCTCGCCGCGGCGGACCAGACCGTCTGCCTCGTGGACCCTCACGGCCTTCCCGCCCTGGAGGACTCGGGCGCGGCGGGCGGATCGGCTCAGGCAGCGGCATGCCGACGGGCAGCACCACCACCTGGCGGAACGGGCCGGTCCCGGTGCTTTCGCTTCGAATGTCGGTCTCGTTGCGCAGGCACAGGTGAATAATGCGCCGCTCGCGGCTGCTCATTGGATTGAAATGAAACGGCCGGCGCGTGCGTTTGACGTTCTCGGCGGCGGTCAGCGCGCTGAGCCGCAGCTCCTCGATTCGCAAGGCGCGGTAATCGTTGCAGTCGAAGCACAGCAAGGAATGATGCTCGGCCGGCATGGCGAGCACTTCCATGGTCAGCAACTCCAGTGCGAGCAACAGCTCAGCTTTGTTGGCCAGCAGGATGTCGACGTCCGTGCCCGAGAATTTCACCAGCAAGTCGGGGTCTTCGAGATCCGGATGAAGGTGCTGGCCTTCCAGAATCTCGAAAGGCAGGTCGAGTCCCATATTGGCGATGGTTTGCCGGAGAAATTCTTCGATGCGCGGGCCGGTTGAGGCCACCGTGTAGATTTTTTCGTCCACCTATCTTATCCCCTGACCTTCTTTTTGGGCACTGGCTTGGGAGGCGGAGGCGGAGCCGGCATCATGCGATTTACGAACCATTGCTGGACAATACCCACTAAATTGCTGGTCAACCAGTATAACACCAGGCCGCTCGACAAGTTATAGAAGAAGAAGCCAAACATCAGTGGCATCAACTGCATGATCTTGGCTTGCGAGGGATCCATGCCGGGGCTGGGCGTCATCTTCTGCGACATGAATTGCGTGACGATCATGATGATCGGCAGGATATGGATCGGCAGCGCCTCCGGCTGCGACAGATCGGTGACCCACAGCCAGTGGGCACCACGCAGCTCGATCGTCACCGCCAGCACTTTGTAGAAGGCGTAGATCAGTGGAAGTTGCACCAGCATGGGCAGACAACCACCCATCGGGTTTACGCCCTCCTTCTTGTACAGCTCCATGACCTCTTCGTTCTGCTTTTGCTTCTTGGGGTCGCGCAGGCTGAGGCCCTTGTACTTGGCGTTGATCGTATCCAACTGCGGCTTGAGCGCCTGCATTTTCTTCTGCGACTTCATGCTGGAAAGCCGCATCGGCAGTATCAGCAGGTTGATGACGACGGTGATCAAGACGATCGACCATCCGTAGTTGTGCACGACGGTGTCGTTCACCCAGTGCATCACCAGGAACAAAGGCTTGGCGATGACCCCGTACCAGCCCCAGTCGATGAGCTGCTGCAATTTGGGATCAACTTTGCGCAGCAGATCGATGTCTTTCGGTCCGACGAACGCGACCAACCGATTCACCGAGTCGCCGCCGATTTCGACGCCGACACGTGTCTCATCCTTGGCCGCGGCAGCCGGCGGCACGTCATCCTTGATGGTCTCCACCTTGATGGAGGTGTTGTCCTTGGGCAGAACGACAAAGGCAAAGAAGCGATCGTCCAGGCCGGCAAAGGAATAATCGCCGGATGTGATTACCGGGCCATCTTTTACCGACTTGGCGTCCTTGGTGACCAGCTTGCCCTGGCTGAGGAAGCTGCTTTCGTGCGGATCGTAATAGACCGCGTGCTCTTCGCCCACGCGGTTCAACACCGTGGCGTCGCCAAATCCGCCCCGCCATTGAATGGAGTTAGCCAGAGGCACGCCGTTCTGCGTGACTTCGGTGGTCACATGGGTCAGGTAGCCGCTTTTGGAGAACTCGAAGGTCTTTTTGGCGTAATTCTTGCCGTCGGAGAACTCGTATTGGATGCCCAGACCGTCGGCGCTGGGCTTGGGCACATACAGGCCGAAGTTAAGCGAGTTGGCAACCTGCGTGTCCGCGAGAGAAAGCGAGAATGGCCCGGCGATTTTGGAGAAGCTGGCGGGATTGACCAGCTCTAAAGGCTTCCCGGCACGGTCGCGGTATTTCTTCAGAATCCAACTTTGAACCAGCGCGCCGTGGTTAGAGAAGCGCACGTGATAGATGTCGGTGTCCACGTCGAAACTCTGTTCGGAGGCCGCGGCGATCCGGCCCGGCACGTTTTCTGTCGCCGCCGGTGCCACGGCCGGAGCCGGCTGGCTGGCTACAGTCTCGCTGGACGCAGCAGGCGCCGCTGGTTTGGCAGTCTTGGACGGAGGCGGCGTTTTATAGATATACGGTGTGAGAAACAGCACCAACCCCATGAGCAAGAACGCCAGCAGGAGCCGTTGCTCCATGGTGAGTTCTCTTTTCCCTGATTTGCCGGGTTGGATGGGATTGTCGGCCATGAGATAAAACGGATTTAGCGAACCGGATCGAAGCCGCCGGCGTGCAGCGGGTGGCAGCGGAGCAGGCGCAGGACGCCCATGCCGACGCCGCGCATCGCACCGTGCTTTTCAACGGCCTCCAGCATGTATTCCGAGCAAGTGGGATGAAAACGGCAGGCCGAAGGCAGCCAAGGCGAGACGAACCGTTTATAAACACGCAAGGTGGCGATTACCGCTTTCCGCATTGCGTTACCAGCCGATCCACTTCCAGTCGTAACTCCTCTGTCGGCGCCGTCAAGGCTGTTCGCCTGGGGTTGATCACGATATCCCATCGCGGCTCCACTTCGCTCCACCGAACCCGCAGCGCCTCCCGTAACCTTCTTTTCACGCGGTTTCGGGCCACCGCTTTTCCGAACGCCCGTGGAACCGTGAATCCCAATCTCGCGCTCTGCCCGTCGCCGCGCGGGACCTGGAGGCAGAATGCCGCAAAATACCGGCCCGCGAATCGAGTCCCTTCGTTATAGACCTTGCGGAAATCAGCAGCCCTCAAGATCCGAGCGCTGCTCGGGAGACCGAGCTTAGTCGGCGTACCGGACGGCTCTCTCGTCGCTGACGGTGAGCTTGTGCCGGCCCTTGGCGCGCCGTCGCGCCAGCACAGCGCGGCCATCCTTGGTTGACATGCGTACCAGGAACCCGTGTGTTTTTGCCCGTTTGCGGTTGTTTGGCTGAAATGTACGTTTTGGCATTTGACTTCCTTGGCCCGGGCAAGCGACCCGAAACGTTGAAGACTCGTCACTTTTTAGTATAGGGGGCGCGGAATGCACTGTCAAACTGGCCGGTAGTGGGGTCTAAGACCCCACTACCAACTGGCCCGGTAGTGTCTGAAATGTGCGTTGACGATTTATTGTGATGCCGCTTTACGGCCGCGCACCTGGGCGCGATGCCTTAGCGCCTTTTGGATTACGTCACAGGCCAGTTCATCCAAATCTCGTCCGTTGGTGGAGTTGTCATATTCGCGCAATGCCTGAACGTCATCTGGATTTGGGGATTGGTTTTCAGTCAACGCAGAGAGCACCCGCGTCGCCGTCTTGATGACTTCGAGACTAGCCCGCATAGACGAGCATGTTACCAAAATTCAAGCGAGCAGTTCAGCTAACTCCCACACGTGATCGGTGATTCCCGCTTGCATTGCTGGTGTCACGCGGATGCTGGAATGAATGCGGCAGAAGTTGTAGAACGCGAAGTACAGCGATAGCGCAGCCCAGCGGTTCTCCCATTTCTTGCTGAAAGCGTCGGCGGTAGGGTTCTGAGGTATTTTTCAGACACTACCAACTGGCCTGGCCCGCGACGCTCTCAACTGAAACAAAAAGCCTTCCGCCGGGCCGGAAAGACGTCGGCCGCAGCGGAAGGCTTTGAAACCACTCGCAGTTAGAAGATCAGCTTCATGCTGAACTGGGTCTGCCTTGCGACGTTGCTGAGTCCGCCGCTGCCTACCAGAGAAGTGATCGCGCCCGCGGTCCCGACGCCCACGCCCTGATAGGCGACGCACGCACCAGCCGCCTGTTGCGCGGCTGAGCAGGATGTTGCCGATCCTGCCGTGAAAACCCCGGTATTCGGGAAACTAAAGTTAGGGTGATTGAACAGGTTGAATAGCTCGGCGCGGATCTGAAGGCTGATCCGCTCCGTGATCCTGGTCTCCTTCATCACACCCAGGTCAGTTTCCACGTAGCCCGGCCCGATGAGCGCGTTTCTGCCCATATTGCCGACCGTCCCATAGGCCGAGGAACTGAAGCATTTGGGGTTGTACCACTGGTTCGGGCTTTGATTGGCGTAGACGTTGCAGCCTGCGACGACGTCCGGGCGGGGATTGTCGAAGTTATTGCCCAAATCGGCCTGGTCACCTTCTCCCAGTGAGAACGGAACTCCCGTGTGCCAAGCTTCAATCCCAGTTATCTGCCAACCTTCCTTCAGCCGGTTGCCCTTGAAGGGAAGCACATACACGGCGTTCGCGGAGATGTTATGGCGCAGGTCGAAGCTGCAAGGCCCCTTCTCTGCGTTGTAGTTGTAAGGATTTGTGATGGCCGACGTGACGTTGTTGAATCCCAAGCCGCCATAGGAGTACGCGCTATCGATGCAATGCGACCAGGTGTAGGAGAACTGGTACACCAGATTGGCAGATTGCCTATGTTGCAGGCCAACCTGCAGAGCGTTGTACTTCGAGTAGCTGGTGGTGTCCGTCATGTCCAGCGCACCGAAGGCCGGCGAGGGCCGCGGATTCTGAGTATAGGAGACGGCGCCAGTGGTCGGGTTGATCACTTCAGTCGCGAAATGATCGACCCCATTGATCACCGTCGGGATCGGCGCGTTGAAATCATGGAAAGCGAGCAGGTGAACACCGCGTGTCCCTTGGTAACCCACTGTCAAAAGCGAATTTCCCGGAAGTTGACGCTGGATGCTCAAGGTGTATTCGAGGCTGTACGGAGTGGTGTGGGTACCATAATAGGTTCCGTTGGTGTTGCTCAGCAGGGGAGTTCCGCCGCCAACGAAAGGCGTCGGGAAGTTCGGGTCGCCCGTGAAGAAGAACTGGTTCTCTGTCAGATAGGGGGGATTGGTCAAGTACGCCGAGGAGAACGTGTAGGTCTGAAAAGTGTCATGGAAGATGCCGAATCCGGCGCGGACGGCCGTCTTGTGATCTCCAAACACATCCCACGCGAGACCGACTCTGGGGTCGAAGTTCTTGTTCGACGGATTGCTCACGTATGCATTCGGCACGTTCTGGAAGTTGGTTCCGAAGGGCGGACCGACGGCGTTGTAAAAGTTATTGTGAGTCTCGATGGGGTTGGACTCCCAGTCATAGCGCAATCCGATATTCAGCGTCAGCCGGTTGCTGATTTTCCAGTCATCCTGAATATAAGGAGTGAACCGGATATCGCGCTCGGCACGGTTGGTATTCGTGTGGCCGTTGGGCGCACCCGTGAATTCCAAGGGATTGCCGGCATAGAAGTTCGGCATGCTGGTGAAGATGTAAAATCCGTTCCAATAGGTGTAGGCATACGGATTGAGCTGCTCGCGCCGGAAGGTTATTCCCATGCTGATGGTGTGGGAGCCTTTGATCCACTTCAAGTCGTCGCGCTCCGTGAATTTGTTCTGGACGTATTGAAATGGATTGATGAACGAAGCGCCGAGCGGGGAAAGGCCGAGTGGCATGGCGACGTAAACGTCCTCGCGCGCCGGGCTGAAGATTTGAAGCGGGGCGTGCTCGGTCGGCTGAACTTCGGAAGTCACTGGCCGGGAGTATGAGATGTCGAACTCGTTGATCAGCGTCGGAGAGAAGATGTGGTGCTCTCCGACCGTCAGGAACTGGTTGTGGGTGACGTCGAAGGTTGGCCAGAGCCCCATTCCGCCAAAGGTGGTCCGGTCTCCGAAATCGGCTTGATACCTGCCGAATAAGCTGTCTTTGTCAGAGATGTTCCAGTCGACGCGCGCTACGCCGAAATCCTCGCCGATGTCCTGCGGGCCAACAAAGTTGTAGATACCGACGTTTTGGTTTAACAAACCACCATTCGCATGCGGATAGACACCCAACATAGCCATCGCGGCTGAATTCAAATTCGTGGTCTGGGCGCCGTTATAGATCCCCTGGCGCAGGGCCTCAGAAGGAACATAATTCACGTAGGTGGTATCCAGCACCTGCTTGATGCCTTCGTAGTTCATGAAAAAGAACACTTTGTTCTTCACGATGGGGCCACCGAGGCTGGCGCCGTACTGGTTTCTGCGGAACGGAGGCGGAGAGCCGGCATCAAAGAAGCCGCGAGAGTCAAGGGCGCTGTTGCGGAAGAACTCGTAGAGCGATCCGTGGAAGTCGTTCGTACCCGATTTGGTCACGGCGATAATCGCGCCGCCGTTCCCACCGTACTGGGCGCCAAAGGTGCCGGTCAGCGTTTGGAACTCGGCGATGCTGTCGATGCCCAGGGACGAACCGGTCACGTCGCCACCGGCATTTCGCTGCCAATAATTCAGGACGTCTTCACCGTCCAACGTGTTGGCGTATCCTTCCGGTCGCGTACCGGCGATGGAATATGCGTTGGCCACCGAGGTGAGCGCCGAACTCCCTCCGGCTGGGTACGTCGAAACGCCCGGAGCGAGCAGAATCAATTGCTCAAAGTTCCGGCCGTTCAAGGGCAACTCGCGCATTTGAGTCTGGTTGACTAGTGAGGAGACGGCGGCGTTGGTGGTCTCCACCTGCGAGGCCTCCGCCGATACGGTCACCGTTTGCGTCGCCTGACCGACCGGGAGTTGAATGTCCACCACGGGCGCGGATCCGACGGTCAACGTGATTCCGGAGCGCACAGTGGTCTCGAATCCAGTCTTGGACCCGCGAAGTTCATAAGTGCCTATGTTTAGTTCGGGTACGCTGTACCGGCCCTGATTGTCAGTCACCACCGTCCTGGTGGCACCAGTGGCCGTATTCCGTAGTTCGATGGATGCGCCGGGGACAGCCGCGCCCGAACTATCGGTCACCGTCCCGGAAACGCTGGCGGTCTGGGCTTGCACGCGCGAGGGAAGCATCAAGCTCGCAAGCAAGACGACAGACCAAAACAACAGACAGAGTTGCTTATTCACAGAAACCTACCCCTTTCGATATTGGCGCGTACGCGCGATAGAAACGTGAAACCCCGATCCCAATAAGAAGCGTAGACGCCGTCCTGCCAATTATATGCGGGAGTCGTCAGAAGGACGAGCTAGGTACGTTGATATTGAATATCTCGCTGACTGATATATCTCCTCGTGACTGAACCGCAAGAGGCCGTTTTCGCGAGAAGCTTCTCCGAATTGCTGCACTACCTCATCGAGCATGGCGCTGTTCCGAACCCGCACCGCCGCCGTCTTTGGCATCGACGCCCACCTCATCGATGTCGAGGTCGACATGTATTCGGGCGGAAGCGCCCGTGATTTCGTCACGGTCGGCATGCCCGACACTGCGGTGCGCGAGAGCCGGGAGCGTATCAAATCCGCGTTGCTCAACTCCGGCTTCGGCTATCCGAACAAATCGGTCACCATCAACCTGGCTCCCGCCAACATCCGCAAGGAAGGCGCCGGCTTCGACCTTCCCATGGCGCTCGGCATCCTGGGGGCAATGGGGACGGTTGGTCGAATGGAGGAACACCTGCTGGTTGGCGAGCTGTCTTTGGATGGAACGCTGAGGCCGGTTCGTGGTGCGCTGTCCATCGCGGTTTGCGCCCGCCACCGCGGGATTCCTAACCTGCTGGTTCCCGCCGACAACGCCGCGGAGGCCTCCGTCACCGAAGGCGTCCGGGTGTTCGGAATGCGGCACTTGGCAGAGGTGGTGCAATATCTGAACCAGCCGGATCGATTCCAGCCGGCCTCCGCCGTCTCGACGGATGGCATCCCGCTGGATCGTAATGTTCCGGACTTTTCCGAGGTCCGCGGTCAAACGACGGCGAAGCGCGCGCTGGAGGTCGCGGCGGCCGGCGGCCACAACGTTCTGATGATTGGTCCTCCCGGGTCGGGCAAGACGATGCTTGCCAAGCGATTCGCGGGCATCCTCCCGCCGCTTACATTCCAGGAGGCCATTCAGACGACACAAGTCCACAGCGTTGCGGGACTATTGCCCCACGGCGTTGGATTGCTCTCCGAGCGGCCGTTCCGCGCACCGCATCACACGGTTTCTGACGCTGGTTTGATCGGCGGGGGTTCCGGAACGCCGCGGCCTGGAGAGGTCAGCCTGGCCCACAACGGAGTCCTGTTTCTCGACGAACTGCCGGAGTTTCCCCGCAACGTGCTTGAAATGCTCCGCCAGCCGCTGGAGGAGGCCTCGGTGACATTGGCGCGGGCCAACATGACGTTATCCTTTCCGTCAGACTTTACCTTGGTCGCCGCGATGAATCCGTGCCCGTGCGGGCATTTTGGGGACACCGCCCGCGAATGCCGCTGCACCGGCGCGATCATTCAACGATATCTGGCGAAGATCAGCGGGCCGCTTCTCGACCGGATCGACTTGCACGTCGAAGTGCCGGCGGTGGCGTTTAACGCAATGCGAGCCAAAGGCGCCGAATCCGGGTCGGCCGAAATGCGCGAGCGCGTGCTGGCAGCCCGGGCCATTCAACGACAGCGGGGATTCTACAACGCGCGCATTCCTCCGAGCCAGTTGCGCAGGCTCTGCGCTTTGGATGACGCCGCTGAGCGGACGCTCGAAATGGCGGTCCGGCGCATGGGCATGAGCGCCCGCGCGCACGACCGCATCCTGAAAGTCGCCCGGACGATCGCCGATCTGAGCGGCGTTCCAGATATCTCAGCGAAGCATCTGGCTGAAGCCATTCAGTATCGAAGCCTGGATCGGACCTACTGGAACTAAGATTTGCGCCTGCCAGCGTTTCGGCGAAAGCGCTAGCGCTATTTCGCGGCTGCCTTGCCGGGGAAGGCGCGGCGAATGATCAAGGCCGCCAGGCAGGCGCCTATGATCAGCAACAGGCGCGGCTCGGGGGCCGCGGAAGCGGGACCGGGAACATTCACGGTCGCAGCGGCGCTTATTTCAAAGTCGCAGACGTTCACGCCGTCCACGTTGATGTTGGAACAATCTTGGACCGCCGGCAAACCGGTCGTGGGGTCGAGTTGGGTCGGGTCGCTTTCGAATAGATCGTAGATCACGGTAATGTTCCCGGAATCGCTCGATCCGGGCGCCGCTGTTGGATCGATGCTGTACTCGCCCACGCCACTTATCGTGGTGGGATCAAAGGCCCCCGTGGCGTTGTCACCTGGAGCGAGCAAGATGAAGTTACTAGAAAGGTAATCGGTGTAGGTGCTGGCGCCGAGATTGGGTGAACAGGTTGTGAACAGCGGATCCTGCCCCGCCTCGCAAAAGGAAGAGTACGAAACCAGCAGATAATCACTCGTATTGTTGTCCAGGGCGTAGCCCCATCCCACGGTATCGCCCGGAGAGCCCGGCACAGTTCCGTCCACTGGATCCAGCGAAAGCGTGACATCGGCATTCGCGGCCAAAGACATGGCTAACAATCCGAATGCCGCAGTATAAAGAATTCTTCTCATGACTCCTCCAGCCTCACTACTGAAATTGATTTCCCAGCACTATGGTCCCGGTTGCCGCGCCGTTGTTCGCGGACTCCTTCGCCGTTACCCGGAACGCCGCGTTGGCGGCGCAACCGGTAAAGTTAATCGTGACGCTCGCGCCCCCGAGACCCTTGGGTGCGATGTTGCCCGCCGGCACCGGCATCGGTGTCAGTATGACCGGCGTGCAAGCCGCCCCCAGCGTTTGCAAGAGCGTGACGCTCGTAATCTCGGCTCCAATCGCGGAGCCAGGGCCGTTGTTTCCGACGGCGAACGTCCATACACGCGCATTTTGCGGTCCTGTCTTGCTACTCATCAGTCCGCCAAGCGATGAAGGACCAGGGACCGCGTTCGTCACCGCAAAGGTCGCCGGGGTGGACGCCCCGTTCACTGTTGCCTGAAGATTGTAATTGCCGGCCGTGCCGTTGGCGGTGAAGCTCGGCGCGGTGGCGATGCCGGATCCATTCGTCAGCACTTGGACCGACGTCTGGTTTCCAGGGAACGCGCCCGTCGCACCCGTAGTTGGGGCGCTGAAGGTAACCGTAGCGCCCTGGACGGGACTTCCATCCGTATCCTTGACCAACGCCTGCAAGGCAATCGCAAACGGATTGTTTACATCCGCCACCTGTGGTGTGCCCGCCGTAGCCGTGATCGAGGTGCTCTCCAGGGTCAAAGTCACCGGAATCTTGAACGGACTGTTGCCCGCTCCCGCCGAGGTGACGATCACGTTGCCTTGATAAGTTTGGGATGTGAGCCCGGTCGTAATCACCGACACACTGATGCTGTTGCTGGCCGTGTTTCCGGACGACGGAGTCGCCATCAGCCAGCTCTGATCGGTGCTGATGGTGAAGTCGAAAGCGGCGCCGTTGGACGTGACCGTCACGTTCTGCGCGCCGGGTGTCGTCCCCACCGCGCCGTTAAACATCAGCGAAGGCGGCATGGACGCGGCGTTGGGCAGCACGGGGTTGACGATCCCCGAGCAATAGGCCACATCGGCGGAATTGATCGTTCCGGCGCCAAGCGGGTCGCGCGGATCGTTTACGAGCGCGGTTTGGCCCAAGGCCGCGGTGATCAAATTGAGGTCAATCTGGTTGATCACCCCGTTGGCGTCGGCGTCGCATTTTTGCGCCGCAATGACCAGCGTATTCGAGAAGCCGGAGGCAAAGCCGTCGGACGCCTCCACACGCGCGATGTAATAGCCCGAGAGGTCCGGCGTGAAGTTTGGCGTGGCCGTATTGGCGTTATTCAGAGCGGACGTACTTGCCGAGGGCAATGCGTTCAGCCACCAGCTTTCGGTCAGCGGTAAGGGACCGCCATCCGGATCGGCGGACCCGGATCCATCCAGATTCGCCTGGTTGCCAGGCACGACGTACTGATCAGGACCCGCATTGCCGTTCGGAGGAACGTCGCTGAGATAGCTCAGCGTGTACCCCGTGAACACGTGCACCGTGGTCGTGCTGTCGCTTCCGCCCGTGCTGTTGGTGACGTGCAGGTTGAGCAGGTAGTCTCCCGCCACGTCAGGAACAAATTGAGCGGTCGCACTGCCGGCATTGGAAATCTGAGAGTTCGTCAGGCTGCTGCCTCCCGGAAGCGTTGAGAACGTCCAAGTATAGGTCAGCGCGAGCGGAGGTGAATTTGGATCGTAAGTACCGGTACCGTTCAACGTCACCGTGTGAGAAACCTGGGCGTTCTGGTCGGCGCCGGCACGCGCGTTGGGCGGAAGGCTCCCGGTTGCGGACGTAATCTGAACCGTATCGGCTGCGCTGGAGAGCGTGCCGTTATTCACGATGAGCTGCAGCGTATAGACGCCATCCACGTCCGGCGTGAAGAACGCCTTGGGCGTGTTGGAATTCAGAAGATCGGCTGCCGTGAGGTGGCTACCGTTCGGCAGGGAGTTAAAGGTCCACGCGAACGTGATGGGCAAGCTGTTCGGATCGTAGGAATACTTGCCGTTCAGGACGACGAACTTCCCGGTCTCCGCATTCTGCGGCTTGCCGGCCACGGCAACCGGCGGGAAGATCTGCGCGTTATAAACCACCTGCGTGCTGTTCGATCCGGCGGTCGTGGTAACGGTGAGTTCGAAGGTATAGCTGCCAGCGATGTCCGGCACAAAGACCGCTTCGGGCGAAGTGGGGAAGCGGATGGAAGCGGTGGTGACGGCGCTGCCCGTGGGAGTTGAAACCAGGGTCCACGCATAGCTGAGCGGCAGCGCTGGATTATTGGTGTCCACGCTGGCCGATCCGTTGAGAATGGCGATCCGGTGCAGCGGAATGTTGCCGCCGGCGCCTCCGTTGGCCGTGGGCGGCGTCTGAGCCGCTGGACCATTGATGGTAACCGTGGCGCTGGAAGTCACCGCCGGCGCCGTCAAGGAGGTGACGCTGACAGTGACTGTGCCCTTTCCTGGCCCCGTGATGTTGGCGTTCAGCGGGAATTGCGCGGTGCCAAGACCGGTGACCGCAAACTGCGAAATAGACTGCCCGGACTGGCCGTTGGGACCGACTAGAGTAGCGGTTAGCGGTCCAGTTGTCCCCGTGATCTGTGCTGAATAGGAGTCTGCCACGTTGCCGGTGTTGGTCGCGTTCAAAAGCAGGTTGGCTGCGGACGGCGCGAAGTTGACATTGGTGGACGACGGCAGGATTGCCGCTGACACGCCTTTGGCCGGCGGCACCGTGACCGTTGCCGATATCACGGCCTGAACATTCGGATCGCTCTTCGACACCGCCTGGATTTCGAGCGGCGTGTTGGACGAAATCACATAGCTGAGCGCGTTAAAGGTGATCGGAATGTTGTTCTGCGTAATCAAGGAGCCCAAAGTGATCGACGGCTGGATCGAAGCTGCCTGAGCCAAGGGGCCGACCACGGACAGATTAAACGTGTCCTGAGCAAGCCCCAGATTCTCGAGATTCAGAACGAACGCGCTCGTCGGAGGACCGGGATTCGGGCTGATGTATCCGCCGACCCCCGCGTTGGACACGTTCACGGTCACGCTGACGTCCTGAACAAAGGATCCATAGACAACCGGAATCGTGATCTGGTACGGTCCTGGCGCGGCTCCGCGCGGCACGCCGATCGTCTCGGTGACCTTCGAGGTGGTGTTCGGCTGAACAAAGGTGTAATACGCCGGCGAATAACTGCCGACAAACCAGCCGTTCGGCAAATTGGTCGGATAACCCAATTGGATCGTGTCGGCGTAGTTGCCGGTATTGGTGATGGAAATGACGAAGGGCTGCGAGTTCTCGCCCTGCCCGGCCGTGACCTGGCTCGGTGCAAGCGAGGCGATGAATGTGACGGAATTTAAGCCGCTGTTGCCGCCCAGGATTGTCGCGACATTGTTTCCGATGTTGCCGATATTCAACTGCGCGGGCGCGGAATCCGAAATTCCGGTTGTGCTGTTCGCCGCGACATTGAAACTGCTGCCGGTCTGCACATTGATCGGCGGCGTCACGGCGACATTGAAGTTCTGCGTAGTGCCCGCAGGGACGACGATACTCGCCGGAACCATGGTTCCCCATCCGGGAGGCACCAGGAGCGAGACAATGAAGGTCTGATCCGTCATGGTGGGATTCATGATGGACGCGGTGTAACTGGCGGTGTCTCCCGGAGCGTTGATCGATTGGGTCGCGGGCGTGATGCTCAGAATGTGCTGCGTCAGCACGCTCAACCCACCGAGTTGGATCTTCCCGGAGCCGATTGTAGGAGCCGTGTAGTCGAGTTCGCCGCTGTTGACGAGCGGGGTGACGTCGCCGCCGTTGACGCCTGTCAGGTTCATGTTGAAGGTGATCGTGTCCAGGCTGGGCTGGTTCCACACGTAGGTCGTGTAGCCTGTCCCCGGCGTGGAACTGGAAGGCGTTTGATTGAACGAAGTCGCGTCCAGGGCGGCGTTACCCGTCGTGGGAATCTGCAGCGACACGTTGAGCTGCGGCCCGTTGATGTTACTGAGTTGGAAAATCGATAACTGATTCGTGCTAGCCGACGGGGTACCGCTCAGAGCGTAAAAGTATGGCGGATTCGCGATAGCCGGAGTGGCGACGAAAAGCGCATCGTACGGTACATAGCGCAGAGCGCTCGGGTTCGACGCATCCACCAAAACCAACGAGCCCTTTCCGTTGTTGGAAGTCCCGCCCACCGCAAACGTGTTGTTTCCCAGCGGCACTACCGTGGCGCCGGGTTTGTCGGTGAGCGCAGTGATCACCGTGTTGAGCAGAACCGGACTCTTCGGATTGGTGATGTCGAACGAGGCGAGCACCAGTGTGCCAACCAGTCCAGAATTGATGTCGTAGTAGCCGGTGGAGTCTCCCACGGCCAGCGCGATGTTGCCTTGCACCGCGACGTCCGTCAAATAAGCCGATTGCGGGACATCAACCTTGGTAAGAATGTTCAGGGCGGTGGGGTTCGAGTCGTCTACAACTACCAACTGCCCGTCAAAAGCGGGATTGCCGGGCTCTTCGATGTTGCCGCCGTAGGAACTGCTGGAGGCGAAGTACGCCGTGGTGCTGTTCACCTCCGTGCCGGCATGAACCGCATAGGGGCCGCCATTAAACTGGCCGTTGGGGATGAAGTTCCCATCCAGCGTGACTCCGTCATTGCAGGCATTCGTCATCGGATTGATGCCGCCGCACGGATAAACATCGCTCAGGAACGCGACGCTGCCGGTCGTGGGAGCGTTCGTCAGATCGAGAGACCAGACGTCGCCATTCTGTTGGAAGATGAAGTTCGAAAAGGGATTGTAAAAGACGTCGTTCTGGAACAGCAGCGCGGAAGATCCCAGCAAGTAGAACCCATACGCGCTGTCCGGCCGGTCGATATTGGTCACGCTTCCCACCTGCGTAGGCGCGAGCGGATTGGCCAGGCTAAAGACCGCGAAAAACGTTGGAACCTTTGTGGGATCCGCCGACGTGTTTCCTTCGTCGCGGCTGTAATCCACGATCAGATCGGAGTTGTAGATTCCGCACTGGACCCCGTTGAAACCAGGGACGCTGCCGCCGGCCGTCAGCAGGCTGTTGGCGAAGGTGCTGAGCACGCTTGGACTGGCCGGATTCGTCACGTCCACGATGTTGACCTGTGAGTCCGCGCAGACGTAAGCCAGTTGCTGCGGGCCGCCGTTCTCGGTCACTTGCGTGTTCGTGTAGAGCACCATGCTTCGGGGGGCGCCGTTTAATGACACGGTCCCGATCAACGTCGAGACCGGATTTGGAACGTTGTCCCGGTTGATGGTCAGCTTCGCCTGGACGGTGCTCGCTCCAGGAGGCACGATTGGAGGATTGGCCGTCAATACGCCGGAGAGAGGCGCGCCGATCACGAGCGACCCGGTGGCCGTGTTGCTCTGCGTAATATTGCCATTCTGGCTCTGAATCGACAGCGAGTAGACGCCGTTGATGAAACTGGTGGTGTCGATCGGGCCGAACGTGACGGTCTGGATGTTCGACGAGGGGCTGAGCGTGATCGCGTTCGACTGATAGCCGCAGCACAGATAGTGCCCGTTGGGATCCGTAATGCTCAACTGGCCGTAGGTTTGAATTTGTTCGTTGACGACGCCAAAGAGGCGCGCCGTAATCGTGACCGGCGTGCCGGGATTCGCGGCTTGCGGAGTGGCAGTCACCTGGTCGATGTAAATGCTTTCGGGACGCACCAGCAATGTGCCGGGCGCGGACACTGCGAATTCCGGCGCGCCTTCCGGCGTTGCGACCACGTTGAATGAGAACGGCGTATTGAACGTCGGCCCGGGCGTCAGCGTGAGAACGGTTGAGGTGGAATTATACGTCGGACTGCCGTAAGGCCCGAGTGCGACGCTGGGCTGGCTGAACTGCACAGTAACTCCGCTGGGCACCCCGGTAACGCTCAAATCGTAGACCTGCAAGCTGCGCGAATTATTGATGAGGAAGATGTTCCATTGCGCCGACTGGCTGGGGCCCGTGGAGCCGCCGGTCTGGGATAGCGCGCCGCTCTCGCGCAGAGAGATGCTGGTAGTGGTGAGACTCGCCTGATTCAGCAGCGTTCCCAGAGTGCACAGCAGAGTATTCAGGTTGCTCAGCGCTGTCAGCAGAGTGCCCGGCGTCGCCGCTGCTACCGCATTGGTGGCCGATGTCAGACTCGGCACGAGCGTACTGAAGTACGAGGCAGTCAACTCGCGGCTGAGGATGACATTCATATCCCCAACCACGCGGTTCGTCAAGGCGGTGCTGGAGGGCGCGCTCGCGGCTGCGTTCATGTCGTTGACGAGCTGGGTCAAATCGGCAGCCAGGCTGGTCTTTCCCACCTGTGTCGCCACCGTTGCTGCATTCGCCGCGCAGGTACCGACGGCCGACACAATCACCGGCACGGTAAACGGAATCTGTTGCGCGATCCCTCCTGAAGGCGTGTAGGATGCCGTAAACGATACGTTGTAGGTTCCGTTGGCCAGACCCCCCGCGGCGCCGAACGACAGCGGCTCGGTGGCAACCCCGCTAAGCGGCACGCTCGCCGGCGACGTCAGCCCGCCCACAGTGATCCCGGTAGGAGGCGTGACGGTTAGGGTAACCGGTCCTGGCGCGATGTTCCCGATGGACGCGATATTCAGATTCGCGGCGACTGCTCCGCCTGGCGCCACGGTCACAGTCTGGGGATCCGTCGATACCTGGATGGAGGCAACCGGCGGCGCGCTGAAGCTCGGCTGAGAGGAGGCGGTGATGCTGGAATTCGTCGCGCTGGTCACCGTTGCTGTGTAGTTCTGGGCCTGGCCCACCGGCGGAAGATTCGAGTTGGTGGTGTCGTACGGCACGACACAGACGTTCACCATCCCCGACTGCCCACCTGCGAGCGTCAGCGAACTGACCGTGGGATAAACCCGGAAGTACTGAGATGAGTCCTGGATCTGAATGTTGAAAGTGTCCGTGCTTGGACCGGTGTTGGTGATGGGCAGGTCGAAGACCAGCGGCAATTCATTGCCGCCGATCCCCATCGTATACAGCGAGTCCGGTGCAATGGCCCCTACTTGCACGCCCGGTGTTGTGCCCGGCGTCGGCGCCGGAGGAGTACCCAGCGGCGTCGAGATGAACGGGAGAACCTCGGGATCGAGTGGGAGATTTGCCTTCACGAACTTTATGCCCGCCTCGATGCCATCCTTCATCCCACCGATAAAGTCACCCAGCAAACCCAGCCCTTCCGGGATCTCCACTCCGGTGATGAGGTTGGTTATTTCCAGCGATGTTTGAAAGATCTTCAGGAACTCGTTTTCCGCGTCGTCTCCTGTCCCGATCGACAGCGATTTTGCGGTCTTCACCGGGCTGGCGACCAGCTCCAAAATCGACGCCGCGTAGTCGATCCCAACCAGGGCGAATCCTTCCATTTCACCAATGAATTTGGTCGCGCTCGGGTTGATGCCGACGAGGTCCACCACTTGAGTGGCGGCATACTGGACGATCGCCTGATGGCCGCCATTCACGAAATGACTGACCGTGTGCCCGCTGGTGCGATCGGTCTCCCACCACCCCACCGTCGTCATGCCATTTACGGTGACCATCCGGGTCGGCGTGATCACCACTTGCCCGTTGGAGACGTCGTTCAAAATCAAAGTTTGGGCATCGGCCGAAAGCGTCGTGCCCGAGAGAGCATCCGGATTGGAGGGAACCGTCCCGGTCGTCGGACCAACTACCGTCAGCAGGCTGGGATCTCCAAGAGCGCCGAACACTTCGCCAATTCCCGTGGAAACCTGCCCGGTGACCTGGTTCAGGACGGTGCTCTCCATCAGGGATTCGAGAATGCCTCGCTCGATTTCCTCGTAAAGCGGCGCGCTCCGGTTCTGCCCGAGGCCGTCGATCACCAGCATGTCGTTTTTGAGAACGTCCAACATCTCCATGGAGTTGCCGTTGTTGAAGACGCTTTGCGCCACCGTCAGGCGCGGCGAGTTCGGGTAAACGCGCGAGTCGTAACCGGTTTCCAACTGCGCGGCCAGGACGTCCGCCGACGCGCCGTAACCCATCGTGATCAACTCGTTCTCTGCGATTGTCAAGTACCTTGCCAGCGCGGTCCCCTGCGTCACCAGCTCCTGTTGGCTGTCCGTGAGCGTACCCGAGGTCGGTATGGAGGCCAGTTCCGGCTTGATGGCTTCGTAGTTGTTGTAGGCGTTCTGCAGCCGCGCCTGCTGCAATTGAACGCTGCTGGTGGGCTGCCGCGAGGTGTTGATGTTCACCGTGGTGAGATCGAAATCGCTGAGCGCCGGCGCTGGAGTGGACGGGAGACTCAGGTTCACCGACGCGTTGCCCTGCCGCGCCGCCGGGCCAAGACGGTCGAACAGCGTGTGCGTGTAGGCGCGCTGCGTGTAGGTGTAGTCGTCGGCGTCGATTTCCAGGAACAGTCCCGTGAGGATTTCGCTCGCGAGCGGAAAGTTCGTGTAGAACTCCTGGTAGCTCGTCCCGGTGATCAAGTTGTCCTGGCTGACGTCGGGCCCGCCCGATCCGATCAGGATGTACGGCGTATAAGTGAATGTGGTTGCCGTAAGATCGAGCGCGCCGCCTCCGGCCGACGTCACAAAATTACCGGCTGTGACGACATTGCCCACCAGAGCGGAGGCATCAAACGTTTGCGACAGCACCGTCGTGGTGCCCGGTCCGAAGCCGAAGAGTCCGTTAGCCTGGTTGTAAGTCTCGGCGTTGATTTTGATGGTCACCTGCTGACGCAGGTTCTGAGGAACAGTTGCGAAGCTGGAATCCGGCGTTTGGAAGGTTTGGCCGGGCTGGGCGGCCGGCACGTTCGCGTCGAGTGCAGTGTTGCCTGCTCCGTATTGCACCCAATAGTAATCCGTCGCGCCTTGCTGCGCCGGATACTCGTAGACCGGATTGTCTGTCGGCGCGGTTGGCGGGATGCATCCGACGTAACGGCCCGTCGACGGGAACATGCTTAGGATCAGGTTCGCTTGGGCCTGGGTGCCATTGACGTTGGCATGTTCGTAATTGGCGGTAAACCCCGCCGCGCCCAGCAGCGCGACCAGAAGGCTGGCCCGATCCAACGAATTGCCGGCCATGGCCCATAGCGCACCGCGCGCTCCCCGGACCGATCCGTAATAAGACTCAAACGCAACCTGGTCGCGCACGAATGTAAAAATCTGGTTGGGGTCGTTGTTGAGCGCGGCCGCCTCTGCGGCAATGTAGGGGTCGGCTGGATCGTCGGGACCCGTGGGTAAGTACTTCGGCTTGAAGACAGGAGCTTTGACAAGCGCGTGGCCAGCCGTACGAGGAGAGAGCGTGCTCTTGATGACCGTCAGAGGCGCCGAGGCCGCGAGCGACGCTGGAAGCTCCGTTTGCGCTGGTACCGTCACATCCGAAGCGGCTGTGACTTGAGGGATGGCTAGCTGTTGGCCGGGCAGAACGATCGGCGCCTGAAGCGCCATAAAAATAACGAGCAGCTTGATGATGAAGTCTTTGAAACAATCCTCGCGCACTATTGCCTCCGGCAAACGTTAACGCCGACGCGCTAACAGTTTTCTGCTTCATTGAGCAATGTCGTGGCTTCAAGGAACATCACGACAATTCAGTACTACCTGGGGCCGCACTAGTACTGATGGAAGGCAGCGAACGCCGCTATTGAAGATCGCCTTCGAGCACGAATCCTGCCCAAAAGCGCGGCGAGCGCCAGGCTGGATCCTGCGACATCTGGTCTTGAACCCGGCGAAGAGCCGCAGGCGCCGTCAAGTTGTCGCGCAGGAGCGCAGTGTAGAACCGCTGCATGAAAACGGCTGTGGCGCGGTCATCCACTTTCCACAAGCTGGCCACCACCTGGCGCGCGCCGGCATAGAGGAACCCGCGCGCGAGACTGAGTAAGCCCTCGCCGCGAAGGTCGTTCCCGATGTTAGTCTCGCAGGCACTGAGCACCACCAAATGTGCGCGCAGACGCAACTTGTAGATGTCCAGTAGCGGCAAGAACCCGTCCTGGCGATGGCCTTGACGGTTCACAAGCGACAGGACCAGGCCGGAGAGATCCGGATGGCGGTCGTCCAAGAGAGTGTGGGTCGCGATGTGGATGACCGAGAAGGGTTCGGCGGCTTGGCGCCGGAGCGCCGCCGGTGTCGCGGCGAAATCCAGAAGTGTAACCGCGCGTCCGGAGGCCAGTTTTGCAATCTCCTGGGCCTCCACGCGCGACATGGGCAAGGGAGGCAGTGAGGCAAGGCGCCCGTCGATCGCAGAGCGCAAAGGTGGGCTATAAGAAGTCGGCAGGAGCGGCGGCCATCGCTCGCCGGAGTGAACGGCAGACCGGCTGTAGGCCGGATCAGCGACGATTAAAACACGCCCATCGGTCGCCGGCGGCGCGGCGTCACGGATCCGCGCCAGCACGGACGCCGAAGGTTCCACTGCCAGGGCGTGCGCACCCCCGAGTCTGCGGTTCGGGTCTCCGGGATCTGGCAGAAGGGCGAAAGGAACCATCTGTACGGGTCCGTCACCGACGATCAGGAGCGAGGCTTTGCCAAGCGCATCGGCCGGCATCGGCAACAGAATCCCAGCAAGGGCCTTGGCTTCTCGCGACGCTCTGACGTCGGCTGCGGCCTGCTCGGCTTCGCGCTGCTCGATCGTGGCGCCGGAAGGCAACCGGTTGGCCGCTGTCAGCGAATCATAAAGCCGCCGCACGGACGCACGGAGCGTCGCCTCGCCAGGAAGTGCGTAATGGCGGAAGCTGGTTCGGCTTACTACCCACAGGTGGCTCTGCTGCGGGCCGGTAAGATACTCCAGCAGGACCGCGTCTTTGCCCAACAATTGTTTGCGGATCGCCGGCAAGGGAAGGGGCGCGACCGATTCCGCCCCTGCGCCCGAGATGCCGGAGCGTTGCGTTTGCAATTCTAATTCGAGCTGATTGCGCTTCGTCATCAGCACCGCGATGCGCGCCTCGCGGTGAGGGGAATCGTCCCGGGACGCCAGCGAGTGCAGAGAGGCGTCCACGGCATCGAGCTGAGCGGTTAGAGCCCGATCGGCCTGATCCAGTTCGCCATGCGTTTGTCCCAACGCGTCCAGCAGCGTCCGCGCATGCGCTCGCTCGCTGATGTCGAACGCGCGAAGTCCATAGCCGGCCGAGGGCTGCTTCTGGTCCAGTCGCATCAGAATGCGGGCCGTGAGCTCATAAGCCGCGCGTTGCGATGCCAGATAACTAGCCCGCAGCTCGGGAGCCGCCAAGGACGACCTGGTCTTGTCAATCGCCGACAAGGCGCCCTCCAGACTTTCGAGCGCGCGCGCCGGCTGCTGTAGCCGGTCCTCCAGCTGTGCGGCCTCGACCAGCGTTTGGACTTCGCCGAAACGATCGCCGATCCGGCGCTCGATCGCCAGAGCTGCAGCGAAATCGCGCTCCGCAGCGCCGGTCTCTCCCCTAGCCGCGTGGGCCTCGCCCAACACGTGGTCCTCATTCGCTTCGTCGTAGGGCTGGCCGAGCTGAGTCGAGATCTGCAGGGCTTTTTCGAGCGACGCAACAGCCTCACTCACATGCCCGGAGGCGACTCCCAGCTTCGCCAACTCCACCAGTGCGAGTGCTTCGCCGCGTTGGTATTCGGCCGCGCGCGATGCCTCCAGCGCCTGCCAGCCGATCTTCTGCGCTTGGGCAGCATTGCCGATCAAGGGATACAACTGCGCCTCGGCTACCAAGGTTTCGGCCATGATCCGCTTGCTGCCCAACGCCCGGGCCAGTTTCAGAGCCGTTCGTAATGCCGCGTCGGCAGACGAATAGTCTCCTAACGCCGAATAGGCCGCACCCAAGCTGCGGTACGTCGCGATTTCCGATTCCTTGCCATCCTCTTTGTCCCGAAAATGAGGCCAGTGAGGTAAGGTTTCGACCAGCTTTTCGAGCGCTTGCTCCGGATCGCCGGTCATGAGATAGACGTCCGCCATACCGAGCCAAGTCTCGCTTAGCCCGAACTCATCGTGAATGTCCCTGCGAATCTGCTCCTGTTGCTGGAGAGCGTCGAGCGCCAGATCCACGCGTCCCAGCGCCGATTCGGCTTCCGCGAGATTGGCCAAGGTGAGCGCCGTCTCCCAGGGCTGGCGCGTCTGGCGCTGCAAATCGAGCGCCTGGCGAAACTGTTCGATGGCGTCGTTGTAACGTTCGAGGTTCGTCTCCACCAAACCCAGGTCGTCCAGTGCGTGAGCTTCCGCCCTCGGGTCGCCTGCCTTGTGGCTCAACTGGCGGCTCTGTTCGAAAAACGGTAAAGCGGCAGGCAGATCGCCCAGCATGGCGAGATACTGGCCCTTGCCAAACACGGCCCGGATTTCGAGAATGTCGTCGCCGGCCCGGCGCGCCAATTCGATGGGCTGATCGAGTGCGGCCACCGCGGCTCGCATCCCCGCGGCGCCACTGGCAGCTTGCGCGGCGGCTTTGGCGAACGCCCGATGTGCGTCCGCGTCGACGCGATTCAGCTCCCCGGCCGCGCGGCGCTGCACCAGCGTAACCGTGCACGTCCGAACCTCGGCGCTGGGCATCTGCGAAGTCACCTGCAGGCGAAATTCTCCGCCGGATTCCGCCTCAGCCGAGATTTTCGCGCTGCCTCCCGTTCCGCCCAGACTTGGGGTAACCGCAACCAGGTTGCCGGCCGGGTCGAATAACAAGGTCTTCACCACCAGTTGGGAATCGGCATCGGCGGTGATTTGCAGGTACTCGCCCGCGCCGGCCACGATGCGCACGGTCATCCGCTGGCCGCCTGAAAGATGAAGCTCCACTGGGTGGCCGGCGTCCAACAGTGGGGCATCCGCTGCTCCGCTCTGGCAGAGGGCGGCTTCAGCGCAGAAAACAACCGTTGTAACCGTGAGAAGGAACCGAAGCAAGGGAAAAGATTGCAGCTGCCGGGACCTCCAAACCGACTCATTATGGCACAATGCCAGTGAGGAAGCCTGGGGCACATAGTGTAGTACAATCCCTTTTCTTCACTAGTACTTGCAATGCCGGAATCCGACCAAGAAACGTCTGTCGGACGAAAAGTTTGGCAGTTAGACCGCGAGGGACTTGACGCGCTGCTCGGCGCATTGGCGCCGGATCGTGAAGCGGCGGGCCGCAGGTACGAGGAGTTACGACGCAGGCTCATCAATCTGTTCGCTTGGGAGCAGTGGCAGGGTCCCGAAGACTTGGCTGACGAGGTTCTCAATCGGCTGGCACGCAGAGTTATGGAGGGTGCCGCCATCCCGCAGCTGGACCGGTTCGCGTTTGGCATTGCCCGGTTCTTGATGCAGGAAGAAGGCCGGAAGCAGCGGAACCGGCAGGCTCTGTTGCGCGAACTTCGGCCGGTTGACGTGCAAAGTAGTTCGGAGTGGCCTGGCCTCGATGCAATGGACCGCTGCCTGGCTGCTTTATCGGCCGAGCGCCGCAGATTGATCGAACGGTACTACGCCGAAGACCGGGCCGCCCTCGCGCGCGAACTGGGCATCTCGGTCAATGCGTTACGCAACCGGGCCATGCGGATCCGGGAAGAGTTGTTTACCAGCCTCACCCGCCGGCGTGACGAATCCTGAGTTTCGGCCATGGTGAATAGGGACGAAGTGATCGAATACCTGTTGCACGAGATGCCGGAAGCGGAACGCACGGCATTTGCGGAACGTTGGTTTAACGAGCCGGAGCTGTACGAGAGCGTGCGCATGGCCGAGTCCGGTCTATTGGACGATTACGTCCGCCACAAGGTCTCGCGGACGCAGCGTCGCCGGATCGAGCAGTATTTGCTGGGTTCTGAGGCGCAACGCCGGAAGCTTGCCTTCGCCGCCGCGCTGTGTGCTGCGCTGCCGCAGACCAAGCGGTGGCATATGCCCTGGGCGGCGATCGCCGTAGCCATAGTGGTTGCCTTTGCCGCAGGTTCCGCTTGGCTCGGCATCCAGAATCGGCAATTGCGTCGGGAAGTGGCCAGCCTGCAGAGCCGGGCTCCGCTGGCATCCGGCGGCTTGTTCACCACCCAGCTACCGGCTGACACCGTGCGTGGGGTCTCAACGCCCAATTCGATTCGTTTGGCGGCGGGCGCCTCGATGCTTCGGTTGGAGTTGGAACTCAGGCCTGGCGATGAACAGAATGTGTACACGGCGGCCGTGTCCGCCGGCGGCCGCATCGTTTGGAGCGAAGCGCCCGTGACCGCTGAATCACGTGGAACCGCGATACTCGCGCCTGTCTGGATTCCGGCCGGTGTTCTGGCTGCCGGAGATCACACCATCGAGCTCGATGTTGCTGGAAAGCCCGTTGCGTTTTACCGCTTCACGGTGATCCGCTAACCTTAGCGGATTCTTGACTCACCGATAGAAAAAGTACTCCGCTCGACTGGTACGAAACGTGCCTCTGTTGCGCCCTGGTCTAACTTTTCAGAGGGTTATGTCCAATGAAAAGTCTCGCTGTCTTCTCCGCTTTCAGCTTGGCCTTGGTTTGTTCTATGAATGCTCAAGAAATACCACGGCTCACCTATGATTTCGGCGCCGGCTTCACTCAAACTGTAGGGAACACGGGCAACAATCTCGATCGGGGTTGGAACGTCGATGGAGGTCCCACCTATAACCTCGCTCCGTTTCTCGGCGTCAAGTTGGATCTGGGTTATAACTCGTTTGGCGTCGGTTCGACGACGTTGAGCAATCTCGGTTTGCAGAGCGGCAACTTCAACGTCTTTTCCGCCACCATCGATCCGGTGGTCCGGTTAAATCCACGCGGCAAAATCGACCCGTATCTCATCGGAGGCTACGGCGTGTATCATTACACGCAATCGTTTGCCGCACCGGCTACAGCATTCGATCCTTTCTTCGGCGGGTTTCTTTCCAGTTCTTATTCGGCGACCCACGGTGGAGTGAACGCGGGCGCGGGAATTGAGTTTGCGGCCAAAGGGCGCTGGAAAATTTTTGCCGAAGCGCGCTACGATCGCATCTTCCTGGGCGGCAATGGGCGGCACGTGGACTACGTACCGGTGTCGTTCGGGTTCCGCTTCTAGCCGTGCTCAGCGAATCGGCGCGTAGTAACCACGGCGATAGTACGTCCGCAGTTGCGTGGAGTTCGCCGCTTGCACCACTAATTTGACGGTGCGGAACTTTCCGTCGCGCACGTCATTGCTGGGCGTGTACCCGATCACGTACTGGTCGCGAAGCTCGTTGCTGATATGCTCGCTGATCGCGGGCAGATCGTCGAGCTTCTCGACCGGGTACTCGCGCCCGCCGCTCTCCTCGGCCAGTTCTTCGAGCAGGCGCGGGCCGTTCCGCTCTTCTGACGGTAGCTTGTGGGTGTCGTGCTCGAAGATGCCCATCGAGTAAACCTGCGCGTCGGTTTCGAGCAACTCGTTCTTGATTTCTCGCGCGGTGTGCCGGCTGCGATTGTCCCCGCCATCGGAGACGATCACGATGGCCTTCCGCGGATTGCGCGCGTTCTTCAGCTGCATCATGGCCATATGGATCGCGTCCAGCAGGGCGGTGCGGCCGAACGGCCTGGTATGAGAGATCTGGTCGTAAATCTCGTCCGTATCGGTGGTGAACGGGACCTTCAGCTTGGGCTTCTCGCTGAACTCAACCAGGAAAAATTCGTCCTGCGGGTTGGACGTCTTGAAGAAGGCCGCGGCTGCTTCGGCTGCTTTGCGGATCTTGTCGCGCATGCTGCCGCTCACGTCGAAAAGCAAGCCCACCGAGAGTGGCGCTTCTTCTTTTGAAAAGTAGCGGATGCTCTGAGAGACGCCATCTTCGAAAAGCTCAAAATTCTTCTCGCCGAGATCGGTGATGGACGTTCCCAACGCAGTGGTCACGTGTGCCGGGATCAGGACCAGCGACGAGTCCACACGGATATCAGCCTTGGGGAGAGCATTCGCGACAGGAACAATCCGGGGCCGCAAGGTCGGCCCGATGGAAACCAGCGAGTCCTCGCCGGGCGCCTGAAAAGCTGGCAAAACGGGGCACAGCAGAAGGACCACAGCAAGGCACGCGACGTGCTGAAACCTGCGTGCCATGGGTCCTTTTTATACCAAGACCGAACGCTGCGCGCAAGTACCACCGTCACGAAAAAAGTACTGGTGGTAACCTTGTCGATGAGTGAGGCTGGTACTTCCGATTCTCTGCCTGAGCCTGACCGCCGGCGCCCAGGATTTCGCGGACTTGAAAGTCGACAAGGTGGCGGCCGGTTATACGTTCACCGAAGGCCCGGCGTGGTCGCCTGCGGGGAGCTTGATCTTCAGCGATATTCCCAACAACAAACTCTTCGAATGGACGCCCGGCAAAATGCCGGCCATCTTTCGTGAGGACTCGGGCGGCGCCATCGGCAACAAGTTCGATGCGCAAGGGAGGCTGTATACGTGCGAGAGCCACTCACGCCGCGTCACGCGCACCGACAAGAAGGGCAAGGTGGAAGTTCTGGCGGAGCGCTGGCAGGGCAAGCGGCTAAACGCTCCAAACGATATCGCCATTCGCAAAGACGGGCAGATTTACTTCACCGACCCGGCGTTCGGCAACCAGCAAGACACGCGCGAACTCGACTTTTACGGCGTCTTTCGCATTTCCCACAAAGGCGAGCTGTCGGTGGTAGCTAAGTCCAAAGGCCGGCCGAAGGGTGTCGCGCTGTCACCCAACGGCCGCACTCTTTACGTGGGAAATTCGGATGAGCGTAGCGTGCGCGCATACGATCTGGATCATAACGGCGAGGCATCCAACGAGCGCGTTGTGATATCGGGAATCGACGGCGTGCCTGGCGGCATCTGCGTGGATGAGAAAGGCGACCTCTACGTCGCCGCCAATCGGCTCGATGTTTTCTCGCCCGAGGGCAAGATGCTCGGCTCCATCGAAACGGCGGAAACCCCGTCGAATTGCGCGTTCGGCGACCCGGATTATCAAACGTTGTACATCACGGCGCGAACATCGGTGTACCGCGTCCGCATGAACGTGAAAGGGAGCGTGCAGTATTAACGACGAAAGCCGCCGGTATCCCCAACGGCCGTTCCTCGGCGTCGGCGCGCTGATCTTTGAGGACGGCCGCATCCTTCTGGTCGAGCGCGGCCATGAGCCGCTGAAAGGCTACTGGTCCATTCCCGGCGGGATCGTCGAGACCGGCGAAAAGCTGGCCGAGGGGATCCGGCGCGAGGTTTTGGAAGAGACCGGGCTGGACGTTGAACCACTGTCTATCTTTGAAATCTTCGAGCGGATCATTCCAGATGCGGAGGGCAAACCCGAATATCACTATGTCTTGATCGACTATCTGTGCCGCCGTTTGGGCGGCGATGCTGCGCCTTCCAGCGACGCCAGCCGCGTGGCTTGGGTCACTGAGCCGGATCTGCGCGGCTATCGTATTACTGAGGGCACCCTGGGCGTCATTGAGCGAGCCTTTGCAAAACTTCAGCGCTGACCTCCTCGAATTCGAACCATTGCGCCAATTGTTGGGGCGCTTTGTCCACAGCCCCGCCGGGAAGGAGGAACTGGAAGAGCTGAAGCCGCATTCCGATCGACCGGCCCTGGAAAGCGCGCTGGCCGATGCCGCCGAAGCAATCGCGTATTTGAGCGCTACCCGCCAGCCTCAGGCTGCGGCGCGCGGCGCGGCCATCCGGCTGCGGTTCGATGCGATTCCCGATGTCTCGGCGGCGCTGCCTGTGCTGCGAATCGAAGGCGCCGTACTGGAGCCGGAACAGATCCTGCAACTCACTCGGCTGCTCGAAGAATCCGGCGAGATCCGCTCAGCCTTGCACCTCGCTGCCGGGAAATATCCGCGACTGGCGGCGTACGTGGACGCCATTGCCGATCCTCGGCCGATGCTGCGCGACCTCCGCGGCAAGATTCTCCCCGACGCGACTCTGGCCGACGACGCCAGCGTGGTTCTGCATCGCCTGCGACGCGACATCGAGCGGCAGCAACGGCAGATCCAGAATTCGCTGGAGCGGTTTCTCCGTGCGCATCGCGACGACGGCACGCTCCAGGAAGAATTCATCACGCTGCGTAACGATCGCTTCGTCGTGCCGGTGGTGGCCGGCCAGCAGCGTAAAGTCTACGGCGTGATCCACGGCGCCAGCGGCAGCGGCCACACGCTGTTCGTCGAGCCGCTGGAAACCATCGACCTGAACAATGAACTGGTGCGGCTGCGCGAAGAAGAGCAGCGCGAGGTCCTGCGCATTCTGAAAGAGCTGACCGAACTGCTGCGGACACACGGCGCGGAGATCCAGGCCGGTGTCGAGGCCGTCGGGCGGCTGGATCTGCTATTCGCCAAGGCCGCCTTTGCGTCGGACTTCGATTGCACCATCCCCCGCTTCAGCCCAGAAAACAAGCGTCGCCTGGCGCTGAAGGAAGCGCGCCATCCGCTGCTCGAAGACGTGCTGCGCCGCCAGAAGAAGCGTGTCGTCCCGATCTCGCTGGAGCTGGACGAGGCGCGCCGGACGCTGCTGATCAGCGGTCCCAACACCGGCGGCAAAACAGTCTCGATGAAAACCGCCGGGCTGCTCGCGCTGATGGCGCAAACAGGACTGCCGGTGCCCGCGGCCGACGCCGAGTTCCCTATCTTCGAGCAGGTGCTGGCCGATATGGGCGATCAGCAATCCATCCAGGAAAGCCTCAGCAGTTTCTCCGCTCACATCGCGCACGTGCGCGACATGCTGGAAACCGTCACACCGCAGTCCTTGGTGCTGCTCGACGAATTGGGCCGGGCCACCGATCCGGAGGAAGGCGGCGCGTTGGGCGTGTCGATTCTGGAGGCGTTTCGATCGCATGGGGCTTTCACGCTCGCCTCCACGCACCTGCTGGCGCTGAAGGTTTATGGCTCGACCACGGCGGGCGTCGTCAACGCTTCGATGGGCTTCGACGAGCAGACCTTGCAGCCGACTTATGTCTTGCGGCTAGGCGCACCCGGGAAATCGGCCGGTCTCGAGATCGCCGGCCGCTTGGGTCTGCCGGAAAATCTGATCCGGGACGCGCGCCAACGCATGTCCACCCAGGAGCGCGACGTCGCAAGCTTCCTGGACGAACTGCACCAGCGCGTCGACGGTCTGGCCGAAGCGGAGCGTGGCCTTCGCGAACAGCAGAAGTCGCTGGCGGCGCGTGAACAGTCGCTCACCAAGGAATGGGAGCAGAAGGAAACCACCAAGTTCAAAGAGATCGAGCAACGCTTGCAAGCCGCGCTCAAGGACTTCGAAGCCCAGGGGCGCGAAACGCTGGAGAAGATTCTCGCGGGCGCCGAACAGCGTAAAGCCGCGGAGCAGGCCGAGCGCCGCGTAGCCAAGGCCCGGCGCGAGTTCGAAGAGAAAGCGCGCGTGGCCGTGTTCGGCCAGACGCAGGCCGCGAAAGCACTCCCCGTCATTGAAGAGGGCGTTCGAGTGCGCCTGAAAAACATCCGCGAGCCGGCGCGAGTCCGCCGCAAGCTCTCCGGCGGACTGCTCGAAGTAGAGGCTGGTCTGATGAAGCTGCAGGTCTCTACCGACGACGTCGAAGAAGTCCTGCCGGCAACTCCCGAATCCGCGCGGCTGCCCAAGAACATCTCCTACGAGCCTGGGCCCCGCTGGGACGTGTCGTACCGCGAGATCAATGTCATCGGCAAACGTGCCGAGGAAGCTCGCGAAGAAGTCGACAAGTTTCTGGACAGCGCCGCGATGGCCTCGGTCGATCGCGTACGCATCGTGCACGGCCATGGCATGGGCATCTTGCGCAAGGTGATCGCGGAACTGCTCGCCACCAATCCCCTCGTCGAGAAGTTCTATCCCGCATCGCCCAGCGAAGGCGGAACCGGCGCAACGGTGGTTGAGCTGAAGTGATGCCTTACAATTAAAGTAGTGGTCTCTGTTTCTTCGACAATTTGCCCGAATTGCGCCGCCACGCTGGCTCCGGCCGCGCTGAGCTGCCCTGCTTGCGGCCGGCTGACGCACGCTGTGGAGTACGAGGCTTTGGTGCAGCACGCGAAGCTGGCCGGCCAGGCGCGCGATTGGCAGAGCGCCCGGCAGGCTTGGGCGAAAGCTCTGGAGTTGCTGCCTCCCGGCTCCGCGGAGTATCGCACGGCGAAGGCGCGCGTCGAAAACCTCGACTTGCAGCTGAACGAGAAAAGCGTCTGGGGCAAGCGCGCCGCTCAACTCGGGCCAGTCGGCGTCCTGCTCTGGAAGTTCAAAACCATTGCGCTGCTCGTTCTGACAAAGGGCAAGCTGCTGATCCTCGGCCTGACGAAGCTCAGCACGTTCGCCAGCATGCTGGCGTTTTTTGCGGTGTATTGGTCGCTGTACGGATGGAAGTTCGCCCTTGGTTTCGTCCTTTCCATCTACATCCACGAAATGGGCCATGTCATCGCGCTGCGCAAATATAGTATCGCCGCCAGCGCGCCCATGTTCATTCCGTTCCTGGGAGCGTTCGTGCGCCTCAAGCAGTATCCGGCGAACCCCGGTGAAGATGCGCGTGTGGGCTTGGCCGGTCCGATCTATGGTTTAGGCGCGGCCGTGGCCTGTTGGCTGGCGGCCGTTGCAACCGGACAGCCGATCTGGTACGCCATCGCCTACACCGGCGCGTGGATCAACCTCTTCAACTTGATCCCGGTCTGGCAGCTGGACGGCGGTCGCGGTTTCCGCGCGCTGACTCGGAATCAGCGCGGCATGGCGCTGGGCGCGGCTGTCGCGATGTGGGCGCTAACCCAAGAGGGAATGCTGCTGTTCATCGCGGCGGGCGCCGCCTACCGGCTCTTCACTCGCGATTACCCCGCTCAAGAAGACAACGGCGCGCTCATGCAATACATCGGCCTGATCGTTCTACTCGCGCTTCTGGTGCTGATGTGCAGCCCTGCGCATCGCCCGTCGCTCTAGTCTGCGTTCTTTTTTTCCAGGTAGTAGTGCACGGCCGGCGTCACGATCAGCGACAGGATCATCGACGCCAGGATTCCGCCGATCACCGCGATCGCCAGCGGCTGCAGCATCTGCGATCCCGCCCCGAAGGCGAGCGCTAACGGAATCATGCCGGCAACCGTGGCTAACGCCGTCATGAGAATCGGCCGCAGGCGGCGCTCGCCGGCCAGCAGCATCGCTTCCTCCGGTCCGGCGCCTTCAGCACGAAACTTCTTGTCGGCATCCAGTAACAGAATTCCGTTCTTAGCCACGATGCCAACCACCATGATCAGGCCCATGAACGACGATATGTTGAAGGTCGTCTTGGTGACGAGCAGCGCGAGAAACACTCCCGAAGTCGACAGCAGCGCCGACGACAGAATCGCGACCGGCGCGCCGAATTCTCCAAACTCGAACAACAGCACGATAAACACCAGCACGATGGCTAAAATCAGCACGACAATCAAGTCGCCGAACGATTTCTGCTGCTCTTCGTATCCGCCGCCGTAGAACACGCGAATTGCCGACGGCAGATTCATGTCCGCGACGGCCTTCTTCACCGCCGCGATTCCCGTGCCCAGGTCGACGCCTTCCAGCCGCGCCGTCACATCGATCATGCGCTGCAGGTTTTCGCGGCGGATCTCCACCTGGCCAGGAAGTTCTTGAATGGACGCGAGCGACCCCAGTGTCGCCCGGCTGCCGCTCTGGCTCACAAGCAGCGTGTTGCGGATCGATTCCATAGAGGCGCGAGCGGAGTCGGGAAACCGCACCCGGATCGTGTAAGCGCGGTCGTTGACCACCACCGGCGTCGTCGCCGGCTCGCCTTGCAGGATCGCGCTGGCATCCAGTTCGACCTCCTCCGGCGTGAACCCGGCCCGGGCAGCGACCGTCGGATCCACCTGAAACTGCAGCGCCGGTCCACTGATCGTGTTCTCGATGCCGTTCTGAATGTCCACCACGCCGTGGATCTTCTTTAGTGCGTCGCCCATTCTCGGCCCCCAGGTGCGCAGCAGGTCCGGATTTTCCGAAAACATCTTGATGACGATCGGCTCGGGCGCGCTGGTCAAATCGCCGATCATGTCCTGGAGCAACTGGACAAACTCCACGTCCAGCGTCGGCACCTGCTTGTTCACCTTCTCGCGCACGTCGGAGATCACCTCGTCGATGCCGCGCTTCCGATTGCGCTTCAGCTTCACGGTAAAGTCGCCCGTATTGGCTTCCGTGACCGTGGCTAGTCCCAGCTGCAGCCCCGTGCGTCGCGATGTGTTCTCTACTTCGGGCGTCTTTTGCAGAATGGCCTGCACCTGCTCCAGAAGACGGTTGGTCTCTGTCAGCGACGCGCCCGCCGGAGCGATGTAGTCCAGAATGAATCCGCCTTCATCAATTCCGGGCAGCAAATCCGACCCGAGGGCGTTGTAGCACACGTAGGAAGCGCCGATCAGCACGACGCAAAAGATCGCTGTGGCCCACGGCCGTTCCAGCGCAACGCGTAGCACGCGGCTGTAGATTTTGATGACGTGCCGGAGAATACCATGATGCTCCTCAGCTCCGGCGTCCTGCCCGGCGACGCGTTCGCGAGGCTTGCGCAGCAGGTAATGGCTGAGGGTCGGGGTCCACGTCAGCGCCAACAGCAGCGACGTGAGCAGCGCAGTACCCACCGTAATCGCAAGCGCGCTGAAAAATGTGCCAGTCACTCCAGTGATCGAGATCAGCGGAAGAAACACGACAATAGGCGTCAGCGTGGATCCGATCAGCGGTGTGCGAATTTCCCGCATCGCGCTCCGGATCGCTTCGCTGCGGCTTTGCCCCGCGTCGCGGTGCATCACGATGTTCTCCACCACCACGATCGCGTCGTCAATTACCAGGCCGACCGCCGCCGCCAGCCCTCCCAGCGTCATCAGGTTGAAGCTCTGGTTCAGCAGGCGCAGCGCGATCAGGGTGATCGCCACGGTCACTGGAATCACCAGGCCGGCGACGATCGAGCTGCCCCAATCATGCAGGAACAGCACCAGAATAATCGCCGCCAGAGCCAGCCCAATCAGAATCGCGTCGCGCACGCTCTGGATGGCGTCCTTCACCAGTTCGGACTGATCATAGAAAGGCACCAGGCTCACGCCCTTGGGAAGTGTCTTGCGAATGCTGTCGATCTCGGCGTGAACCGCGTCCGCAACCTGCACCGTGTTGCCGTCAGGCTGGCGATTGATGTTCAGCAACACGGCCGGCTTGCCGTTGGCGCGCACAATCGTGTACACCGGCTTCACGGACGATTCCACCGTGCCCAGATCCCCGATGCGCACCGGAATGCCCGCCGGCGTGGTTTTGACCACAATGTTGCCGATCTCGCCTGGCGTATGCACCTGGCCGCTCACCAGGCTCAGCACCAACTGGTGATTGGCTTCAATCAAGCCCGGCGAGTCGACCATGTTGCTGCGCCGCACCGCCTCGAGCAACCCCGGGACCGTCACACCGGTCTGCAGAAGCTTGGCGGGATCGGGCTGGATCTGAAACTCCGGCTCCTGGCCGCCCTGCACCACTACGGTCGACACTCCGTTCAACCGGTTCAAGCGCGGCTTGATCTCGTACGTCGCCATCTCCCACAGCCTGGTTTGTGTGACGGTGTCCGAGGTCAGGCTGTACCCCAGAATCGGGAATGCCGCGAAAGTCAAACGATTCGAAGTGACCGCCGCGGTTGCCGGCAGCGACGATTGCACCCGCGCGAGCGCCGCGTTCACCAGTTCCAACGTCTGGAACATATTTACTTTCCAGTCGAAGAACAGGTCGATTTCCACCGATCCGCGGCTGGTGATCGACTGCACCTTCTCCAGCCCTGGCACGCTGTTCAAGGCCAGTTCAATGGGTCGTGTCACCGTGACCAGCATCTGGTCGATCGGCGCGACGCCGTTATCCACGCCCACCACAATGCGCGGGAAATTGGTCTCCGGAAAAACCGCGATCGGAATGGTGAACGCCAGATAAATTCCCGCCGCCACCATCGTCAGGATGACGAAAATGATGCTCTTGCTGAACCGCGCGCTCCAATGCTCGGCTTCGAGCTGAATCGCGGGCGTCGGCTCGACTTTAGGATGCTCGATCATTTCTTGTCTTCGTCGTCCTCGTCTTTGTCGCCCTTGTCGGCATCCCCGGCCGCGCCGACCTTCACCTTCGCGCCGTCCTCCAGGCCGACACCGCCGACGGTAATCACCTGCTCGCCCGGAGCCACTCCTTTCAGGATCTGGACCTTATCCGGCTCGCGAACTCCCACCTCGACCTTCTTCTCATGCGCCGCGCCATCGCCGCCGACAATCATCACCTGCAGTCCGCCTTCATCGGAAGCGAGCAGCGCCGCGGCCGGAATGATCACGGCATCCGGAATGGTGGCCGCCAGCATCGCCACGTGCGCCGTCGCGCCGGGCTTGAGCTTCTCGCCGGGATTATCGGCCTCCGACCAGATCTCCAAAGTCGTGCTGTTGGGATCCACGGCCGGGCTCACCACGGTCACCTTGCCATGCAGCTCGATGCCGGGATCCGCCGTAATCGTCACTGGAGCGCCCACCTTCAACGCCGCGGCCTGGCTCACTGGAATGCTGGTCCGCACGATGACGCGTGAGATATCCACCACAGTGAGTAGCGGCGATCCGGCCGCCGCCATTTCGCCAGGGTACAGCGGCCGGTCTGAAATGATCCCCGCGATCGGGCTATGAACCTCGGAGTAGGAAAGCTGCGCTTCGGCCGCATCGTACCGCGCCTTGGCCGCCCGCATCTGCGCTTCAGCGCTCTTCACTAGCTCTGGCCGGCTCACGCCTTCCTGTGCCTTTAAGTGTTGCGAAGCGATATCGTACTGGCTGCGTGCCTGCACGTAAGCGACGTTGGCTTCTTCCACTAGCCGCCGGGCCAGCGCCCCTTGTTCGAATAGCTGCTTGCGGCTCTCGTATACTTTCTGCGCCGCGTCCATCGCCTCTTTAGTGGACTCCACGTCCTGCTGCGCCTTGGTAGCGTCTTCGGGAATCTGCGCCGCCGTCGTGGTGCGCTGCACGGCTTGCGCTTGTTCGTAGTTCTGCCGGGCTTCGGCGGCAGCGGCTTCCAGATCTCGATTTTCGAGCGTCGCCAATAGCTGGTCCTTGGCCACATGATCGCCCCGCTTTACAGTGAACGACCGGATCGGCGCGCTGATCTTCGGCACAACACTGGCCTGGTTCACCGGATAGACGATTCCATCGCCCGTGACCAGTTGCTGGATCGGCCCGCGCGTCACCTCGGTCACCTGCACGGGAACCACCGGCTCTTTCTCCGCCTCAGTCTGTTTCTTACAGCCGGCCAAGCCGGCCAATGCGATTAGTACCAGGATTTTCCGCATGGATCAGATGTTCCCCGTCAGAGTCTCTAGACTGGCTGCCCCTTCGCCGGCATCTCTAAAACGCTCCCGTGAGTGTCTGAAGATTGGAAAGGGCCACGCGGTAGCGCAATATGCCGTCATCGTAGGCGTTACGGGCTTGCGTCAGTGCGGTTTGAGCATCCACCAGTTCCAGTATGGTCGACTCCCCGGCCTGATAGCGCAAGACGATTAAGCGCAGGCTATCGGACGCCAAGTCAACCGCGCTTCGCAGCAAATCCATCTGTTCGCGCGCGGTCTGGGCTTCGCCATAGTACGCTTGGAGATTTCTTACCGCCAGCCGCTGTGCTGCGCTTAACTCGACGCTCGCCTGCTCCCGTCTGAGCTCCGCCTGCCGGACCTTGCTCCTGCGCTGGCCCCAATCCCACACCGGTATGTTCAGGTTCAAGGTAACGAAGTACCCCAGGTTCGGCAAGGAACCAGCCTCGGGAAACGCAGCGGCCTTGCTATTCAGCGCAAAAGCGTTCGCTTCGATGCCTTCAATGAAGTCCATCGAAAGTGTCGGCAGGTACGCCTGGCGCGCGATCGAAATGTCCAGGTTCGCGCCCCGCAATGTCGCCATGGCCACGCGAATGGTCGGATTCTCGCGCTCGGCCAGCGTGCGGACATCGGCTAGCGGCGGTAGAGCGGGCGACAGGTCCAGGTCGTCCACCACCGAGAAGTTCACGCTAAAGTCGCGGTATAGCAAGACCGCCAAATCCAGACGCGCGGTTTGCATCCCGAGCATCGCCTCCCGAAGCGCCTGCTGCTGAGCATTCAGCTGCAGTTGCGACCGGACTACGTCGCTGTGCGCCACCTCGCCACCTCGTTCCAAATCCTGGCTGATGCTCAACGCGCGCTGGGCTTGATCGACAGCCTGTTGCGCCGTCGAGTACTTACGCTGGGCAATCAGCAAGCCGTAGTACGCTTTGGTGACTGTAGGGGCCAATCCCCGGCGCGCGACTTCGGCCCGGGCGCGTGCCACAGCCTGGGCCGCCGCGGCCCGGTTGATCCCGGTACCCGTAAAAAGGCCCGCATTGAAATCCTCGTGCACTACACCCCACTCCCGGTACACGTGCACGCCATCGTTGGTCACGTATCGTCCGTTCGGCGTCTTTCCGTTGCCTTGAGTTCCCAGATATTGAGTTGAGTCGCTCAATGTCGGATAACGCGCGGCGCGCGCCTGGCGCACGTCCTCGGCCGCCACCGCCGCGTCGGTCAGAGCCGAGAGGTACAACGGATCGTTCTTCTGCGCCAGATCCAGTGCATCCTTCAGCGTCAAGGTAACCGGCCCTTCCGGGGCGGTGCTCGGAGCCGGCTGCGCTTCGCTGTTGTTCTGGAGGAGCTTGGAATCCTGCCCCGGCCCGCTCGTGCCCTTGCTGGTCTCGACGAACTCGGTTCTTGCCGTCGAGCCGGCCGTTGCGAATGCGAATTCCTTTGACGAACTGCCTGTCTGGGCCTGCTGTCCGAATAGCGCCGCGCTCGACGCCAACATCACTCCTACAAGACGTATTCGCCGCATCTCGCCTAGCATAACCCTCCTTAGCTGAAAATATTCTGAATCCCCGCGCGAAACCGCCCTTACAGCAAAACTTCAGATTGAAAAGGTAGCATGAGATAGAAACATGCAGGTTCTGGTAGTCGAAGACGAACAGCGCATGGCCGAACTGCTGCGCCAGGGACTGGAAGAAGAGGGCCATTCCGTCGTTTCCGCCGCCAACGGCCGCGACGCGCTCGCCATGGCGGAGTCCTATACGTTTGACGCAATCGTACTGGATGTGATGTTGCCCGGCCTGGATGGTTTTTCGGTGGCCCGCAAATTGCGCGCCGCGCGGAATCAAACTCCCATCCTCATGTTAACGGCCCGTGACACAACGCGCGACATGGTGGAAGGCTTGAACCTCGGCGCCGACGATTATCTGGTGAAACCCTTTTCCTTTGAGATTCTGCTCGCGCGGCTGCGAGCGGTCTCGCGCCGTGGACCCATCGCGCAGCCTGTGAATCTCCAGGTGGCGGACTTGTCGCTCAATCCCGCGGCGCGCGAAGTAACCCGCGGCGGCCGCCGCATCGCGCTCACGCGCACTGAATACAGCCTGCTCGAAATGCTCATGAAGCGCGCCGGCCGTGTGGTGGCCCGCGAAAACCTCATCGAGGCCGTCTGGGGATTTGAAACCGACGTCCGCAACAACACGCTGGACGCCTTCATCCGGCTCTTGCGCGAAAAGGTGGACTCGCCCGGCGAAATCAAACTGATCCACACCGTGCGCGGCGTGGGCTATTGCCTGCGGAACGAAGAGGCGGCATGACGCACTGGTCCATCGGCTCGCGGCTGACGCTTTGGTACTCCCTGGTGCTGTTGGCGGGTCTCGTGTTGTTCAGCGCGGGCGTCTGGCTGGTGGTCTCGCACAGCCTGCGCGCCTCACTCGACGAGAGCCTCTCCGCTCAAGCCAGGGGCGTTGCCACGGTGCTCGAAACGGAATTCAATCCCGCCAAGCCGCAGCACCTCAAAGAAGAGGTAAGCGAATACGCCGACGCCACGCCCGAAGGCAATTTAATGGAAGTGTGGGATGCCCAAGGGAACCGGTTGGCGCAAAGCAAGGTGGTGTCGGCTGCGCGCAGCAAGACCGGCTATGGATTCGGCGTCCAGAAGGCCTCCTCCGGCCGCTATCGCACGTACACAACGGTGGTCACCGTTCGCGGCGCGCCGTACCACATTTTCGTCGCCGCGCCGCTTGAAAGCACGCAAGCGACTTTGCGGCGCACTCGCGAGCTGCTGCTGTGGGTGACTCCCGCCGTTCTCCTGATCGCCGCCCTAGGCGGTTACTGGATCAGCCGCCGCGCCCTGGCGCCTGTGGATCAGATTACTCGCGCGGCTCAATCCATCGGCATCCAGAATCTCTCGCAGCGCCTGGCCGTGCCCAAAGCCTCCGACGAATTGCAGCGTCTGTCCGAAACCTGGAACGGCATGCTGGCGCGCCTGGAAGCGGCCGTCAAACGGCTTTCCGAATTTACCGCCGACGCCTCGCACGAGTTGCGCACGCCCGTGGCTTTAATCCGCACCACCGCGGAACTGACGCTGCGCCGCGAACGGCCGCCCGAGACCTATCGCGAATCGCTGCGCCAGATCATGGCGGAATCCGACCGCATGACGCACCTCATCGACGACCTGCTGTTGCTCGCCCGCGCCGATGCCGGCCTGCCTGCGCTTTCACTCGACCGCCTGGAGCTCACGCCCCTGGTGCGCGATGTCTGCGAGCAAGGACTGGTGCTCGCGCAGTCCCGCCAGTTGGATATCTCGGCCGAAGTCCCCGATGAGCCGATCTTTGTGGACGCCAACGACCCGGCCCTGCGCCGCCTGCTTCTGCTCCTGGTGGACAACGCCGTGAAGTACACGCCAGCCGGCGGCCGCATCACCGTCTCGGTGGGCCGCGAATCCGGCGCCGCGACAGTCACCGTGCGCGATACCGGCATCGGCATCCCCGACACTGCCCTGCCGCACGTCTTCGAGCGCTTCTATCGCGTGGACGAATCGCGCAATCGAGAAGCCGGCGGCACGGGCCTGGGTCTTTCCATCGCCAAGTGGATCGCCGAAGTCCACCACGCCAGTCTGGAGGCCGAAAGCGTGGTCGGCCAAGGCTCCGCGTTCCGGGTCCGGTTCCCTACGAGTTAATCCTTCCGGCCGGGAACTTTTCGACCCTCCGCGGCATTACAGTCTATAGAGCAAGCCGACATGGTGAGTGACGAAGCCTTGATGGTGGAGTTTCAACGAGGATCGCGCCAGGCATTCGAGGAGCTCTTCGCGCGTTACCAGGGCCCGCTTTTCGGTTTCTTCGCCAGAAGATTGGCCACCAGCGAACGCGCGGAAGACCTCACCCAGGAAACGTTCCTGGCGGTAATTCATGCAACGGCGCGCTACGAGCCTCGGGCCACCGTGCGGACCTATTTCTACGGCATCGCTATTAAGCTGTTGGCTGCAGAACGGCGGAAACAGCGGCCCGCTGTGGTCGAGATTGAGCGAGTGGTGGCGGACAACGCAGACGACGTCCTGTGGGTTCGGGAAGCGCTCGCGCGGCTCGATGATCGTGACCGCGAAATCTTGATGCTGCGTGAGTACGAACAGCTGAGCTATTCCGAGATCGCAGCCTTGCTGGACCTACCGGTCAACACCGTTCGTTCCCGGCTGTTCCGGTCCCGCTTGGCGCTGAAGAACCAGTTAGAGCCGGCGAAGCACGAGGCATGAAATGCAAGTAAACCAACATCCCATCGCGCAGGAAGAACTGATGGCATATCTGGATGGTGAACTGTCCCCTGACCGCGCGGCGCTCGCCCAGGAGCATCTGGAACATTGCGACGATTGCCTGCGGCTCACGGCGGATTTTCGCAGCGTGTCCATGCGACTGGCGGCTTGGCAAGTGGAACGGTCGTCAGAACGGCTGCCGGAGACTACCGCTTCCGCGCTGGACAAGCGGAGGCGAACGAAGAAAAATGCGTTATGGCCAGTAATCGCAACGGCCGCTGCCCTGTTGGTCTTGGCCGTGGCCATTATCGAGCCGAAGATATCGCGTCAAGCCAGAGTAAGTTTGGCTCCTCACTACCAACTATCCGCTGAGAAGGCCTCGCCTGCGCCTGACTTGCTTCGCGCCGGAAGCCCGCTGATCGTACGTTCCGCCCAGCTCACTCTCACCACCAAAGAGTTCGACAAAGCCCGCATTTCCCTCGACGAGATCCTAAAGCGTCACCGTGGCTATATCGGCCATCTGAACGTTGCGGCGCCGGCCGGTACGGGCCGGACCCTCGACGCGTCCCTTCGCGTCCCCGCGGATCAACTGGACGCTGTTACAGCAGAGGTCAAGAAGCTGGGCCGAGTCGACGCGGAATCGCAGACTGGCGAAGAAGTAACGCAACAATATACCGACCTGGATGCACGGCTCGCCAACGCCCGCAATACCGAGCAGCGCTTAAACGGCCTGATCCGCGACCGCAGCGGCAAAATGACCGATGTACTCGCCGTGGAAGGCGAGCTGAGCCGGGTGCGCGGCAACATCGAGCAGATGGAGGCGCAGAAGAAGGCGCTTGTGAACAAGGTGGACTTTGCGACGCTGAACCTCATGCTGATCGAAGATGAGGCGAAGCCGGCTCACTCCAGGCTGGGCCGGTTTCACGAAGCCGCGGCCTCCGGTTACGACTCTCTGGTGGACGGCCTGACCGGTTTGGCGGTGTTTCTGCTTGCTTACGGGCCGAGCGTGGTCCTCTGGGGCGGGCTGGCCCTCCTCATTATCCTTCTTGGATGGAGATGGTTGCGCCGCCTCAAGTCTCTGACTCTAAATGCCGATTAGACAATTTGGGTTCGTTTCGCAATTTCTCCCTGCTCTGGTTGGCCGCCTGCGCCGGCTCCGCCTTCGCCCTCACCGTCACCGACAGCCGCACCGCAGCGTCCGTTAGCGAACAGTCCTGTAGCGTGCCCAAGCCGGTCACTACGTTTCAAGCCACGGACCGCCAGGCTTTTCTATGGTTTGTCGCCCGCCATGTCCGCGTCGGCGACCAGTTGCGCGTAGAATGGGTCGATCCGTCGGGGGCGGTCTCCACTGCGGCCGACTACGGCGAACTGCCCGATGCCGGCGAACTATGCTTCACCACGCAGCTTCCCATCGCCGGCTTCGCGCCCGCCACGCAGCCCGGTATGTGGACGGCACGGGGAGTCGTGAACGGCAAGATCGCGTTCTCACGCACGTTCACCCTCGCCGCAGAGGCCGACAACGGCGGCCCCCTCGTTACCAGCGTCACCTGGTCCGGCGTCAAGACACAGGAAATCGACTTCACGGTGCGCGGCAAGAATTTTCAGCCCAGTGCCCTGGTCTTCATCGCCCGCTACGGTCCGGCTGGCGGCTGGACATATATCGCCAGCCTGCAACCCACCGCGAACGCTCCGAACGAGCTTTCCGTGCACTACGCGGGGCTGCCGGCCAACGAATATCTGGTCATCGTGGAAAATCCGGACCAGCGCATGAGCCGTCCGATGCCCTTCGTGATCGCGACTGGCGGCTACAAGCTCCCCACCGCCGCGGGCGTTCCTTGGGTGATCACTCAGGGGCCTTACGGGACGTTCTCGCATTGGGGTAACGCGCTGCACGCCTACGATATCGCGCCGCGCTCCGGACGCTGCGTGGTCGCCATGAAAGCAGGCATCGTCTACACGCACGATCTGGGACTCCACCAGGATCATCGCCACCGCTCTTTCGGCAACTTCATCACCATCGACCACGGCAATGGCGAATTCAGCCACTACGCGCACTTGGCGACCGGCACATTCGTTGTGAAGAACGGCCAGCATGTCGAGCAAGGCCAGGCACTGGCCATCGCCGGTAACTCCGGTTACACGCTCGGCGAGGGCGGAGGCTACCACGTTCACGTCAGCGTCACCCGCGCGATGGCCATCACGGCCCCAAGCGTACCGTTTCAATTCGACGATCTAGGCACCTGGTCGCGCGCCGACCTGAATCGCACGGTCCTGTCAGACAACTCTTCGCCGCTGTGCGATTGCAGCGCTTCTCATACGGCGACGCTGGCCTCGAATCCTTCCGAAGCCCAGTTCGCGGGCCAGGTATCGGTCGCTCAGTGGTGGAGCGACGTGGTGGCCGTGCCGAGAGGCGCGAAGGTATTTGAGGCAACACTATCCTGGGTCGGCGCCGGGGATCACCTGGACCTTCACCTGGTCAGTCCCAGCGGCAGGCACTACGGCTGGTATGGCGATCCCACAGGTTACTCGGGCGAAGACACCAATCCCCAGGAATTTCGATTGCCCAAGCCAGAACCCGGGCTGTGGCGGATCTCGGTGCAGGGTCGCCGCGGAGGGTCCGGGTTGATGGATTTCTCCGTCAACACTTCCGGGCTGAAATCCGGATCAATGGCGTTTCAGCAAATCTTCAGGCGATTCCGGTAAAATCCTTGGGTCCATCGATCAAAATAGGACAGGGAGGCTTACCATGCGTCGTACGGTCTTGGCTCTGTTCGTGTTCAGCGCAGCGTTCGCGCAGAGCGGCTATCACCTCATCAAGAAAATTCCGATCCCGGGCAATGGCTTTTGGGACTATCTGACTACCGACGGCGCTACCGGCCGAGTCTTTGTCTCGCACGGCAACGAAGTCGCGGTCGTGGATGGCAAGAAGGGCGAAGTAGTGGCCACCATCACGGGCCTGAAGCTGGTGCACGGCATCGCGCTCGCGCCTGAATTCGACAAGGGCTTCATCAGCGATGGCGGCGCCAATCAAATTGTGGTGTTCGACATGAAGACGCTCGCCAAGACCGGCGCGGTTCCGGCGGGCACGAATCCCGACGGAATCATCTACGACCCGGCGAGCAAGCGAGTCTTCGCTTTCAATGGCCGCAGCGCCAATGCGACGGCGGTCGACGCCAAAACTGGAACGTTGGCCGGCACGGTGATGCTCGAAGGGAAGCCCGAGTTCCCGCAGCCGGATGGCAAGGGCCATGTGTACGTGAATATCGAGGATAAGAGCGAAGTGATGGAGATCGACGCCAAGGCGTTGATGGTGACCCACAAGTGGCCGCTCGCGCCCTGCGAGGAGCCCTCGGGTATGGCGTTCGATACCAAGACCCGGCGCATCTTCTCCGGTTGCGACAACAAAATGATGGCGGTCATGAACGCCGACACCGGCAAAGTGGTGGCGACGGTTCCCATCGGCGACGGCGTGGATGCCACCTGGTTCGATCCGGCAACAAAACTGGTCTTCGACTCGTGCGGCCAGGACGCCGTCCTGACCGTTATTCATGAAGACTCGCCCGACAAGTACACCGTGGTCGAAACTGTACAGACGCAGAAAGGCGCGCGCACCATGGCGATCGATCCCAAGACCCACAACGTGTATCTGGCTGTGGCGGACGTCGAGTTCCTGCCGCCGGAGGCAGGCGAGAAGCGTCCGCGCCGCAAGGTGAAGCCGGACAGCTTTCAACTGCTAGAATACGGGAGGTAATGACGGCGCTGGTTGCGGACCCTGCTTCGAAGGAACATTTCACCGGTCCGCACCATCCCGAAAGTCCCACCCGTTTCGATGCCGCGCTGGGCGGCCTCGACGACTTGCCGCTTGTCCGGCTGCCGTCCCGGCTCGCCAACACCGATGAGATCGCGCTGTGCCACCGCCACGAGTACATCCGGCTGGTGGAGCGCGAGGTCATGAACGGTTTTCATCAGCTGAGTACCGGCGATACGGATATCTCGCCGCGCTCCTGGGATGCCGCGCTGCGCGCCGCCGGAAGCGTTCTGAACGCGGTGGACGCCGTGGCAGCCGGGCAGGTCCAGAATGCGTTTTGCATCGTGCGGCCACCCGGCCATCACGCCAACGCGATCGCGGGCATGGGCTTCTGCCTATTCAATAACGTTGCCATCGCAGCCCGTTACGCGCAGAAGAAGCATGGAATCGGGCGCGTGTTGATCGCCGATTGGGACGTGCACCACGGCAACGGCACCCAGGACATCTTCTATTGCGACGGCTCGGTGTTCTTCTTCAGCACGCACCAAAGTCCTTGGTATCCGGGCACGGGCCCAGCCATCGAGACCGGCGAAGGCGCGGGCGCCGGGATGACGATGAACTGCCCATTCCCAGCCGGGTCCGGGCGCAAGGAGATTCTCGGGGCGTTTCAGGAGAAGCTGATGCCGGCGGCTGAACAGGTGAAGCCGGACCTGGTGCTGATCTCGGCCGGCTTCGATTCGCGCGCGGGCGATCCGCTGGGCCAGTTCTTCCTGACCGACGCCGACTTCGCCGACCTGACGCGCGTGATGCGCGAGATCGCCGATAAGCACGCCGGCGGACGCGTTGTTTCGGTGCTCGAAGGCGGCTACAGCCTGACCGGTTTGCGAGCCGGGGTGCGCGCGCACGTGGAGGCGCTGCAATGAACGGACCGCTGCGCATCGTTGAAGCCACCGAAGCGGACGTTCCGCTTGTCCTGCGGTTCATCCGGGCGCTGGCCGATTACGAGAAGCTTTCGCACGAAGTGGTGGCCACCGAGGCCGATCTGCGAGAGGCCCTTTTCGGCTCGAATCGCGTGGCCGAGGTCCTGCTGGCCTACTGGGCGGACGAGCCCGCGGGCTTCGCTTTGTACTTCCGCAACTTTTCCACGTTCCTCGGGAAAACCGGCATCTATCTCGAAGACCTGTTCGTGGAGCCGGCGCTGCGGGGGAAGGGAATCGGCAAGGCGCTGCTCAAGCGGCTGGGTGAGATCGCGCGCGAGCGCGGCTATGGCCGCGTGGAGTGGGCCGTGCTCGACTGGAACCAGCCGGCCATCGACTTCTATCGAAGCCTGGGAGCGGAATCCATGCACGAATGGACGATCTTCCGGCTCGAGGGGGACGCGCTAAAGTGAGGAGCCTTCGCGCACTCCGGCGGGCCGGAGCTGCGCCTCTTCCAGGCGCTTGGCTTCCTGGTAGGTGAACACCATGCGGTGAATCACGGTGATGTTGGAGAGCACCGCGATCACCCACAGCACCGGGGCCATGCGGTCGAACAGCGCGCCGATGATCAGCAGCACCACGCGTTCGGGGCGTTCCATGAAACCGACCTTGCAGCGTGGGATGGTGTTTTCCGCGCGAGCGCGGGTGTAGCTCACCATCACCGATCCAGTCATCACGATGGCCGTGAGCACGACGTAAAACGGCCGGTTGATGATGCCGTAATAGACCAGCAATCCCATGAGCAGGGCGAGGTCGGAGTAGCGGTCCAGAACCGAATCGAAGAAGCCGCCGAAGCGGGTCACCTGGTTGGTTTCGCGGGCCACGCGGCCATCCACCATGTCAAACAGTCCAGCGCCGATGATCACAGCGCCGGCCCAGCGGAACTCGCCGGCGGCCAGCAGCACGGCGGCGCCGATGTTGATCACCAGGCCGAGGAACGTCAGGACGTTGGGATGGATTTTCGACAGCGCCAGGCCGCGGACGATGAGGCGAATGACTTTATTGCAGGCAACCCCAATCGCGCGGGTGTAGGTCATTGGCAACAGCCCTTACTGATTCTAGCTCGAAATCCGCTCATGCGTCCGCATCGTGGATGGTGACCAGTTGGATGATCTCCATCTCGCGAACACCACCTGGAATTTGCACCTTCACGGTGTCGCCGACCTGCTTGCCCAGAAGGCCCCGGCCGATGGGGGAACTGGTGGAGATGCGCCCCTCGTTGACATTCGCTTCTTCGCTGGTGACCAGTCGATAGGTGACCTCCTCCTCTTTGGTAAGGTCCAGCACGGTGACCGAGGAGCCCAGACCAACGCGGTCCCGCGGGATGCGCGAAACGTCGATCATGGACAGTTCGCGCAGGCGGGCGCGGAGCTGGCCCAGTCGGGCATTCACCATGCCCTGGCGTTCCTTGGCGGCGTGATACTCGGCGTTTTCGCTCAAATCGCCGTGGGCGCGGGCTTTGGCGATTTCGCGGGGAAGGTCGATGCGCAGCTCGATATCCAGGGCCGCAATTTCTTCTTCCAGCTTCTTCTTCAGGTCTTGCATTCCGGTAAGACAGTTTCCATTATACGAGCGCCGGACAACAGGTGGTGCCTGGCCGGTTCCCACATTCCGCTTCTAAAATGTTACAATGAACTTGAGGCTTCACACCCCCCTTTATGGCTAACAAACCAGCGTTTGCGCCGGGCGCGCAGATCGAGCATTCCAAGTACGGCTTGGGGTCCGTCCTTTCCTGCAACGAAGAGCACATCGTGATTAAGTTTGACGATCACGGGGAAAAGAAGTTCGTGCTCGCGATTGCGCTGCCCGCATTGAAAAAGAGCGACCGGCAACCTCCGGTGGAAAAGCGGCGCGCTTCCCGCAAGAAAGCCGCAGCTCCAGCCGCCGCCAATTAACACACAGCGCTCTTCTCACGGTCGCAGCTCAGTAATGGGATGCGGTGGCCCGCACCCCATGTGTATTTCCGCTACTGCTTCAGTTTTTCCCGCTGCTCGCGCAGCACAGCCTTGCGGCTCAGCTTGATTTTGTTGCCGTCGAGCGCCAGGACTTTCACCAGAATCTGGTCGCCTTCCTTCAACTCATCGCGCACATTTTTGATGCGGTTTTCTGAAATCTCGCTGATGTGCAGCAGTCCGTCGGTCCCGGGGAAGATTTCGACGAAAGCGCCGAATTCCGCCAGCCGCACCACTTTGCCCAGGTAGGTTTTGCCCACTTCGGCGACTGCCGCGATGTCGGTGACCCGCTGAATGGCTTTGGCGGCCGATTCGCCGTCGGAAGCGAAGATGTTGACCGTGCCGTCGTCTTCGACGTCGATCTTGACGCCGGTTTCGTCGACGATGCTCCGGATCATCTTGCCGCCCGGCCCGATCAGATCGCGGATCTTGTCGGTGGGGATGGTGAGCGTGTAGATGCGCGGGGCATACTGCGACATCTCCTTGCGCGGCTCGGCGATGACCGCCACCATCTTGTCGAGGATGAACAGCCGCGCGCCCTTCGCCTGCGCCAACGCTTCCTTCATGATTTTCGTAGTGACGTTGGGGACCTTGATGTCCATCTGCAGGCCGGTGATGCCGCGTTTGGAGCCGGCGACTTTGAAGTCCATGTCGCCGTAGTGGTCCTCGGCGCCGGCGATGTCGGTGAGGATGGCGTAATCCTTGCCTTCCAGCACCAGTCCCATGGCGATGCCGGCGACCGGCTCAGCGATCGGGACTCCGGCGTCCATGGCAGCCAGCGTTGCGCCGCAGACGGTGGCCATGGAGCTGGAACCGTTGGATTCCAGGATGTCGCTGACCACGCGCAGCGTGTAGGGGAACTTTTTTTCGTCGGGAATGACGGCGGAAAGCGACCGTTCGGCGAGAGCGCCATGGCCGATCTCGCGGCGGCCCGGACCGCGCATGAAGCCTACTTCGCCGACGCTGAACGGCGGGAAGTTGTAGTGCAGCATGAAGCGCTTGGAGGTCTCGCTGGCATCGAACATCTCGATGCGCTGCTCGTCTTCCTTGGTGCCGAGCGTGACGGTGACCAGCGCCTGGGTCTCGCCGCGAGTGAAGAGCGCCGAGCCGTGGGTGCGTGGCAGCACGCCGACTTCGCTCGCGATATTGCGGATTTCGTCGAACGCGCGGCCATCCGGACGGCGGCGGGCTTTGAGCATTTCGTCGCGGAAGATGCGCTCTTTCAGGCGGTCGAACAAGTCGCCGGCTTCTTCCTGCTGCTCCTCGGCCATGCCCTCCAGGACCTTGGCCTTGGCCAGGTCGACGCGGTGGTAGCTTTCCAGCTTGGGATACTTCTTGGTGTCGAGCGCGTCGGTCAGCTCCGTGCGGATCTGCTTTTCGATCTTGGCGTAAAGCTCCTTGTTGATTTCCGGCGCCGTGTATTCCCACTTCTTCTTGCCGGTCTTGGCGACCAGGTCGCGAATGCCCTTGGCGATCTTCTTGCAGCATTCGTGGCCGTACTCGATGGCTGCGAGCACTTCTTCTTCGGTGGCATGCTGCGCGCCCGCTTCCACCATGACGATGCCTTCCTCGGTGCCAGCCACGATGATATTGATGGTGGATTCGCGGGTCTCATCGTAAGAGGGATTCGCGGTCAGCTTACCTTTGATGGAGCCGACGCGCACACCGCCCAACACGTGCTGGAAGGGGATGTCGGAGATGGCCAGCGCAGCGCCGGCGCCGACGATGGCGAGCGTGTTGGGATCGCGCTGCGGGTCGGCGGAGAGCACCATGGCGATGACCTGCGTCTCATTCATATAGCCTTCCGGAAACAGGGGGCGGATGGGCCGGTCAATGAGGCGGCTGGTCAGAATTTCTTTTTCCGAGGGACGCCCCTCGCGTTTGATGAAGCCGCCCGGAAACTTGCCGGCGGCGTAAGTATATTCGCGGTAATCGACGGTGAGCGGAAAGAACGCCGCTCCCGGTTTGGGTTTCTCGTTGGAGCAGGCGCTCACCAGCACCACGGTATCCCCGGAGCGGACAATCACGGCGCCATTGGCTTGCTTGGCCATCTTGCCTGTTTCCAGGGTGATCTTTTGACCATCCAGGTCAATTTCAACTGTATGTAGCATTCGAATTCCTTTAATCCAGGCGAAGCTCGCGGCCGCGCCTTGTGAAGGACTAAGAGGAGACTTTGGAGTGAATGAACTGTGGGAATGCCGCCCACCAGGGCGGGTCACCTGACCAGGAGCACCCTAACGGCGGATGCCCAAACTTTGAATCAGGGTCTTGTACCTTTCCGGGTTACGGCTTTTCAGGTATTTCAACAGGCGGCGCCTACGAGCCACCATGGACAGCAACCCCCGCCGGGAATGATGATCCTTGGCGTGAGTCTTGAAATGATCCTCGAGCTGTTTGATGCGTTGGCTGAGGATGGCTACCTGAACCTCTGGCGAGCCCGTATCTGTTTTGTGGACACGGTAATTGGAAATCACTTGTTTCTTTGAATCGGTCGCCAGGGCCATGCTCGAATCGATACTCCTCGTCTTAACTTAATCTCTTTTTTGTCCTCTACAGGATAGCACAAGATTGGGAAATTGGGAGTCGTAGCTGGGCTTGGCAAGGTGATGTCCCGCGCTTGCGCTCAGTTTGGGGATCCGCCCCGGACCTGTTAAACGCTCTGACGTGGCCTTTGTGCGCGGCCTCGAACTCTGGACGCCGCTCTGGCCCGGCGGGAGCGGCAATCAGCCATCGGTCCTGATGTCGAGGGCGTGCCGGTGGTGATCTTCAGGAGGTCGAGGATCGGCGGGTCGCTTGCTTGCACGAGGCTGCGCCAAGTTGGGCTAGCCGAATTGTCTGGAGGCTAACGCTCGAGTGTTCATTTTCGGGATTGGGTTCGTTTGGCAATTTCGCTGTGGCGAGGCTTCGAGCACGGCGCGAATCCCTTGGTCCATCCAATCCAGTTTATGCCCGACGGATGGAAGTGACCGTGGTGGGATGCGTAAGTGGTTGAGGCAAGGGCAGCGAATATTTGCAGAGGGAACGTGAATGTGAAGCTGTGTGGCGGCTGATCGGTGGTTCGGCGACTTCCCGCTCACGTGGTTTCTGTGGACGGCGTTTCACGGGAGTGATCGGTTTTAGCGTCAGGTCCAATCCTCGCGAAGTAGCGTGCTAACGGGCTAGCCACTCGGCGATTGATAAGCGTTGTGCTGGTTGCGCAGCGTTAAGGAGGCAACTTTATCCGACCTCTGACGCTCAACTTGTTAGACTGAAGCTTGACCGGGAAAGCTATGCATCGTTCGTACGAAGAACGTGCAATGGCACGGGCGAGCGGCATCCATTGGTTGGGCTCCCCATGCCGGGTGAGCAGTCCCTATCGGAGAAAAAGCGTGGGGGCTCGTTAGCCGTATTCAACAAGAAGATGACCGGTAGTAGCGACAACGGAGCTGAATTCCCGGCAGAGCACTATTGGACGGTGCTCCACAAGTACGTTAGCGCGCTGAGGCAGGCAACAACGCTGTCACACAGAACTTCTGGACACCCCGCCAACGTTAGACAATACTGGGCTTCGGTGTTATTCACTCGTTTGTGCTCCGTTGGCACAACCCTGCTGCATATATGTCCCGGAAGCCCACTCAATAAAAACGCGGATCATTGGGACTTCAGCGCGCTGGCTCCTGTTGTCCGTAATCTCGTGCAAACAGCGCTTACGCTCTTTTACCTTGGTACTGAGGCTGTGGGAGAAGAGGAATCGCGCGCCCGTGTACTCGTCATGCAACTGCGGGATTGCACGGAGCGGTTACAGTTATTCCAAGGCTATGGTCTCTCCGGCGAACAAACACGGGAGCTCGATTCGGCCCGCAAGCGTATCCGCGTAGAGCTTTCGGCCAATACCTACTTCGCACGGTTACCGGCGCGCACACGGAAGGACCTGATCAAGGGCACCAAGGGGACCATTCTAACTGACGATCAAATCCTCGACAGGCTGGGAATCCTCGATCAGACCGGGCGCACTTTTCTACGATTCGTTTCATCTCATGCCGATTTGTCACCGCTCGCGTATTACCGCACTGGAGATGAGAATAGGGGGCGCGGTGAGCCAAACCCCATAGACACAACCTACATGGCAACAGCAATCGACCTCGCTTGCGACGCCCTACGTCGCTCCACCGCCGACGTGCAGGTTCTATTGCGGGACCTTGTAGTTCAGAGCTCTCCGAAACCTTCTACTCCAAAACGTGACGAGCGTTTCGAGAGTGCCCTCAATCAAGTTCTCCGCTGGGAGGGCGAGAATTTGGAAGAGGTCACGGGAGGTGATGATTCGGGAGCACCGCTGCTTTGTTCCAGTTGCTTTCACGACGAAGGTCTTCGCTTGGCCTCGGCCGACATCGGTGTACCAGACTTCTCCAAATGTCCGAACTGTGGCGCCAAGAACGGTAAGAAGCTAAGCAGACTGGCTATCGGGATACTGGCTCATCAGTTTTTTGTGTGGGGGACGGTGAGGAGGTGCGAATATGGCGGGTACCCAGCGGTGCAGTTCAACCGTTATCAGGGCACCTCCATCGACGTCGCTCCATGGCTTGAGGCGGATCTTCGACTTCTAGAGAGAACCCTTCGAGTCGGCTTCTTTAGCTACGGACCGCGACTGTGGATGGTGGGAGAAGTAGAACCACTGAAAGCACTTCAGGAACCCACAACGCGGGCTACAATTGTTGCGCGAATCCTTAACGAATACTCCGGCAGACTGCTCAGCTCCGATGAATCCTTCTATCGTGTCCGCAAGGCCCCAGCGCGCCCCGAGGCATACGACGAATATGATTCCCCGCCGAAGGCGTTCCTTGGAACGGGGCGCCTCGACTCTGCCACCGTGCCGGTTCTTTATGGATCACAGGACTTGGAGGTGTGTTTGCACGAATGCCGTCTCACCGCGGAGGACGAGATCTATTTAGCTACGTTGGCATCAACAAGGACGCTCAAACTTCTTAACTTGGCCGAGCCACTACTCGAGGAGCAAGTCTCAGAATTTGAGAGTCTCGATATGGCTGTCCACATGTTGTTTCTTGCCGGCAGTCACTCCTATGAGATAAGCCGAGAAATCGCCAATGCGGCATACAACGCTGGGTTCGATGGACTTGTGTACCCTTCCTACTTCTCGTTACTCCGCACCGGCGACATGCCTTTTGCGACGACATTCGGGATCTCACTCCGCAGAATCCCGGAACTTCGCGAATACACGCGCAAGAGCACTATTTCGAACCTTGCTCTTTTCGGTAGGCCAGTCGCCGATGGTTCAGTCAAAATTCAATCCATCAACAGGATCATCTTAGATAAAGTCGAGTACAAACCTCACTTCGGTCCGGCACCTGTTCGCGTGGTCGAATCCGGCCCGGACTGAACGGCTTACATGCACCCGCACTTGGAGTTGCCGACCAGTCAACTAGTGGTTTAGGTCCCTTGAAGTCGCCACCAAGTCAATTTGACGGAAAACGGCCTACTCGTTGACGTGGAGCCCTGTAGCTAATCTTCCGACACATGGCGGTCCACTGCCTGGGCGGCGGGCGCAGCCCCCGGGTCGTATTTCGCAGGTGTCCCGCCGATAAGAATACCGAGGCTCCCACGGGCCAAGGAGACCTGTGAGCACTGGCAGGAGGTTTCGGTGCCGGCGCACCCAACGGAACGACACATGAGCAAACGAATGACGCTTGGGGTCCAGGTGATCGGGGGATTTGTCTTAGCCCTGGTGGTGGTTGCGGTTCTGGGAGTGTGGGCGCGGATTGCAATTGGCGGGCTGGGGAGCGAACTCGATACGGCGGTCAACGTCAACGCCCGGAGGTCGGCGCTGGCGGCGGAGCTGTGGGCGGGATTTCAGGACATGAAGTCCTACTCGATCCAGACGCAATCCTCATTTGTAATGACGCGGCTGGCGAAGCCGAGCGTCCAGGTTGGGGCGGTGGTGGAATGCTCCGCCTGCCACACTACGGAAACCCGCGCCGTGCGGGAACGCCAAATGGGCGAGGTGGCGGCGAAGGTTAGAGCCACGATATCCCAGATGCAGCCGCTCGCGACGACGGAAGAGTCGCGGAAGTCTCTGGGAACACTTCAAGCGGCGGTACAGGACTACACCTCCTTATTCAGCCAGTACCTGGGCCTGGTGGACGGCAACCACTATGACGACGCTCATGGGGTGCTGCGCGACCAGATGTTTCCGCTGGTGGAGAAGACCGATAACACCCTGGAGAAGATGCGCTCAGAACAGCAGGCAGCGCTCCAGGCGGCCGCAGCGCAGGCAAGTTCCACGGTTGCGCGCAGCCGATGGATGAGCGCGCTGCTGATCGTCATGAGCCTGCTGATCACCAGCGTCGTGCTCGTTGTGGTGCGCGGAAGCCTGCGGGGCCTGCGCCGCATCGCCGAAGACATTCGGTGGGGGGCCGAGGAAGTGGCCGGCGCGGCCAGCCAAGTTTCGGCCAGCAGCCAGGTTCTGGCTCAGGGATCCACCGAGCAAGCGGCGTCGATCGAACAGACTTCGGCCTGCAGCCAGGAGATCAACGACGCGGTGCGCAACAGCAGACAGCACTGCCACCACGCGGCGGAACTGGTGATCCGGTCGCAAGACAGGATCGCCGAGACAGGCCGCTCGTTGGAGCGTATGGTGACGGCTATTGCGGAAATCGAGACGCAAAGCGCCAAGATCTCGCGGATTATCCGAGTGATTGAGGAGATCGCATTTCAGACCAATATTCTGGCCCTGAACGCGGCCGTGGAGGCAGCGCGGGCGGGCGAGGCCGGGGCGGGCTTTGCCGTCGTAGCGGACGAAGTTCGCAGCCTGGCGCAACGCTGCGCGCAGGCAGCTCAGGACACTGCGTCGCTGATCGAGGAGTCCATCACCAAGTCGGCCGGCGGCAAGGCCACGGTGGACGAAGTCGCCAGCGCGATCCAGGCCGTCACCGAAGAGGGTAGCCGTTTGAAAGCACTGGTAGAGGGCGTGGACTCGGGCAGCGAGCAGCAGGCCTGCGGGATCGAGCAGATCGGCAAGGCCATCGCACAGATGGAACAGGTAACGCAGCAGACGGCCGCGAGCGCCGAGGAAGGGGCGGCGGCGGCCGAGCAACTCAACGCGCAGTCGGAGACGCTGAAGGAGATTGTCGTGCGCTTGAGCGCCATCGTGGGCGGGAGCCGGTCGCCCAATGGCCGTGCCGCGCGACAGAGACCGGAGAGCGCCAGACTCGCTCAGAACCAGCAGCAGCTGGTGCGTGTCCGCGCCGGGGTCGGCAAAAACGACCTTCCGCTGGAATAGGCGCGCTGCCTTGTTTGCCCGACGGAGCTTCCAAGTGTTCGTTTCCGGGATTGGGTTCGTTTGGTAATTTCGCTCTAACAGCAATCCGCACACGGCGCCATGCCTTGGTCCATTGAATCAAGCTTACGCCCGGTGGATGGAAGCGGCGGCGGTAGGATTGCGTAAGTGGTTGAGGCGGGAGCGGCGAATATTTGCGGAGGAAACGTGAACTCCCGATGCGTCGTGATCCGGCCGGAGCAGCGATCGGGTTGGACAACTAGACCTGTGGCAATAGCAGGTGTCCAATCGGACAGCTTGTCCTGTCAGCGTCGACAGTCTGTCTTAAACTCGCATTCCGCAAAGTACCGGGTCAAAGAAGTAACGCGCCCGGAATCAAAATCTTACACATCGACACTCTTTGGCGTCTCAGGTGCCATCAATAGAGCATGCGTGTAAACGTCGTGATCTGGGCCGTAGCCCTCGCGAGCTGTGCTCACGCCGCCCTGACCAAGATCGCCGAAGACGTGCGGGCTCAAGATCCGCAAACAATGGTGGATGTAATTGTGCAATACCGCCATTCGCCGACGGCGGCTGATCATGACCGCGTGCTCTGGAGAGGCGGTCAACTCAAGCACGAACTCAAACTCATCCGCGGAGCGCACTATTCTCTTCCGGCGAGCCAGCTGGAAGAGCTAGCGAACGACCCGGAAGTGGAGCACATCAGTTTGGACCATGAACTCCACGCGACTGGGGCTACACTTCCCTCGACGCCCGATTACGGCTGGATGACTGTTCTCGGCGCCAGTTCGCCGGCCGCAACCTTGCCCTGGGATGGTACGGGTATTGGCGTAGCTTTGATCGATAGCGGGATCGCAGGCAGCCCCCCAGATTTGCAGAACGCCGCCGGAAAGAATCGAGTTGTGTATCAGCAGAGCTTGATTCCGAACGTCAATGATGTCAACGATCATTTCGGACACGGAACGATGGTTGCCGGCCTCATTGGGGGAAGCGGCAAGAACTCGAGTGGCGCGAACACGGATTATAAGGTCCGGGGTGTAGCTCCGAACGTCAATTTCATTAACTTGCGCGTGCTGGACAATAAAGGAGCCTCAACGGACAGCACGGTCATTGCTGCGATCCAGCGCGCGATTGCGCTGAAAAGCCAATACAACATCCGGGTCATCAATCTGTCGCTCGGCCGACCGGTTTTTGAGAGCTATACTATCGATCCGCTTTGCCAAGCGGTACAGCAGGCCTGGAACGCGGGTATCGTGGTCGTTGTTGCGGCCGGCAACAATGGACGAGACAATTCAGAAGGCGAAAGCGGGTATGGGACCATCACTGTTCCTGGTAACAGCCCGTATGTGATCACGGTAGGAGCTATGAACACCGTCGGGACTCTGATGAGCTCCGACGACAAGATGACCAGCTACAGCTCCAAAGGTCCAACGCTCATCGATCACGTTGTGAAACCCGATCTCGTCGCGCCGGGTAACCGTATTGTTTCGATACAGCCGAGCGGCAGCTATCTGTTGGCCACCTATCCGAACAACAAGGTGGCCCAAGACCTCTATCAGACGGGAACCAATACCGGTCCTTCGAGCCAGTATTTTGAACTGAGCGGTACGTCTTTCGCCGCACCCATGGTCAGCGGCGCTGCGGCCCTTCTGATCCAACAGAATCCAGCCCTGACGCCGGATCAGGTAAAAGCGCGACTGATGAAGACAGCCACGAAGCTGCCTCGAGTCACCACCGTATCGGTCGACCCGGCGACTGGCGTTCCCTACTACACGCAAAATGATATCTTCACCGTCGGCGCAGGCTACTTGAACGTGCAAGCGGCCCTGGCGAATACGGATTTGCTGGCGGGAGGCGCACCTTCACCAATGGCTGTGCCCGACACCGCGAGCGGCAACGTGTACCTGGACTTTGGATCGAATGCGGCTTGGGGCACGAATGCGGCTTGGGGCACGAATGTTTTTTGGGGTGCGAATGCGTCTTGGGGTACGGCTGCGATTTGGGGAACTAATGTGCTCTCGGGCACCAACGCGGCTTGGGGCACGAACGCGGCCTGGGGCACCAACGCGGCCTGGGGCACCAACGCGGCTTGGGGTACCGCCGCCATTTGGGGAACGTCCATGATCTCGACATCATCCGGCACCAACACCGCCGAGTCGATGATGATTACGATCAACGGCGACAATTAGGTTCGTAAAGCCGTCGCACCGGTAAAGTAGAACCTCCATGGCGTCGATTCTTTGAGGGAGGTTCAAATGGCTTCCATCAGGACAAGGCGCGTCGTAATCGCCGGCCTTGTGGCGGTTGCGTTCGGCGTGTTGGCTGCCTTGCTCGTCTTGCGATTGGTCCCGCGCGAGGTCAGTCGCCAGCAGTTCCTCATCGAAGTCCGCCAGAGGAAGTTGAAAGAGGTCACGATCTACCCCCTGGATCACATCGCTGTGGCCGATTACGGTAATCCCGGAGCCATTCGAACGGTTCTGGCCGAGGATGACGAGACGTTCGCCGCGGAATTGCGCGCTCTGGGCGTTGAAGTCACCTTCGGTACTTCCGATGGCGTGGCCCCTTGAGCGCCTCCGCGAAGAAGCGAGTAGGCCATTACCGGCAGCGTGTTCCGGGCTGGCCTGATTCGGGTCTCAAGACGCATTTCGTGGCACACTCGACGTATCCTAGGAGACTTGGAGGGGACCGGCATGCTAAGGATCATCGCAACGGTGCTTTTTCTGAGCAATGTAGTACAGGCGCAAAAGACTGCCACTCCCTATCCCCGCATGGCCCCGCTTGACCAATACCTGATAGGGGACCGCGCCGCCGAAATAGCCCTGGCGAGAAGCGCAGCCCCGAAGAGCATCGCGGATCACGCGGAGGTAATGGTGCTGGAGCGGCAAGGCTACAAAACGGCTGTTCAGGGCACGAACGGTTTCGTATGCATGGTGGAGCGCTCGTGGACGGCGGGGTTCGGGGATCCGACGTTTTGGAATCCCAAGATTCGCGGACCGATCTGCTTCAATCCGCCGGCCGCACGAACATACCTGCCCATCGTCATCGCGAGAACCCGGCTGGCCCTGGCGGGGAAATCGGAAAAGCAGATGCTCGAGGCGATCGACTCGGCTCTCGACAAGAAGGAGCTACCGGCACTCGAAGCCGGCGCGATGAGTTACATGTTGTCAAAGCAAGGCTACCTGAACGATCAGGCCGGGCACTGGCATCCGCATTTGATGTTCTGGGCCGAACGAACGGAAGCCAAGGCATGGGGCGCGGGGATGCCGGGCTCTCCGGTGATCGGCGCCGAAGAGATTCCGGGCCGGTTAACTATATTCATGATTCCTGTCGGCGAATGGTCGGACGGGACGCCGGATTCCCACGATGGAAAGTGACCATCGATCCGGCTTGCAGACGAATGCCGCACCACCAGGAGCTTGGCGGTGAGCCAGTTCAGATCCGTTTGATTGTCGCGAACCAGGCCGGTGCGCCCTTGTCGTGGTATCTCGTCTGAAGGCGGTCTAGTTCTATAGCGGCGACATTCCATCCATGGCTGGGGTTGAACGCCGCTCTCAGCTCTTCCTGCGAGATGGGGTGAGGGCCGGTATCTGGACCATCGTCACTGAAGCACAACACATACAAGGTTCCACCGGGCTCGGTCACCGACGCTAGACTCGCCACGTATCTTGGCCGCTCGTGGCCGCCAAAAGTATGGAACAGTCCGCAGTCCAGTACGGTCTCAAACCTGCGCCCCAAACGTTCCAGTTGGAAGGCGTCAAGCGCTACGAACCCAACGTCGATTCCACGGTTGCCGGCCTTCTCCCGGGCGATCTCCAGCGCCGTCGCGGCCACGTCAACACCCAGAACCGACAATCCCAGCGAGGCGATGTGCAGAGCGTTCTCGCCGGTCCCGCAGCCCGCATCGAGTACAGCTCCAGCGAATCGGCCTTCGGATGCCAATCGCACGATTGCCGGCTGGGGCCGGCCAATGTCCCAGGGCGGCGGGCCATCGCGGTAAGACGCATCCCAGGGCAATCCCGTCAGCCGTTCGTGGCTGGTTGGCTGTCGACCACTGAACGGATTATCCGCGAGGTTTCCTGATCGCTCCGGCAACATTTTCGCTTCGGGAGGCCTACTTCTTGATCTCCCCTTCGCGGTCTTCCACCATGCGCTTGACACGGTCGAGTTCGGCGCGCAGCTTCTTCTCGCGGAGCGCGATCGAGATCACATAGCCGAGGACGATCAGCCAGGCGACGGTGAAGCCGTAGAACATGAACGTGTAGTTTTGTGGGCTCATGGGATCTCCTTAGAAGGCGTGGGCGAAGCGGCGCATGGAGTCGATTTCGCGCTGCATGGCTTCCTGCCGCATGCGGATCAGGATCAATGCCGCCGACAGCATCAGCAGCGCAAGCAGGTTCCACCACAGCGGCGCTTCCATGCCCGGGGCCATTCCGCCGCCGCCGCGGATCTCGAGCACTGGACCGGGATGCTGGGTGCGGAACCACTCGATGGACTTCCACACCAGCACGATGTCGACGCAGGCGAAGATGGAAAACGCGGCCGACATGCGGGCGCGCGCGGTGGGGTCGTCGATGGCGCGGCGCAGCATGAAGTAGCCGACGTAGATCAGCCAGCAGACGAAGAACGAGGTGAGGCGCGGGTCCCAGGTCCACCAGATGCCCCAGATGATGCGGCCCCAGATGCTGCCGGTGATGAGCGTGATGGTGGCGAAGGCGAGCGAGACTTCGTTGATGGCCGCGGCGGCCGCGTCGAGCCGCAGATCTTTACGCATCAGGTAGCCGACGCTGGAGAACATCGCGACGTAGAACCCGGTGAACGAGGTGATGGCGGCGGGCACGTGGAAATAGATGATGCGGAAGATCGGGCCCTGGCTGGCCTCATCGGGAACGAGCAGGAAGATCCTGTAGAGGTCCACGGCCAGGATCGCTGCCGAAAGCGTGCACAGAGCCAAGATAATTTTCAGGCGCATATTCTTACCCCACTAGTACGATTTCTACCAGACCCAGAGACAAAATAGTAAAGATGACGTCGAAGGCGGCGAGCAAGCGGAACCAGAACATGTTTTGTTCGCCCACAGGGTCGCCGGCGATCAGGACGCTGGAAAGCTGGATGGCGCCCATCAGGGCGGGAATGAGCAACGGATAAACCAGCGTCGGCAGCATCAGTTCGCGCAGGCGCAGGTTGACAGTCATGGCGCTGAACAGCGTTCCGATGACGGTGAGACCCCAGGTGCCGAGCAGCATCACGAGGAAGAGCAGGGCGAGGCTTTGAGGCAGCCGGACGTTGTAGAAGATAGCGAAGACGGGCAGGCTGATGCATTCGACGATGATCAGCAGGGTGTAATTGGCCAGGCATTTTCCCAGGAAAAGCTGGGCGCCGCTGACGGGTGAGGCGATCAGGGCGTCCAGGCAGTCGTTGACCAGCTCGCGGGCGAAACTGCGGTTCAAGATCAGCGTGCCGGCGAAGGCGAAGACCAGCCAGAGCAGGCCGCCGGCGATTTCGCGGACCTGGTCGGAATCCGGGTCGAAGGCGAAGCTGAAGAGCAGCAATATCACGAGCGCGAAGGACAGCGAAGCGTTGACGGTCTCCTTGCTCCGTACTTCCGAGCGCAGATCCTTGGCCGCGATGGCCAGCGCCTGGCGCAGGAAGCTCATGCTTCTCCGTAATGACGATACAACCAGCCCGGATCTTCCAACATTTCCCAAGTGCGTTCGCCGCGGAATCCGAGTTTGCCGCGGTTGATCAACGCGACATCGGTGGCGAGCTCCAGCGCCTCGCGGAGTTGGTGCGTGGACATGATGATGGTGCGGCCTTCGGTGAGCGCGGTTTTGAGCAGGTCCTGCAGGACGTGGATGGCGCGGTCATCGAGCGCGGTGAAGGGTTCGTCCAGCAGCAGCACCGAGGGGTTGTGGAGGAAGCAGCGCGCTACGGCGAGGCGCTGGCGCATGCCGCGGGAGAACTCGCGGACCAGGCCGTCGCGGACGCGGTCGAGGCCGGTGCGTTCGAGCCATTCGGTTGCCGTTCTGCGCGGATCGTCGACGCCGTAGAGCTTGCCGAAGAGGCGCAGGTTTTCGAACGCGGAAAGCTCTTCATAAACGCCGATGCCGTGGCCGAGGAGGCCGATGCGCTGGCGGGTTTTTTCGGCGCGGGCGTCGCCGTCGAGGATCGTAATGGTGCCGCGGGCGGCTTTGGAAAGACCAGCGAGGATGCGCAGCAGGGTGGTTTTGCCGGCGCCATTGCGGCCCAGCAGCGCGAGACAGGAGCCGGCCTTGACGTCGAAAGAAATGTCGCGCAGCGCGGGAAAATCGCCGTAGTATTTCCAGACGCCTTGGATTGCGACCGCGCTGGCCGGTGACATTATTCTTTTTTACTCTACTGCTTCGCCGGGCCGCCCATCAGGCGGATGCCGAGTTCGCGCAACTGGCGCTCGGGCACGGCCGCGGGAGCATCGCACATCAGATCGGTGCCGCGCGCGGTTTTGGGGAACGGGATGACTTCGCGGATGGAAGTTTCGCCGGCGAGGATCATCACAAGGCGGTCCAGGCCGAGCGCGATGCCGCCGTGGGGCGGTGCGCCGTATTCGAGAGCCTCAAGCAGGAAGCCGAAGCGGCGCTTAGCTTCGTCGTCGGAGAACCCGAGGGCGGCGAAAACTTTGGCCTGTACGTCGCGGCGATGGATACGGATGGAGCCGGAGCCGAGCTCGACGCCGTTCAGCACGACGTCGTAAGACTTGGCGCGGCAGCGAGCGGGGTCGCTGGTGAGCTTTTCGATGTCCTCATCGTGCACGGACGTGAACGGGTGATGGGCGGCGTTCCAGCGGTTTTCTTCCTCGTCCCATTCGAACATGGGGAAATCGACGACCCAGAGGAGCTTGAAATTCATGGGGTCGAGGAGCTTGTGGCGATCGTTATATTTCTGGCCGGCGAACAGGCGCAGTTGGCCGCAAGCCTGATAGAACGTTTCCTCGGGGCGCTGGCCCTTGGGCGCGCCGGGCCAACCGGCGATGAGCAGCAGATCGTCTTCGGCGGCGCCGGAATCGGCACGGGCTTGTTCGACGAGGCGGGTATCGAGCTTTTTCAAATCGTCGTAGACGCGCAGGCCGCGTTCGGAGCCGAATTCTTTCAGCTCGTCGCGTTCCTTGCGGCTGAGCGCGCCGGTCTTGGGGATGTGAATGGCGACGGGCGGAAACGTCAGGCCGAGCTCCCAGGTTTGGCTGTCGAGCACGTGGAACGGGGGAAGGCGCAGGTCGGGTTTGTCGATGCCGTAGGAGCGCATGGCCTGCGCGTAGGTGAGGCGGGGGAAAGGCGCCGAGACTTTGTGGCCGGCGACTTCGAAGACCCGCTCGAGCATCGGCTCGACGGATTCATAGACGCGCTCCTGCTGCGGGAAGGACATCTCGATATCGATCTGCGTGAATTCGGGCTGGCGGTCGGCGCGCAGGTCTTCGTCGCGGAAGCAGCGGACGATCTGGAAATATTTCTCGTAGCCGCTGACCATGAGGAGCTGCTTAAAAATCTGCGGCGATTGCGGCAGCGCATAGAAGCTGCCGGGCTGGACGCGGCTGGGGACCAGATAGTCGCGGGCGCCTTCGGGCGTCGAGCGCGTCATGAACGGCGTTTCTATCTCGAGGAAGCCCAGCTTGTAGAGATGCTCGCGCACCGCAAAGCTGATTTTGGAGCGCAGCATAATGTTGCGCTGCATGTGCGGGCGGCGCAGATCGACATAGCGGTACTTCAGGCGCGCGTCTTCTTTCACGTCGACGGTTTCTTCCATGGGGAAGGGGGGCGTGCGCGATTCGTTGAGAATCCAAATCTTCTCGGCCACCAGCTCCACTTCGCCGGTTTCCAGCGCCGGATTCACGGTTTCGGGAGCGCGCGCGGTGACGCGGCCTTCGACGGCGATGACGTACTCGGGGCCAAGCGATTCGGCTTTGGCGTGCAGTTCCGAGCCGCCGTCGGCGTGGAAGACAATTTGTGTGACGCCGTCGCGATCGCGTAAATGAATGAAGAAGACGCCGCCCAGATCGCGGCGGCGATGCACCCAGCCCATTAGCAAAGCGCGTTTGCCGGTGTCGGCGGCGCGCAGTTGGCCGCAGGTGTGTGTGCGGCGCAGGTCGCCCAGAAAATCGAGTTGAACTGTTTCCATAAGTTATTTCATCCGCGACCTATTTCAATCGCTCAAGCAGTTGATCCAGCGTGACGGTTTGCTGTTCGCCGGATTCCATATTCTTCAATGCGTAAAGCCCCGCCGCGATTTCGTTGTCGCCGACAATGAGCGCGAAGCGCGCGCCCATTTTGTTGGCCAGTTCAAGCGAGCGCTTCAGCTTGCTGTCGAGGCCCATTTCGACGGATCGGCCGGAAGATCGCAACCGGCTGGCCAGGTGCGCGGCGTGACGCTCGGCCGCGGCGCCGATGGGCGCGATATAGAGGTCGAGCGATGGCTTGTAGGCATCGGGGTGCTCCTGCTCGACGCTCATCACCAGGCGGTCCTCGCCGATGGAGAAGCCGATACCGGGTGAATGCACGCGCGAGCCGAGCGATTCCGCCAAGCCATCATAGCGGCCGCCGCCGAGCACGGAATTTTGCGCGCCGAGGGCGCCGTGTACGATTTCGAACGTGGTGCGCATGTAGTAATCCAGGCCGCGGACCATGCGGGGGCGCACTTCATACGGGATGCCGCGATCGTCCAGGTGCGCGCGCACCGCGTTGAAGTGAGCCTGGCATGCTTCGCACAGGTGATCCTGAATGGACGGCAGCGCGTCGATCAACGGCTGATCTTCGGGCACCTTGCAATCGAGCACGCGCAGCGGATTCGTTTCCGAGCGGCGCTGGCAATCTTCGCACAACTTCGCCGCGACGTCGCGCAGTTTTTCCTTGAGCAGCGCGACGTATTGCGGGCGGCAGTTCTGATCGCCCACTGAATTCAGCAGCAGTTGAAAACCGCTCAGGCCGGCGCGGCGCAGCAGTTCCACCACCATCTCGATCACTTCGGCGTCCACGGCCGGTGATTCCGATCCGATCGCTTCGGCGCCGATCTGAAAGAACTGCCGGTAACGGCCTTTTTGCGGGCGCTCGCGCCGGAACATCGGGCCGATGTAATAGAGCTTCTGCAAGCCCGGCCGCTGGTCCAGGCGGTGTTCGATATAGGCGCGGATCACCGACGCGGTGGCTTCCGGGCGCAACGTGAGGGAGGAGCCGTCGCGATCGTCGAACGTGTACATCTCTTTGCTCACGATGTCGGTGTCCTGGCCGACGCCGCGCGCGAACAGAGCCGTTTCTTCCAGGATGGGCGTGCGGATCTCCTGGTAGTTGAAGGCGCGAAACACTTCACGCGCGACCGCCTCCACCTGATTCCAGGCGGCGCTGGAAGGGGGAAGAATATCGCGAGTGCCTTTGACTGCCTTGATCATGAGTTAAAAAGCCCCGGAGAGCGCCGCCATCAGGCCGGCTCGTTCCGATAGATCTGAGTCGCTTCAACATAGCGCTGCGCATTCTGGCGAAAGCGTTCACGCTCTTCCTCGGTCACCTGGCGCTTCACCTTGGCTGGCACGCCCATCACCATGCTCGACGGGGGCACTTCGGCCCCTTCCGGGACCACCGCGCCGGCGGCGATCACCGAACCTTTTCCTATCTTCGCGCCGTTGAGCACGATGGCGCCGATGCCGATGAGGCAGTCGTCTTCGATGGTGCAGCCGTGCAGCATCGCCAGATGGCCGACAGTGACGCGATTGCCGATGTTCAGCGGAAACAGGCCGGCGTCGCAGTGGAGCACCGAGTTGTCCTGGACGTTGCTCTCCTCACCGATGCGGATGGTGTTGACGTCGCCGCGCGCAGTGACATTCGGCCAGATGCTGGAGCGTTCGCCCACGGCGACGTCTCCAATGACCTGGGCACTCGGATCGATGTATGCGGAAGCGGCAATCTTGGGGACGATGCCGCGATAGGCGCGAATCATGAGCGCAGTTAATTTATCAATGTTAGCACGGCGTAGGCGGCAGCCATCCGCAGATGGATTTTTCTGCGAAAATCAGCCTGAAGGAAAGCAAACGCCGGTGAGGTTCGAATACGAGTTGATCCCGGAGCTTCCCCGCCTGGCGTGGGCGGCGCGCGTGCGCAGGAACGAACCTGTGGTCCGGGTTCTGCACGGTGCTTGGGTAGAGACGCGCCCGGACTGCTTCTTCGAGGGCGCCTGGGACGGGCCATTCGAAGACGGCCGGTTCGACGAGGCGGAAACGTTCGCAGGATCGGGCGGCCGGGTGCGGGATGGGGAGGTGGTGTTCGCGGGGCCAAGCCACACCTTTGACCGGCTCTTCGCCATCCGCACCAATGACGAGTTTCACATCGCCAACTCGCTGGCATTTGTGCTCGCGGTGAGCGAAGAGCGGCTTGATCAGAACTACAAGCACTACTATTTGAACTTTCTGGACTTCAACCGCGACGGCATCCGTCACAAGGAGAAGCGGCTGCGCCTGGCCGGGACGCGGTTCATGGAGGTGCATGACTGCTGCAACGTGGTGGTTCAGCCGGGCCTCACGGTGTCACGCGCGGAGAAGCCGTTGGGTACGCCGCCGCGGGGGTACGACGATTACATAGCCTTCGTCATGAAGACGTTAGAGGCAGTACTGGCCAATGCGCGCGACCCTCGCCGCAAACAAACCTACCGGCCGGTTACTCAGATGTCGCGGGGCTACGATAGCGTCGCGGTTTCCATCCTGGCTGCCCGGGCCGGCTGCCGGGAGGCCGCTTCCTTTCGCAAAAGCAACAGCGCGCGCGGGTACGAGGATGACGGCGGGCGGGAGATCGCTCCCTACCTGGGTCTTCAGCTCACCGAATACGAACGCACGGATTATGACATGCTGGCCGAGCGCCACGATGACGAATTCTATATAGAGCCAGGCGGCATCGACCGGCAGATGGTCCTGATGGAGAAGCAGTTGGTTGGTTCGATTCAGTTACAAGGGAGATACGGAGAGAGGTTTTGGTCGCGCGAGTGGTGTTCGCGCTGGGGGCTGCCCGGAGAGTACGGGAATCCTTACCTAGCGGTTCCTACCCGGCACAAGATCGGCGGATGCGGCTTGGGCGAGTTCCGTCTCCGTACCGGCTTCATTGATTTTCCGGTGTCCTGCATCCGCGGGCTTCATGCGCCCGCGATCAAGAGGCTCAGCGAATCGAAGGCGATGGACCCTTGGTCGGTAGGCGGCGACTACGACCGGCCAATCGTTCGGCGGCTGGCGGAGGAAGCCGGCGTTCCGCAACATCTTTTTGGCCAGAGCAAGAAGGGCGGCCCCCGCGCCGGAGGGCCAGAGATCCGGTCATGGGCCAACCGGATGATTTACGCGGCTTGGCATGCCACATACTGGGCGCCATTGCGGCTCCTGATCTTAAAGCTCACCGGGCACACGTTGAACCCGGCCTGGCGCCAGGGATCCTTTGGAGTGCAGCGGCGCGTTGAACGGATCCGGGAGCAGTACCTGGCGGCGATTATGCATGCGGCCTCGCATTCAACTCGTCAAACGAATTTGATATAGTGTCCCGCATGAGCCGAACCGCCCTCTCGCGCATTTCCGCTGCGATTCTGTTCCTGGTGCTCGCCTGGATCGCTTACACGCAAAACAATCAGCCTGCCAAACTCAATCTCAACAAGGTCAAGGACGACCTCTGGGAGATCGAGGGCGACGGCGGCAACGTGGCCGTCTACGTCACCGGCGAAGGTGTCATCCTGATCGACGACAAGTTCGACCAGGATCACGAACAGATCGTCGAGAAGGTGAAGAGCGTCACCGATCAGCCGATCAAGTACATCATCAACACGCACTACCACGCCGATCATAGCGGCGGGAACACGAAGTTTCTGTCCTCGGCGATCATCATTTCCACCGCGAACGCGCGCACGAACATTCTCGAGCACAAGCAGTCCAATGCGCCTCCGGGCGTCAGCCCCGCGCCCATCGTGTTCAAGAAGGAACTGAGTGTGTTTCTGGGGGGCAAGGAAGTGCGGGCGATTTACTACGGACGCGGCCACACCGATGGCGACGCAGTCATCTATTTCCCCGAGATCCGCACGCTGCACACCGGCGACCTGATGGCCGGCGCCAGCCCGCTCATCGACTATAACGGCGGCGGCAGCCTGGTGGAGTGGGCCAAGACGTTGGACGGCCCCATCCATGACCTCGACTTCGACACGGTGATCCCCGGCCACGGTCCGGTGACCAATAAAGCCGGACTGATCACGTATCGCGACAATGTCGAGAAGCTGCGCGAACGCGTCACCAGCATGATCCACGAGGGCAAGACCCAGGAGGAAGTGGCGAAGTTCATGACCGACGAATATCACTGGGCGCCCGGTAGCTTGCAGCAGCAGTGGAGCGTGCCCGGCATGATGAAGGAACTGCGGTAGGCTGCGCACCGCTAATTTGGTCCCGGTATTCTTCAAGTCGGCTTACGACTTTCGCGCGTGGCTGCGTAAGAACCACGCTGCGGAGCGCGAACTGCTGGTTGGGCTTTACAAGAAAGAGCTCAACCGCGGTGTCACGTATCCGGAAGCGCTCGATGCGGCGCTGGCGTTTGGCTGGATCGATGGCGTGCGCAAGCGGTTGAATGAGGAAGCGTACACGATCCGCTTCGCGCCGCGGAAGCCGGGCAGCATCTGGAGCCAGGTGAATCTCCAGCGCGTCGAGGCGCTGATTGCGAAGGGGCGGATGGAGGCGCCGGGGCTGCGGGTTTTTCGCGAGCGCGACGAGCAGAAGACGCGGAAATACTCTTACGAGCGCAGCCAGGCTGAGTTGGATCCGGCGCTGGATGCCGCTCTCCGCGCCAACAAGAAGGCTGCGGAGTTTTTCGACGCGCAGCCACCCGGGTACCGCAAGGTGGCGGTCTTCTGGATCATGAGCGCCAAGAAAGAAGAAACTCGCGCGCGGCGGCTCGCTCAGCTCATCGAGCGCTCGGCGAAAGGCGCTCGGATCGATCTGCTTAGTCCCAACCGGAAGTGACACCTGGGCAATCGCTGCGCGGCTACAATGGCATTTGAATCTTACAAATCTGTTCGATCTTTCCTTCCAGGGGCGGCGCGATCAAGCCGCGCTTGAGTATCTAGGCCACACGTACACTTTCGGCGACATGGATGCGCGCAGCAACCGGCTGGCGCAACTGCTCGCCGAACGCGGGCTGAAAACCGGCGACCGCTTGTGCGTGTATCTCGCCAACTGCATCGAAATGGTGGATCTGTATGTCGCGTGCGTGAAGCTGGGCGTGATCTTCGTGCCGATCAACATTCTGTATCGCGAGCGTGAGATGGCGCATATTCTCACCGATGCCGATCCCGTCGCGGTGGTCTCCGATAGCGAATTTCCGAGCCCGGCGCCGGTCTGGAAGCCCGCGGATCTGGAGCGCGAGGCCGCCGCGCTTCCGGATGCACGGCCGCAAGTGATGATCGACGGCGACGCGCCGGCTGGCATTATCTATACTTCCGGCACCACTGGCGCGTCGAAGGGCGCGGTGCTTACGCACAATAATTTCGCGGCCAACGCGCTCAACCTGATCACGTGCTGGCAGATCTCGAGCGCCGACCGCTTCCTGCTGACGCTGCCGCTGTTTCACGTGCACGGTCTGGGCAACGGACTGCATTCGTGGCTGATTAGCGGCTGCCGCATGCGGCTGCTGGAGCGCTTCGAACATCAGAAGGCTGCGGCCGAGTTTCTGGACTTTCGCCCGACGCTGTTCTTCGGCGTGCCGGCAATGTACGTCCGGCTGCTGGACATCCCGCCAGAACAGGCGCGCGAGATCGGCGGCTTCATGCGGCTGTTCGTCTCCGGCTCGGCGCCGCTGCCCGCGCAAGTGTTCGAGGAGTTTCGCGCGCGCTTCGGTCACGCTCCGCTGGAGCGCTACGGAATGAGCGAGAACATGATGAACATCAGCAATCCGTACGTGGGCGAGCGGCGGCCTGGTAGCGTCGGGCTGCCTTTGCCGGGCGTGTCGGTGCGCCTGCTCGACACGGAGGGCCGTCCGGTGCCGTATGGCGAAATCGGCGAAGTGTATCTGAAAGGCTCCAACGTGTTCGCAGGCTACTGGCGGCGCGAGGAAGCCACGCGCGCGGCTTTCGTGGACGGATATTTCAAGACCGGCGACCTGGCGACGCGTTCGCCCGACGGCTACTACACGCTGTGCGGGCGCAAGAGCGACCTCATCATCTCGGGCGGTTTCAATATCTATCCGCGGGAGATCGAAGAATTTCTGATGGAGCAGGACGGCATTGCTGAAGCGGCTGTCGCCGGCGTGCCGGACCGCGTGCGCGGCGAAGTCCCGGTCGCTTATATCGTGACTACGCGCGCCGTCGATCCGGCCGAACTGGAGCGAGTCTGCCGCGAAAAACTGGCGTCGTTCAAGATTCCGCGTTCCTTCGTTGTCGTCGACAAGCTGCCGCGAAATGCCCTGGGCAAAGTGCAGAAACACTTGCTGCCCCGCAGCACCGCCTAGAATAGAAGTTTGACCCCGGCTACTTCCGCCGCGCGCCCGCACGGGACCTGGTCTCCGCTGCTGTATACCTGGTTTCGCTGGATCTGGATCGCCAACGTTGTATCCAACATCGGCACCTGGATGCAGAACGTGGGCGCGGCCTGGCTCATGACCCAGATCGCTCCGTCTCCGCTGTTGGTGGCGCTGGTGCAGACGGCGACGAATCTTCCAGTCTTTTTGTTGGGTGTGCCGGCCGGCGCGGTCGGCGATATTTTCGATCGGCGCAAGGTGCTGTTATTCACGCAGGGCTGGATGCTGGTCGCGGCCGGACTTCTTGGCGGACTGACGGTGGCGGGCGCGGCCGGGCCGCAGGCGCTGCTGTGGCTTACTTTCGCGCTTGGCTTGGGCGCCACCATGAATGGTCCCGCGTGGCAGGCGATCATCCCGGAGCTGGTGCCAAGCGCGGAAGTTCCCGGCGCGATTGCGCTGAATTCGGTGGGCTTCAACCTGGCCCGCGCGGTTGGTCCGGCGTTGGGCGGCCTCGTGGTCGCCGCGATCGGAACCGGCGCGACATTCATCCTGAACGCCATTTCGTTCATCGGCGTGATGATCGTGCTGTACTTATGGCCGCGGCCGGAACGCGCGTCGGTTTCCACTGAAAGCGTCGGCACGGCGATGTGGACCGGCATGCGCTACGTCCGCTTCGCTCCGCCCATTCATTCGGTTTTGTTTCGCTCCGGAGGCTTCATTATCTCCGCGTCGGCGTTGTGGTCGCTGCTGCCGCTTGTGGCCAAAGTTAGCCTGCACCGCGAGAGCACCGGTTTCGGCGTGCTGCTGGGCTGCTTGGGTGCGGGGGCGATTGTTGGCGCCATGATCCTGAACCGGCTGCGCAATGCGTTTTCGATGGACCTGATTGTCACCTGCGGCGTGGCTCTGTTTGGCGTAATGAATATCCTGCTCGCCTACATGGGCAGCTTCGGCGCGGTGGCGCTCGCGCTAGTCGCCTGCGGATTGGCGTGGATGAGCGTGAACGCGACGCTGACGACAGCCACGCAAATCTCGGTTCCGGTCTGGGTTCGCGCCCGGGCACTGGCGGTGTACCTGCTCGTCTTTCAGGGCGCGATGGCGGTGGGCAGCGTGATCTGGGGCGCCGTGGCCGAGCGGATCGGGCTGCGGGCGACTCTGGTGTCGGCGGGCATTGCCCTTCTGGTGGCTGCCGCGGCGACGTTCCGGATGCGGCTGGCGGGCCTGCAAGAATTGGACACCCGGCCGTCCCAGCACTGGCCCGAGCCGAGCCTGATCGTCGAGCGGAATGAAGAACACGGTCCGGTGCTGGTTACTGTGGAATACTCGATCGATCCGGCAAACGGCGGGGAGTTCTCTCGCGCGATGCAGGGGATGCGGAGAATCCGCCGGCGCGACGGCGCGATCCGCTGGGGGCTGTTCGAAGACGCCGCCACGCCGGGCCGCTACATCGAGACTTATGTGGTGGAGAGCTGGGCGGAACATCTGCGCCAGCATGAGCGCGTAACCGTATCCGACCGCGAGGTGGAAACGAAAGCATTCGCATTCCACCAGGGCACAGAGCCGCCCAAGGTAACCCACTGGATCGCTGCGCGGGATTAAAGCACCGTTACTGGTGAACCGCGAGGGTCACGTTGGCCTGCGTGGAATTGCTGCCAATGGTCACCTGGATGGGAACCGCGTTGCCGGTGGCGCTGCCTGCGGGGATGGTCACATTCATTTGCAGCAATCCCAGAATCGAATCGTACAGCGGCCCTGCGTACAGCACCCCGGAGCTGGCATCCACGCCGCCGATGGTCACCGTGGGCAGCGTGCCCATTTGCGGCAGCGGCGCGAGGCTCTCGGGAATGATGTAGCCGGTATTGGAAGCTCCCGGCACGCCGGAAAGCGGTCCGCTGCTGTTGTAGTCGCCCTCGCCGGTCAGATAGACGAGTACGATATCTCCGATATGCGCCGGATTCGTCGAGCTGTTCAGAGTGTATTGCTGGGTGGAGGAATTGTAATTCAGCACTGCCGCGGCGCCCGAACCCGAGCCGTCGGAGGTGAAGATGCCGGGCGCCGAAGCTTGCGTGGTGACGGTGCTGTTGGCGTTATTGGTTCCGTTGACGAGTGCGACGGTTTTGCCGGTTCCAATGGAGACTTCATACGGAACCTGGACGCTGACCTGGTTTTGGCTGGCGTAGATGATCGGCGCATCCTTGCCGTCGATCTTCACCGAGACATTGCTCAAGCTGGTATCCACGTAGCCGTTGGTTACGTTCATCGTCGCGGCGTTGGCCGGGCCGATATTGGTTCCGAAGATGGTCACCAACTCGCCGGGGCCGACTGGGCCGCTGGCATAGCTGGCTGCGTTCACGATTCCCAGAATTTGCGCGCCGCTACCAACGGTGATGTTCGCGGTGCTGGAGTTCAGGCCGGTTCCGTTGGTGACGTAAACCTGCAATACCTGGGCGGTGGTCTGAAGGCTGGCAGGCACAACGGCGGTGAGAATCTTCGAGCTTTTCGCATCCGGGGTTGTAACCAGGGGAGTCGCGACGCCCTGCACCATGGCCACGCTCTTGGAGTAGAAGTTGGTGCCCTGAATTGTAATCGTGGCGGCGGCGCCGTTCACGGGCAGCTCCGAGGGCCACACGCTGGTGATGGTAGGCTGCGCTGCGTTCACCGTGAAATTCACGGTAAGATTCTGCGACTTCGTTTTTATCGCGGGGCCCGAGGCCACGATGGTGATCTTCGCCGCATAGGCCGCGGATTGCGGGCTCAGCGCGGACGGATCGACCGTGACCGTCAACGTAACCGGATTCGCCGGCGACAGCACCACGCCGGTCACCGAGCTGGCCGGCGAGCCGCCGTCGGCATTCAGCGTCAGCCAGGCGGCCCCGCTGGTGGCAGTGAAAGCGATCGGCAGGCTGTCGGTCGCGAGCGTGAATGTTTGCGTTGCCACCGGTGTGGGCGGCGCGGTGAACGACAGACTCAACGGGCTGGGTGTCAGGCTGGCCGGAGGCGGTGTTACGACCAGCGTCACGACCACGCTCAGCTGCGGCACGCCAGCGACGTTTACCAACACGTGGGCGGCCGGCTGAGTGCCGACGGGCATACTGGTCGGGTTGACCTTCACTGAAAGGCTGCCCGGGAGGTTGCCTTGATCGGGACTCACGGTGAGCCAGGGCTCATCGGTTGCCGCGGTATAGGAAATCGTGCCGGAACTGCATTTGACCGAGAGCGTCTGCGCAGGCGGCAACGTGATCGCGCCGAATTGATAGGTGAACGTGAGACTCGCCGGAGTCGACGATAGCGTGACGGCGCCGCGCGCCGGCCGTGCCAGGGCCAGCGCCGCGATGCAAAGTAGGATCTTATTTCTCACGCCGTGCTTATCGGCGAGCGGCGCGAAAGTTTGAGCGCGCGTTTCAGACTCTCGGCTGCAGCGGCACGACAATCCGGCGGCGCATGGTCAGGATGGTCTCCTGCCTTTGGTTAAGCCCTTTGTGCTCAACAACTATCAGGCCGCGCCCGGCGCCGAGGTCGCGCGTCTCGAGGATGGTGGATTCCGCGTAAATGGTGTCGCCGTGAAAGACCGGGCCGGTATGCCGGACGTCGGAATAGTCCAGAGTCTCCAGCGCACGCCCGCCGATGTCGGACTGGCTCATACCGATGACCAGGCTGATGACGATGGGGCCTTCGACCAGGCGCTGGTGATGCTGCGTGCCGGCGGCGTAATGCTCATCGATATGCACCGGGTGCTGATTCATGCTGAGCAGGCTGAACAACGTGTCGTCGTACTCGGCGATGGTGCGCCCGGGCCAGTGACGGAACGTCTGGCCTGCCTCCAGCTCTTCGAAGTAGCGTCCGTAGTTCATGTCAGGGATCGATCTTGCAGGCGCCGCCGCGCGCCAGTTCTTCGATTTCGGCGTCGCTATATCCGGCTTCGTGGAGAATGGCCCGGCTGTGCTGACTCAAGGCGGGCGGCGGGCCGGCGACGCGTGAAGGAGTCAGCGAGAGCTCGATGGGCAAGCCGGGGACTACCGCGGATTGCTCGCCCGGAAGCGTAACTTGAGCGAGTTGGCCGAGCGCAGCCAATTGCGGATCGGCCAGCACCTGGCCCGCTTTCTGCACGGCGTCGTTGGGGACGTCGGCAGCGTCCAGCGCCGCAACCCAGTGCGATGCGGGCTGCGTGCGAAACACGTCGGAGATGAGCACTTCCAAGGCGTCGACATGGGCAACCCGGGCAGGATTCGTTTCGAAGCGCGGATCGTCGGCCAGCTCCGGCTTGCCGATGACATCGCACAGACGCCGGAACTGGCGGTCGTTCGAGATGCCGATCATGATCGCGCCCGTGGCCGTAGGAAATGCCCCGTAGGGAGCGAAGGCGGTGTGGCGCGAGCCTTGCGGTTTCGGATCGACGCCCGTGAACTGGCGGTACATCAGGTGATAAGACATGAGCATGACGCCGGTTTGGAACAGTGAGGAATCCACGCGCTGGCCACGCCCGGAACGTTGCCGTTCAAATAGAGCGGCCAGCACGCCGAGTGCGATCCAAACGCCGGCGCCCATGTCGATAATGGAGACGCCCGCGCGGATGGGTGCGTCGGCGCTGGTGCCGGTGACGCTCACGATGCCGGAACGCCCCTGCGCAAGGGCATCGTAACCGGGCTTGGTGTAATCGGGGCCGCGCGCGCCGTAGGCGGTGAGCGATGCGTAGATAATGTCCGGCTTGCGGGCGCGGACGGCGGATTCGTCGAGGCCCAGCGCCGCCGCTTTGCCGCCGCGGAAATTTTCCACGAAAACGTCGCAAGTGGAGGCGAGACGCAAGATGATGTCGCGGCCGGCCGGCTTAGTGACATCGACTGCGATGGACCGCTTGCCGCGGTTGAGGGGAACAAAGAACGCGCCCCAGGGGCCGCGGTGCGGTCCCATGCTGCGGCCGTCGTCGCCGCCGTCGATGCGCTCGACCTTGATGACGTCGGCGCCAAGGTCGCCCAGGACCATGCTGGCGGTGGGCCCGGCGACGATGGTGCTGAGGTCGAGTACGCGGATGCCTGTCAGTGGGGGTGGCAAAGTTATGAAGATAGCATGAGCACCAGGCGCAGGTCCGTTTCTTTATCGATAGGTCTTTTCAGAGCGGAGCAGGATCGCGACGACGTCGACGATACGGAGACTGTGATTCACCGAAAAGATGATTCGGTAATCGCCGGTGCGCTTGCGATAGTAGCCTTTCCACTCCTCGCCTTTGAGAGGCTTCACGTCGCCGCGAAATGGATCTGCCTCCAGCTGATTGAGGCTTCGGCTCGCCTGTCGTCGCGCTTTTCCGGGTAGGCTGTTCACGAACTGATACGCGTCCTCCGCGAGCCTAACGGTCCAGTTCATGCTTCACGTCACGCCAAAGTTTGAAGCGGCCCTGCTTAATCTGACTGGCACCCTGGTGAACCTTCTTCGCCTCGGCCGGCGTGAGCGCTTCTTCGCGACCGCCGTCGCGTTTGCGCGTCATAAGAACGCCGCCGGGCTTTCGGGTAAACGCCACCAGATCGCCCTCCTGTAACTGGAGTTGCTCGAAGATTTCTTGAGGGATAACGACTTGGCGACGATGCCCCACACGGCCCGTAGGCTCAACGTTCGCGGCAGCTGTTCTTGTTGCCATATACCTTTAGGCTACCTGACTGTGAGGGCGTGTCAAGATAGCTCGTTCAGTGGCCGGTAGCAGCCTTTCCGCGACGTGATGTACTAATGGGAGGATGAAACTTGCCATCATCCATGAAGAAGCGGACGCTACTTATTGCGCTTTTCGCGGGCAGCTGCGCTGCTGTCCTAAGTCTATTGATGATGCACAACCCAGAACGGTTTGGGCCTGCCATTGTTCTACTCTTCCCTGGCTTTATTATTGCTATGGCTGTGAGCGGTAACGTCCACGCGTTTTCAATCTCGGCGGTCGCGATGGGAAACTTCGGATTCTATTTTGCAATCACCTGTGCCATTCACATTCTGCGGAAGAGGTGGGCATCTCCACGCTGAGACCACAACTCCGGCGTTCACGTTCACAAGGTTCTCGTCACCTTGCTCAGCGCGCGGGGCTGGTCCGGATTGAGACCCTTCTCTTCGGCTAGGCTCGCGGCGAAGAGCTGGGCGGGCATGATGTAGGGGATCGGCGTGAACAGTTCGTCCAAAGGCATGGGCAGCACCACGGCGCGGCCGTCGCGGCCTGCGGCCTCCCGATTGCTTTGGTCGGTGATCAGCATCGTTTCGGCTTTCAATTCGGTTAGCTTTGCGACCATGCTGCGCACACCCGTCCAGGTGACGCCGGAGGGTGCGAAGACGAAAGCCGGAAACGACGCCTCCACCATGGCGATCGGCCCGTGCAGCAGGTCGGCGCTCGAAAAGCGTTCCGCCACCACGTAACAGGTCTCCATGAGCTTCAGAGCGAACTCGAAAGCGTTGGCGTAATTGAGGCCCCGGCCGACCACCACGGCGTGCTCCATGAAGCGGTAGCGCACGGCCCGGAGCGCCATTTCCGGCTCCAGTTCCAGCGCGCGGGCGGCCCACTCGGGCAGGCGCGCCAGGTCGTCGAGGGCAATGTTTGCGCCCAAGGCATAAGCCAGCAGATACAGCAGCAGCAACTGGCCGGTATAGGTTTTCGTAGCGGCGATGCTTTGCTCGCGCCCGGCGTGCACCAGGAAGACGTGCTCAGCCATCCGGGCCAGCGTGCTCGCTGGTTCGTTGGTGATGGCGACCGTGCGCGCGCCCTGTTGCCGAGCCCGCTCCAACACCAGATTCGTGTCCGTGGATTCGCCCGACTGCGAAATCGCCACCACCAGCACGCCATCGAAGCAGAACGGAGCGTTATACAGCGTGAAAATGGATGGCGCGGCCAGCGAGACGGGAATGCCTGTGGTGATCTCCAGCAAATAGCGGCCGAATTGGGCGGCGTTGTCGGAAGTGCCTCGCGCGGCCAGCAGGATCAGCCGCGGCCGTTCGCGCTGGAGCATGGAACGCAGTTCTTCGATGGGCCGGCGGTCGGCGCCAAGAGTACGCTCCAGAACCGCGGGCTGCTCGCGGATTTCGTCGCGCATCTTGGACATGGAAGCGCCGCGCCGCTACAATTCGTCCGGCAGCCGCGTCTCGGTTCCGGTCCAAGCCGCCCAGGACACGTTGTCCGGCGGCGCAATGGTGACGTGCGGCTTCAGCACGATCAGCGTTTCCCCGTTGTCGCGGGTGATCGTCTTGTTCCGCAGCAGGGGAATGTAGCTCAAAATCGGGATGCCCGTTATGGTGCGCGCTTCCGAAGTGGTCATCAATCCCGCGAGCACGGCCCACTGGCCGGACATGACCCGGACCTCGGATTGGTACTTGGTATTCTCGATCACCGGAATGCCGTCGACGCTGCTCGCGCCCAGCAGCTTGAATTCCGCGCTTACCTCCAGCGTCACGTCGTCGGGGCCGTGGATGTGCGGCGTCAGCTTCAGCACCAGGCCCAGATCCTCGAAATTGAACGTGGGAGGCGGTGTGTAAACCTGGCCCGATGTGGAGGTGGCGCCGAAGTAGCCGGCCGTCACGATGGGATACCTTTGGCCGACGTGCAGGGTGGCCGGCTGCCCATCCACGGCGACCACCCGGGACTCCAGCAGCGTGTCGGCGCTGGCGTTGGCCACGGTTCCAAAAAGCTGCGCGCTGGTCAGCCCGATGCCGACCATGGTCGCGCCGCCGCCGAACGACAGGAAGGTGGAAAAGCCGGAGGGAATCGCCGAAAGCCAGTTGGACCGGTTGGGAAACGCCACCAGGGGAAACGAGGTAGGCAATGACAACCCGTAACTCAGCGATGACGACGCATCGGTGGTCATCACGTCGACGTCGACGGCAACTTGGGCTCTCGGCCGCAGCAAGTCCTGGAGAATTTTCTGCGCCAGGCGCACTTTGGTGACGCGATCCCGCACCAGGATCAAGCCCCGCTGGGAGTCCACAGTGAGCTTCTGGATATCCAGAGCGCCGCGGATGCTGGTGGCGAGTTCCTGCAGCTCCCGAACGCCAAGGCTTTCGGGGAACGGCACGACGACGGCTGCGGTCGGCTCATATTCAATCCGCTTCTGCTGGCTGTCGTTGGCGACGAAAATCGCCCGGTCGCTCAAGGGCACCAGAAACGAATCGGTGGCGGCTTCGAGAGCTCGCAGCGCGCCACGATAATCCACGTCGCTGAGCTGAAACTGAAACGGCTTGGTGGGCTGATACTGCGGATCGAACAGCACTTTGAGCTGTAGCGCGGCGCCGACGCGCTCCCAGAGCTCTTTCGAATCGCCGCGATAATCGTAATCGCGGGGCCCGGCCGCGGGCTTGAGCCGGGGCGGGGGCAAGAGCGTGCGTGCCTGCTCCAAGTCCTGGCCGGAAATGGATCCGAAGAGCGTCCGATCGACTCTTTCGGAAGGAAGATCGGGGAGTTTCGGCGGGCTGGCTTCTATCAAGCTGGCGGAAGGGCGCAGGGCCTGGGCGTGCTGCCAATAGCTGAGGTTATCGGGCGCGGCCGCCGCAGCCTCCGCATAAAGGAGGTAGGCTTTGACGATCTGGCCGTCGTGCTCGGCTTTCTGCCCTCGCTCGAAGAGCTGCTCGGCGGACGTCGCAGCCCCTGTCAGGGAGGTCACAACCAGGGCCAAGACGATGGCGGCGCAGGACTTCACAAAACATCTGACGAGCTTGGTCCGGGCAACGTGTATAAACAATTGAGCCATTTACGCCGATGAAGCAAGAGAGGCTACGTTTCGTCCATGGCTGCCATACTCGCGCCCACGCGCACCGCTTTCACGCCCTCGATCCCGCAAACCTTTGAAGAATTAGGCATTCCCCAGTCGTTAGTGCTGGATCTGGTGCTGCGCCGCCTCCTACTGGAAGGCTTCAGCAATCTGCAGGGGCTGAGCGCTTCGCTCCGGCTGTCCATTCCCATCCTGAATATTGTATTCAACCACATGCGCCAGCAGCAGTTGGTGGAAGTGAAAGGGATGCTCGGCAACGACTACCACTTCACGCTTTCACAGTCGGGCAAGCTGTTGGCCAGCGAACGTTTCCAAATCACCCAATACGCCGGGGCGGCGCCGGTTTCGCTCAAGGATTATCACAGCGCCACCAAGGCGCAGGCCGCCGAAATCCGGATTGACCGCAAAGCCCTGCGTTCGGCCTTTTCGGACCTGGTGATTCATGACCAGTTACTGGATCAGCTTGGTCCGGCGCTGATTTCGCAGAACTCCATCTTCATATACGGGCCAACGGGAAACGGTAAAACCAGCCTGGCGGAACGCATGCTGCGCGTTTATCAGGACGCCATCTTACTGCCGCACTCCGTCGAGGTAGACGGCCAGATCATCAGCTTGTACGACCCGGTGGTGCACCAGAAGCTGGACATGGACGATCCGGACATCGATCCGCGCTGGGTGCTGTGCCGGCGGCCGTGCATCGTGGTCGGCGGCGAACTGATCCCCAGCATGTTGGAATTGCGCCTGGATGAATCCTCGGGCATCTACGCCGCGCCGCTGCAGATGAAGGCCAACAACGGCATCTTCATCGTCGACGACTTCGGCCGCCAGCTGATGTCGCCCCGCGACCTGCTCAACCGCTGGATCGTACCGTTGGACCGCCGCGTCGATTACCTGATGCTACGCTACGGCGTGAAATTCCAGATTCCGTTCGAGCTGATGGTGGTGTTCTCGACCAACCTGGAGCCGAGCGACCTGGCGGACGAAGCCTTCCTTCGCCGCATCCACAACAAGATCTTCGTGGATGCCGTGGACGACAAGGCTTTCGACCAGATCTTCCATCGAGTGGTTGGGAGTTTCAACATCCCCTGCGAGCCGGATAGCTCCGAATATCTGCGCAAGCTGTGCCTGCGCGAGGGACGCACCGAACTGCGCGCCTGCTATCCGGGCGATATCTGCAACATTTTGATCTCCATCGGCAAGTACGAAGGCCGTCCGCCGTTCATGAGCAAATCGGAGCTGGAACGCGCCACCGCGCTATACTTCGCCAAAGGGTAACGAACGCGCCCCGGACGCCCGGCGATAATAGAGTTGCCGGTGAAAGTCCTGTTGCTTTCCACTTACGAACTTGGCCATCAGCCCTTTGGGCTGGCCTCGCCTGCGGCGTGGCTTGCCGCGCGGGGCCACGAGGTTAGCTGCGCCGATCTCTGCGTGGAGCGGTTGCCCACCGAGGCCGTTGGCGATGCCGCGTTGGTCGCATTTTTCCTGCCGATGCACACGGCCACGCGGCTGGCTGCGCCAGTGATTGAGAGGATCCGGCGTCTGAATCCGCACGCGCAGCTTTGCTGCTATGGACTCTACGCGCCACTGAACGAATCCTATCTGCGCAAGCTGGGCGTCGAGTCGATTTTGGGCGGCGAATTTGAGCCGGGGCTGGTCGCGCTCGCCGAGGGCCGGAAACCCGAGTCGACGATCTCGCTCGACCGTCTCCAGTTCCTCACGCCGCGACGCGACGGTCTGCCGCCGCTCGAAGAGTATGCGCGATTGCGCGTCGACGGGCTGGCGAAACGGGCCGGCTACACCGAGGCCAGCCGCGGCTGCAAGCACCTATGCAGGCATTGCCCGGTGGTGCCGGTTTATCAAGGCAATTTTCGAGTAGTGCAGCCAGACGTGGTTCTGAAAGATATTCGCCAGCAAGTCGCGGCGGGCGCCGAACACATCACTTTCGGGGATCCTGACTTCTTCAACGGACCCGCGCACGCGATGCGCATCGTGGAAGCGCTACACCGGGAGTTTCCGGCGCTCACTTATGACGCGACGATCAAGATCGAGCATCTTTTGAAGCAGCGCCACCTGTTGCCGCGCCTGCGCGAAACCGGCTGCCTGTTTGTGATCAGCGCCGTCGAGTCCGTGGATGACGCGGTGCTGGCGAAGCTCGACAAGGGACACACCCGCGCTGATTTCATAGAAGTGGTGCGCGAGTTTCGCGCCGCCGGCCTGACGTTGGCGCCGACTTTTATCCCCTTCACGCCCTGGACCACGCGCGAATCGTACATCGATCTGCTCCAAGTGCTGCTGGATCTGGACCTTGTGGAGCACGTCGCGCCCGTTCAACTCGCCCTCCGCCTGCTCATCCCGCGCGGCTCGCGGCTGCTCGAGCTGGATGATATTCAGGCGGCCGTCGGCGCTTTCGATGAGGCGGCGCTGCTCTACCGCTGGAAGCACCCCGACCCGGAGATCGATGCGCTGGCCGAACAGGCGCTGCGCATCGCCGCGCTGCCTGCTCCCCGCCGCGAGGCCTTTCGCCATCTGTGGGCGCTGGCGACGGACCGTCCGCTGCCGGAAGACTTCGACCTGATGCCGCGCGCCACCGTTCCGTATCTCGACGAGCCCTGGTACTGTTGAGCGGAGCCCACCGAAGAGCAGGTTGCTCTTGTATAGGCCCCGTCGGCCGCCTCCAGACAAACACGCCGCCGCCAGACTATCATGGGATGGTAGTCAGTCGGGCACGTTGGGGGCTTCCAGGCCCAGTGAAAAAGGGGAAGGGATATGATTCAACTGACCGTAAACGGCACAGTCAAGCAATTCGATGGCGATCCCGCCATGCCGCTGCTGTGGTACTTGCGCGACATGCTGGAATTGACGGGCGCGAAGTTCGGCTGCGGAATCGGCCTGTGCGGCGCGTGCACGGTACACGTCGAAGGCAAGCCGGCCCGGAGCTGCGTGGTCACGATGAGTGACGCGGCCGGCAAACGCATCACCACCATTGAGGGCCTGAGCGCCAATGGCGACCATCCGGTCCAGAAGGCCTGGAAGTCGGCGAACGTGCCTCAGTGCGGGTACTGCCAGGCCGGCCAGATGATGCAGGCCGCGGCTCTCCTGAAGGAAAAACCCAAACCGACGGACCGCGAAATCGACGCGTCCATGCAGGGCAACATCTGCCGCTGCGGCACATACCAACGGATCCGGCAAGCGGTCAAGATGGCCGCGGGGGTGAAAGCATGAAACCGACAAACATCACAGTCGTCAGCCGCAGAGGTTTCCTCGGCGGCGTTGCGTCCGCCGGCGCGCTGATCATCGGAGCCCGCATACTGCCCGTGGACGCGCTGGCTGCGCCCGAAAGCGGTAGCTCCGGCTGGCAGCCAAACATCTGGCTCAGCGTGGAGCCGAGCGGCCGTGTAACCATCATTGCTGCACGCTCGGAAATGGGTACCGGCATCCGGACGGCGCTGCCGATGATCGTGGCCGACGAATTGGAAGCCGACTGGAACCGCGTCACCATCCAACAAGGCCTGGGCGACAAGAAATACGGCGATCAGGACACCGATGGCTCGCATTCGGTCCGCAGTTTCTACGAACCGATGCGCGTGGCCGGTGCTACCGCCCGCACCATGTTGGAAAGCGCAGCCGCTAAGAAGTGGGGCGTTCCCGCCGCGCAGTGCCACGCCAAGAATCATGAGGTGATTCACGCCGGCAGTAATCGCAAAGCGGGCTTTGGCGAATTGGCTGCGCTCGCGGCCAAAGAGCCGATGCCGAAGCCGGAATCCTTGAAATTAAAGTCGCCGTCTGAGTTCCGCTACGTCGGCAAGAATATGCCGGTAACGGACCTTGCGAATATCGCCGACGGCAAGGCCACGTTCGGCATGGACGCGCGCATGCCCGGCATGGTCTACGCCTCCATCGAGCGCTCGCCCGTCATCGGCGGCAAGCTCAAGAGCGTGGACGACTCCGAAGCGCGCCAGGTGCGCGGCGTTTCGCAAACCATCACCATCCCCCCGTACCAGGGGGCGTGGGCATTCCAGCCGCTCGGCGGCGTCGCCGTGATCGCCGACAATACCTGGGCCGCCATGCAGGGCCGCAAGAAACTGAAAGTCGACTGGGACCTGGGTCCGAACGCCAACTACGATTCCGCCGCTTACAAGAAGCAGTTGCTGGCGACCGCGCACGAGAAATGCAAGCCGGCGCAAAACGTGGGCGATGTGGACGCGGTCTTTGCGAAAGCATCGAAAGTTCACGAGGCGTCCTATTACGTGCCGCACCTCGCGCACGCTTCCATGGAACCGCCCGTGGCTGTCGCCGAGTTCAAGGACGGCAAGGTAACCGCATGGGCGCCCACGCAGGATCCGCAGGCGACGCAGGAAACGGTCGCCAAGGCCGTGGGAATCAAGCCGGAAGACGTCCAGGTACACGTCACGCTGCTAGGCGGCGGCTTCGGACGCAAATCGAAGCCTGACTACGTCGCCGAAGCTGCGGTTCTCTCCAAGCAAGTTGGGAAGCCGGTGAAGGTGGTTTGGAGCCGCGAGGACGACATCCACTTCGACTACTTCCACTCGGTCGCCGGCATGTACATGAAGGCCGTCACGGATGAAAAGGGCCGGCCTACTGCTTGGCTGCAGCGCAGCGCGTTCCCGCCCATCGCGTCGATGAACGATGCGTCGCAGCGCTATGGCTCGTTCGAGCTGACCATGGGCTGGACCAACGTTCCCTACGATATCCCCAACTTCCGGGCCGAGGTTGGGCCGGCGGAAGCCAAGGTGCGCATCGGCTGGCTGCGTTCGGTCGCTAACATTCCGCACGCTTTCGCGGTGCAATCGTTTACTGATGAACTGGCCGCCGCGGCCGGGCGCGATCGCGTCGAGTACCTGCTCGAACTGTTGGGCAAGGATCGCAAAATCGATTTTCGTCCGCCGAACCGGCGCTCGAATCCGGATCCATACATGCTCGACACGGCGCGCGTTCGCCGCGTGATCGAGACCGTCGCCGACAAGTCCGGCTGGGCGAAGAATAAGCCCGGCAACGGCCGCGCGTTCGGCATCGCCGTGCATTACAGCTTCCTGACCTACGTCGCCAGCGTGGTTGAGGTGGAAGTGGACAAGGGCAAGATCCGGATTCCGCGCGTGTACACCGCGTTGGACACCGGCGTTGTCGTCAGCCCGGATCGCGTCCACTCGCAGTTTGAGGGTGCCGCGGTATTTGGCGCCACCGTCGCGATGATGGGCGAAGTGACCGCCGCCAACGGCCGCATCCAGCAGTCCAACTTCAACAACTACCCGGTGGCGCGGATCAACGAATCGCCGCTCGAAACGCATGTTTACATCGTTCCGAGCAATGAGCCGCCCGCCGGCGTCGGCGAACCAGGCGTACCGCCCATGTCGCCCGCGATTTGCAACGCGATCTTCGCCGCTACCGGTAAGCGAATTCGCGAACTGCCGATCAAGAAGCAGTTGGCGTAGTTGAATTCAAGAACGCGGAGCTTAGAAACGCCGCCCACGTAGTTTTTCCGAGTTCTCCGGTCGGGCACAGGTTAACGCCCGACCGGAAGACCTCGTAGAAGCCGCCAAGAAGTTCAACCCGTATCTTCGCGCTCCCTTGGCGCGTGCGGAGATATTGCCGGGCCATTTCTTCGATCGACAGCACCTCCGGCCCGGCCAGTTCGTAGACGCGGCGGCTTGGCTCCATTTCGGCCAATTCGACCAAGCGGCCGGCAACCTCGCCGACGTCGACGGATTGGAAACGCATGCCCGCTGGAACGGGCACCTCCGGCAGCGTGTCGATGCCCAGCGTCTGAAGGATGCGCAGTACAAACCCATGGAACTGAGTTGCCCGGAGAATCGTCCAGGGCAGACCCGAGGCTTGGACGATCTCTTCGGCTAGGTGCTTGGCCTGGTAATAGGGGAATGTGCTGCGGTCCACACCGACAATCGAGATGTAGATCAAATGCGGCGACCCCACCGCCTCCGCGGATTCGACCAGCGCCCGGGTACCTTCCACGTCGGCGGCCTGCGGGTCTTTGGAGTTGCTGGCGCAATGAATGATGACATCGGCGTCTATGGCCGCTCGCCGCACGATCGATGCGTCGGCGAGGCTGCCCGAAAATACTTCTGCATTTGACAGTGGCGCCTTCGGCTGCCGCGTCAGAATCCGAACGCGATGCCGCCCGGCGAGTGAGCGCGCAACAACTTCGCGCCCCAAAGATCCCGTCCCGCCGGTCACCAGTACGATTGCCACAGTTGTGAGAATACATCGTCGGGCCGCAGCACATTGGCCGGCATTTCGGACTAAGATGGGTAGGCGTTATGAAACCGCTTCCAATTCTTCTTGCGCTTGCGTTACTAGCGACTTCCCTCGGTTCCCAAGGCGCTTCGCATCACGCTCCCAAGCCGCCCAGGTCGCTGCGGCTTTATGTCTTCGATTGCGGAGTCTTGAAACCGAAGGATGCCGCGATGTTCCACTTCAAGAACGATGAGGTCGCGGTGCTGGAGATGTCGGTGCCTTGCTTTCTGATTGCGCATCCCAAGGGCACTCTCATGTGGGACGTGGGGACCGTTCCCGACAGCGATTTCAAGCCCGGCGGCGGTCCGTTCATCCAGGGCATGATGGATGTGGACAAACCACTCAAGCCGCAACTTGAAGCCATTGGTTACGAGCCTGAGGACATCAAATACATCGCCTTCTCGCATTACCACCTTGATCACACGGCCAACGGCAACATGTTCGCCCGCTCCACATGGCTGGTCGAGCAGTCCGAGCGCGACATCATGTTTTCCGCCAAGCCCGCGCCGGTGAAGGTTGAGAAGAACTACGACGCGTTGAAGAACAGCAAAACCACGATCCTTCCCGCTGATTCCGATTACGATGTCTTCGGCGACGGGACTGTCGTCATCAAGCCCGCTCCCGGGCACACGCCGGGGCACCAGGTTCTGTTTCTGAAACTGCGCAAGACCGGGCCGGTGCTCATCGCAGGCGACCTCTATCACTACCAGGAAGAGCGCCACACCGAGAATGTCCCGACCTTCGAATACAACAAAGAGGAATCGCTCGCCAGCCGCGCCAAGATCGAAGAGTTCCTGAAGCAATCCGGCGCCGAGCTTTGGATCGAGCATGACTACGCGCACGATTCCAAGCTGAAGAAATCTCCCGCGTACTACGAATAGGCCCCGCCATGCCGAAACTCCAGCTCACACTCGCTTGCTGGAATTATGACCGCACGCGCGCGCTCGCCGAAGGACGGGTGGCCGTCGACGGCGTCGACCTGAATTACCTGAACCTGCCGGTGGAAGAAACCTTCTTCCGGATGCTGCGGCACCGCGAGTTCGATGTGGCCGAGCTTTCCCTGTCGTCTTACACGCTGTCTTTGTTCCTTGAAAATCCTCCGTTCATCGCGATTCCTATTTTTCCGTCGCGCATGTTCCGCCATTCCTGCATTTATGTTCACGCGGATAGCGGCATCCGCGAACCCAAGGATCTTGCCGGAAAGCGCGTGGGCAGTCCCGAGTACCAAATGACCGCGCCGGTGTGGATCCGCGGCATTTTGAGCGACGAATACGGCGTGCCGGTCACCAGTCCCGACTATTTCACCGGCGGCGAAGAACAGCCCGGACGGCCGGAAAAGCTGGCGTTGTCACTGCCGCCCGAATTTCGCGTGCAACCGATTCCAGCCACGAAGACGCTTTCGCGAATGATCGAATCCGGCGAAATCGACGCGCTCTACACTGCCCGCGCGCCCTCGACGTTCGGCAACGGCTCCCGTCGCGTCCGCCGGCTCTTCGAGGACTATCAAACGGTGGAGCACGCGTATTACGTGAAGACCAAGATCTTCCCGATCATGCACACCGTGGTCATCCGGCGCGACGTTTATGAGAAGAACCGCTGGGTGGCGCAGTCGCTCGCCAAGGCGTTTGCACTCGCGAAACAGGACACCTACGAAGATCTGCACGAGATGGGCGCGCTCAAGATGACGCTGCCTTGGCTGGTGGCGCACGTCGAAGAGACCGAGAAGTTGCTGGGCCGCGACTTCTGGCCGTATGGCCTGGAACCAAACCAGCATGTGCTGCAGACGTTCCTGCGCTATTCCTTCGAACAGGGGCTCTCGAAACGCCTGCTCACGCCGGCCGAACTGTTCGCGCCCGAATCGCTCGAGTCGTTCAAGATCTGAATGCCGATGCCACGCTGGTGGGCGCTGAGCCGCGGCGATCTCGACACCACGGTCGCGCAGGTCGGCTTCAATCTGGCACAGATGGTGATCCCGGTTTTCCTGCTGCTGCCGGCCGGAATCTCTGCGAGCTTCAGCGTCACGCATCTTCTGCCCGGCTACGCGTTGGGATTCCTGGTTGGATCTCTCGGACTCGTGCATCTGGCAGTGCGACTGGCGCGGCGCGAAGATCGGGAAGTCACTGCGCACGTCTACGGCAACAACGTTCCGGCGATCATCGCTTATACGCTGTCGATCCTATTGCCGGTTTACTTGGAGACTCATGATGCTAACCGTGCCTGGGAGATCGGCGCGGCGGCGGTCGCCTGGACCGGTGTTATCAAGTTAGCAGCCGCTCCCTTTGCGGGTGCATTCCGCCGCTTCATTCCCGCTCCGGCAGCGATGGCGGTCTTCGGCGCTGCGATGTACAGCTACCTCGCGCTGGTTTTGTTGCAACGCGTTTTCGATCAACCAATCATCGGCTTGATCGCGCTGGCCATCATCGCAGCCAGCATTCTCGCCAACGTCCCGATTACGCGCTTGCGGATTCCACCGTTTTTGGCGGCTTGGATCATTCCGTTGATCGTCGCGCTCGTCATCGGATATGTTCGGCCTTCCTGGCCTGGTCTGGCGCTGCAGCTTCCCTTCGCCATTACTCCCGAGCCGCTGCGCGCGATGGTCCTCGCGCTGCCCTATCTCTCCGTCATCGCGCCCATGGCGATCTATCACGTGTTGCAGGACATCGCCTCTGTCGCCGGCGCCGCGGCTGCAGGCGACGATTACGATGTACGCGCCGTGCTGGCCTGGGACGGCCTTGGCACGCTGGTGGCAGGATTAGCAGGCAGCATCGTCGCGCCCGTCATCTACGCCATGCACCCGCCTTACAAAGCCGTGGGTGCGCGCATCAGCTTCGCGCTCTGGACACCCATAGCGTTCTTGTTCGTGGTGGCGAGCGGGCTGACGATCTTCGTCGCGCAGTTATTCCCCTGGCCGATCCTGGCGGCCATCATCGCTTATGTCTCGATCGGCGTCGGCATGGCTGCGCTGCGTCGCGTCGAGCCAAGGTACCTGAGCGCGTTGCTGCTGGGCTTCGTACTCCCCGCCGGCGCCGTGGTCGCAACTGCAATCAATTCTGCCCTGCCCGCGCTGCGTCTCTCGGCGTCCAACCCCGCCGTTGAAAACGCGCTGAACCGGTCTATTTACTGGTCATCGGTGCAGGGCCTGGGCAACGGGTTCCTGTTTCTGGTGCTGGTGGTGGCGTCGATGATTGCGGAGATGATCGACCGCCGCTTCGGCCGCGCCGCCATCTGGTGCCTTATCGCGGCGGTATTCTCCTGGTTCGGCCTGATGCACTCGCCGCTACTGCGATGGGCCGCGCAACCGGACTATGCGCTCGGTTGGCTGGCCGCTGGGGCCGTGGTCTACTCGGCGCGCTGGTGGCGCGGTGACGTGATGAGATTGTAGTATGCCGGCGAAGTCGCGGCCGCCACTCACCATCCGCACGGTTGGGCACTCGACGCATCCGATCGAAGAATTCCTGACCATCCTTAAGGCGCACGATGTCCGGCAGTTGGTAGACGTGCGAACCATTCCGCGCTCGCGGCGCAATCCGCAATTCAATCGGGAAAGTCTGCCCGGCAGCCTGCAATCGGCCGGCATCGTGTACCGGCACATGCCCGGCCTGGGCGGACTGCGGCACGCGAGTCGCGATTCGATCAACACCGGCTGGCGCAACGCGTCCTTTCGCGGGTTCGCCGATTACATGCAGACGCCCGAATTTCGCCAGGCGCTGGACGCGTTAATCTCGCTAGCAGCCCAGGCCCCCACGTCCATCATGTGCGCCGAGGCCGTGCCCTGGCGCTGCCATCGTTCTCTGATCGCGGACGCCCTGGTTGCGCGCGGCATCGAAGTCCTCGAGATCCTGACCGCGGCCAAAGCGCAGCCTCACAAACTGACTCCTTTTGCCAGACTGGATGGGACTACAGTCACCTATCCAGAGAGCGGCGCGAGCCTTCCGCTCGGGTTTGACGGACCTTGAATGCTGCGCTAGAACAATAGCATGCGCCCTGGATTTATTCCGCTCCGGCCAGCGCGCTGTGTCTCGCCAAAACATCTGTGCTGGGAATTCGCAAGGCATCGGTTGCGCAACCTGATCGGCTCTTGCGGCCGATATGGTTCGATTGTCGGCGCAGAGCACTATCCGGGCTTCGGCCGGGCCTGCTGTGAGCTTCGGAGCAAAGCGCACCTTCCAGTCAATATGCTTTCCGGAACTCGGGCTCTCGATCCAGTGGCCTTTCCGGCGTGATTGCGGCGCAGCTGCCATCGCGGTTCTGGTCAGCCTCGCTCCCGCATGGCCGACTCATTGGCCATCTGGCTATCTTCCTTAAGTGCTCTGGCGATTCTGCGCTCATCGACGCGAGCAGGGCCGATCGCCGACGACAAGGGCGTTTAGGGGACTTATCTTGGATGTGCCTCAAAGATCAACAGTGCTTTGCTTCCTTAGGCATATCGGACGAGCTCCAGTGCCCGGCTGTGCTATAAGAGCAGAATGCGCACGATACTCTCCTGTTTATTCCTGCTTTTATTCTGCAGCCCCGAGTCTCTCCTTGCTGAGGTAGACCCTTCGCAGACGACCCCGATTTCTCCGTTTAGAATTGCTGACAACCTGTACTACGTGGGAAGCGAAGACCTTGCCAGCTACCTCGTCGTCACGCCAAAGGGAAATATCCTCATCAATGCAAACCTTGCTAGCTCACCGCCGCAAATCCGGGCGAGTGTAGAGAAGCTCGGCTTTCGCTGGAGTGACACCAGGATTCTACTCAACAGCCAGGCGCACTCCGATCATGTCGGTGGAGCAGCGCAGGTGGTTCGCGAGACCCATGCAAAGAACATGGTGATGGACGGCGACGTGAGTGTGGTTGAAACAGGCGCCCGCACGGATTTCTTAGCACCTTCACCTAACATCGCCGCATACACCCCTGTCCATGTGGATCGCATTCTCCATGACGGGGATACAGTGAGCCTGGGCGATGTGACTCTAACTGCCCACAAAACCGCAGGCCACACGCGCGGATGTACTACATGGACGATGCGCTCTCACCTCCCAGGGGAGCCGGCGGGAACGATTCGGAACATCGTCATCGTCGGAGGCGTGAGTTTCTGGTCGGAGTACCATTTCATCGCTACATCCGGGCATCCCGCCAGTTATCCCGCAATCGCTCAGGACTTTCAGCATACGTTTTCGGAGCTGCGCGCTTTGCCCTGCGACGTATTTCTGGGGGCCCATGGCCAATACTTCGACATGCTGACCAAACTGAAGCGCTATCCGCAGTCTGGTCCCCGGGTCTTTATCGACCCGGCTGGTTATCAGGCGTTTGTCGCTGACGCGCAAGAGACTTTCAGGAAGGCGCTCAGCAAACAGGAAGCCGCGGCAGCTTATTGATGTTCCACTCTCGGACTGACATCACCTCAAGTCCCTACGGTCAGCGCTATCGGCAAAGGCACTCGCAAGGCTTCCCTCGCACGAATGGTGCCTGATGTTATTCCGATCAGTAACATAAAGTCGGTATCGCGCCAGTTTTTCGCGAACATTACGCTGTTCAACCCGCGCGGCATCGAAGTTAACGAGATCCTGACCGCGGCCAAAGCGCAGCCTCACAAACTGACTCCATTTGCCAGACTGGATGGGACTACAGTCACCTATCCCGAGAGCGGCACGAGCCTTCCGCTGGGGTTTGACGGACCTTGAATGCTGCGCTAGAATCAGACTGCGGGGTGGAGCAGTCTGGTAGCTCGTTGGGCTCATAACCCAAAGGTCGGTGGTTCAAATCCATCCCCCGCAACCAACCTCATCAAAAGCCCGGCCGTCGGCTGCCCGTCTTAGGCCGTGCCCCCAGTTTCAGAAATCTCGTTCCGCATCGGAGTAAAATCATCCTATCCTACGATCCACTATTCCGGCGTCCTCATGAGTCACAAGAAACCGTGTATCGCAATCGTCGGCGCGGGCATGGGCGGACTGGCTGCGGCCGGTACGCTTCGCATGGCGGGTTTTGAAATCCAGGTCTACGAACAGGCGGCGCACTTCGAGCGGATCGGCGCCGGCATTCAAATGATGCCCAATTCCATGAAAGTGCTGCGCCGCTTGGGTATCGAGGAACGGTTGCGCGAGACCTCCTTCATGCCCTATTCGCATCTCAATCGAATGTGGGATACCGGCGAAGTGATGCGCGAGCTGCCCATGCCGGAGACGCTATTCGGCGCGCCGTATTTGTGCATGCATCGCGCCGATCTGCACTCCGCGCTCGCCTCCGTCGTGCCTGCGGAGCGGATCCACCTGAACAAAAAACTGGTCGGTTTGGACCAAAGAGGCGCACAGGTGACCATGTCTTTCGCCGACGGCGCGAAAGTCACAGCGGATGCAGTGATTGGCGCGGATGGAGTGCATTCACTGGTGCGCGACATCGTGGTAGGGCCGGACGCGCCCATCCACAAAGGTCGAATCGCCTATCGGGCCAACTTCTCCTCCGCATTGTTGCAGGGCCGTGACATTGGGCCGTCGCGCACGAAATGGTGGGGCGTCGACCGCCACATCGTGATTTATTACACCCGGATCGATCGCAGCGAAATCTACTTCGTCACGAGTGTGCCGGAGCCTGCTGAGTGGCTGACGCGCGAATCGTGGTCGGCCAAAGGCGACGTCGGGGAACTGCGGGCGGAATACGACGGCTTCCACGCCGATGTTCGCGCGGTGCTCGAAGCCTGCCCCGATTGCCACAAGTGGGCGATTCTGGAGCGTGACCCTTTACCTCGCTGGAGCGACGGAAACGTCGGGCTTCTGGGCGACGCCTGTCATCCCATGACTCCATACATGGCGCAGGGGGCGGCGACCAGCATCGAGGACGCTGCGATTCTGGCGCGCTGCTTCGAGGAAACCGGCGGCGAGGACATCCCGGGTGCTTTCCAGCTCTACGAAATCAATCGCAAGCCGCGGACATCACGGATTCAAGCCATCTCCAGCGCCAACACCTGGATGAAAGGCGGTGACGATGATACCAGTTGGCTATATGGATACGACGCCTGGAATGTCCCGCTGACGCCCGTCGCGCAGGCTGTTGTGATAACGCGATCGTAACCAATGACCAATTCCTTTCAAACGCACGACGGATGCGCGATCGGCTACACCTTGCGGACTGCGCGCGACGTCCACGATCCGCGGCTCGCGCTGATTCATTCGCTGGCGCTCGACCGCACGATTTGGGACGGAGTCGCGCGGGAACTCGAGGGCGAGGCGCATCTGCTGGCCTATGATTGCCGCGGAGGGTGCGTGGCGCAAGCGTTTGGCGGGCTGCATCCCCAGCGCGCAGCGGCGCTCGGCTTGATCGACACAACGGCGTGGTATGGCACGGACGCGGATCGCATTGCAGCGGAATTGCGGGCGTTGCTGGCGCGGATGGCGGCTATATCGTGAGCACGCCGGAGAGCGCCTCCGCCGGCGTGATCGAACGCGCCAATGCCGCGTCCTTGCTGGCGCGCCTGGAGAGTGTCCCCTTCACTTGGTGGCACGCCCGGGCCCGTCTGGTGATGGGCAGCGCGACGTTCTTCGACGCCTTCAACGCGCTTTCGCTCGCGTTCGCGTTACCCATGCTGATTCGCGCCTGGCATATCACGCCGGCCCAGAGCGGCGTGCTGATCGGCGCTTCCTACGTCGGCCAGCTCGCGGGCGCGCTGCTGTTCAGTTGGTTCGCGGAACGCCGCGGACGCGTTCCCAGTGCTGTTTGGGCGGTGACGCTCATGTCCGTGATGAGCCTGGCTTGCATCTTCGCGGGAAACTTCACGGCGCTTCTGGTGTGCCGGCTAATCCAAGGCGTCGGGGTGGGCGGCGAGATGCCGGTGGCCGCAACCTACATCAGCGAGCTGTCGCAGGCACGGGGCCGCGGACGGTTCTTTCTGCTGTATGAAATGATCTTCCCCGTCGGTCTGATGGCGACCGGGCAGATCGGCACGCTCATGGTTCCGGTGTGGGGTTGGCAGTCCATGTTCCTTCTGGGCGGCATCCCCGGGTTGATCATCGCATACGTGCTGGCTCGCCTTCCCGAATCGCCGCGCTGGCTGATTGAGCACGGCAGGTTCGGCGAGGCGGAGCGCGTCGTGCGGCAAGTCGAAGCGTCCACGGAGAAGCGGACGCCCCTGGCGGAACAGGCCGCGCGATCTACGGTTCAGGTGAGCGGCCGTACACGCTGGCGTGACGTGCTCTCGCCGCTTTATCGCAGCCGGACCTTGATCGCCTGGACGCTGTGGTCGTGCGCGTATTTCGTTTCAAACAGCTTGAATAACTGGATGCCCACTCTGTACAACACCGTGTATCACCTGGGCCTGCGCGAATCGCTAAGGGCCGCTTCCATGCTGAACGTGGCTCAGGTCGCACTGTTACTCGTCTGCGCTTTTGCGATCGACCGCACCGGACGCCGAGCCTGGACATCTGCCTGTTTCATCGCGAGCGCCGTGCTGCTGGCGATCCTCGGATTTGGGCCGGAGGCCAGCGCATCGCGCGTTATGATCCTGGGCACGCTGAGCTATGGTGTCATCGGCTCGGCGAACGCGGTGCTGTATCTCTACACGCCAGAGATTTACCCGACGCGCATGCGAGCGATCGGCACAGGCCTCAGCACCTCGTGGCTCCGCATCGCATCCGCGATCGGCCCGGCAATTGTCGGAGTCCTGGTCGCCGCGAAAGGCATCGGACCGGTCTTCTGGATGTTCGCGGCGGTGGCGATTGTGGGCGCAGTGACTGCGCTTGGCATGATCGAAACGCGGAACCGCAGGTTGGAAGACATCGCACCCTAAGCCCGCCTAAGCAGGCCGGTGCGCCTTGAGGAAGGAATGTATTTGCCGCACCGCCAGCGGGATTCGCTCCTTGGGTTCTTTCCAAGGAAAGATGCTCACTTCGGCCTTTGGCGCGAGCATCGCGCACTCCATGGCGACCGCGTATGGATGCGCCGGGACTTCATCCGGCAGAACCAGAATCGGGTTTTGGCAGCTCCGCACGAAATCGCGTGTCACGGTGAAGACGAAGTCCGGATTGGTTTCGAACATATTGGTCACGAATTGATCGGTCGTCTGCAACGTGATTTCGGGCCGCTTGGCGGTCAGCGTGGCGCCCCAGGTCTTCCAAAACCTGCCTGGGTAATTCGGGTCGCGCATCTCCGGACGCCAACCCACGGGCTGCGCCAGCACGGCTGCGGCAATCCGATTGGGCGCGCGCTTCAACAGGCTCCAGATGAACGGGCCGCCGATGCAGAAACCCATCAGCATGAACTTGTCGATGCCCAGATGATCCATCAGGCCGAGCTGGTCGTCGGCATAGGATTCCCACGGCCGTTCGACTTCGACAGGACCGGTCGACTGCCCGCTGGGGGCGTTGCGTAGGTCCGCCGTGATCGAGCGGTACTCTCCCTTGAATTCCTCGATCGCATTGAAGGGCGAGTTACCGGTGAAGAAGGAAATGGTCGAGTTCAAGCCTCCGCCCGGAATCAGTAACAGCGGGAAGCCGGCGCCGGCCTCCTCATAATAGATACGAACCGGGCCTCTGTCATAAAACTTGCCGGTTCCTCTTTCGCCAGCCTGTTGAGCAAATACGCCCGGAACGGCGGCCGTTGCCGCTACCGCCGCTCCCGCTGCCAGGATAGTGCGTCTGGTCGAGTCCATAATCGGCGTCCTCCTTAGTGCTAGTGCCGAATCTGGGACGTGACGTGACCGGTCTCCGGAACGTCGCAGTTGCCTCGCTCACGGACCAGGCCCGCGTTGGGATTCCGGTTGAGACGCATCACTCGTGTCGGATACACGTAGGGCTCCACCAGCACCTCGGGGTCTTCCACGGTGACGTCGTACAGGAGTGCATCGCCTTCACGCTTGAATCGCTCCACGACATGCATCTGATCGGAGTGGAAGAGACCGCCGCGCCCCAACCAGGTCGCATCGGTGAACGCGACGGAGTCCAGCACCAGCGTGTCGCCGTCCCAGCGTCCCACGGTATCGCCCATATACGTGATATCAAACTGCGCCTCTTTGCCGTGCTGGCGGCCATCGATCGGCATCACGCGATACTCGCCATATCCGCCTCCGGCATCGCCTCCGTAATAGAGAAAGGTGATGTCGTGGTCCGTCTGATAGATGCGGTGTGGCGGGCCTTCCCGCGGAATTCCCAGGGGCTGGCAGGTCATGACCGGGTCATACTTGTTCGTCCACATGTCGAGCTGTTGCACTTTGTCCCAGTTCTCCGGCTTGTAGATTGGCCGGCCCAGATTTCCGAACCGCGACGGCGAGTACAGCTCAAAATCTTCGGTCTGATTAGTTGTCCGATTACTGTCTGCAGACTGCCAGGGGCTGCGCCGGCGTCCTCCCCCCGTCATGTAGTTCCCAATCCAGTCGTTCCAGGACCAGTTGCCCGACAGGTCCGGATGGTCGCCCAACCGCGGCGTGGGCGCAGACTTGTCTACCGGAGGTTCCTTCTTCGCCATCACGCCGCGCGGGATCTGCCCCGTAGGCTGGATGGCCGCCTGCACGCTTGCCGGGACAGGCGCAACCACATAGACGTTGCCCGTCTCCGTCACCGTCGTGGTCAGGTCGCGGACAACCGCGCCGTTCCGGTGCTCCACCATCTTTCCGGCGTAAAGCACCCCGATTCTGTTGAGCGGGTTGTTCCAGTCTTGATAGTCGCCGTAGGTGAACTCGGTGGTGGCTGAGCCCTGTTTCACTACCACGCGGTCGGTTGTGAATTTCACCGGATCGATTGTTGCTGTCGCAATCGCCCCCGGAACGCACGGTATCGGGAACGTCACCACCGGCTTACCGTCCTCCCACGCCACGGATGTCTGGCCCACCTTCGCGACGCCGTCTGCGAATAGAGTGCCCGGATTGGCTCCCAACCAGAAGGTCTCCGTGGTCCCTGCTATCGCGGCCTTGGGTGCGCCCTGGGGACTCGCCCAAATTCGGATCAGGCGTTCCTGCACGGCCTTCGGCATGGGAACAGCCTTTCCCTTGGTTGGACCGATCTCGGCGCCGGCCATGTCCTCGTTCCAGGCGTATAGCCCGCTCACCACCTCGATGTTTGAGTACGCCTCTCCATTCGCCCGCGTGCAGGTGTACTGAATCCGCTGGCTGAAGGTCTGGTAGTTCGTGCTGGCACGATATTTCGTGAGCGTGCATGGTTGTCCGTCCACCTGAATCGTGCCTTTGCCCTGATATTCGAGGGTCGCCACCATGTCGCGCTCATCATGGCCCCTCAGCATGCCCTGGCCCCATTCCCACTTGAAGAGCACGGCCTTCAGGTCCTTGGCGTCCGCGGCGGGCGTGTAGGGTTCGGGAACCTTCCCGCCAAAGCCCTGCGCAGCGGCTGTAAACGCCGCGCCCATCGTGAAAACGATTGCGAGCGCGATCTTTGCCCAAATCATCCCTGGTCGAAAGGACATGAATGGTCCCTCCATTTGTTTGATTACTGCCATCATCCCGAGTCATTTTACACCCATCCGCCTCCGCTTGCGGCGGCATGTTCGTCTTTTCATCAAGACCTCAGTTTCTTGTTATCTTGGACCACGAGCCGCGGAATTTTGTAACGCCAGACTGAGGAGGGTGCTATGAGGATGATCCGATTGAGTGTCCTGTTGCTTGCAGCGCTTCCGGTAATCCCCCAGGACAAGAGCCCGCTGCCGCGCGACATCGACCCTGTGACGCTCTCGCGGCTGCCTCCGGCCACCGCGAAAGATCTCGACGAACCGGCGCAGCGTCTTCTGGCCGCCAGGACCAACTACAAGCCAGGTCCGGGACCGGCCCACATCACGGTCTACAGCCCGAGGGAAATCGATCTGGGTATTCCGTTAGGCACCAAAAGCCCGGTGGGCCCTCGCTACTTTCAGATCGCAGTGCTGATCACCGCGAGAGAAATCGACCAACAATTCGAATGGACCATGCACGAGTTGGCCGGCCGGCGGCAAGGCTTGGAGCAATCCGTCATGGATGTCATCAAATACGACAAGGACGTGGCGTCGCTACCCGAGAAGGACGCGACGCTGATCACTTTCGGGCGCACGCTATTTCGCGAACATCGCGTCAGCAGCGAACTGTGGGACAAGATGGTGAGTGATTTCGGGCGTCAGCGTACCGTCCAGCTCATGATGATCATGGGCGAATACTTCAAAGTGGGCATCATGATGGATGCTGTCGATCAGCACCTTCCGCCCGAGCGCGAGGCACTGCTGCCACCGTTAAAGCGATAATGCGGAAAAGGAAGATAACGATGACGCACCGCCAAGTGCCGGCCGCGATTCCTGCGTTGATTTTTGCTTTCACCGGCCTGCTCAGTGCCGCCGATTCCGGCACGAACGTCCTGAAGAGCAGCGGTTCTCTGGATCGCCTCATCAAGAAGACGGGTGTCTACAACGCATCCAGCACCGGAAAGACGCCGGGATTCGTGGTGGACCCCTCCTGGCCGCAGCCGCTGCCTCACAACTGGCTGCTTGGGCAAATCGGCGGGCTCTACGTCGATCAGCACGATCACATCTGGGTCTACAACCGGCCGCGAACCTTGTCCACGGATGAAGCAGGACTCGAAGGTCCGGTGCCCGGCGCAACCGATGACAAGGGCCGGCCGATCGACGGCCTCGGCCAGGAGCGTTCCTTTGGCCCTGTGTCCGATTGCTGCAAAGCTGCACCCTCCGTGCTGGAGTTTGACGCCGAAGGCAAGATGCTGCGTGCCTGGGGCGGTCCGTCTGATCCTGGCTTCATCGGCGGCAAATGCAAGGCTGAGGCGGGCTGCATCTGGCCCAACAACGAACACGGCATTTACGTGGATCAAAACGATAACGTTTGGATTTCAGGAAACCAGGCGGCGCCAAGCGGCGGTGTTGTTCGAGGACGTGAACTGCTGCCTTGGACATCCCACAAGGAAGGCGGCGACGGTTTTGTCCTGAAGTTCGATATGGACGGCAACTTCAAGCTGCGGATCGGCGGGACTCCCAACGGGCCGAACAGCAACGACACCAACGGCGGTATCAACGGAACACCGCTGCTCTATCAGGCTGCGGACATGGTGGTAGATCCGGCAACAAATCGCCTTTACGTCGCCGACGGCTATGGAAACCGCCGTGTTCTGATCGTGGATGCCAACTCTGGACAATACATTGGCCACTTCGGCGCCTACGGAAACAACCCTGTTGACGATGCGGCCGCGGCGGCTGCCGGGTCGTGGATCGCCGACTCTACCAAAGGCAACCGGAAACCGGCTTTCTTCCGGAATCCCGTGCATTGCGTCAAGATCGCCAACGACGGCAAGCTGTATGTCTGCGACCGTGGAAACGATCGCATCCAGGTGTTCGATAAGAACGATCCCAGGCTGGGCAAGCCGTGCAGCAATCCGTCCGGCGCGGCGGGCACCTGCGGCTTCCTCACGGAACAATTCGTCAGCCCTCACACCAATATCATTGGAACCGCGGTTTCCATGAATTTCTCCACCGACAAGGCCCAGAGCTGCCTGTATGTGGGCGACAACGCCAACATGACCATCTACATTCTGAACCGGAGCAATCTCCAGGAACTCGGCCAACTTGGGCGTAGCGGGCGCGGCGCCGGAGAATTCCACTATCTGCATCAGGTGAGCGTGGACAGCAAGGGCAACATCTACACCGGGGAGGTGGATACTGCTAAACGCATCCAGAAGTTTCTGAGGTTTGGCGCCACCGGTTGCAGCGGGACCGGATCGTCCACCGTCGGCGGAGTAGCGGGGAACTAGCTCAAGGACCTCGACCGCTTAGACGTACGGGATTCCCTTGCCGGCCACGCCGATACAGAGCCACAGCAAGACCGAGAGGCTCGCAATCAGTCTGCCCTTGAACCCGGGAGACAGCGCCGGATTCCTTGCGCTCCATTTGCGCTGAACCGCGAAGTGCCACACGATGGCGACCACCAGCAGCATCATCTTGATCGGAAACGAATAGCTCTCGTAGCATTTCTCCGTTTCCGACAGGAACATGGGAATGCCGGTAGCGATGAGGATGACCAGACCGGTCACCATCCACGGCTCCAGCTCGCGGTCCGTCCAGGTCTCCGACAGGTATCGAACACCGATACCAAAAGCCCGCAGGTTGATGATCAGCACGGTTCCCAACAGCACGGCGAGCGCAAGAAGATGGAAGGTCTCGAGCACGGGAAACGCCCAGGTGGTGTCGCGCACGATCGTTCCCAGCCACGTCTTGCCGCACCAATCGAAGAAGGGCTGGAAGGATGCGCTAAGCATAGGCCAGAGCCCGTCCCATCGCGACCACGCCAATCCAGACCAGGAGCGAAAAGGCTCCCGCCATTTTGGCTCGCAAAGGCGTATGGAGATCGTTGTCCCAGACCGAGACATCGCGAAAGACCGTAGTGTGAAAAACGAGAGCGTTCAATCCCGCAACCACCAGCAATACGACCTTCACGCGGAAGAACGGGCTGTCGTAGCATTTCACCGCTTCGGACGCGAACAGAATCGAACCGCTCAGAACCATGGTTGTGAAGCCGATCCACACCCAGGGCAGGAACTGCGCGGCGACGGCTGAAACCGGGCGGCGCTTCATGATGGCGCCCAGCAGGCGAAGGTCGAGAATCGCGGCCGGCCAAAGCATCACGGCCAGAGCCAGCGAGTGGACAGATTCGACGAGAGGGAATTGCCACGCCGAGTGCTTTACTCCGCTCGCCAAAGGCAGACTCTGGAGCCACTCACAGGCGCCCAGTACCGTCATCGGCTATTCCTTGCCGTCCTTTCCGAAATATTTGCTGTAGTCCACGTGGTTTTCGCACACGAACTCATCCACCCGCTCCTCTTCGGGATGGGCTGGAAGCAGACGCTCGGGAAAAACCCAAGGGTGTTGAAAGACATTCGGATCTTCCACGGTGACGTCGTAGAGCAGGCCCTTGTCGACGCGCCGGTAGCGCTCCACCACGTGAAGGGCTTCGGTGTGCATGTAACCGCTGACCTCGGTTTTGTCGTTGAACCCGATCGTGTCCACCACCAGCGTGTCCCCATCCCAGTGGCCCACGGATTCTCCCATCCAGGTGGGATCGGGATCGGGAGTGTGCGGGCGGCCGTCCAGTGGAATGAAGCGGAAGGTGTTGGGGTATTCGAACAGCATCACCAGAAAATTCTGCTTCTGCACGATCTGGAACGGGTACGGGGTGACGAAGGTCTGCGGGACACCCAGCGGCACGCAGTCGGTGCCCAAGGTGGTCCGGCCGCCGACGAAGTTTCCGCTGCGGTCGACTTTGAATTTTTCCGCTCCAGGCTTCAGATCGGGAGGCGCCAGACCGCGGACGCCGGCGAATCCGTAAACACCCGTAAGGTCCGGTTTGCCGTCCGGCATACGCGCGTCCGCCGAAGCGGCAGCAGCCTTGGGCGCCGTGGATGCAGCGCCCATGACCGTTACGGTAACGGATTTGGTCAAAACCGCATCGTTGGGCCCGCCCACCTTCAGCGTGTAGGTGGTGGTCGCCGTGGGAAAGACCTGCTTGATTCCGCGGGCCGTCACTGGACCCACATCCGGGTCGATCGTGACTCCAATCGGATTCTCCGTGGCCCAGGTGAGAACGGCCTGCTGTCCCGGATGGACGGTCTCCGGCTTTACCGTGAATTTGAGGATCAGCGCAGGCGGCGCCACGCGTGCGCGGCGCTGAGGAGGCGGCTGCCCGGGCGCCAATAGTGGCAAACTGACGCCCAGAGCCAGAACCCGCAGACAATAGTACCTCGACGTGCGCATCGCTGGTTTTGATCGCCCGATGGCTACGATTTGATCATCCGCCCGTCAGGGAGTTTGATGAGCGAACTCAACATGGCGGGCGCGCCGCTCTTGGCCGCGCCACCGGTGCAGCTGATCACATCGCCGGGCTTCACCAAGTCGTGCACCCAGCCGTACGACTTCAGGTGGTTCAGGCTCATCATTTCGATGGCCCATTCCACCTTCTTGCCCTTCTCGTCGGTGACCATCAGATAGATATATGCGTGCGGATTGGTCCACTCGAATCGCTCCACCACTCCGGTCACGGTCACCGGATGCTCCATGTTGTACATGGCGGTGGAATGGTGAGCGAATGTGGGTGCGGCAGGCAGCATCAAGCCGAGCGTCATCACTAGGGCAGCGGAACGCAGGTTCATTCTTAGGACCTCCAATTATTTCTTCTCAAAATACTTGCTGTAGTCGGGATTATGTTCGCAAACGAATTCGTCCACCTTCGTCAGATCGGGCCGGAGAGCGAAGGCTCGGTTCACAATCCAGGGCTTCACAAAGACGTTCGGGTCTTCGATGGTAGCCTCATAATCCAGTGTATTGTAATCGGCGCGGCGGAAGCGCTCGACGATGTGCAGCGACTCGGTATGGTGAAAGCCGTTGATCTCGGTCTTGTCGTTGAAGCCGACGCTATCCACCACTAATGTGTCGCCTTCCCAATGGCCGATCGAGTCTCCCATCCAGGTGGGGTCCGGGTCCGCCGGGTGCAGGCCGCCGTCGGTGGGGATGATCCGGAACGTTCCCGGATATCCGAAGAGAATTGCCAGCCGGTGAGCGCTCTGGACCAGCTCAAACTGGTACGGCACCATGAAGGCTTGTGGGCCGGCGAGCGGCATGCAGTCGGCATACTGTCCGGCGTCGTCCGGGCCGTGAACCACTTTGTATTTTTCCGCGCCGGGCTTGAGGACCGGTCCGTTGGGGTCGGGAGCAGCAGCGGGCCCGCGCGCACCAGGCCCGCGCGCTCCAGGCCGGCCCCGTCCAAAGCTGAAATCATAGACCCCGGAGAGATCCGGCTTGCCGTCAGCGGTTCGGGGGACCTCTTTCTTGGCGGCCTCCCCGGAACTCTCCGCAACCGCCACCGTGCCGGCAACCTTTACGGTCACCGACCGGGTCAGCACTTCATCGTTTGGTCCATGCACGGTCAAGGTGTACGTGGTGGTGGCCGCGGGCGTGAATTCTCGCACGCCCCGGGCTGTCACACGACCTATATCCGGCTCGATCGTAGCGCTGGTCGGATTCTCGGTCGCCCACGTAAGGGTGACCGTCTGGCCGGGCTGAATGGAGTCATGATCCGCCTTGAACTCCATGATTCGCGCTGGAAGCTGGCGCGCCCGCAGATAGGGGTTTCCCGTGCCGGCGGGCACCGCTCCTTCTTGAGACACCGCCACGCCGGCCGAAAGCACGGCCGCCGCCAGGGTCAGGATGGTTCTCTTCATCGCACTCATACCTTTCTCAATAGGCGTCCGCGGCCGGTCAAAAGTTATACTTCAAGGCAAATTGCATGATTCGGGGGTCGTTGGCGGACGAACTGAGGGCGCCAAAGGCGACCGAGCTCGCAGGCACGATCTGGCCGAAGTTCGGCGCTGTCAGACTGGTAACCGGATTGTAGGGGTTGGTCCAGTTGGGCAGGTTGAACGCCTCTCCGCGAACCTCCAGGCTCTGATGCTCGCGGATCGGGAACAGCCGGGAAAGGGCCATGTTCAGCACAAACGACCCTGGGCCTCGAATCGCGCCCGCCCCCATGTTGCCGTAGGTACCCAGCGCCGGCTCGGCAAATGCTTTCGGGTTCAGCCAGCCGCTGGGGCCTTTGTTGGCCACATAGACATCCGGCAAGAGCTGATTCGGACGCTGGATGGTTCCGTTGCCGTTCAGCGCCTGGTCGAGCACGTCGCTGACGTTCAGGGGTGGTCCGGTTTGAATCACGGCCGAAATCGACATTCGCCAGTCTCCGGCCAGCAGCCTCACGATGTGATTCGAATATTGGGGCGAACCTACCACCAGCGTCTGGCTAAACACCTGGCGCCGGTCTGCTCCGGCGCACGGACCGCGGTCTGCTGCCCGGTTGTTGTAGCGCGTTTCCGAATACAGGGACAGACCCACCGCCGGGGTGTAGTAGTCGGAAATGCAATGCGCCCACGTGTAGTTGGTGCTGGAGGTGAAGTTGTGTCCGAATCGATGCTGGGCCGATAGGATCAGGGCATTGTAAGTCCCGTTGCCGCCAGTGTCCAGAACCTCGGTTTCGCCGTAGTACGGCCCCCACTGCGGATTGACGAAATTCAGCCGGCGGCGCGCCGCGGTCGTAGCCGTGCTGTCGCATTGCGCCTGAGTGTACGAAACTCCGTTGATCGTGCAGGGTCCAATGCCCAGGAACTGCGACTGGTTGACTGGATTGTTCAGCCACAAGTGGCGCGTGGAATTTCCGGAGTACGTGCCGGAAAACAGCCAATTGTTGCCGATCTGCTTTTCGATGCTGAGATTGTACTGCTCGATATAAGTCGGCTGCAGAACCAGCGGATAACCGTAGGTGAGCTGCGCATTTCCCTGCGGAAACTTGTACGTGCTGGGCGGCCCTAGAGGATAGGGATTTCCGCCTGGGAAATTGCCCCACGGGTTGGCCAAGGATGGAGGATTGAACACGCTGAGATTGGCTCCCCAGGGAGGCGAGAAGCCAAACTGATCGAAGGCAAAGCTGGGGAAGTCGTAAAAAATGCCGTAACCGGCGCGTATGGACATCTTGCCGTCGCCCCTCGGATCCCAGACAATTCCAACGCGTGGATCGAAGTTCGCAAGCTTGTTGCTGCTGTACTGGTTCTTGGGGAGTCCGGGGTCGCCTCCAAAGATCATTCCCGCCGGCGCGTTGGGCAGCACCTTGCTGACCACGCCGTTCACGAAGTTCGCCGGCGAGAATGTCAGAGTCTCGTTGTACGGGTTGGTGTGAGCAAAGAAGGGATCCCAGCGTACGCCAAGGTTGACGGTAAGGCGCCGGTTTACCTTCCAGGAATCCTGAACATACATGCCGAAGATGTTCTGGTGTTGATCGGAATACGCCGGCGCCGCCTGTGCAAAGGTGCTGGCCTTGCCCAACAGGAAATCGGCGTTTTGCAGTCCCGAGAATTGCCCGTTGAAGGTGTACGATCCATTCGAGCTGAGATAGTTAATGGCCGTGGCCTTCAGGTTGATGAACAGCACTCCAAAGGCGATCTGATGCGCTCCGGCGGTGAGAGAAATGTCGTCGGAAAGCTGCCAGGTCAGATACGGCTGAAAGGAAGGCGTCGTGCTAATGCCGAAGCCGCCCGTGGTGGTGATGCCGCCGATGTATTTCCCAAACTGAGCGCTGGGCAGTTGGTAGACGCCCGTGATGCCCAGATCGGGATAACCGATGTACGAGTTGTAGACGGTGGTGTTGGAGGTGCGGTTCGCCATGAGCCGGAAGCTGTTTACCATTCTCGGTGTGATCACGTACGTATCGCCCAGCGTGGCGTTGAACACGCTGTCCGATGCGCCGCCAACGGCCTCAACCAGAATGCCGCCGCTGGGATCGCCGGCGGGGCTCGCATAGTGGGTTACGAAGTATCGCCCAAAAATGGAGTTCTTCGGACTCAATTGGTAGTCGACACGAACCAGCCCCTGATGTTCGGTGAAGCTGGCCGGCGTCGCATAGGTGATTTTGCCGCATGGGTCCGAAGTCGTCGGAAGAAGCTTCTCGAGATTCAACGCAATCGGATCGAACGTCGACGGGCTGATCGTGTTGTTGACGAAACCGAGCGAAGACGGGAGCACCAGAGCTTTCGGGCGGCACTGCGTTGAGGTGACCGCCTGGAAATTTCCGTCGAGCATGGCCGGCGTGGGCACGAAAGCGACCGTCGCCGTCGGGCTGGATTTCACGATGTTGTCCTGGTAGCCAACGAAGAAGAACAGCTTGTTCTTCACGATCGGGCCGCCCAGCGTTCCGCCAAACTGGTTGCGCTTCAAGCTGTCGCGCACCGGCTGAAAGCTGTTGCGCGCGTTGAAAAGATAGTTCCGCACGAATTCGAAGGCGTCGCCGTGAAACTGGTTGCTCCCGGACTTGGTCACGACGTTCACCGCGCCCGCCGAGTGGTAGCCGTACTGTGCGGGAAGCGCGCTGGTCTCCACCTTGAACTCCTGAATCGCATCGGGGAATGGCAGAGGCAGGTTCTGATTGCTCAGCGGATCGTTATGCGTGCCGCCGTCCAGGACATAGCCCACTGTGCCGACGCCGCCGCCGCCGATGGATACGGCTGTCGACGACGGATACGAAGAGCGGCCGGAGAGAGTCGCTGAATTGGCGCCGCCGGTCAGGAAGATCAAGTCGGTCACCTGACGGCCATTCAGCGGCAGGTCCACCACGCGCTGCTGGTCGATCACTTGGCCGACGCCCGTGCTTTGCGTTTCCACCATTGCAGCGGCCGCCTCGACGACAACCTGTTCGTTCACCGTGCCGACATTCAGAGTGACGTCGATGGTGGGATTGCTGGCCACCTGCAGGACGATGCCTGATCGAACGGACTTGCTGAAGCCTTCCTTGGTGACCTGGAGCTGATAGGGGCCAACCGCCAGCTCGGTAAACAAATAGCCGCCGTCGGCGCCGGTTGTTACGGACCGGGAGATGCCAGTGGCCGTTTGGGTCACTGTAACGACGGCGCCAGGGATCGCCGACCCGCTCGGATCCTGGACTGTACCCTTAAGTTGTGATGTGGAGATTGCCTGCCCCCAGACTGCGGCGCAAGCGAGCGAACAACCGAGCAGCAAACGGACGATGATTCTCACCTGGAACCTCCCTCAAATCAAGTTGCCGGCCGGGCACGTGTCAGCGGATACTTGGCTGACGTATAATCCTTGCCGGATGAAATTGGCAGCTAGTATATCCACGATTTCGCAGAGGGTCAAGGCGGCGTCTAAGCGGTAATCGGTCGGCGAGAACTATGTTTCCGCCGCCAAGTCGATGAGAAAGCCGTTTAAGTCGCGGAAGCTGACGAGATGCTCTTCCTCTTTTGGTAGGATTTCAATTCCGAGTTTCTTGAGCTTTTCTGGAATGGAATGCCGATTAAAGCCTGCGATCTTTACGCAGAGGCGCTGTATCGCAGGCTTGGCGCCGGCCGCGACCGGTTCGAGCGCCAGCCTTTGCCGCGCGATTTGGAACCAGATCCTCTCGGGCTTCTTCGAACGCGACGCGGGCGGGCCGAACAGCTTGGTGTAGTATGCGGAAGACCTGTCTAGGTCCGATACGGCAAGGACAATATGATCCAGTCCGATGGCCTCGACGGCAGCGTCATCGGCTGACAGCCGTGGCCCCGGGATCACAGTCCGTGTCAGCCCGCCGGGCGTGCCCGCAACCTGCAGGCGGATGCCGTCGGCGTCTGTCGGTAGCCCAAACCGGCCTTGCCCCATGTTGATTCCTGCCTGCTCCAGCGCCGTTCTCAGTTCGCGCGGCTGATAGTTGTTGACCAGCACGCAGAAGTGGTCGATTCGCGTCGGAAGGTTCGGGTCGGCGCCGCTCCTTGGATCGGTGGCGCTGCCGAAAGCGATGTAGGCGGAACCGAGCCGGACGTAATAGCGCAGCGGCGGCTCGCGCTCTTGAAAAAGCTGCGGATCGAAAATGCGCCCGTAGAAGTCCGCCGCAGCCTTGGGATCGGGCACCGTCATCCCCAGATGCTCCAGCTCGGTTGTCTGGAGCGGCAGCAGCGCTGCGGGGGCTTGCTGCGCCAGGAGAGAAGCCGCTACAAACGCCGGGGCGCTTCGCAGCACGTCCCGGCGGCTGAGCCGCGTCTTCTCGGAATTCGCGGAAGCCGTATTCATGGCGCTACGCACCGGAAGTTCGCCGCCTCGTCGATGCTGCCTTGGCCGGAGTACCGCGCCACCTGCGGATACGGGCAGAGCGGGCGGGTACGCACCACCTGCTTGTCGACCACCCGGCTGGCCATGATTGTGTCCGGGGCTTTGCCCTTCTCCACCCAGTCGATGATCGCGGTCATCGAGTCGTGGCGGTCCGGTCCGATGCCGCCTCCGCAGTGCTCCATGCCCGGCGCCATGAACAAACGGAAGAACTGCGGCGTGTCCGGGCCGTTCTTCGCCACAGCCTGCTCGTAGTAGTTCACGCCCATCATGGGCTGCAGGATCGAGTCCGCCCATCCGTATGTCATGAGCAGCTTTCCTCCCCGCTTGCGGAACTTCGACAAGTCCGGATTGGTCGCGTCGGCCAGTTTGCCCCAGTCATCCAGCAGGTGAGTGTCATGGTCGAAATCGAAGGTCCGGTAATCATAATCCGGTTTCGGCGGCTTGGGCACGAGATACTTCATCGCGCCTTCGCCGAGGTTGAAATCGGCGGGCTTGCGATCCGGCTGCGTGGCAACGATCACGTTTAGCCAACCGCTGCCGGCGCCGCCTCCAAAGAGGTTCGGAACCACGGCTTCGCTGCCGGGCATATAGCCGGGAAAGAAAGGCTTGCCGTTGCTGATGGGTCCGCTATAAACTTTGGCAACCGCCGCGGCTTCCTCGGTGGTCAGACAGTCTGCGCCATCACCGCCGGCGCTACAGGCCGGAACGTCGCGCGCCGGATCGAAGTCGCACTTGCGCGGATCGTCGATCAGCCCGTCCTTCAGCCCGTCGATGGCGTCGCACTTCGCCATCACTTTGTCGGCCACCAGCGCCAGCTTGGCTGGCGTCAACGTAACCGCGCTCACGGCCTTCTCATTCCACAGCGCGCCAATCGTAAAACCGGTCTGATCCACCCACGGCGAGGCGGTCACCACGCCGTCGAAATCCTCGGGGAAGCGTTCGGCCTCAATCAGACCCTGCCGGCCGCCGTTGGAGCAGGAGTTCCAGTAGGCATGGGCGATGGGCTTCCCGTAGTAATCGCGGGTGATTTCCCTGCTGGTCTTGGCGGTCAGATGCACCGCCCGGTAAGCGTAGTCGACCGCTTTCTGCGGATTGCTCATCACGAAGCTGGCGCCTGGCTCCTTTTGCGCGTAGTGGCCGGTGTTGGTCTGGGCGAAGGCGAATCCGAGCTTGAGCGCTTCGTTGCGCTGCGCGACGCGGCCGGGGTTGTCCAATGCGTCGCCCGCAAAGCCGCCGTTGCCGATCATGTAAAACCGTCCATTCCATTTGGCCGGCAGGCTGACTTCGAAGGCGATCTCGGGCGAAAGCGTTCCAGTGACGTCGCAGAAGGCCGGCTCGGCCTCGGTGGCAGGCATCGCTGTAGCCGTTATCTGCACGATGTCCTTCGATTTGAACTTGCCGAGCGTTTCGCAGGCTTTGTGCGGCTCCATCGCGGCATTGGAATAGTCCACCAGCGCGGCCTTCGCGTCAGAAAAATCCTGCGGGCGCCCCGGTATTGCAGCAATCGTCATCAGGATCGCAGCGCCGAGCACTACATGCGCTGCGAAAAGGCGGGTCTTCGTTCCTTGCATGTCTGCCATAAGGTGATCCTCAGTTGACTACCCCGGAATTGAAATTCTATCTCGACTGACAGGAGTCATGAGGAACACGCGGTATGTGTGAGGAGGCGAGTTCCCGCTCGGGTTACGCGGTTCTGCCGGCCAGCAGCCGTTTCGCGAACACTCGATCCGCCGCGAGCGCCATCAGGAACATGCCGCCGTGCTCGCCAAACCACAGCGGACCCACCAGCATCGTGCCGCCCCAGCACCCGCAGGTAACCTGCATGCCGCGCATCTCCGACGCGACCCCGAGGCCGAGAAAGGCCATCAGAACTGCGCCGGTCGAAAGCACCACCCAGCGAATGGGAAACAGCAGCAGGATCGCGATCGCGACCTCGGCCCACGGGATCGCCACGGCCAGCGGACGGAGCAACGCCGAAGTCTCTGTGATGCCCACTTTGAAGTCGACGATCGAGGTCGCCAGCACGTACCAGGGGTTGGTCAGCTTCACCAATCCGCTATAGAGGAACGTGATGCTCAGCCCGATGCGCGACCACAGCACCAAGCGGTGAATGGTGCGTTCATCGAGACGGCCCATCTTCCAGGCGGCCGCCGTGAACAACAGACCGCCCGCGACCAGCGCCACAACAGACCATGCAACCCAGATTTCTAGTGCACTTCGCCACATATGAGTTCGCCCACCATTACACGGACGCAGCAATTCGCCGCCCGCGACGCGGGGCCAGAAAAATCTTATAGTTGCAGCAACCGCTTCCGACGATTGGGTCATATTACTCAGTGCCGAAGGGGCTGCCTCCCGCCTCAATCGGTTGCTAGACTCGTTGATACGCTTATGCCCATGTCGACGCGCTGTCTGCTATGGATCATCCTGTTTGTTTCTTTAGCCGCCGCCTCCTGTAGCCGCTTGAAGGTGGTCGACGATTCGGCTCTTCGCCAAGCGGACGACAACGCCGGCAACTGGCTCATGTACGGACGCACTTACGACGATCACCGCTATAGCTCGCTCAACCAGATCAACGAACAGACCGTCGCGCGGCTGGGGCTTGCGTGGAGTCACGAATTCGGCGCCACGCGCGGGCTCGAAGCGACGCCTCTGGTCAAGGACGGCGTGATCTACACGACCGGATCGTGGAGCGTCGTATATGCGATCGACGCCAAGACCGGCGACGTCCGCTGGACCTACGATCCAAAGGTCGCTCGCGACCGCGCTTATTTTATTTGCTGCGATGTGGTGAATCGTGGCGCGGCGCTCTACAAGGGCAAAGTCTACGTCGGGACACTCGATGGCCGCCTGATCGCGCTCGACGAGCGCACGGGCGCACCGGTGTGGAGCGTGTCCACCACCGATAGTGCCAAACCTTTCTCGATCACCAGCGCTCCCCGCATTGCCAAAGGCCTTGTCGTGATCGGCAATGCGGGCGCGGAGTACGGCGTGCGCGGCTACATCTCCGCTTACGACGCCGAGACGGGGAAGACGGCTTGGCGCACTTATACCGTGCCCGGCGATCCTTCGAAGGGGTTCGAATCGAAGGCCATGGAAGACGCCGCCAAGACCTGGAAGGGCCAGTGGTGGGAAGTAGGCGGCGGTGGGACGCCGTGGGAAGGCATCGTCTACGATCCCACGCTGGATCTGCTCTATTTCGGGACCGGAAACCCCACGTCCTGGTATCGCGCACTCCGCCAGGGAGGCGACAACCTTTACACGGCTTCGATCCTCGCTGTACATGCCAGCAACGGCGAGCTGGCCTGGCATTTCCAAACCACGCCCGGCGACAACTGGGACTACGATGCAACGCAGCCGCTGATGCAGGCCGACCTTTACATCAGCGGCCGCACCCGCAAGGTGATCCTGCAGGCGAACAAGAACGGGTTCTTCTACGTTCTCGACCGCGAGACCGGAGAGTTTATCTCCGGTACACCGTTTGCGAGCGGCATCACCTGGGCGACCGGACTGGATCCCAAAACCGGGCGCCCCCTAGAAGCGCCGGGCACCGCCGATATGAGCGCAGTGATCGTCTCGCCCGGTTCGGAAGGCGCACACAACTGGAATCCGATGGCTTTCAGTCCTGCGACGGGGTTCGTTTATCTGCCGGTGATCGAGGGCAGCCACGAACTGCACGTAGCCGATCCTAAGTGGAAGTACAATCCCAACCGCGACAACATAGGCGGGGATGCCTCGTACAATGGACCGCTCAACGCGAAGCTGGCGTCCATGCCTGGTCCGACCGGAGCGCTGGTGGCTTGGGATCCAGTCGCGCAAAAAGCAGCCTGGCGAGTGAAGTATCCGGTTGCGGATGGCGGAGGCGTTCTCGCAACGGCCGGCAACCTCGTCTTTCAAGGCCGCGCGGACGGCATCCTGGCCGCTTACCGCGCTACCGACGGCAAGCAAGTCTGGACCTTCGACGCCGGTACGGGAATCATGGCCCCGCCGGTGACTTACTTAGTCAACGGCGTCCAATATGTATCCGTGATGGTGGGATGGGGCGGCGCGGACGGATTGGAGAATCTCCCCGGGTGGGGTCCGATGAAGCCGGGCTATGCGCGGATTCTCACCTTCACGCTGGATGGCGCCGCGACGCTGAAGCCGCTCCCGTTCGGCCACAAGAATCCGCCGACGCCCGCGATCACAACGAGCGCTCCGAAGAAGGTGATCGACGAAGGGGGGATGCTCTTCGCCGCGCAATGCGCCACCTGTCATGGAATGAATGCGGTTGCGGGCCCGCTGCCCGATCTTCGTTATTCGAGCAAAGAGGTTTTGGAGGGAATCGACGGGATTGTGCTGGGGGGCAGCCGCGCCAATTTAGGCATGCCTTCGTTCCAGAAGATCCTCAACCACGATCAGGTGATGGCGATTCAGGCCTTCATCGTTTCGCGCGCGAAAGAATCGGCGCATTAAACTGCCGCGACGGCCTCCTTCTGCTTGCGGGAACGCTTTACCTTTTTGCGGAGGACGCGATTCCACCACATCAAAGCGCCTGTGACCGCGAGAGCAGCGGGAGCGAGTCCCAGAAGGGTCCAGACGCATTCCAGCGCCAGGTTGAATCGGCCGAAGTGCAGCCGAGTGAGCCAGTAGCGAAGGTGGCCGCCCAGAACGGCGTCCAGAGTGCCCGGAAAGCAAAGCAGGATGCCGGAGACGCCCCAAATCAACACGAACACAAAGCACCAGAATCCGATGGCGCTGTGCAGATCCCAATTGAGCCGGGCAAAGCGCGCGCGCCACTGGACGCGAGTGCTTCTGCGCCAGTTCCGGCTTCCCGGCCACCAGATGACCGCGCCGGTGAGCGACATCACGACCAGCAGTAATGCGCCGAGCCCGTTCAGCGTGCGGCCAATGAATCCGGAGAGCAGGTTGTCGTGGAGATCGGTGAGCCAATCGAGGACGCGAACCACCGGCGGCCGCGGGTCGCCGAGAACGGCGCCGGTGTAAGGATCCAACACGCGCTGCACTCGCTGGTTGCCCACTTCCAAAATGACGGTGAACGGTTGGCCCGGTTTGCGCGGTTCGATGATGGTCAGAATCTCGTCGGTGGGATGGGCCTGCTCGATGCGCTGCTGGATTTGCACGGGGCTCAGTGGCGTTCCCGCGCTTATGGTTGGGATGGTCCTTGGTACTCGCTTGTCGATCTCCTGCCGAAGTACGATGGCGCCGCCGGATACGCTGACCACGATGACGTAGAGAGCGGCGGCGATACCTGTCCAAAGGTGGATTTGGAAGAGAGCCTTGCGGGCCCACAACTGCTGTGGCCGGTCCGTCCATCGCCGCCACAAGTTCCTGGGCATCGAGCTAAGCGCCAAGCTTTGCAGCCAAGTCGAGGATGTCCGAGGACACCGCGTCGAAATCGCCGGGCTTGGCGTCATCGGCCTTTTTCGTGGGTCCGTATTCCTTAGGCCGATGGATGAACCCGGTGCGCAGGCCGAAACTGCGCGCGGCGCCAAGATCGCCGCGATGCGCCGCGCACATCATGACTTCCTCAGGCTTCAGCTCCAACAGGCTGACCGCGGTGAGGTAGGCTTCGCGATCCGGCTTGTAATGCTTGGCCAGTTCCGCTGAGAGAATCAGGTCCCACGGAATGCCCGCGTGCTTGGCCATGTCGGCAAGCAAAGCGACGTTGCCGTTCGACAGCGGCGCGATGGTGTACTTCTTCTTGAGGCGCGTGAGGCCGGCGACCGAATCCGGCCAGGGGGTCAGACGATGCCAGACGCGGTTCCAGTGGTCCTTCTCTTCCTCAGAAAGACCTTCGATGTGAAACTCCGCGAGCAGGCCATCGAGCAGCGCGCGGTGCAGGTGATCGAGGTTGGTCCAGGGCATCTCGCCCTTGCGGACTTTGTCCATGGAAGGCGCGTACCCGGCGCGCCAGCGGTCGGCAAAGTGACCCCAATCGATGGTGAGGCCCTTGGTTTTTTCCCAGGCCTCGCCTTCCCGGATGATGGAGCCGCGCCAGTCGACGACGGTGCCGAAGGTGTCGAAGAGCAGCGCCTTCACGGGAGGCGCCGCGGGAGCGCCGAAGCTGTCACCACTTTGCAAGGCCATCGCGGCAATGCCGATCCCGGCGGACTTCACCATTCGTCTGCGAGTCATCGCCAAGCTCCCGGCCCGCGCCTGTGAAGCGGGCTAGAACAGATACAGTGCCGTGCCGGCCACCGGAGCCTTCTCTTCGCCCGGCGCGCCGACGGGCTGCTCCTGCAACTCGCCCGCGATGGGGCGGCAGAAGATGCCGGTGTCGCCCAAGTAAACTTCCAGTTCGGACGGCCGCGGCAGCGAGCCTTGGATCAGGGCTTCGGAAAGCGGATCCTCGATGTACTTCTGGAGGGCGCGGCGCAGCGGACGGGCGCCGTAGCTGCGATCCACCAGAGTCTTTTCCAGAATGTACTTGGCCGCGTCCTCGTTCACCCGGATCTTGATCTGCTTGGCCACCAGGTTGACGTTGATCTGCTCGACCAACAGGTTGATGATCTTCAGCAAATCCTCGTCGGTGAGCGAGGTGAACAGAATGATCTCGTCCAGGCGGTTGAGGAATTCGGGGTTGAAGGCCTTCTTCACCTCGGCCATCACCTGGTCTTCCACTTTGGGCGGAATGCCGGTGGTGGAGGGCGCGGCGAAACCGATTTGCGTCTTCTTATCGAGGAAGCGCGCGCCGAGGTTCGAGGTCATGATGATGATGGTGTTCTTGAAGTCCACCGTGTTGCCGAGGCCGTCGGTCAACTGGCCATCTTCAAACACCTGCAGCAGGATGTTGTAGACATCCGGGTGCGCTTTCTCGATTTCATCCAGCAGGATGATGGAATACGGCGCGCGCTTGACGCGCTCGGTCAGCTGGCCGCCTTCTTCATAACCGACGTATCCGGGAGGCGAGCCGATGAGCTTCGAGACGGAGTGTTTTTCCATGAACTCGGACATATCGAAGCGGATGAGCGATTTCTCGCTGCCGAACAGGAATTCGGCCAGGGCGCGCGCGACTTCGGTTTTGCCGACGCCGGTGGGGCCGAGGAACAGGAACGAGCCGGAAGGCCGCTTGGGCGATTTCAAGCCCGCGCGCGAACGGCGGATGGCGCGCGCCAGCGCCGAAATAGCTTTCTCCTGGCTGATGACGCGCTTGTGCAGCTCTTCTTCGATACGGATGAGCTTGCTGACTTCTTCTTCTCGAATAGCGGTCATGGGGACGCCGGTCCAGCGGGCCACGACGTCTTCGATGTCGTCCTTGGTGACGACACCGGTGGAGGTGTCGTCCAGGTTGTACTTTTCGCGCAACTGGCGCAGGTTTTCGCGCTCCTTGCGCTCTTCGTCGGAATAGAAGCGCGCCTTCTCGAATTCGTGATTCGCGATGGCGTTCTCCATGCGATGCACGATGAACTTGATGCGCTTCTGGATGTCGGCCACTTCGCCGGGCAGCGTGGTTTGGCGGAGCTTGACGCGCGCGCCGGCTTCGTCGATCAGGTCGATGGCTTTGTCCGGCAGGAAGCGGTCCGGAATAAAGCGCGTCGAAGTGTGCACGGCGGATTCGATCGCTTCGTCCGTATACGCCACGGCGTGGAACTTCTCGTAGCGCTCCTTGATGCCGAACAGAATGCGGATGGCGTCAGATTCGGTCGGCGGTGGAACCTTCACCGCCTGGAAGCGGCGCTCGAGCGACCGGTCCTTTTCGATGGACTTGCGGTACTCGCCCGGCGTTGTTGCGCCGATGCACTGGATCTCGCCGCGCGACAGCGCCGGCTTCAGGATATTGGCGGCGTCCAGCGAACCCTCCGCTGAGCCCGCGCCCACCAGCGTGTGCAATTCGTCGATGAAGATGATGGCGTTCTGATTCTCCATCAGTTCCTTCATGATGGTCTTCAGGCGCTCTTCAAACTGGCCGCGGTACTTGGTGCCTGCAACGATGAGCGAAAGGTCCAACGCCAGGATGCGCTTGTCGGACAGGAACGACGGCACGTCGCCGTCGGCGATCCGTTGCGCTAAACCTTCGACGATGGCGGTCTTTCCGACGCCGGGCTCGCCGATGAGAACAGGATTGTTCTTGGTGCGGCGGCACAGGATTTGCACGACGCGCTCCAGCTCATAATCGCGGCCGATCAGCGGATCGAGCGAGCCGTCCATGGCGGCCTGGGTGAGATCGCGGCTGAACTCGGCCAGCAAGGAGCTTTCCTTGGGGCGGTTGGAGGCAACCTTCTCCGACGACGAGCGCTGGATTTCCTCGCGCACCTGCGACAGCCGCAGGCCCCGCTCGTGCAGAATCTCGGCGGCGAAGCATTTTTCTTCGCGCAGCAGGCCGAGCAGCAGATGCTCGGTGCCGATGTGCTTGTGGTTGAGGCGCTCGGCTTCCTCGGCGCCATACGCCAACACACGCTTGCACTCGTGGCTGAGCGGAAGATCCACGGACGTGGAGACCTTTTCGCGGATGGTGGTGTGCGCTTCAATCTGCTTGCGAATCGATTCGATGGCGGCGTGGGACCGCAGGAACCGGTTGGCTAAAGCTTTGTCCTCGCGCAGAAGACCCAGGAGGAGATGCTCGGTCTCGATATAAGGACTTCCGAACTGGCTGGCCTCGTATCTTGCAAAGAAGATCACCCGGCGCGCTTTTTCTGTATAACGTTCAAACATAGTTACCGCCGTCTTTCCACATTATCGGTTGTTCCAGGTCCGCGCCACAGTGTGGAGTACTGTCGGCCGACCAGGGGGCTAGTACCCCTTTGTCCAACTGCAGGATCCGGTCGCATCGGGAAGCGAAGGAAAGATTGTGCGTGACGAAAATCGAGGTCAACTGGTGCGAACGGTGCAGGTCCTTGAGCAGCGAAATAATCATTTCGCCGGTCCGAAAATCCAGATTGCCGGTGGGCTCGTCGGCGAGCAAGACTGCCGGGTTGGCTGCCAAAGCACGGGCCAGAGCGACGCGCTGCTGCTCGCCGCCGGACAATTCGCCCGCGCGATGGGAAGCCCGGTTTCGTAACCCAACTTCATCCAACCTCTCCAGCGAAGCAGGCTCGGCATCCTGGATGCGAGCGCCCCGTATCAGCAACGGCATCATCACATTTTCCACCGCCGTAAACTCCGGCAGCAGGGAGTGATTCTGCCAAACAAAACCTATTTCCCGGTTGCGAAAATCCGCCAGCTCAATGTCCGAGAAGCCTGAAATGTCCTGGTGACCGAAGTATATCGTACCGCTGGAAGGCCTGTCCAGACCTCCTAAGAGGTAGAGCAGCGTGCTCTTGCCTGCGCCCGATTCACCGATCAGAGCGAGGCTTTCGCCGCGCGCGACTTCGAAGGTGAGGTCCGCGAACACCACCAAGTCGGCTCCGCCCGAACGGAACTTTTTGGTGAGAGCGACGCCACGGATGGCCACGGCGTCATCAGTGTCCATGAACCTTCGACCCCTCCATTCATTAGGCTAGCAGACGGATGCGGAGGGGGCGCGGATCGGCGGATTAGGATTGCTTCACGAAGAGGAGGGGCCCAGGTTACGAAACGAATCCGACGCGGGCGCGAGGTTGGAGTGTTCAGATTTGGGATTGGGTTCGTTTGGCAACAACATACTTGACTAACCACGCGTTTTGCCGTATGATTGAGACATGAACAAGTGGCCTGAGACCTTACAAGAGGCAATCGTATTCTTCTCGAATCCCGAGAACTGCGACCAGTTCATGATCGCAATTCGTTGGCAGGATGGCAAGGTTCGCTGCCCGCACTGCGACTCCGATAAGGTCACCTATCTCGCCAAACAGCGCCGCTGGAAGTGCTACGGCAAGCATCCCAAATCCCAGTTCTCTCTGAAGGTCGGCACAATCTTTGAGGATTCCCCGCTGGGCCTTGAGAAGTGGTTACCGGCAGCATGGCTCATCTGCAATTGCAAGAACGGCATCTCCAGTTACGAACTGGCGCGGGATCTCAAGATCACTCAGAAGTCCACTTGGTTCATGCTGCATCGGATTCGCCTTGCGATGCAGAGCGGAACGTTCAAGAAGTTGGCAGGCCCCATCGAAGCCGATGAGACTTTCATCGGCGGAAAAGTTCGCAACATGCACTTAGACAAACAGACTCGCGCTCGCATGGGCAAGAAACGGATCGGCGGATTCGAGGGTAAGGCGGTTGTCATGGGTCTGCTAGATCGGAACACGCGCGAAGCCCGCGTCAAAGTCACTCCTAACAATCGCGCATTCTACGCTCGGACCAACGTCATCGAGAATGTCGAGAAAGGCGCGGCGGTCTATAGCGACTCGCTGCGCTCCTATCGCAATCTTCCGGTAGACGGATTCGCGCACGAGTTCATCGACCACACTGAGGCTTACGTTCGCGGCCATGTCCATACCAACGGACTGGAGAATTTCTGGAGTCTGTTCAAACGTGCTCTGAAGGGCACCTACGTGTCGGTTGAGCCGTTCCACCTGCAAGCCTACGCCGATGAACAGTGCTTCCGATTCAACGAGCGCAAGAGCACGGACTTTGATCGCTTCGCGCTAGTCATGATGCAGGTAGTGGGACGACGGATCACCTACGATGAACTGACTGGCAAGACAGAACGACAGCCCGGTTGAAGAGATCCAAAGTCAGGGAAGCCAAGACAAACACGCGGACGACGTTGACCACGGCAATAGAGGCGTGGAGCGCCGATCACATATGGTACGCGCGTGATCTATTCGCTGTATGAAGATGCAATGAAGTAGGGCGACTCCTCCGAATCTTCGGAGTATTCGATGGTCTGTGAGACAAGTGCGCTAAGCTTTTCCTCATCAAACAACAGCATCGAATCAGGTTGCGGCTTGTTCTCTTCCACAGGTGTCATATCGTCATTCCCTAACTACAACTTTAACAAACGCCTTTGTAGTATAGTACAACTTCTGACAAATCCACCAGTACGATTACCCCAATGTTCTCAACAGCTTTAGAAAAGGCTAGAAAATTCACGATGCCTGTGATGAGCACTCAGCGCTTCAGAAACGGGCGCATCTCCTCTATCATCGGGAGCTGCATTGTGGTTAACGACCAGGGCTGGGTGCTCACAGCCGCTCATATTATGACGGAGATTCTTAAGCACGAAAAGAGTAGCGCAGAGATAGAAAAGTACGAGAAAGCGAAAGCCGAGATAACCGCGCGAGCGGACCTCAAGGACAACGAGAAGCGGCGGATGATTCAGCGCCTACCTGTATCAGATGATTGGATCACGGACCACGCGGAAGCCTTTGGGTTAAACTGGGCACCATCGCGGTATTTTCTAGACACATTGGCAGACGTGGCTCTTGTGCAACTCGTGGGATTCGACGCAAGAAGCATTGAGGAGTATCCCGTCTTTAAGAATCCTATCAGCAGTTTTACCGTCGGCACATCGCTGTGTAGGCTGGGATATCCTTTCCACGCTGTCAAAGCCACCTTTGACGAGCAGACTAGAGGGTTCTCGCTAGATCCCTCGACGTTCCCCATTCCCCAGTTTCCGAACGATGGAATCTTAACTCGGTTCGCCGCCAAAAGTTCGACAGACGGCCAGCGGAAGGTACTGTTCATCGAAACATCCACAGCCGGTTTGCGTGGCCAGAGCGGGGGGCCGATATTCGATAAGGACGCCGTGGTCTGGGCGATTCAGAGTCAGACAATTTCTTTGCCCCTGGGTTTCACTCCAACAGTGAAACAAGGTTCACGCGAGATTGTAGAGCATCAATTCATTCATCTAGGGTGGGGATCGCACATAAAGCACGCAATCGATATGATGAGAGCCAACAACATTCCTTTTCAGATGCTACCGTGAACAATCCCATCCTGCTGGATTTATAGCACCCAGAGCATTAGAATCTAAGACGCTGGGAGACGTTCCGACTTCCAGCGTGGACGCCGTGTTATCGAGCGCCTGTGCTGCGGACGTGCTCCCAGCGTCACACGTATTGGTGTCGCTCCTAAGATTTGTGTGTTAGGCTCGAAGTGGATGGCCACAAGCCCCAAGCCCGCACAGCCCCCACCTGATTCCCCGTTCGGCAAGTTCCAAGCGTTCATGTCCAAACTTGTCCAGGTTCCCAAGAAGGAAGTGGATCGCAAGCTGGCACGCGAGCACAAGCGCAAAACAAAGAATTCGTAAAAGCGCTTAGCGCTGTTTGTACATCCTCCAAACAAAAAACGGTATCCAGCCGAACGCGAGCGTAATCGCTATAATCATCAGACACCGCCACTCGGCCTCATGGAAGCGTCGTTGAGATTCCATGGCCTTTTGGTAGGCTCCCTGGTAGTCTTTTATGGCAACGTCGATTTCGCCATCTGAAATAGAGCGACTCGCCAAACGCGTCACAGATCTTGATCGCCAATCGGAGTACTTGAGGATCTGGTTGTACATTTGGACGGCGGCCGTCGCCGTAGGTCTGATTCTCGAATACCGGAAGGAATTCATCCGATTGGGAGAGTTGCTATGGATATACATTACGGGCCGCGTTCCGTTTGAGTGGTGGAGGATTCGTGCGCTAATCATCGCAATTGGAGCCGGAACGCTCGTAACCGTAGGCGTCATGGGGGAATTAGGGATTGAGTTCCGACAGTCTGGGCTAGAAACGGAGCTGGCGGCAACCAATGGCAAGCTGACCGGTGACTTGGGGGAATTAGCCAAAGATGCCGCCGACAACGCCAGCGATGCTCTACGCGATGCCAATACAGCCATGATGCAGGTTGGGACCGTAGAACCCAAGGCGCGTGCTGCTGAAGAGGCCTCCAAAACAGCCATCTCCGCGTCCAAGAAGGCGGAAGGTACCGCGTCCAGTGCATTGACGATGGCAACGGCGGCGCGCCAAAAGGCTGACACAGTTGAAAAGCAAGCTGCGGAATCAGAGGCACGGCTAACATCCGCTACAACGGACCTCGCCAGTGCACAAAGGATATTAGAATTAAGCTTCCGAAGACGATCTCCACGCGAGGGGCTTTTGCATGATGCCGACATTGCAGAAGATCTGCGGCTGAGACCATTCAGAGAGCAGAAGGTGACCATTCTGTCCTGCTGGCCCGAACAATTGGATACTCCAGAGCAGGTCTTTCGTGCTTTCTTCAAGACTTTGGGCAGCGGGGGAAATCCAATAGACCGAGAACGCAATGATGCCGTCCATGAACTGGGATTCCAACTTACGAGGGCGCATTGGGATCCGGATCTAGGAGTAGAATTCTGTGCGAGTGTTTTCGGAATACAAATACAACTAGATCCAACTGCTAATGACCGCACTCGATTAGCCGCAGAGCAACTCTCACAGGTCCTACACGACGCACTCCTAATCGAGGGTAGGGGGCCTCTGGTCTTCTCACTGTCACTGGGACGTGACCAGCTCCGATTTATTAACGATGGCGTGCATAGTTTCGTGGTGACCGTGGGAGACAATCCGTTCCAGTAGTTCACTGGAACAAAGTGCCACGATGCCAATAGACCGACCAGGACTAGGTTAGCGAAGTATGTTATTGCCGTTCGTTTGGTAATTTCGGTTGGCGAGGCGTGGAAGTTGGGGTGTTGCCGTGTGCTCATTTGGACCAGAATACGCCGGAACGTGGGTCAAGATCATGCGGGCTTGGAGAAGTGATGGAAGTCGAAGGAGAAGTTTTCGCGGATGGTCTGTGATCGTCCGAATCCTGATGCTCCTACAGATAGCCCAGCCAAACGACGGGCAATTGGCCGGCCGAGGAGTGGGCCAGCTTTTCGTCGGCGGTGACGAAGTCGCTGTTGGTGTGGACGGCGAGCGCGACGTAGAGCGAATCGTAGACGGTGCGTTCGAAGGCGCGGGCGATTTGGAGGGCGGGTTGGAGCAAAGGCGCGGACGGATAGGTGGGGAGACCTTTGTCGACGATCTCGTGAACGGCGGCGTCGGCCAATTCTCCATCGCAGCGGCCGAGCCTCTGCGCCTTCCAGAAGATATTGGCGAACTCGGCGAAGAAGAGATCGGGGACAAGGAAATCGACTTCGGCTTTGGCGTGACGACGCAGCAAACCGACGGCTTCCTCGGCCAGCGGCTCGCGCACGCGGAGGAACCATTTCGCCGCAACGCTCGCGTCCAGCACGTAGGTCTTCAACGAGCGCGATCCTCGCGCAGCATTTCCTCGGTGGAGGGGCCGGCGGCCGCGGCCGTCATGCGCGCGGTGAGGCGTTGGATGCGCTGGTAAAACGCAGCCCGCCGGCGAAGTTCTTGCGGGCTGGGCAACACGCTTTCGAGCAGCGAGATGGTTTCGGCGGCGATGGACCTGTGGTTGGTCTGCGCGCGCTCGCGCAAGGATTGGTAGAGTTCCTCGGGGACCTTCTCGACGTACAGAGTGGCCATAGTAATTCCTAGAGAAATACTAGCACAATGCTAGAAACTTAGGAAGTGCATCCGCTAAGCGGTTGATTCCACGATATGAAGACTGGTGGGGAGTCGTACAAACGGGGGTGGCTACCGGGGATTGCCGTGCCGGCCTCCGGCTGGCTATCATTAGCTATTAGCGTCTGGCCTGCCTGATTTGGGCATCCCCTCGCGGTAAATTCACTAGGGCTGGCGCTTCTCTACGGCAAGGGAGGTGAGTTTTGATTGGCTGAAGTCCATATCCAGGACGGCGAAACGGTGGAAAGCGCATTGCGGCGCTTCAAGCGCAAAGTCCAACAGGAGGACATCATCAAAGAGATCAAACGTCACTCTTTCTATTTGAAGCCGGGCGAGAAGAAGCGTACCAAAGAAGCGCTGGCTCGCAAGCGGAATCGCAAGAAGAGAAGCAAGGACGTCGAATAAACTCACTCCAGATCATGAATTTCACGGCCTCAGCCGCAATGCTGAGGCCTTCGTGTTTTCGAGGGCGTGTACAATGAGCGTCTTATGCCATTGAGCGGACGCGTGGCGTTGATCACCGGAGCAAGCCGCGGATTGGGCCGCGGGATCGCGCTCGCATTGGCGCCTGAGCGTGTGCGCCTGGCTCTGGCCGGCCGCGATCGCGAAAAGCTGGCCGAGACCTGCGCTGAAACGCGCGGCCTGGGCGCCGAGGCCGAAATCTTCACGGCCGACGTCTCCGACGAAGGACAAGTCCGGCAACTGGAGCGCGACGTTATCGCCCGATTCGGTCAAGTGAACGTCCTCATCAACAACGCCGGCATCAACATCCGCAAGACGTGCCTGGAAACCACGCTCGACGAGTGGAACAGCGTCCTGCATACGAACCTCACCAGCGTGTTCCTGCTGTGCCGGTCCTTCATTCCTCACATGAAGGGTCACGGCTGGGGCCGGATCGTGAACATCGCCTCGATGATGGGGCACGTGTCCATTCCGCAGCGCACGGCGTATTCGTCCAGCAAGGCCGGGGTCATCGCCTTCACGCGCGCGCTGGCGATCGAGCTGGCGGGCGACGGCATCGGCGTGGTCTCGGTTAGCCCGGGCCTGTTCGCCACCGACATGACAGAGCCAATCCTGAACGACCCGGCGAAGCTGGCGCCGCTGCTGGCGGGCACTCTGACGGGACGTCCTGGCCGGCCCGACGAGGTCGGCAAACTGGTGGCGTACCTCTGTTCGGAGGACTCATCGTTTATCACCGGCTCGGACATTCTCATCGACGGCGGCTGGACGGCGCAATAATCGTCTGCGATTTCCCGCGGCACGCCGGCACTAATCCGGCATGAGGAAAGCTTTCATCGTTCTTACTTTGCTGGCCTGCTCGCTCGCGGGCTTTGCGGGACCGCTCACCAAGTCGCACAGCCAGGGCAAGTTCAGCGACGCGGAAATTGAAGCCACCATCAAGGCGAAGCTGGCGAAGTCGAAGATCGGCAAGGACGGCTTCCAGGTGCATGTCAAGGACGGAGTCGCCACTTGGACGGGGACGACAGCCACGATGCAACACAAGGGCGCGGCCACGCGGATGGCGAAGACGGCGGGCGCGATTCAGGTGGTGAATAACATTAAAGTCTCCGAAGGAGCAGCGCAGAAAGCCGGCGCGAGCTCCAGCGGTGAGCTTCGCCGCGTACAAGTGAAAACAAACTAGCACCTAACGCCTCCAGCCTCCGCCTGCTTGCTACAATGCATCGGAGTGCGCACCCTTCGCATGAGCACCGCGGGCCTGGTCACTACGGCAGCTCTGTGCGCCGCCGCGGCGTTCGGCCAGGACATTCGTTTCACAACTTCGCCCGACGACAACCAGGTGCTGCAGCGGACTTCGGACCGGGGCGTCGACATTCCACTCGCCGGCTCGGCTAGCGGCAAAAAGGTCAACGGCAAGGATGTCGAGGCGCGCTTGACGGGCGCCGATGGCGCCGCGCTGCCCGGATTCGATTGGACCTTTCTGAGCCGGGTGGACAAACAACACTGGGGCGGGGCACTGAAACAGGTGCCGGTGGGCGGTCCGTACCGCCTGGAAGTCCGGCTGCAAGGCACGGATTCCAGTTTGTCCGTCGGCAACTTGCTGGTCGGCGATCTGTGGGTGCTCGCCGGACAGTCCAACATGGAGGGACACGGCGACCTGGTGGACGTCGAATCGTCTTCGCCGCTGGTGCACAGCTTCGATATGGCGGACCATTGGGAGGTCGCCGAGGAGCCGCTGCACACCACGGTGAGTGCGGCGGATCCGGTGCATTGGCCTTTGAATGCTCAGCACGAGCCGGAGCGCCTTCAGGGCCAGGCGCTGGAAACGTACAAAGCCAATCGCAAGAAAGGCGCGGGACTGGGCCTGCCCTTCGCCGTCGAAATGGTGGCGCGCACCGGCGTGCCGGTTGGGCTGATTCCTTGCGCGCACGGCGGGACCTCCATGGAGCAGTGGAATCCAGCGCTGAAGGATCGCGGCGGCGATTCGCTCTACGGCGCGATGTACCGGCGCGTGCAAGCCGTTGGCGGCAAGGTGAAGGGGATCCTGTGGTATCAGGGCGAATCCGACGCCACGCCCAAGTACTCCGCGCCGTTCCTGGCCAGATTTGAGAGTTTCGTGAAAGCGGTGCGGACCGATTTTCAGCAACCCAATCTTCCGTTTTATTACGTGCAGATCGGCCGGCACATCGATGCGAACAACGTGGACGACTGGGATCGCATCCAACTGGCGCAGCTTCGGGCTGAGGCGGAGATTCCGCGCAGCGGCATGGTGGCGGCCGTGGACCTGCAACTCGACGACAGCATCCATATCGGAACGCAAGACCTGAAACGCCTGGCGCACCGGCTGGCGAACCGAGTCTGCCTGGACCTGTTTCCGCGGATGAAGGATTTCGGCTCCCTGAAGCCTGGGCCGCATCCCCTAGATGCGGTCTACGGCGCGGGCGTGGTGAAGGTGAACTTTTCCGGCGTCAACGGCCGGTTGAAGTCGGAGGGGCCGCTGGCCGGCTTTTCGATCCGGGACGCGAAGGGCGAGTGGCTGCCTCTCATCTACAAGACCAAAGTCGATCCCGCCGAGGCCAGCACGGTTTCCCTGTTTGTACAGGGTAAAGTGCCGGAAGATGCCACGCTGTGGTACGGCTTCGGGAAAGATCCATATTGCAATCTGCATGACGAAGCCGACATGGCCGCTCCCGTATTTTCGATGAAGATCCGTGCGAGCGCGGCCGTGGCCAAGGCAACGCCCTGATCGCTGGTGCGCTTGCCGGACGGCGTGCATCTCATCGACGTGGGGGTGCGTGCACAATGGAGATCCGAGATCCGGGAGAGTTTCTCAACTACTTCAATAAAGTCCATCAGCGGACAATGAACGTGGTCCGTGTGGTACCGCCGGACAAAGTGGACTGGCGATTTCGCGAGGGCAAATTCACTTTGGGGGATTTGGTTCGGCATATCGCGACCACCAATCGCTACATGTTCCTGGAAGTCGCCCTAGGAAGGCCGAGCGCGTACGGCGGTTGCGGCAAAGAGTTGGCGGCAACGTACGATGAGATTGTTTCGTTCTCGGAGAGATTGCATCGCGAGGCTGTAGAGATTCTCTCGGGGATTAGCCACGCGGACCTGGAGGGCCGGTGCATCACACCCGACGGGGCCTCAATCACCACCTGGAAGTGGTTGCGGTCGATGGTGGAGCATGAAATCCATCATCGCGGCCAGATTTACATTTATCTGTCCTTACTGGAGACGCCGACTCCTCCGCTGTACGGATTGACCTCCGAACAGCTCATCGAGCGCAGTGTTCCCCGGGCGTAACGGCGGCCGCGCCAGCCGCCGGGAGGCTGCGTGATAGACTATTGGGTTCCACCTTCGAGGAAGCCTCTGATATGAAATTTCTTGCGATTCCCTTGTTGGCCTCGGCGCTCCTGCTTGGACAGGAACCGGTCAAGGTGAACCCCGGCACACCCGCTGTAAAAGAGCCGGCGGCGCCTGCGCCGGCAGCGTCCGGTGCTCCTGCCACTCCCATCGCGCCTGACGCCGTCGTAGTAACCATCGGCGACCAGAAAGTGACCAAGGCGCAGCTCGATAAACTGTTAGCCGACATGCCGGTACAGGTCCAGCAGGCCCTTCAGCGGCAGCCTCAACAGCTCGGGCAATTGTTCCTGATGAGGCGCCTGGCCGACGATGCCGTCAAGGGCGGTGTGGACAAGCAATCGCCGTTCAAGGAGCAGTTGGAATTTAACCGCTTGCAGGTGCTTTCGACCGCGGAGCTGACCAACGAGAACAACAACATCAAAGTGTCCGAGGAAGACAAACAGAAGTACTACAAAGAGCATCCGGAGAAGTTCAAGGAAGTAAAGGTGAAGGTGATCTACGTCGCTTTCAACCCGAATCCCGGCAAGACTCCGCCCGGCGGCAAGGAGCTTCCCAGCGAGGCGGAAGCGCAAGCCAAGGTCATGAAGCTGCGGATCCAGGTTTTGGGGGGCGGGGATTTCGGGAAAGTGGCGCGTGAGAATTCCGACGATGCCTCCTCAGCCGCCAAAGACGGCGACTTCGGCGTGATCAAACAAGACAGCGCCTATCCGGACCAGATCAAGAAAGCAGTGTTCGAGTTGAAGCAGGGCGAGGTGAGCGAGCCGATCAAAGAGCCGAATGGATTCTACCTGATCCGCGCCGAAGAGATCTCGACGCAGCCCTACGACGACGTGCGCATTCCGATCGTGCAGGATATCCGGCGGGAGCGCTTCCAGGAATGGCTGAAGGGCGTTCAGTCGCAATACACGGTGAAAGTTGACAACCCGGATTATTTTAAGCCGCCCGTCCCGGCGCAGCTGCAACAAGTGCGTTAGGGCCCTGGAGCGGCGCCTGCCGGAGCTTCAGGGGCGCGGCTTGCGCGTTCGTTTTCTGCCTTCGCTCACCGCGGGTAGCCGCAAGCTTTACTCGGATCGCCAGCACGGCCTGCCGGTGCACGCCGCCTCGTTCGTGCGAAAGCGTCAAATCGTGCTCGACCAGGAGCTCGAACGGCGCCCTCGGGAGTTTTCCCGCATCCTGACGCACGAGCTATTTCACTTCGTTTGGGTGAGGCTGGGCAACCGGGCCCGCCGTTCCTGGGAGGACACCGTCGCGCGGGAGCGAAAAGCCGGAGCGCGGGGCGAGCTGGGTTGGTCGGCCGAATCCCGCAAGCTACACTTACCGCGTTCGCAGGCCCGCGAACTCAGAGAATGGCGCGAGTATCTCTGCGAGAGTTTTTGCGACACGGCAGCGTGGCTCTATTCCGGCGTGCGGCGCCATCCCGAATTCACGCTCGCCGAGAGGCACCGACGCCGCCGCGCGGAATGGTTCCACGCTGCGTTTCAGGGTAGCGCAATCCCGATATAATTAATGGCAGGAGATGCCTGTGACCAAGACCGCCACGGCGCTAGCCGCCTGTTTAGTTCTCGCCGCTGCATTGACGTTTGCCGGCTGCTCGAAGGCGTCGCGCAGTGCCGCCGGGCCGGGCAACAGCAAGCTCACGCTCGCGCCCGAATTCAAACTCCAGGACGCCAACGGCCAGAGCGTCCGGCTTTCCGACTACAAGGGCAAAGTCGTGCTGCTCGATTTCTGGGCCACCTGGTGCGGACCCTGCAAGGTGGAGATTCCCTGGTTCATGGATTTCGAGCGGGAATTCAAGGATCGCGGCTTCGCGGTGCTGGGCGTTTCCATGGACGAAGATGGCTGGAAGGTGATCAAGCCTTACATGGCGAGCATGCAGATGAACTACCCGGTTTTGCTCGGTAACGATGACGTCAGCAACAAATACGGCGGCCTGGATTCGCTGCCCACCACGCTTCTGATCGACCGGCAGGGCCGCATCGTCTCCAAGCACATTGGGATCACCGGCGGGAAGGATGACTTCAAGAATGCGATTGTTGAGTTGCTCAATGCGCCCAGCGCCGGCGCTTTTGTTCCTGCTGGCCGCAGCCTGGCCCTCCTTACAAGCTCAAAATAACGGCGTCCTCACGGTCGCGCCGCTTACGCGGCTGACCATCAAGCGCGGCGGCACGGCCGAATTGAGCCTGAAGGCCAATCTGCAGTCCGGGTTTCACGTCAACAGCAACATGCCGGGCGACGATTACCTGATCCCGATCAAGCTCACCTGGAACAAGGAACCGCTGGAAGCCGAACAGGTGAACTACCCCAAGCCGCAGATGGAGAAGCTGGGGTTTTCGCCCAAACCTGTCTCGGTCTACACCGGCACGTTCGAAATTGTGACGCAGTTCAAAGCTCCTGCTACGGCAGCGCCCGGGATGGCATTTATGAACGGGAAGCTGCGCTACCAGGCCTGCAACAACAAGGAATGCCTGGCGCCGCGCACGGTCGATGTGCGGGTGACGCTGGATATTCAATAGGCCCGGGGCCTTTGGCGTCGAACTTGCTGCAAACTAGGTTCGATGACCATACGCAAGCAAGACGTACTGGAGTACCATGCCTCCAACCCGGCCGGCAAGGTATCCCTTCTGCCAACCAAGCCGTGCCACACCCAGCGCGATTTGAGCCTGGCTTATACTCCCGGCGTCGCGATCCCTTGCCTGGAGATCCAACAAGACCCCAAACTGGCCTACCGGTACACCGCAAAGGGCAATCTGGTGGCGGTGGTGACCAATGGAACGGCCGTCCTGGGACTGGGCGACATCGGGCCTCTGGCGGGCAAGCCGGTGATGGAAGGCAAGGCGGTTCTGTTCAAGCGTTTTGCCGACATTGACGTTTTCGATCTGGAGCTGGCGGCGAAAGATCCGCAAGACGTGATCCGCGCCTGCCAGATGCTGGAGCCGTCGTTCGGCGCCATCAATCTGGAGGACATTAAGGCGCCGGATTGCTTCCTGGTGGAGGAAGAGCTGCGGCGCACGCTGCGCATTCCGGTGTTTCACGACGATCAGCATGGCACTGCGATCATCGTTGGGGCGGGGCTGATCAACGCGCTGATCCTGGTGAATAAGAAGATCGACGAGATCCGCGTAGTGTGCAACGGCGGCGGAGCCAGTTCCATCGCCTGCGCCGAGCATGCCATTCAACTCGGACTCAAGCGCGAGAACATCTTGATGTGTGACATCGATGGCGTCATCTACAAGGGGCGCACGGTGGGGATGAATCCTTACAAGGCCCGTTTTGCCCGTGAGACGGATTGCCGCACGCTCTCTGACGCCATGCGCGGCGCCGACGTCTTCATCGGGCTGTCAGTGGGCAACTGCGTAACGCCGGAGATGCTGCTGTCGATGGCTCCGCGCCCGATCGTCTTTGCCCTGGCCAATCCCGACCCGGAGATTCCTTACGATGCCGTGGTGAAGACGCGGCCGGACGGGATCGTGGCCACGGGACGCTCGGATTTTCCGAACCAGGTGAACAATCTGCTGGGCTTCCCGTTCATTTTCCGTGGAGCTCTGGATGTGCGCGCCACGACGATTAACGACGCCATGAAGCTGGCGGCGACGCATGCGCTGGCCGAACTGGCGCGCGAAGAGGTGCCGGACTCGGTGAGCCGGACGTATGGCGTCGACCGGCTGGAGTTCGGCCCCGAGTACATTATCCCCAAGCCGTTCGATCCGCGCGTGCTGCTGCGCGAGTCCGCGGCCGTGGCCAAGGCAGCGATGGATAGTGGGGTGGCTCAGGAGCACGTCGATCTGGATGAATATCGCGAGCAACTGGAGCGGCGCTTGAGCAAGGTGCATGGCGTCATGCGGGCGGTGATCCACAAAGCGCAGCGAAATCCCAAGCGTGTGGTGTTTCCGGAAGGCGAGGAAGGCAAAATCCTGCGCGCCGCCCAGATCCTAGTCGACGAGGGGATCGCACGCCCCATTCTGTTGGGCCGCGAAGATGTGATCCGGGAGCGGCTTTGCTCGCTGCACCTCAGTCTAGATTCCGCCGGGATCATCGATCCGTCGACTTCGCCGGACCGGGCCCGGTATGCGGAGGAGCTATCGCGGCTGCGCCAGCGCAAAGGCGTTACGCCGAGCGAAGCCAGCGAGTTGGTCCTCAATCACAATTACTTTGGCTCGTTGATGGTCGCCCTGGGCGACGCCGATGCGATCGTCGGCGGCATCACGCAGCACTATCCGGACACGATTCGTCCGGGACTGGAAGTGATCCCGTTGCGTGAAGGACTGCGCCGCGTCGCGGGGGTCTATCTGATGATCACGCAGCAAGGCATCTACTTCTTTGCCGATGCCACGGTGAACATCGAGCCTTCGTCCGAGGATCTGGCGGAGATCGCGGTCTCGGCGGCCGAAACGGCGCAGCGCTTTAACGTGAAGCCGCGCGTGGCCTTGCTGTCGTTCTCCAACTTCGGCAGCACGCGGCATCCGCTGGCGGACAAGGTTCGCAGGGCCGTGGAGCTGGTAAGGCAGCGCGCGCCGGATCTCGTGGTCGATGGCGAGATGCAGGCCGATACCGCCGTGACGCCGGAGATCATCAAGAACACCTACGCGTTCAGCTCGCTCGAGGGCGGCGCCAACGTGCTGATCTTTCCGAATCTGGAGGCGGGCAATATCGCCTACAAGCTGCTGGCGCGTTTGGGCGGAGCCGACGCCATCGGTCCGATCCTGACCGGGTTTTCCAAGCCGGTGCACGTTTTGCAGCGCGGCGCCGAGGTCAACGAGATCGTGAACGTGGCGGCGATTGCCGTGGTCGACGCCCAAGCATGAGACACTGCTGGCCCCACAAGGAGGCCAGCCGGTTTTGCCGTCGCAGCGCTGGCTGTTGTGAGCCACTTCGGGATCGCCTGGTTTCCAAGCGGTGTCCCATCGCCACAACCCAAATCCCCGTTGCGCGGCGGTTTCGTCATGTATACACCAAAAACAGCCGGAGGACAAGCGTCCCTAAAAAGGGTGCTCGCGCGGTCACTTCACGGCGACGGTCCTACGCCGGTGCTGGGCGTTTGTACACTCGCCGGGGCAGGCAGCCTATTGTCCGGAGGAGATTTTCCCTTCAAGCGGCCGTGGGGTTGTCACCTTGCCTGGAAACATGCATCTAGGTTAGCGGAAGGCAGGCATTCATGGAAATTAAGGCCAAGTTCTTGGGAGATTGCAAGTTCAAAGTGATTTCTGGCGCGCATGAGATCCTCTGCGACCAGCCGCGTGACAACGGCGGCGACGACGCGGGAATGTCATCTCCCGAGTTTCTGCTGGCGTCGCTCGCAACGTGTGCGGGCTACTATGCCAGTCAATACTTGAAGACGCGCGGCTTGGCCACTGAAGGGCTTGAAGTACGAGTAGTGGCGGAAAAAGCGAGGCAGCCCGCGCGGCTCGGTAGGTTTGTGATTGAGGTGATCGCGCCGGGCCTGGATGAGCGGCACCAGGCCGCGATTCTGCGCGCGGTGAAATCCTGTCTGGTGCACAATACGCTGCTGGAGCGGCCCAGCATCGAGGTCATCATTCACGCGGCTGCTGAGATAGCTGCCTGAGCGCGGCCCGCTAGAATGAAGAGCGGGACCGGGCCTTGGAACGGGAAACGGAAATCGAACTGGCGCGGCGTTTACTCGCAGGGTCGGCGGAGGCGTTCGACCGCTTTGTGGAACATTTTCGCGCCAAGATTTTCCACTATAGCTGGTTGATGTGCGGCCAGCGGGAAGATGCCGAAGAGGTGGCGCAGGAGACCTTGCTGAAGGTGTTTGAGAGCTTCGGCCAGTTGCGGGAGCCTGAGCGGGTGCGGCCTTGGGTATTTCGCATCGCCAGGAATGAGTGCCTCATGAAACGCCGCAAGAGTGTTTTTGCGCCGGCGAAGGAGCTTTCACTCGACCAGTTTCTGCCGGCCAAGGACCAGCGGGATGGGCACGTGCAGCTGCAGATTGCGGACTGGAGCGGATTGCCCGAAGACCAGGTGCTGAATGTGGAGCTGAAGGCCGAGTTGCAGAGGGCGATGAGCGAATTGCCGGAGAACTATCGTTCCGTGATCCTGTTGCGCGATGTGGAGGAACTGTCGACGCAGGAGACGGCGCAGATTCTGGATCTGACGGACGACGTTGTGAAGACTCGCCTGCATCGGGCGCGCCTGGCGGTGCGGCAGAAACTGGACGGGTATCTGGGGCGCCGGGGAGAACAACATGGAAACGCATGAGCATCCGGAAAAATGTCAGGAAGTGTTTGCGCTGCTGTCGGAGTATCTAAACCTGGAACTGCCGCCGGATGCGTGCCGCGAAATTGAGCAGCACCTGGCCGGATGCGCGCCGTGCGTCGAGTTCGCCGAAAGCCTGCGTAAGACCGTGGAGTTGTGCCGGCGCTACCAGCCCGCCGAACTGCCGGGGCCGCTGGGTGAAACCGCACGGGCCGAATTGCTGGGGGCCTACCAGAAGATGCTGGCTGCGCGGCAGGCCGCCGGCTAGCGTTTACGCCATTCTGAAGTCCGCCACCAATGGCAGATGATCGCTGGAGATCAGCGCCAACCGGCTGCGGTGGAACCGGGCGCTCTCAACCTGCAGGTGATGGTCGAAATAGATGTGGTCCAGGTGCAATAGAGGAAGCAGGGCGGGATAGGCCCGCGTCCAGGCGAGATGCAGACGCAGGTCAGTAAGATGAAATTCCGCCGAGAGTGTCCGCGTCACCAGCCCGTGTGTCCACTCGTTGAAATCTCCCAGGACGATGCGCGGACCGCGGATGTCCACTGCGCGCAGCAGATCCCGGTCCATGAGCCGGACGGCCTGGCTTCGCCGCTCGCGATGCGCCACGCCCAGATGCACATTGAAAACGTGCAGCACGTGATGGCCGAAGTGGATGTCGGTGCGCAGCGCGCCGCGCTCCTCGCGCCCAACGACGGTTAGATCCAGCGGGCGCACCAGATCAAACTTCCAACGGCTCAAAGTGACGTTGCCATAGACTCCGCCGCCGTGTTTGCGCGTCTCGCCGACCGCGTAAGAGTAGCCGAGCCGCTTGGCCAGATAGGCGGCTTGATGATCCTCCATACTGCGCCCTTCGTGATTGACGACTTCCTGCAGCGCGATCACGTCGGCGTCCACCTGCTCCAGCACGCGCCCGATGCGTTCGACGCGGGTGCGTCCGTCCATGCCGCGGGCTTTGTGAATGTTGTAAGTGGCGATGCGGAACTTGTGCATCGGAGCCTGGCGCCGTCTAGACCTGATCCTCGATGAGCGACGCGACGTGCTCCTGGGTCTTCTGCCACGCGCTGCGTTTGCGCCATTCGGCCAGATCGATCTTCTGGCAGCGGTCCAAATCGGAGACGAAAACGCGCCGCAGTTCGTCCACCAGCCCGTGATCGTGAAAGCAGACATTAGTCTCTTCGCTCAGCGCGAACGAGCGGCTGTCGAAATTGGTCGTACCCACCGTGGCCCAGGCGCCGTCGACAATCATGGTTTTCTGGTGCAGCATGGAGGGCTGGTACTCGTAGATTTCAACGCCGGCCTCGAGGAGCCGGCCGTACAACCGCAGGCTGTTCTGGCGCGCCCACCAGGTGTCGTTATTTTTGCCTGCCACCATCAACTGCACGTCCACGCCACGGCGGCAGGCGTCGCCGAGCATTCCGACCAGACGGGCACTGGGAATGAAATAGGGATTGGCGATGTAGAGATAGTTGCGGGCGCACTGCACGGCGATGAAGTGCATGGTTTCGGCCGCGGCGCCGCCCATGGAAGGGGAGCTGAGAATGGTCTGCACCTGCACGCTGCCTTCGGTTCGCGCGACGGGAAAGAAATCGTGCCCGCTCAAGATTTCGCCGGTGGTCACCAGCCAGTTTTGCGCGAACCCGGCTTGCTGCTCCCACGCCGCCGGGCCTTCCACACGGATTTGAATGTCGCGCCATTCGTGCGGGTTTCCGGCCGCGCCGAGCCAATGGTCGGCGAGGCCCGCGCCGCCGGTGAACGCCAGCTTGCCGTCGACGATGAGCGATTTGCGATGCGTCCGCAGATTCGCGCGGTCGAGCGTGTACCAATGAATCGGCCGGAACCACGCCAGTTGGCAGCCGCCGGCCTCCAGGATGCGGAGGATGTCTTCACCTAAAGTGGAAGAACCCACGGCATCCACGAGCAGCTTCACAGCAACACCCTGGCGCGCTTTTTCAGCGAACGCTTCGGCGAAGCGACGGCCGATCAGGCCATCCCAGTAGATGAACTGCTCCATGGTGACCGAATACTCGGCCGCATCGATGGCATCCAGCATGGCGGGATAAAACTCGTCGCCATTATTGAAGATGGTCACGCGGTTGCCGTCCACCCACGGCATGCGGGTCATGCCCGCCATGGTGGTGCGAAACTCGTCGGATCGCGCGTCAAAATCGGGCTCCAAGGCGTAGATCGCGGGATGGCGATTCGGCTCCAGGTGGTAACAGATGAACGACAGGGCGCCGGCGAGCAGGGCCAGATACCAATGGTTGAATTGCCAGGCAACGGCGGCCAGCGCCAGCCAGATCCACCACGTCCGGATGACGCGGCGCACCCGCCAGGAAAGGTCAAGCCGTTCGCGCAACCGCCTCGGCTCGGGGCGCGGAGGCGCCAACCGGTGCAGGTTTTCTTTTGGTACGCGCGGCTTTAACCAGCGGCGGGATTCTTTCGGCTCGCGGGCGGAAGGAGCCGCGGACCCCACGTCCGGTGCGGACAAACTAGTCTCCTAACGAAAGTATAGCTTGGGCGCCTTCACTTGCTGGTGTTCGTGTTGAAATGATCGGCCAGGTCCTTCGGAGAGAAGGCGTGCGTGAAGCTGGCTGGATCGATGGGCAGCATGGTGGCGTTCCAGGCTTCGTATTCGTTGACCATCTGGCGATAGATTTCGGGTTTGCGTTCCCTTAGATTGGCTCTTTCCAGCGGATCGTCGACGACGTTGAACAGGAAAGTATTGTCGTTGATCTTCAGCCATTTCATGTCGCCGTCGCGCATGGCGCGCTGCTGGCGGGCGTGATAACGCCAATAGAGTTTTCGCGGAACGGGAGTGGCGTTTTGAGTCAAGGTGGGGACGAGGCTCATGCCGTCAGGAGGGTAGGCGGGATCGGGCTTCGTTCCGGCGAACTCCAGCAGCGTCGGCATCCAGTCCATCGAGATGATGACTTGCTCGCTGGTGCTGGCCGGCGCGATATGGCCGGGCCAGCGCGCGATCGCCGGGATTCTCAGGCCGCCTTCCAGCAACTCGGTCTTCTTGCCGGTGAACGGCCAGGTGTCAGCGAAGCGCTCGCCGCCGTTGTCGCTGGTGAAAACGACGACGGTGTTATCGGCGATGCCATCGGCCTCCAATGCTTCGAGAACGCGGCCCACTTGGAGGTCCAGCTCGCGCACCATGCGCGCATAGGTCTTCTGCGTTCCGCCGTCGAAGTCAATGAGCGATTTGATTCGCTGCGACTCGGCTTCGTCGCCGGGCGCCTCCCACGGCCAATGCGGCGCGTTGAAATGCAGACTGAGCAGAAAAGGCCGCTTGGCCTGGGCGTAGCCGTGGATCACGCTCACGGCGCGGCTACCCAGCAGGTCGGTCAGGTAGCCAGCCTGATGTACTTTGGCGTCGTCGTCCCAGAGATCTTCGGTGTCCGTGTTCGCGGGTCCGGACTTGTGCGTGTAGTAATCGAGCGCGCCTCCGCGGAAGCCCCAGAAATGGTCGTAGCCGCTCTTCAGCGGGCCATAATTCGGGAGCCAGCCGAGATGCCACTTGCCGACGAGCGTGGTTCCATAGCCGGCTTTTCGTAGCAGCGAGGGCAGGGTGGGATGCTCCGGCGGCAGGCCGATGTTCCGCCGGTTGCCCGCCAGCGGCTCTTCCAGGCCCACGGGCAGGCGGTATTGATAACGGCCGGTGATCAGCGCGGTGCGCGTAGCCGAGCAGACTGCCGAGTTGGCATAGGCTTGCAGGAACCGCATTCCGCCGGAGGCGAGCCGATCCACGTTGGGCGTGCTGAAGTCGGGCCGGCCGTAGCAGGACAGATCCGCGTAGCCGAGGTCGTCGGCCATGATGAAGACGAAGTTCGGCGGCGGATCGGCCGCTTGCGCCCATTCGGCCGCGGCGACCATGGCCAACGGCGCGCCGGCAGCTGTGGCCAGCGCCTGGCGGCGAGTGAATGTCGACGATTTCTTCAAGATCCCTCCTGCGCGGCTCAGTGCGGAGGCCGGAGCACCTGCACGCCTTCGCGTCCAGCCACGATGGCTTGTGACGTCATCCTTAAGAACAGCCCATGCTCCACGATGCCCACCACGTTGTTCAATTCCTGCTCCAGTTCGCGCGGAGCGGCAATCGGGCTGAAACTGCAATCGACGATGAAATTGCCGCCATCGGTGATAAACGGCTTGTCGTCTGGCCCGGGCCGCAGCGAGGTATGCGCACCCAGCTTCTGCAGCTTGCGCACGGCCGCCTGCCAGCCGAAAGGCACTACCTCTACCGGCACGGCGAAATGCGTTCCTAATTGATCCACCAGCTTGGTCTCGTCGGCGATGATGATGAGCCGCCGGCTCGCGCTGGCCACTACTTTCTCGCGCAGCAGCGCGCCGCCGTGGCCCTTAATCAGATCCAGTGTGCCACGCTGGATTTCGTCGGCGCCGTCGATGGTCAGATCCAGCTCGGCATGCTCGGCCAGCGAAGAAATCGAAATGCCCAGGCCCCGCGCCTGCCGCGATGTTCGCTCCGACGTGGGAATACCAATGATCCGCAGGCCGTCCTGGACGCGCTTTCCCAAAGCTTCGATTGCGAACGATGCCGTAGAGCCGGTCCCCAAACCAACGACCATCCCGCTCTCAACGAGCTGAACGGCCGATTCGGCGGCGGCTTGCTTATATTGGTCGAGCGCTTCCATTCCGGCCGTCAATATCCGATGGTGAACCGCTGTTTGGTGTGACGCCCCTGCTCGACTTCGTCCACCAGGGCGATGGCGTAATCTTCGGCCGATATGGAGCTCTGGCCTTTGTCGTCGGAGATCAAGGCGTCCTTGCCGAGCCGGAACTTGCCGGTGCGTTCGCCGGGTTGAATCATCATGGCCGGGCTGAAATAGGTCCAGTTCAAGTCCGTGTCGCGGAGGGTGTAGTAGGCGTCGCGATGCGCCAGCGCGACAGGCTTGTAAGGTTCCGGGAAACTCGGCGCGTCGACGATCTGCAACCCCGGCGATACTTCCAGGCTCCCGGCCCCGCCCACCATGATGATGCGAGGCGCTCCGGCGCGGCGTGCAGCGGCGATCAGCGATTTCGTTGCATCCACCAGTTGGCTCACTTTGGCGGGATCGGGTCCTTGGCCCGGAATGACCGGCGGCGCATAGGAACTTACCACCACGTCGGCGCCTTTCGAGACTTTGGCGGCATGATCCGTGTCCAGCAAGTCGCCTTTTTCGATCAGCAGATTCGGCTGCGGCGCCAGCTTCGAGGGATCGCGCACCACCGCTGTGACAGCGTGCCCGCGCGATAGCAACTCCTTCAAGATCCGGCTTCCGATCATTCCCGTAGCTCCGTAAAGGACAACTCTCATCCCACGCTCCTCCAATTGGTTTGTTTGTTCACCAAGGTCGATGATAGCCAACTGGAGCGCGCCGTGTGTTGAGGATATAATTGCGAAGTCATGGCAAGGAGTATCCAATATCGTTGCGCGATCGCGGCGGTGCTGCTGGCGGCTTGCTCGCCCGCCGGGGCGCAGTGGTTGCATTATCCGACGCGCGGGATCCCTCGCACACCCGACGGAAGACCGAATCTCTCTGCGCCGGCGCCGCGGAAGCCGAACGGACAGCCGGATCTCGGGGGGATCTGGCTTGTGCCGGGGCTGAAATACCTGATCAATATTGCTGCCGACCTGAAAGAAGTCCCGTTCCAGCCGTGGGCCGAAGCCGAGTATAAACAGCGCCGGGAGACGTTAGGCAAAGACGATCCGAACAATTTCTGTCTGCCTTCGGGCTTTCCGGAGAAGATCGCGGTGACGTCGCCATGGAAGATTGTGGAGACGCCGGGCCTGACGATTTTTCTGTACGAATCGCGCACCATTTACCGGCAGGTGTTGACGGACGGCCGCGAGTTGCCCCAAGACCCCAATCCGACGTGGCAGGGATATTCCATCGGCCGCTGGGAGGGCGACACATTTGTCGTTGAAAGCAACGGTTTCAACGGCAAAGGCTGGATGGATACCAACGGCCATCCCACTACTGAGGCTCTGCACTTGATCGAGCGGTATCATCGCACCGATTTTGGACACCTGGAAGTCCAGATCACCATCGACGACCCCAAGGCGTACACCAAGCCGTGGACCGTCAAGGAAGTCGCGGTTTACCAGCCGGACACCGAACTGCTCGAGTACATCTGCGAAGAGAACAACCGCGACGTCGGGCACTTCGTGGGGAAGTGAAGTGGGCATTACGCATAAACGCACCGATGGCCGGGAACCGCTGAGGTAACACTCGCGATTCTGCAGCACTTACCACTGTCTACGCCGGCGTGTCACCCGGTTACGCGCGAAAGCAATCCGCTCCACGCAGCGTCAACAAGGATGGAGGTATACAGAGTCGTGAAAACTATCCAACTGGGGACAATTGCGATGGCCGGGCTGTTTGCTCTCGGCCTAACGATGGGATTGGCACAGGACCGGGATCACGGGCGGGAAGATAGCGACTGGTATCAGCACCGGAGCGCGTTTTACCAGGAGCAACACTGGCGCGGCCATCTATTCGAGCGCGTTCGCGAGGACTTGGATCGCGTGAAATCCACGACGTTCCCGGTCAGCGGCGATGAGTTTCGTATCGTGCGCACCGAACATGAGCTGGACGAACTGCAGAACAAGATGGCCAGTAGTCAATACGATCAGCGAGAGCTGGACGACGTGATTCACGCGATGCAGCGCGTGGTGGACAGCAACAAGCTATCACCGCGCGAACGCGATATGCTGTCTGACGACCTGCACCGGATGCGCGATTATCGCGAGCACCACAGCGACTGGGACCGGCGGTAGGCCCGTCGATCGAAAGCGCTCCAAAGGAGCAGTGCATGCCCGCCGGGAGCAGGAGCCTCCGGCGGGCATTCTCTTCATGCTCGGCGGCCAAGGTGCATGACGAGCGAGACCACAAACAGCACGAGAAATATCAGGAACAGGATCTTTGCGATTCCGGCCGACGCGACCGCAATTCCGCTAAATCCAAAGATCGCGGCTACCAAGCCGATAACAAAGAAAACCACAGCCCAATACAGCATGAAAAAACTCCTTTCGTCATTCGGATTTACATCGCCTTAGTGTGGGACCCGATACTGGAGCACTTTGTTCCAGAGGCCGAACGCCTGGAGGACCCAAACGGAAACGGCTACGACTACCACCACGTTCAGGATCGCTTTGATGCTGCCTGCCATGGGAACGTAGGTGTTAATGAGCCAAAGCGCGATTCCAACGACCAGGAGCACCAGTACGACGTAGATCAAAGGCATATCGCACCCTCCTCCGAGGAGAGTGCAATTGACGGGCCAGCTTCACAAAGATCGGACTCAGCGAACTTTTGCAAGGGCGGGGCAGGTAACGGGCCGGGAAAGGCGCGCATAAGTTTTTACCGCGAGGCGCAGCCGGATTATGACGCTAAACGATCGTTGAACTGCTTCCAGTGGAAAATCACAAGGGAAGCCGCAGAGTGCCGTTAACCTGGCTAACCTTTGTTTACTGGCCCAAGCTGCTTCCACTGCAGGCAACTTTTACACAACTCCCCCTCTGCCGGTGCGAGCGCGCGCTTCCGTTCTATGACATAGCGAAGGTGGCGCAAAGATTGCAGTGGTCCGTGTGAAGGAGGCGACGATGCTTTCACTGATCTTGCTAATCATATTGGTCCTGCTGCTGTTGGGCGCTCTTCCATCATGGCCGTACAGCCGGGGGTGGGGTTATTATCCGAGCGGCACATTGGCCATCGTCCTTTTGATTGTGATCCTCCTCGTGCTGACGGGCAGAGTCTAGCATGACGCCTGTCGGACGCGGGGTGGTCGGTTGCGCTTGCTTAAGGAGGGAGGTCTTGGAATGCAAAAACTGCTTGGAGCCATCCTGATTGTCATCGGCATCGTCGCGATCGCCTGGGGTGGATTTACCTATACATCCAGAAAGAAGATCCTGGATATCGGCCCGATTCAAGCCACTCAAAAGCAGAAGCACGAAGTCCCAATTTCACCGATTGCGGGCGCCGTTGCGCTCATTGGGGGCGTCGTCTTGGTCACAACCGGCCGGAGATGATGCCGGCGGCCATCAGGAGTTGCGCTTGTGGAATACGACGAAAAAGATCGCCAGCGTGAGGCCAATAAACATATACAGAAACGAGCGCAGCAAAACCATCGCAGGCACTATGTCGCGGGCCACGCCGACGATGTCCCGTATCAAGTCCAAGAGCAGGAGAACCGCCAGCAGGACCGTACCAATCATCGCCAGCAAGGACGCACTTCGTAAGCTCATGACCCCTCCACTTACTAGACTACGGGGGGAGCCTCTTGTTTCAGTAGCGCAGGAGGGCCATGAACCCAAAGTCCATGTGGAGCTGATGATGGCAATGAAACAGGGAGGGGCCGGGGCTGTCGGCCAGCACATCTACTTCTAGTTTGGAGTGGGAAGGGACGAGCAAGACGTCCTTGCGAACGCCCGAGCCAAGCTCGAAGGTGTGCCGGTGAAGGTGAACCGGGTGGCCCATGTCGCTGCGGTTGTCGAACACCAGCCGGTTGCGAATTCCGGAAGTGAGATGGACCTCATCAGTGTGCGGCCACGATTTACCGTTGATCGCCCAAAGGTAGCCGTTCTTGCCGGGTTCGATGACGAAGGGCACTATGGATTCGGACGCCGGCAGGTCGCGCGGTTCGCCAAAAGCCGCCAAGTCCCAGTGGAAGTCCGGCGGCGGTGGCGTCCATCGCGCGGCGCCCTTCGCCCCGGCATACTCCACGACGATGCCTGCGCCCCCGATGCGCTGCGCATCCTCCAATTCACCGAAAATCCAGACGCCCGGGTTCTTCATTTCGACGAGGGCATCCACGCGCTCGGCCGGGGCGAGGTCCAGCACGGGAACAGACGCCTGCTTCGGCACGGCGTTGCCGTCCAGCGCCAACACTTGAAACGAGTGTCCTGCGAGTGCGAGCCGATGCGCTTTGGTCGCGCTGGCGTTGAGCACGCGGAACAGAACGCGCTGGCCGCTCTTGACGCGGATTGGTTCAGCGGAACCCAGCACCTTGCCGTTGATCGTGAATAGCCGGTAATCGACGTCACCTTCCATCTCCGCGCGGAAGAAGGGTTCCCAATCGTGCAGAATGATGGGGAACTCGGCGTCGTAACGCGCCGGATTGTCGCGCGGCTCGACCACGGCCATGCCGAACTGTCCGGAGTATGTGCCGATACGCGTATTTTGACCGGCCATGGCGTGCGTGTGATACCAGCGCGTGCCGGTGGGATTCGCGGTGAACGAGTAACGCCGGGTGTCGTTGGGTTGGACGTGCGGCGTGCCTTCTTCGTGTGTGCCATCTACTTCCGGCGGAATGTGAAACCCGTGCCAGTGGACGAGCTCGGGACGGCGCGACTGGTTCACCACGTCGACCGTCACCGTCTTGCCTTCCGTTATCCGCAGAAGCGGGCCCGGCACCTGGCCGTTGTAGGCCAGCGTCTTCACGACGTGACCGTTCCCAAGGTCGGCGTTGATCTCGGCGATGCGAAGCGTGATATCGGCTGCCGGTTCGTCTGTCGCACGGGCGAGGCGTGCGGCGGGCAGAGTGGAGGCGGCGAATGCGAGAAACTCGCGACGGTTCATGATGATTATTTCCCGGAATGCGCGATCCAGCTCGCGATGTCGTCGATCGCACTCGGATCCACGTTGCCTTGCTTGAGATAGTCGGACGGGCCCGGCTTGCCGTTGCCGGATATGAAGAGATCGTTCAATGCGGGATATTCTTTGAACTCCGCGTTCGTCTTGCCGGCGAGAGTGGTCTTCCAGATTTCAAAATCCTTCGACGTGACCTGAAAGTCGCGCCCGCCCTGCAGGAAGAGCAGGGGAATGGTTAGCTGTTTTGCCTGAGCCGCCGGATTGTAGCCCTTCAAGTCCAGAAGGTAGACGCCGGGAAGCCCCATGACGATTTGAGGAACCGGCTTTCCGGGCTCAATGGTTTTTACCCGGGCGACTTCTGCCTTGAAGGCGTCCAGACGAGCCTGCAATTGCGCTGAAGGGTCGCCGTTCAGATGCGCGATGTATTCGTTCTGGTCCAGGGCGACGTCTTCGATGGGGCGCGCGTTCGCCGCCAGGAAGATAATGCCGGCGAGCTTACCGTCGCGAGCGGCGATGCGTGGAGCAACGTAACCGCCCAAGCTATGGCCCAACAGATAGACGCGAGTGGCGGCGACTTCCGGCTGATGCCGCATCAGGTCAACGGCGCGCGCTGCATCCTCGGCCAGTTCCTGGTCGATGGTAAACGCCATGTCACCCATCTTGTCGCCGTAGGTATAGGTGCGCTTGTCGTAGCGCAGCACGGCGATGCCGCGTGAAGCAAGCCCTTCGGCGATGTCGCGGAAGATGCGGTTCGAGTAAATCTCTTCGTCGCGGTTGTTCGGTCCAGGTCCCGGGACCAGCACCAGTCCGGGGAATGGTCCTTTGCCGACGGGCACGGTGAGCGTGCCGCCCAGCTTCCATTCGTCGGTCCCGATGGTCACTTCGCGCTGCGTGAATGCATCCGGCTTGCTATAGGACGGCCGCTGCCAGATCTTCGGCAAAGGCGCCTCGGGCGGACGCAGGTAGAGGCCGGCCACCTGGAGAGACGGATTCAGCGTGAGCTGGATATTGATCTTCGCCGCGGCGAACTGGGCCGGGAAACTGACCAGAGTGTTATCGCCATCCTGCGCGATCACCGGCTCGCCGACGCTGTTCAACTGTCCGAAGGTGCGGATTTCGCCGCCCACGCGGTCGTGCAGGAAGTCCAGGGTCAGCTTCTCCTGCGCGGCGGGGGTCAGCATGCCCTGCAGTTCGGTGTATTTCTCGGCCAGCAAGAGGTCCACGGCTTTGCGGGCAACCTCGGCGGGTTTCCGGGAAGGCTGCGCGGACAGTAAACAGGCCGCCTGAACGGCCAGGGAAACGGCCCAAGCCCGTTTCCTAAGGAACAACAATCAGCCCTCCGCCGGTGGTGTCGTGCTGCAGATCCCAGGTGCGTTCGAATTGCAGCGTCGCGGCATCATAGACGTCGATCTCGAAACCGGCGCCGTAGATATAGAGCTTCTTGCCATCGCCGGACATCCCGAAGCTGAACCGGCTGCGGCAGGGAAACTCGCGCGTATTGCTGATGCGGTCCGAATGCATATCGAACTGCCAAAACTCGCAGCGTTTATTTCCCAGCGTTCCGTTGGTAACGACTGTGTAGGCGTGGGTCTTGTCGGGCGTGACTTGCAGGCCGGTCATTCCGGACGGAGCCGGGCCGATCGGGTCGAAGGTCATCTGCCTCGTCGTCAGATCGAAGCGCCCGATCCCGAAGACCCGATTGTGAACGATCGGATCGGAGGAATTGAAGATCGAAACATGCATACCCGGCTCTTCGATGCTGTCGAGCTGCCCGCCGAAGCCGATGTCCTCCATTTCGGGCAGATCCGGTTTGGCGAGATCGATCCGGTCAACCACCTTGAAATCGGAGGTCTCGATCACCAGAACTTTGTCACCGAAATGATACAGGTACTTTCCATCCGGAGAAATCTCCAGCGATGCGCGCCCGCGCCCGCCGATGGCGAGTTCGTCTTCCTTGGCAATATCGTAGGTTTTGGAGATCTTCTGCGCGGCCAGGTCGATCACGGTGTACTTTGGCTTCCCGATTTCGTAATGATCGGCCAGCTTGTTCATCTCGGTTGTGACCGTATAGAGGACCTTGCCCTGCGGATCAGTCACTCCACGGGCGTCGAAGCGGATTCGCTTCGTGGGCGTATTGAGAACGAAGTGATTCGTGACCTTACGAGTGGCGAGATCGACCACGTCGATGCCGCTGTTGTCGGCCGACATCACGTAGAGAGTCTTCTTATCTTCGGAAAGGGTCAAGCCGTTGGGCAGGCCGGTGCTGATGGGGATGGTGCCGACAACTTGGCCCTTGGCTTCATCGACGGCAATGATGGTGTCCTGATAAGTGCCTGTGTAAATCGTGCCGGCATACACGGACGCCGCGCAGGTTGCAGAGAAAAGGATCAGCTTTTTCATGGCTCGAAATCGCGCGCTTTCTATGGAAATACCAGGTCGAGATTGCGCCAGTCCTTGGTGGCCACGGCGCACTTGCTGGCCCAATCGGGAGCGTTGTTCAGGTGATCGGGAACCTGGGCCGGCCAGTAGCAGGAGTTGTAGCAATCGTAGATGTCGCGCTCCACCGGCTGGCAAAGACCCGCCGTCCCGCCGGACGAATCGACTTCCCAACCCGGCGAGAAGGAGAGAGAACATCCGGTGGGGATGTGCGGCCGCTGCGGCGCCTGCTGATTCTGCAGCGCGAAGACGTCTTCGTTCCGCGCCGCGGCTGCGGCAGCTTCGGCGGATTGGCTCATCCGCAGAGCCTTTTTGTTTACTGCTCGCATGTGCCTCATAGAGCTTTCCTTTCTGCAAATCTTGCTAGAAATTCGGGGTTCCGGACGCTAAGCGTTCCGTAGATTGTAAGACAGGTATCCGTCCAGTCGCGAATCCAGTCGCAGTAATGCAGGTTCGGATGGCCGGTGTCGCCGTAGCGCACGAAGGCTTCGTGGTGGCAGCCGCCCGCGCACAAAGGACGCGCCCAACAAGTGTGGCACGCGTATTTCGCGCCAATGTGGCCGCGGTTGAGAAAATCGTCGCGTTTGGCTTGGTCGATCCCGCTGGAGATGTGTCCCAGGGAGTGCGTGTCGGAGTCGACGAAGCGGTGGCAGGGCGCGATGTCCCCCGACGGGCCGACACCGAGTAGCCCAAGGCCCGCCCCGCAAGGATGCGATTTATTGACGCCCTGATATAGCTCGGCGATCGTATCGCTGACGTTGGAAAAGCCGTGCAGTTCGCCGCGCAGCGCGAATTCGAGCCACTCTTCGGCGAGCGTGTGAAACTCGCCCAGCACATCATCCATGCCGCGTTCGTTGATCGAATAGAGCCGGTTCGGCGAGGTGGTCACGGGCGCGAAGCCCACTTCATGGAACCCGAGATCCTGTTTCAGATGGCGGTAGATTTTGACAACGTCCGTCACGCCGGAGGTGAGCGTAACCCGCGCGGCAATGGGACGCGTGCGATGGTTTTCGATCAACGCGCGAACTTTCGGGGCGATGATGTCGTAGCTGCCGCGGCCATTGGCGAAGACTCGCAGCTTATCGTGAAGCTCCGGCGGTCCATCCATGCTCACGGTGACGCCAATCTGGTTTGCGGAGAGAAAGCGGATGATGGCGGGCGTGAGCAGCGTGGCGTTCGTGGTCAGGCTGAAGTCGATGGACCGGCCGCGCAGCCCGGCTTGCTCCGTCGCGTAATTCACTACACGCTGGAGCAGCGGAAAATTCATGAGCGTTTCGCCGCCGAAGAACGTGATGTGGACCGCGCGCCGGCCTGTGGACTCGTTGAGCAGAAAATCCACCGAGGCTTTCGCCGTTTCGAAATCCATGAATTTCGGCTTGCCCTCGGGCGTCGCGACCTTGTCCTCGCCGAATTCGTAACAATACTGGCAGGATAGGTTGCACTGGTTGGTCAGGTTCAGTACCAGCGATTGCAGCGGGAAATCGGCCGGCGGATTCGCTACCGGCTCGGGTGCGGCTTCATCGCCGACAATCACTTGCAGTGATTCCAACTCCGCAATCAGCTCCCCGGCTTCCGGCGAACTCAGTCCATCGACCAGGCGGCTGCGAGGGATCGGCTGGTCACGCAAACTGCTGATGATCGCGGACACTTCTTCGTCGACTGCAAAGATGGCCCCGGCCGGAAGATAGACGAAACGCGCGCCACCACCCTCGAACTCATGAAATTCGCCGAGGCGGCACAGCCCGGACGCCAGAGCCGGATCGGCGGCTGCGCTCACTTCTCCACCTCCGGCTGATCCCACTTAATATAAGTTGGAACGGTCACGACCAAGTAGGATTTGCCGGTCATCGGGCGCCCGTCTTTTTCCTTCTCGGTCTTCGAGGTAGCGACGACCCACACGTTGCCGTAGTTGTTCCGGCTGAACTTCCGTTCCGGATTGGGGCCATCGGATGCCGGGTCAAACAGCGCGGTCGGGCTAAGTTGGCCCACGAAGCCCTTGTCATCGTCACCGTAGACCGACTGGAACTCCTCCACCGACCAAGTGACATCGATGGGACCGAGGTCCACGTCGTCGGCCGTGTGCGCCTTGCCGTCAGCGCCCCGGTTGTAGGCGACGGCCTCGAATTGCTGGTAACCCTTCGGATGCGTTTCGCTGCCGAGGTGGGCCAAGGCCGTCTCGGGAGTCACTTTAATGTAGTCGATGCGGTCGTACACGGCGATGCCGTTCTGTAGAACAGCCTGCCGGAATGCCACGTCGCGTTTGCCGCTGACTGCGTCTGAGGCCACGTTCACTTCGGCGTCGATCTCACCGGGTTTGCTGGAGAGAACGCGCGTCACCGTCACGCCGGCGCCCAGATCGAGATCGGAGGGCTCCACTTTCGCTGGGAAGTTGTTGCCGATCAGCCGGACCTTCGCGCCAGTCGAGCCGGCCTTGAGCGACGTTACGTCAACGCCGATGACGGCCGGGTCGGCGAAGGCACGCACGAGCTTCACATCCATGCCGAACTCCTGATAAGCGCCCCAATACCAGCGGCCCATTGCGTCGAGCTGGTTGGGATCGAACCAAAGGGCCTCGCGCATGTCGTGCGAGAGACTGTCGGGTGAGTCGCCGCCCTTCGCCGCTGCCGAGGAACGGCCGCGCCACGCGTAGCCGGCATAAACCAGGCCGCTCCCGGTGCGGCTCAGCGTGGATCCATCTTTGATGGACTTCAGATTGATCTTGGTAGTGAATTCGTCGTCGCTGGAGCCGGTGGTGATCTCCATCTCGCCGTAATAGCGGCCATGTCCGGGCAAGTCGGCGGAAACCAACCATTTTCCCGCCAGCTTCGGCGCACGCATGCGCGCACGCCAAGTAGCCCATTCCGTAGTGTGTAGCGGCGCAGACTTCGCCAGGAAATCAATCGAAGTTTGCACGGGCTCCCGTTCGGGCGTCTTGGCGGCCTCTTCCGACTCGCCACGGCGCCTGGCACCTGGACCACGGACGTCCGGAAACGCGCCCGAGCCATGGCGGAAGATGTTATCGGCCTGCGGATACAGGAAGGTGTGCATATTGACCAGCAGTTGCCAGTCGGATTTCGTGCGCCGCCAGGATAAAGCGCGCCCCAAAGCGTGGCAGTTCGCGCACGTGTCATGCACCGTGTTATTGGGAATGCTGCTCTCGTCCACCAGCCGGTGCTCCGGCACATACATGACCGCTTTGGCTTCTTCCGGCGCGAGCCCGTGATACGTAGCCAGGTATTTCAAGATGGTACGCGCTTCGGTGGGTGTAATCGTCAGTCCGTTCAGACGCACCATCCTTTTGATGGCTTCTTCCCACCCTTCCGGGGTCGTCCGCTCCCAGGAGATGCGGGTCATGTTGCCCTTGGCGTCCCGTGTATGGCAGGTTCCACAACGCGAAATGACCAGTGGGTCGGTGACCGGAATGCCTTCTTCGGCTGGGGTATCGGCACCGGCTGTGGCACCTCCTCCCGATTGCGCCCAAGCGGCGGGCATCAGGCAAAGGGTTGCAGCGATTAGAAATCGTTTCTTCACAAATTCCTCAGAGTGTCAATCTTCTGCTGGGTTGAAAAGCTCTTGGGCACGCAGTTTCCATTAGCTTTGAACCGTTTGGGCCACTCGCGCGAGTTGCGCATGCAAACCTCAGAAACGATGGAAACTAGAATGGCATCATTGCCAAGAAAGATCAGAAGCGAAATTTCTCGTAGGAACTTACAGCGAGCGGCCGCTTCCTCAACGCTGCAAACGATGCAGCGTGATAGTAAAGTGTGTGCTAAACCGGGTTCCCAGTCAAGAGGAAAAACCGGCCGCCGGTATTTCCTCCGGAAATATCTAGTAACACAGGGGTTACGTCTTAAGAACAGGCGAGGACCCGGCCAAGCGGGCCGATTGCAGAGATCCGTCCTGCGCCAGATAGCTCGCGGCGTTCAGCAGGCTGACATGCGTGAAGGCCTGGGGGAAATTGCCAAGGAAGCGCCGCGCCATGGGATCGTATTCCTCCGGCAGCAACCCGACGTCGTTGCGGAGATCCAGCAGGCGCTCCCAAAGCTCGCGGGCCTCCCGCAGTCTGCCCAACAATGCGAGATTGTTCACCAGCCAGAATGTGCAGGGCAGGAAACACCCCTCGCCAGGCGGCATTCCATCTACGCCTCCTTCGGAAGGATACCTTTGAAGCAGGCCGTTGTCCATCAGCTCGCGCTGGATGTAATCGACGGTCCCGCGAACGCGCGGGTCCGAAGGAGGAAGGAAGCCCACCGTGGCCAGCATCAGCAGGCTTGCGTCCGCATCGCGCGAGCCATAGTACTGTACGAACGAGTTGAGCCCGGCATCAAAACCTTCGCGGCAAACCTCGGCATGAATCTCGTCGCGCAGGCTTCGCCATTTGGTGACATCCCCGGGAAGGCCAAAATCCTCTACGGTACGTACGCCGCGGTCGAAGGCCACCCAGGCCATGACTTTGGAGTGCGTAAAATGCTGCTTCGGCCCGCGAACTTCCCAAATGCCGTGGTCGGGTTCGCGCCAAGCTTTCTCAAGAAACTCGAGCAGAGCGAGTTGAACTTGCCGGGAGTAATCGGTGGGCGGTAAGCCGGCGTGAAGGGCGAGATGGACCGTGTCCATGAACTCGCCATAGACATCCAGCTGAGACTGCGCGTGAGCCGCGTTGCCGATCCGCACGGGCGCGGAGTGCTCGTAGCCGGAAAGCCACGGCAGAGTGAGTTCAGTCAAGCGGCGTTCTCCCGCCAGCCCGTACATGATCTGCAGATCGGAGGGAGTTCCCGCAACGGCACGCAGCAGCCAACTCCGCCATGCACCCGCTTCTTCGTGATATCCGCCCATAATCAGCGCGTAGAGCGTGAGGGTTGCATCTCGAACCCAGCAGTAACGGTAGTCCCAGTTGCGGCTGCCGCCCAGGAATTCGGGTAAAGATGTGGTTGGAGCCGCGACAATTCCGCCGGTGGGCTGGTAAATAAGCGCCTTTAGGGTGAGCAGGGAACGCAGCACGGGCTGTTTCCAATCGCCCTGATAGGTGCAGCGGCTCGCCCATTCGGTCCACCATTGCTCGGTCTGTCTGAGACACTCTTTCCAGTGGCGCGGCCGGGGAGGGCTCTCATGCGTGGGCGACCAGGTGAAGGCGAACGGCACGAATTGGCCCTCGGAGATTGTGAAGGTTGCTACGGTGTGCAGGTTTTGGCCGCGAAGGTCCACCTCCGACACGCACTCGACGGTGTCCGGCCCCGCCACGGCCCGAATTCCGCCCTCGATCTTTCGCACCCAGGGAACGATGGAGCCGTAATCGAACCGGATCACCAGATCCATTTCCATGGGGACTTGTCCGCGGACTCCTTCCACCAGGCGGACAACCTGCGGAAAGCTGGTCCGTGGCGGCATGAAGTCGATTACGCGGGCAACACCGTGGTCGGTTACGAAATCGGTTTCGAGAATCAGGGTGTCGCCGCGGTAGCGCCGCCGGACTTCCAGAACCGGCGCGGCAGGGCACAGCCGCCACCGGCCGTTCTCTTCTTCGCCCAGCAGCGCCGCAAAACACGCGCCAGAATCGAACCGCGGCAGACACAACCAGTCCATGGAGCCGTCGCGGCCAACCAGGGCGGCTGTATGACAATCACCGATTAAGGCGTAGTCTTCGATCCGGTTGGGCATGGGCTCCGTTAGGTAGACTGTGCCACGCTATAACCGTTTCAACCGAGGCGGGCCAAACGGAAAGGCGGCACGTTCTGCGCTCCCACGCAAGCGTCGACTATGCCAGTGGCGCCAGCGCCATGAAGTCGCGAAGAGTTCGCTCGACGCGATCTCGAACCTCTCGCAGGTTTTCCAGGCCGAGCACGTAGGAGGCGAACGTGATGCAGGTCTTTCCGTTCACGTTGATTGCGTTGAAGGATAGCTTGAACGGGGCGATCCAGTTCCAGGAGACCAAGGCCGCTTCCGGACACACAGAGCGTACGCCGTAATTGTTGAAAAAGATGCTGTCCCAAGTTCGAGCGTCGAGGCCGTAGGTAGGCAGCGCTTCGAAACGGCCCGCCTCGGTGGAGAATCCGTAGGCCTTGGCATCGAAGGCACGGCGCACATCCTCACCTAAGATGTCCAGATCGCGGACGAGCCGTTGGTAGCCGCGTTGCGCGTCCTCGAGCGTGTAGCGGTCCTTCGGGATCCGTTGGACCGGACCGATCAGCCAGTCTCCGACCAGCGTCCGTTCGAGCTTGGGTTCGTAGTGCCGCGTCTGCAAGGACGATTGCTGAATGATCGAGTAGGGGTTCTGGCCCAGGACCGCGTTGTAGGCATCCACCGCAGCGAAGGCCAGGGCCGCGTAGGGTTTCACGCCGAGCGTTTCGAGGCCGGCCTGCAGCCCGGCACTGTCGGCCTCATCGAAGTTGAGCAGCACGAGCTCCGGCCTCACACCGGGGCCGCCCAACGGGCGAGTCGCGCCGACCCAGTTCCAGACACCGCTCCACGTATTGACGGCTACGTTGCGGGGAAGCCGGGCAAGGAACGCGAGAAACGAGCTTCGGTCAAGCACACGCGCCGATTCGGGCCGCAAGGTCAGCCTTTTTCCCTGGAATATGTCGGCGTGCTGGCCGCCACAGCAACGGGACACGAGTTCCTTCATGAAGTTGAAGCAACTGGTGCCGTCCCAAGACCCGACGGGCAGACCCGCTTGCACCACGGTGGGCGTCCCGGTATTGCCGGCGAATAGGCGCAGCCAGAGCACCAGGCCCTTGACTCGCTTCCCGCGAAGCCAATTTGTCCGCTGCCCCACATAGTGGTTCGCCTCGACGGCGCCGCTTGCGGGCAAAGGCCGCGGCGTCTCTTGCTCGAGGTCAACCCGCGCCTTTGCTGGATCGATTCCCGCCTCCCGGACCATTTCGAAGAAAACTTCCTGGAGTTGGGAGGGATCAAACGGCTTCTCGAAGACCATCTGCGCCACGTAAAATCGGCCGGCGCGGTAGGGAGCCTGCCCAATCCGCAGGATTTGTGTTGCCTTGCCGCGGACAACGCGCAGGAATACCGCGCGCGCCAATGCTGCCATGCTGAGAAGCGGCACGGCGAACACGACCAAAGCGGTGGAAAGAGAAGCGTGCGCAAACCGCTGAATCGCGTTCGGCCGTCTGCGGGGCGCCTTGCCCTGAACCGCGTGCCTGCAAAACCCGTCAGAAGCGTCGCTCCCTATGAGCTCCTGGAGCTTCGCCAGAGCGAAAGCGGCTGTCTGCTTCAGGTGCTTATGCAGGTAGACCCGGTCGAGAGCGCGGGCAACCCCGGTGAACTCGTACTCAAACGTGCGCACCATCCGGATGTGGCGTTCACGGAGCTTTCCCGGCGGCTCAAACGAATAGGTGATCTTCATGCGTGCGCGACGCATGAGCGGCAACTCCACCGACGTCGTCTCGGCGACAAAGCGCCAGGGCCGCGCGGACTCCACCGTGGTCCAGCGCAGATTGCCCAGTACGCCCAGGGTCCTGACACGCTCCGTGAACGTGTCGCCCGCGGCCAATGGCACGCCGGCATGTCCTTCCACGGCGACAGTTCCGGGGTACCAGCGACACCAATGTTCTGGCGCCGTCGTGTAGTCGTAAGCGGCTTCCGGGGTCGTCTCGAGCCAAACGGCGTGCTCTATCTGACGCATGGCGACAAATGCCAATTCACGTCACGGGAGTATAACACAGGCGTTTGTTTGAAGCAGAACAAACAGCGTGCTGGTCACTTCCCGCTTTTAGGCGCCTTCCCTCGGGTAGCCGCAAGAGGCTTCTTCTTCGGTTTGATCCGGTTGTAATCAACGGCGGCACGAACCAGCTCTTTAAGAGCGCGATCATTCACTTTATCGCCCTCGAAAAGATCGATCGCTCTCCAGACCTTGCCATCCAGGCCCGCGTTGAAGAGCTTTTCGGGATCCGGGAGGCTCGCGCCGTGGGCAAAGGTAAGCTTCACCTTATCTTTATGGGCGTTGCCGACCGCGATGATTCCGTCGCGCGACCACACTGGGCTGCCCATCCACTTCCATTCCTCGATGATCTCCCGGTCGGCCGCAAGGATGTGCTTGCGGACACTGGCGAGCGTTTTGCCGCGCCAGTCCGTGAGCCCTGCGATTAGCTGGTCAATCCGTTCGGATGGATTCATATCTGCCTTCAAGGCTTCGGAGCATTAGCCGTCCAGCTGGGCGTTTCGATGCCGAACTGCTTGGCATACTCCGCGTTTAGCCGCTGCCAGCCGTCGAACTTCATAGCGTCGGGGCCGACCATGCGGCCGATGGGAGTTCCGTCGAGAAGGTGATCCAGAACATCGAAACAAATGTGCCAGCCCGCAGCACCCCACGAGATGAAGCGGCGATCGATACTGTGCCACAGTGTCAGGCGCGTGCCGCCGCCCAAGGGCTCGAGTTCCCACCGGATCTCGCCGTACTCAAGTACCTCGGGCGCATCGGCTCGCGTCACCGTTGTTAACTGCGGCCTGCCTGTTCCCACCCAGGTGAGATTCACCGTGCTCCCGACCGTAGCCAAGCTCCCATCGGCGACAAAGGGAGCCCACTCGCGCAGATGCGCCGGGTCGGTAAGTGCCTGCCAGACTTTTTCCGGCGAGTGGCGCAGTTCTCTGACCAGAATGAGCGTCCACTTCTCTCCATCCTTTCGTACCTGCGCCCCACCGGCAGGGCCCGGTGTGTACTGTTCGCGATCCATCAGCGCTTTCTCAGCCTGTGTAGCGTGCCAGCTGGGTGAGCTGAACAAGGTTGCCGCATGTGTCCTTCAGCATCGCAATGGTGGATGCGGTCACGTCGGTGGGCGGCATCGTAAACTCAGCGCCGCGCGCCTTGATCCGTTCGTAATCGCCTTTGATGTCGTCGGTGAAGAACATGGCCGCGGGTTGGCCCTGTTGAAAGATCGCCTCCTGATACGCTTTGGCAGCGGGGTTGCTGTTCAACGCGAGCTGCAACTCAGTACCGTTCGGCTCCTCGGGCGACGCCACGGTCAGCCAGCGATATGGGCCTTGGCTGAAATCGGTCTTCTTGGCAAAGCCCAACACCTCTGTATAGAAGCGCAGGGCCTTGTCCTGATCGTCCACGTATACGCTGGTCACTTTGATTTTCAATGCGTTTCTCCTTGGTCACGTTCGCGGTTTGGGCCGCGTCAATTTCTCTTTTGTTTTCTTTCTTGTTGTTGTTGATTGATCCATGCGGTCGAGGTGGCGTTCGAGAGCGTCCAGGTGAGCGGACCAGAACCGGCGGAACGGAGCCAGCCAAGCATCGACTTCCTGGAGTGGTTCAGGTCTTAGCCGGTAGAGACGGCGCTGTGCGTCCACCGTGGATTCCACGAAGCCGGCCTCGCGCAGCACGCGCAGGTGTTTTGAAACGGTCGGCTGCGGCATACGAAGCTGCCGCTCGATCTCGCCAACCGACTGTTGTGACGAGACCAGGAGGCTCAATATCGCGCGGCGGTTCGGCTCTGCAATGATTTCGAACACAGATTCCACTCTCTTCATATACCGCCATGTGCATATACAAGTCAAGGAATATAATGCAAGAGAAGCAGCCACAGTTCAATCGTTGGAACTTTTTGGAAAGATGGAGGGGAGGTTGGTAGCGCTAACGGGAATCGAACCCGTATTTAAGCCTTGAGAGGGCTCCGTCCTAACCGTTAGACGATAGCGCCGCCGGTTGGAACCATTATATCCGACCGTGCCACGCCGCCACCTGTTAAAATAGGGCTTCACTCATTATCCTGGCTCCGGGCTTCGCCGGACGCTGGCGGAGACCACTCAACATGATTTCAGCGACACAGCTACGCCCTGGCATGGTCATCAAGTTCAACAACGAGCTGTACTCCATCTTCAAGACCGAACACCGCACGCCGGGCAACCTGCGCGGTTTCGTCCAGGCTAAGATGCGCAAGCTCAGCAGCGGCACGATGATCGAGCATCGCTTCTCCTCGGAAGATCGCGTCGATCGCGCCACGCTCGAAGAACATGAAATGGAGTATCTGTACGACGACGGCGAATACTACTACTTCATGAACACCGAGAACTTCGAGCAGATGCACCTGACGCGCGATATCTTGGGTGACGGCGTCGAATTCCTGGTTCCGCAGCTCAAGGTGAACATCGAGTTCTATGAAGGCAAGCCCATCAGCGTGGAACTGCCGCCCACCGTCGATCTCACGGTGGTCGAAACCGAGCCTGGCCTGAAAGGCGCCTCCGTCTCCAACGTCACCAAACCAGCAAAGCTCGAGACGGGGCTGGTCGTGCAGGTGCCGCCGTTCATCAACGAAGGCGAAAAGATCCGCGTCAGCACGTCGGAAGGCACCTATCAGGAACGCGCCTGATCGCGCCCGTTCCGTATCAGAACACGAACTTCAGCGCAACTTGCATGATCCGCGGGTCCTGCGCGCTCAGGATCTGACCGAACTGATTGCTGGTCAGTGTGGTGGTGACGATCGGCTGCCCCGGCGCGCCCGCGCGGAAGCTGTTGGTCAGGTTGAAGGCTTCCCCGCGGGCTTCCAAGGTCATGCCTTCATGAACCGTGAAGATGCGCGAGAGAGCTGCGGAAATATCCCAGAATCCAGGCCCCGGAATACTCGACCGGCCCGAACTGCCGAGCGTGCCCAATGCAGGCTGCGCGAAGGCCGCCGGATTGATCCAACATGACGGGCGCGGATCGGAACAAAGCGGATCGGCGAGGACCTGATTGGGCCGCTGATCGGCGCCGGAAGTCCCGCTCAACTGACGGTCGACACCTGTATACGCCGTCAGGTAGGCGCCGGATAGGAAACGATAGCTCGGCGAGAGCACCCAATTGCTCGCGATGATCCGCAGAATGCGGTCTTCAAAGCGCGGAGACTGGAGCACCGCGGTGATGTTCACGATATGACGGCGGTCCAGCGACTGCGTTCCGTCCAGCGTGCCGGTCTGGCAGTTGCCGCGGTCGAAGGCGCGGTTGTTGGGATCCAGCAGGCCGGCCCCGACGCCTCCCACAAGCGAGCCGATGGTGCTGTCGCCGATGCAATGCGACCAGGTGTAATTGGCGTCGATGCTAACACCACGCGTGAGCCGCTTCTCGGCTGAAAGGATCATGCCGTTGTAGCTGGCCGTTCCGCCCGATTCGAACTGGTCCACAAAACCCAGGTATTGGCCGTTGGCCGGGTCGGCCAGGTATGCCAGCCGGCGCTGGTTCGTGTTTGTGGTCGAGTTGCACCCGGTCACTTGGCCCTTGGCGCAAGTGAGTGGCCCGGGGACGAGAATGGCCGGATTGAGCTGTTCGCTCACCCACAGGTGCCTGGTTTGGGTTCCTAGATAGGTTACTGAAAGTAGCCAGCTGGCCACCTGCCGTTGGACTGCCAGGTTCCAGGTGTATACCGTCGTGCCCTTGGCGTCCGGTTGTTGCGCCATGAAGGAGCCAAAATTCACGAATGGCGAGTTTGGTCCGAAAGGCGTGGTAAAGGGATTCCCTCCCGCCACAGTCGCCCACGGATTGGCGAAATTCAGGGGCCCCGGCGGTTGCACGGTGTTGCCGAACGGCGGCGCCGTGGTGGGCGTAGACATGATCTGAATGTTCGGGAAATCGTAGAAGATCCCGCCCGATGCACGAATGACGGTCTTGCCGTCTCCCCGCGGATCGAAGGCGATCCCGACGCGCGGACCGAACTGGCCCCAGCGGTTGCCGACCCCTGTCTTTCCCTGGAAGCCCGGATCGCCCGCATACACCAATCCGGCCGGAGCCTTCGAGAAAACTGTGCTGTGGATTCCTTGATAAAAGTTCGCCCAGTTGAAATTGTAGACAGCTCCGTTATTGATCCCTTGAGGCAGGAACGGCTCCCAGCGGATACCCAGATTGGCGGTGAGACGGCTGGAGATTTTCCAAGTGTCCTGTAGATAGAGGCTGTGATACCACTTGTACGTGAATGTACTGTTCGGCGTGCCTTGGGTCAGTGAGCCAAGCTCGCCCAGCAGGAAGTCGGACATGCCTGCGCCGGACGCAAGTCCAGTGAAACCGAACGTGCCGGCGGAAAAGACGTTGGCTAATTGGCTGTGCTGGTACTTGAAGCCGGAGTAGCCGAATTTGATCTGATGCGATCCGCGCACCAGGCTGACGTCGTCGGCGAGCGTGTAGTACATCGGAATGAAGGACGCCTGGATCGCGGTGCCAATGCCGATGCTCGGGCCGCCGGTTACGTTGACCACGGTCTGGTGCGGCACAAAACAAGTGAATGCTACGCCCAGGTCGCAGGCCGAGAAATAGTCGTCATTGAAGCGATGCACCGCGACGCGGTTGGCCGCGAAACTAAAGGTGTTGATGGACGTGGGGCTGAATAGAAAGGTGTGGCCGACGGCCGCGGTCTGCGCCAAATCATCCAAACCGCCCTGGACCGTGTCCAGAATGTTTTTCGAGAAGGCATAGGCTGGCGGTAGATAGTAGGCGCTGGCCATGTAACGGCCGAAAAGCGTCTGGCGCTCGCTAATCTGGTAGTCCACGCGGCCGAGCACCTGGTACTCGTTGGTTTTGGTGACCGGCCCGTAAGGCACCTTGCCGCAGGGGTCTGTGCTGGTAGGCAACTGTTTGACAATGGCCAACGATTGCGCGCTGAACATGCTGGCCGGAATCTGGTTGCCCGGGAACGGGGCGCCAGTGCTGGGGTCTTTGAGTTGGGGAAAGCCGCAGCCGCTGAAATTGCCCTGTAGCATGCTGGCGGTAGGAACGAATCCGGTCAGATTAGCCGGGTCCGATCGCGTGCGCGTCCCCTGGTAGCCGACGAAGAAGAACAGCTTGTTCTTCAGAACCGGCCCACCCAGCGTTCCGCCGTACTGATTGCGTTTCAAAGTGTCACGGCGCGGTGCGAAGAAGTTGCGCGCGTTCATGTCGCCGTTGCGCAGAAACTCGAACAAATCGCCGTGATACTGGTTCGTGCCCGACTTGACCACCGCGCTGACCGCACCGGCCGCATGCATCCCATTCTGCGCAGTCAGTGAATTGGTTTCGACTTTGAATTCCTGCAATGCATCGGGGAACGGGAACGGCAGATTCATTGCGTCGAATGGGTTGTTGTAGAGCGTACCGTCCAGCGAGTATGTGACGCCGGAAAGCATGCCGCCCGCGATGGAGATATTCAACCCGCCCGGGTAGCCGGCCGTCCCGTTTCTTCCGCCGGGCACCGCGGCGCCGGCGAGTTGGATCAGTTCCACCGGATTGCGGCCGTTGAGGGGCAGTTCGACGATGCGCTGGTTTTCAATCACCGAGCCGACGCTGGTGGCTTCCGTGTCCACCAGAGCCGCGTTGGCAGCTACCTGAACTTGCTCGGTGACGGCCCCGACTTTCAGTTGCACATCGATGGTGGGATTCGTCGCCACCTGAAGCGTGATGCCGGTCTGAACGAACGTCGTGAAGCCAGCTTTGCTCACTTCGAGGCGATACGGTCCGATCGGCAGGTTGGGCAGCACGTACCCGCCTTCCGTGCTGGTTGTGGCGGTGCGTTGCACGCCCGTGGCGGTTTGAATGGCCCTTACCTCTGCGCCTGGAACTGCCGACCCGCTTTCGTCGTGTACTGTCCCCTGGATCTGCGACGTGGCCTGCGCGAACAGCGCCGCGCAACTGAGCGCAAGTATGGACGCGATACGTAGCGTTTGCATGGAACCCTCCGTCCCGTCGTTGTGGGGAGTATATACGACAATCTAAGGTCCGTCAAGGAAGGATGTAGTGCATGCAAAGCTCGCCGGCCAAGCGCTAAGATAAATCAAGTTCCCCGTGCTGGCAACGTGTTGGAAAGCCCAGCGGAAAAGGATCCCGATGAATTCACGCCGTACGTTTATCGGCACTATGGCAAGCGGGTTGGCCACGACGCTGGCCTCCGCTAGCGTCCTCGGCGCAAACGACCGGCTGCGCATCGGCGTGATTGGCGCGGGCCAGCGTGGCGCTGAACTCGCCCACCAGGCCTTGGCCTGCCCCAACGTTGAGCTCGCCGCCTTCGCCGACGTCTATACCCGGCGTTTGGAAGACGCGCGCAGGTTGGCCCCCGGCGCTGCTGCGTACCTGGATTACCGCCGGATCTTGGAAGACAAAACCATCGACGCAGTCATCGTCGCGACGCCGCAGCATCTGCATGCCGAGCACTTCATTCACTCCCTCGATGCGGGCAAGCACGTCTATCAGGAAAAGACAATGGCATTCACGGTGGAGCACGCCAAGCGCATGCGGGCTGCCCGCCGTAACGCTCCCAAGCTCGCCGTGCAGATCGGCCATCAGTCCTGCTCCTCCGGGCAGATGCGCGACGCGCTTGCGTTCCTGGCATCGGGCCTGGTGGGCAAAATCACCGCTATCCGTATGCAGTGGTACCGCAACACGCCACACGGCAAGCCCCAATGGGCGCGTCCGGTTTATCCGGATATGACGCCCGAGAGTATCGCCTGGAATGCGTTCCTGGGTGACGCACCCCAGCGCGATTTCAATCCCGACCGCTTCGTCAACTGGCGCTTCTTCGAGGATTATTCGGGAGGCAATGTGCACGAGAATCTGTGCCACCAGCTCGCCTTCTGGTATCAGGCTCTGCAGCTCCAGATCCCGCATGCAGCCACGATGAGCGGCGGTCTGTTTCTCTGGAAGGACGGCCGCGAGCTTCCGGACACGATGAACGTTGTGTTCGAGCAGCCCGAGCAGATGCTCATCAGCTGGGACTCAGGGCTGGGGAACAGCCAGCCCGGCATCGGCGAAGACGTGTTGGGCGCCGACGGGACGATCTCCCGCGGCCAGACCATCCGCTACATTCCTCAAAAAGTGAATCGCCCGGACGGCGTTGAGCTGATCGGCAAAGTGATGAGCTTTCCCGCCGCGCACATGCAGAATTTCGTGGATTCGATCCGTGCCGGCAAGGAGACCAATTGCCCGTTTGACCTGGGCTATCGCGTTTCCATCGCGTGCTCGATGGCGCTGGAAAGCTTCCGCCAGCGACGCACCGTCCACTGGGACCCGCGCACCGAAACGATCGTCTGATCAGTGCACTGTGTAGCGCGCTTTGAGCGCGAACGGTGCAATCTCGATGTCAAACTGGTCCCCACCGCCGGCCGTCATCTGGTAAGTGCCGTGCATCATGCCCACCGGTGTCTTCAACGGACACCAGGACGAATATTGGAACGATTCGCCGGGCGCGAGTACGGGCTGCTCTCCGACGACTCCCGGGCCTTGGACCTCTTCCACGTGTTCCAAAGCATCGGTGATGATCCAATGCCGGCTGATGAGCTGGACGGTCTGCTCGCCCTGATTCGTGATGCGCACCGTGTATTGGAATACCCAAACGTCTTCCTGCGGCTTTGACTGCTCCGGAACGTAGCGGGACATGACCTCTACGCGGATGTGGTTCGTCACGGCTTCGGACATCGGTGCGGTGACCGATCGCAAATCAGGCATCACGAAACGCTTATGGTAGCAAGCCGCGCGGCGTCGGCGCGGCGGTGCTGCAAGACTCGCTTATAATCGGTTCGAGATGAAATACGCCGCCATTGCCAAATACACTTCCGACGCCGCTACCATCGCCAAGGCCCGGCCTGCTCACCGCGAATATCTGACGGGGCTGATCGAGCAAAACCAGCTCGTCATCTCCGGACCCTTCACGGACGATCGCGGCGGTCTGTTGGTCTACGAAGCCGAGAGCGTCGAGCAGGTGGAAGCGCTCATCGCCGCGGATCCCTTCACGCAGCAGGGTGTGTTCGTTTCCTGGGAGATCCGGCCCTGGAACGTGGTCATGCTCAATCGAGCCCTGTTGTGCCGGTAGGAAGCGAAGGCGCTCGCATCGCAGGGACGCGAGCGCCACTCCTCCGGTAAAACGCGTTTAGTTGTGTTTGTCGCGGTAGATCCGGCGGCTCACGCGATTCTGCTGCCGGTTTACGGAGCGCCTTTCGGCTGGCGATAGCTTTCCTCCGTTAGTCGCACGGTCGGCGCGAATCTCGCGATGGATTCCTGCCTCTTTGCTCTCCAGGTGCGCGGTTTCGCGCGGCTTCAGCGATCCGGACTTGACGCCCTGCGCGATGCGGTCCTGTTGGCGCTCCGCGCGCCGGCCCACCTCGCTCTTCTGAGCGAACGCCCCGACAGCCAGAAGCGATGCCGCAAATGCCGTCACCAGAATCGTTTTCATATGCTCCTCCTCGTCCCGCTTTTGTCTCGCCGCTCGCGGCGGCTCACACCCTGTCAAACGCGGACCTGGACGAAAAGTTGACCGGCGAGCTGATTAAATGTCCTTTATGCTCCCAACCATGGTGCTAAGACGAACTGTCACCAATCACTAGTCGCCGGCCACCAGCGACCGTTGCTACCATTGACTCAGGGACACCCTCCCGCTTTCTCCATGGAATTTGAATTCACGCCGGAGCAGACGCAGCTTCGCAAGAGCATCCGGGAGTTCGCCGAACAGGAGATCCGGCCGCACGTGCTGGAGTGGGACGAGAACGAGATTTTCCCGCTGGAAGCCATCAAGAAAGCCGGAGGACTGGGCTTCCTCGGCGCCATTTTCCCCGAGGATCTGGGCGGCGCGGGCCTGGGCTACATCGAGTACTCCATCATCGTGGAGGAACTCGCGCGCGTGGATCCTTCAGTCGGCCTCATCGTTGCCGCGCATAATTCGCTGTGCACGAACCACATCTACGTTGCCGGCAACGACGAGCAGCGCAAGAAATACATTCCCAAGCTGGCCAGCGGCGAATGGATCGGCTGCTGGTCGCTCACCGAATCAGAGTCGGGCTCGGATGCCGGTGGGATGCGCACCAAAGCCGTCAAGGACGGCTCCTGCTGGGTGCTGAACGGGACCAAAATATTCACCACCAACGCGCGCTATGCAGACGTTTGCGTCGCCATGGCGGTCACCGACCGCGCCGCTTCACACCACGGCGTTTCTGCGTTCATCCTCGAAAAAGGCGTGCCCGGCTTTCAGTTCGGCAAGCAGGAAAATAAGATGGGCATGCGCGCAAGCGCCACCGGCGAGGTCATATTCACGGATTGCCGGGTGCCGGAATCGCAGCTTCTCGGCAAGACGGGCGAAGGATTCGTCGACAGTCTTCGCATTCTGGACGGCGGACGCATCTCCATCGCCGCGCTTTCCGTCGGCACCGCGCAAGGCGCATATGAAGCGGCTTTGAAGTATTCGAAACAGCGCAAGCAGTTCGGACGGCCGATCTCGGAGTTTCAAGCCATCCAGCAAAAGCTGGCCGACATGGCAACCGAAATCGACGCCGCGCGCCTGCTCACGTATCGTGCCGGTTGGATGAAGGACCATGGCCAGCGCGTCACCAAGGAATCTTCCATGGCCAAGCTGTTCGCCTCCGAGACTGCGGTGCGCGTCGCCAATGAGGCGGTGCAAATCCATGGTGGCAACGGCTTCATCAAGGATTACCCAGTCGAGAAGTTTTACCGCGACGTGAAGCTCTGCACCATCGGAGAAGGCACCAGCGAAATCCAGCGCCTGGTGATCGCACGCCAGCTCCTCAAATCCGAATGACGGACTGGTCCCAAAAAATTCTGGCCGGCGATCTCCGTGCCTTGGCCCGCGCCGCCACCGCCATTGAAAACCGCAGCGCCGCCGCCGAAGCCTTGCTCAAGGAGCTGTTTCCGCACACTGGCCGCGCCACAGTCATCGGCGTCACCGGTTCGCCTGGCGTCGGCAAGAGCACCCTGACCGATCGCCTGGTTCATGAACTGCGGCGCGAAGGCAAACCTGTCGGCGTCCTCGCGGTCGATCCCACCAGCCCGTTCACCGGCGGCGCAATCCTGGGCGACCGCATCCGCATGCTGAGCCATCATGCCGACGAAGGCGTGTTCATCCGCTCCATGGCCACGCGGGGCCACCTCGGCGGACTTGCCGCCGCAACCACGGACATGGCGCTGTTGCTGGACGCCGCGGGCAAAGAAGTGGTGCTCGTCGAAACCGTAGGCGTCGGCCAGGACGAAGTCGAGGTCGCCCGTCTGGCCGACGTCACCATCCTGGTCCTGGTCCCCGGCATGGGTGACGACGTGCAAGCCATCAAAGCCGGTATCATGGAGATCGCCGACGTCTTCGTCATCAACAAGGCTGACCAGCCCGGCGCCGACCGCTTGGAGCGCGAGATCCTGAGTTTGCAAAGTCTATCCGTTCGGGCTGATGGCTGGGTTCCGCCGATTATCCGCAGTATCGCCACGGAAGGGCAGGGCATTGCGGAGACACTCGCCGCCGTACGATCATTCTTGCAGCGGGGCGGAGCCAAAGAACGCGCCGTCGCCAATTGGGAACAGCGGCTGCGCGAGATGCTGCGCGACCGTCTGCTCGCTCAGTTCGTGGATTTGAACTTTCACGCCGCGGCCGAAGAAGTGGCGGCGCGGCGGTGCGACCCGTACACAATCATCGATGGCTGGATCCAACACTTTCAAGATTGATCACCTGGGCATTGCCGTGCGGTCCATCGACGCCGCGCTCGACTTCTACGAGAAGCAGCTCGGCTTTAGTGCCCCGCCGCGCGAGACAGTGGAGGAGGAGAAGGTCAACGTCGCTATGCTACCCGCCGGCGGCCCGCGCATCGAGCTGCTGGAAGCCACGGGCTCCGACTCGGTCATCGCCAAATTCATCGAAAAGCGCGGCGAAGGCCTGCATCACGTTGCGCTCAAGGTGCCGGATCTAGCGGCCACCGTCGCGCGCCTTCAGTCGTCTGGCGCGCGCTTGCTGAACGAGCCTCGGGCCGGCGCGGGCGGGCATCTCTACGTCTTCGTCCATCCATCGTCTACCGGCGGCGTGTTGCTGGAACTCATACAGGAATGAAACCAACCATTGGAATCATCGGCGGGAGCGGCCTCTATTCGATGCCGGGCTTCACCGCGCAGAAAGAAGTGGAAGTCGCCACGCCTTGGGGAGATCCTTCGGATGCCTATGTCGTCGGCCAGTTGGCAGGCAGGGAGGTTGCCTTTCTGGCGCGCCACGGCCGCGGCCATCGCATCTCGCCTTCCGAGCTGAATTTCCGCGCCAACATCTACGGCTTCAAGTCGCTGGGCGTCGAACGCATTCTCTCGCTCAGCGCCGTCGGCTCACTCAAGGAGGAACACCCGCCGCTGAAATTCGTCATCCCCGATCAGTTCTTCGACCGCACGCGCGGCCGCGTATCGACCTTCTTCGGCGAAGGGCTCGTCGCCCACATCAGCTTCGCCGATCCGGTTTGCCCGCAGCTTTCGCGCGTCGTGCACCAGGCCTGTGTCAGCGCCGGCGTCGATGTCGCGCAAGGCGGAACGTATCTTTGTATGGAAGGCCCGGCATTTTCCACCAAAGCCGAGTCGAACGTGTATCGCACTTGGGGCATGGACGTGATCGGCATGACCAATCTTCAGGAGGCCAAACTCGCCCGCGAAGCTGAGATCTGCTACGTCACCATCGCCATGGTGACCGACTACGACTGCTGGCACGAAGAGCACGCTGCCGTCACCGTTACGGATATCCTCGCAAACCTCACGAAGAACGCCGAACATGCCTGCCGGGTAGTGGCTGAAGCCGTCGCGAGCATGCCTTCGGCGCGCGAATGCAAGTGCGGATCGGCGCTGGCGCACGCGCTCATTACCGACCCCAAGGTAGTGCCGCCCGCCACTCGCGCCAAGCTGGAGCTGCTGGTTGGAAAGTATCTCCACTGAGCGGCTGGCACAGGAACTGCTCGAACACTGCATGGCCGCGCGGCCGTGGCCCGAGCATTTGCTCGACGACCTGTTGGCGGCCGGAGGCGATCGCGAACTCTTCCGCGTAGTGGTGGAGCGCCTGGCCGATCTCTTCGAGCCGCGCCTATGTGCCGTCTATGCGGACCTGTTTGCCGAAGTCGTCGCGCGAAAGATTCCCGGCATCCACGCCGATCACCTGACCGCCCGCTACGAGCGTGTGCGCAAGCCACGCATCTGCGACCGGAAGCCCTCCGCCGTCGAGAACGTCTTTGTGCTTTCGCGCGTCACCCTGGGCGCCGACATCGCCGTCACCAGCGTTCTTCTCGATGCCGCGAAGCAGCGTTTTCCAAATGCTGCGATCTGGTTCACCGGTCCGAAGAAGAGCTGGGAGCTGTTTGCGGCCGATGCCCGCTTGCGGCACTTGCCGATCGCTTACGGACGCGCCGGCACGATTGATGACCGGCTCTCGATCTGGCCGCAACTGCGCGAGGCGGTCAGCCGGCCGGCCAGCATCGTTATCGATCCAGATTCGCGTCTCACGCAACTTGGCCTGCTGCCCATCTGTCCGGAAGAAGACTACTACTTCTTCGAGAGCCGCTCCTATGGCGGCGACGCTGACGAACCGCTGCCTGTGCTCGCGGGCCGCTGGTGCAAGGAAACGTTCGGGGCTCCGAATGCCGAGCCTTACATTGCCACCGGGCTCGAAGCCGCGCCGTTCGCAGCTACAGTGAGCTTCGGCGTCGGCGAAAATCCTGCGAAGCGCCTGCCCGATCCCTTCGAGGCCGAAGTGTTGCGGCGATTGCCTCGGCCGGTCCTGGTCGACAAAGGCGCCGGGGGCGAAGAAGCCGAGCGCGTCGAGCGCGCCGTTGCGAATGCCGGCAGCGGCATTGAAATGTGGGATGGATCCTTCGCCGGATTTGCAGCGCACATCCAGCGCAGCCGGCTCTATGTGGGATACGACTCGGCCGGCGGCCACGCTGCCGCGGCTTGCGGAGTTCCGCTGGTAAGTATTTTCGCCGGCGCTGCCTCCGAGCGGATGTTCCAACGGTGGCGTCCAACCGGCAGCACCCGCGCCAGCGCCGTCATCCGGCCGGATGCCATGAACGTTCAGCAGGCGCTCGCTACTTTTGAGGCGTCGGTTCGGCGGGTTTCTCTTTCGTCTGGTCCTCCGGAAGCGGATCCGGAGTATCGAACTTGATCGTGGTCTCAGTGCCGAACTTGCGATACAGCCGGAACTCGATATCGTTCTTGGTGAGGTACTTCGCCCGCAGCGTCAGCTCCGCTTTCAACGGCAGCATGTAGTCCGCGTCGCCGATCTTCTGAAAATCGTAGTCCAGCGATTCATGCGCCTCGCGCACTGGAAAATCGGCCGGCATATCGTAAGGATTCAGGGTGATCTTGGTCACCATGTTGGTATCCTTGTCGATGTAAATCAAGCCGCGGTAGGCCGGGATGATTTCGTCTTTGTTATCGGCCAGCACGTGGAATTTCGAGTTCGCCTGCGCGATGTCATACGAAAAGACGTACGTTCGCCGGCCGCGCAGCGTTGCCCAGCGCTCCCAGCCGAAGCGCGCCTGGCTGCCGGGGTCGAATATCTCCTTCATCATGCTGCCGAATTCACCAGCGGACACCGTGCCCCCGAGCTGCTCCATTTTCACGTTGGTCACCGGCTGGTTGTTTTTCAGGATAACCTCGTAGTTTTCCTGCTGGCCGTTGTAGCTGAGGCGCGAAGTGATGGTGTCGACGTGATACCAGTTGTTGCCGGAGCTCGACGGGTCGACGTCGCGCCGCGTCACCTGGACGCAGATGAAGTTCGGCAGGTTTTTCGTGTAGTTCATCACGTAATCGCGCGTTTCATTCAGAATCTTGGCTTGTTCGATCGAGTCGGGCGGCGGAATCGGGACGATCACGGGTTTCGGCGCAGGTGGCGGCGCCACGGGCAAACTGGCGGAAGCATCGCTCAAATCGCGCAAAGCGGCGACGGTCTTTGGCCCAGCGCCCATGCCTTGCAGCTCTTCCACGGTCCGGTCGTCCAGCTTCTCCAGCATCTTCACGTGGCGCAGGTATTCGGCCACTTGCCGGTCGGGCTGCTTCAGATCGATGGACGAGCGGATGAACTTCACCAGGTTGTCGACCGTCAGCGCCATCTCAGTCGCGGCGGTTAACCCGAGAGCAGCCACCAAAACCAGCAGGTAACGCATATATATTTCTATTGTCCCTCAGGTTTTGCCGGCCAGCAGGTCGGCCAGGGCGGGCGCTAAATCCGGGTATTGGAATCGAAAGCCTGCCGTCTCAGCGGCGCCTGGGATTACCCGTTGACCACCCAACACCATGGTCGCCATTTCGCCGAGCGCGAACTGCAGCGCAACGGCCGGCACAAAGAAGATCGCCGGCCGGTGCAGCGTGGCGGCGAGTGCCTGGGTGAACTCGGCGTTGGTGACTGGATGCGGCGCTGTGGCGTTCACTGGTCCGCGAACGGCGTCACTCGTCAGCGCGAACACAATCAGGTTGATCAGGTCCTGAACATGGATCCACGACATCCATTGTTTGCCCGATCCCAGGCGCCCGCCCAGCCCGAAGCGGAACGGCGGAAGCATCCGCGCCAGCGCACCGCCCTTGCCCAGCACTACGCCAATGCGCGGCAGCACGACGCGGATTCCCAGCGCCTCGGCGGCGAGCGCGGCCTGCTCCCATTCCACAGAAAGATTCGCCAGAAAATCGCTGCCCGGAGGAGCGTTTTCCGTCAGAATTTCATCGCCGTGCGGGCCGTAATATCCGATGGCCGACGCACTCACCAACACGCCGGGCCGCGGCGCAAGTTTCGAAAGCGCCTGCAGCAGGTTCCGGGTACCGTTGACACGGCTGTCGCGGATACGCCGCCGGGCTTCCGCAGTCCACCGCTGCGCCACTGGCTCGCCGGCCAGATGAACGACGGCATCGGCTGAGGCCAGACTCCCGGCGGGCGGCTCGACGTCCATCGAACGCCACTCGGAGAACTGAACTTCCGCCGGCAGGCCCGCGCCCAGCCGCCGGCCAAGAACATGAACGGCGTGTCCTGTTTCCAGCAGCTTTCGCGTGAGCAAACCGCCGATAAATCCGCTTGCGCCGGTGACCGCGACGTTCACTCTAGACATTCTATGCCGCGGATATAGGCGTCGACGTCGGTCTTGCGCCGCATCCCTTCGTAAGACATGTAGCGCACCTGGCCGAAAATGGGCCGCTCCACCCATGGCCGGTCATGCAGGCCGAAGCACCAGAGGATGTTGGTGTACGAATTGGGATCGCGGCCGTCCAGTGCGTAGCGGTCGTTTAAGTAGATCGCAGTGGCGAGCGCTGCTTCAGGAGTCGCGGACCATTCCAGGATCTTCTTGCCCCAATACATGCGGTAGTAGCCGTGAATCTTGCCGGTAATGAGCAATTCCTTTTGCGCGGCGTTCCACAGCGGATCGTGCGTGAGCGCGCGCTCGAACTGTTCGCGCGTGTACACGGGGTTGCGTTTGTCCCGGGCATGTTTGGCGAGCGTCGCCCGCGCCCAATTCGGGAGGCTCTCCAGCGACTCCGGATCTTCAGCGAAACGCGCAAAGTTGAAGGCCAGTTCGCGCCGGACGATCAGCTCTTCTAGAAAATCGTCGGCGATGAGCTTGTGCTCGCGTGCGTATTCTTCCACCGTCAGAGCGATTTCGAGCGATGAAATGTGTCCAAAGTGAAGATACGGACTGAGTCCCGAAGTAGCATTCTCCGCAGGCTGGCCGCTGAGGTTCGCATAACGGTGCAGGTTATGTTTGAGAAAGTGCTGGAGGCGCCGATGCGCCGCCCGGGCCCCACCCCGATAGACCGGCGAAGGGCGGATGGATGGATCGACGCCGGCGCTGCCCGCCGGAAAATGCGGAATCGACCCGCGAAACTTGTTTTGGACGCGGATCGGCGGAACAGGCTTCAGATAAGCGGGCAGCAGCCGCTTGATCTTCGGGCGTATCGTGTAGGCGGCGTATTCACGTTTCTCGAAACACGACATTGGAACAATGCAGCTTGAATCAACGGCGTAGTAAGGGATGTCGAGCTTGGCCGGCGCGCTGGCGTTATACCGCTTCGCGGGGAACAGCGGATAATCGTCGGTGACGATCGCCGCCGCGCCCTTCGCCATCCGATACAAGATGTCATTGCGATCCTCACGACGATGCCGCTGGTGGAAAACGTAGCCCACGCCAAGCCTCCGCAGCTCTGCCTGTGTATCGGGAACACCTTGCTGGATGAAGGTGTGAAAACGTTCGCTCGCATAGGGGTAATCGAACGTGAGTCCTTCATAGAACAGCACCGGAAGACCGGCCTGATTCGCCATCCCGACGGCGTAAGCCAGCCCATGATTGAACGAAACCCGGCGGTTCACCTGCGCCCAATAGAGCACATACCGGGCGTCCGCCCGAAACGGCGCGCTGTTCAGCCGTTGGACGCGGTCTTCCACATTCTCCATAATGAAGGTGATCGCCATGCGCGCCTGGAACCGGGCAAAACTTCTGTGGGGCTACCTGCGGCGCAAGCCGAAGCTGAACGCATTGCCGGTGGAGTATATCGTCGAGACGACGGCCAAGTGCAACCTCTATTGTCCCATGTGCCCGCGCGAAACCCACAAGCAGCCCAAGGAAGACATGCCGGAGGAGATCTTCACCCGGCTGGTCCAGGAGTCAGGCGCCAGCGCCGAGCACATGATGCTGATCGGCCTGGGCGAGCCGTTCATGGACCGCAAGATTTTCGATCGCATCGAGTATTGTGAACGCCACCACATCTCCACATTGCTCTCCACCAACGGCACTCTGCTCGACGAGAAAACCTGCGCGCAGATTCTGGACGCGCCGCTCGAACACATCACGCTCAGCTTCGACGGCGCGACCAAAGAATCCTACGAATACTACCGCAAGGGCGCGAAATTCGAAAAGGTCCGCGACAACTTCGTGCGGTTCGCCCGCATGAAGCACGAGCGTCGCGCCAAGGTACAGGTGGTGGTCCAGATGGTCCGTATGGAGCGGAACGCCGGCGAAGTGGACGATTTCATCCGCTATTGGAGCAAGGTGCCGGGCGTCGACCAGGTACGCATCAAGGAAGACGAAACCAACGAACTGCAGCCCGAGGCCGGGCACGCGCCGCAGGATTGGAAACATCCCTGCCACTATCTCTGGCGCGGGCCGATGTACGTGAAGCACAACGGCGACGTGTATCCCTGCTGTCAGAGCTACATGATGGACGGCCGCCCGGTGGGAAACATCGGCGCCGAGCCGCTGGCGGCGATCTTCAATTCCGAAGAAATGCAGCGCATGCGCGAACTGCACGCCGCGGGACGCGCGGGAGAGATTGATGTCTGTGCGCGCTGCTGCACCACGATCCCGCACACGGCGTTGGTAGCCGGCAGCCTCATCCTGCACGGTCGCACCGTTCGAAGACTGCTGCCCTGGGTGGAGCGTCTGGTTTACTTCTCGAAGCTCCCGCGGACTCTACTGACTCCGCCGCGCAAGAGCGCGAACGCCGACGAACTGGTGCAAATCGATTCGGCGCGCAAGTAGCGTCCGTCAGTTCGAAGCCGGAAACACCCGCCGCACCAGGTCCGTGTACCGCGCGTCGTTCCGTACCGAATCGGCCCATGGATCGACTTTCAAATACAGGAGCCAGCCGGACCGGTCTTCATACGCGCGCTGCAGCCACTCAAACGCCTGATTTTTGTCGTCCAGCGCCATGTAGATCAGCGCGATGGATGCCGGCTGTACGTAAGTCTGTTGCGAACGTTCCTTCAATTGGTCGAGAATCTTGCGGGCCTGAGCTTCCTGGTGCTCCGCGGCATAGTAATGCCCCAGCGCCGCCAGTTCGTTGGTGTCGCCTTCGGATAGATCCAGCGCCTTTTGGAATTCGGCCAGCGCCTCGGCGCGCGATCCGTTCTGCTCGTACGCCCGCCCCAGATATACGTGTGCGGGAACGAACCTCGCATCCATGGCCAGCGTCTTCTGTAATTGGTCGATGGCCTGCGGATATTGACGCGCGTAATAGAACCGATAGCCCAATGCCAGATTGGTGACCGGCTCGAGCGGGCTCAGTTCATAGGCTCGATTCAGTTCGCTGAGCGCTGGATCGAACCGCCCGAGCACCATCAGATATTCGCCATACCAGGAGTGCGCGCTGGCGTAGCTCGAATTCAGCTCGATGGCGCGCTTGAACTCCTTTTCCGCGCCGATCCAGTCCCAGTCGTGGAACTCAGCCCAGGCCAGTGACGTATGCGCCTCTGCGAGAGAATTGTCCAGCTCCAACGCCTTGTTCGCGGCAGCCTTGAGCTTGGGAAGCACTTCGCGCGCCGGCAGGACGTTGGAGTCGGCCAGCAGCGCATACGCGTCGGCTTGTCCGGCATAGGCGAGCGCATAGCGGGGATCGTGCTGGATGGCCTGCTGGAACAGATCCAGGCTCTGCTGCAGTCCGTCTAGCGTACGCTTGTTCCACTGATAGCGGCCCTGCAGGTATAGCTGGTACGCCTCGGCGTCGGTGGTGTTGCGCGCAGTCATCATGCGGTGCATCTCTGCACCGCTGAGCTGAAGGCGCAGTTTCTCGGAAATTTCCTTCGAGATCTCTTCCTGAATGGCTACCATGTCCGCCATCATCGGATTGTATTGGCTGCCCCAGATCTGGTTGTTATTCCGGACGTCGATCAATTCCGCGTCGATAAACAGCTGGTCGCCGTGGTGCTCCAGGCGGCCCGTCAGCACCGCCTGCACCTTCAGCGCCCGCCCCACCTGCTGCGGATCAGTGTCCTTACCTTTGTAATGCAGAACCGAGCTAAAAGAGCGAACCGACAGCTTGGGGACCTGCGAAAGATTGTTGATGATGCTTTCGGTGATGCCGTCGCTGAGATACTCGGCGTTGGGATCTCCGCCCATGTTGGTGAACGGCAGCACGGCCAGCGAGTCCAGCGGCTTCGGCCGCAACATCCAATACAGACCCCCGATTCCCCCCAGTACGAAAATCGCGAGCACCAAAATAAGGGCGCGGCTGTGGCGCTTGATCCCCTGGACCAGGTACTCGGCACTGGAAGGCGAGCTGCCGGACGGATGGCTGACCGGCTGGCTCACGGGCATTGCCTGAGCCGCACCTGTGGCGCTGGGAAGAGATATCGGCACGGCTGCGTAGCTGGTGACCGATGGCGCGCTCCCCGGCGCGGCCGACACCGACGCGCGGCTGGAATCGGCATCGCGGCGCAGCCGCTTCAGGTCGGCGCGGATGTCGGAAGCCGTTTGATAGCGCAGGTCGGCGTTCTTCTCGAGCGCCTTGAAAATGATGCGCTCCAGCTCCTGCGGCACGTCGGGACGAACCCGCGAAGGTGGAATGGGCGTGTTGTGCAGGATGGCAACGAAGGTCAGCGCGCTGGTATTGCCCTGAAATGGCGACACGCCGGCCACCATCTCGTACAGCACCACGCCGAAGGAGAACAGGTCCGAGCGCGCGTCCAGGTCCTCGCCGCGTGCCTGCTCGGGCGACATGTAGGCCACCGTGCCCAGCGTCGAGCCGGGGCTGGTGATCATGTCATCGAACGCCGCCGTGACTGCGGTCGAGCCGCTCTTGGCGCTTTGCGCGACGCCTACTTTGGCCAGGCCGAAGTCCATCACCTTGATATGACCGCGCGTCGTTACAAAGATGTTCGCGGGCTTAATATCGCGATGCACGATTCCTTGAGCGTGCGCGGCGTCCAGCGCGTCCACCATCTGGATGGCCAGGTCGACAATTTCGTCGATTCCAAGTGGCTTGGCGGCGATGCGCTCCTTCAGTGTCCGCCCCTCCAGGCACTCCATCACGATGAAAGGCTGGCCTTCGGACTCGCCGATATCGTGCAGCGTACAGATGTTGGGATGATTGAGCGCCGAGACCGCGCGGGCTTCACGCTGAAAGCGCTCGAGCGCCGTGCGATCGTTCACCATCTCCTGCGGGATAAACTTGAGCGCCACCATGCGCCCCAGCCGCGTATCCTCGGCCCGATAGACGACGCCCATGCCGCCCTTGCCGAGAGGGGCGACAATGCGGTAGTGGGAGATCGTCTTTCCGATCATTTGCAGGAGGACACCTGCAGGATATCGTGTTAAGCCGTCTGGTTCAATCCATAGGAAAGCGATAGGCCGTGTAAGGGTTACAGGAGCCTCGCGTAGCGGCCGATAGGATCGTATGAACTGCGCCACTGGCAATCCGCTCGAAAAGTGCCTGCACCTGATCACTTTTGGCTTGAACTACCTGGAGCGAGGCAATCATGAGAGCGCCAACTTGGCGCTCGCCGCCGCGCTGCTGGCCACCAACGAACTGCCGGAGGAACAGGCCCCGGAGCTGCGTGCATTGGCGCTCTATGACCTCAGCCGACTCCGCACTCGCGAAAAACGCCCGGAACTGGCGAGGCAACTGCGCGAACAGGCGGAGAAATTCTTGGCGTCCGCCGGCGAAAGCGCGCATTTGCCGGAACCTTGGGCGCGGCTCCATTCCGTGTTGATGGCCGATGCTCTTTCCGAACTCGGCGAGCACCGCCGTGCAATTCCATATTTCGAAGCAGCGCTCCAAGGCCCATTGGACTTTCTGAACGGTCCGTCCGCCGCTGCCGATGTGCTGTTCCGTGCGGGAAAGTGTTACTCGACGGTAGGATTGCGCGACCATGCCGCCGTCCCGCTGCGGGCTGCGGTGCGGAGCTTCCGGGAGCTTGCCGGAGATCCCCGGCTGGCAGCGGCGCTGATCGCCTTGGGGAATGCTCTGCGCAAAAGCTCGCCGGCGGAGGCAGAACGCTGCTACCAGGAAGCGGCGGAGTACCACGAGTCCAGAGGCCAACTGGAATCAGCCGCGCCGGCCTGGGTGAACCTGGGCGTTCTGTGTTCTGAACAGGGCCGTTTTGCAGAGTCTCTCGCCTACTATGAGAAGGCGCTGCACGTCCGTGAAAGGGTGTCGGGCACTCCTCCCGAGCGGATGGGTACGCTGCTCAATAATATCGCCAACGTCCAGCGGCGCATGGGCCGCTTTGACGATGCGATTCACACCGTCGAACGCGCTCACAGCCTGTTGGAGCCAATTGGGGGACATTCATTTGCGTGTGCTCTGGGAACCCGGGGGCTGATCTACCGCGATTGGGGTCGCGATGCCGAATCGGTGGAATGGTTTCGCAAATCGGCTGCGGCACATCAAAAACAGCCGAGTCCAAATCTCGAGACGCTTTCCGAAGAACTCGAAAACGAAGCCGCCGCGCTTGAGCGGCTGGGCCGGCAAGAGGAAGCAGCAGCGGCTCGCGGCCACCTGGACACAGTACGCGCGACGATGGCCGGTATCTCACGGGGCGGCACGGTTTGCGAGCCGGAGCGGTTGGACAAGGGGGCGGTCCTGGTCGAACTCGAGTTCGGCATGCGCAAGAGAGCGGCTGGCGCAACTCGCTGCGATGGGCTGGAGCGCCGGATCGCGGAAGCGTTGGACGAACAGGACAGCGGGTATCCAGCAGGGCGCGTGATTATTCCGGAAGCTACAACGCTGCTGTTCTATGGCGATGACGCGGAGGCTTTGTTTCAGACCATCCACCCCATCCTTGTTGCTGACCCTCTGTGCGCCGGCGCCAGAGTCACGGTGCGACAGCAGGGCCGGCACCGCGAGGTCTTTCTGCCGGCACCCGTGATGTGAGCCTTAGCTTCAGCGCAGCGGATAGCCCTTTTGCCCCGGAAGCAGTCCGTTAATCTTGAGTATTTTCAGCCCCTTAGGCACCTGGGCGGCGTCCATATAAGCAAGCGCACCCGGCGTGGATTCGGCCACTTCGGCCGCCATTTCGCTGGAATAGACCACCCGCGGGCCGCTCTGCACTTCCGCCCGGAACACCTTGGCGATCCAATACTGGCGGAACTGCGCTTCCGACATTTGATACACCGTCCGCAACACGATATCCCGCTCCGCCGACCCAGGCGCGCGCGCCAGCAGGGTGACATGTAGGTTGGACGTCCAATACTGCTTTTCGCCCAGCATCAGACGACGCAGCTCGGCGAAAGACACGTTGCTGAGGGGGACGTCCTGGGGCACGACGATGGCGACGTCGTCGGCCGGCGGGCCCGCGAAGTTTCCAAAAGCGCTGAGGCACAAAATGGCTGCCAGCACGATGCGCCGCAGCCAGCGAGTTAAGAGAATGGGCATGTGGCGCACCTAGAATGTGAAGTCTGTCGCGATGAACGCGCCGTTGATCGGCGCCAGTCCGCGTGGGTTGTAGTGCCGATATTCCAACTTGAACGCGGCATAACTCGTGATGTCGTAGCGAACGCCCACCGTCGATGCTTCGAAGCTGGGCACCACGACGCGAAACAACGTGTCGGAATGCGGCACGTGAATGTACTCAAAGCGGTAGTAAGGCTTCCACAGCTTCTGGGCCCACGGCAGCCGGTAAGCGAGCTGGGCATAGAACGCCTGGCTGTTCGACGCCGGACCATCCACCGGTTGGTGGTGCACGTTGGCGAACTCGGAGATGAACTCCGGCGTCTCCTTAGTCCAGACCAGGTGCGCGGACTCGATCCATTCCTTTGCCCGCATGCCGTTCAGGGGGTTCAAATCGTCGCGGTAGACCGAGCCGCCCAACTGCAATCCGTAGAGCTGATCCGGCCGGATGAAGGCGTTCACCAGCCAGGCCCGGTTGTTGTTGATGTCGCCCGCGTCTCCGGCGCGGCTTAGCACCTGGCCGCGGCCGTTGCCCATTCCGAAGTCGTAATTCAAGTTCAACCCATTGGCCGGAACCGCGCCTTCCACCAGCATGCCGACGAAGTGAACTGGAATGAAGCTGCCGCCGAATTGCGTCATCTCGGGGCGGTCGATGGTAGTCTGCAGCCAGGTTCCGTGATGATACGCGGTGTTCCAATAGTTGATTGGCGTGTGATAGCGTCCGAAAGAGACCTTGAAAAAGTCGTTCCAGTCGTAGCGGATGATGATGCGCTCCACTTCCGGATTGAAACCTGGCGCCCCGGGCGTGCCCGTGCCGGCATCCGAGCGGGCAGTCAGGCTTAGCTCGCTAAACACGCTGACTTTCGAAGACAAAGCCGAGCTGAATTGCAGGACGAACTGGCCTTCCTCAAACCCGCTATGCGGTCCCAGCAGCGTGAGAGGCTGAAAGCCGCCGTTGGGGCCGTGCAGATCGGTGCCGGAGAAGGCCATGCTTCCGAATCCGGCGATGTGCATTGCAGGACCCGCCGATGGCGCCGTCGTTTCGATTGGCGGCGCCTGTTCGTGCGCTTGATGCACGGCGGCGATCGTTTCCGCCGGGCTGGGCCGCGCAGCGGGCGTGTGGGCATTTTGCGGCGCTGGCTGCGCGGCTGCCTGAGTCTGCGGAGCCGGTTGCGCGGGCGCCAGATGTGCCGCCGCGTTCTCCTTCTCCAAGTCCGCGACGCGCTGCTCCAGGCTGTTGATGCGATTCATCAGCGTCTGGATGAGCTGCTTGGTGTCCTGGTCGCTAGTCTGCGCGCCGGCGCGTGCCGCGAGCGCAGCGACAATTGCCATGGCTAGAAACGCACGCCTCATTCATCCTCCCTCATGATTCCAATGTTGGAGCGAAACCGCGCGGGTGCGGTGGGTAACTCACGAGGCTAACACAAGGAGTTTGGCGGTTGCTGGCTTATTCGTATCGGAGCGCGATGCTCGGGTCGACGCGCGTGGCGCGGCGCGCGGGAAGCCAGCAGGCCGCGAGCGCGATCGCCGAAAGGACCGCCGCGACGATGACGTACGTGAGCGGATCGCTCGGGCTGACGCCGAACAGGAAGCGCGTCATTACGCGAGTCAACGCTAGGGCGGCCAGCACGCCTATTCCCAGGCCGGCCAGCACCATGGTCACGCCTTGCCGAAGAACCAGGCGCAGGACATCACCCTCTGTTCCGCCCAGAGCCATGCGTACTCCGATCTCGCGCGTGCGCTGGACTGCGGCGAACGACACCACGCCATAGACGCCGAGGACGGCCATGAACAATCCCAGGCCTCCGATGGCGGCCGCGAAATAAGCTCCAATCCGGAAGATCTGCAAGCCATTCGCGCCGTCGACCAACTCCCCCATTGTCGACGTATCGATGATCGGCAGGTCGGGCGCCAGTCCGCGAATCACGTTCCGTACGGGCGCCATCAGCGACTCCGGAGTCACCGACGAGCGCACCTGCAGAGTCTCACCGGAAACGAAGTTTTGCGCCATCGGAACGTACAGGAACGCGGTTTGGTCTTCAAAGAGGGCCGCGTACTTGCCGTTCCCCGCGACGCCCACCACTTGCATGGTTTGCGCGGGAGCCGCGAGCGGCTTTAAAGTGAGCTGCTTTCCCATGGGATCCTCGTGCGGCCAGAACTCTTCCGCCATCGCCTGGTTCACGATGGCGACACGCGGCGCGGTCTGGTTGTCCGAGTCGCTGAACGAGCGCCCCCGCAGGAGTGGAATGCGCATGGTCTCGAAATATCCCGAGTCGACGTTATTGAAGAAGACCGTGGGAGGCTGCTGGCCGGCCAAGAGCGAATGCCCTTCGATCGTAACCGCGCCCGCGTTGACGTTGGTGATCGTCCCCATCGGCGTTCCATAAGCCAGGCTGACGGACTCGACGCCGGGGATCTCGCGCACGCGGGCTTCCAGCCGGCGGTAGAATTCACGCTGCTGTTTTTCGTCATAGCCGATCTCGTGCGGGTCCACGTTGACGTTCAACACATGAGCAGGGTCGAATCCCAGATGAATGCTGCCGGCATGCTGCAGACTGCGCACCAGCAGCCCGGCGACCACCAGTAGAACCAACGAGCCGGCTACCTGTGCGACCACAAGCGCGTTGCGCATCCAGTGACGTCCTATGCCTGCGGTATCCCCACGCCCGCCTTCCTGCAGCAGACTGTTGATATCGGCGCGCGAAGCCCTCCACGCCGGCCACAGCCCGACCAGGATGCCACTGAACAAAGCCGCGCCAAAAGCATACGCGAAGACGCGCCAGTCGAAGCTCAAATCCAGGTGAACCGGCAGGCTGGTACTGACTAATCGTGAAACGTCGCCGGGGTTGAACCAATTGCCCAGCAGGACGCCAGCCGCGCCACCGAGCAGCCCCAACAGGACAGTCTCGGTCAGCATCTGGCGAATCAGCCGGCCGCGGCTGGCCCCCAATGCGGCCCGCAGACCCATCTCGCGGCGGCGCACAGTCGCCCGGGCCAGCAGAACGTTCGCGACATTCATGCACGCCAGCAGCAGCACCATTCCCGCCAGGACCAGGAAAAAGCCCGCGATCACGGCCACCACGTTGTTTCCCAGCGGCTGCGGCCTCGCCAGTTGCTCGCGGTAAACCCGCATCGTGATGTTTTTGTCGCTGGCCGGGTACTCCTTTGCCAGGCGGCCGGCGATCACGTCCATCGCGCTTTGCGCCTCGGGATACGTGACGCCGTGGTGCAGCCGGGCCATCACCCGCAAAACCCGCGATTCCCGGTCTTGCATCAGGTCGCTGCCAGCGGACTCCAGCAGCGCGCCGTTCGACATTGGGATGTAGCCATCCATCTCGGCCAGTGACATGGTGCCCCGGAACTGTTTGGGCACGACGCCGATGATCACTGCCGGCTTGCCGTTCAAGCGCACCTGCTTGCCAATGACGTTGGGATTGCCGCCGAAGCGCTTCTGCCAGTAGGAATATCCGAGCACCAGCACAGCCTCTTTACCTGGTTGGTTCTCCTCGGCAGGGACGATCAGGCGGCCGAGGAAGGGTTTGACCTGCAGTGCGGTGAAGTAGTTGCCGGTCACGTAGCTGGCCAGCATCTGATCGGCCTCGCCATCGGCGCTCAAGCCCGGCAGCACGGGTATGAAGGCGAAGACATCGGCTACCTTTGCAGCCTGGGCCCGGACGTCCTGAAAGTCGGGATCAGAGAACGTGAACAGCAGCGGAGAACTGCCCTTTTGCTGCGTTGCCAGAAACGCAATCTGGCCGGCATCCGGCACCGAGAGCGGCCGCAGCAGGTAGCCATTGACGATGCTGAAGATGAGGGCGTTGGCTGCAATCCCAAGCGCGAGCGTGACGGCAACCACAGCTGTCAAGCCCGGTGTTTTGCGGAGCATCCTTACGCCGTAGCGGATGTCTTGCAGCAGCGTTTTCATGATTAGGCTCTATTCATATCGCAACGTGATGGCCGGGTCGACGCGGGTGGCGCGCCGTGCCGGAATCCAGCAGCCGAACAATGCGACTGAGGCAAGCAGCAGCGCGACAGTGGCATAAGTCAGTGGATCACTCGGGCTGATGCCGATCAGCAGTCGCCCCATGACGCGGGTCGCGCCGAGCGCCGCGATCACGCCGATTCCCAACCCAAGCGTAACCAGCCAGACGCCTTGCCGTAGGATAAGGTTCATGACATCGCCCGCGGTCCCTCCGAGCGCCATACGGATGCCGATCTCCCGCGTGCGTTGAGCCGCATTGAACGAAACCAGCCCGTAAAGCCCCACCATGGCCAGAACCAGCCCGACGCCGCCGATCATGGACGCAAGCTGGGCGCCTATGCGATAAAACCACAGTCCGGTGGCTCCGCCCTGAGTTTCCCGCATGGTGTTGGCTTGCATGATCGGCAGCTCTGGCGCTAAGGTGCGAATCACCTGCCGGACGGGCTGCAAAAGCTCTTCGGGCGCGCCGGATGAGCGTACCTGCAACGCGCGCATCGCCGTGAAGTTCTGCGCAAGCGGAACGTAGAAATATGGATCGGGGCCCTCGCCGATGAAGACGTATTTGCCGTTCGTCGCCACGCCCACAATCTCCACGGTCTTTGGCGGCCCATACGGCCCCTTGAACCTGAAGCGCTTGCCCAGTGCGTCCTGCTTGGGCCAGAATCTGTCGGCCATGTATTGGTTCACGATCGCCACCGGGGGAGACGCCGCGTTGTCCAGGTCCGTGAATGGGCGCCCGCGCAGCAGCGGAATCCGCAGCGTGTCGAAATAGCTGGAATCGACATTATTGAAGAAGAGCATCGGCGGCTGTTGATCGCGCACCAGGGGTCGCCCTTCGATGGTGATGGAGGCCGCATAAGCGGCGTTGGTGCCTCCCAAGGGTACGGCATAGGCGAAGCTCGCCGCCTCGACGCCTGGCAGTCCAAGCACCCGCGCCTTCAGCTGGCGATAAAACTCCTTCGTGCGAGGCTCGTCGTAGCCGACCGCGTTCGGATCCACGGTGACATTCAGCAGGTGATCCGGCTCCAGGCCGAGGTACATCGTTTCGGCGTGCCGTAGGCTGCGCACGAACAGTCCCGCGACCACCAGCAGCAGGAGCGAGCCGGCCACTTGTGCGATCACCAATGCGCTACGCATCCGTTGCCGGTGCTTTCCGGCCGTCTCGCCGCGGCCACCTTCCTGAAGCATCGCGAGCAGGTCGGTGCGCGAAGCGCGTAGCGCCGGCCAGAGCCCCACGAAGATCCCGGCGAACAGTGTGGCAGCGAGCGAATAGGCGAATACTCGCCAATCAAACCCGAGCTCCAAATGGACTCCGAAGTTGGATGGCGCAAAATTGGAAGCATCGGCAGGAATCAACCAGACACCAATCAATATGCCAACGAATCCGCCGCAGAGTCCGAGCAGGATAGTCTCAGTGAGCGTCTGGCAAATCAGACGGCCGCGACCGGCGCCCAACGCTGCCCTGAGACCCATCTCTCGCTGGCGAACAGTCGCGCGTGCCAGCAGAATATTGGTCACGTTCATGCAGGCCATGGCCAGCAGCAGACCGGCCAGAATCAGGAAAAATCCCGCAATCATCGGCACCACGCTATTGCCGACCGGAAACGGCCGTGCGAGCCGTTCGCGGTAGACCTGTACTGTGACTTTGGCGTCGGTCGCTGGGTATTGCTTCGCGAGCCGGGCGGCGATCACATCCACGGAACTCTGGGCCCCCGCAAAGCTCACTCCGGGCTTCAACCGGCCCAGCACCGTAAGCAGCCGCGCGCTGCGATCGTCCGGAGAGGCGTTCAGCGGCATGTACATCGCCGGTTCGGTCAGCAACTGTGTACCGGTAAATTGCCGCGGCACAACGCCCACGATGCTCGCCGAACGGCCGTTCACGCGCACTTGTTTGCCGATCACCGACAGATCCCCCGCGAATCGTTTCTGCCAATAGCCGTATCCCAGGACGATGACGGGCTGTTGTCCCGGCTGATTCTCTTCGCTCGGTTGGATCAGACGGCCCAGCGCCGGTTGCACGCCTAGCGTCGGGAAGTAGTTGCCCGTGACGAATGCCGCGAGTACCTGATCGGAACGATTGTCGGCGCTGAAGCCGCGCAGGCCCAGCGTATAGCCGAACAGCTGAGCGAACGGCGCCGACTGTGCTCGGAAGTCGGTGAACTCGGGATAGGAGAACGAGTAGCCCAACGTCAGATCCGCCTTCTGGTTGGCCGCAAGAACCGCGATTTCGCCCGGATGTGGGACAGGTAAAGGCCGGAGCAGGAATCCGTTCACGATGCTGAAAATCAGTGCATTTGCGCCGATTCCCAGCGCAAGGGTGGTCGCGACCACGGCGGTCAGGCCCGGCGTCTTGCGCAGCATCCGCACGCCGTAGCGGACGTCTTCCAGCAGCGTTCGCATGATGGGTCATTGCTACGGCACGGCGGATGCCAATGCACGCGCCGCAATATTTATAAGGAAATGCGCGCTTTCTAGCGAGCGCCCTTGTTCAGCGCCGGGAATCCGTGTCCCGCAACCGGACAGCTACCAGTTCAGCGCCAGGCGCACGAAGGTCCGCACGCCGACGCCGGTAGCGCCTTTGGCCATGTACGGCTTGGAATCGTCCAGCCAGGCCGTGCCGGCGATGTCCAGATGCACCCACGGCGTGTCGTTGACGAAATCGCGAATGAACATGGCCGCGGTGATGGAGCCGCCCGCGCGCCCGCCGATGTTCTGCAAATCGGCGAAGGAGCTTTTCAGCAGCTCCTTGTACTCGTCGTCCATGGGCATCTGCCAGGTCTTTTCGCCTTCGGTTTTGGCCGCGGCCAGCAGCTTTTTGCAGAAGTCATCGTTGTTGGTGAAAGCGCCGACGTTGATGTTGCCCAGCGCGACCACGATGGCTCCCGTCAAAGTCGCGGCGTCCACCAGATGCGTGCAGCCCATCCGCTGCGCGTAAGTGAGCGCATCGATCAGAATCATCCGGCCTTCGGCGTCGGTGTTCAGCACTTCAACCGTCTTGCCCGAAAGCGACTTGACGATATCGCCCGGCCGCTGCGCCTTGCTGCCCGGCATGTTCTCGACCGCCGGAATGATGCCCGTAACCGGAATGGACGGCTTCAACTGCGCGATGGCCCGCATGGCGCCCAGCACCGCGGCGCCACCGGACATGTCATAGCGCATCTTCTCCATGCCTTCAGCAGGCTTGATCGAAATGCCGCCGGTGTCGAAGGTGACGCCCTTGCCAACCAGACCCAGGTGATCCTTCGTGGATGCGGGCGAGGCCGGTTGGTAGCGCAGGATGATCATCGCGGGCGGCTCGGCGCTGCCTTGCGCCACGCCGAGCAGCGCGCCCATGCCGAGTTGGCGCATCCGGTCCTGGTCCAGCACCTCACAATCGAGCCCGAACTCGGAAGCCATCTCTCGCGCCCGTTCTGCCAGAAGGCCGGGCGTCATCGTATTGGCCGGTTCGTTGGCGAGACCGCGCGAGAAGTTCTGCGCCTCCGCCAGAATCCTGCCCCGATCCAGCGCGGCTTGCGAACCGCCGAGCACGGCGAACGAATCCACCTGTTTCTCGTTTTTTTTGGGATCGGTCTTGTAGCGATCCGCCTCCAGTTCGCCTAGGATCGCGCCTTCAACCGCAGCGGCGGCGAAGTCATCCCCACCGTAGAAGTCCTGCAAAACCATGACGATAGAGCGAGTGGCTTTGTTTTTCAGAGATCGCAGCACCGCCCCAGCCAGCTTGCGCATCTCCGCTGAATCGAATTTCTCGCGCTTGCCTCCGCCAGCCAGCACTAATCGTTTGGCTTTCAGTCCGGCAGGCCGATGCAGGATCGCGGTCTCCAGAGCTTTTCCGGAAAACTCCCCGGAATCGTACAGTTCCTTGACCTGATCGGCCGCCGGGCCTTCCGGCGGAGCGCCCTCGAACCCAATGATGACCAGGGCGTCCGCCTCCACCTGTGGGACGGCTTTCGTTTCGATCCTCACTTCCATGAATTAGCTCCTCCGTTTTCCGATAGCCGCACGGGCTTCCGCTTCCATCTCCCTCTTCCGTTCCGTTTCGCGCTTGTCGTGCAGTTTCTTGCCCTTGGCAACCGCCAGCTCCACCTTAATATGTCCGTTCTTCAGATACATCTTGGTTGGAATTAGCGTCAGACCCTGTTCGCGCTGCTTGGCGAAGAGCTTGTCGATTTCCCGACGGTGCAGAAGCAGCTTCCTCCTGCGGGTCGGCTCGTGATTTTCCCTGTTGCCGTGCGAGTATTGACTGATATGAGCGTTGAGCAGCCAGGCTTCGTTGGCCTGCACTTCAGCGTAGGCGTCTTTGAGCTGAATTCTGCCGATCTTAGCCGCCTTGACCTCTGTGCCGGTGAGGGCGACACCCGCCTCAAACCGTTCCAACAAATGGTAGTTATGCCCGGCTTGGCGGTTATCGCTCAACACTTTAATTCCAGATTCCATGGATCGCCAGCTCCCGCGTCTCCCCTTTAGCGGGTTTAGGGCGCTCTTCACACTCTTTTCACTCAACGCCAGAAAAGCGAACCGCGTCAAGCGTTTATGTGGTAGTTTCGCAGGCCAGCGCTGGTTTATTGTATCATGCTAGGTCTCCGGGAATAAGATGATTCGTTCTAATACATTACGAGCGTTGGCCATGGCCCTGGTCGCACTGCTCCTTCTGCCCGCAGGTGCATTCGCCAGCCATAAGGCCGACAAGTTGTTGAAGGAAGCCCAGCAAGCTGAAGCGGCTAAAGAATATGACAAGGCCCTGGACTACTACCAACAGGCGCTTGCTCTCGATCCCAAGAACGCCGGCTATCAGTTAGGGGCGCGGCGGGTCCGGTTCCAGGCTGGTGAGGCTCACGCCGAGGCTGCGAAGAAACTACTGCAGGGCGGCCAGATCGAGGACGCTTTGCGGGAGTACCAGAAGGCTTATAGCATCGATCCCGGTTCGTTTATCGCAATCCAGGGCATCCAGCAAACGACGGAACTGCTGGACCAGGTCAAGAAGGGCCTGCCGCCGGGCGAGAAGCCGGAAACCGCGGTCCAAAGGGCGCAGGAGCAGAGCCTGGACATGATCAAATCTCTGCAGTCGGTGCCCGAGCTGAAACCGGTGACCAACCGCATCAGCCTTCTGAAGATGAACAATCAGCCGCCCAAGGTGCTCTACGAAACCGTGGGCAAGCTGGCCGGCATCAACGTGCTGTTCGATCCGCAGATGCAGGCCGGCCGGAATGCAAACCTGGACTTGAACAACGTCACGCTGGAAGAAGCGCTGAACTATATTGGATTGCTCACGAAAACGTTCTGGAAGCCTGTCAGCGACAATGCCATATTCGTGACAGAAGACAATGTCACCAAGCGCCGCGACTATGAAGACGAAGTAGTCAAAGTTTTCTACCTGAAAAATCCGACCTCGACACAGGAGTTTCAGGAGATCGTTACGGCGGTACGTTCGGTTTCCGATGTCCGCCGCATGTTCACCTTCAACGCGGAGAACGCGATTGTGGTGCGCGACACCGTGGACAAAGTGGCGCTGGTGGAAAAGCTGCTCCACGATCTGGACAAGCCGAAAGCGGAAGTGGTGGTGGACGTGATCGTGATGGACGTGGCGAGCGACCGCAGCCGGAGCATCGCGGCAGGCCTGGTCTCGAACGGCACCACTGGCCTCGCGGTTCCGATCACATTCTCACCGACCAATCCAGTTTTGCAAGGGACCGGGGGAACAAACGGCACCGGCGGGACGGGTGGCACCGGCACTACGGGCACCACTGGCACCACAGGAACCACCGGAACTACGGGCACGACTGGGTCGAGTTTCATATCCCTGGGCCAGATCGGGCACCTTAGTTGGAACGATTTCTCCACCAGCCTGCCCGGAGCTTTGCTCCAGGCGGTTATGTCCGACAGCAGCACCCAGGTGATGCAATCGCCGCAAGTGAGAGCGTCCGACGGCCAGAAGGTCACCATCAACATCGGCGCGAAGTATCCCTATGCCACCGGCAGCTTCCAGCCGGGCGTTGGAACGGTGGGCGTGAGCCCGCTGGTCAGCACGCAGTTTCAGTTCGTCGATACCGGAGTCAACGTTGAAATTACACCGCACGTCCACGGCGATAGCGAACTGACGCTGCACGTGAAGATCGACGTATCCAACGTCAGCAATACCGTGAACCTGGGCGGTTTGTCGCAGCCGGTAATTTCGCAGAAGAAGAATGAAGCCGACATCCGCCTGCGCGACGGGGAAGTCAGCCTCTTGGGCGGATTGATGCAGACCCAGGACACCAACACGGTGAACGGTATTCCGGGCCTGGTGAACATCCCCATCCTGGGCAAATATCTGTTCGGTGGAACATCCAAGGACCGGCAGAAAGAAGAGCTCATGATTGCTCTGATTCCGCACATTGTGCGGAAGCCGGACATCACGGCGGTGGATATGCGCGGCATCGCTGCGGGAACGGATCAGAACGTGAAGCTCAGTTTCGGGCCGCGCGCGGACGAGAATCCACCTGCGCCGGCGCCCGCCGCCCCGGCTCCGAGCTCCGGCACGGCCGCGGTTCCTACTGCCCCTGCCACACCGGTGATTCCCGGCAGCGGGCCGAGGATCGCATTTAATCCTGCAACCGTGCGGGCCCGGCTGGGCAGTACGGTGACACTGAATCTGGAGGCCGACAACATGATTGATGTGGTGTCCGTCCCGGTGAAGGTGACTTGGGATCCCAGGATCCTGCGCCTGGAAATGGCGGCTCCCGGCGGGCTCCTGACGGAGGACGGGAAAGTGGCGGCACCGAGCCTGGACATCCGGAACGACTCGGGCGAAGCCACCATCGAAGTGAACCGCCTTGCAGGAGCAGAAGGCGTGAGCGGTGCCGGCGCGTTGATCCGGTTTACGTTCACGGCGGTGGGGCAGGGGAACACACGGGTGGCCGTATCCGAGGCAAACCTCAAGAACTCCAAGCAGCAGCCGATCCGAGTGACGGCTCCGGCGGTGGCGGTTACTGTGCAATGAACTTGCGGCGCAAGCGGCAAAGCGGCCTGACGCTGGTGGAACTGATCGTGGCGTTCACCATTCTGATGGTGCTGACCACGATGGCGGTTCCGCTGGCGCGCTACAAAGTGCAGCGCGACAAGGAGCGCGATTTGGTGTACGCGCTGCGCGTGATCCGAACGGCCATCGACAAGTTCAAGGACGACATGGACACCGGCAAGATCGGCCCGGCGAAACTGGATTCCGACAATTATCCGGAGAGCTTGCAACAACTGGTGGACGGTATTAAAGCCACTGGCGCGGTGGACAAGAAAATGAAGTACCTGCGCCGGATTCCCAAGGATCCCATGACCAACTCCTACGACTGGGGTTTGCGCAGCACACGCGACGATACGGACTCCCAGTCCTGGGGCGGCCAAAACGTCTTCGACGTCTACACCAAGAGCACCGACAAGGCCCGTGATGGAACGGCGTACAGCACCTGGTAAGCGAGTCATGAATCGGCAACAGATTCAGACGCGCCGGCGGTTCGGCTTCACGCTCATCGAGCTGATGATCGTGATGGCGATCATCGCGGTGCTGATGTCAGTAGCGATTCCGATCTATAACCGTTCCATCACGCGCTCCAAGGAGAGCGTGCTGAAGAACAATCTGTTCACGCTGCGCAACGTGATCGACGAGTACACCTACGACAAGCAGAAAGCGCCGCAAACGCTGCAAGACCTGGTGAGCGACGGCTATCTGCGCCAGATCCCGGTGGATCCCATCACAGGCTCCGCCGATACCTGGAAGCTGATCATGGAAGACGCCACCAATACGGTGAACCAGACCGAGCCCGGCATCTTCGACGTGCGCAGCGGTTCCGACAAAACTAGTCTGGAAGGGTCGCCGTACTCGGAGTGGTGACGCGCCGGACGACGGTGCGTTTCGGCGCGGACTCCATCCACAGCGCCCACCGGCACAGCATCAAAATCCCGAGAATCGCGCCATACATCAGTGGCAGCCGTACGTCGGATTTGACCAGCCAGTAGTAGTGGATCACGCCCGCGAGGCAAGCGAAGTAGACCAGGCGATGCAGCCGCTGCCATTTCATGAATCCCAGCCGCCGCACCCAGCCCGCGGTTGACGTGATGGCCAACGGAAGGATCATGAGAAACGCCGCCATGCCCACGGTGATGTAACGGCGCTTTTGAACGTCGGCCCACATATCCGGCAGGCTGAAGAATTTGTCGAACCACACCCAGGTCATCAAGTGCAGGCAGCCGTAGGCGAAGGCAAACAGGCCCAGCATGCGTCGATAGCGCGCCAGCTTGGGGAGATTCGCCAGCTTGCGGAGCGGCGTGATGCTGAGCGAGATAAGCAGGAACCGCATGGTCCAGTCGCCGGTGTAGTGGGTGATGTACTCGATGGGGTTGGCGGTCAGGTCCGGCTGGTAGCCGGTTTGCCAAAGCTGCAGACAGCGCCATCCCAGAAGGGCGAGCGGCACCAGAGATACGACAAATACAGCCGCTTTTGTCCAAGGGCTAGAGAGGACCTTGCCCATCGATTCGGTCAATAATACTTGCGGAGATCCATGCCCGAGTACAGGCTGGCCACTTCGTTGTAGCCGTTGAACATGAGCGTGTCGCGCTTGAAGAACTCACCCAGGCGGCGTTCCTTGGCCTGGCTCCAGCGGGGGTGATCCACGTGCGGATTCACGTTGGAATAGAAGCCGTACTCGTTGGGCGCGGAGATATTCCAGGTGGTGGGCGGCTGACGCTCAACCAGCCGGATCTTGACCAGAGATTTGACGCTCTTGAAGCCGTACTTCCACGGAAGTACCATGCGGATCGGCGCGCCATCCTGGTTGGGAAGACTCTCGCCGTACAGGCCGACGGCCAGCAGGGCAAGCGGGTGCATGGCCTCATCCAGGCGCAGCCCTTCGACATAAGGAAGTTCGATGCCGGCGAACCGGCCAAGGGGCATTTGCTTAGGATCGTAGTAGCTTTCGAAGGCGACGTACTTGGCTTTGGAAGTGGGTTCCACCTGCTTGAGCAGCGTGTTCAGAGAGAAGCCGATCCAAGGCACCACGATGGACCAGGCTTCCACGCAACGATGCCGGTAGATGCGCTCTTCGAGTGGAGCGATCTTGAAGAGCTGATCGTAATCGAGCGTTTTGGGTTTGGCGACTTCGCCTTCCACTTTGAGAGTCCAGGGTTGAGTCTTGAAATTGCCGGCGTTTTCCGAAGGATCTTCCTTGCCCGTGCCGAACTCGTAGAAGTTGTTATAGTGCGTGATGGCTTCGAGCGGCGTGATCTTTTCGTCGCCGACGTTATAAGAGGTCTTAGCGGCGTTGAGTTTCGTGAGGGCGGCCCGCGCGGTGCCCGCCAACGCGCCCAGCGCGACCGATCCCGCAAGGAACCGGCGCCGGTTGAGGTACACCGACTTAGGTGTAACGTCGGAATAGCGAAGTTCAGTGGGTTTTCGGATCAACATAGGCCTAGCTCAATGGTAGCGCTTTGGGAAGTGCCCGGATTAAGGGGCGTTGAGAGGCTGCGCGGGGTTACCGGCCGGAGGAGCCAAAGCCGCCGGCGCCCCGCGCTGAATCGGCCAAATCGCCTTCCTGCCATTCCACCGCGTCGTAGGGAGCGACGATCAATTGCGCGATGCGGTCGCCTTTTTCCACGACGTAGTCTGCGCGCCCGAGGTTGAACATGACGACGCGGATCTCGCCGCGGTAGCCGGGATCGATGGTGCCGAAGTTGACCGTGACCGCGTGCTTCAGGGCGAGTCCGCTGCGGGGGCGGACCTGCGCTTCGTGGCCGCGGGGCAGTTCGATGGCGATGCCGGTGGGGACGGCTTGCGCGGCGCCGGGCGTGAGCACCACTCGCTCGAGCGCGCAGAGATCCATAGCGGCGTCTTCGTCCGGACCGTGGGCGTAGCTGGGCAGGATGGCGTCGGCGTGCAGTTTCTTGACGGTGACTTTCATTAGTTCAGGAACCAGTGTGGCATGATGCTAAACTGAAGTGGTAATTCGTTCCTCCGCCCCCAGATCCCCGGTCGTCTAATGGTAGGACAGCGGCCTTTGGAGCCGTGAATCGTGGTTCGAATCCATGCCGGGGAGCCATTGCTCAGCAGTGCTCTCCGATGTGATTTGTTGCTCCGGAGTGATACTGGTTGATCAGGCAAGCCACACGTAGCCAGGTTATACTGCGAATGGAAGGCAACCATGGCCACCGAGAGTCTTGCCGATGTTATCAGTTCGCTTACGCCAGAAGAACAGGAATCGGTCAAGCAATTTGTCGAGTTCTTGAGGCGGAAGGGATCGTCCCCTTCATCGCCGTTTCTGGCGGCAGTTGACGAGTTCATCGATCAACACCCAGAACTGCTCCGCCGTCTGGCCCAGTGATCTCCTACCCCACCGTGGACGAGGTCATCGCCGTCCACGCACTGTTGATTGCCAAATTCGGGGGCTCACCAGGAATCCGAGACCGTGGTGGGCTCGAAGCCGCAGTGGCTAGACCGCAGATTGGCTACTACACCGATATCATTCAAGAGGCCGCAGCACTTTGGGAGAGCCTGTCCCAGAATCATCCCTTCGTTGATGGCAACAAGCGCGTCGCCGTCACCGTGACGGCGGCCTTTCTGAGAGTCAATGGATATCGGCTGGACTTCGACGACGTCGAGGCCTTTTCATTCCTAGTTGGCCTCTACGAAACCGGAACGCGACGGTTCAGCGAACTTGGAAGGTGGCTTCGAGAGCATACGGTGAGATTTGATCCAGAGATCCAATGACGTACGGCACCAAGCGGAGTTGATTTCGAATCCACGTGGGCCCTCAACAACATTAAGGAACCTTGAGAGAAAAAGTTGGAGAACCGAGTTTTTGGGGACCCACGACTACCGTTGCAAACTGACGACCCCGTCTTGTTGACAGGCTCGAACCTCTTCGAGGGCCGCCGGTATCCCAAACATTCGGCACATTTTGTAACTTCGGCAATTCTCCCCAGCGGTAAGTTCTGCAAGCAAGCGAGGGATGTATCCGGGTGCGAGTCGCCTCGCGGGTGCCGAATTCTCTGTTTTCTCCAGTTGACAGGTCGCGCTTGTTGACAGGTCCGTCAAGGCCGGGGGCCCAATAATGTCATTCGGCGAAACCACGACCCTTGTGACCCGTTCTCGTCTTATGTCGAGCCCACTCGAACAACTGAGACACTTGATCAGTAGCACGGCCTCCGACCTGCTGTAGATCTTCATTACCGCCGCATGTCGTGCGCGAATTGTGTGTTCTTAGCGGGAGACGAGCGGACAGTTGAGCGCGAAACTCCAAGACGGTGAAATTGGCGATCTCCTCGCAACGCCATTGATACTTCTTGTGATCGGTGGTCAGCCGCGTCGGCCAAGCCAAGATTGCGGTTGAGAATCCACTCGGGCTAAACATACAAGTCTGGTAAGACCTTGCGTTCCTTCGACGATTTGTGGCAAAGATCGATTTGACGATGCCGACTGGGTGATGCTTGAGAACCACGTTGGGCAACTCGCGAATCCGGAACTGAAGCCGACTGAACAGCAACCGGTTCGACCGAAGCCGACCAGAGACGCGTGGATCGATCCGGAGCGAACAGCGAACTGGCTCGGCAGTAAGGGTAAGAATTGGTTCAGATGACCTTCTGGTGGCCTTAGTTTGTCTGTCGATAGGGCATGATTACCCGTGCAAGTCCACTGCCGCCGACCTCCCACAAACCTGGCTTCGGACTAGCGGCGACTAGTGGACGTGCAGTTGACGTGAGGGCGACTTAGCACGATCGATGTCCAAAGAAACCAGTTCGGGGCAGCATTCTCCGGGTGGGGGGACGATCCGCCCGCAGACAGTCGCAAGCGACTCAGTCCGGAACGACAATGATCGGTTTGCCGAAGCAGCAGCCAAGGAATAGCAGGCCTATTCGCTGCGTTTTTCACCCGAAGATCCCGCAAATACGTTTCGACCATCGGCCAAGGTTACTTTCTTCGCATTCGCCATATTGGAGTGGTCTTTGGCAGGGTAGCCGTCGACCGTCACCTGATCGCCGATCTTCAATGAATCTTGCCGCCATCCCAGGTGGCGCAAGATGAGCGGCGGCCCAAGTTCGATATTCCAATTGACCACTTCGCCTTGATCGTTCTTAACATCTATGTAGAAGCGAACGTGTGGATTGGTCCACTCCACTTTGGTGACCGTACCGGTGACTTGAACTGGCTTATCGCTATCGAACTCCGCGGCGAACGAGTGGTGCGCGTATGCAGCCGAGCTCGTGAGTACCAGCCCCAGAGACAGGATCAATGAATGCGCTTCGTATCTCATAGTTTGTTCTCCCCAGACGCGTGCTCGGCTAATTGGTGTTCACGTGCTCGCTGTATTGATTATTCTCCGCGCAAACGTACTCCTCTACTTCCTCGTCTGGCGAGAGGACATTTACAATCCTAGTCTGGAACGGCGCTTTGAAACTTCCTGGATCATCGTATGTGGTTTCCACTTCCAGGTGGCCCAGATCCAGACGCCGCAATCGGTCAATGATATGCAGCTTATCGGTATGCGGAAACATGTTCAGCCATGTTTTGTCATTCAACCCCAGCGTATCGATGACCAGCGTGTCGCCTTCCCATTTGCCAATCGAATATCCCTGCCATGATGATTCCAGATCCTTCGGGAAACTGCGTCCGTCAAGGTAAACCTGATGGCTGGAGATTACGTCGTCGCTTCTCAGCGTCACCAGGAGCTTGGGAGTCTGGACGATTTTGATAGGCCACCGAGCCAGGAATCCCGCGAGCTCCGGCAGGCATCGAGCGGAAGGCTTGTCTTTATAGTCATTGAGTACGCGTTCGCGGAATAAAGCTCTTGCCCACGGCTGCAGATCCGGTTGTTGCGAACGGCTCCCAACGGACGTAGGAGATATCAGCCAGACGCCTGAAAAGTCCGGCTTCCCATCCGGAGTTCTAGGCGCAGGCCCTTCGGGAGGAGGCGGCCTTTTAGAAAGAAGCTCAAACAACGCCGGCATTTCTCCAAGTGTGGCCAACATACCGGCATTCGACGCGAGCTGAATCTCCACGGCTGCCGGTTGGCCTGCTCCAATCACGACACCCCTACGCACAAAAGGCCGGTACTTGGCATCGATAACGAAGATGTCGTAGTTTCCGGGCGGTAGCTGCACAAGAGTGTATTCGCCCTTGGCAGAACTTACGGCCTTGTAATCAGTCCCGGTTTCGGTGTTCCTGGCTTCGACACTTACACCCGCCGCCGGTGCGTGCGCCGGGTCCAAGACGGAACCCAAAATGGAGCCGGATCTAGTTTGGCTCAAGGCCACCATACAACAGCAGAGACCGCCGACAATTGGCAGAAAACGCATCCGAAACCCGACCGCCATGGGCATTATATAACGGTGTACGGAAACGGGCGCGGCTCCTGGATGACGCGCGACTCGTACAAAGATGAACCTCGGGAGCCATGCGACCCCTGGTGGCCGGTGCCGATTGCTCCCTTAACCCCTCGTCACTCATGGTATACGGTCAAACGCAACGTCAATCCCACGGACGCGAACCGAGCCGGGCTTCGATGCGGCGACTCGGCCAGTCTCTTGCTTCCGCGTCGCCGACCCCGGTTGAGACTGCCACCTTGCCGCCGTCCTCGGCGGTTGTCTGGAACTCGACTTCATATTGCGGCTGCAAAATGAGTCTTGACTCGAATGCATTTTCGCTCTAAAGTAATTACGTAATGCGGCAAGTTCTTAGTCGCGGGCTCCTATCTTACCGACTTACAGTCGGGCAGTCTTGGTGTCTCTCACCAAGTCTGTAATTTCTCTTTAAATTCAATCTAATAGTTGCACCCGGAAGGCTCGGGTAATCGGTATCCCACTGGTCTGCTAAGCCAGGGTCCCTCGGGACATAGGCGTTCGAGTCGCCTGCCTTCCGCCAGATCTTTGACAATTCGCGTTTGGGCAGTTGGCTGAGCGGCTGAAAGCACCGGGCTGTAGACCCGGTATTCCTTTGGAATCTCCAAGGTTCAAATCCTTGACTGCCCACCAAGGTTCGGGTGGCGCAACTGGTAGACGCGTGCGGGCGAGGGCCGCATTGTTGCGAGTTCGAATCTCGCCCCGAACACCAAGTTTGATTGAAGACAGGCTCGTAGCCCAACCCGGCAGAGGCGACACGCTCAGACCGTGTCCAGTGTCGGTTCGAATCCGACCGAGCCTACCAATGCGCCCGTAGTCCAACGGCAGAGGCAGCCGCCTCAAAAGCGGTACAGGTGCTGGTTCGAATCCAGCCGGGCGCACCATAAGCCCTGGTTGCCGATGGTGAGGCGAGCGGATTCCAAACCCGCCGGCCAGAATCGAAGACGACTGTCGACCTTATCCGCGGACAAGGTGACCAGCGTGACTTCGTTCCTGGTCAGGGTGTTCGAATCACCCCCAGGGTGCCATGCGCCGCAACAGCAAGTGGTGAGCGGCCGAGCTGCAAACTCGGTGTGCGCGGTTCACGTCGTTTCCGCGCACAACGGACACGAGCGGCCTGTGCGCAAGCTCCGCGGCGGCGCTCCAAGTTTTTCAATGCGGAGGAGTGGACGAGCTGCTAAAGTCACCAGTCCCGAAAACTGGCGTGAGTCCGTAAGGGCCACCGAGGGTTGAATTCCCTCCTCCTCCGCCATCTCGAAGAGTAGAGCAATGAGTTGTATATGAAGAGCACATTAAGGGGCTTGAATTTTTCGTGAAGGTGGATTACGATCGAACTGCGTGACACAACTATTCCAACTCGGAACCGAACCGAAAGGTACGGCGAGGCCCGTCAATCATGACGTGCGTGAGGTGACCTGACCGTCTTGGAATAACATACCGGTTTCAAGAAGAGGGCGGCCACCAAAAATGGTCGCCCTCTTTTTTTGTTTTATCGGTAATTTGAGGCGCTTTGTCGAACTCGCTTCGGCGTGGAAGCGACGCAGTGGAAGTGTGCCTCAGAGCTGGTCTTTGACAACTGAATAGGCATCACAGAAGTCTAGATGAGCGGGCGTGGTATATAGGGTGTGCCCTGGGCCTCCAACCCAGAGAAGAGATTTCGATTATCTCCGTCCGCTCCAAGATTTCTGCGGGTGTGGCCCATTGGTTGGGCACTGGATCGCCAGTCCGGGCAACGGAGTTCGATTCTCCGCACTCGCTCCAGTTTCTTCTGCGCCGGAGTAGCTCAAGTGCAGGCGCACAGGCTGTTCGTGTCCGTTGTGCGCCTCTAAGAAGAGCGCCGCATTCGTAACGCGGAGGTCGGGGTTTCGAATACCCCCTCTGGCTCCAGCCGATGTAGCTCAACGGGAGAGCAGTTGCATGGTAGGCAACCGATGAGCGTTCGATTCGCTCCATTGGCTCCAGAATAGCGAAGCCCTGTAAGCATAGCTGGCGATGCGCCGGACCTGTAATCCGGAAAAGCCAGTTCGAATCTGGCACGGGGCTCCAGGAATGCGTGAGTTCTGCGCCCGGGAAAAGCTCAGCGTGGTTTGAGCACTCGATCGATAATCGAGAGGCCGCTGGTTCGACTCCAGCTTCCCGGACCATGTTTGATGCGGGCAAGTGAACCGGTGTCATGCTGGCCTCATAAGCCATGCGAGTGGCGTTCAACTCGCCAGCCCGCAACCAAGTTTTGGGGGAGTCGTTCAACAGTAGGACCGCTGGCCTGCAACCAGCCGGCCAGAAGCGAAGAGAAATGTCGACCTTATCCGCGGACAAGGTGACCCGTGCGGCTTTGCCTCTGGTCGGAGGGTTCGATTCCCTCCTCTTCCACCAAATTCGCCAGGGAGGCCGTTGCGGTCAAGGCGCCGGTCTGAAAAGCCGGATAAGCACGTTCGACTCGTGCTCCTGGCACCAAGTACTTAGAAAGCGCGCAACGGACACCAACGGCCTGCGCGCTCAAGTGTGACCGTGGCCGAGTGGCTTAGGCGGCAGACTGTGGATCTCGGCCAGAAGCGAAGAAGACTACCGACCTTATCCGCGGACAAGGTGACCAGCACGGCTTCGCCTCTAGTCGGAGGGTTCAATTCCCTCCGGTCACCCCAATCGTGCGGGCGTCGTTCAACGGATAGAACACTTCGGTCCTAACGAAGAAATGTCGGTTCAATTCCGGCCGCCTGTTCCAGTGAGTGTGGGCGTAGCTCAGTTGGATGAGAGCGCGGGTTTCCGAAGCCCGAGGCCGCTGGTTCGATCCCAGCCGCTCACTCCAGATTTTCAATCTCGGGGACTAGGGAAACGGATCAACCCGCTTGGCCTGGGACCAAGAGAATCTCGGTTCAAATCCGAGGTCCCCGACCAGTTTTTTGTGGGGTAGCCAAGTGGCAAGGCAGCTGGCTGTTAACCAGCTTATGCGCAGGTTCGAATCCTGCCCCCACAGCCAAAAATGCCGGGGTCGCCTTCTGGTCGAGGGCCCCTGTCCTACAAACAGGTGCAGTAGAGTTCGATCCTCTACCCCGGTACCAAGCTCAGAGTGGCAAACGCGCCTGTGGCCGAGGGGATTCAGGCACCGCTCTTCTGAAGCGGTACATGCTGGTTCAAATCCAGCCAGGCGCTCCAGGCCGAGGTCGTTCAATGGCAGGACGAAGGTCTTTGAAGCCTTCTACGTTGGTTCGATTCCAGCCCTCGGTGCCAAAGTCCTGTGCTGGCGTGGTGTACGGTGCACCGGCGGACTTATAGACCGCTTCGCTCCAGATTAGAGCATGGGCTGGGTTCGACTCCCAGCGCGCCAGCACCATGCGTTCGAAGCTCATGAGGATGAGCAGCCGATTCTTAATCGGCAGGCAGTTGGTTCGATTCCAACCGAACGCACCAAGTTTTGGAACTGTGGCCGAATGGTGAGGCGCTCGACTTTTAATCGAGGCGGCGAGAGTTCGATTCTCTCCAGTTCCACCAATGGATCCCGTTTTGCCGGCGTCGTCTAGTGGCTAGGATCGCTGACCTTCAATCAGCGGACGGGAGTTCGATTCTCCTCGCCGGTGCCATGTCCCGTTCGTCCAATGGATCAGGATAGAACGCTACGAACGTTCAGATTCGGGTTCGAGTCCCGAGCGGGATACCAAGTTTTGAAGTGGTGGCCGAGCGGCAAAGGCACCTCACTGTCTATGAGGACCAGGTGGGTTCGACTCCCATCCACTTCGCCAAGACGGTCATGCACCATGCGGGGGAGTAGCTAACCCGGATCAAAGCGCTCGGTTCTGACCCGAGAGATCGAAAGTTCAAATCTTTCCTCCCCTGCCAATCCAATGTCTTGGGAAGAGGGCTGCACGTAGAAACACGAAAGCGAGGAGAACAACGATGGCAAACAAGACCTTATTCGCAACTCTTCGGGGTGCACTGATCCCACAAACGGATACCGTGAACTCCGAGAACGCTCCGGCTTACGCGCTGGCGCCCAAGCAGGCCCTGGCGCAGTATGCTGCCACCGGCTGCTTCGGACGGACGTTCTACGCGACGGCGGACGAGCAACTGACTCGTGTGCTCGAATTGTGCGACGCGGTCGATCCGCGGTTCGTCGCGCAGATCGCCATCTATGCTCGCGAGCAGTCTCTCATGAAGGACATGCCGGCTTTGCTGTGCGCCTGGCTGTCTGCACGTGATCCGCGTCTGCACGAGACTGTGTTCGCGCGTGTGATCGACAGCGCGCGGATGCTGCGGACGTACGTCCAGATTCTTCGTTCCGGAGTAGTTGGCCGAAAGTCGCTGGGAAGCGCTCCCAAGCGGCTGGTGCGCGAGTGGCTCGCCAGCCGTAACGAGGACGCTCTGTTCGGCGCCAGCGCCGGTCAGAGTCCGTCGCTTTCGGACATCGTGAAGATGGTGCATCCGAAGCCGGCGGGTCCACAGCGGGAGGCGTTCTACGGCTACATGCTCGGCCGGTCTTACGATGCGAATGCATTGCCGAAGCTGGTGATGCAGTTCGAACAGTTCAAGGCCGGCGAGGCGTCCGAGATCCCGGACCTCCCGTTCATGCTGCTGTCTGCTCTGCCGCTTTCCCAAAAGGATTGGGTGGAGATTGCGAAGAACGCTTCATGGCAGACAACGCGGATGAACCTGAATACATTCGCCCGACACGGCGTATTCGAAGCGCCCGGTCTGGCGAGCCTGATCGCGGCACGGTTGCGCGATGCAGGGGAGATCGAGCGGGCGCGCGTTTTCCCGTACCAACTGCTGACGGCGTATCAGAACACCGATGCGGCCGTTCCTCAGGAGGTGCGGGACGCTCTGCAGGATGCGATGGAGTTGGCGATCGCCAACGTACCGTCGATTCCTGGCCGCGTCGTAGTGTGTCCCGACGTATCGGGTTCCATGCGGAGCCCGGTCACTGGCCATCGGCGTGGCTCGACGACCAGCGTGCGGTGTGTCGATGTGGCTGCCCTGGTGGCTGCATCGGTACTGCGGAAGAATCCTTCCGCAACCGTACTGCCGTTCGAGCAGGCCGTTGTTCCGGTGGATCTGAACTCGCGCGATAGCGTGATGACGAACGCCCGGCGGCTCGGTTCGATCGGCGGGGGCGGCACCAACTGCAGCGCTCCGGTTCGCCTTCTGAACGAGCGGGTGGCGAAGGCGGCCCTGGTCATCTTCGTCTCGGACAACGAGTCGTGGGTGGATCAGGGACGCGGCCGTGGAACTGCGTTGCTGGCCGAGTGGTCGGAGTTCCGGCAACGGAATCCGAAAGCTCGCCTGGTTTGCCTGGACATCCAGCCGAACCAGACAACGCAAGCCGCCGAACGCGCGGACATCCTGAACATCGGGGGATTCTCCGATCAGGTGTTCGAGGTGATCTCGGCATTCGCTTCGGGGCAACTCGAGGCGGATCACTGGATCGCTCGGATCGAAGCTGTGGCGGTCTGAAGAAGCGCACAGCCCGCTCGTGGGGCTGTGCGCAACGAAAAGGAAGGGGCCGAATGCTGGCGGGACTACATCTTCCAACATGTCGCGTCTCGACCAAGACCCTTGTCGGCCCTTTCTTGGATTTAGCTGGCGAATGCCGGCGGGAGTACATAGTAAAGCGGGTTCGACTCCCGTTCCTGATCTGCCTGCGAAGGTGGCTAGGGAAGCTCTCGTCAATCGTTGTCGCCAGCCATGCGCATAGGCTGATCTTGCCGTTGTGAGCCGTACGAAGTGATGTGCCCGCGGCGAATGCAGGAGGAACTACATGTAATCTGTGGGTTCCCGGTTCGAATCCGGGGCGAGCCTTCACAGGCACGCTAGCTCAACCGGGTAGAGCAACAGAACGTTTCTCGACGGATTGTCGCCGCAGCCTCTAGTCGTTGTCAGAATGGAAAGGAGATCCAAGATGTCGGAGACCACGTACAACGTGATTGCGCCTGAGAAAGGCGTGCCGGTCAAGGCCTGGACGAAAGGAGTTCCGCTGGAAGATGCGGCGCGCAACCAGCTTCTGAATGCCGCGCAGGTTCCGTTTATCTTCAAGTGGATCGCCGCGATGCCGGACATTGGGGGATCGGGGCAACCGTTGGAAGTGTGATCCCGACCAAGGGCGCGATCATCCCGGCCGCGGTCGGCGTGGACATCGGCTGCGGCATGATGGCGGTTCAGACCAGTCTGAATGCACACGATCTCCCGGACAACTTGAAGGGGATTCGTGCCGCAATTGAGACAGCTGTGCCGCACGGCCGGACGAATCACGGTGGAGCAGGCGATCGGGGCGCATGGCACAACATTCCGCAGCGCAATCAGGAAGTGTGGCTTGGCGAGCTGAAGGGTCGTTATGAAGCGATCCTGGCGAAGCATCCGAAGCTGGACCGTGGCAATCATGCGAACCATCTTCTGCCCTCCCTTGCTGCCTAGGATGCTGACGAAGCCGCGTACCGTGTGGGCCTGCCAGCCGGTCGCCGCCATGATTTCCGCCGACGTCGCGCCCTTGGCGCGCTTCATCAAGGCGACCACGCCGGCCTTCTTGTTGGCGCGGTCTTCTTTCGGATTGCCGACTGCCTTCTTGGCCGGGCTCGTCTTCTTCGCGGGCTTGTTCTTCTTCGTGGCTCTGGGCTTGCGCTTCGGCTTGGCCGGCTCGGGCTGCGCCGCCGCGCTGTTCTCGATTGAATCGTTGATCATTTGTTTCTCCTGACAGGGTTGCGGTCGTCACATTCATCACTCGGGTTGGGAGAAGCAGCAAGGCAAATCTGACAGAGATTAGGCGTGGCGAGACGCCTCCCTTTTTAATAGGAGCGACAAAACCTGAATCCTTCGGCCGTCCAAACGACAACGGGAAGATGCTCGAAAAGCTGCGCGCATTGAAGCTCGTTTCCGTATTTACAGGAAACCACGCTCGACCGATCATTCGATCGCGGCGGAGTGTTTCCCATTATTAAGGGGAACAGCTACAGCTCCCAGGGGCAACCATGACACTAAACTCGACTCGGGCCGCATCAAGGCCGCACTGGCGGCCATCGCGACCATCGCCAGCAGGCTCAGGCCTGTTGCTATACGAACTCTCCTCAGGCGTTCGGGAGCCATTTCACCATCGTCACGGCAGTGCCTGTGCCAGCACTAGACCGGATTGCAAACTCATCCATCAGTTTTCGGCAGCCGGCAATACCGGCTCCCGGAGACGCCCCCGCGAGTACGCGATCAATGTCGGCAATCCCAACCCCGGAATCCTCCACCGTAATCTTGAGTCCGCAACGGCCAGGCTCGGCTAGTTTGAGTACTCGGACCTGTCCCGCCCCACCGGCATGCTGCACAACGTTTCTGGTAATCTCCGAAACAGCTGTGGCGATCTGAGTTAAAGCCTGAGGCGCGAAACCCAGCCTTGTGCCCTCTTCACGAACGACCATCCGGCTCAGAAGGACATCCTGAATACGGGCGACGGGCAGCCTCGCAAGTTCTAGTTCATCGTGAGTGGTGGTCGTAGGCATGATTTACTCCGATGGAATCATCACGCTGACGCGTGTTCCCGCTCCTGGTTGACTTTCAATCTGAACTTCTCCACCATGTAGCCGAACAAGAGTCTGAACGAGCACCAGCCCAATTCCTAGACCGCAAGGCCGTTCAGAGCCGTTCCAGAACTGTTTGAATGCGCCGAGATCCCGGATCTGCTCGGGTGGCATGCCTCTGCCGCGGTCGGCGATTACAATCTTCCAGAACACGTCTTCCGGCTCGATGTTGAGATCGATGCGCGTCGAAACATGCGAAAACTTGCACGCATTGTCCACCAGTTCTCTGACCAATATTTCCAAAGTGCTCGTTGGCAAAGGAACGCTCGCCGGGGATGCGGAGATTTCCAAGTCACGGACACGATCCCACTGGCTCGCTACAGCGTGGGCCGTATCCGCCGCTACCTGCATAGAACAACTTGCGTTCATACTGCCGCCGGTAGACGAGAACCGCCGTGCATACAGGCTGGGAAGTTCGCCGTAGAGACGCAGTCGCTCGGAGAGCGTCCGGAGCCGCATAACTTCGGTCTTGATGGACTTCCCTATCTCGCCGGCTTGCCGGTCGCCGTCGTATCTCGCTGCGAGCATTTCGGAGAGGGTCTCCAGGTGCCCAAGGCAACCCTCCATTTCGCGTGGCAACGCAGCGGCGGCCAACATGCCGGTGTCTGCCGCCCGCCGTTCCGCTTCTTCCAACTGGACACGACGGCGCGCCAACCTCACGCGGGCGGAGGCGAGGAGTGCTTCGGGATCGAACGGCTTGGTGATGTAGTCGTCGGCGCCTTCGTTCATCCCTTGGCGGACATCCCGGCTGCCGGCTTTCGCCGTCAGAAAAATGAAAGGTGTCAGGGCGGTCGCAGGCCGATTGCGCAGGGCCTCTAGCACCCCGAACCCGTCCATACCAGGCATCATAATGTCGCAGACCACGAGATCGGGCGCCACATCCGAGGCGGCCGCGATGCCCGCCTCCCCGGATTCGGCTTCGGCAACGTCAAAGTTCTCGAACCGGAATAGCTGGCCCAGTTGCCGTCTTGCTACGGCATCATCTTCAACGATTAGTACTCGATTCATCCTTGTAATACCTCCGCCTGCGAAGCGGGCAGTTCTCTCGATGCGTCCTGTCGCAGCCAATCCGCAAGGCACATCCTGACGCAAGTCCCCTGTCCTGGTTGGCTCTGAATCTCGATGGTCCCCCCATGCAAATCCGTACAGTTTTTCACGAGGGCCAAACCCAAGCCGGTGCCGGGCACGTCGCCGACGTTGCTTCCGCGATAGAACGAGTCGAGGACATGGGCGATATCCGCATCCGGAATTCCAATGCCGTAGTCACGAACCAGAAACTCGATTCCACCGGACGAGGCCGTCCGCACCTCTAACTCCACCGGTGCATCGGGCGGCGAATACTTAATGGCATTGGTAAGCAGGTTCTGCAGCGCGATCTCGATCACTCGCTGGTCCATGGCGACGCGTGCCGGCAGATTCCTCATTTGCAGGCGGATTCGCCGCCTTTGGTCAGAGTCCGTGAATTCGTGGTCGAGGAATTCCTTACACCACACGGCCGGATCGAACGTATCCGACCGGAGGTCCCATCGGCGCAATTCAAGGCGGCTGGTAAGGAGAACCTTGTCGATGACGCGTGTCATTCGCACAATCGCATCCTGGATCTCGGAGATGCGTTCCTGCCGGGCGCTTGCGTCCATCCGTTCGCTATACCTTGCCAACATGCCGGCAGCCACATTGATAATGTTGAGCGGGGTCCGCAATTCGTGGGACATCACGTCAACGAACCGGATACGATCGTGCCGCAGGAGGTCCCGATCGCGATCGAGTTCTGCCTGTGCTTGCCGCCGTTGTGCCCGCTGGTCTGCTTCGTGTAACTCCCGGCTCACGGCCGGGCCCAGACGGGCCAACTTCCCTTTAAAGAAGTAGTCCTGAACTCCCGCCCTCATGGCCGCGACGGCCTGCTCTTCGTCGATGACTCCCGACACGAGAAAGAACGGGATATCGGCGGTGTGCGCCCGCACCAGGTCGAGCGCGCGCAGCCCGTCAAACCCGGGCAGATCGAAGTCACTGATGATGATCTGCCAGTCTTGACGCGCGAGCGCGTCTTCGACCTCCGCGATGGTTTCGACGCGTATGGCCATCGGCTCGAATCCGGCTTGTCTGAGCTTCAGTAGCAGAAGATCGTAATCGTCCTCGCAGTCCTCGATCACCAGGGCTTGCAAGGGCTTAATGGCGTGGTACACCGTTCACCTGGGGGTCTTGGGGGGTTCGTTAGTGAGGATCCAGAACAGTCCCAACTGACGCACCGCCTCTTGGAACTGGGCCAGGCTCACCGGCTTGCGGACGTATGCGTTCGCTCCCGATTCGTATGCTCGGACCAGATCAATATCTTCATTTGAGGTCGTCAGAATCACGACCGGCAATACGCTGGTCCGTTTATCCGCTCGAAGACGTTGCAGCACCTCGATTCCATCCAGGCGAGGCATCTTGATATCCAATAAGACCAGTGCCGGCGTGTCCTCCGGATTTCGCCCGGCATAGCTGCCCTGGCCAAAGAGGTAATCGAGAGCCTCCAGACCATCTTCGGCTACGATCACATCATTGATAAGACCAGAATGCTTGAGCGACATCACTGTCAGCTCAGCGTCATCCGGTGTGTCCTCGACTAGCAGGATTGGTTTCGTCGTCATTTGAGCTCGTCTCATTTGGCTAAAGGCTCGCTTGCTCCACAGGGTCCAGCTTCTCTGGAATTGTGAAGAAGAACGCGGCGCCCTCGCCGGTTTTGGCATCGGCCCAAATGCGGCCGCCATGCTTGTGTATAACTCGCGCTACGCACGCGAGCCCGACTCCGGAGCCGGGAAACTCGCGGGCCGAGTGGAGTCGTTGAAAGGGAGCGAACAGCTTGGAGGCATACGCCATGTCAAAGCCGGCCCCGTTGTCTCGTATGCAAAAAACCACCTGGTCATCCCGCCGCTCTTTTCCGAATGAGATCAAAGCTTGCGGCCGGCGCCCGGTATATTTCCAGGCATTTCCAAGGAGGTTTACCAATGCGACTCGCATCAGAACAGGGTCGGCCTGCACCTCCATTGAGTCAGAGATGGCAAACACAACGTCGCGATCTGGTTCGCCTTGGCGAAGCTCATGAACCACCTCCCGCGCGAGTAACGCCAGGTCAATGGTCTCCCGTTTTAGTTGTGACCGCGTAATCCTGGACAACCGCAGGAGGTCCTCGGTCAGCCGGTCCATCCGCGCCGCGGCGTCAGAGATCTTCAATAACCACGCGGTTTCCTCTGGCGAAAGCTTGGCTACAGCACTTCGCCTCAACGCCTCGCTGAACCCGTGGATGCTCCGGAGAGGGCTGCGCAGGTCGTGAGATACGGCATACGAGAATGACTCCAGTTCCTTCGTCAATGCCTCGAGCGCATGGTTTCTGGTCCCCAAATCGTGATTGAGAATCTGGATCTGGCGTTTTGCCCGTTTCAAATCATCGATTTCTTCGCGGTCGGCCTGCGCCGCGGCCCGGAGCCCGGTGTTCTCGTTGCGGACCGCCTGGTTTTCGGCCTTCAGTTTTTCAATCTGCTGCTCCTGGCGGGACTTGACGACCTCCAACTGGGCATTCTCGTCTTCGAGAGCGTGTCCATCAGGGTCAGTTGCCGTTTCTTTCTTCATCATGGCGTCCTTCACTTTATGTCCCGTCGCTACGCCGCTTCAGAACAGTTCCACATTGTCAGCCAGTCTTTCCCCGTTTTCCCCGCCTTCCAGCGGCGATGACTCTTCGAACAGCACCGCTGAATTCGCCGGGCTCTCACTCTCCGATTGTGGGCGGGGATCGGAAGATTTATCCGCCTCACCGTCCACCTCTTGCGCGGGCATGCTTTCGATCGATACGGTTGATTCGTGAACGGCTCTTTCGTGCTGCATTGTGTAATTACGCTTCAGCTCCTGCACTTTGCGGTGCGAGATGACCTTCGAATCGGAATATCGGCTTGCGATCTGCTCGAATAGACCGGTCGAACGCGATCCTTCTTCCGTTACGGCCTCAGGAAAACGAATGGACCGAACCGCATGTTGTATCGTTTCGGCGAGTTCCTTCTCCATGGGCCCCATTGCCGCAAGTGCGGTTCTCAAGTGCTGCTCCAGCGCCCGGAGCTTGTTCTCCGATTCGCGCGCCTCGTCGGCCAGAAGCGCCTGCTCGATTTCCGCCAACTCGGCGTAGTCGCCCAGCCGCTGTTCCAGGTCGACCACCGAGTCGACCAGCTCCGCCACCCGCACAGAGATTTCGTCCAGCTGTTGCATGGATTCATCCGCAATCATGCGCGTGTTCATGGCGACCACTTCCAGCGCCGCGCCGGTGTCCACGTGTGCGGCGAAGATTTGCGCGTTCAGCGCTACCATTCGAAGGCCCAGCGCAAGGCCAAGGATCTGAGACGTGCAGTCGCTGAAAGTAGACTTTAGCTTCACTACCAGCTCCAGCACCTTCTTGATGCTGCTCACCGCCTTTTCCATCACGCCCAGCACCGCGTGGATGCTCTCAATGGCGCGGTCGATAATCCTGCCGTCGAGGGCCGCAGCGCCCGAATGCACGGCGTGATCGGCCAAGGACTTGACGTCGGAGTCCACTTCCGAGAGTCCGGTGTCCACCTGCCGCGCCGCCTCGTCCAACTGCCCGAAAACCCCTCGCAGTTGACCAAGTTGGACGCGGCTCGCGTCGGCTAGAAAGTGGCGGCAATCGGCCTCTTCCGTGCCGCCGAACTTTTCGGTTACTCCCGATGCCAGGTGGCCGAGCATATCGTCTATGGCCGCACAGATGTGCTGAAATTTCTGGCGGGCCATATCCTGACACTGCAGCGCCACAATCACCTTACCGACCCCGCCGGCGATATTCGATCCGGCCTGAGCTATCGACTGCGCGGCGCGCTCAGAGGACTGCAGCGCTGCGTTAAGCGTCGAAAGGTGACTCCGCGTCTGCGCGAGCATCCGCTCTGTTTCCTTGGTCTGTTCCGCCGCCAGAGCCGTCAGGTTCGCCACGAGCTCGCTGGTTGCCCGGCCCGTGCGGTCGAGTTCCTCAAATCGCTGACCCACAGCCAATTGAACGTCTCTGACAATTGCTGCAATCGCATCCGCCAGGGCGAAGAACTGAGCTCGCGTGTTCTCATCGAAAGCGCAGGCCTGGATTCGAAATTGGGTATTGGTCGACTCCAGTGGCGAAAGTGTACGCATCAACGCTCCCCTCTCGCGCGCGACGCGAGTCAGATCCACGTGCATCTTTTCGAACAGTTGAAACACGGTGGCGTACTGCTCCCGGCTCGCGCGTACCAAGTCTTCGGCTTTCTTGAGCAACTGAAAGGCAAACTGGATGGCTGCGTCTTCGGCGCGACCGGCGGCGGCATCCATAATCTCACCCGACCGGTTCTGCACATCCCGCGCCAGTACCGTTATCTTCCGCAGCAACGCTCCCAGTTGAAGGAACTCCTCCTCCATCGAAGTCGTGAAAGTCTCGAGAGCCTGCTTTTCCTCTTCCAGGCTGCGGCTGAGTTCGCGGACGCCGTCCGGCGTCAGAGTTGTGGCATGGCGCGTGCGCCCTTCCCACACGGCGCGCAGACGATTCGCGAGAAGCCTGGGCAATTCCAGGGTCATCGACCTCCTACGGCCTCCAATCGATGACATTGGAGAGGATTGAGGACCAACACGACGCGGCCGTCGCCCATAATCGCCGCGCCGTGAAACTCTTTGCACTGCTCCAGCCCGCCCGCCAAAGGCTTAACCAGGACCTCTACTTCGCTGAGAAAACGGTCCGCAATTAAGCCGTAACGGATCTTTCCAGACTCAACGACGGCTACCGACAGTTCCTCCCCGCTTCTCATGGGCAGACCGAAGATCTCGGCCAGTGAAAACAGAGAATAGACCTGGCCCCGAACACGAGTCATTCTATGCCCGCTGTAATTGTGAATATCCGTTGCCAGTACTTTTACCATGTCGCGAATACAGGTAAGCGGCAGGATGTACTCCTGCCCTCCAGCCTCGAGAAGAATGCCTTTAGATACGATGAGGCTGGTCGGCAGTTTGATGGAAAAGGTGGTTCCTGAACCGGGAGCGCTGCTAATATCCACTGTTCCCTGAAGGTCGCGGATGTTGTTGCGGACGACGTCCATGCCCACGCCCCGCCCGGATACTTCGGTCACTTTCTCTGCAGTGCTCAATCCCGGTAAGAAGACCAGACGGCAAGCCTCGGCGTGTGACATTGCGGATGCGGCATCGGCAGTCACGAGACCTTTTTCCACAGCCTTGCGTTTCAGCGCTTCCGAATCCAACCCGCGGCCATCGTCCCCCACCTCGATCAAGACGTTGCCTGCCTCGTTACTGGCTCGAAGCGTCACCCTTCCAAAGGATGGCTTTCCACGACGCGACCGTTCTTCCGGACGTTCCAGACCGTGATCGACTGCGTTCCTGACCAGATGAACCAGGGGATCGCCGATCTGTTCCAGAATCGTCTTGTCCAACTCAATCGCTTCGCCTTCAACAACCAGTTGGACTTCTTTCCCAAGACTCTTCGCCAAGTCGCGAACCAATCGTGGAAAGCGCTGGAAGACTGTCTTGACCGGGAGCATACGAATCGCCATTACACTGGCTTGAAGTTCCTCGGCTATGTGAGAAACGCTTGCACCCGTATCCTTGAGCATCCGCGTCACGATCACGCGATCTTCCCCCGCCGTGAGCCTCTCGATCAGCGTGGGGAATGAGCCTTTGGCGACCAGCAGTTCCCCAACCACTCGCATCAGCCGATCCAACTTGTCCTGGTCGATGCGAATTGTCGTCGAGGCGGCAGAGGAAGTGGAGCTCTGGCGGGACGCTCCTAAAACCGATGTGCTCTTCTGAACGGCTCGAGGTGCGACACCGGATTGTCCATCGATTCTGGATCGGGTCGAGTAGTAGCCTTCTCTGAGCTGGTTGCGATCCTCGGGACTAAGAATACCTCCGGCGCACAACGCGGCATCCAGAATCCGCAGTTGGCCTGCAACGGATTCTTCGAGATCGGATCGATGCTGGTAGGCAGCCGCCGAGGCGAGAGTCTTGAGTCCTCTCTGGTAAGCCTTCAAGAGTGCGCGTCCGGGTTGTCCACCTTCCATCTGATGAAGGCAGTTATCAAAGATTTCCATGCACTGCAAAGCCGTATTGCGAAACGCCGATACGACCGCTTCGGACGCCGCCCCCGATTTCGGCTTCGTCCCCAGTCCAAGCTGTTCCAGGAGGTGCGTTGGAAGCACAAAGCCGCGTGACCGCCCGGCCAGATGTTCGAGCATTCCCTGCATCGCATCTCGAATTTCGAGCAACAAGGCAATCGTTGAAGAATCGACAGGCGCCCCGCCGGTCTGCCGGTGCGGATCGAGTTTTGACTCTACGGCATGCGCCAGACGAGCCAGCATAGGCAAAGGGTGGTCAGACGCAAGAGATGACGCCGGTACTTGCCCCAGCAATAGCCCGGCGTTGCCCTTAATGCTATGAACCGCTCGGAACAGTGCGTCCAGACTGTCCCGTGAGGAGTTATCGGTTTCGAGCGCCAGAGCCTGGCTCTCGATTGTTTCCAGATGCTCCTGACACTCGATCGTGAAGAGTTCCAGGGATTCCGCCGGAATGGCCCCCAACAGCGCCACTGCGGAAGACTGATCTTCAAGCAATCGAATCGACAGCTCGCACTCGTCTTCAACGAAGCTGAACACCTGGTGGATCGCATCCTGCCCTCGATCCGTGACCAGCCTCGCTTCCCACCAGAGATAGCAGGACTCCGGCTCCAGGTCGCAGAAGAGGGGAACGCCTTCTGTATGAGCGGTGATGTGGGCTTGCCCGAGCCCGCGAAGTTCGTCGAGAAGTGTGATCGGATCCGTACCGGAATAGAACAGATCCCGGTGAGGGCGAATCACGACTTCGAAAGCCGTCTGCCCAGAGTGGTAAGTGCCATCTACAGCTGCCGCGGTATCATGATCCGGCTTCGATTCCGTCTTGGGCAGAAGTCCGGAGAGCGCTCGAGCCACTTCCTGCTCGCCGGGACACTCTGCGTCGGGGTTTTCGGCGCCAAGGATGGCGCGCAACACATCGCAAGCCTTCAGGCCGCAATCGATAAGCGCTCCGCTGATTGCCAGGCGCCCGGATCGGGCAAGATCGAATGCCTCTTCCGCTTTGTGTGCAACGGCGGCCAGGTGCGTAAAACCCGCGGTTGCGCCCGAACCTTTGATGGTATGAATCGCGCGAAATACGCGATGAACGAAGTCGCCGTTCTCGGGCTCCGACTCGAGGGTCAGGAGCGCTGCGTCAAGTTCGGCTAAAAGCTCCAGGGCCTCGGACCGAAAGGAGGCGCGCATGCGCTCCATTATGTCGATGCTCATTGCGGGCCCGCTCCAAAGCTTCGTCTGACACGCAGCGCGGGATCAGCCGGTGTGCAAACTGCTGCCGGCCGGCAACGTCCGCGCCGACTCCTCATCGCACCACCCGTTTGACAGTTGCAAGCAGGTCTTGAGGTTGAAACGGCTTCACGATCCAACCGGTAGCGCCGGCCGCCTTACCCTGCATCTTCTTTTCCTGCTGAGACTCCGTTGTCAGCAGAACGATCGGAACGAACTTATATTCAGGCATGCTTCTCAGTTTGCGGGTCAGTTCAATGCCGTCCATCCCAGGCATATTCAAATCCGTGAGAAACAGATGATATTCGCGGCCGCTCAACTTGGCCAGGGCGTCCTTGGCGTCACACGCTTCAGTCACTTCGTAGCCCGCGCTCTCCAGCGTCAGGGCCACCATCTGGCGAAGGCTCGGAGAGTCATCAATGGTCATGACTCGTTTCACGCCGCCTCCTTCGAGTCCGCTAACAGTTCACGCCTCAACGCACACCGGTCGACCGCAGTCACGAAGGCTTCCGATGGATTCTCAAACAGCAAAGCGGTCACGGTCTTGCGCACTGAGACCAGCATTTGCAAAACACTCGTGTCGATGTCTTCCAGCTCTCGGGTATGGACCACAACAGTAAGTTCACCCTTCAATGAAGGAGCCAAATGCCCGCTGATGTCGCCTACGTCACGGGCCGTCACTCCGCCTGTGAGCTCTAGAGCGAGCGTGTTGTCCTTTGTTTGAATCGTGTAGGGCATATCGAAGCTTCCAGGACCTCATTGAATGGACAGCACGAGACGAATGTTCTCGATCATCACCGCGGGCTCGGAAGGCTTGACGATGTACAGATTTGCACCCGCTTCGAAACCTTTCATCTTATCGGCCTTATCGCCCTCGGTCGAAATGATGATGATCGGCAGATCTTCGTACTGGCGCTCAGCCCGCACACGGCGAATGAACTCGTATCCATCCATACGCCCCATGTTGATATCGGTCAGGATCAGATCGCAGGGATGCATGTAGAGCTTCTCCAAGCCGTCGTTCCCGTCTACCGCCGTAAGTACATCAAAACTGGCTTGCGTGAGAATGTGTGAGTGGTAGTTCCGTACAAACTCGGAATCGTCCACGACAAGGATTCTTTTCTTCATGCTCCTTTACTCCTTGGCATAAACCAGGTGGTCTTCAACCCTCTTCAACTTGAACGCGCTCGATATGCGGCCTACAGATTCAGAGTGGCCTAGAAAGATGTAGCCGCCGCGGTTCAGCGAATTGTAGAAGTTATCAACGGCCGCTTTTCTCGAATGGTCGTCAAAATAGATCAGAACGTTGCGGCAGAAAATGAAATCGAAGTCCCGCATCGCTCGCATCGCCATGCGGTCATGCAGGTTGAGATGCGCAAACCGCACGAGCGATGCGACTTTGGGGCGAACCAAGTAACTCTCGCCTTCCTTGATCAGGTATTTCTCTATATACTGGGCGGGAACATCGCGGACGGACCTCGACCAGTACCTGGCCCGCCGAGCATGGGCCAGCATGTTCTCGTCAATATCGGTGGCCATGATTTCGCAATCCCAATACTGCGATTGCGGAAAAACCTCCTGCAGAATCATGGCTAGCGTATAAGCCTCTTCTCCTGATGAGCAGCCCGCCGACCAGATGCGAAGCCGCTGCTCACCACGTGACTGTTTAGCGGACAACACTTCGGGAAGACAGCAGTTTGCGAATGCCTCGAGTTGCTCATATTCGCGAAACATGTATGTTTCGTTGGTGGTAATCAAGTTGGCAAGAGCCTGCATCTCCGTTCCTTCGGGATCGGCAAAGCAGAGCAGAAACACATATTCCTGGGGATCATGGAATCCCAGGGCTTCCATGCGTTTCTCGACTCGCTTCTGCAGGAAGTAGGTCTTCTTATCTTCAAAATGAAGGCCCAACCGCTGGTAGATCTGCTGGGCGAGTTTGTCGAAGTGGTCCGTGGAAAGTTGCATCATTGCGCGTTCTTGCCGCCCCACGCCTGGAGGACTTCCTCGTCTGTTTCCCGGTCAAGCCGCCTGGACAGGAGAGCTTCACTCCGTTCTCCTCCGGCCTGCCGCATCGCCTGTATGGCGCCAATCCGGATCACTTTGTCGGAATGATCCAGACAGTGCGCCAGGAACTCGAAAACGTCTCGGTTGTCGATGAGGCCGCTCAAAAGGCGCACTGCCTGGTACGCCAGAGGGCCTGGATTTCTGCGGGCCATATCCATCAACGGCTGTGCCAGCCCCGAGGGGAGCGATATTTCCGGGTACCGGTTTCGTAGCGACGTCATGGCGTTTAACACGGCACCGTCGAGAGATTGGATGCCGGCCAAGGACGCGATCTCGGCAAGGTGCTGCGGTCCGCCCTTGGTTCCCACTAGCTTGAGGTACGAAGGCCGAAGGAACGCGGGAAGGGACTCGATACTTCCAAAGCAGCTGTGAACGGCGCTCACGGAGTTGCTATCTCCGACGTGCGTAAGCGCCTCGAGGCACGCACTGAGAACCATCGGCTGTGCGTCCGGCGATATCAAACTCTCGATCTGCTCGCGAAACTGGCACTGGCGAGTATTGCCGACGCTTTCGACGGCCGTTATTACGACATTAAGGTCTGCGTCCTTCAACGCGAGAGCGAGGAGATCGCGTGCCGCTGGGTCGGTTAGTCGAGCAATCACGTCAATGACGAATTTCCGTCTGTCACGATCTCCTTCCTGGAACGCCTGACCCAGGTACGGCAACGCTTTGTTGCCAAGAGCCTGCAGCAATTCCACTGCCTGGTTGCGGAGAAATGAATCGTCGCTGTCCAACAATTCCAGCGCTCCCTCAATTACCGCGTCATCCTCGATCTGAAGCAGGGCTGCGAAGATCGATTCTTTTACCGCGCGGGATGGCTCCTCGCGAAGCCTCCTAAGCAGGGGAAGAACACCGGCGGACTGGTTGGCGTAACCGATGTCCTCGGCAGCATAAATCCGGTCCGCCTCGTCGCTACTCGCGAGCTTTTCAATACAGTCACGAATGTCGGTCATTTGGTAGCACCCACCTTTCCCACTGCCTGCACGATCTGTTGAGCCACCTCGTAGTGCGGAGAGACAATTTCGGCCCCGCCGCGCTCTACGGCTTCCCGCGGCATACCATAAACCACCGCGGTCTCTTCGCTTTCGGCGATCGTTATGCCGCCCGCCTGGCGGATTCTCACCATCTGGTCGGCGCCGTCATCGCCGATCCCGGTCATCAAAACGCCGACGGTATTTGCTCCGTACACCTCTAGCACCGCCTGCATCATTACATTCACGGAAGGGACAAAAAGCGTGTGAGGCTGTGCGGGTGTGCGAATTACGATCTCTCCGGTCGACTTACGGTGGGGGCAAAGATGCAGTCCGCCCGGGGCCACATAGCAATGCCCGAGCTCTACGGCCATACCCGCGCGCGCTTCAAACACTTTTAGCGGGCAGTGCTCGTCCAGGCGGCGGGCGAACGCGGTCAAGAACGAAGCCGGCATATGCTGGACGAGAAAGACACTGGCGGGAAGGTCAGCAGGTAGCAGCGGAAGGACTTCAGATAAGGTGGCCGGACCGCCGGTTGAAATCCCTATCGCCACCGCTACGGGGCCGGTACTTTGCCAGCGCGCGACTGGAATCTCCACCCGCTCCCGCGAGGACAGACGCCGCGCCCGATTCTTGCGGACCCGCTGCAGCACGCCGGAGGCGGCGGCCGCTCGTAGCTTCGAGACGAGTTCCGCCGCGGCAGATCCCAGGTCTGACGAAACCGTCCCGTCCGGCTTTGCGATGAAGTCAAAAGCCCCCAGTTCCAAACACTCGAAAGTGGTCATCGCACCACGCTGAGTGAGCGAGGAGACCATCACTACCGGGCAGATCTTCTCCTCCATGATGAGTTGGAGAGCCGTGATCCCATCGAGTTTGGGCATATTGATGTCCATAGTGACGACATCCGGCCGCAACTCGCGCGCCTTGGCGACGGCATCCTCTCCGTCGCGGGCTATTCCGGCAACTTCCATGCCGGGTTCGGCGGAGATCACACGCTTGAGGGTTTGGCGCATGAGGGCCGAGTCATCGGCCACCAGCACCCGAATCGAGCTCATTAGGATTTTGTGGGGGCTGGACGTCTTCTTACGACACGCCCAGCCGGTTTGGTCTAATTCGCTGGAAGCTCCGCCAGTTCCGCCTGCTCCGTCTTGGAGAGGATCTTCTCAACGTCCAGCAGGACCACCATCCGCTTCCCGGAGTCGACCTTTCCGATCCCCGAGATGAATTTTTGGTCAATACCGGAGTGGATCGCCTCCGGAGGAGGCGCGATATCCTTCTTCGGAAGGCTCAGCACCTCGCGCACCGAGTCCACGATCAGACCCGTCTTGACGCCGCCCAGCTCTACGATGATGATTCGCGAGCGATCGTCGGATGCCTTGGTTTCGAGGTCGAATCGCTTGCGAGTGTCCAGAACGGGTATCACTTCACCTCGCAGATTGGTAACACCTTCGACGAACTGCGCGGCCTTCGGGACTTTGGTGATTTTGGACAAGCGATCGATTTCTTGAATCTGAGATATGGGTACGCCGTACTCCTCGCCGCCGAGCAGGAACGTCACCAGTTGCAGTTCGCTCCGCTCCTGATCAGCATCGGTATTTTCAGCATCCGTTTGGGTGTCCTTGGCAGCCTCACCACTTGAGTCGGTCTGGATTTCGCGAAGTTTCTGATCCCGCATCAGGTTCGCCACGTCGAGAAGCATGATCAGGCGGTTGCCGTCCTCCAGTTTCGCGACGGCCTCCAATTCCAATCCCCCGGCGGAGGTGACCATGGGAGGCGGATCGAGCAGCTTGCGCAACACGTTCAGGACTTCGTTCACGTGATCGACCACCAATCCGAGGACGAATCCGCCGGCATCCACAACGATAATGCGTTGATCCTCGTGGATGTTGGCTGCCACCTCGCGTTCGAAATCCTGCAGGCCGGCGATGACCGCCGACACACTGGCGTCGATCTCTTCGGCTGGAGCATGACTCTGCACTAGTTTGATCGTCCGCTCGTTGAAGCCCCGAACCTTGGAAAGGGTCTCCATAAGGACCTGGCTGGAACTGTTGGCTGCGCTGATCCAAGCCCTCAGACGTTCCGGCGCGGACAGATCTGTGCGGCCCGATTGATTTCCCCCCGACCGTTCCGTCCAACGTTCGTAGGATTCGCGGATTTCACGGCAGCTTCCACAGAATTCATCCGCAAGGGACTGCTGATGCAGCAGGCGGCGGAGATCTACAATGGGTAGGATCTGCCCTCGCACCGTTAGAACGCCCAAGACGTATTCCGGGACGTCTGGAACTTGCTTCGGCGCCTGGACCCTTAGGATCTCCCGGACATGCTTCATCTCGAAGGCGAATTCTTCTTTCGCAATTCGAAATGTCACCATCTGGGCAATGCCGTCGGCCGCGCCCGCTTCGGACCCGGCGGTTTCGGCTGCCGGCCCACCGCTGCCCCCCATCGCCGTCGTTTCGGTTCTCCGAGTGGTGTCGTCGATATGACAGACTTGCGCGGCGTTCAGGGACATGATGATTCGCTGGCCGTTATCCAGCTTGACCACTCCCTCCAGGTAATTCGCCGAGGTTCCGCGGATGGCAGGCGGCGGCGGATCGACGTCGCTACGCTGCACGCGCGTCACCTGTTGAACGCGGTCCACGCGTAGCCCCGTCTTCACTCCGCCAATGTCCACCACAAGGACTCTGGTTCGGTCTGTCTCCTCCGCTCGTTCCATGCCGAAGCGTGTACGCATGTCAATGATCGGGAGGACCACTCCGCGAAGGTTTGCAATTCCCTCCACGTAAGGGGGCGTCCGGGGGACTTTGGCCATTTTGGGCAGGCGAATAATCTCCTGCACCGACATGATGTCGAAGCCGAACTCCTCGTCCTTCAACAGGAACGTGACGAGTTGGCTTTCCTCTTTCGAAGCGGCGCGGTCTTGCATTGTTTGGTTCTGCATAGGGTTTCTTTCTCCTTTCGACCGGGAGCGAAAACTTACCCGTTCTGCAGTTCGTCTGCCTGCGATGCAATGTCCTCGACTGCCTGAGCGATCTCCTGCGCGGCTTTGAGCCCCTGCTCCGCAGCTCCGGCTGCTTCGGTGCTGGCGCGGGCGGTCTCTTCGGCGGCACTGGCGATCTGCTGGCTGGCCTTTCCGGCCTGCTCCAATGCGGCCAGGGACTCGGTGGCGCCCTTGGACACTTCTTTGATGCCGCTGACGATAACGTCGCACTCCTTGGTAATCAGCTCCAGGTTGCTGGTGGACGCTTTCGCCTTCTCCACCTCTTGCCGAGCCTTGTTCCCTGCCATCTGAATGTCGTTGGCGACTTTGGCGATCTGTCCCTGGACATTTTTCACGAGGTCCTTGATGCGGTCGGCATTCTCGCTGCTCTCATTGGCCAAGGAGCGAATGTCCCCCGCCACCACCGAGAAGCCTCTGCCATATTCCCCGGCCCGCGCGGCTTCCACGTTGCCATTGACCGCCAGCATCTTGGTCTGGACTGTGACCATGACAATCGCGTCCACGATCTTGTCGATGCGTCGCGTGCGCTCTTCGAGTTCGAGCACGTTTTTGGCCGACTCGAGGGAGGCATCGGCCGCTTTGCCGATGTTGACGATCAATTGATCCACGTTCTGCTTATTATCAGCGAGCAACTTCGCGATAGCCTCGGCTTTCTGCGCACCCAGCTCACCGTTTTCCACCATTATCTTCGCGGCCTGCAAAAGCTGCGCTCCAAGTGTGTTTGATGCTTCGGCGGATTTCGCTTGTATGCTAGCTGCCTTGTTGATCTGCTCGATTGCGGTGGAAATCTGTCCCGACGAGGTCTTTACTTCTTCGGCGTTCGTGGAAAGTTCTTCCGCGGTGGCCGCCAGTTCTTCCGCCGATTTTTGTGCGTTCGTGGAGGTCTTCAGTGACTCGGCCATCTCCGCCAAAGATCGCGCCGCGTCATTCATTTCGGCGTATGCCTTGGACTGCTCCTGCACTGACTTTTGGGCTTCCTGGCACCCGGAACTGGCCTCTTCTGAAGCCGCGGCAATCTCTTCGGCCCCTTTGAGGTATTGCTTGGCTCCTACCAGCGACTCCTGGGCGTTCTTGCGGATTTCCACACAGCCGGACTGGATCGCGGCAAAGTCGGCGTTGACCTTCACCAGATCGCTGGTGATCACTTTGGCTTTTTCAATCTCTTCGCGGCTCTTTTTGCCGGCCGTTTCCGTATCGGCGGCGACTACTTTTACCTGATTTTGAATTTCGTTGACCACTTCCTGGATGCCACGCGCGCTCTTCTCGCTCATTTCCGCCAGGTTGCGGACTTCGTCGGCTACGACGGCAAAGCCCTTTCCGTGCTCTCCTGCCCGGGCTGCTTCAATTGCCGCATTCAGGGCTAAAAGATTAGTCTGGTCGGCAATGCGCGCCACGGCATGGACAATCTTGCCAATCTCCTCAGACTGCCGTTCGAGTTCCGCCACCATCTTTGCGGACTCGATGTTTGCTTGGGCGGATTCGGTCACACCCTTGATCAGCTCATCGATGTCGGCCGACACTGTCTTGGCGAGCGTCTGCAGCTCGTTGACTTTTTGCAGAGCACCATCTGCCCGTCCGTTCGCGGTGTCGGAAGCCTTTTCGATCTGATTGATCGCAGCCCGAGATTCCTCTGCCGCTGTGGAAGCCTCTTCGGCTCCCGAAGCAATGGAATGCATGGTCTTTTCGAGTTCGACCACCGCGCTGTTCGCTTCGGCGATGGCGCTGGCCACCTGCTCTGTCGCGGTTGAGAGCTTCTCAGCCACGGCCTGCGCGCGGGCAAGCGTGCGGGCGCGTGCCTTTTCCTCTGCGAGTTTCTTGGCAGCGAGGCGGTTTTGAGAGGCGTCATCGGCCGTGTGTACGTTAGCCTTGGAAGCGGGCGGAACCGGCGCGGTCCGCTGAGGTGCGAGTCGATTCGTTGCCAAGCGGCTGATCGGCGTTGCGGAACCGTTCACCTTCGGTTCCCCTATCCCTGTCTGCATCGATAGTTCTCCTAATCTCAATTCGGAATTGGTTGACTCTGAAAAAACTGAAGTAACGCTTATCTAGTGGTTTTTGGAAGCTTTTGTCGCAGTTTAGTTTTGGCGACATCCCCATGGTCCGTCACTCGACGCTGCCGGATTTCAGATTCTATGTCGCAATTGCCAGGACACGTCTTTAATATCGGCGGGATCGGCTGCGCGTTTTAGGAGGAATCGCTGGTCTTTCGGTGGGCGGGGAGATCGAAAAGGGAGTCACCATCGGGCGGAAAAATGCCGGATCGAAGCTCAATGGCTGTTCTGGTTTCGTCTACGCGGACGACGTGGCCGATCCCCCACGTTGCCAATGCCTCGTTCGGGGAATTTGGCAAGGCAACCTCGCAAACAACGTGGTCACCGACCTCGAAGGGACATGCTCCCATGAGCTTGAGTAGCAGGCCGCTTGAGCTTATGTTGACTGTCAACGCCGGGTACGTTTCGTCGCTATCGCTACGGCGCAAGATGGCCTGTGCGCCTATCGAGAATCTGGGTTCACGACGACGATCCGAATTCTGGCCGGATAGCTCCACTCGATTCTTGCCTTCCTGGTACACTGCAGACCATTGCAATAGTAGCGACTCGATGTAAAAGCTCTCAGTCAAACTCGTTCGACGGCGGGCTGCTCCCAGGGATCCCGTACCACCCGAAATAACTCGACGCGGACGGTACTTTCACTCGCGACTAAGCGGACCTGGAAGAACCGTGAGAAGGGAGACCGCGAGCCGCGAACCACCTGGCATCGCTGCGTGGTGTTTGGCAAGACTGCCGAATATGCGGCTACACTCACCAAGGGTGCCCACCTCCAAATCGTCGGCGAGATCCAGACGCGGGACTTCGTCGACAGAGACGGCGCGAAGAAACATGTAACTGAAATCCGTGTGCACCGAATCGCAGGCCTCGACCGCGTGGCGAAAGTCGAGTCTACCGAGGCCGCCGCATAGGCGGCCTTCCCCACTAATTCGCAAAGTCTCCAAGCCTGGATCGAACTCGGCGGCAGGAAGGAAACGCGCTTCGATCTTGAATTCGGGTATGATCGGGACTGCCCATAAGCGATGGAAGCCGCTCGCCCATGCCGGCAGAATCCCGTTGTGCCCGACCACGATTCCGTGTACGAGTTACGTACGAGTGTTGGTTTTTCTGGTCCAATGCGGCATTTTAGACCATTAAAGAGTCTGCAACTTACAGATTCTGCGTTGCTTAAGGCAATCGTGGTTCGAATCCATGCCGGGGAGCCATTCCATTGATTTCAGTCAGTTGCGAATTTCCGCGTACTAGTTGCGTACGGATGGCGAATTAACATCGCCCTTTGGTTTGTTGATCTTTGTCCAGAGCATTGATTCCAATTGTGTATGCTATCCGTAGGTTCTATCCATACCGGCGACCGACACCACACTCACAAAAGCACGGCAAGTGTTCACCGAACATGGCCTCCTAAAACAGTGGCGCAGCGGCTCGGCATTACGTTGCCCGAGGTGTGAGACTCCGCACGCTGCGAAATTCTCTTAAGGCTTGTGCAGCTTATAGCTAATTAGGACAAATACGATCTTCCCCCGATCGGCGCCAGAGCCGGCCGGAGTCGCGGGTGCAACCACAGCCGCATCTCTCAGACCAGTTCATACTCATCGACCGGTACGACGATCTCGGGGCGCCGGAGCGAATGCGCGTGTCGGCTCTGTGCGCTTCCCAGCGATCGAGGTACGCTTGCGCGTCCTCCAAGCTCTCGAAACGCTGCCCTTTGACCGGAGTCTTCTTCGCGTGAACCTCGGGGGACACCCAAAACCGGCCATCAATGGACACCTGAAATGAAGTGTCCATCGACTTTACCTTTGCGATCCGAGTGCTGCAACCCTGCATGGAAGCGCGGTGGCACCGTAGTGCTGTAGCACGTCACGGTAAAGCGGATTGAGCGCCGGTTCGTAGATATCCGGCGTGAGCACGACGTCGCGCAGGAAGGGAATACAAGAAGACGAACGGCTTTCCCGGCTGTATCCCAGGTCAGAACAGACAATCGCGTGCCCCGATACCTGCCCGTTTGAGCATCGCGGCAGTCCGCACCTGACCCACGCGATTCATGACTACTTTCTCGTGAAATGCCTTGATGTCGTCCGGCCCAGAGGTTTGCTGGCCTTGATCACCAGCCGGTACACCATGCATAAACAGGATTCGTCAGCTACTGGGTTTGCTGACCCAAACTCGTGATGATCTGATCAATACTCTTTTGGACAGCACGGCCGAGCTCGATCACGACGGAGTTGACACTGCGTTCATCGACTTTCAAGGTCTGAGCCGCATTGCCGGTCCACTCCGTGCTGCCAGTTCGCAGATTGACTAACTCGGCGGAGAGTTTCGCCGTGACGTTGACATTGCCACCGTAATCGGTTTCCTCAAGCCGTTCGAGGCGACCAGCCATAAGGTAGTTCTGCTGGTTTTGGGCGTCGTATGGCGTGACCGACGAAAACAATCCCGAGGAGCGCAGCGATTCGATCATTGCCGAGGTTACCATTTCTGCCGGATCATTCACCCATCGATGATATTCGTAGAAGCCAATCTCTTCGGGAACTGGTCTGTAGACGATTTTCTTCTGCCGAATGTACGGCGCACTCTCGAACCGTCGTACTGCGACCGTGCCGAGCACGCGAGCGTTCACAGAATGCGGCGGCGGTGCCGGAATCTCCATTGAGTAATACTTCGGGTACAGGATCTTGCCCCCGCAAGCAGCCAGCGCAAGCAGCGCCAACGCAAAAACCGTCGTATTTGCCACAGTCTTCATGGTTGCGTGCTCGCTTCCTGGGGGATCTTTCGGTCCTTCGGCTGTCTGATTCTGATCAGGCTCCACGGACGCTGCTTCAGCGAGTCTGTGAGTTCATTGAGGTTGTCAGTAACTGCCCGGATGTTTTCAAGGGTGTAGGTGAAGTCCTGATCCTTGGCCCGCATCGAAGTTCGAAAGTCGACCAAGAGGCCCCGAGCCTGATCCAGCGTCTTGCTCAAATCGGCAAGGTCCTTCTGAAGCGGTTCGCGGAGATCCGTGACCGTCTGGTTCCCATTAACGACCGTGGCATTCGCATTATCCATCACCGTACCCGCTTTTGCGACTACTTGGTCGGCGTCATCCGCTACCTTTTGAATTCGGTCGGTAATCTGGTCGACCTTCGGCGACAGTCGCGCAATCGTTGCATCCGCGTTGTCTAGTATCGCCTGAATGTGCTGCTGATTCGGTTTTCCCGTGATCTGGTTCAGGTTTGCGATCAGCTTGCGCGCGTCACCGGTTACATCATTCATATCTTTTTCCGCCGAACTCAGAACTGAGTGCGCGGAATCTGCCAGAGTCGCAAATTTTCGTTCCATGTCGTCCACGCTGACCGTTTCTTGCGAGGGGATGACGCCGCCCGGCGGTATGCGTGCTGCATCGTTCGATCCCGTGCTGACAGAGATCACGGGACTGGTTACCAGCGTTACCGAACCGAGCTTTGCCACAGAGTTGGCATTTAATGGAGTGCCGGTCTTGACATCCATGAGAATCTCGATTCGAGTTGGGTCCTGCGCATCAGGCTGCACCGCGGTTACGTTGCCGACTTTAATCCCACCAAACAGAACGTCCGCACCGGGTTGCAGTCCCCCCGCATAACGGAAGTAAGTCTTATAGGAGACGTGTGCGCCCCGGATGGTTGCGGTGCTGATGCGATAGACGCTGACAAGCAGCACCGCGGCGCTGACGACGACAAACAATCCGACCTTGGCTTCAGTCTTCACGTCTTGGCTCCCGAGATGCCTGCAAGTTCTTCAAGCCGCTGCTGTGCCACCGTACTGGTGCCGATTGCGTCCGGCTGCCGGTCGAGAAACTGCCGGATGCGCGGATTCGAGTCGGCGCGAAATTCCTCCTTACTCTTTACGGCGAGGAGCGAGCCCTGATATAGCATGGCGATGCGGTCGGCAATCTTGAACGCGCTTGCCAACTCGTGCGTTACGACCAACATCGTCATGTTAAAAACGCGCTTGAGCAGTAGGATGAGGTCATCCAAGCCGGCCGCGACAATCGGATCTAGACCCGCGGATGGCTCATCGAAAACGAGAATTTCGGGATCGAGCGCGGTCGCCCTCGCGACAGCCGCGCGCTTCTTCATGCCTCCCGAAAGCTCTCGCGGCATCTGTTTGCCCGATTCACCCAAACCCACGGCGGCCAGCTTCATGTAGGTCATGATTTCGATAATCGGATCCGCCAACGTGGTTAACTCCCGCACCGGAAGACTGACATTTTCTTCAATCGACATCGAATTGAACAACGCAGCTTCTTGAAAAGCTACGCCCATGTGGCGTCGTATCGATTTCAGCTCTTTTTCAGAGCAGCGATTTATGTCGGTCCCCAGAACCCGCACTGTTCCTGAGGTAGGCCGCTCCAGCCCGATGATGTGCCGCAACATTGTCGTTTTCCCGGAGCCGCTGCCGCCAAGCAGCACCATCACCTCACCTTGCTCAATTTCGAGGCTGACCTGATCCAATACACGTTTGCCTCCGTAGACAACCGTCAACCCGTCGACTGAGATGATGGGGGCTGCCATGCGCTAATCCTTCCGCACTAAATAGAAGATGGCTGTGAAGAAGGCATCCGCGAGAATGACCAAAAACGTAGACCGCACTACCGCGGATGTGGTGGAGCGACCGACCGCGTCCGCCGCGCCCTTGACTTTGAAACCTTCTCTGCACCCGACCTGCACAATGATGGTCGCGAAGACGAGGCTCTTCAGCAACCCGCTCACGACGTCGCGCATGTCAATCGAGTTATAGATGTAATCGAGATACATGCTCAGGCCAATCTTCGTTTCGATGTACATGTAAGCCGATCCGGCAAGAATTCCGAAAGCGTTACTCATCACGGTGAGGCATGGGATCACGATCATCGCCGCTAGGTACTTCGGGGTGAGGACGAATTCGATCGGATCAATTGCCATGGTTCGTAGTGCGTCGATCTCACTGGTGACCACCATGGTTCCGATCTCTGCCGAAAACGCAGAGCCTGACCGGCCACTCAAGGCAAGCGCCGTCAAGAGCGGGCCAATTTCGCGTGTGAACCCAATCGCCACCGTATCCATGACATACTGCAATGCGCCCCAACGGCGGAGTTCAGAGCCGATTTGCATCGCCAGGATGAATCCAATGCAAACGGACATGAGCGCGATTGTGGGAAGCGCGTCCACTCCAATCGCGACCATTTGCTGCATGGCTGTTCGCCAGCGTCTGGGCTTCCCACGAATCGGAAGGACATGCGGGATGGCTCGCACCCCCTCGGCAAATTGCATAGTGAGTCCGCCGACGTACGCCAGGCCCTCGATCACGCGACTTCCGATCCGTTCGAGAAGCTTCATTTGCCAACCTCGGGGCCCGCGATATCGAACAAATGATCGAGATGCGTGATTTCAAGAAGATACCGCGGTTGATCGTGCAGTCCTTCCAAGATCATCTGGCCACGCTGCTTTCGGCAGATCCTCGCCGCCTCCACCAGAGTGGCCACCCCAGACGTGTCAACGTAAGAGACGTCGGAGAGGTTCACGTGCAAGACCGGCGGCTTACCACGCAGCGCCTTACGCAGTGCGGACCGCATTTCGCCGGAGTTCTCCACGGTTATCCGGCCATGAAACTCAACCTTGCCGGTCGCTTTCGTGTTCTCAGACGCCGCCCTTGTTTTCAGGAATTCCATGGGAGATCCGTGGCTCATAATTGCGCACTCAGGTCACACGATCCGATGCCTCTTTTCTTTGCTGTTTTGCATACTCAAGAACATCGAATGTCGGAACGGCGCGCTCGGGAAAAAAGCTGTTCAACGCGGAACCCTCGTCGCTGAAAATCTCGAATTCTTTGTCAAGCCCGGCGCGCGCGATCAGGTCCATGTGATCCCAGCGGACCTTCAAAAGCTTTAATGCTCCGCCGGAATATCGGATCATGGCGGAGCACCACGCCAGAGACGTGAGGCCGTCCACATCGATATCCATTACCCTGTCGCAGTTGAGGATGACGTTTACGGCACCGGACTCAGTCAATGCAGTAATCCGTTCGCGCAGCCGAGCTTCCGAAGCGCCGGCAATAATATGACCATGCAGGTCCAATATCCGGATTCCCTGGATTTCCCGTTCATGAATTACCAACTGTTCGTGCGCATACGCCAGGACGTCCTTCAGCTTTGCCTCCTTGATTTCATGCTCCTGACGTATCTGATCCAACCGTGCTTTGAGGTGAGCTTTCAGCTTATCGATCCTGGCCCGAAGTTCAGCCTTCGTATCCGCCCTTGTCTCGGCGAACTCCGTTTTCAACCGATCAAGCTCAGTCCTGATCTCCGCCTGCTCACTAGCCAGCTGCTCCTGCTTAGCATGTTCCCTGGTGGTCCGATAGACGACTCCGCCCAATGCTTCCATCCGCACGTCCACGGGAGTGACCCACTCCTCGCTAATGTCAGCAAGCAGGGCAGACTTGCCGGGACTCAAGGAGTGCAGGACAGAGGTGAGAAACTCATCGTTCACCCCTGTTCTGCAAATGTCAGCGAAAACTCCCACCGCTGATCCTACGGCTGCGCCGACTTCGACGCCGGCTGCGCCTCCAAGGAGCCCGACGAGGCCGCCGATAGCGGTCCCTGTCAAGGTGCGAAGCGGGAAATCGGTTTCGGCGTGTGGTATGTAGACCGTTCCGTCGGCGCTCCTTTTGACCACAGCTTTCGCGTGAACCGAAACCTTGCCTTCGCGGTCAAGTTCGGCAAGGGCGCGCGATCCTTCGTACGCTTTGTTTTCGTCGTCAAAGATTACCGCCAGCATCTTGTCCACAGCCGACTCCGCCCAGAAAAACTACTTCGCTTGATCAGTGATGCACGGGCTCGTGCTGTTCCACCTTCGCCGCGGCTGCCCTCAATTTCGTCGCGACAACATTCCTCAGCTGGGCGTCCTTTTCTTCGTAATCGTGCCGTATCTGTTGCGCGCGCGCGTTGAGACTGTTCTTCACGTCTGCCTGAGCCTTCGCGGCTTTCTTGTGCAAGGCCTGAACCTTGGCATCCGTCTCGCTCTTCATTTGCTCTGCCCGAAGCTTGGCCTGCTCTAGCTTGGCGTCGAGTTCCGCGTTGAGCTTATCGATCTTGGCCTGAAGTTTCGCCTTGCGCTCGGCGCGGGCATGGGCTTGTTCGGCCTTATACTCTTCGATTTCCGCTCGCAACGTGGCGATTTCTCGGGCTCGTTGGGCGGCTTCCACGCTCGCCTTTGGGGACCGAAGTAGCGACTCCGCTCCGAGCTTCTCCATCGCCAGATCGAGAGGCATGATCCATTCCTCGCTAATATCGGCGACAATCGCAAACTTGCCCGGTTTCAGCTTCGCCGAAACCTCGTCGAGAAAGTCTGCGCTGACCCCTACCTGGTACAGATCGCTAAACCCGCCAGCGAGCGTGCCGGCGACCGCTCCGATCCCCACGCCGACAGGGCCCCCGAGCAGCCCGATCATCGAGCCGATCGCCGTGCCTGCCACCGTGCGAATCGGGAAATCGTCTGCGGACTCTTTGAAAGTAACTGTGCCGTTTGCGTTCTTCTGTAGAACCGCTTCAGCGTAAATTGAGATGCTTCCTTCGCGATCGAGTTCCTTGAGCGCTTGAGACGCTTCAGAGGCCTTCGCTTCGTTATCGACTACCGCAACAACTAGCTTTTCCATGATCCGGTTCCTTTCTCCATTTGTTGAATGACTCTACACTTTTGCCAATAACTGCCCGGCTTCCATTGCTTCCTGCGATTGCGCCTTAACCTGGGCGGATAAAGGGGCACTGACCGTTTCCTGCGTCAGAGCCGCCTGAATCGCGCCGCCGTCCACGGTTTCATGTTCGAGCAGCTGCCGCGCCAGTACTTCCAGCGCCGCATGATGCTCTTTGAGCAGGTCCTGGGCACGCTTATATTGCTCAGTCACGAGCCGCTGCACTTCTTTGTCAATGACCTCGCGTGTCTCCGGGCTAAGCTGCGAACTGTCCTCAACGGACCTTCCGAGATACTGCATTTGTTGACCGGCGTAACGCACCGACCCAAGTTTGTCGCTCATGCCGAATTCTGTAATCATGCGCCGAGCCAAGTCCGTCGCGCGGCCGATGTCGTCGCTCGCTCCAGTGCTGATGCATCGGAACTGCACGATTTCGGCTGCACGGCCGCCCAGCATCACGGCGATTCGGTCCTCAAGCTCCTCCGCCGTGAGTAAATAACGATCCTCGGTGGGCGTCTGCATCGTATATCCCAAGGCGCCCCGGCTATGAGGAACGATGCTGATCTTGGCAACCGGTTCGGCATGCGGCACCAGAGCGGCCACCAGCGCATGGCCCGATTCGTGGTAGGCCACCGTTGTGCGTTCTTGAGCGTTCATCACGCGGCTTTTCTTTTCAGAGCCCGCGATCACATGTTCAATCGCCGTTTCGAAGTCGCTGAGCGCGACGCCGGAGGCCTTTCTGCGCGCGGCCTCCAGTGCCGCTTCATTCATCGCATTTGCCAGATCGGCGCCGCTGAACCCGGCAGTGATCCGAGCCGCTCGGTCGATGTCGAAGTCGGGCGCAAGCTTCACGTTCTTGCTGTGGATCTTTAGAATCTGGACCCGACCGATGAGGTCAGGATTGCCAATGGCAATCTGCCGGTCAAAGCGGCCGGCGCGGAGAAGCGCGGGGTCAAGCACCTCAGGCCGGTTGGTCGCGGCCATGATGATCACAGGCGCGTTCGTATCTGTCTTGAAACCATCGATCTCGCCCAGCAACTGATTGAGCGTTTGCTCACGCTCGTCATTGCCTCCCAGACTTGCCAAGCCGCCGCGTTTCTGGCCGATCGCGTCAATTTCATCGATGAAAATGATGGCCGGGGCCGACTTTCGTGCCTGCTCGAACAAGTCCCGCACACGCGCGGCCCCCACGCCAACGAACATTTCGACGAACTCCGAGCCGCTGGTTTCAAAGAAAGCCACGCGAGCCTCGCCGGCCGTCGCTTTGGCCAGAAGTGTCTTACCGGTGCCAGGCGGTCCCACCAGGAGAACGCCCTTCGGAATACGTCCACCGAGCGTGGCAAATCGCTCCGGCTCCTTTAAGAACTGGATGATTTCCTGCATTTCCGCGATGGCCTCATCTGCTCCACCCACATCCTTGTAGGTCACCTTGACGTCTTCCGGCTTGACCTCGATGGCTTTGCTCTTGGACACGCCAAAAATACTACCGAGGCCTCCGCCCATGGCGCCGCCGGACCGCTGCGCGACGAGGGACCAGAACACCGCCATTAAGACGAGAGGCAGTACATACGACAGCAACACGGTTCCGACGGGGTTTGGAGGACGCTGAAAGCGGTAGGACACGCCCGCATTCTGCAGCTCCTCGATCAACTTGGAATCGCTTTGACCTACATAAACCGTATTGAACGGGACAGTGGCGGCAGACCCATCCGGCTTTTTGCCCTTCATGGTGCCCTCGATCCGCCTATCGCCGATCGTGACGTCGGTGATCTGATGGTCCCCGAGCTTGTTCTTAAACTCGCTGTAGGAGATTTCCGTCGTACGGGATACCCAGGGAGCTAAGACCAACTCTTGAAACAGCCAAAGAAACAACAAGCTCGCTATCCAGAAACCGATATTGAAAGGCGACTGGCGGCGATCCGGTTTCTTCTTGTCGTTTTCACTCGGTTGAGTTCGCAATATCGATTTCATCTTTCCCTCCACTTCGGGATGCATTGGGTTGGCGCTGTGGTCCTTTAGCCGCCGCTCACCGGCAAAGTGGTGGCTCTAGGCCGGCTTTGCCTTGAATTCGCCAATTTTCGGTATGGTGTGGATTGCCATCGCGAGGCCCACAAACGACGCACCGTCGAAGATCATATCCACGCCTATGGCAAAACCAATGAACCAAACACTGGAAACCGGCCATTGTGCAAGCAACATGATCCCTAGTGCGACGGACAGAACACCGGAGAAGGTCGCCCAGCCCCACCGGGGAAATTTCAACATAGCCGAGCCGATTCCACGAAACAGCCCGCCGACGATGAAGAACGTCGCGAGAATCAGCGTGACGCTGGCAGCGCCAATGTCGGGATATCGAACCAGCAAATAGCCGGTGAATCCTCGCAGTAGAGCGCTGAGAAAGTACAGGAAAAAGCCGCTCCACGTGTGAACTCGGAATGCCTGAATCAGAGCGAAAACTCCGCTGATCATCAGCAGCCACCCGAGCACCAGCATTGTGGCGAACGTGGCGGAGATGTTGCCTACGATACAAATTGCGCCGAAAAGCATGAACATGATCCCGAGGATCAAGAACCAGCCCCATGAGCTGCGAATCTCATTCACGCCGGCGAAGAATGGGTTATCCACGAATTCCTCTCTCGACATATCGACCTCCTTGCGTTGATTGGAGGACCGCTCGCTGTCGCGGAAACGGTCCTAGAAGTTAACTTCTGGGTTGGCGGATCGTGCAGCCATGGCTTAACCCCGTCGTCATCTCGGCAACGGCCACTTACTCCAGCCAACTCGATTTATCTTCGATCTTCGTAGGTGAGCAATGCATTTTGACTTCCTAAAAGGGAGCTCGGTCGCAGACCACTTGCTACACCGAAAAGAGCGTGCCGAATGCATCCCGGGAAGCGGGTGCCGTTGGCAGGTGCCAATTGCATGCGCCAAAGTCTGCCCTATTCCGGCTCGCTGAAACGCTGGTTCGTTAGTTGCATTCGTGGGCGTGTAGACGTGCGGAACCTGCAGATGCCAGGAACCCGTAGCGGCGGCGAGTTTTACACGGGTGACTTTCTTGAGAACAATCGCTAACAACGGTATATTGATGGCCATCCTGGGCCATGCCCTTATTGGTCTGTCGTTACTTTGGGATAAAGTGCTGCTGGGCCGTCGGACGACGACCAATCTGGTTTCATACGTCTTCTGGTTGGGGGCCATCAGCATCTTCGGACTTGCGCTTCTGCCGTTTGGATTCAAATTGCCGAAGCCAAGCGTCGCGGCAATAGCATTTGTCGCCGGAGTGCTAGATCTGATTGCCACGTATTTCTATTACGCGGCCCTCAAAGCCGGAGAGGCGTCGGAAGAACTTGCTGTGATGGGCGGCTTTACGCCGATCGCCACGGCCCTAATCTCGGTTCCGCTCCTAAAACAGCCTGTCGGAGGAAAAGCAACTGCCTTCATTCTCATGACACTAGGCGGATTCGTGATGTTCTTCGCCGATAAGACCCCGAAGAAAAAGATGCTGCCTGCAGTACTGATCGCTTCGATCGCGTTCGGAACGGCGGACGTGCTACAGAAGATTGCTTTTAATAACTCAAGCTTCGTTACCGGATATGTGTTCTTCACGATGGGAACGTTCGCCGCGTCTCTTGCTCTCCTGATCCCGCCATCCTGGCGCAAACAGGTCTTTGAGCGATCCAAGCAAGCGGCTCCCAAACGTAAGTTGTCCTACACGACGAACCGCTTAATAGCGGGAATCGGCTCATTCCTTGTGGTTTATGCCATCAGCCGCACGAGCCCCGCAATTGTAGAGGCGATCTCAGGCGTACGTTATATGGTGATCTTTGTGGGTGCGCTCGCAATCAGTTTAATCCGGCCGGACTGGTTCAAAGAGGATTTCACCGGCAGGATCTTGGCGGCAAAATCGGCAGCCACAGCCCTGATCGTCGCCGGACTCGCGCTAGTTGGAGTTCATCTCGGCAGCTAGTGGAGTCGAGGCGAGCGAGCCTGAAAGCTGAGCTAAGTAACACAACGCAACCTGCGCAAGACCACGCAAATCTGCCGCGCAGCAGTCAGACGCTTACGACAGGACACGGCGCGTGCCGGACGACGGCATTTGCGTCGTCGTTTAGGCCGTCGCAGCCGCCGTCGCGACGGCCTATCGCCAGCAAACCAGCCTCTTTTACTCGTGCGACATCGAGCAGAATGGTTGCGGCATCACCTTCGTCGACAAGAATCTCCGCGTGAACGCCCAACTCTCGAACAAGCCCAGAAAGTTTTGATTCTAAAACGGATAAAACACCTTCATTCCGTTGATCGACGTACCGCTCGCGTCCGTCGCACGGCGATCTGGAAGGAAGTACAGACAGCACCGATAGCTTCGCGCCGAATGCCTGCGCGAACAAGGCTGCCCATCGGACGATGGTTGCGGTTGAGGAATTGAAGTTCACCCCACAAACGACGTGCTTCAGACCGCTGGCACTGGATTCCCAGGTTGAACTTGCTACGGTCCAAACCGGGCACGTCGCCTTGTTGAGCACCTTTGCTGTTACCAAACCCAGCAGGAAGCGACGCACTGGCCCGTACCCATGCGTAGGCATGACAATGAGATGACAATGTTGGCTCTCTGCAAACTCAACAATGCGAGTCGCAGGATCACCCGACGTAATGACGGGTTTCACTGTGATGCCGGGAAGTTCCGCTGCTCCAAATCGCTCTAGCCGTGTACGGGAGGCGTTCAGTTCGGCACCCGCCGCCGGAGCATAAAATGCAAAAGACGAATCCTCGGCCACATGCATCAGAGTCACTGATGCATGGAAGCGCCTGGCCAATACTCGTACCTGATGCGCGGCTCTCAAATTCGAGTAGTTGAAGTCGATAGGCAGCAAGATTCTGGTTAGAGCCACACCCGAAGATTCCGGCTTTAGCTGTGACGGAACGGCAATCTGCACGGTTTGTACGCCAGCACGTAATTTGCCCTGAACGTCTAAGTCGGCCACTTGGGCCTCTCGCTAGATGGCGAATCACTTGCCTGTCAATATTACATCCGGAAAGGAGAATATCGCACTATGGCAACATTAGCGGATACAAAAACGAGAATGGATGAGGCTCTTCTCTCGGACATCATTCGCGAGTTCAAATGGGACCCGCAAATCACCTCCAAAGACATCGGCGGGTCGATCAAAGATGGGGTCGTGACGATTTATGGGTTCGTCTCCAGCTATATGGAGAAGGACGCCGCCGAGAGGGCAGCCAAGCGGGTCCGAGGGGTGCGGGCCGTAGCAAACGATCTCGAACTCAAGCCGCAGTTTACACGGACTGACCCTGAGATTGCGCGCGACGTGGTCCAAGATATGGTGAACCACATCTTCCTTCCAGCGGATAGGGTCACGGTAACGGTACGGAATGGATGGGTGACGCTGGAAGGCATTGTCGATTGGCAATACCAGAGGAAGCTTGCTGAAGACAGCGCGAAAAAGATCAGGGGTGTAATGGGCATCACGAACAACATTGTGCTGAAGCCGCGCGTCTCCACTACCGACGTAAAGACCAACATCGAGCAGGCGCTACAGCGGAATGCGCTGGTTGATGCTCATGGTGTTACAGTTCAGGCCGATGGCACTCTCGTACGGCTTTCAGGAACAGTCCGTTCCTGGGCGGAGAAAGAACAGGCCGATGAGGCTGCGTGGTCGGCGCCGGGCGTCACTTCGGTCGACAATCAAATCGTGATCATGCCGTAATCCGGCCGCAGCACGCTTGCGCAGGGGGCAAAATGGGACTGATTCCTTTATCAGATGCGTCACGGCGGCCCATGCATTTCCCGTTCGTGACCATGTCGCTCATCGCGATCAACTGCTTTGTTTTCGTGCTGGAGTTGATGGGCGGTGACACGTTTGTCATGAACTGGGCCGCCGTCCCCGCGGATATTCTAGGGGGAAATCACCGCTGGATTACGATTCTTACCGCTATGTTCCTGCATGCCAGCTGGTCGCATCTGATCGGCAACATGGTTTTTCTCTGGGCGTTCGGCCCCGAGATCGAGGATGCCATGAATCCGCTGCGGTATTCAGCTTTTTACTTGTTCGGTGGAGTCGCAGCGATGTTGGCGCAAGTTGCCGTAAGCCCTGATTCGAAGGTCCCCGCGCTCGGCGCGAGCGGCGCCATTGCCGCCGTCATGGGCGCGTTTCTGGTTACCTTTCCACGTGACCAGATTCGCTCCCTGTTGTTCATCTTCATCTTCGTCAAGGTAACGTACATTCCGGCGGCCTTCCTGATCGGTTTCTGGTTTCTCAGCCAGCTTGTCGATGCAGGCGTCGTGGCGACAGCCCAAACGGGTGGAGTGGCATACGTGGCACATGTGGCGGGGTTTATTTTTGGTGCTGTGACGGCGCGACGATTTGAGGACCCCGAACGGCTCGCCGAACAACAATAATAGCGGTCCAGAAGGGACAAGCGAATGACGATTCTGTCCTCTCTGTCATCGGCCGCGCTGTGGAGTTGGATGCGGCGCCTGGGCCCCTTCGGCTTGCTTCTCGTTGGCATCTTCGACAACGACCCCGTGTTCGGCGCGCCGCCCGGAACGATCGACCTTTTCGTCATCCTTCTATGCGCCGGGAGCCGCGAACTGTGGGCCCTTTATGCTTTGACTGCCACCGTCGGCGAGGTCATCGGTGGTTATATGGCTTATCGCATTGCCGAGAAGGGCGGCGAGCAAATCTTAAACAAAAGAATCGGCCAAGCTAGGGCCGCAAAGTTCTATAAGCTGTTCGAGAAACATGGATTCGTTGCGGTCTTCGCAGGGGCTGCAGCGCCGCCGCCTTTCCCCTTCACGTCACTTCTGATATCCGCGGGAATCATGCAGTACCCGCGGAAGAAATTCCTGGTGGCTCTTGCTTGTGGACGGACCATTCGATTCTTTACGGAGGCATTTCTGGGGAGAACCTACGGCCCTCAGATGATTGCATTCTATTCCGGTCATTATCGAGCGGCCATGAATACGCTCATCGCACTGGCAGTGATCGCCGGCATTGCGGGGCTAATTTACTACAAGAACAACCGTGCGCGAAAACAGAGCGCGAACGCATAAAATAGCCGCTCGTGTGATCAGGGCTCCAATGTCCATGAGCGGTCGCCGGATCAGGAAGCGATCTGGCTGGCGAAATGCTTACCAGTGGGCGAGGAGGTTCCTATGCAACGCCTCATGACTAATGTTGCAGTCACGACGGTCGTCTTCCTGAGCTTCGCAATTCCGGGATTCGCCCGCATGCCCGGCGACCCGTTGAAGCCTGGATTCAATCTCTACTCCAAGCAACAGGACATTGAGGCCGGTAAGGAGGCGGCTGCGCAAGTGAAGAGCCGATATCAGCAGGTCCAGAATCGCGAGCTGCAAGCCTATATCACTGAAGTTGGGCAGCGCCTGGCAAGGACGCCAACGGCCGCAAATTCCGGCTTCCAGTTTACGTTCACGCTCTTGAACTACAAACAAGTGAACGCATTTGCGCTTCCGGGCGGGCCGACATTTGTTTTCACTGGCTTGCTCAAAGCAACCGACAGCGAAGCAGAGTTGGCGGGCGTACTGGCGCATGAGATCTCGCACGTCGTTCTTCGGCACGGCACCAGCCGTGCGTCGAAGGCGAACCTAATCGAGGCGCCTGCGCGAGTGATCGGATTTCTCAACAGCTTCACTTTGATCGGGCGGCTCGTCAACGTTGGGCTTGGCGTGGCACTGGATGGGGTTTTCTTGAAAAACTCCCGCGAAGATGAGAGCGAAGCGGACGCGCTAGGAGCCCATATCATGTCGGAGGCCGGATATGACCCTGTCGCTCTCGCCAGTTTCTTTCAAAAGCTGGAAGCAAAGGGTGGACCCGGCGTCCCGGAGTTTCTGTCCGACCATCCCAGCCCAGGCAATCGCGTCGAAGCGGTCCAGGCAGAAGCACGAACGATGCCACATCGGACTTACGTTGCTGACAACCAACGATTTCAAGCCGTGAAGTTGGCGGTCGCAAGCCTGCCACCTCCCCTCGATATTCGGGCAGAAGACATCAAGATCTCTGCTGCGGCCGCCAGCGGGTATAAGCAGTTGAGCACGCCACAGGGTTCGCTTGAATACCCAAGCGCTTGGAAGGTGCGTGGCGATACAGAATCGAACATCCTTGCGATCGCGCCGGATGACGGAATCGTGTCCGTGCACGGGGACGCTGCTATTGGCCTCGGCGTGCTGACTAGCTACTTCTTTGTTGATCCGGACCGCTCGTCTTTGCCGGTCGCAACAGGCGACCTGATTCGCCGGTTGCACGACCTCGATTCCGGCATGCACGAATCCGGAACTCAGCAGAGGATCGAAGTGGATAAGCAACCCGCTCTTCTTACACAGTTTACTAGCAATTCGCCGCTGGGAGGAATGGAAACCGATCTGCTGATAACGGTGGCGCGTCCCGAAGGTTTGTTCTATTTAATGTTCGCCTCCCCGGACAAGGAGTTAAGCGATACGCGGCCCATGTTCGATCACATGGTCCAGTCGATTCGATTTCACGAATCAAAACCGTAATGTGAGCGGGGAGAGAACCTGGACGCAAGCGGCCGCGGAACGAACACACAGAAACGACCAACTCGATGTGGGCTGGTTTCGACAAATCGGCGGTTGGAAGGCCGACTACCGAGAAACAGTAGCGGGCTCAAACGCCACTACGCACAAATTAACTGGAACAAAGGAGTAAAGTCATGGCTGAATTGATTGTCGTTGGATTCAAGAAGGATATGTACCGGGCATCGGAGGCGCTCAACCAAATTAAGGATCTAAACCAGAGTTGGGCTCTCGACCTGAGCGATGCGGTGGCCGTGTACCGTGATTACGGCGGGAAACTGCGTGTTGACCAGAGCTACCAGACGACCACCAGTGAGGGCGCAGCTTGGGGCGGGCTCTTCGGCGGACTTATTGGCGCGCTGTTGGCCGCCCCGTTCACGGCCGGCGCTAGCGCAGGCATCGCCGCGGCAGCGCTTGCGACGGGATCGCTGAGCGGCGTCGCGCTTGGCGCGAGCCTGGGCGCCATCGATGCCGAATCGTGGAAGGAAGACTACGGGATCTCGGAAGACTTCGTGCAGCGCATCGGTTCGATGGTCCAGCCCGGCGACTCCGCGGTCTTCGTGCTGGCGCGTGCCGTTAGTCCCGACCAGGTGGCTGAGGCGTTCCGAGGTTATGGCGGCACCGTGCTGCGCACGACGTTGAGCGAAAAGCAGCGGGCGCGCGTTGAGCAGACGCTGCACGCCACTCGGTAAGCCAGCTTGCCAGGTGGATCGATCACTGGATTCCATTGCTCATTCTGCCCGTAGGCGGTGATCAACGCCCGATCACCGCCATTCTCTCCAGCGTGTTCGCCGGCTTGACGCGTCGATCTGCCTCAAATAGCTGCCCCATGACAATATTTTCAGCGCCGTCTATCCAGGTAGTGTGGAGCTGGATACAACGCCTCGGGCCATTTGGGCCAGGTCTTGTCGGACTCGCCGGTAGTGCACCTTTTGTGCACTTGCCGCCAGGGACGGCGGACGCTTGTCTGATCCTGTTTTGCACAGGCGGACATGAATCGTGGGCCTACTATGCGTCGATGATCACACTCGGTGAGATCCTGGGCGCATATCTGACCTATCGATTCGCGGAAAAAGCCGGTCGCGAGATCTTAGACAAGAAACTGGGCAAGGAGCGGGCAGACAAAGTCCACGCACACTTCGAGAAACATGGGTTCATCACGGTATTCGGCGGGGCTATCGCGCCGCCGGGTTTTCCCTTTACTCCTGTTCAGATGGCCGCAGGAATACTGCATTATCCGCGGAAGAAGTTCTTCATGGCCCTGGGCACCGGCCGCAGCCTGCGCTTCTTTACCGAAGCCTTTCTGGGCAGAACCTACGGCCCCCAGATGATTGCGTGGTATTCGAGTCACTCTCGGCTGACGATTAGCGCTCTGATTGCGCTGGCAGTGATCGCCGCCATTGCAGTGATCTGCTTCAAACACGTTCAACAGAAGAAGAGTATGGCGACTTAGCTCCGGATTCCCTGTGCCTCCGCCACTCGCCCGAGAAGCACGCGTTTTCCGAACTCCACCAGAACAAGATAAACCGCGGTCGCCACTGCGAGATATGCGAAATACGCTGCCATGAGTGGTACAAATCCGAGCGGGCCGGCCAAAACGGTGAAGGGCAACAACGCTCCGATCGCCACGATCACCAACGTGGTAACTATCAGCGGGCGGCTAGGCAGACTCTTGAGCGGATTCCCGGTAGTGCGAATCACGAATATCACCAACGTTTGCGTTGCCAGCGATTCGACAAACCATCCGGTGTGAAAAAGCGCTTCGCCGGCATGGAAAAAGTGCAAGAGGACGTAGAACGTCAGGAAATCGAATAGGGAGCTGATTGGCCCAATGTGCAGCATGAACTTGCGGATCAGGCCGATGTCCCATTCTTTCGGCTTTCGTAGGAACTCGTCGTCAACATTGTCGGAGGGGATCGTGAGCTGTGACATGTCGTACATGAAGTTGTTCAGAAGGATCTGCGTCGGCAACATGGGTAGGAAGGGCAGAAAAACCGAAGCTCCTGCCATGCTGAACATATTGCCGAAGTTCGAACTGGTACCCATCAGCAGATACTTCATTACATTTCCGTAGGCCTTCCTCCCTTCGACAATTCCGCTCGCCAGCACATCCAGGCCGGGTTCGACCAGAATGATATCGGCCGCCTCACGGGCGACGTCAACCGCCGAGGAGACCGAGATGCCCACATCCGCGGCGTGCAGTGACGGAGCATCGTTGATTCCATCGCCCATAAAGCCCACCACGTGGCCGCGACTCTTGAGCGCCAATAAGATGCGGTTTTTTTGTGCCGGCGAGACGCGCGCGAAAACCGTCGTTTGTTCGGCGACGTGCGCCAGAGCGGCATCCGTCATCTTTTCGATTTCGTCGCCAAGAACGATTTCGCCGCAGTCGAGCCCGACTTGGCTGCAAACGTGGGCGGTGACCAGATCTCCATCACCGGTAATGATTTTCACCCTCACCCCCTCCGACTGCAGCGCGGCCACCGCTTCGGCGGCGTCGGGCAGAGGCGGATCGGAAAAGGTCAGGAATCCGGCAAGCGTCAGATCTTTTTCGTCGTCGGGCGAATAGTCCGGACGAGCGGCGACCTCCGCGTATGCGACTGCGAGGACCCGGAAACCTTGTTGGCTGAAATCTTGATAAGTCTTCTGGCACCGTTCTAGCGCCGCGGCATCCAAAGGCGCAGTGCGCCCATCCGATTCATACGCGATCGAACGAGCCAGGATTCCTTCGGGCGCACCTTTGCTGATCAGAAGCCGTTTGGATTCCCTTTCCACCACGATGGACAACCGTCGGCGATCGAAATCGTACGGGATCTCGTCTCGCTTTTCGTAACCGGCCATATCTGCGGGCTCAGCGCCTTTGAGGATCGCATCATCAAGGGGGCTCCGAATCCCGGTTTCGAACGTGCTGTTGAGGCGCGCTAGACTGAGCACCCGCTCCGACGGCTTCCCGAGCGCGTCGTGAGACCGGTCGAGCGACATATTGCCGCTGGTGAGTGTGCCCGTCTTGTCACTGCACAATACATCGATGCTGCCAAAGTTCTGAATTGCCGAAAGGTGCTTGACGATAACTTTCTTCCGCGCCATGGCCCGCGCGCCTTTCGACAGCGTGACCGAGACGATCATCGGCAGAAACTCCGGGGTTAAGCCGACCGCCAGTGCCACAGCGAATAGGAGCGATTGAAGAGGATCGCGATGCGTGAATACACCAACGATGATGAGGAAAACCACCAGAAAGAGCACCGTGCGCGTCATCAGCAGGCTGAAATCTTTTAACCCCCTGTCAAATGAGGTGGGCTGCGCGCGGGAGGCGAGGCGGACCGCGATGTCGCCAAAGGAGGTCTTCGCACCCGTCGCCACAACCAGGGCCGTCGCGGTTCCGCTTACGACGGAGGTTCCCAGAAACACCATGTTTTCCGCATCAGGCCGAATCGAGACCTCGTCGCCCCGCGCGTGTTTGTCGACCGGCAGCGATTCGCCCGTGAGCGCCGCCTGCTGGACATAAAGATCCCGGGACTCCAGCAGCCGCGCGTCAGCCGGAACCACGTCACCGGCTGAAAGACGCACGCAATCGCCAGGCACTACTTCGATTCGCCGAATCTCCTGCCAGGTCCCGTCGCGCAACACTGTTGCAGTGGGAGCCACTCGTTGGCGCAATTGCTCCATGGCTGCCTGTGACTTGTGGCTCTGGCTGAAATCCAGCACGTTGCTGACAACGACAATGCCAATGATGATCGCCGCGTCTGTCACTTCGCCAAGGAAGATGGAAGCCACCGCTGCGATCAACAGGATCAGCACCAGTGGATTCAAGAATAGGCGAAGAAAGTCGAGTATGGCCGAATGGCGCTTGGCTGGGGCTGGGTCATTAGGCCCATACTGCTCGAACCGAGCTGCTGCTTCCTCGGAGGTTAGCCCTTTGATCTGTATGCCAGATGACAGCATTTGAGCTTGATTCTGTTCGGGTTTCGTGCTGATCATGGTGCACCCCGACTCTGGGCCGGCATTTGCGGTGCCAATCGGGGAACGTCCATCTCGGGATTCGAAGCTCTGCTCAGCCGAATTGCCGCGCGATCTTATACCCGCATCCGTGCCTGTAGCGTCGTTCGCTTCAGACCCAAACGCGCCGCTGCCCCGTTCGGGCCGCCCACCATCCCTTTGCACTCCTCCAAGACCTTGATTATTCTTTGGCGTTCGGCGCCGTTGGACAGATCAGACGACTGCGGGCGTAGTTTGGGCGGTGTCGGATTGCCGATAAGCTCAGGCATCGCGATGTGTTGACAGCAAAGAGGTCGGATCTCAGGAGATGAGGATCCTAGATCCTCACGGGAAGATCGCTGCCCAAACGCTCCCAAGGCGGTCAACTAAGACTTTGCACTTTGGCGCGACAACTTTTGAGGCAAGTCCTCACTGAGGCGGACGCTGTGATAGCATCGATGAAAAAGCGAGGGCTGACGAATGGGCTGTTCGCGATTCGGCTTACTTCCCCTACCGCTCTTGTGTTGTGCGATTGCGGCCGCCCAAGGGAATAGCGTCCCCAAATATACCATCGCTATCAAGAGCTATGCACCGTACAACACGGACATTTTTGTAGCTGCGCGAGACGGCAGTAACGCGCGTCCGCTAGTGCCCAACTCTGCCCTGGATTACAATGCAACATTTTCTCCGGATGGACGATGGATCGTCTTCACGTCGCATCGCGCCGGTTCCGCGGACATATATCGGGTACATCCGGACGGATCGCAGCTCGAGCGGCTGACAGATGATCCCGCCTTTGATGACCAGGGGGCGCTCTCGCCCGACGGAAAGACCCTTGCATTCGTGTCGAGCCGGAGCGGGCAAGCAGACATCTGGGTCCTCGATCTTGCGACTCATAAATTGCGCAACATCACCAATCATCCGGCCGGAGATTTCAGGCCCGCATGGTCTCCGGACGGACAGTGGATTGCCTTCTCTTCGGATCGGGATCCCCGTATCAAGGCGTGTCCGGCAACTACCGTGCCCGGTCCTGCGCCATTTGTAACTCCGCAATTCACCCGTATTTACATTGTGCATCCAGATGGTTCGGGCCTGCGCGGAATCACCGATTCATCCGAGTTGACGGGAACGCCACATTGGTCGCCGGATGGATCGCGCCTCATTTTCTACATCGCTGCTCTGGACCAGGTCTGCAAAGGCGGCTTGATTTTCGGCAACGGCTTGAGCCAGATCGTCTCAGTGGATTGGAAGACGGGCGAGCGAAGCACAATTTCGGACGGCGGGGGACTGAAAGTCTTTCCACGCTACGTGGATTCGAACCAGATCGCTTACCAGACCCCCACTGGCATTAAGTTCAAGGGCGGGGTTGAACTCGCGGGCGACTTCGAGGCGCCGGATTGGTCACCCGACGGTCGCAGCATGATCTTTCATCGCGAGGTGGAGGTGGGCGCCGAGCGCGACAATACGGTCCGAGCCTGGCCGGGCATGAACCCGTCGTTCGCTTTGCGGCGTTTCCCCTATCCTGCTTCCTTTTCTCCCAGCGGAGACCGGATGGTCTACCAGCAGGGCACCCTTAATGGAGCGTCCCGCAGCGGCTCGATCGTTGTGGCACGTCCGGACGGGTCCGATCATCGGGTGATATTTGAGGGTCCGGCTACCGATGACATGATGTTGCCGATGTGGTCTCCGGTGGGCGACGTCATCCTGTTTACCCTGGGAGGGCTTTATCAGAGGGAGACGATCAAGCCGGCGCAATTGATGAGCATTCGTCCCGATGGGTCCAGTATGACTGCCCTCACAGCGGCCGATGAGAATAGCGGATCGCCGAGTTGGTCGCCTGACGGCAAAAAGGTGGCCTATCGTGTGACGAAGGGGCCGGTGCGGGGTCTACACATTCTGGACCTTGCGAGTGGCAAAAGCCGGAAGCTGGAAACCGGATCGGAATACGATGTATTCCCCGATTGGTCGCCCCGCGGCGACTGGATCGCTTTCACCAGTAAGCGGGACGGCGATTATGAGATTTACAGGATCCGGCCGGATGGATCCGGCCTGCAACGTCTGACTCATGCGCAAGGCAAGAATGCTCATTCCAGTTTCTCTCCCGATGGGGAATGGATTGCCTTCTCGACGGGGCGGCAGGGATTCAAGGATGAAGCGATCCACTTGCTGTTGGCTTCTCCCGCCGGTCTGACGTTCCAGCCATATGGAGAGATCGCCGTCATGCGTGCGGACGGCTCGAACGTTCGCCTGCTGACCGATAACTCGACCGAAGAGGGTGCGCCCTCTTGGATTCCGATGCATAAACGGTGAGCTCACGGTAGAATAGGCCGTGCTCCGCAAGGGATTGCTTGCGTAGATAGACCATTGAAGTTCAAATCGCGCCGCTTCGGTTCGATTCCCTCGAAATTTAGACCCTGAGAACGCGATTGCCCGTCGATCCAAACCCTGCGTGGATCGGCGACTCGGTTGTTCATTGGGAAAGCAAAACGCTGGTGGTTGACTCTGCTGGTTTTATCCGACCAGTGAATCATTGCATATTAAGGAGCGTTTTCGCCGTCGTGACTTCGGCCACATGGACATCGCAGATCACCATTGACGATCCCTAGAGATGTATACCAAGCCGTTCACAATCAAGGTCACACAGTTGCCGCTGCCGGACAGCGATATCTTAGAATCCTTCTGCCTGGGACACCTTAAGTTTCGTGGGCGGCGTCGGCTGCCAGGCAGAGGCCGCGATGGGACTGCCGGGGCTAGAAGAAGTTCCACCCAGAGTGGACGGCGGCGGCCTACAAAGCGGCTCTCACCGCTAGGTTCAAGCTCCAAGAGTGAATCCTACGGTTGCTCCCTAATAGCTTCAGGGACGGATTGTTTGGAAGACCTTTGTACCGATTTTGTGCAAGGTTGCTGCTTTTGATGCTTTTGACGACTTCAGTAACTTCGTGAAATCAAAAAGTTCCGGAACATCCAAAATCTGTCGATTATGTGGTTCGAATCCATGCCGGGGAACCAGTTATTTAACGGAATTCTCTTGACAACGGGCGGTATGCCGGACGTGGGGGTAGCGCCGATCCGAAGCACCGAGTGACCATGAGCAAACCTCGTTGACCCGATCGTAGGCATGGAGCTCTACTAGATGAGCCACGGAGTGGCCCTGGATTCTGACAGGCGTGGACGCGTAAACGCCGCTAGATTCGCTCGATGATTGTGTTCAGCGTCGCACTGGGCCGCATCGCTGCGGCGCACAGTTCGTCGTCCGGGCAATAATAGCCTCCGATGTCCACTGGCTTGCCTTGTGCCGCCAGCAACTCCTGGGTAATCTTGCCCTCGTTCTCCGCTAACGCCGCGGCTACCGGAGTGAAGCGTTGCTTCAACTCGGCGTCCTCGTTCTGGGAGGCGAGCGACTTTGCCCACGCCAGCGCGAGATAGAACGTCGAACCGCGGTTGTCGATTTCGTTAACCTTGCGCGAAGGCTCGCGGGCGTCTTCGAGGTAGCGGCCGATAGCCTGGTCGAGCGTTTTCGAGAGCAGCGCCGCCCGCGGGTTGCCGGTCTTCGTCGCGATGAACTCCAGCGAGGGTACCAGGGCACAGTATTCACCGAGGGAGTCCCAGCGCAGGTGCCCTTCTTTGACGAACTGCTGCACGTGCTTGGGCGCCGAACCGCCGGCGCCGGTTTCGAACATAGCGCCGCCTTGGAGCAGCGGCACGATCGAGAGCATGCGGGCGCTTGTCCCCAACTCGAGAATCGGGAACAGGTCGGTGAGATAGTCACGAAGCACATTACCAGTAACGGAGATGGTGTCCTGGCCGAGGCGAATTCGCTCTAGCGAGAATTTCATCGCGTCGACGGGCTTCATGATCTCGATTTTCAGCGCCGACAGGTCGTGTTCGGGTAAGTAGGCTTTCACCTTCTGAATGATTTGTGCATCGTGGCCACGATCGGGGTCGAGCCAGAACACTGCAGGCGCGCCGGTTGCCCGCGCGCGTGTCACGCCCAGCTTCACCCAATCGCGGATGGCCTCGTCTTTCGTCTGGCAGGCGCGGAAGATATCGCCGCGCTCGACGCTCTGTTCGAGCAGCGTCTTGCCGCCCGCATCCACGATGCGAATCGTGCCGTTGCCGGGCGCGGAAAACGTCTTGTCGTGCGAGCCGTACTCTTCGGCCTTCTGCGCCATGAGCCCGACGTTGGACACGCTGCCCATGGTCGCCGGATCGAACTGTCCGTGTTTTTTGCAGTCCTCGATCATGACCTGGTACATGGTGGCGTAGCAGCGGTCCGGGATCATGGCAACAGTGTCTTCGAGCGCGTCCGCCCGGTTCCACATTTTGCCGCCGTCCCGGATCACGACCGGCATCGAGGCGTCGACGATCACGTCGTTGGGAACGTGCAGGTTGGTCTTACCCGCGCGCGAATCGACCATCGCCAGGCCGGGACCCTTGGTGTAACAAGCCGCGATATCGGCCTCGATCTCGGCCTTCTTCCCGGCCGGAAGCTGGGCGAGTTTGCCGAGGACGTCGGCCAGCCCGTTGTTGACGTTGGCGCCGATTTTTTGGATCGCGGCGGCATGCTTCTCCAGGGCATCGGCGAAATACACGGCCACGCAGTGCCCGAACATGATCGGATCGGAGATCTTCATCATCGTGCACTTCAGATGCAGCGACAACAACGCGTTGTCCGCTTTGGCGGCGGCCATCTGCTCCGCATAGAATTTCCGGAGCGCGCCCACGTTCATCACCGCGCAGTCGATGACCTCGCCCACGAGCAGCGGGATGCTTTGCTTCAGCACCTTGACGGCGCCGGCAGGGTCCACGAATTCAATGCGCACCTCCGTTGGGGCGCCCACCGTCACGGATTTCTCGCTGCCATAGAAGTCCTTGTCACTCATGTGGGCGACGCGTGTCACCGAGCCGGACTTCGGCCAGCTTTTCATCATCCTGTGTGGATGCTTCTGGGCGAACGCTTTTACCGACGCCGCAGCACGGCGGTCCGAGTTGCCTTCGCGCAATACGGGGTTCACGGCGGAGCCCAGGACGACGGCAAACCGGGCCTGCACCGCACGCTCTTCGTCCGTGGATGGCTCCTCGGGATAGTCGGGTATGTCGTAGCCCTTTCCCCGGAGTTCCGCGATGGCTTCCCGGAGCTGCGGAATCGAGGCGCTGATGTTGGGAAGCTTGATGATGTTGGCGTTCGGTGTTTGCGCGAGTTTTCCCAGGCGGGTCAACTCGTCGGGAATCTTTTGGTCGTTACGAAGTCGGTCTGGGAAGTTGGCGATGATACGTCCAGCGAGCGAGATGTCGGCCGTCTCGACCTCCACCCCCGTGCCCTTCAAGTAGGCTCGTAGGACGGGCAGCAGCGCGTAGGAGGCGAGTGCGGGTGCCTCGTCGGTTTTGGTCCAAGTGATCGTATTAGATGACATGTATTCGTCTCAGTACGAATGAGCGTGGAGACAAGGCGCGCCTGAAAAGGAGGCCGGTCTCAGTCTTGAAGCGTAGCATGACTCAGCCCCCTGGATCACACCTCAATAGGCCCAGTGATTCCCGGTTGGAGGCTCGCGCCTGGCCCCAGCCAGCGGCGCTCTAGGAATGCCAGAAAGACTTCGATGGAGGGGATCGCTCCGTTCGGCAGAAACTACAAGTCTGTGCACAATCAGTTTTGCAAAGATGCAGTTTCTTCACTTCTTCTCCAGGCTCTTCGCGCAACACACGTGCAAGACGCTCCCAAAGTAGAGTTACTTGCAAACAGATACGGGCGAGAGCATGGCTGGAACGACAATTGCACGTTGCTGGATGGCTGGAACAGGTCAAAGCTTTGGAAATGACGAGCGAAGAATACGGCAAGGCGTATGAGAGGGGATTTGAACGAACCGTGCGATTCTTGGTCTCGCGCGGTCTCTCTTCGGAGTCTGCCGAAGAGACTGCACAGAATGCGTGGGTCCGGGGTTGGGAGAAGGTAAGCCAATTGCGCGACCCACGCGTCTTGGCGACCTGGATGAATACGATTGCATTGAACATGTATCGCACTAGTCTAAGGCGCCAGCCCTTCCTTCAAGGGGTCCTGGAAACGTACAATTGTCCCGCCGCCAATCTCGCGGCCATCGACATCAAGGGCATTTTGAGAACTTGCAAGGAGAATGACAGGCTGGTTCTACAACGCCACTATATCGAGGGCTACACTGTTCGTGAAATCGCGGCAGCGCATGGTTGGACGGAGACGGCCGTGCGCATCCGGCTGCTGCGCGCCCGCCGCGCCGCCGCCAGACGTTAGCCACCGGACCAGGCAAAGGGAGGCCTCGTGACAACCGAGTTACTTCTGAAACCGAGGAGCTGTGATCGAGACTAGAAGGGAAGGGCAAAATGCTTCAGCGCTCTGCGATTAAACCAACAACTCAGAGGTTAGTAACATTAGCCATTCTCCTACTCATCGCGATCGGCTTTCTGTTAGCGCGGTACGTGCCTACGCCGTAGGATAGAAGATGAATCCACTTACTCACAATCTCGGCGCTGAAGGGTTGGACAAGCGGGCCTGCCTGGCGCGCTTGCAGACTGAAATCGAAATCGCGCTTGCTTTCTTGCGCCTGGCTGATGCCGAGTGTAAGAACGGCAAACATTCACATGCTTCAGAATTGATCGACAAGGCGGCCGTTGCTTACAAGGCTGCGATGCAACACCTCGATACGATTTCAGTGAATCCCACGGAAGAAACGTCCAGGCTGCGAGAGGGTGCGCGTGAGCTTTTTGAAGCCATTCACCTGTCGGGATTTCGCTATGCCGCAACGCAAGGTTGACGCAAGCTGTTGCAGCTTGTCACTCCGGCAGATCCCATTCCGTTGATTCATCGCGGCAGCGTGAAGTAGAAGGTGGCACCTCTGCCAAGATCGCTTTCCACCCAGATCCTGCCGTGATGCCGCGTCACAATCTTGCGGCAGATCGCCAACCCCATCCCGCTACCCGGATACTTGTCGCGCGAATTCAGGCACCTAAAAATGCCGAATATTTTTTCCGCGTATTGCGGCTCAATACCAATCCCGTTGTCTTTTACCGAGAAGAGCCACTCGGCTTCCCGCGGTTCGGCGGCAACGTGGATGCGGGGTGGCTCCTCGGCGCGGTACCGAATGGAATTGGCCAGCAGGTTTTGGAACAGGCGCGTGAGCTGGACCGGGTCGGCCAGGAGCACCGGCAAACTGCCTAGCGTCACCACCGCGCTGTTTTCCTGGATCAGCGAATGCAGATTGCGGATTGCGTCGTTCAAAGCCTCGTCGCAACTGGTTCGCACGAAGTGATCCGTACCGCGCGCGTCTACACGCGAAAAATCCAGGAGATCATGGATCAACCTTTCCATTCGTTCGGCGCTATCCACGATGTAACGAATGTACTGGTCGGCTTCACCTTGCAGCTGACCTGCATATCGGTTTGCCAGTAGCTGCGCAAAAACCGAGACGGTGCGGAGCGGTTCCTGGAGGTCGTGACTGGCGATGTAGGCGAACTGCTGCAGTTCTTCGTTGGACTGCATCAGGGCCTCAGTCCGCTCGAGCACCCGCTGCTCCAACGTGCCATTAAGCTGCCGGATCTGTTCCTCGTTCTTTTTGCGAACACTGATGTCCCGGATGGCGGTGGTAATGACGACGCCATCGTCGGTATACAACGGCCTGACACTGATGGCTACCGGGAACATCGATCCGTCCTCCCGGACTGCGTGCAGCTCCTTTCCGATATCGCCCGGCTGCAGTTTCTGAGAGCCTCCTTCGACGGCGTCCTCGGACAGGCGTTGATAGGCCCAGTCTGGAACCAGCGTCCGAATGTTCTTGGAGAGCAAGTTGTGGCGCGAGCAACCGAAGAGGAGCTCGGTCTGCGAGTTCACCAGGACAATTTCGCCGTCATCGCGGCACATTACCATGGCGTCCGGAGCGGCCTCCAGCAGCGACCGGAAGCGCTGTTCCGCCTTTCTCAGAACGCTGGCCTGCTTGCGCAGCGCATCGGCCTGCTCCTTAAGTTTTGCGTTGCTTCGCGCCAGCTCCACGAAGACCGTAACCTTGGAGCGCAGTACCTCGGGCACGATTGGCTTGAAAAGAAAATCCACCGCGCCCAGGTCGTATCCCCGGAACAAGTGTTCCTCATTCCGGAAGCCGGAGAGGAAGATGATCGGTGTCTGCCGGGAACGAGGGCGGCTGCGAATGAGTTCGGCGGTCTCGAAACCGTCCATGTCGGGCATGCGGACATCCAGAAGGATCGCCGCGAAATCGTCCTGCAGCAGGTGTCGCAGCGCCTCCTTACCGGAACGCGCCAGCACCAATTGTTCGCCTAGCCCCTCCAGCGCCGCGCCGAGGGAGACCAAATTCTCCGGCGTGTCGTCCACCAGCAGGATCTTCACCTGTTGGTCTGGAACGCCGCTAGTATGGATGCTGCTGCTTGCCGCCGCGGACATGAACTCAACCCGCCACTGTCATCGTCGCACTCTTGGGCGTTTCCGCGCCGCGCGTCAACCAAACGCGCAGCACGGAGAACAACTGATCCAGGTCGACGGGCTTGGTGATGTAATCGGAGGCGCCGGCTTCAATGCACTTGGTCCGGTCTCCCTTCATGGCCTTGGCAGTCACCGCAATGATGGGCAGCATGCGGAATTCAGGAATCCTACGAATCGCACGAGTGGTTTCATAGCCATCCATTTCGGGCATCATGATGTCCATCAGAACGCCATCAATCCCCGGAGTCTTCAAGAGCATCTCGATGCCGGCCCGGCCGTTCTCAGCGTGCACCACTTCCAGATCGTGCTGCTCCAACACGCTGGTGAGTGCGAAGATATTCCGGACATCATCATCCACTACCAGCACTCGCTTGCCTTTGAGCGTGTCGTCATGCCGCCGAGCCTCCGCCAGGGTCGCCCGCTGGGCAGAGGAGAGATCAGCATCCGCCCGATGCAGCAGCAGTACCGCCTCCTCCAGCAGCCGCGCCGGAGAATCCGCGAACCGGACGACGCCGTCCCGTCCCAAATTGCGAATTGCGGTTTCAAGGTCCAGGCTAACACTGCCTAGACTGTAGACCACGATGGGAGGAGCCTGCGGACCCGCCTGCGCGTGGATCTCTTCCACCAACTGCATGGCAGGGATGTCACTGAGACGGATGTCGATCGCGATAGCGTCTAAATATTGATGCCTGATTACCGCTAAGGCTTCGCCCCCGGACGCAACCACGAGAGTCTCCACGCCGTTTCCCCCCAACAACACGTGCCAGTCCATTGACGTGTCCGCCTGCGCCACTACCAGCAGCTTCTTCTGCCGGGCCTGCACCGACCGATGAATCGTGTCGAACGTCGTGCTGAGGTTCTCCTGGGTGGTTGCCTTCTCCAGGTAGCTCATGGCCCCTAGCGCCAGGCCGCGGCGGCGGTTCTCGTCGCCGGTGATGACATGCACGGGTATGTGGCTCATCGCCGGATCGTGCTTCAGCAAGTCCAGTATGGTCCATCCGGCCATATCCGGAAGCGTAATGTCCAGCGTAATGGCGTTGGGGACGAATTCCCGGGCCAGCGCCAAGGCCGCGCTGCCGCCTAATGCAACCAGCGCTTTGATGCCGCGGTCATGTGCCATGTCTACCAGGATGCGCGCGAAGGTAGCGTCGTCTTCGATGATTAGCAGCACCGTATCTCCGGGCTGAATCAGGTTGCGGTCATCGTCGATTTCGATCTCGTGCACGAGCGCCGCCGGCGTGGAAGTTGGGGCCGGCAGAACCATGCCCGCCTCCTGGTCCGAATCAACGGCCTCCAGAAGCAGGGGCGCCGGCTGGGCGGGGCCCTCGTTCGGCGCGGCGCTCAGTTCCGGCTCCTGTCTTGGGGCGGAAACTGCGGACACGTAAGTCTGCGGCAAATAGAGTGTAAACGTACTTCCCACGCCGAGTGCGCTTTTCAGCCGTATTTCGCCGCCGAGCAGGCGCGTCAACTCGCGGCTGATAGACAGGCCCAGCCCCGTGCCGCCGTACTTGCGGCTGGTGGTTCCGTCCGCCTGCTGGAACGCTTCGAAGATGATCTTTTGTTTGTCGTGCGGAATGCCAATACCGGAGTCGGTCACTGAAAACGCTATGGTTGATTTTGCGCGGTTTAGGATGGCGTGGGAGGGGCTCCATCCCGCCGTGGCTCTTTCGATCTTCAGGCACACCGACCCTTGTTCGGTGAACTTGAGGGCGTTCGAAAGCAGGTTCTTGAGTACCTGCTGCAGCCGTTTGGCATCGGTGATGATCGTTTCCGAAGGCAGGTTCTCGCCCAGTTCGATGCGGAACTCCAGCCCCTTGCCGTCGGCCACATGACGGAACGTGCGCGAGCAGAAATCCCGCAGCTCGGTGAAGCGGACGCCGCTGATTTGCACGTCCATCTTGCCGGATTCGATCTTGCTGAGATCCAGAATGTCGTTGATCAAGGCCAGCAAGTCCGTTCCAGAGGAGTGAATCGTTTCGGCGTACTTCACCTGTTTGGGAGTGAGCGTGCTATCGCTGTTCTCGCCCAGCATCTGCGCCAGGATCAGCAGATTGTTGAGCGGCGTGCGCAATTCATGGCTCATATTCGCCAGGAACTCGCTCTTGTACTTGGATGTGAGCGACAGTTGTTCCGCTTTTTCTTCGAGCGCCGCCTTCGCCTGTTCCACCTCCCGGTTCTTCGTCTCGACTTCGTTCTTCTGCTCGGCCAGCAGGTGCGCCTTTTCCTCGAGTTCGGCATTGGTTTTCTGCAGTTCCTCGGCCAGCGCCTGGCTCTGGGTCAGCAGTTGTTCGGTGCGCATGGTGGCCTCGATGGTGTTCAGCACGATGCCGATGCTTTGCGTGAGCTGATCCAGAAAGGCCAGGTGGATATCGCTGAAATGCCGGAATGATGCCAGCTCAAGCACTGCCTTGGCCTCACCTTCAAACAGCACGGGCAACACCACGATACTCGTTGGCGTGCCGTCGCCGAGGCTGGAGCTGATCTTGATGTAATCCTCGGGGACGTCGGTCACCAAAATGCGCATCTTCTCCAAGCCGCACTGTCCCACCAGGCCATGCCCCATCTTGAGGACCGGCGAAAAACCCTTGCCCTCCATAGGGGCATAGGCGGCTAGCAATTTCAGGCTGGGTTCCTTTTCAGCCGAGTCCGCCAGATAGAACGTTCCGTACTGCGCTCCCACAAGCGGCGTCAACTCGGACAAGAGCAGTGATGCAACGGTCAACAGATCGCGCTGGCCTTGCAGCATTCCGGTGAATTTGGCGATGTTCGTCTTCAGCCAATCCTGATCCTTGTTTTTGCGGGTTGTCTCGGCCAGGTTGACAATCATCTCGTTGATGTTGTCCTTGAGAGCCGCCACTTCGCCTTGCGCCGCCACTGCGATCGATCGCGTCAGATCGCCCTTGGTGACGGCCGTGGCCACATCGGCGATGGCGCGGACCTGGGTGGTCAGGTTGCCTGCGAGTTGGTTGACGTTATCGGTCAAGTCGCGCCAGATGCCGGCCGCTCCGGGAACGCGCGCCTGGCCGCCCAGCTTGCCTTCGATGCCGACCTCGCGCGCTACGTTCGAAACCTGGTCGGCGAATACGGCCAGGGTGTCGATCATCCCATTGATTGTGTCAGCCAACTCCGCGATTTCGCCCTTGGTTTCCAGAACCAGCTTGCGCTTTAGATTGCCGTTGGCGACTTCGGTCACCACCTTGGCAATCGCGCGGACTTGTGTGGTGAGGTTGGCAGCCATGGAGTTTACGTTGTCCGTCAAATCCTTCCAGGTACCGGCCACGCCGCGGACGTCCGCTTGTCCGCCGAGCTTGCCTTCCGTGCCTACTTCGCGCGCCACGCGGGTCACTTCCGAGGCAAATGCATTGAGCTGATCCACCATGGTGTTGATGGTGTTCTTCAGCTCCAGGATCTCGCCGCGGACATCCACCGTGATCTTGCGCGACAGATCGCCGGTGGCTACCGCTGTCGTTACTTCCGCGATGTTGCGCACCTGGTTGGTCAGGTTGCTGGCCATCGAGTTCACTGAGTCTGTCAGATCCTTCCAGGTTCCACCCACGCCCTTCACATCTGCCTGGCCGCCCAGTTTGCCTTCCGTCCCTACCTCGCGGGCCACGCGCGTCACTTCCGAGGCGAAGGCATTGAGCTGATCCACCATGGTGTTGATGGTGTCCTTTAGCTCTAGAATTTCGCCGCGGACATCCACCGTGATCTTGCGCCTCAAATCGCCCTTGGCTACGGCCGTGGTCACTTCCGCGATGTTGCGGACCTGCGCTGTCAGGTTGCCGGCCATAGAGTTCACCGAATCCGTCAGATCTTTCCAGGTTCCAGCTACGCCTTTCACGTCCGCCTGGCCACCCAGTTTGCCTTCCGTTCCTACTTCGCGCGCCACGCGCGTCACTTCCGAAGCAAACGAGCTCAGCTGATCGACCATGGTGTTGATGGTATTCTTCAGCTCCTGAATCTCGCCCCGCGCATCCACGGTGATCTTGGTCGTCAAGTCGCCGGTGGCCACGGCCGTGGTGACGCCGGCGATGTTGCGCACCTGGTTGGTCAGGTTGCTCGCCATGGAGTTCACCGAATCCGTTAAATCTTTCCAGGTACCGGCCACACCGCGGACATCCGCTTGGCCGCCGAGCTTGCCCTCCGTACCCACTTCGCGCGCCACACGAGTCACTTCCGAGGCGAAGGAGCCAAGCTGATCCACCATCGTGTTGACGGTGTTCTTCAGTTCCAGAATCTCGCCGCGCACGTCCACCGTGATCTTGCGACTTAAGTCGCCCCTGGCCACCGCCGTGGTCACTTCGGCGATGTTGCGCACCTGGTTGGTCAGGTTGCTGGCCATCGAGTTCACCGAATCGGTCAGGTCCTTCCAGGTTCCGCCCACGCCTTTCACTTCCGCCTGCCCGCCCAGTTTGCCTTCCGTACCTACTTCGCGCGCGACGCGCGTCACTTCCGAGGCAAATGCATTGAGCTGATCCACCATGGTGTTGATGGTGTCCTTCAACTCCAGAATTTCGCCGCGGACATCCACCGTGATCTTGCGGCTTAGGTCTCCCTTGGCTACGGCCGTCGTCACTTCCGCGATGTTGCGGACCTGCGCTGTCAGGTTGCCGGCCATAGAGTTCACCGAATCCGTCAGATCTTTCCAGGTTCCAGCTACGCCTTTCACGTCCGCCTGGCCGCCCAGTTTGCCTTCCGTTCCTACTTCGCGCGCCACGCGCGTCACTTCCGAAGCAAACGAGCTCAGCTGATCCACCATGGTGTTGATGGTATTCTTCAGCTCCTGAATCTCGCCCCGCGCATCCACGGTGATCTTGGTCGTCAAGTCGCCGGTGGCCACGGCCGTGGTGACGCCGGCGATATTGCGCACCTGGTTAGTCAGGTTGCTCGCCATGGAATTCACCGAATCCGTCAGATCTTTCCAGGTTCCGGCCACGCCGCGGACGTCCGCTTGGCCGCCCAGTTTGCCTTCCGTGCCCACCTCGCGCGCCACACGCGTCACTTCCGACGCGAACGAACCAAGCTGATCCACCATCGTGTTGACGGTGTTCTTCAGCTCCAGAATTTCGCCGCGCACGTCCACCGTGATCTTGCGCGACAAGTCACCGTTCGCAACGGCGGTGGTCACTTCGGCGATGTTGTGCACCTGGGCGGTCAGGTTGCCGGCCATGGAGTTGACCGAATCGGTCAGGTCTTTCCAAACGCCGCCGACGCCTGTCACCTCTGCCTGGCCACCTAGCTCGCCTTCTGTGCCTACCTCGCGCGCCACGCGCGTCACCTCCGAGGCGAAGGCGTTGAGCTGATCCACCATGGTGTTGATGGTGTTCTTCAACTCCAGAATTTCGCCGCGCGCATCCACCGTGATGGTCGTAGAGAGGTCGCCTCTGGCAACGGCAGTGGTGACACCGGCGATATTACGCACCTGGTTGGTCAGGTTGCCCGCCATGGAGTTCACCGAGTCAGTTAAATCTTTCCACACGCCTCCAACGCCTTTTACCTGCGCCTGGCCGCCCAGGATACCCTCCGTGCCAACTTCGCGCGCCACGCGCGTCACCTCCGAGGCAAAGCTGTTCAACTGATCCACCATGGTGTTGATCGTGTTCTTCAGCTCCAGAATCTCGCCCCGCGCATCCACGGTGATCTTGGTGGACAGGTCGCCCTTGGCTACCGCCGTGGTGACACCGGCGATGTTGCGCACCTGGTTGGTCAGGTTGCCGGCCATGGAGTTCACCGAATCCGTCAGGTCTTTCCAGGTTCCGGCGACGCCGCGCACGTCCGCTTGTCCGCCCAGTTTGCCTTCCGTGCCTACTTCGCGCGCCACGCGGGTCACTTCGGAGGCGAAGGAGTTCAACTGCTCCACCATGGTGTTCACCACTCGCGCGGTGTGGAAGAATTCGCCTTTGAGAGATCGACCCTCCACTTCGAGCGCCATGGTCTGCGAGAGATCTCCGTTCGCCACGGCGCCGATTACACGCGCCACCTCCGTGGAAGGTTGCACCAGGTCGCCAATCAAGTCGTTGACCGACTCTACGCACGTGGCCCAGGCGCCGTAGGCCGAGGCGAGCGTCGCGCGTTGGTTAATCCGGCCCTCCTTGCCGACGACAGTGCTGATCCGCCCGAACTCGCTCGCCATGCGCTCGTTCATTTTGAAAATGTCGTTCAGCGTGTCGGCAATTTTGCCGGCGACCCCCACCTGGTCGACTGGCAGACGGACCGAGAAGTCACCGTCCCGAAATGCAATCAAGGTCTTCAGGAAGACACTGGTGTCAAATGCATCCACCACCGATTCAGGCGTCATGTGTAGGCTCCTTACGAACAAATGCCGCCGCATCCTGCGCCGGCCGCTCTAACAGCTCTTTGAAAATCGCCCCCAGTTCGAGGAAGTGGTCCAGGCTGGAAGGCTTGCGAAAATATCGAGTCGCACCCAGTTCGGTGGCAGTCTGACGGTCGCGTGGCGAATCGGAGGAAGTGAGCACCACCACCGGCACCCCGACGACTCCTTCGGTGGATCTCAGCGCCTGGAGAATCTCGATGCCGTCGTGGCGTGGCAGGTTGAGATCCAGAATAATCAGGTCAGGGGCACGCGTGGTGGCGCCCGGGGCAAGGAGGTTCAGCACGTCCTTACCGTCCGATGCGATCCGCACGGCGCATTCCACGCCATGCTGTTTCAACGCTTCGCGGATGAGATACACGTCCGCTGGGTTGTCTTCGGCGAGCCAAATCTCAGGCATAAAGAAGAAACCTGGAATGCAATTTCTGCACGCGCCGCTGTGCATTACCTGCACACTGGCGGAAACAGGCCCCTGACGCGCTTCCACTTATATCACGGACGTTGGAAAACGGCGGTTGGCGTGCATCTTATGGCCCAAACCAAGGTCTGGTGATTTCCGAGCACAAGCCTTTGAGTTGCTTGCCTTCTGATATCCGGAACCGGCGGTGCGCACTCTCGAAAATTTACGAGTGATCAACACGTTAGACGCTTGCTGGCCCCTCGCGTGCTCAAAGTGGGTGGCTCACCGGGCAAGTGGATCAGCACCGCGTTCAGGCCGGGAGCCCCCTAGCATGGCGAAAGGCGCAAAAAGAGTGATATTGGTGGTGGATCACGACCTCTCGGACCTCGAGCTCATGTGCAAAGTGGTTCGGAGACAGGCCCACCAGGCTCTTCCGGCCTCCGGGTACCTTGCCGGGCTCAATACGGCTCACATGCACATAGGCGAAATTGACTTGCTGGTTACGGCTGTCGCTCTTCCGGGGAAAAATGGCTGTGAGCTGGCCAAGCGGCTGTTGGAGAAGACGCCGGATCTGAAAGTGCTTTTCGTTTCCGCTCCTTCCGGAGCCGAGATCTGCCGCTACTATGGCCTGCTCGGTGAAGGAGCGTACTTCTTGGAGAAACCCTTGGCAGAGGACGAATTCAAAAGGATCGTGCAGCTGATCTTAGAACCCGCATCCGGATCGGCGGCTGCCGCCGGTCAGCAGCCGTAGTTTTCAGGTGTCCACAGGATTGCAAAAGCTGCGGGACCGAGAAGCATAATAGCTATAGCTCTTGAGGCGGTGTGAAATGGCATCTAAGCGCGCAGAAGTCTTACTGGTAGATGACGATGAGAGGCAACGAGCTGACTTAGCGGAGATGCTCGTGTCCTTCGGATTTCGAGTATCCACTGCCGCAGATGGACGGGAAGCGCTAAACCAGCTCGCGGAGTCCCGGTTTTCTGTGATTCTCACCGACCTGATGATGCCGCGCATGGACGGATTCGAGCTGCTGAAAGAACTCGCTGCGCGCGGCGACCGCACGCCGGCAATCGTTCTTACCGGTTTAGGCACCATTGATCATGCCGTTTCGGTAGTGCACGATTTGAAAGCCTTCTGGTTTCTGGAGAAGCCGGTTCAGCCAGCGGTACTGGCCACGCTGGTCGAACGCGCCATGCAGCAAAGCCGCCTTTGGCAGGAAACCGAGCGGCTGAGCAGCCAGCTCGCCCACCAAGGTGTCTTGGGCGATCTGGTGGGCGGTTCTCCGGCCATGCGGGAGATCTTCTCGCTGATTCGTCAAATGGCCGGCACCACGGCATCCGTGCTGATCACCGGCGAAAGCGGAACGGGCAAGGAGCTGGTTGCACGGGCCATCCATCAACTAAGCGCCAGGCGGGACGGCCCGTTCGTGGCCATCAATTGCGCCGCCCTTCCAGAGAGCCTGATGGAAAGCGAACTCTTCGGGCACGAGCGGGGCGCGTTTACCGGCGCTGTCGAGCGGCGGGCCGGCTGTTTTGAGCAGGCTCAACTTGGCACCTTGCTGCTCGACGAGATCGGTGAAATGCCGGTCGGCACGCAGGCCAAACTGCTGCGTGTTTTGGAACAATCAACTGTTCGAAGGCTCGGCGGGGCGCACGACATTCCGATCGATGTGCGCGTCCTGGCCGCCACCAATCTGCAGCCGGAGACGGCGATCCGGAACAAGCAGCTGCGCGAGGACCTGTTCTACCGGCTCAATGTCTTCCACATCAATCTGCCTCCGCTTCGTGACCGGAAGAGCGATATCCCGCTCATTACCGCCGCCCTGATTCGCACCCTGAACCAAAAGCACTCCTGCCGCGTAACCCAGATTTCCGCCGAGGTCCTCGCTCAGCTGAACGATTACAACTGGCCTGGCAACGTTCGGGAGTTGCGGAACGTCGTTGAACGCGCTGTGATCGTCGCGGGCGAGGGTGAGATACACCCGCGGCACCTGCCGAGCCCGCTTGCTCCGCCGCTGGGCCTGAGTTCTGGCGCGGAACAGCCGGAAGGCAGCTTACAGGTCCGCGTCGGGGATCGTCTTGAAGAAATCGAGGAAGCATACATCCACCTGGTCCTCCGGCACACCAAAAACAACAAGACTCGCGCCGCGGAGATCATCGGGTTAAGCCTTCGCGGACTTCACAACAAGCTGCACTCCTATGCGGAACGGAAAGCGAAAGCGTTGACCGCTGTGGCTGCCGAGTAGCCGATTACACCGGCGCAAGGGTGAAGTAGAACGTGGTCCCAGCTCCGACCACCGACTCTGCCCAGATCCTCCCGCCATGCCCCGCTACAATCGCCTGGCACATTGCCAGTCCAAGGCCGCCGCCTCCGCGATCGCTGCTCAAACGCTCGAATGGCCGAAAGATCCTCTCCAAATCTTCGGCTGCGATGCCCCGCCCGTTGTCTTGTACTGAGAAGATCCAACCTCCGCCCTGCTGCTGTCCACTGACATGAATGCGCGGCGCCGCTTCTCCGCGCTGCTGGATGGCATTGCGCAGCAGGTTCTCGAATAGTTGCATCAAGCGATCCGGATCACCGGGCACGTGAGGCAGCTCGCCGTAGGTAACCTCCGCGCCGCTCGCGTGGACTTCCGACGCCAACTTCATGAGCACGCTACGCAGTAGGGCGCCGCTCGACACGGGCAGGGAGCTGAATTCGACGTGCAACGCCAGCGCGTAATTTGCGAGCGCATCTACGAGTGCGTCCGCCGTTTGGGCACCGTTCGCCAGAAAGCCCAGGATCTGTTGAAATTCCGGTCCTTCACGCTTCTCCGGAACTTTCAGCAGCAATTCGGCATTCGATCTGACGGAACGCAGCGGGGCTCTCAAATCGTGGCAGGCGCGCAGCAGGAACTCCCGGAATTCGTGCCCGTCGCGAACCATCCTTTGAGCATAGATGACGGCGGGCATTTTCGTCATGCCCTGCGGCCTAAGTGCATTAGGAGTGAGACCACAAATAGCGGGACGAATATCAGAAACAATATCTTTGCGATCCCCGCCCAGGCCACCGCAATTCCAGTGAACCCAAAAAGCGCCGCCAGCGTCCCCTCCTGAAGGGACTCGAGCCGGCAGCGGAGGGCTATACTTCGAGGATGCAGTTTACAACCCTGTTGAAGCTCTGTGCCGCCGTCCCCCTTCTGGCGGCGATTGGAATTCCTCAAACGGCTCCTGTGGTTCGGTTGCAGAATCTGGCGCATACCGCAGAAAGTCTTGACAAAACCGTGCCATTTTACCGGGATGTGCTGGGCTTGCCGCTGAACGGAACTCGCGATCCATTGGCGCAGCACCCGCAGAAGCTCGATGAGGAGATGTCGAAGTTCACCGCGACAAGCGGCATGAGCTTTCGAGCGGCCGTCTTCCGCATTCCAAACGCAGACTTTGGTTTTGAGTTGACGGAATTCACCGGCGGGCCTCGAAGCGTCGCGCGGCCGAATCTGCAGGATATCGGGGCGGCCACGCTGGCCTTACAGGTGCGGGACATCGCCAAGGTCATGTCGAAAGTTCGGGCGGCAGGGGCGACCATCGTGACGACCGGGGGAGGCCCCATCAATCCCTCCGGGAATGCGAACAGCCAATTGCGCGAGATCATCCTTCGCGACCCCGACGGCTTCTTTGTTGAATTGCAGCAGCCGGATCCGCTGCCCGCTTCGGCAGCGAACACGGCCGGCGATATTCTTGGCGCTTCCGTGCAGTTCTCCATCGAGGATTCAGCAAGGACAGTGGCGTTCTTGCGAAACGCGCTCGGGTTTGAGGCGCGGCCAACCAGCCCATTGGGTACGAATCCCGTGGTGGCCAAGCTGATCGGCCTCGAAGGTGCGCGATGGCGTATCACCCACGGCAAAATTCCCGGCACCACGCTCGACTTCGGGCTGATCGAGTATTCCGGAGTAAAGCGGTCGAGACTCACGGCGGGAGCCGAAGATCCGGGGTCGCCCGCATTTACAATGGTCGTGCGCGACGTCAACGCCGCCGTTGATCAATGGACGAAAGCTGGCGGAACCGTCGCGAGCCGCGGCGGCAAGGCAATTGTTCGCTCAAACGGCGGGGGCAGCGTGTTTGTGCGAGACGTGAATGGTTTCATGTGGGAATTGATTCAGCGCGCTTCCCAGTAGTTGTTTCACCTTTTCCATCTTGTACTTGGCTGCTTCGTCCGGCCCTTTGCTTGGCCGCCCCCGCGATCTCCGGCGGTTGGACGAGAAAACGGGGGCTTGCGCTGGACCCGCGGACGATATATCTTATGATGCAAGTGAATACGGAGGGCTAGGGATGCATACAGCTACGGCGTGGGCAAGGCCCATGAGGCACGCAGGGTGGTGTCTCGCGATTCTGCTGGGGTTCGCGTTGCCGCCCCATACCTTGCTGCAGGCTGCTTCGAACACGACTGCCATGGCTGACGCGGCCAGGGCCGATGATCTGCAGGAGGTTCGCAAGCTCATCAAGGAGCACGCGGATGTGAATGCGCCCGCCAGTGATGGCTCCTCCGCGCTGCTGTGGGCGGCCTATCACTCGGACGCCGAAATGACCAAGGCGCTTCTTGCCGCGGGAGCCCAGGTCGATGCGGAGAACCACTACGGAATTACCCCGCTTCTCCAAGCGAGCCGCAACGGCGACGTCGCCGTGATGCGATTGCTGCTCGATGCGGGAGCCAATCCGACGCACTGGCACCCGCAGGGCGAAACGCCTTTGATGGCCGCCTCGCGTACAGGCAAAGTGGATGCAGTTCAATTGCTGCTTGCTCATGGCTCGTTTGTCAATGCCGCCGATCCGTTTCAGGAAGAGACCGCGCTGATGTGGGCGTCCGCCGAAGGACAGCTAGAAGTCGTCAAGACGCTGCTCGCCGCCGGTGCCGATCCCAACCTCAAGGCGCACGTCTCTACGATTACAGAACGCAAGGACGCGGACCATCCTTCCGGCGGTTTTACCGCCCTCATGTTTGCCGTTCGGAACGGACACGAGGACGTGGTTCGGACGCTGGTTAAAGCAGGCGCCGACCTGAAGGCGGCCAACGCTGATGGAGCCACGGCTACGATCGTCGCCATCGTCAACGACCGGTTCGATCTGGCCAAAGATCTGTTGGACCTCGGCGCCGATCCCAATGACGGATCCCTGTACTTCGCCGTGGACATGCACGACGCCACTACCGATATGCGCGCGCACGATGGCTCGCGCATGCAGCCCGATCATCCCAACAAGCTGACGTCTCTCGATTTGGTCAAGGCGCTGCTCGATCTCAAGGCGGACGTAAACAAGCCGTTCGTCGGCGCCTTGCACTCCACAACGCTGTGTTGCGGCGCGAGCATCAACAGTTCGCCGTTCTACCGTGCCGCTGTGGCGGCCGACGTGGAAGTTTTGAAACTGATGCTCGCCCACGGTGCCAAGATCGAGTGGAGCCCGAGCGAGATCAAGCCCAAGGACGGCAAAAAGCCTGCCTTCGGCGCGAACGCCAACGCCGGACGAACGCCCCTGATGGCCGCTATAAAAGGTGGCAATGGCGCACCGATCGCGGGAGGGCCCGGCTTCACCCGCATTGGTCCTCCGCAGTATCGTGAGCCCGGCAGCCGCGATCCGCTGGAGGCTCTCAAACTTCTCCTTGCGGCCGGCGCCAATCCCAACGTAAAGGCGCCCAATGGCGCGACACCGCTTCACGAGGCTGTGCAGGAGGAGCAAGTGCCTATGATTCGTGCGCTCGCGGCCGCGGGCGGAAAGCTGGACGCGGTCAACAAGGATAATCTAACTCCACTGCTGCTAGCTTTAAAGCCCAAGACTCCGAACCCCAACGACATGGGGGATCAGGACATTTATCATCGGCCTCACAATTCGAAAGAAGAGGTCGTCGCAGCTCTGCGGGAGCTGATGCATCTTGGTCCCAACGATCCTGTGCCCCAGCCGCCGCCCCTGCCTGCAGCGGACAAGGACAAGAAGGCCGGTGAGGACAAGAAGCAGGAGAAGAAAGACGTTGCGGCGGTAACGAGCGAGAAATGAGCAAGACAGCAGGACAGTTTCTCATCACGGCATTGTTGGTCTACCTCACTACGTCTGCACCGGGCGTAGCACAGACCGCGGACGCGGCGAAGTACCGCGCGTTCGCGGATAAATATTGCGTCACCTGCCACAACAAACGTGCGGCCCTGCCCGCCGAAGCGCCCGTCAACCTGGAGCCGGCCACCTTCGACGACCTGTTGGGCCATGCGGCGACTTTGGAAAGGGTCCTTCGCAAGCTGAGCGTGCGGGCCATGCCGCCTCCCGGCATGCCTCGTCCCACCGAGGCCGAATATGCAGCCTTTACGAATTCGCTCGCTGCATCGCTCGACCGCGCCTGGGAGGGCCACGGCACTCCGGGCCGCTACGTCGTGCATCGTCTGAATCGGGCGGAATATGCGAACGCGATCCGTGACTTGTTTGACGTCGACCTCGACGTGAGCGATCTGCTGCCGACCGACGGCGCGGAATTCGGGTTTGACAACATCGCGACGTCGCTCAAAACATCGCCCCTGCTGCTCGAGGGATACGTAAACGCCGCGCAGCGGGTGAGCGCGATGGCTGTAGGTGATCCGAAGGTCAGGCCCGGTACCACCGAACAGTCGATCAGCCGCGAATTCAGCCAAAATGGATACATCGATGGCCTGCCGCTCGGAACCGTCGGCGGCACCGTGGTCCACCACGTTTTTCCGGCCGACGCCGAATATAAGCTTTCCGGCCGCCTTGTCCGCGGCGTCCAGGAAGGCTACGCGGGTGTGGAAGGAAATGACACGCCCTACACTTTCGTCATCACTGTGGACGGCGCCGAGGTGTATTCGGCTCCGGTTGGAGGCCCAGCGGACGACGAGATGCAAGCCAAGGATTTGGCCGCCGCCCAACCCATTATCGACAAAAGGATGACGGGACGCGTGCGGGTCTCTGCCGGGCCTCACGATGTAGGCTTCACCTGGATCGGGCGGCCGTTCAAATTGCAGGACGTCTGGGAGCCGGCACAGCGCGACAGCCAGGAAGTTCACTTCGTCGGGGGCATGCCGAAGCTGAGGAGCGTGTCCATCGACGGCCCGTATAACGTGCGCGGCATTAGCGAGAATCCGACCCGGCGGCGCCTTTTTGTGTGCCATCCAGAGGCTGCGAACGAAACAGCCTGCGCGGCCAAGATCCTGACAAATCTCGAACGCCGCGCGTACCGGCGCCCCGTGACCGCCGCCGACGATGAGGCGCCGCTCGAGTTTTACAAACGGGCACGGCAAGCCGGCGGCAGTTTCGACGATGGCATCCGCGCCGGCGTGGCGCGTGTGCTCTCTAGCCCATACTTCTTATATCGAATCGAAAAGGATCCGGCCGATGCCCGCGCTGGAGTGGCGCACCCGGTCAGCGATGTTGAGCTGGCCTCCCGCCTGTCCTTCTTCCTGTGGAGCAGCATTCCCGACGAAAAGCTCCTGGATCTGGCGGAGGCGCGCCGGCTGCGGGCTCCCGGAGTGCTCGAGGCGCAGGTGCGGCGTATGATCCAGGACGACCGCGCCGACGCCCTGGTTGAGAATTTCACAGGGCAGTGGCTGCAACTTCGAAATCTGGAGGCCAAGGCCGTTCCGGACATACTCATGTTCCCCGATTTCGACGACAACATGCGCAAGGGGTTCCGCAAGGAGACCGAGATGTTCTTCGGCTACATTTTGCGGGATGACCGGAGCACTCTCGATCTTTTGAACGCGGATTACACCTTTCTGGATGAGCAGCTTGCCAGACACTACGGCATCCCGGGTGTCTACGGCCCGCAATTCCGGAAAGTGAAGATCCCCGATCCCAACCGGCGCGGCCTGCTTGGTCAAGGAAGCATCCTCGCCCTGACTTCCGTCGCCACCAGAACCTCACCGGTTTACCGCGGCAAGTATGTGCTGAGCAACTTACTCAATACGCCCCCGCCTCAGCCGCCGCCAAACGTCCCCACGCTGGAGGAAAGCAACAAGGACTCCAAGGTTCCGAAGACGGTGCGGGCGCAACTCGAACTGCACCGGAAAAATCAGCCCTGTGCGTCCTGCCACCGTGTCATCGATCCGGTGGGGTTCGCGCTCGAGAACTTTGATTCCGTGGGCCGTTGGCGCGACAAAGGCCCCGATGGCGCCCCGCTCGATGTGGCTGGCACGCTCGTCGATGGAACGCAAGTTAGCGGTCCGGTGGCATTGCGGGAGGCCATTGCGGGCCGTCCGAACGCCTTCACCACCGTGGTTGCCGAAAAGATGTTGACCTACGCGCTCGGCCGCGGGTTGGAGCCTGCCGACATGCCCGTGGTTCGCAAAATCGTAAGGAAGTCCGCGCAGAACGATTATCGGCTCTCCTCCATTGTCATGGGAATTGTCGAGAGCGCGCCGTTCCAGATGCGCACGAAATTAGAAGCAGGGCCGGAATCGGCGAAAACCGTCAAAGGCCCCCCGGTTGCCGTAAAAGTTGTAAAATCAAATACTAGGGAGTAGCTATGTTCATCACGAAGAAGCACCTTTCCCGGCGGACGTTCCTGCATGGCGCCATGGGCGCCACGGTCGCGTTGCCGTTCCTCGACGCCATGGTGCCCGCGCTCTCGGCGGCGCCCAAATCGACGTTCCGGTTCGGTGCGGTCTACTTCCCTTGCGGCGTTTGGCCGGCTACCTGGCATCCCGACAAGGAAGGCAGCGACTTCGCGTTCAAGCCGGTGATGCAGCCGCTGGAACAATTCCGCAAACAACTCGTCACCGTCAGCAAGATGAAAGCGCCCTGGGGCGAGTCGGTCCACCTGGGCGCGAGTTCGGCCTTCCTCAACGGCGTTGGGCCGGCCGTCCACCGCGACGGGCGGGGCGACTCTTTCGGAAAGATTGAGTCGAAGAAAACCGTCGACCAGTTCATCGCCGATCGCGTGGCCGGCGATACGCCCTTGCGGTCCATCGAGGTCGGTACCGAGGACATGGGCACCGCCGTCGGGGCGTGCGACGGTTTTGCCTGCACGTTCTTCAACACGCTCGCGTGGCGCGATGATGACAATCCGCTGCCGGTTGGGATCAATCCGCGCGTTACCTTTGAGCGCATGTTCGGCGAAACCGACTCGAAAGAACGGCGTTTTGCCCGCCTGAAGGAAAAGCAAAGCCTGCTCGATTCGGTGACCGAGGAAACCTCAAAACTGGAACGCTCGCTGGGAGCGCCGGATCGAGCCATCCTCGATGAGTATCTCGGCAACATCCGCGAGGTGGAACAGCAGCTCGACCGGATGGAAGCCCGCCTGGCAACCATCACCGGAGACCCGGAAGCGCCGGTCGGCTTGCCGGATGCGTTCGACGACCACATGACCGTGACGTACAATTTGATGCACCTCGCCTATCAGGGCGACATCAGCCGCGTCTTCACCTTTATGACCGGTCATGAAGCCAGCGACCGCGCGTATGCGTTTATCGGCATTCCCGAGCAGCACCATACCATCTCGCATCATGGCAACGATCCCGAGAAGCTCGCCAAGTACGCCAAGATTGCCACTTATCAAATCGTGAAGTTCTCGCAGTTCCTTGAGAAGCTGAAGGCCACCAACGACGGCGACGGAACCCTGCTGGATCACTCGCTTCTCTATTGGGGCAGCGGTATGAGCAACGGCAACGCGCATGACCGGCACAATCCACCGGCCGTGCTTGTGGGCGGCGGATGCGGCCGGATGAAGGGCAACCGGCACATTGTCGCGCCCGAGGTTCCAACCGCGAACCTATTGCTCGCGATGGCGCACATAGGCGGCGCGGAGATCGACAAACTCGGGGCTAGTACAGGTCGAATCGATCTTTAAGTCTTAAGGGCATTTTTCGGCGACGCGGCTTACGGTTGTCACATTGATGCCGTCTTTGCCGCCGTCGCCCATTAAGAGGCCGGTTACCACGACGCGCGAACCGGCCAACGGATCTAACTTAGTCAGCACGAACTTGAGTTGCATCGTGCGGTTTCCAAGAGTCCGCGCGGCGTCGTTCCCAGCCGGAACCGCGTGTTCTGCCCGCTCGGGGTTTGTCGCGCTCGTAACCACCCAGCCCGCTCCGCGCCGCACCAGACAGCCGACCACGCGCGCCAATGCATCGGCCGGAAGCTCCGTACCTCCGTCCTTCGGGACAATCAGCACGTCGGCACTGTCATCGCCCCGAAGCTCGGTGGTTCCCGCAGGAAACCCGTTGGACTTCAGCATCAGCGCGACGATGTCTCGATAAGTGGATTCGTTGAGCGAACCGGGCGTGCCGTTCGGCATATTGGAGCTGACGTATTCAAGCAGGTCGGCGACGGTCTTTTGCTGGAAGCTCTTCCAGAACGATTCGCCCACCAGCGGCGCCTTGCCTACGGCCGTGAGCGTATGACACCCCGAGCAACTTTGACCGAAGGCCCCAATGCCGCGAGCAGCTTGAGCCTCCGTGTAGGCGCCCGCCCATGCGGTCCTGTGCGAGGTGCTGGTCTGGGCCGTCGCGAGGCTGGTCGCGGCCGAAGCAAGGATGAAGAGGCCAGCGAGTCGAACAGACATGCTGTGCATCCCGTGATCGTGTCAGGTAAACTCGAGCCGTGTCAAGCCATAAAGGTGTGCCCCTCGAAGGCTCTATCCGCCATGGCCGTATCATACTCCTAGTACTGTTTCCAGAATCCGACTCGCCAAAATGTGTTCGCAAGAAAACAAAGCCATGAGATAATAACCGAGCATTTCAGGTTTGACGTACTCCGCCGAGCACGGTGTTCTAGCACCAACGACCGTCCCGGGCTCCAAGTGGAATTTAGCCTAACAAGGAAGGCTTATAGGAGATTTTAATGCGTTTGGGGTGGTCCGCTGTCGCAGTTCTCGCTTGTAGCCTGTCCGTCCAGGTCGCTAGTGCCGATTCTTTCTCCTTCACGGGAACCTTCACCCAGGACGACCAGCTAGAGGTCTTCCTTTTCACAGCGCCCTCGGCCAGTGTCGTTGTTCAAACCTTAGGCTACGCAGGCGGAACCAACGCGGCCGGAGATGCCATATCCGCCGGCGGTTTCGATCCGGTTCTCAGCGTGTTCGATGCCACCGGCGGGTTGGTTAGCAGCAGCCTGTTGATCGCAACGGTCGACGACGGGGCGGGCGTAGCCACCGATCCTTCCACCGGCAGCGCCTTTGACTCGCTGATCGACCTTAGCGGTCTCGATGCCGGCGGAACATACGCGTTGGTCCTGAGCGAGTATGACAACATACCGAACGGACCGGACTACGCGGGTGGATTTACCCAGACCGGAAACGGCGATTTCACCGCCAGCGAGTTCCCGTGCGGCGGAATCGCATTTTGCGACGCCAATCTCGCGCAACGAACGGGCGATTGGGCGGTGGACATCACCGGCGTGCGCTCTGCCACTGACATCACCAACGGCAGCGCAGTTCCAGAGCCAAGATCGACTCTGCTACTAGCAGCCGCAATTGCGGGCCTGGCCCTATTTCGCCGGCGCAGCAAAATAGCCTAGCGTAATCCGATTCACCAGTTCCTTGAGCAGAAGGGCGTTTTGTATGAACGCCGAAGGAGAGCGGCAATGAGAGGGTTTTCTTCGAGGCTTCTGTGGTTCGGAATCGGCGCACTCGTGTTCTGGCAGACGACCGCTTGGGCCCAGACAGCCCCACTGGTGGGGGACGCGTTTATCCAGCCGGGTGGGTCTACCAACTACGGCGCCCTGATCATGGTGAATGTCGGCGGAGTCGCAGGCTTCCAAGGACTTGTGCAATTCGATCTTTCCATGCTGCCGCCCGGCACTACGGCCGCGAACATCTCCGCTGCCTTCTTGCGCCTTTTTGTGAACAAAGTCGGCGCCGCAGGATCCATCAACGTCAACGTGCCCCTGACCGCCTGGACGGAATCAACGGTCGTTGGTACATCCACGCCGGGAATGGGGCATGCCGTCGCTGGTCCTATTAGCGTGTCGGTCGCAGGTTCCTATCTTTCCATCCCGATCACGAGTCAGGTTCAGTCGTGGCTGAACGGGGAACCGAACAACGGACTCATTCTCACTGCTGCAACGCCCGGGACGAACGTGACGTTCGACAGTAAAGAGAGCACCGCCACGAGCCATCCGGCGGCGCTCGAAATCGATCTCCTGGGTCAGCCCGGCCCGGTTGGAGCGCAAGGGCCAGCGGGTCCAGCCGGTCCAACCGGCCCCACTGGACCCGTCGGCGCTACTGGAGCGCAAGGGCCAGCCGGGGCGCCGGGTCCAGCAGGACCGGTCGGACCAACCGGCCCATTTGGCCCGACTGGAGCCACCGGTGCAACCGGCGCAGTAGGTTTGGCAGGGCCTGCCGGGCCCACGGGCCCAACGGGCGCTGTCGGACCCACCGGCCCTAGCGGTGCCACTGGGGCGGTTGGCTTGGCGGGACCTGCAGGTCCCACTGGTCCGCCGGGCGCTACGGGACCGCAGGGACCCTTTGGTGCACCCGGCCCCAGCGGAGCCACAGGCGCCCCAGGTCCGAGCGGCGTGATCAACAACGGCTTTTCTTACGTCCTGCTACCCAGCGCGCAGAACATTACCATCTCCGACTCCGAGACGCATACCAACATTCAGGTTGACAACGACACCTTCCAGCCGAATATCCTGCTGCCTCACAGCACTGTGATCGGCGCGGGAACGGTGCTTTCGATTAGCGTGCATGATTGGTCCGCTGCCTCAAACGTGATCCTCGTAGGACCCCAGGCCGGCGACCAACTTCTGGTTCCAGCGGAAGGACACATTAATCCTGTCGGCGTGGTCACGCCAGGCACGTTCTGGTCACTCAATTACTCGTGCGAAGTGCTGTCGGATGGCGCCGGTCACTGGTATTTCTTGAGCAACAACTAGGGAGAAGACCATGAAGAAACCGTCATTCCTGAGAATCACCCGACTGGTTGCCACCGTCGCTGCCCTTCTTCTCCCGATCGTTGCCCATGCCGACAATGCCGTTCTGGCGGGCGATACTTTCGTAAATCCTGGCGACGCGTTGAACTACGGAGCACTGCCCACAATCAACATAGGCGGCGCGCCGGCTTCTTCGGGTCTGTTGCTGTTCGATCTGTCGACGGTGCCTTCCGCGCCCGTCGCCTGGGCTCGCCTGAGCGTGTATGTAGACAAAATAAACACCGGCGGCAGTTTGGATCTTGGCGCTGCCAATGCGTCCTGGACCGAAACAACCGTGACAGGCACAAGCGGAATCTCAGTTGGCTCACCTCTCGCATCAGCCCCGGTGTTCGTCACCGGCTACGTGACGTTCGACGTGACCGCACAGGTGGCAGCCTGGCTGAGTGGATCGCCAAACAATGGCTTCATTCTGACTGCGGATCCTGCAACGCCCAGTCTCACGATTTTCCTCGACGCCAAAGAGAGCCCGGCCACCAGTCATCCGGCGGTTCTGGAAGTGGTCTTCAGCGGCGCGGCCGGAGCTACCGGCCCGCCGGGTCCTTCTGGCGCAAGCGGTCCAGTGGGCGCGCAGGGACCGGCTGGGGCGCAAGGCCCTACCGGCGCCACAGGGCCCGTGGGTCCGTCCGGCCCCTCCGGCGCAGTTGGGCTTGCCGGAGCCAATGGTGCCACGGGCGCTACGGGTCCAGCGGGTCCGAGTGGCGCCCCAGGTACACCAGGAGCGGCAGGAGTTGCCGGTGCGTTCGGCGCTACAGGAGCTCTCGGACCCCAAGGGCCACGGGGTGCTCAGGGTTCACCAGGACCGGCAGGCGCGACCGGCCCTTTTGGTGTCCAAGGCCCGAACGGGCCATCCGGAGCGGTGGGTCTCGCAGGCCCATCTGCCTCCAATGTGTTCAGCGTCAATCCGGGTTCGGGAAGCTACACGATCTCCAATACAACCACGGCTGGTGTCTTCTTTACGACGGCTGGCAGCGTAGTTACCATGCCGCTGGCCTCCAGCATGACCGGAAAGAAATTCTGGATCGTCATGACCAATCCCGGCGGCGGAAACTTTTTCACCGTTTCCCGCCAGGGCGGCGACCTGCTGTACGACTTCGGAGACAACGGAGCAACGTCGTTGACATTCCAGAACGCAGTTCAGTTCTATAGCGACGGGTCAAGATGGAACGCGGCGTATACCAACCAATAGAGGACATGAGATGAAAGCCAAACTCGCTCGCTCATTTGGATTTCTGGTGGTAACGGCGCCGCTGTTGCTGCCATCGCTCTGGGCCGTGGATGCGCCTCCGGTGGCCGATACCTATATCAGTTCCGCTTCTCCCGCAACCAACTTCGGTGTTGCGACGAGCCTCGTCGTCTCTCCTGGCAACTCGGGACTCGTGCAGTTCGACCTCAGCTCTGTGCCATTTTCTTCCGTCGTCGCCAAAGCCTACCTCCGCGTGTACGTGGACAAGGTCATCTCCAGCGGAACCCTGGATTTTGCCTCCGCTACTTCTCCTTGGGCCGAAAACAGCGTGAGCTTCAGCACTTCGCCGACAGTCGGTTCGGTCTTCGCCTCGGCTCCGGTGGCGCGTGCAAACACTTTTGTGCTGGTGGATGTAACCAGCCAGGTGCAAGGCTGGCTTACTACCCCGTCGACCAACTTCGGGATTGAGATCACGGGCGAGGGAGCGACATCGGTCCAGTTGGACAGTAAAGAAAATACTCTGACCAGCCACGCGGCTTCGCTGGAGCTTTCAATCATCGGCCCGGCCGGACCGTCGGGCGCTACGGGACCAGCGGGGCCGGCAGGTAGCAGCCTCGCGGGTCCTCCGGGTCCCCCAGGTCCAGCGGGCCCGACGGGAGCTACCGGTCCAGCCGGTGCTGCAACGCCTGGCCCCCCCGGTCCTGCGGGCGCACAGGGAGCAACTGGAGCCACCGGACCCTTTGGCGCTCAAGGACCAGCCGGATCGGCTGGCCCCACTGGCCCGGCGGGCGCCCGCGGAGCGACGGGACCGACCGGCCCTGTGGGACCCACTGGATTCGCCGGACCAGCCGGGGCTACTGGAGCTCAAGGACTGGCAGGTCCCGCTGGCCCGACCGGAGCGACCGGAGCCACCGGGCCCGCCGGCGCAAATGGTCCGGTCAACAACAACCATTTCAGTTTGGACACCGTGCTGCACAACAGCCCCTACACGATCCCGGATTCCGATACCCACTTGTACTTCCTCACGAACAATCCTGCGGGCACCTCGGCGACGTGCGGTGGCTCAGTCACTATGAACCTCCCTCACTCCTCTGCTGTAGGCGCCGGGAGAATGGTGATTATCAGCCCCGGCAACGTGCCCAACAGCACGAGCCTGCAGTGCCCCGGCGTGACGGTCGCGGTGCAACCGGGTGACACTCTGGTAAATTCAGCGGCCAATACGTCCGCTCATCCCATCGTATCCGTCAGCGATGGAGCAGGACACTGGATCATCATTAACAGTGACGGGCGCTAGAACAGTGTTCCCATCCGTCGCTTCCACAGCAGCCGTAAGGTATTCACGGTCGTCTTGATGATGTGCATTTTGCTCGATCCGCGCTTCAAGTCGTATCGCAGAATCAGCGGGACCTCCCCGAAGATCAGCGGCAAGGTGCGGAGTTTCAAAAGAATATCCACCATGCACTGGAAACCGTCCTGGTCCACCAGCGAGTCCCCGTAGTGTGCATAGGCTTGTTGCAGTGCTTCGGCGCGATAGGCGCGGTAGCCGCATGTGTAATCGGAAACCCCTGGGGTGGGAAACAGGACTCGCATCAGCAGGGATGCCGCGCGGCTGATGATCCTGCGGCCCATGCCCAACCCGTAAATGCGCGATCCACTCTGGTACCGCGAGGCGATCACCACATCGTAACCCTCGCGGATCATCCGGATCATTCGGATCATCAAGCCGGGCGTATGGCTTTCGTCCGCATCCATGGTGATAATGATGTCGCGCTCGGAAGCCACAGCCGCCGCCTCGCGCAAACCGTCCCGGATCGTGGCGCCCAGCCCCTGATTCTTCGCGTGGCGATGAACGATCAGCGGAAACTCGCCGGCGTACTCTTCAAGGATCTGGAGCGTCCGGTCGGAGCTGCCGTCATCCACCACGATCACAGAAAATCCAAATTGTTCGTCGGTCAGGCTCTCGAAGATGCGGCGGAGCAGATTTCCGATGTTCGCCTCCTCGTTATAGGCAGGAAGCACAACGATAATGCGTGAAACCCGGTGCGGCCGCAAGTTCGGTCGAAGTGCCTCTGGCAAAGACATGGCGCCTGGAGATCGCAGTATAACAGGCGTTACCTCGCGTTATACTGGCTTTCGCCCAAATTGGGCTCTGCATCCCTGATCGTCGATTCCTCCATGAAGATTTACAGAGAGAACCGGCTGGCTGCGGCTTTATTGCTTGCAGTTCTGGCAGTTAACGCAATCGGGCTATGGCCGGAGCTGTCGATCAGCCGCGCGGACCTGAACGATAATGTGTTCCACTTCACGCTCGTGGAGCGCATGGTGCAGGCCGTCGAGCACGGCGAAAATCCCTTGGATTGTTGGTCACCGGAATGGTCGCTCGGCTATCCGGTGCTGCGAACTTACCAGCCGTTAGCGCACGCGCTGGTCGCCCTGGCGTACTTCGCGCTCGGCAAATCCGTGGACTTGATGACGGTATTCGTGTGGGTCCGCTTCCTCTCCGTGCTCCTGCTGCCGTTGAGTTTCTTCGTGCCGGTTCGCCTGATGGGCCTCCGCCCCCTGGTGGCCGCGGCTGCTGCGTTGCTGGCGCCCTTGGTTTCCACCAACTTCCTCTACGGCATCGGATATGGCAGCTACACCTGGGCCGGTAGCGGGCTGTTTCCCCAGGCTGTCGGCAGCCATTTCCTGCTGATCACGCTAGGCTTGGCATTCCGCTCCATCCGCCGCGGAAGGCAGTTGGTATTCACCGGAGCGATGCTGGGCCTGACATTCCTGGCGCACCTGATTTACGGGTACATGGGCGCGCTGTCGATCTGCCTGCTGGCGCTGATTCCCGATGTCGAGGTGAAGCGCGCGATTCGCATTCGGCGCTTGCTCGTCGTAGGAGCGGTCACGCTGCTGCTCTCGGCGTTTCAATTGGCACCCTTGCTGCTGGACGCCGCCAACATCAATCACAGCCGTTGGGAAGCCGCCTGGAAGTGGGATTCCTTTGGAGCCTGGCAAGTGCTGCGTTGGCTGTTTACCGGCGCTCTGCTCGACTATGGGCGTCTTCCGCTGCTGACGGCGCTGGCGTTCGCCGGCGCGGGGATCTTCATCTGGAATCGGTATAAGCGGCGCCCTGAGTGCCCGGCGCTGACGTTTGCCACATGCGGCGCGCTGTTTTGGACGCTGCTGTTTTTCGGCCGGCCTTTCTGGGGGCCGCTCTTGGTGATGCTCGGCGTTCCTTCCGACATGCAACTGCACCGCATAATCGGCGGCGTGCAGATTTTCCTGGTTTTGTTGGCCGCTATCGCTCTCGCAGCCTTGTGGAGCGCGCTCTCGCAGCGCTGGCATTATGTAGCGGCCGTTGCCGCGACCGCCCTGCTGCTTTATCCCACGGTGCGGGAACGCGCGCGCTATCTGTCGAATGACGCCGTCTGGGGCCGAAGGAATCTGGCAGCCAACGCGGCCGAGCGCGACGCAGTGGACACGACCATCGCCAAGGTCAAAGAACGCGGCGGACGCGCCTATTCCGGCCTTGCGGCGCAATGGGGCGGCGCCTTCAAAGTCGGCGACGTGCCCTTCTATGCGTTCTTTAGCGAAGCGAACATACCAGCCGTGGCCTTCCTGTATCACTCCATGGCGCTCACCTCCGACATCATGGTTCGCTTCAACCAGTGGAACCCCAGCCACTATCGCCTGTTCAACGTCCGAACGGTGGTGGCGCCGGTGGGCTTGACGCCGCCTCTGCCGCCGTTCCTCACGCCCATCGCTCAAAACGGCCGTTTCCGGGTTCTTGCGGCGCCCGGTAATTCTTACTTCGACGTCGTCGATGTGGTGGCTTCCGTCAAGGTGACGCGCAACAACTTCTACGACGTCAACGACCGATGGCTGCAAAGCGACTGGGTGGCCAAGCACGCCCACCTGCGGCTGGACTGGCAGGACGATATCTCACCGCGAATTGCGCGCCTCGGTCCCGACGATGCGCTGCCGCCCATGCCGCCACTCCCGCCGGCCGGCGCGGTTCTCGGCGAACAGAGAAACGGGGAGGTCTATCAGGCGGATTTGGAGGCGGTCCGCCCCTCCACGGCGCTGTTCAAGATGACATGGCACGCCAACTGGAAGGCTTATCTCGACGGGAAGGTCCGTCAGACAGAGATGGTTTCACCTGGCTTCGTGGGCGTTCCGTTGGATCCGGGGCGCCACACCTTGATCATGCGGTACGAGCCGGAGAACTGGAAGATCGCCGTGGGGTTTGGCGGGCTGTTCATTGTGGCTGTGCTGCTGGTGATCGAGCATCGGGGCATCCTGGCCCGCCTGGAAGATTGGGCCCCGGCTTGGCGCCCGCCGGAGCCTGCGCTCTGGAGACTCCGCATCGCCGCGGGTTTGATTCTCCTCGCGCTTCCCGTTTGCATCCCGCTTTGCACCCGCAGCGTGCTCTGGGGGCACGATGGCTTCGTTTATTTTCCGCGGCTGGTAGAAGTGCACGAAAATATCACTCACGGGGTTCTGATACCGCGCTGGGCCCCGGACTTAGGGCGAGGAACCGGTCAACCCCTCTTCTTCTTCCATCCGCCGATGATCTACTACTTCGGCGAAGTTTGGCACCTGCTCGGTTTCGACTTCGTCGCCGCCATGAACCTGGCTTGTCTCGTGATCGTGCTCCTGTCCGCGGCCGCCATGTTCTTGTTGGCGCGCCTGTACTTCGGTGAGGCCGGCGGCTGGCTGGGCGCGGCGGCGTATTTATATGTGCCGTACTTCGCGGTGGATCTGTACGTTCGCTCGGCCATGGAGGAGTTCGCAGCCTTTCCGTTTTTCGCTCTTGCCCTGTACGGATTCGGCGCGCACGCCAAGTCTGGAAAGAAGCGTCATTGGCTGATGGGCGCGGCCGCGTACGCCTGCGTGTTGCTTTGCCATTTTCCGGCCGCATTGCTTTTTACGCCTCTGCTTCTGGCCTTCCTGGCGCTCACGGCGTGGATGGAGAAGTCGTGGATGCTGCTGGTACGGCAAGCCGCCGGCTTCCTGCTGGGGCTCGGGTTGAGCGCTTTCATCTGGATTCCGGCTCTGGCGGCGCGACCCTTCGCGGACATGAACCGCGCCGTGGAAGGGAATGGCCAATACACGAACCACTTTGTTTACCTCCACCAGTTGTTCTACTCGCCCTGGGGTTACGGGCTTTCGCTGCCGGGACCCAATGACGGAATGTCGTTCGCTATTGGCTGGAGCCACATGCTGCTGGCGATTGTGGTTTGGATCTGGATCTCGCGAAAGCCCGCGCTTGCGCTCGCCGATCGCCGGTTGGTACGCTTTTTCGGCGTCGCGGCGGGGTTGCTTTGCTTGCTGATGCTCGAAGACGCGCTGTGGGTATGGCAGCAGCTTCCTTTGCTACAGAACGTCCAGTTGCCCTGGAGGCTATTGGGCCCGGTGTCAGTGTGCATGGCGCTTCTCATTGCTCCGCTGGGACGTCTGTTGGCTTCGGCGCCCCGCTGGCGATGCGCGGGAATGACCGCCGCGCTGGCGCTGCTGATTGTGCCGAACCTCTCGCACCTGCATTCCAGACAGCCGGTCGACGTGGACCTCCTTTTCTGGACGCCTCAGCAGCTCTCGATTCGCGGATTCGAGACCACCACGATGGCTGAGGTCACGCCGCGCTGGATCGGCGGGCTGCCCCCGTACACTCCGGCCGCAGCCACGGTCCTGTCAGGCGATGCGGAGATCGGCCGGCCGTTTCGCACTCCCCTCTCCTGGTCGAGCCCGGTGGTTTCCAAGGTGGCCAGCACCATTGAAATGAAAACGGCCTGGTTCCCGGGCTGGGAAGCGCGCGTGGACGGCCAGCCTGTTTCGGCGGGTCCCGGCAAGCCGAGCGGATTGATCACGTTTCAAGTCCCCGCTGGAACACACAATGTCGATGTCCGGTACGGTCGTACAGGCGCTGAAAAAGCCGCCGCCGGAATCAGCATGGCTGCGGCCATTCTGGCGATATTGATCCTAGGCCTGGGTTTCGCAAAAAGGTCGCTGGTGCACCCCAAATCGCGTATATAAGACGCCCATGCGAACGCTCTTCTCGACTGTCGCCGGCGGCGGAGTCCTTCAGCCAGGCGTCAGCGCCGTATTCGCCCTTCAGCGCGCCGGACGGATGCGCTCGGTGAATGATTGTGCTAGCCTGTTCCGCAAGATCTAACGGGCCCAAGCGATGACGTTTTAACTGTTCGGCGGGTTTAATTGCGATTCAAACCTCGGAGGAGGAATATGCGCGCACGACTGCTGTGTCTACTGACTGCCGCTACTGCGATGGCGGCGCCAAGCGTTCCATGGAGCAATGTTCCCTTAAGCTTTGAACCCAATACGGGGCAAGCAAACAAGGAAGTACGTTATTTGGCGAGAGGGAGCAACTACACTCTCCTCCTGACGGGGCGTGAAACGGTGGTTGCAGCCAGAAATCAGCCGCCACTGCGAATGTCGTTTGCCGGCGGGAATCCGTCAGCTCCGATGGCGGCGGAAGCGTCGCAACGATCCACTAGCAACTATTTCGTTGGCAATGATCCAACCAAATGGCGGACCGCCGTTCCGAACTATGCACGAGTTCGTTACAGCGGAATCTATCCGGGAATTGATCTCGTCTATTACGGACGCGAGGGGACCCTGGAGTATGACTGGATCGTCGCGCCCGGCGCGGATCCCGGCAAGATCCGGATAACCTTCGAGGGCCGGCCCGATTTGCGAATCGACGGGCAAGGCGACCTTGTCATCCGGCAGGGCGGTAATGAATATCGTCACAAGAAACCAGCTATCTACCAGGAAATTGCGGGCAAACGCACGGCAGTTGACGGCCTGTGGGTGGTCCGCGGCTCCGAATGCAGCTTCCAGATCGGCGTCTATGACCACACCAGAACGCTCACGATAGATCCGCCATTGGTCTTTGCGACCTACGAAGGCGGAAACCTCGCGGACTACGCCTATGCGGTTGCGGTGGACGCCGCCGGCAACACCTACGTTGCGGGTGGTACCGGATCGTCGAATTTCTCAACGTCGGGTGCGCTGCAGGGCGCCCTAAAGGGAGTTGAAGACGTCTCCGTGACGAAGATCAACTCCGACGGCTCCTCCAAAATCTTCTCGACTTTCCTCGGTGGAGGCGGTCCCGATGAAGGCAAGGGAATCGCCGTAGACAATGAACAGAACGTATATATCACCGGCAGCGCGGGTTCGTTCGACTTCCCCATGAAGAACCCGATCCAAGGGACGTGGGGCGGATCGGGAGACGCTTTTCTGACGAAGCTCGACCCATCCGGCGCGTTGCTCGTCTACTCCACGTATCTTGGGGGCAACGCAATCGATTACGCAACGGCCGTCGCTACCGATCCTGTCGGCAACGCGTACATCGTAGGAGTCACCTTCTCGGCCAATTTTCCGACCGTGAATCCCTTTCAGGCCGCTAAAGGAGCCCAGCAAGATGCGTTTGTCGCCAAAGCCAATCCAGACGGCTCGGCATGGGTCTACTGCACATACCTGGGCGGCAACGCGGTCGATGAGGGTTATGCAATCGCCGCCGACAGCAATGGAAATGCTTATGTGACCGGCTACACGGGATCTTCCAATTTTCCTCTGCAGTCTCCATTGAGATCGTCCAATTCGAATAGCGTCGACGCATTCATCACGAAGCTGAATCCGGCCGGCTCGGCGCTGGTCTTTTCCACCTACTTGGGCGGCACGGCGACGGACTACGGCACGGGCATCGTGGTGGATGCGTCGGGAAACGTCTACGTGGCAGGGGTTGCAGGATCGAAGGATTTCCCTGTCGTCAACGCGATGCAGCCGAAGCTGGCGGGCGCGGACGACGCGTTCATCGCGAAATTGAGCGCGAATGGTTCAGGCCTGATTTACTCCACCTACCTGGGCGGAGGCTCGGAGGATCAGGCATACGGTCTGGCCATCGATCAGGCCGGCAACGCGTATGTGACCGGGCGAACGAACTCATCCGATTTCCCCTTGACGGACCCGGTTCAGGCCGGACGATTCGCGTTCGACATGTTCGTGGCCGAGCTGAGCGCGGACGGGTCGGCAAGGCTGTTCTCTACTTTTGTCGGCGGCACGGGAAGCGAATCCGGACGCGGCATCGCGGTCGACCGGGCAGGCAACATCCACGTCGTCGGAGAGGGCTCCTCCACGGACCTTCCGCTCGTGAGGCCCATCCAGGCGTCGTATGGCGGTGGCGCCGAAGACGGGATCGTGTTACTTTTCGGCAAGCTGATCCCGCCGCCTCCGGCGCCGGATATCACCATCGTCAGCGACAATCTCGTCAGCGGTGGAGCCATCGTGCCCGGTGGGTGGTTTTACGTCAAGGGGGCGAACCTGGCGGATGTTACACGCATCTGGGGGCCCAGCGATTTTACGAACGGTAACAACCTCCCCACGAACTTGAGCGGCGTCGAGGTCTTGATCAACGGCGTTCCAGCGCCTGTTTACTTCATTAGCCCTGCACAAGTCAACGCACAAGCGCCCCAGGATGTCAGCGGATCGATTACGGTTCAGGTGTCCCACGACGGGCAGTTGAGCAACATACTAACGGTTCCGGTGGCGCAGATCGACCCATCCGTCTACTATTACACTGTCAATGGGAAGAATTTTGCGGCGGCATTGTTCGTGGACTACACGGTGGTCGGCGACCCGGCGGTGGTGCCGGGAACGCATAAAGCGAAGCCGGGTGACATTATCCAACTCTACGCTTCTGGTCTCGGGCCCTCCCCTTCGGGAGTCACCATCACCAACCCGATTCCCATCACAGGGGTCGGCGTGAAGATTGGAGACACCAACGCGTCGGTGCTCGCCGCGGACTTCGTCGCCGCGGGGCAGTACCAAGTGAACTTCACCGTGCCACAAGTGGCCGACGGCGAGTACGCGATCACGGTGTCGGCAAGCGGTAAAACATCGCCGGCGAATGTGTTCTTCGATATCGGCCACTAACGCGCGGAAGCCTCGGTCCCACTCGTCGCGGGTTGGCGCAGGTTCAGAACCCAGGCTTCCTGGACGCGCTTGAACGCATTGAACGCACCCAGCAGGTTCTTGGCGTGTGGGTCCGCTTCGGGATCGCGAACCGCATTGGCGGAGCTGAATGCGAAACGGTCGTTTCGATAGACCACATGAGTACGGCGGTCGACCACCAAGTACTTGCCCCGGTAGTGCATCGCGGTTTCGCTCAGCAAATGCTCACCCAGGAAATAGGTGATCCGGCGATCGATCGCGGGGTCCAGCATGGACAGGCCCTGTTGCAGAAGCCCTGATCGATCGGTTCCCATCAGGTCGAGAACGGTGGGAGCTAGGTCCACATGCGAGGTGATGCTTTTCGTCATGACTGGCTGCGGAAAGGCGCGCGGATAATGAATGAGCAGCGGCACGTGAAAATTCCGCTCCCCGATGAAGGCAAGATTCAGATCCGGGTCGTCCCCCAGGCTCCGCGGGCCGTGGTCCCCGGTAATGACGAGGATCGTATCATCCAACATGCCCCGGTCCCGGAGTGACTGAATCAGCATCCCCAGCAATTGATCCTGGAAATCCGCGGTTACCTTCAACAGCGTCTTGCGGTCCGGGTTTGGATCTCGCGCGATGATTTCCGGCGGACGGATGTCGCTCAGCGGGAAGTGCCCGATGCTGCCTACCAGCGCCATCATGAAGGGCTTCCCCGCTGGTTGGCGCTGGATGTCGCGGACCGCCATCTGGTACATGGATTTTTCAGCCTTTGAGCGGGCGTGCGCGTCGCCCCAATTCAAGGTCTGTTGAGAGGCCAGCCGGACTTCCTGGAATCCCAGTTTGTCGAGTTGTTCCGGTTCATATCGCTCCGGCCAGAGGCTCGCCGGGAAGTAGTAGCGCGTGGTATATCCGGCAGCGCCGAGGAGCTTCGGAAGGGAGTCTAAGGAGCGCGCATTCACAGCCCCTTCGAGCTGTTTGACAAAGTACTGGCTCCAGCCCCTCCCGGGCATCTCATAAAGGCCGGAAAAGATCTCGAACTGGGACCGGATCGATTCGACATCTGCCGAGTAGTGCTGGGCGCTAATGAGGGAGTGCGGCATTAACGCTGCGAAGTTGGGCTCCAGGGTTACCGAGGGAGCAATCGGATAGTCCCGGTAGCCAGCGGTTTCCCACACCACGAAAATGACATTGGGCGGCACGGCGGGCTTGGGAAAGTGCGACGCCGAAATCGCCTGGGGAGTCCCTCCGGGAAATATGATCGTGTGATAAGCATCCAGCGGATCCTTCGAAGCGAGCGCGACGTCGGAGGCGAGAGCCGCGTCGGCGGGCTCGGGCCGAATCATCTCCGTGAGCATGCGCTGCACCGGGCCCATTCGATAGTAGTCGATCACGCTTCCCGACATCAGCACCAAGCCCGAGAAGGCCGGCAGCGGTAGCATGATCGCCGCAAATCCAAGCTGCAAGCCGCGCCGGAACCTGTTCCCGAGTTTCAGGCGCACAGATAACAACGACAACAGCCCCCAAACGATCGTGACGAGCAACACGATGCGCGCCCGTTTCGTGAGCAGGCCAGCCACCAGAAAATCGGGGTTTGATTTCAGGGTGCCGAAGAAATCCAGGATCAACGACTTGGACGGAAACTCAAAAATGTACTCGTATGTCGCCCAATGCGCGAAAGCGAAGAATAACTCGACTTCCACCACAACTACCCACAGGATTCTCTTCCACCAGCCTTGTACCAGCCAACCGATTCCCAGGAGCAGAAGTGGGAGCACCACCTCGCACTCCCAGAACTCTCCGGCGAATAGCGAAGCCAGCTGCAAGAACGAAAGGTGGCCTCCAGGAACCTGCGTGCTGACGACATCCAGGCCCCCCTTTTCCAGGATGCGTACCTTGAGGATCACCTCCAACAGAAAGAGGGCGGTCGCACACAGCGCGAAATCCGAGAATCGCCCGGAGGTCCGTTCCGTCAAGGTCCCTGTCTTGCTTTCAGATACAGACATAGTTTCGGTAAGTATGCTTTCTTGGGTGGTGTCGAACAGCGCCCGGCTTCCCCTGAAACCGGATCGTCACTGGCTAGCAATTACAATGAAATGTACCTGCAGTATACGGCCCCCGGCGTGGGTGGCGCAATGGAATCTTGGCTTTAGACCGTACTAGAACTGGAGAACCACAGGCCGGCTGGCTGGGCACAATTCTGTCTAGCAACCAGTAAAATAGGACTACGCCATGAAAATCGCCCTGGCGCAGACCAATACCACCGTCGGCGACCTTTGTGGCAATGGCCAGCGCATCCTAAGCTTTGCCCGGCGGGCCGCTGAGTCAGGTGCGGGCGCGGTGGTCTTCCCGGAACTGACGCTTACCGGCTACCCCCCGCGCGATTTGCTTGAAAAACAGAGCTTTCTGGATCGTGCCGAGGAGCACCTCCAGCAGCTAGCCGCCGAGGCGGCGAATCTGGACGTCACCATCATCTGCGGAGCGGTCACGCGCAGCGGAATCTCTTCCGGACATCCCATCTACAACAGCGCCGCGGTGTTGGAAGGCGGCCGCATCGCATTCCGGCAGCACAAAATGCTGCTGCCGACCTACGACGTTTTTGACGAAGCCCGCTACTTCGAGCCTGCGCCGAAGCAGGGCCCGCTGAAACTGGGCGCCTCTATCGCCGCTCTGACCATCTGCGAGGACGCCTGGAACGACAAGCAATATTGGGAGCGCCCGCTCTACAGCCGCGACCCGGTGGAGGAACTGGCTGCCAGTGGAGCGCGTATTCTGATCAGTCTGAACGCGTCGCCCTATCACATGGGTAAGCGCCGGCAGCGTCACGAAATCTTCGCCGCCACGGCGCGCCATTTCCGTATGCCGATCGTCTATGTCAACCAGGTGGGAGGCAACGACCATTTGATTTTCGACGGCAGCAGCTTCGCCATGGATGCGGACGGCCGCGTGGTCGCGTGCGCTGCGTCGTTTGAGGAAGACCTGGTGCTTTTCGACACCGAAACGCTCACTGGCGACCGGCATGAGAATTATCCCGAGGAATGCGAGGCCGTCTACCAGGCCTTGGTGCTCGGCACGCGCGACTATATCCGGAAATGCGGGTTCGAGCGGGTGATCGTCGGCCTGAGCGGCGGCATAGATTCGGCGCTGACCGCCGCGATCGCGACCGGCGCGGTCGGCAAGGAGAACGTCGTCGGCGTGGGGATGCCCGGGCCATACTCGTCCGAGCACAGCGTCGCCGACGCGCGCGGCCTGGCCGTCATCAGCGACGTGCCGAAGACGATGGTCTATTCGCTGGCTCGCGTTGCCAACCGCCGCCACGCCGGCGCTATTCCGGAAAACACCTTCGTCAAACCGCCCTCGGCCGAACTGCGGCCCGATCAGAAGGACAGCGATTCGCTGCCCGACTACGCCGTGCTCGACCAGATCCTCGAGGGCTACGTCGAAAACAACGCGTCCTCACAGCAGATCGCCGACAGTCTTCATCTGTCTGTAACTTTGGTGCGGGACATTGTCAACAAAGTGGACCGCAACGAATACAAGCGCCAGCAGGCCGCCCCCGGCCTGAAGGTAACCACCAAAGCATTCGGCGTCGGTCGCCGCTTTCCCATCGCCCAAAGGTTCTCCGAATGACCCATTCACCAACCACCAACCATCAGTCACGTGTCATCTTCGCCGCGCTCATCCTTGTCGCTGTCGCGTCCCTGTTGTCCTCCCAAGCCCCCCAGCGCGAGCAAGTCGGCCCGCTGGCCAACGGCGGATTCCTGCTCAACAGCGGATGGCGCGTGAAGCCCGCGGGTACGCAGGTTCCGCTCGACACGCTGCCGATGTCTAGCATTCTCTCGCCGGACGGCCGGTTCCTGGTTGTCCTGAACGGCGGCTACAATCCGCCGTCGCTGAGCGTGCTCGATACTAAGGACGGCCGCGAGATCGGCCGCGCGCGGGTTCGGGACGCCTGGCTGGGCATGGCTTTTTCCAAGGACGGGCGCACGCTTTGGGTCGGCGGCGGCGGCCAGGCCGCTATCTTTGAATTCTCTTTCGACTCGAACGGAGTGCTGCGCCCCACGCGCACCTTCGAAATCGTCAAAGCGTCCGCGCGGAGCGGCACGGACTTCATCGGCGACGTCGCGCTCGCGCCCGACGGGCATCTGCTCTACGCCTGCGATCTTTATCATGACTCGATCGTGGTGGTAAATCCGCAGTCGGGCACAGTGATCGACCATTTCAAAACCGGCCGGCGGCCTTACCGCATCCTGTTCGATCCGGACGGCAAGTCCTTCTTCGTGACCAGTTGGGCGGACGGCACGCTGCATCACCAGGAAACCAAGAACGGCTCGGATTTGCAGGTGCTGCGGCTCGGCGCGCATCCGACTGACATGGTTTGGAGCGACCACACGGTTCGCACCGAGGAGGGACAATCGGCCAACTGGAAGGCGCGCATTTTCGTTTCAGCTGCCAATACGAACAACGTGTACACGGTTGCTGTCGCGCCCAGCGGCGACCTGCGCGTCGCCGAGACCATTAATGTGGCTACCACGCCCAACCATCCACTCGGCATGACGCCCAGCGCGCTGGCGCTTAGTCCTAATCAGACGCGGCTATACGTGGTCTGTTCCGATGCCAACGCAGCCGCGGTTGTGGATGTCTCCGCGGCGTCCAGCGCGGTGCTTGGCTTCATTCCCACGGGCTGGTACCCGACGGCCGCGAGGGCGCTGGCCGACGGCCGACTCATCGTGCTGAACGGCAAAGGCTCGCGCAGCTATCCGAATCCCAAGGGCCCGAACCCCAGCATTCGTCAGCGCAGTCCTGACATTCAATACGTCGCGCATATCCAGACTGGGTCGGCATCTGTGATTCCCGCGCTCACCGAAGAATCGCTTGCGCGATACACCGAAGAAGTCCACGCCAATTCGCCCTATAGCGACGCCAAGCTGGAGGGCACTCCCGCTGGAATTCCGGCGGCTCTCGAGCACGTCATCTATATCGTTAAGGAGAATCGCAGCTACGACCAGGTTTTGGGCGACCTCGGCAAGGGCAACGGCGACCCGTCGCTGGTGCTGTTCGGCGAGAAAGCCAGCCCCAATCATCACAAGCTGGCCCGCGAATTCGTGCTGTTCGACAATTTCTACGTCAACAGCGACGTGAGCGCCGACGGGCACAACTGGTCCACATCCGCCATCGCCAACGACTATGTGGCGAAGATGTGGCCGTCCAGCTATGCGAACCGCCACGACCGTTACGACTTCGAAGGCGGCGAGCCGGCGGCCTATCCGCCGGCCGGCTACTTGTGGACCAATGCTGCCGCGGCCGGCATCTCCATGCGCAATTACGGTTACTGGGTGGAGAACAAGGAGAAGCCCGGCGATGACGGCATCCAGATCGAATCTGTACTCGATCCGGTGCTGGCAAAGGTCACCAACCGTAAATACCGGAGCTTCGATCTCGATTATCCCGACGTCAAACGCGCGCAGACTTTTCTGGACGATATGGCACAGTTTGAAAAATCCAACCAGATGCCGGCGCTGATGTTCCTGCGCCTGGGTAACGATCACACTTCCGCCACGCGGCCCGGCAAGATCGCACCGCTTTCCGCCTTCGCCGACAACGACTACGCACTGGGCATGATCGTCGAAGGTGTTTCGCGCAGCAAGTTCTGGGCGAGCACTGCCATCTTTGTCGTGGAGGACGACGCGCAGGACGGCCCCGACCACGTCGACTCGCACCGTTCGCCGGCGTTCTTGCTTTCGCCCTACACCCACACCGGCGCCATCGACAGCACCATGTACAACACCACGTCGGTGCTGCGTACCATGGAATTGATCCTGCACCTCCGGCCCATGACTCACTTCGACGCCGCCGCGCGTCCCATGATTAACGCTTTCTCCAAGAATGCCCTGATGACGCCCTACCAGGTGGAGAAGCCTCGCATTTCGTTGGATGAGCGCAACCCGGCCAATTCGCCGACCGCCACCCTCTCGGAGAAATTGGATTTCAGGGAGGCGGATCTGAATGATGACGACGAACTGAACGACATCCTATGGCGGGCACTCCGCGGCACCGATCCGCCGCCGCCGGTGCATAGCTTGTTTGGACATTAAATTGTCACGCATTCATCTTTGCTTTGTCTGGCACATGCACCAGCCCTTCTACAAGGACCTGGTGACCGGCGAGTATCGCCTGCCTTGGACGCGCTTTCATGCGCTGAAAGACTACTACGGCATGGTAAAGGTGCTCCAGGATTTTCCGGACGTTCACCAGACCTTCAACCTGGTTCCGTCGATGATCGTCCAGATCCTGGAGTACGCGTCCGGCCAAGCCGCGGATCCGTTTCTGGATTGCGCCGTCAAGCGTGCCGAAGATCTGGGGGAAGCCGAGCAGGAGTTCGTGCTGCGCTACTTCTTCCAGGCCAATCCCGGCCGCCTGATCTACCGGTATCCGCGCTACGGCGAGCTTTTCGACGCTTGGCAGAAGACCGGCACGAATCCGCAGCGCGCGCGCCGCCAGTTCAGCCCGCAGGACTTCCGCGATCTTCAGATCCTGTCGCAGCTTGCCTGGTTCGATGAAGAGTTTCAGGCGCGTGACGTCGAGGTGCGCGATCTGATCGCCAAGGAACGCAACTACTCGCTGGAGGACCAGGCCTCGATGGCGCGCAAGCAGCGCGAGATCCTGGCCCAGGTGGTGCCGGTCTATAAGGAATTCGCCGCGCGCGGCCAGATCGAGATCTCCACCACGCCGTTCTACCATCCCATTCTGCCGCTGCTTTGTGACACCAACATTGCCTTGGTCTCGCACCCCGGCGTGACCTTGCCCACGCGGTTTTCCTATCCTGGCGACGCCCGTCAACAGCTCCAGGCCGCGCGCGAATACATCCAGCGCGAGTTCGGCCAGGCGCCGGTGGGTTTGTGGCCATCCGAAGGCTCGGTGTCCGATGAAGCGCTGGCTCTAGCGGCCGAAGTGGGCTTCGAATGGGCTGGCAGCGATAACGGTGTCCTGGCGCAAACGCTGCACCGCGCGGCCGGTCCGGAAGTCACGTACCGTTCCTATCTCTGGCAGCAGCAGAACCGCCAGCTTCGCATGATCTTCCGCGATCACTTCCTGAGCGATGAAGTGGGCTTCGTCTATTCGCGGATGGGCGCGGAGGAAGCGGCGGCTCAGTTTCTGGATCGTATCCGCGCCAATGCCCACCCGTTGGCAGCGAACGGATCGGATGTACTGGTGCCCATCATCTTGGACGGCGAAAACGCCTGGGAGTATTACTACCAGAATGGCCGGCCGTTCCTGCGCGAACTTTACCGCCGCATCAGCGAGTCTCCGGATTTAGCCGCGCTCACCGTCAGCGAGGCGCTGAAAGCCGATCAGGCCCGGCCGATCGATCATATCCATCCCGGCTCCTGGATCAACGCCAACTTCGACATCTGGATCGGCGCGCAGGAAGACAACAAAGCGTGGGAGTACCTGCTGCGCGCCCGGCAGAAATTCGACGAGGTTTCCTCCGGAGTGTCCGAAGACAACCGCCGACTGGCGCATGAAGAGCTACGGATCGCAGAGGGCAGCGATTGGAACTGGTGGTATGGCCCCGAGCATCATTCCGAGAACCGGCGCGAGTTCGACGAGCTCTACCGCCAGCACCTGGCCAACGTCTATCGCGCTCTCCGGCAGCCGATCCCCGACGATTTGGCGCGGCCGATCCTGATGGCCCGGGCTCCGGATTTGAGCGAGCCTCCCGCCAATCCGATTCATCCAGTGATCGATGGCGAGGTGACTTCGTATTTCGAGTGGATGGGCGCCGGGCGCTACCGGCCGGCGCTACGCTCCGGAGCCATGCACGGCGACCGTCTCCTCGTCCGCGATCTCTACTATGGCGGAGACGGCGACAATTTGTATTTACGCCTGGACTTTGAAACTCACCCGGACTTCACATCGCTGGAGCTGCGCACCGAGCGCGCGGCGGTGTCCCTGTTGGACAATCCCGATGTGCAAACAGCGCAAGGCAAGATCCTGGAAATCCGTGTGCCCTTCCATCTTCTGGGCGCTTCCAAAGATCAGCCTGTACATTTTCAGCTCGCCGCCGCCAACCGCAGTGCCGGGCCGGAGTTAATTCCACCCGAAGGCTGGATCGAGCTTACTTCCGGCTCGAGTACTTATTGAGCACCATGAGCAGTTTGCCGGCGCCCGCCGGGGGCTTGGTCTTGCCCATGACGATTTCCTGGCTGGTGAGGGCGGAGCCGTACAGGTCTCTATTCCAATCGTCGTCCGGCCGGAGCGTCGCGCCCTGCAATGATATGCCGGCGAAGAGCCCCCGCGAGCGAGAGTAGGTGAGGATCTCGGCGTGCAATTGGGCGTCGGTCTCGGCCGAAGAAGTCCGGCCCACTGGACCCGCCGCCGCCGACGCGTCCGCGCCCACGGTGAACTTGCTTTGCAGCAGCTTCCTAACGCCGGTCCCGCTCATGACCAGCATGACCACGTCCGTCTCCGAGACGCCGATCTGAAAGCCGACGCTACCGCCTTCCACTCGCATAGCGGCCGGTGCGGACCAGCCCACTCCGCCTTCTTTGCGGCACAGCATGAACCCCTTGCCGTACTTGCCGCCAAAGATGAATGCGCCCTTCTTCACGCCAGGCACGACAACGATGCACTGCGCCTTCTCCAAAAGGTCTTGGGGGATGCCTTTATCGGGTGCGGCCATGATGTCGGTCATGACGTCGGCCGAGTCGTCCAGCCGTTTGACGGCGTCGTTGGCCGCGTACAGAAGGCTGGTAGTGACTGCGAGAAGTGCTGCCAGGTGGGTTATTCGCATGAGATCTCCTCAGAGCCGATTTTAGCAGGTTGAGCCCCGCCAACTTCGACATCGAATCGTTATCATGAAGGTTGGGCGCACGCATCCTAGCGCTGGTTGTCGCTGCCGCATCGGCTTTGCCCGCCGCTACCGATCCCCTGGTTGCCGCGGTCACCCGCAAGCTCGACCAGATTGAAAACGGCCAGGCAAAGCCCGGCTCCGTCGTCCGGCTTTCCCTTGCGGAGCTGAACGCCTGGGTACGTGCTGCCGCGCCTGAGTCGGTGGGAGACGGCGTGCGCGAGCCGCGGATCGTCTTGGGCAACAATACCGCGACGGGTTACGCAGTGGTGGACTTTGTGAAGCTGCGGCGCGCAGCCGGCGGGGAGACCAGTTGGCTTCTCGGCAAGCTGATTCAAGGCGAGGAGCCCGCGGTCGTGAGAGCGAGCCTGCTATCGGCGAATGGGCGCGCGACGGTCCACCTGTTGCGCGTGGACGTGGGAGGCCTGACGATGAGCGGTGCGGCGCTGGACTTTCTGATCCGGAATTTCCTGCTGCCGCTTTATCCCGACGCCAAAATCGATGAGCCTTTTGAGCTCGATTTTCACATCGAGCGCATCGAGCTGACGCCGCAGGAAGCCCGGATCTACATCAGGAAGTGATTCGCTCGGCCGCGGTCTTTCCCATGTGGACGCAGTCCGGGATGCCGATGCCGTGGTAGGCGTTGCCTGCCAGATGCAGCCCTGGCGTGGACTCGAGGATCGCTTCGATGCGTTCGACGCGTTGTGCGTGTCCCACCGTGTACTGCGCCATTGAATACGGCCAGCGCGCAATGCTATGGAAGACGGGCTTCGCCTGCAAGCCCATGATGCTGCGCAATTCGTCGCAGGCAGTTTCCACCAGGGCTTCGTCGGTAAGAGACAGCGCGTCGCCGCCCATGAAGCAGCGCAACACGACTTTGTCCTGCGGGACGCGGTGATCGAACTTGTTGCCGACCCAGGTGCAGCCGAGGATATGTTTGCGCTCGCGCTTGGGCACCAGGAAGCCATGACCGGCGATGGGGTGATCGAAGGTGCTTTTCTCGTAGCCGAGCGCCAGCGTGATTGAAGTCGTGTAAGGAACCGCGGCCAGAAGGTCCGCCAATTCCTTTTGCGAGCCATCCAGGAGCTTGGCGGAATCGCGCGCCGAAGCTGCCAGCACCACGTTCTCGGCTTCGATCCAGTCGCCGTCTGCCCGCACACGGTAGCTACCGCCCTCGGTCTGTTCCACCGTCTCGGCGTTGGCGTGAACCACGTCGGCGAAGGGCCGCAGTTTTTCGATCAACTGGCCTAGGCCTTGTTTCAATGTCAGCAGAAATGACCCGCCCCCGGAACCTTTAGGACGCGGCTGCGCCAGGACGCCGCGCGTCAAACTTCCGTACTTGGCTTCGATTTCAGCGAAGCGCGCCAGCACGCTGTCGACGCTCATTTGGCGCGGATCTCCGCCGTAGACGCCGGCGAGCAGCGGCTCGGCGAGATAATCGATCGACTCCTGGCCGTAATGATCCAGCAGGAACTCTTGCACCGAGCGGTCCGGCTGCTTGCCCTTGGGCCGGCGCAAAAACTCCAGGCCCATGCGAATCTTCGTGCCCCAGCCCAACAGAGACGTGCCCACCAGCGGCATGATCTTGGTGGGCACCATCATCATGAGGCCGTCGGGCATGGGAATCAGCCGGCCTTTCTTGACGATGTAAGTCACGCGGGAGTGGTCGTTGGAGCCGATTACCTCGTCCGCCAATCCCAGTTCGCGGATCAGGCTCATAGCCCAAGGCTTGGCAGCCATGAAGCCGTCGGGGCCGGCTTCGAGCACGCACTCCTCGCGCACCGTGGTCTGGATCACCCCGCCGACGCGCGGAGCTTTTTCGATGAGGGTGGGATGAACGCCCGCCTTCGACAGGTAGTAGGCGGTGGCGAGACCGGAGATTCCGCCGCCGATGATCAGTGCTTTGTGGGCCACTACTTACATCTTAAACTCGCGCACGAAATCCACCACGGCCCGCACGTGGTCGGGCGGTGTTTCGGGCAGGATTCCGTGGCCGAGGTTGAAGATGTGGCCAGGGCGCGAACCGGTGCGCTTCAGTAATTCGTGGACGCGCATCTTCAGCTCGGGGAGCGGCGCGAAGAGCACGGCCGGATCCAGGTTGCCCTGGACGGCCGAGCGGTAGCTGATGTCCATCCAGGCCTGGTCGATGTTGATGCGCCAGTCGACGCCCATCACGTCGCCGCCGGCGGCGTGCAGTTCGCGGAAGAATCCGGCGGCGCCGGTTCCAAAGTGAATGACCGGAACGCTGGCGGTGCGGATGCGCTCGATGAGAGCGCGTGAATAAGGCGCCACGTAGCGAACGTAATCATCGGGGCTGAGCGCGCCCACCCAACTGTCGAATACCTGAATCGCTCGCGCTCCGGCGGTCACCTGGCCGAGGGCAAACGGCCCCAGCACGTCCACCAGCTTTCCCATCAAGCGGCGCCAGAGCGTTTCGTCGTGGTACATCATCGACTTGGTCCGGACGAAATTCTTTGACGGGCCGCCTTCGATCATGTAGCTGGCGAGCGTAAATGGCGCTCCGACGAAGCCGATAACGGGCACGCGGCCGGCGAGCTGCCGGACTACGAGCTGGATCGCGTCGCCGACATAGCCCAGGTCGTCCGTGTTGGAAATGGACAGGGAATCGACGTCATCGGAAGTGCGCACGGGATTGTCGATCGCCGGGCCTTCGCCGGAAACGAACTTGAGCTTCAGCCCCATGGGTTCGACGGGGAGTAGAAGGTCGGCGAAGATGATGGCGGCGTCGACGTCCAGAAACTCGACCGGCTGCAGCGTGACTTGCGCTGCCAAGTCAGGCCGCTTACAGATTTCGAGAATACCGGCCTTGGCGCGGATTTCACGGTACTGCTTCATGTAGCGCCCGGCTTGCCGCATAAACCAGACCGGCCGTACATCGGTGGGCCGGCGGCGGCAGGCGTCTAAGAAACGGCTGTTCATTGAGGGCATACGCATCGTGCACCTGTGACCTGGCTGATAGAGGACATGAAAAAGCCCTGGACTGATCTTTCGGCCCCGCGTTGGGAGCCTAAGTTATAGTAGGGCGCGACGGTGGGTTCAGTGTCAATAGCGCCCGTTTTGTTTTTTAGAATCAGTCGGATACAGACCAGCCTCGAGTGTGTCCCGGTGTTGCTAACAACAAAGTTAGCACACGATGTTTGAATCCGCTACAAATCTGGAGAATTATTCGCGGGGCCGGCCCTTCTTGATGCGCTTGAGCAACTGGTCCATGCGGCCGCCGAGTTCCGTCGCGATATCGGCCTGGAAATGCAGCTCCGGAACGCGGAACAGCTCCAGACGCACGCCCACTTCGTGCCGGAGGAAGTGGCTGGCATGTTCCAGAGCCGCGATTGTGGCCTGGGAATCGGTGCCTTCTTCCACACGAACGCGCACGAAGGCGTGGCGCTTGTCGGGTGACACCTGGACATCGGTGACCGTGGTGAAGCCGATGCGCGGATCGGAGAGCTCGTAGGAAATCAATTCGGAAAGCTCCTCGCGAAGAGCTTCCGCGATGCGTTCAGTGCGATGCTGCATGGCGCTAGGCGTTACTCAATCCATTCCACGGTGGTTCCCACGAGGACGCCGCCCAGGATGTTAGCGGCCTCACGCTCCACCAGTTGCAAAGTCTGTTCGGCGCGCTGGTGGTCGCCCGAAACCGTGACGGCAGAGACCAGGGACCGCTGCCAGGTGTTCTGATAATCGATTTCGGCCACCGCGACGTTGAACCTGCTGCGCAGGCGGTCCTTCAGACCCTTTACGGTGTGCCGCTTGTCCTTGAGCGAGTGCGCGCCGTCCAGGCGAAGTTCCAGCGTCAATACGCCGATGGACGGCACCTCACGCCATGACCTCGGCCGCAACGCGTTCGGTGGCGAACGCTTCAATGATGTCGCCCGGCTTGATGTCGCCGAAATTGCGGATGGTGATGCCGCATTCGAAGCCGGTCTTGACCTCGCTGGCGTCGTTTTTGAAGCGCTTGAGCGATTCCACCTTGCCGGTGAAGACCACGACGTTGTCGCGCAGAATGCGCACGTCGCTGTCGCGTTTGATGAAGCCGTCGACGACCATGCAACCGGCCACGTTGCCGACTTTGGTGATGCGGAAGACTTCGCGGATTTCGGCCCGGCCCTGGTAGACTTCCTTGAAGACCGGTTCGAGCATGCCCGTCATGGCGCGCTTCAACTCGTCGGTCAGCTCATAGATGATGGTGTGCAGGCGGACGTCCACCTTCTCCTGCTCCGCCAGCGCGGCGGCGTTGCGCTCGGGACGCACGTTAAAGCCGACAATAATCGCGTTGGAAGTAGAGGCTAGCAGAACGTCGCTTTCATTGATGGCGCCCACGGCGCTGCGCAGAACGCGAATCCGGACTTTGTCGTTGGAGAGCTTCTGCATCATGTCGGACAGGACTTCGGCGGTGCCGCTGACGTCCGTCTTCAGGATGATATTCAGCTCCTTGACTTCGCCTTCCTTCAACTGCTCGTGCAACTGTTCCAGGGTGACGCGTCCGGTCTTGGCCATGGCGACGTCGCGGGCTTTGGCTTCGCGATAGAGAACGATTTGCTTGGCCTTAGCGGTGTCGGTGACCACCTGGAAGGTGTCACCCACATCCGGCAGCGACTCCAGGCCGAGCACTTCAACCGGCATGGACGGCTCGGCGTCGCGCAATGGCTGACCGCGGTCGTCGAACATTGCGCGGACCTTGCCGAAGACGGAGCCGCAGATAAAATAGTCGCCCACGTGCAGCATACCGTTGCGCACCAGCACGGTTGCGACGGGCCCGCGGCCGCGATCGAGATTGGCTTCGAGAACATTGCCGACGGCCGGACGGTCGGGATTGGCCTTCAGATCCTGCATATCGGCGACCAGCAGGATCATTTCGAGCAGCAGATCCAGGCCCACTTTCGTCTTCGCTGAAACCGGCACCATGACGGTCTCGCCGCCCCAGTCTTCGGGAACGAGCCCCCGATCAGACAGTTGCTGCTTGATGCGCTCCGGCTGAGCGTCGGGTTTGTCGACCTTATTGATGGCGACGACGATCGGCACGCCGGCAGCCTTGGCGTGATCAATCGCTTCAAGCGTCTGGGGCATGACGCCGTCGTCGGCCGCTACCACGAGCACGACGATGTCCGTGACTTTGGCGCCGCGGGCGCGCATGCGGGTGAAAGCTTCGTGGCCGGGCGTATCGATGAACACGATCTTGCGGCCGTTCTTCTCGACATAGTAAGCGCCGATGTGTTGCGTGATGCCGCCGGCCTCGCGTTCGGCGACGTTGGCGGAGCGGATGGCATCGAGCAACGAAGTTTTGCCGTGATCGACGTGGCCCATGATGGTGACCACCGGCGCGCGCTTCACGCGGTCGGTGGACTCCTCAGCCTGTTCGATGACTTGCGAGCTTTCCTCTTCGAAGCTGACTTTATTGGTGGAGGCGCCGAAGTCGCGCGCGATCTCCTCGGCCATCTTGGCGTCGAGGTTCTGGTTGATGGTGGCGAAAATCTTCTTTTCCACCAGCTTCTTGATCACCAGATTGGCTTTGATGCCGAGCTTTTCGGAAAGCTCCTTCACGGTGACGCCTTCCGAGATTGTGATTTCGCGGTCGATGGGAGGCGGCGCGGCGGCTTCGTTGCGCCGCGTGGGCATCCGTAGACGACCCTCTTCCTGTTCCTGATCGCGATGGCGGTCGCGGCTGCCCGGCTTGGCCTGATGACGCCGCTGTTGCTCGGTTGGCAGCGGAGTGGCCGGCTCGGCGCGCAGTGGCGATGTCGGGTGCAGCGTCCTGGGCCGCCGGAAGCCCCCGGGGGCTGCGCCGCCGCCCGGCGCACCGACTCCCGGCCCGCGCATCACGGGCTGGCCCGGACGAATCGGACCGCGGTAGATGGGCTGGCCAGGCACGGGCGTTGAACTGCGGGTCGGCATGCCGGGACGCGGCGCTGGTGGGGCTGCGGCGGCGCCGGGCCGTACCTGCTGTTGTTGCAGGCGAGCCACCATATCGGGCCGGGGCGGCACTACCGGACGGGCGGCGGGCTGGCCTGCTAAAGGTGCGCGGGGCTGAGGCCGGATCGGAGTTCCGGGCGTCGGTGCTGCCGGTGTGGCCGTTTCCACAGGAGCGGCGGCGCGGGCTGCCGGCTGAGCTGGAAGCGTAATCGATGCCGGGGGCATGGGCGACGCGGTCGATGGCGGCAGCGGCTGGCGCGGCCCCGATAGGATTTGGCCGGGACGAGGCGCAGGCGGCGCGGGCCGGGCCGGCAGCGGAGTAGTTCTGAGAGGCGGATGCACCGGAGCGCCTCCGCCGGCGGCCAGAGGCGGCCGCAAAGGAGCCGGTTTCGATCGAGGAAGGTCCTCGACGACGGGCGTCGCGTCCTCAGGCATCGCTTCCGGCAGTTCCTCGATATGAGCCGGTGCGTGCACCACAGGGGCTGGAGGTTCAGCCGGCATCTCCGGCTGCAGGTCGGGCTCAGGCTCGGCCACCGCTGCGGCGGTGCTGAAGGTCCTGGCCGGCGCGGATTCCTCTCCACCGCCCTGGGTCCGTCTCCGGATCTTCTCCGCGACGTCTTCATCGATCGAACTGGAGTGGGTCTTCTTCTCGGACACACCCAGTTCGGGCAACATCTCGAGGATCTCGTGCGAGGGGATCTCCAGTTGCCTTGCCAGCTCGTTAATGCGAATTTTACTCATAAAAACTACACCGCCCGGTAGCCGGGCGCTGCTTTAACTTACCCCCTCCGAGTTTCCTATAGTATCAAATTCCTTTTTCGAATCTGCAGTATCCAGAGCCTCGCCAGGCTGGGGTTGCTGATTCGATTCACTGATTTGCGGTACGGCGTCCACAAACTCCACGGACCCAGCCGCCTCGTCCACGGCTGCTTCCACAGCCTCGGATTCGGCCAGAAGAGGCAGCGCCTCCACGGGCGCTTCGCCGGGCTCGGCCGGCTGCTCAAATTGGGCGTAATAAGAGTTCACCGCAACCAGGATCTTTTCGACGATCTTCGGTCCGATCCCTGGAATCGCTTCCAGTTCTTCGGGCGTCATCGATCCTAGCTTTTCCACGGTTCCGACACCGGCCTCAATCAGTTTTTCGGCAATCTTCTCGCCCAGGCCGTGATCGATCAGGATGGAAACAGGCGCGCCGGCCGGCACTAGCGCGGCCATGGCCGATTCCACTTCCTGGCGCTTTTCCTCTTCACTCTTGATGTCGATCTTCCAGCCCAGGAGCTTGGCAGCCAGCCGCACGTTCTGGCCCTTCTTGCCGATGGCCAGCGAGAGCTGCGTATCATCGACAATCACTTCCATGTGCTTCTCACCCATGTCCAGGATAGATACGCGGCTGATTTTGGCCGGGCTGAGCGCGTGGGTAGCGAACACCACCGGGTCCTCGGAATATTCGATGATGTCGATCTTCTCGCCGCGCAGCTCGCGGATGATGGATTGCACGCGCATACCCTTCATGCCGACACAAGCGCCCACGCTGTCCACGTCGCGGTCGCGGCTGACTACCGCGATCTTGGTTCGCTCGCCGGCTTCGCGGGCGCAGCCCTTGATGACCACTGTGTTGTCGTAGATTTCGGGAACTTCCTGCTCGAACAGGCGCATCACCAGTTCCGGCGCGGCACGCGACACGATGACGCCCGCGTTCTTGCCGGCTTTTTCGACGCTGCGGATCACGCACCGCGCCCGGTCGCCTACGCTGAAGTTCTCCAGCTTGCTTTGTTCCTTCTTGGACAGCCGGGCCTCGGTTTTGCCCAGGTCCACCACCAGGTCCTGGCCCTCGATGCGCTTTACCGTGCAATTCACCAGCTCACCCACGCGGCCGGAGTATTCCGAATAAATGGTCTCGCGCTCGGCTTCGCGAACCTTTTGCAGGATCACCTGCTTAGCCGTTTGAGCGGAAATGCGTCCCAAGGCGTCCGTCGGCTTAGGGAAGCGGACTTCCGACTCCAGCTGCGCGCCGGGATCGATACGCTGAGCATCTTCGAGTGAGATCTCCTTCACGGGGTCCTGCACCGACTCCACTACCTTCTTCACGCCATAGATCTCGAGCGCCCCGGTTTGATCGTTGAACGCAGCCACCAGGTCTTCCAGGGTGCGGAAATGCTTCCGCGCCGCCACCAGCATGGCGTCCTTCACCGCATCGATAACGATCTGCGGGTCGATGCCTTTCTCTTTGCTCAAGATCTCAATGGACTGATAGATGCTAGCCACTGTGTCCTCTTCTTAAACTGTCCGGGGGTAAACTTACCACTCAAACTTCAGGTTGGCTTTTTGGACCTGTTCCAGCGGGAAATGGATGACCTTGCCGGCGCTGGGCTCCAGCGCGACGACACCTTGGGAAATTCCGGCCAGTTTGCCTTCCCAACGGCGCTGATTCTCCACCGGTTCCCGCAGCACGACTCTCGCTTTTTGTCCCACGAATCTTTCGAAGTCCTTGGGTTTCGCTAACTTGCGCTCCAGGCCGGGCGAACTAACCTCGAGCGTGTAGCTGTCCCCAGGTATGACGTCTTCCACGTCTAAAATTGTTCCGACCTGCTGCGAAATAAATTCGCAATCTCCGTGAGAGACACCTTGGGGCCGGTCAATGAAAATGCGCACAACACGGCCGCGGCCCGCGCCCAGGAACTCGACATCGACAATCTCGATGCCTTCCGGCGAGCCAACGCGCTCGGCGATTGCGGCGATCTTCGTTACGATCTCCTCTTTGGCGGCGACAGACATTGGCGGATTGCAATAAAAAAGTGGGCTTTCGCCCACCGCATTCGTTCGACACTTTCATTATACACGTCTGTGTTCAACAGCGCCGCCGAACCCGGCCCACGTTACGCGATTTCGCGGTAGCTGGCGAGCTTAACGGCGGCTTCGTCCAGCGCGGCGCGGGCTTCGGGCGACGTGAGCGCATCCAGTTCCCGCCTCCTGCTTTCTTTGAGGCGCGTGTGCGAGGCTTCGAGTTCAGCGGTGCAGAAGCCCGGGTGGCACATGAACTCGGTGAGGCCATCCGGCAGACCGCGAATCAGCGCAGCCAGTTCCGCGGCGTTGTAGCGTCCGGTGATCTGGAAGCCTGCGAAGTGGTCCGTGGCCCGGCAGCCGTTGGCGGCGAGCGTGCGCTCGAAGCGGCGGCGCGCGAATCCGATGCTCTTGCTCACCAGCCGCTTGGTCCAGGGAACTCCGCCGGCGTGGAGTGGCAGATCGAACGGCCGGCGGATCCAGGGAATTTGAAATTCGGCGGCCAGCCGGGCCATCGCCGCAAGCACAGGGGGCAAGAGGTGCGTGTGCTTGTGCGTGTCCAGATGCGTGGGCCGGACGCCGGCGGCCAGCACTTTCTGAATCTGCCCCCGCAATTCCTGTTCGATGCGCAGGCGGCCGAGAGCGATGGCCTCGATGAGCTTGCTTACGGTCGGCGGATAGCCGGCGCCGCCGACCAGCACCAGATGCACGCCGACGTCCAGAGTGGGCGTAGCGCGGGCCAATTCCACCGCGTGGTCGAAGGCCGGTCCGGTGGCCATCAAAGTGGTCGCGGTGAGGATGCCCTGGCGGTGCGCGTGGACGATCCCCTCGTTGACGTCGCGGGTGAAGCCGAAGTCGTCGGCGTTGACAATCAGGCGCTTCAAGACAGGACAGCAGGCCTCAAAAGATCGAGAGTTTGATACGCAGGAATTTCTTCGGGTTTGCCCGGAAGTCCTTCATCAAGCCGTGCATCTCGGCGGTAGTGCCGTTCAGGTTGTCGTACAGTTGCTGGTTCACCAGAAGCTGGCCGATAGTGCCCTGGCCGGAGTTGACTTTGTCGAGGATGCTGTCGATCTTGGTCATCGTGGCCTTCAACTGGTTGTGGAGATCGTCGTTCTTCAGCAACGCCCCGGCCGTGCCTTTGCCGGCATTGAGATCGTCGACGATCGTCCGCAGCCCGGCGACCGTCTTGTCCATCTGATCGTAAAGCTCACGGTTCTTCAGCAGCTGACCGGCTGTGCCTTGCCCCTGCTGGAGCCCTTCGAGCAAGCTGTCGACGCGCGTCAGCGATTTGCGGATATCGTCGTAAACGTCGCGATGGTAGATCAGTTGGCCGAAGGTGCCCTTGTCGCTGTTCAAGACATCCGCCAGTTGCTTGACTTCGTCCACAATCGCCAGGAAATGGTTGTAAAGGGTGTCGTCCACCAGCAGCTTGCCGATACTGCCCTTGCCGGATTCAACAATGCCGATAATGCGGTCCACGCGCTCCACGGTGCCTTGCAACGCGGTCAAAACACTGTATCCCTGTTGCACCAGGTCATCGAAAGCTTCGGTGTTCAAGCTGGGCAATTCCTGCCCCGGCTGGATGGGGGTCTCGCTCATGCCGGACTTGATGTTGATGTACTTGGTGCCAAGCACATTGGCGGCGCTGATGGAGGCCACCGAATCCGACGGGATGGACTTCATCTGGTTCAGCGGCAACTCCATTTCGATGCGCACCAGCCGGCGGGGATCCTTGGAGCCGGAGAGTGCGATTGCTTTCACCTTGCCGACCGGAATCCCATCCAGATTGACCGGCGCGCCCGTAGTCAGCGCCGCCGCGTCGCTCATGTAGGTGTAGATGTCGGCGTTGGACTCAAACAGGTTGGTATGGCCCGTGATCAGGAAGATGAGGGTTGCCAGGATGGCCATGGCGGCGATCGCCAGCAGCCCTACTCGCAGTCGCGCCCAGCTGGCCTTGGTCTGAGTCGGCATGGTCTATGAGTGCTTGGGTACGAACTTGGAGATGTACTCGTCTCGCGACGCCTCCAATTGCTCCTGCGCGCCCTCGAAGACCATCCGACCTTCCTTCATCACCATGAAGATAGTACGGGTTGGGTTCGAGCCATCCCCGCGAGCGCCGTTCTGAGATACCGGCTCCAAATGCCCGCTGTTGCGATTGTAGCGAAAGTTAGCCATCAACTGCCCGTCCTGATAGCGCTGCGTGACGATCAGGTTGGCGGTGTTCTTGAAATCGCGCTCCTTGGCGATCACGGCCATGATGGTGTTGGCGGTAATGGGATCGAGCCCGGCGGTGGGTGAATCGTAGAGCACCAGGGGCGGCTCGCTCACCACGGCGCGGGCGATACCGACGCGGCGCCGCATACCGCCCGAAAGCTCGCTCGGGAGTTGCTCCAGCGTATGTTCCAGCTCGACGAAGCGCAACGCCTCCACTACCTTGGTGTCGACTTCGGCGAGCGGCACGTCGTGGCTGCGGCGGTTGACCAGCGGATAAGCCACGTTGTCGGCCACGGTGAGTGAATCAAATAGACCGCCTTCCTGAAACAGAACGCCCACCTGGCTGCGCAGTTCGAACATCTGGTTTTCCTGCAAGCCCGTGATCTCCTCGCCGAACAGGTAAACGCGGCCGGAATCGGGCTTGAGCAGGCCGATGGCGGTCTTCAGCAGCGTGGTCTTGCCGCTGCCCGCCGCGCCCAGGACGACGCGCGTCTCACCGGCGTGCAGTTGGAAAGAAATCCCCTGCAACGCCGGCACTTCGTCGAAGCTCAGACTGACATTCTCAAAGCGCAGGAGTGCCTGATCGGTGGCCGGGCTTTCCGGAGTCGGCTGCATCAGTGAAGGTTCACGAAGATGCGCGTGAGAAATGTGGTCAGAACGAAGATCCACACCGACGCCGCCACCACGGCCTTGGTGGTCGCCAAACCGACGCCTTGCGTCCCGCCCGAAGTGCGCAGCCCATAGAAGCAGCCAACCAGTGAAATGATGAACGCGAACACGAACGGCTTGAGCAAACCTTGCACGACATCGTTGTATTCCAGCGACTGATAGGCGTTGGTCCAGTATTGCGAAGTGGTCAAGCCCAGCGTGAAATAAGCGATGAGGTAGCCGCCTACGATCCCGACGAAGTCGGCGCAGATGACCAGCAAAGGTAGCATGACAGCCGAGGCGATCATGCGCGGAGTCACCAGTTTTTGAATCGGATCGGTTCCGAGCGCGCGCATGGCGTCAATCTGCTCGGTTACCTTCATGGAGCCCAGTTCACTGGCGATTCCCGAAGCCACGCGCCCGGCCACGACGACCGCGGTTAACACCGGCCCCAGTTCCCGCACCAGCGTGAGGGCGACAATTTGGCCCACTTGTCCCACGGCGCCGTATTGCGAGAGCGCGCGCGACATCTGCATGGTGATGACAACGCCGCTGAAAAACGAAACCAGGGCGACGATCGGAAGGCTGCCCACGCCGATGATATCCATCTGCATGGCGATGTCGTCGGCGTAGTGCGGCCCTCGAAAAATGTTGAGGAGGGCGCGCCCCGTCAGGATGTAAAAATCTTGCAGGGCGGCGATGGGTGATTTCAGGAAATCGAGCAAACCGTCGCCCCCATCAACCCGATGCTACCATGCTCCGGAGGGGCGGCTCAGCAAGCGGCCTTACAAACGCACAACCTTCGGCGAAGGAAGATTCTTCAGCGCGTTGCGGGTGTCCACAATCAAGCGGGCGCATTGGACCAAGCCGGCGTAGTCGAAACTGCTGTGATCGGTCACAATCACCGTGCAATCGGCTTGCGCGGCGGAGCTCAGAGCGTCCTGGGCGGACAGTTCGCGGCCATCCAGCTTCACATGGGGCACGTAAGGGTCGCTGTAGGTGACGAGCGCGCCGCGCCGTTCCAGCAGCAGAATGATGTCCAGCGCGGGCGATTCGCGCATATCGTCGATGTCGCGCTTGTAGGCCACGCCCAGGATGTGCACGTGTGAGCCTTTGAGCGGCTTGGCCTGATCGTTCAGCGCGTTCTGAATCTTGTCCACGACAAAATGCGGCATCTGGCCATTGATGTATCCGGCCAGATCGATGAAGCGCGCCTCGATGCCCGCCTGCTTGGTTTTCCAGGAAAGATAGAACGGGTCGATCGGGATGCAGTGGCCGCCCAAGCCGGGACCGGGATAAAACGGCATGAAGCCGAACGGCTTGGTGGCGGCGGCGTCGATCACTTCCCAGACGTTGATGCCCATGCGGTCGCACATGAGAGCCAGTTCGTTCACCAGGCCGATGTTGATCATCCGGAACGTGTTTTCGAGCAGCTTCACCATTTCCGCCACGCTGGTGGAACTGACCGGAACCACAGTCTGAAGCGCCTGGGAATAGAACAGCGCGCCCAGTTCCGTGCAGGCCGGCGTGATCCCACCGACCACCTTCGGGATATTGGCCGTTTGATATCGGGCGTTGCCCGGATCCACGCGTTCGGGGGAAAAGCAGAGGAAGAAATCTTCGCCCACCTTGAGCCCCGGCCGTTCCAGCATCGGCAGCACCAGCTCGTCAGTGGTCCCGGGATAGGTGGTCGACTCCAGGATCACCAGTTTGCCCGGGCCGAAGTACTTGGCGGTCTCCTGGCAGGCCGACACGATATAGCTCATGTCGGGGTCCTTGGTCTTGCGCAGCGGCGTGGGGACGGCGATATTGATGGTGTCGAGGTCGGCGACGGCTGAAAAATCCGTGGTCGCGTGAAATTTTCCGGATTCAACTAGCGGGCGCAGGGCGTTACCGGTCACGTCCTGAACGTAGGATTCGCCCGCGTTCAGCCGCGCGACCTTCGATTCCTGAACGTCGATGCCGGTGACCGAAAAGCCGGCCTTGGCGAACTCGACGGCCAGCGGCAAACCCACATAACCGAGTCCGATGATACCGACGCGCGCGGTTCGGGCCTTGATTTTTTCCTCCAGGACCTTCTGCGCGGTCGCAATTGCAGGTTGCATAGAAACTGTACTTACTCTAGCGCGCCGTCCAACACAGGCAGCAGCGCACGGCCAGACTCGGGCTTGGCGCCTTCCAGATCCAGGTATCGTGGATCGAGCAGCCGGTCCGGCTCCAGATTTCCCATGGCCGCCAGCAGCGTCTCTTTCAGATGCGGATAGTCCTTCTCGATTTCGCTGAACAGGCCGCGGATGGACTTCCGGACAGTGCCCGTCCGCTGCGAGCACCCGCACGGCACGATGGGCGCGCCTAGCGACTCGGCGAACCGGCTGGTGACTTCTTCGGTGACGAACGCCAGCGGGCGAATGAGCCGGAAATCTTTGTTGCGGGAGTAGGTGACCGGCGGCAGCGCGCTCACCCGACCGGTGAACATCGCGTTGCGCAGGAAGGATTCGCAGAAATCGTCGGCCGTGTGGCCGAAGGCGATCACATTGGCGCCCAAGCCGCGCGCGATCTCATACACCGCGCGGCGACGGTAGCGGCTGCACAGGTCGCAGCCGTGATCCGGCTGTTCTTCGAGCAGGCGCAGCGACGGCCGGTCCTGCACATAGGTCCACGCCACGCCGCGCGACTTCAGATATTCGCCCAGCGGCTCGATCGGCCGCAGAAACTTGCCCTGTTCCACGGTGAACGCGCATACGGAGAACTGCACCGGCGCGCGAGCGGCCAGCAACAGCAGCGCTTCCAGCAGCGTCAGTGAATCCTTGCCGCCGGACAGCGCCACTGCGACGCGGTCGCCGTCCCGGATCATCTTGAAACGGCCAACCGCTTCGCCTACCTTGCGCAGGAGTTGTTTTTCCAGGTCCAAACTACAATTATAGGAGACAACTCCTGAATTACTGCTGCGTGCGCCGACGGCGGTGTACCAGCGGCATGGCCAGCAGGGCGATTAAGCCGAGCGGCCAGGTCACGGGCTCCGGAACCGCGTTGGATGCCGGGTCCAACGTGATGGCTGCCAGGAAAGGCGCTCCGCCCACACCTTGGCCGAAGCTCTCGAAGACGATGCTCTCGAGGGTCTCGTGAGCGAAAGCGTCAGGCAATACGATGGACTGCCGATCCAGACGGTCGAAGCCAAAGTAGATCATCCTGTCTGAGAGGCCTATCCCATTGCAGTAGTAACCGTTGTAATGGTCACGAACGTTATTTCCCTCCGTAAGGTCGTACGTGTACGTCGTTGACGAGCCGACGAACTCCACTGCGCCCACCGTGGTGCCGCACACTCCGAATGCCGTATTGATGAGCGTAAATGCGGATGTGACGCCGAAGAGGCCAACATTCAGCGAGAACGTCTGGTCCGCGCCATAGTCGGTAGAAGACTGAATGACGGCCGTGTCCGAATTCGGGCCGATGGTTGCGAGTGTAAATGGTACACCGCCGATGGTGATGGGACCGCCGTGCTGCGGATAGCTCCAACCCTCTGTGTAGGTGGTTAGATCCGAGTTGACCAGGCCGGAGAGATTCAGGCTGACCGTGTCCGCCCGTGCTCCCGCGACCAAAGAAACCGCAATGCCGATTGCTAACGCTAGTGAAATATGTCGTGATCGTCCAGTCATAAACCGCGTCCTTGGGAGCTTTCCAGCGCTCCCGGGGGCCTTACTCTGGCAATCCGAATGCCAGGGCACAAACTGGATGGAAGTGATTGAACACACTGGGCGGACGGACTAAGGTGAAAACCTTAAACTATCCGTTCGGATAGGGCGGACTATCAGGCTGGATATATAAACCGGGAAACGATCGGTAGTAGGCTCAGCGCTCGGCCACCGGACGCCAGCGCTCGGCGTCGATACCCAGGTTGAAGTTTTCGCCCAGGTACACACGGCGCACTTCGGGATCGCGGCCCAGCGCATCCGGCGTCCCGGCGCGGAAGATCTTACCGTTGTTGATGATGTAGGCGCGGTCTGTCACCGCCAGAGTCTCGCGCACGTTGTGATCGGTCACGAGAATTCCGATGCCCGAGTTCTTCAAATCGAAGATGATGCGCTGCAGCTCCAAGACTTGAATCGGATCGATGCCCGAGAACGGCTCGTCGAGTAGCAGAAAGCTGGGCTCAATCACCAGCGAGCGCGCAATTTCCACGCGCCGGCGCTCTCCGCCCGAAAGCGCGTAGCCCTTGTTGTGGCGTACTGTCTCCAGGCCAAGCTGCTCGATCAGCCGGTTCATCCGCTCGCGCCGCTCGCGCCCGTTCATGCGCAGCGTTTGCAGGATGGCCATCAGGTTGTCTTCCACCGTCAGCTTGCGGAAAACCGAGGCTTCCTGCGGCAGATAGCTGATGCCGCGCCGCGCGCGTTGATACATCGGCATGTTGGTGATGTCTTCCGAGCCTTCGCCGTTACTCACCTGCACGCGGCCGGAATCGGGACTGATCAGCCCCACAATCATGTAAAAAGACGTCGTCTTGCCGGCGCCGTTTGGTCCCAGCAGACCCACCACTTCGCCTTGCTTTACCCACAGCGATACGTTGTCGACGACCTTGCGGCCGCGGTAACTTTTGGAGATTTCGGCGGTTTGGAGGGTGCGCATAATACGGGATCGCTACTTCGTTTTGCGCCGGATCACGGATTGCACGGGCTCTTTTTCGACTCCGTCTACCAGCAGCCTATCATCCTGAGAGAACCAGGTCAATTTCCGGCCGGTGGTTGTTCCGCGCAGGCTGTCGATGAACGTGGGTTTGCCTCCCTCCAGAATGACTTCGTCCTTATCGACGTAATACTCGGCGTGTTCGGAAGAAGCGTCACGCGTGCGTTCCGGCGAGACCTGATGGATGTCCACCTTGCCGTCGGCAAGAGCATGATCCAGCGAGGAATCGTTGCTGTCGTTCCGTAAGTATGCCTGGATCTCGCGGCCTTTGACGGTCATATTCGGCCGCTCCAGCACGGCGCCGCCGCTATACCGCGCCAGCCGCTTGTTGTCGTCGTAATTCAATTCGGGCGCCCTCACAATGGTAAACACGCTGAGGGCGGGTTTGGTTGCGGCCGGCTTTTGACCTTTGCCCGCCGTCGCGGTGGTCTTTCCGGATTTAGCCGAGTCCTGCCCCTTGTCCAACAACTGGCTCCGCACGTTTCCGTGCGCTACCAGAAGGTTGTTCTCCCGATCGATCTGCACGACATCTGCCTCCAGCCGGTTCGCGCCTTGCCACAAAACGGCATTCCCTTCGTAACGGATCTCCGTATTGTTATCGGTGGAGCGCATCTTCTTCGCGCGGGCGTGCAAGGGCTCATCCTGAGATAACATTCCGCCGCCATTCTGGTCGGGAGGGCCGCTGCCCGCCGAGTCCTTCTTTTGATCCGGCTTCTGGTCCGGCAGACGCGTGGAACTGACGTTTCCTTCGGCGCTGAAGTCGCCCGTCTTCTGATCCAGCACGATCTGGTCGGCGTCGGCCGAGCCGGTGGAATCCCAAACCCGGGCCGAACCCACCAGGTCGATGCGGTTGTCCGTCTGCTCCAACACCGCGCGATCCGCTTTGGCGCGCCGGTCGCCTTCCTGGTAGCGAAAATCGCCGGATTGCTCCAGCTTGGACAACTGGCTGGCCTTGAAGCTCGCGAGCAGATTCTTGCTCCAGGTCAGTTCCGGCGCCGGCGCTGCTTTGGCGTCTTTGGGCTTCGGCTTTTCGGTTCGCGTGGTAACCGATATCGAACGGCAGGATTCGATCTGATTCTTCGGTCCGTACGCCAGCCAAATCTTGTCGCCGTTCATCCAGCGATGCGGCTGGTCGGCACGGTTGGGGATGAATTCGAGCGCGCCCGCCGATTGCGTTTCCACCGACTCGATTTCACGGCCGCCCGTGCGCATCTTCGTCCAGATTGTGTCGCTCTTGAGAACTCGCGTCTCCGCCGGTTCCACGCCTGCCCGCGGCACCGGCTTTGACTCCATGGTGCTGTGGCCCTGCGATACGGATGCCTGCAGGACGCTTTCGGCGCCTGTAACGTCAAAGTCCATGATCACGTGATCGGAGTTCACCGTGGTAACCGCGGTGTCTGAGGCAGCCACCAGGTGCGCCTGGGTGTCTCCGGTGATCTTTTGAACCTGGTTGTTGTCATTGAAATCCAGGACTAGCCGTTGCGCGCCGAATTGCAGATTGCGTCCCGGCTGCTGATCGGTGCCATGCGCGTCCGTCGTTTCCACCAGCCGGATGGTGCCGTCCTGCAGCGTGACGATCGCCGGACCGCCCTCCATGGACAGCGTCCCGCGGGTCAGCTTCGACCAGGGCGACAGAAACACCTTCGCGTCCCGCTCCTTGTAGTCGAGGTGGCCGGTTTCCACTTTCATCGGCACGGTCTTTGGGTCCGTGCCACGCCAGATCAACTGCACCTGGCTGTGCATCACCAGCTCCCGCGTGTTGGGATCGTAGTCGGCTCCCATCGATTGGCCTTCTCCGCGGTCGAACTGAAACGTCGCCAACCGGTCAGTCGAGGTCTTGCTGGTCTTCACTTCCACGCGAACGCCCGACGACTTGATCTTCATCAGCCGGCCATTGGGCGGCTGGTCCACGGGCACTCCCATGGTGATTTCGACGTCACCGTCGGAATAGAGAATGCCCTGTTCCATGTCGAACTCCGCCTTAGCGCAAGTGACATGGTCGTACTGGTTGCCGTCCTTGTGATAAATGTCCAGCTTGACGCCGGTGAGCTCGTCCTTGCCGTTGACTTCCTGGAAGTCATCGGCGTGCACCGTAATCACGGTCTTCTCGTTGGAGGTGTGCGTGTAGGTCCAGCCGTGATACAACACAGCCGTGCCGGGAGCGAGTTTCTTGGGCGGTGCGGTTTTTTCGAGCGCCTGCTGCTTCAGCCGCGCGTAATACGTTGCGCCCACGCCTGCAAGAATGGCGACCAGAGCCACAAGAATCAAAGGCGCCGCACGTCGCATCCGTACTTACCAGGATATCGAGAAGCGCTCAAGTCTGCCTGCCTGGATGCAGCAAACCCCGCGTGTACATCAGACGCAGCAACTGCTACCGCGTCTGACTGCTCCCCGGCGGTGGAGCGGAACGCTGGAACACTTCGAGGTTCATGCCATTGGGATCTTCGACGAAGATCGTGTGCGTGCCGCGTCCGAAGTCGACAATCTGCCCATTGGTGGAAAGCACGGGTGTTCCTGCCGCCTTCATCACCGCGACCATCCCCTGCAGGTTATTCACCTGGATCGCCATGGCTGGCGCGCCAGGATCGCGGACACGCAGGTGGAATTTGGTACGCGGCACGCCGCGAAACTCCGTGAACACGATGTCGGCGGGTGGGCCAGGGAGCACGCCGGTCAGTGTCCGAAACTCGGTTCCCTTCGGCGCGCCAACCAGCTTCAGCATCGCCGGATCTTTGGAGAACTTCGAGGGTCCGCTGAGTTCGACGCCCAGCATGCCGTGATAGAACTGCAGCGTCGATTCGGCGCTCTCCATCGTATAAGCGAGTGAGACGCGATGCACATTTCCTTCCGGCGCGCCGGGCGCGGGCGTTTCCTGGATGGCCTGGACGAAGAAGCCGTCCGGATCGCGCATCACGATGGACCGGGCCATGCCATGGGCGGTATGGATCTCCACGGGCTCGCCGCCGGTTGTAACGATGGTCGCATTCGCCTTCTTCGCGTTCGCGACGACTTCGTCAAGGTCGCGGACATGGAAAACGATGCTGCCCGCGCCGGGATCCGTGTACGCTGCTCGTCCGGGCTTGCGCTCGAGGCCCTTGAAATGCGTCAGCTCGAACATCATTTTGCCGGGAAGGCGCATCATGGAAAGACGCAGCGTAACGCCGGGAGCGTTGGTGAGTAGCGGTACAGCCGGATTGGGAAAATCCGTCGGCGTACCATTCAGGCCGAAGACTTCGCGGTAAAACGCGAGCGTCGTATCCAAATCTTCGACAGCGTGGATGGCGTGCGAAAGGCTTTGGATCCGGGGCTTGGCCTGGTCCTCGGATTCGGTTTGCGCGCTGGCGACCAAGGCCGCTCCCATCAGGGCCGAAGCGAAACAAATGGCAAGCGCGATCCTCATAAGCCTCCTTCGAGCCGCAGAAGTGACCTAGTGAGTATATCGCGATGAAGTATCATCTATCCTGGAAAACACAACGGTTCTGCATGCCTCGAACGAAAGTTAGCTTCGACACGGTCCGCCAGATTGGCCTGGCGCTGCCGGATGTGGAAGACAGCACCATGTATGGAAAGCTCGCGCTGAAAGTGCGCGGCAAGCTTCTTGCGTGCCTGGCGATTCACAAGTCGGCCGAACCCGATTCGCTGGTGGTGCGCATCGACTTCGACCAGCGCGCCGGGCTGCTGGCGGACGCGCCCGAGACGTACTATCTGACGGATCATTACCGGAATTATCCGGCCGTGCTCGTAAGACTATCCCGAATCCCGGCTGAGCAGCTGCGGGACCTTCTTGGCGCGTCCTGGCGCTTCGTCACATCCGAGTCCCAGAAGAAGCGGAAGCCAGCTCCCGCCAGGGCGCGATCCCGACGGACTCCGCGTTAAGCCAGGGCCTTTCCGTAGAGCACGAGCAGCCGGCTCCAGGCCTTCTCGGCCTGCGGCTCGTTGTAAACCTGCGTGTCAAAAGGACACCAGCCGTGCAAGGCGTTCGTGTACACCTCGACTTCCGCGTGCAGGTGTGCCTTGGCGAACGTCTCTTTAATCACGCTCTTGTCATTCGGCGCCCGCATGTCGTCGTTCGCCGCGATGCACACGAGGAACTGCGCGTGGCTGGTTGCGGCCTGCACAACCGGACTGTCGGGCTTGTCGGTGACCAGCCCGCCGCCGTGGAACGTAGCCACCGCTCCCACGCGATCGGGCATAGCGGCAGCGGTACGAAACGCCATCGGCCCGCCCATGCAATAACCCTGGGTGCCCATCTTCTTGTCCTTGGCGACCGGGGTTTGCTGGTCCAGCCATCCGATGAACGCCTTGGCGTCCGTCATGTGCGTCTTCTCGTTCAAGGTTTGCGCGAGTGGAATCAGCTTCGGGATGGGTGTCGCGGCGCCTTGTTCCGCCGTCGGGGCCCTCTGGGTGCGGTAGAACGGATTGATCACCAGCACCGAGTAGCCCGATTCAGCCAGCCGCTTGCCCATGGCTCGGAATGCCGGCCGCAGCCCGAAGATATCCGGCCAGATGAGGACGCCCGGGGCCGTGCCGCTCGCGGGATGAACGAAGTAGGCGTCGCAAGTGCCGTCCGGTGTCGTTACATTGACGTCCGAGTCGGTTACCTCCAAGGCGTTTGCCGCGCGCGGCAGCATCATCGCGATGCCGGCGGCGCTCAGCATCATGCCGACTTGCTTCCTCCGTGTCAGCAAACCGAGAGCTTCGAAATTCTTAAGGTCTTCCTCAAAATGATCCTGATCGCACATAGTCGCTCCTTATCGATGCCTACACACGCGGAAAACCGCGCGTATCGCGCTATTGTATATCCACTCGGTCTCGGCGTGCACAGACCGCGCTCCTTCGACCACTCGGCCGGGCGGCACTGGGCTCGGGCAAGGCACTTAGGCGGATAGGGCGTTCTACGGCCAAGTGGACCTCAGCGCGCTTTTGGGAGACAGTCCAGACAGCGTTTAGACCGTAATGCACGTACACTTGCGTTCACTTTCCGGGACCGCGCACACACAATGCACGCATTCCTGAGGAGGGGTAAGGCCAGCCGCTAGGATCTCTGTCAGCCTTGCCGTCATTGAAGTCGAAGTGGTATTCATACGACTCCAGAGGCATGCGACCAGTTACTTGGCGGCCGCTCCATTGTTCTCCCGTCAGGAACAAATTACCCTTTACATGCCAAGTGAAAGCTCGAAGATGCTTGGCGTAGCCAGCCAGCCCGGGAGCTTCGACTGTCTTGTCATATAGGCCTTGAAGCTCAGCCATATTCGCTAACCTCCAGTCAGAATGACCTCCTAAACGCAGACCGTGGCAGTACTTCATAGCCCCTCTCCAACTTACGTCCTTACCGTTATCCTTACCAGCCCACATCAGGCCGGTGGACGGATCAACCCAAACTCCTTGCGTCGGATTGTCCTGTGCGGCTGCGGGCTGCGCTGATCGAGCAGAGACAATAGAACCAGTAACCACGGCGATCAGCAGAAGTATGCCTCTGATTCTCACTAAGACGATTTTATTCCTGTGATGCACTTGGACGACTCGTCGCCATCGCGCGGATTGAGGATCTGTCGTTCCACGGAAGAGCATAGGCCGTTTTTCGTTAACTTGATGGGCCATGGGGCCCAACTTCCCGATTGTTCGCGGCCAGGAAAAGAATTATCCCGAAGTGAGTTTCCACCTAACTCAGCCAGCCAGAGTATCCTGCGAGGTATCATCTCAATACCATGTTCAGAACGGTGTTGTTCGTCCTGTCTGCTGTACTAGCGCAGGCCGCACCCGCCGACGCCAAGCTCGACGCTCTGCGCGCGACGCTGACATCGATGCGCGGCGCCCAAATGCAGAACATTGGGAAGGGCGCGCCGCGCGGAGCCACGTCGCAGCTCTCCACGGCCAAGCATGATCTCCGCGACTGGATCGAGAGCCGACTGCCGGAGCTGGGCGAGCGCGACAACCAGGGGGCTTTCGAGAGTCGAGTGAACTCCGAACTTCGGGCTGCTGGACTGATGTTCGATCCGACGCATGCCTCGGCGTCCGATCCGTGGTCGATGGAGTATCTGGGTTATCTGAACCCAGTCAGGGTGCAACGAAGCTCGGTGTTCGTCGTTGTCGTGACTTCACTTGGGATCCAGTGCGGCGAGGACGAGTCGGCCTACGTCTATGCATGGTCCGGGGATGGTTGGCAGAGGGTGCTCCAGAACGAGCAGAACGACTACAGGGAATCGGCTTACAAACCGCAATTCCTGAACGACGTCGTGATTTCCCCGTGGAACCCCTCGAACAATTACGTTGCCCTCACCCTCGGCGTGCAGACTTGGTGCGCCTCTGCCTGGCACGACGTTTACTATCGTGCCTATCGGCTCGGCGGCGACCCGTTGGCGCGACCGCTGGTCTCGGGAGAAGAGTTGGCTTATCTCGGCAGCGACCAGGCGATTCGCGGGAGCGTCACCACGGATGATGTCTTGATTCAATACAACGGGCCCAGCATTGACGGTGGAATCCTCGTCCGGCCGCACATCAGACATTACCGGATCGACGGGCCAGAAGCCAAACGCATTGCTCCGCTGGCGCTGCGCCCACGGGACTTCGTGGACGAATGGCTGACGCACGAGTGGAGGGAAGCGGCGTTCTGGTCCGAATCGGCAAATCGCAGGGGCATGCTCGCCTGGCACGAAAAACTACACAAGGATAACGTGCACGGCGAGTTTATCTATCCAACGATGCACTGCCCGGCCACCCCGGATTTGTGGCAGGTTGGCGTGGATTTCAGCGACCCGCCGACGCCGATCGGCGAGCCGCCAAAAGGGGTCTACTTTACGGTGCGTTGGCGACCGCCATACGAATTCTCAATGGTGCAAGTGACCGACACATCGTCTGAGGCTTGCAATCGCGAAGACCGCGAAGCCGACGACGACCCGCAGACCCTGTTCCGGTAAAGCCCTCGACAAGATAAGCTCCGGTGTCCGATCGCTCTCGTCTTCTTTGATTTATCGCTTGCCCTGTAACGCTGTTGAATTGTCCGTTCTGGTCGGCAACTCAGAAACAATCCACGTGGACGTGTAGTCGCCGTCCCGGCCATTTGACTCACTCCTGCACGACGCCGGGCGCAACTAGACCTCGATCCGTCTACCGCGACTCAATCGCTGCGCAGCGCTTGCATCACGTCCACCCGCGCTGCCCGTGCCGCCGGGACGACGGATGCGATTACCGCGGCAAGCAGCAGGATGAAAGCAGAACCCGCCACGGGCAGCGTCCCCGGCAGTTTCAAGTCTCCAAGGAAAGCACCCGCGAGTTGCGCCAGCCCGAACCCTGACGCGAACCCGAGAGCCAGGCCGCCCATCCCAATGGAGACGCCTTCTCCGATGACTCGCAGCAGTAGACTCTGCGGCTCGGATCCTACCGCCAGCCGGATGCCGAACTCGCGCGTGCGGCCGCTCACCGAGAACGCGAGTACGCCTGCCACTCCGACCACGGCGATCAGCAGCGCCACTCCGGCGAAAACACTGAACACGATCACGTTGAGCCGGTCTGGCGAGAGCACCTCGGCGCGGACATCGTCCAGAGTTGCCGCGTGCTCCACAGGTTGATCCGCGGACATCTGGCGCAAGATGCGCGTAACCGGCGTCACCAGACCATAGGGATTCGCACTCGCATGGATGAACAGACGGCCGCCTCCGAGCAGCGCCTCCTGATCGAACGGACGATACACGGTCATGGTCGGCACGGGCACCAGGTTCGTATCGTCAACGTCCGGCACTACACCGATAATGCGCATCGGCGCGGTACTCATCAGCGGGATGGCCTTCAGAATCGGGTCAGTCCACATCATCTGATGGTTCAGAGCATCCCGGTTGGGGAACATCCGTTGCGCCAGGCTCTGGCTTACAATCACGACGCGCTCGCTGCCGCTGCGGTCGGCATCATTGAAGTCGCGCCCTTCCGTCATCGGCAGGCCCAGCGTGGCGAAAAATCCGGGCGAGACAATCCGGATCGTCGCCTGGGGATGTTTCTCGCCCGCGGCGGGTTCATGCCCGTCCACTCCGAATTGAAGCGTGACGTTACCCGCGTCGCGCCAGGGCACCACGGTGCCAATCGCAACATTCTGAACGCCGGGCAATTCCCGGATGCGCCGTGTGGCTTCCCGGTAGTAATCCACCACCTGATGGTCTGATTTCTGGTAACGCACCACAGGAACATTGATGGCCAGCACGTGGCGCGTATCGAGATTACTGTGCACGGCTTCGAGCGCGAGGAGCGTCCTAACAGTGGCGGCTGCCGACGCCACCAGCACAAAAGAGGCGGCGATCTGAATCACTGCGAAGATCCGCAACTTCCTATTCGCGCCAGTGATGCGGGGGCCGCCGCTGGCCAGACCGAATCCGGCGGTTCCTCCGGTCGATGGCAGGCGTGGAACGTAGGCAAGCAGGACCGCGGCAACCACAGCCAGCCCCGCTCCGATCCAAAGCATGCTGGGGTCGACGGTGAGGCCGGCGGCTCGGATCGAATACCGGGACATGTATCGCGCCAGAACGGCGACGATCGGGCTGGCGATCAACAGCCCGACTGTTGCTCCCGCGACGCATAGCAGCAGACTTTCAGTCAGCAGCGCACGCCGCAGAGCAGCGGCGCTGGCGCCCAGCGCGGCACGGATGCCCAGTTCGGCCTCGCGCCGCACGCTGCGAGCCAGAATCAGATTGGCTACATTCGAGCAGGCAATCACGAAAATCAAGATCGATGTCGCCAGCAGCACCAGCAGGATCGTCCGCGCTCCCGACGTGAGTTCGTCCCGCAGCCTTACGGCGGAGATGCGGAAATCGGCGTCCGCCGGATAGGCGTCCGGATGATCCCGCTTCATCGCGCCATACGCCGTGCTCAGCTCCGCGCGCGCTGTTTTCAGATCCGCGCCGGGGGCAAGTCTCGCGAACAGCTCGGTCATGCGATGAAGGCGGCTGGTGACCATGGTCGCTGAAAGATGATGCGCGCTCGTCACGACGTTGGCGATGATTTCTGTGTCGGCCGGATAGGGAACGCTTGGCTCCAGGACGCCCACGACGGTGGCGCCTCGAGAATCGAAGGAGTCGAGCCGGATCTTCGTGCCGATCACATTCGGGTCGCTGTGCAGCGCGGTCGACCAGAAACGGTAGGTCAAGACAACCGCGCCGGCCGCGTTGGGGCCGTCGTCACGGGCATCCAGCAGCCGCCCCAGCACTGGGCGCAGCCCCATCACCTGGAAGTACGATCCGCCCACCACTCCCGCGCTGACTTCCCGCGGCTCCCCGAGCCCGACCATGGTGAAACCGATCGTCGAGAAGTCCCCGAACGAGTTCAGCGTTTTCAGGCGCGAGCGCAGATCGGCGATCTCTGGTATCGAGAAAGTTGCGTTTTGCCCCTGCGAACTCTGCCGGATGTAGATCAGCCGATCTTCGTCACGGTTCACCAGGGGGCGCAGCAGCACACCCCGAACGAGGGTGAAGATCGCGGCGTTCGCGCCGATGCCCAGCGCCAGAGTAAGTACGGCGGTGACGATGAGCCCCTTTTCGCGCGCCAGGGATCGTGCGCCGACCTTCAACTCGCCCAGGAAAGTGCCGATCTGTTCGATCATGCCGTTACCTCCTCTGGCTGGCATTGGGTGGGTGACTGTCGCAAGTTCGATGCCCCGGACGTCTATGCAAACAAAGGCCTTTATCTTGTACCGGATTCGATCAGTGTTCATTTCCGGAATTCCGGCGTTCGGAATGGGACGCCTCGTACACGAATCCAGGCCGACGCTTATCTGAGTGTCAATCACTCAAACATTATCATTATCAATAAGTTGTGGACTGATCTTGTCACTCCTCGCTAGACTCTGCTAATATGTTCCAGGCGGGGGTCAATCCCGCTCGCCATCGCTAAGTTTACTAACCAGGAGGTTCAACGTATGAATATTCGACCGCTCTATGACCGGATCGTTGTGAAACGGATCGAAGAGCAGGAAACCAAGATTGGCGGTTTGTTCATTCCGGACTCGGCCAAAGAGAAGCCCCAGCAGGGAGAAGTAGTGGCCGTCGGCAAGGGCAAGCGTTTGGAAGACGGGAAAGTGGTGCCGCTGGACGTTCAAGCGGGCGACCGTATCCTGTTTGGCAAGTACTCGGGCAGCGAAATCCGCATCGACGGTGAAGATCTAATGATCATGCGCGAAGACGAAGTGCTCGGAGTTCTGGAAGGCGCCGCGAAGCACGCCAAGGTGGCGTAAGCCGCGAGGTTCTACAAGGAGAGATTCGAATGGCAGCAAAACAGATTGTTTATAGCGAAAATTCCCGCCAGGCGATTTTGCGTGGCGTCAATCAATTGGCCGACGCGGTGAAGGTAACGCTCGGCCCCCGCGGGCGCAACGTCGTTCTGGAGAAAAAGTTCGGCGGCCCCACCATCACTAAGGACGGCGTCACTGTCGCGAAAGAAATCGAGCTCAAGGATCCGCTGGAAAATATGGGCGCGCAGATGGTGCGTGAAGTCGCTTCCAAGACTTCCGACACCGCCGGTGACGGCACCACCACCGCGACCATCCTGGCTCAATCGATCTTCCGCGAAGGCGTGAAGGCCGTGGCCGCGGGCGCGAATCCGATGGCCCTGAAGCGCGGCATTGAGAAGGCTGTGGAGTCCGTCGTCGCCGACGTGAAGAAGCTGTCCAAGGAAGTCAAGGACAACGAGACCATCGCGCAGGTGGGCACTATTTCCGCCAATGGCGACGCCGAGATCGGAAAGACGATCGCCGACGCGATGAAGAAAGTGGGCAAGGACGGCGTCATCACCGTGGAAGAATCCAGGACGATGACCACCGAGTTGCAGACCGTGGACGGCATGCAGTTCGACCGCGGCTATCTGTCGCCCTACTTCATCAGTGATCCGGACCGCATGGAGTGCGTGCTGGAAGATCCCTACATCCTGATCCACGAGAAGAAGATCAGCAACATGAAGGATCTGCTTCCGCTGCTGGAGCAGATTGCCCGCTCCGGCAAGCCGCTGCTGGTGATCGCAGAGGAAGTGGAAGGCGAGGCGCTGGCCACGCTGGTGGTCAACAAGCTGCGCGGCACTCTGAATGCCTGCGCGGTGAAGGCCCCCGGCTTCGGCGATCGTCGCAAGGCGATGCTCGAAGACATCGGCATCCTGACGGGCGGCAAGGCTCTGATGGAAGAGACCGGCATTAAGCTGGAGGGTGTCCGTCTGGAAGACCTCGGCCGCGCCAAGCGCGTGACCGTAGACAAGGACAACACCACTCTGGTGGACGGCGCCGGGACGCAGAAGAACATCGAGGGCCGCATTAAGCAGTTGCGCGCCCAGATCGACGAGACCACCAGCGACTACGACCGAGAGAAGCTGCAGGAGCGGTTGGCGAAGCTGGCCGGCGGCGTCGCGGTGATCAAAGTCGGCGCAGCCACCGAGACCGAGATGAAGGAGAAGAAGGCTCGCGTGGAGGATGCCTTGCACGCCACCCGCGCCGCGGTTGAGGAAGGCATCGTTCCGGGCGGCGGCGTGGCTCTGCTGCGGGCTGCCACGACTTTGAAAAACCTCAAGGTGACTGGCGACGAGCAGATCGGTGTGAACATCGTGCACCGCGCCTGCGAAGAGCCGGTTCGCCAGATTGTGGGCAACGCCGGTTACGAAGGCGCCATCGTGATCGAGAAGATCCAGAACGCCAACGACGCCAACTACGGCTTCAACGCTGCCACCGCGCAGTACGAAGACCTGGTGAAGGCGGGCGTCATCGATCCGACCAAGGTGACGCGGTCGGCGTTGCAGAACGCTTCTTCGATCGCGGCTCTCATGCTGACGACCGAAGCCATGATTGCTGAGATCCCCGAAAAGAAGCCGGCCCCGGCCCCGGGTGGGCACGGCGGACCGGAAATGGACTACTAAGCCCCTGGCGGGGCGGCCATGGCGTTCCGGCGCCGTGGCGTTCGTGAACCTGAAAGCTTGGCCCGCCTCGAAAGGGGCGGGCTTTTTGGTTTCCGCGCGTATGGCACTAGGGAAACCACTGTAGATCCAGTACTTCTGCGGCCCGGCCCAGTACTATAAATACTGGTCATCAACGACCCCTATGCTAGAATGCGGGAGAAGGATGTCAGTAGCCTCGGTGCCTACCGGTGAACGCCTCGGACTGATTGATGCCGTGATCGCTGCATTGCGCCCGCTGCAGTTTCGCGGAAAAGGAAGACTGGCGGAACTGGTGGTTCCTCGCAGCAATAGCCGAAAAGCGCTGCTGTTCGGATCGCAGTTCTCGCTCGATACGTCAGATTACTTACAGCGCCAGATGTATGCGGGAGCCTTTGAACGCCTGGAGACCCGCTTAGTTCGCAAAGTGTTGCGTCCGGGAATGACGTTCGTGGATGTTGGGGCCAACGTCGGCTACTACACCGCCCTGGCTGCTCAACTGGTCGGGCCCACCGGTTCGGTCTACGCCTTTGAGCCTTCCGACTATGCCTACCCGCGCCTGACCAACATGATTGAAAAGAGCGGTTTGACTTGCGTCCGGCCGATCAAGTGTGGCCTGGCGGACGCAGCAGGCGAGAGGTATCTCTATGGTGCGGTAAAGGAAGGTTCTTTGGGCCTCCGGACCGCGACTATGGTACCTAGCGATGACCCACAAAGAGCGCTCGTTCCCATCGAAACTCTAGACCGCATGGCGGAGCAGTTTGGCATCCAGCAGATTGATCTGATCAAAATCGACGTAGACGGCCTTGAACCACTCGTCCTGAAGGGCGCCGCCAACCTGATCGCGAGCGGCCGTATCTCGAACATCCTCATGGAGTGCGCCGAGTATTGGTTCAATCGGATGAATACGAGTACGAACGAAATAGTGGATCATCTCAAAGCCAGCCGCTTCAACGTTGACCGACTCGGATCAGCCTCCCTGTACGCCAAGTTTTCCGCGCACCAAAAGTCGCAGTCCGCCTAGTCCTGCTCAGCAGCTAGTTCGCTAACTCCGCACAAATCCCCGGCATGCTTCGTGAGAAAAATCCTAGCGTGTCCTTGAGGCCCAGGTCGGTGAAGTTCATTCGTTTCGCCGCATCCGCCGCGCCGCCCCCGCAGGCCGCTTTCGCGCGGGTCCGCAAAGCCACAATCGTGTCGCGCCACTTCGCGAGATCCGCCTTCTTCGCCACCGCGCCGTGGCCGGGAATTACGGTATCGAAGTCCAGCTGGAGCACGCGATCCAGCGTCTTGTCCCATTCCACCAGGCTGCCTTTGGCGCTGTAGTCGATGAACGGAGTGCTGCCGTTTACGAACAGGTCGCCGGTGTGGAGCACGCGCTCGGATGGAAACAGAATCACGGCGTCGCCGTTGGTGTGGCCGCGTCCCAGGTGATGCGCGCTGACTTCCTTGCCGCCGATGAACACCTGCGCGTCGTCGGCATAGGTGATCTGCGGCAGTCCGGGCTGCTTACCGGCTACCATGTTGGCCCGCGCGTTCTTGTGGATCAGGATCTCAGCCGGTGTGTTCATCATCATCCACTCGTTGCCGCCGGTATGGTCGCCATGCTGGTGCGTGTTCAGGATGTACTTGATCGGCTTGTCGCTGACGCTCTTCACCTTCGCGACAATCTCCTGTGCGTTTTGAGAAAACTTGTCGTCCACCAGCAGCACGCCTTCACTGGTGGGCATCACCGCGACGTTGCCGCTGTCGTTGCTTTGAATGACCCAAAGTCCGTCGGTGACCTTTTGCATGGTCAACGGCGCGCTTTGCTGCTGCGCGTGCAGCCACACGAACGAGAGCGCGACCACGCCAAGGCCAATGCCGCTAAGGCGAATCCACAGAGATTTGTTCCGGAACATATTCCAGCCAGTATACCCGCGATTCAAGGCTTCGGATAGATGACCTGATCCAAGAGCAGCCCGGAGGCCGGCGCGGTCCAAGCCGCTACGTCCAGCGATGGGCTGGCCTTGCCTTCGAGCAGGCTGGAAAAATCCTGCAGCGTAATATCGCTCTTGCCGAGTTTGACCAGTACGCCGACGATGCGCCGCACCATGCGCCAGACGAAATGCGAAGCAGTGATGCGGAATACGATGAGGTCGCCTTCAACGTCGATGCCAGCGTCCTCCACCACCACGATGGGCGATTCGTCGGGCTTCGACGGGTCCTGCGCGCGGAAACAAGTAAAGTCGTGGCGGCCTACCAGCAGGCGTGCGGCGTGCGCCATGGCCGGCACATCCAGCGGCTCACGGACCCACCAGACATATTTCTTGAAGAACGCCGTCCGCCGCGTCGAGATCTGATAGATGTAGGAGCGCGCTACCGCGTCGTGCCGCGCGTGAAAGCTATTCGGGACTTCCGCTACATCGATGATGCAAACATCGGACGGGAGGCGCTCGTTCAACGCGCGCAAAATCTGGCCGGCCGCGGGCCAGCGTGGCTTGGCTCCGGGCTTTGATTTTTCGGCTTGGGGCCGAACGCGCAGGTGCGCCACTTGCGCCCGCGCGTGGACGCCGGCGTCGGTGCGGCCGGCGCCTTGCAGTTCCACTTCGCCGGCGAAAAAATCCTCCGCGGCTTTGCGCAACTGGCCCTGCACGGTGCGCGCGTTGCGCTGCTCCTGCCAGCCGCTGTACTTCGTTCCGTCGTATTCGAGCGTCAGCTTCCAGGTTTTCAATTCCCTCAGTGTACGATGCTATGATGATGCCGACCGTGGAGGATTGATGCTGAAAGAATTCAAAGAATTCATCATGCGCGGCAACGTGCTGGATTTGGCGGTTGCCGTGATCATTGGCGCGGCCTTTGGCCGGATTGTGACTTCGCTCGTCAACGATATCATCATGCCGCCGATCGGAATCATTCTTGGCAAAGTAGACTTCAGCAACCTGTTCATCGACCTGTCCGGCGGGAACCACCCGACGATTGCAGCCGCGAAGGCCGCCGGCGCCGCCACCATCAACTACGGATTATTCCTGAATACGATCATCGACTTTGTGATCGTCGCGTTCGCGATATTCGTGGTGATCCGGCAAGCCAACAAGCTCAAGAAGGAGCCCGCTCCGGCCGCGGCCACCACGAAGGACTGCCAGTTCTGCTGCACGGCGATTCCGATTCCGGCGACGCGTTGCCCGAACTGTACCTCACAGCTCGCCTAAGCTACAGCTCGACCTTGCAACCCTCATAGGCGCAGTGCACTTCGAGCTGCGAATTGAGACGCTTGGCCAGTTCCTGCGCGCGCATTTCGACATCGGCGAGAAAGGCGTCGTCGTGCGAGGGATCATGATGCGTGAGATACAGGCGCCGCACTCCAGCCGCAGCCGCCAGCTCGACGACGTAGGCATACGTGCTGTGCCCCCAGTGCCGCTTCGCCGGATATTCTTCGGGCGTGTACTGCGCCTCGTGAATCACGACATCTGCGCCCTGCATGAAGGCGGCGTGCCGCCGGTCGCCTTCTTCGCGGATCGACTCGATGCGCCCAGGCTGGGCGCCGTCTCGCCACACGTTTTCAAAGTACGGCTCATGATCGCTCAAATAGCAAATGGAACGCCCGCCGGATTCAAAGCGATACCCGAGCGTCACCGATGGGTGGTTCATGCGCTGGGCGGACACCCGCAGGCCGTCGATTTGATGGACGCCCTCGCCCAGATCTTCGTAACTGATCCGCGCCGCGAGTTGATCCAGTTCCACCGGAAAGTAGTGGTGCTCCATCTGGCCCGCCAGAACGTCGCGCAAGGAGAAGCTCGCGCCGTGAGGGCCGTATACCTTGAAGTGATTATTCGGCAGGAATAGGGGTGCAAAAAAAGGGAAGCCTTGAATGTGATCCCAATGCGTGTGGGTGAGCAGGATGGTTGCTTGGATGGGGCCGGACGCCTTTGCCAGCAAGCTGTTTCCCAGCAGCCGGGCTCCGGTGCCGCAATCCAAAACCAGAATGCCGCCGGAAGGCGTGGTGAGTTCCACGCAAGACGTGTTTCCACCGAAATGATTTGTGCCTGGCCCCGGTGCTGCGATGGACCCTCGGGTGCCCCAAAACCGCAGTCGCATCCTCCTAGATTATCGCCTCGATGGTTGCCGGCGCGTTGCCCTCCAGGCGGTTGTTGACGAAGATGTAGGACGGCTCGTGGCGCTCGCGAGCCCGCCCGATCAGCAGTTTCAGTGCGTCGCGCGCTTCCGGATTGGGATCCTTGACTTCCGAGTACGGCGTGAACTTCGCCACGGCGGCTTCATAGGTGCGCTCGCGCCGGAGCAGAGCGCGCGCTACGGTGAAGTCGGCCGTGTAGATCTCCGGCAGCTTCATCTGACGGCCAATCTCAGGCATGCGCGTCCACGCATTGAATACATGCGCGACGCCGCGCTGCCGCAGGCACGCGAAATACTCCGGGCTGAGGAACTCTGGGTTGCGGATCTCGACGGCATATTTGAAAACCGGCGGAAGCGCCGCCAGGAATGGGTCCAGCTCCCGCAGAAACTCGCTAACGTTCGCGTAGGTCTGCTTGGGAAATGTACCGAACTCGAAGATCAGCACGGCAATCTGCCTGCGGTAGGGCGCGAGGAGATCGAGAAATGCGTTTTGGAACAAAATGGCGTCCAGGAACGACGGGTTGGCTTCACCCGCGCGCCCTCCATAGCGCGGATGCCGTGGGAACGCCTTCACGGTGACATCTTCCGGCACCTTGAACGCGTACTTCAGCGTGGCTGGCGCCGAGCCGAACAGTTTGCTCCAGTAGCTTTCCGAAGGGAACTGGTAGAACGAAAAATCGCCGCAGACGATAGGGAACGTAGCCGCGTATTCGCTCAAGCACTCTTCCTGGAAACGCTTTTGCGAGAACCGGCCGCGCACCACATAGCGGCTGCGCGAATAGATCTGGCCCATCCAGCCTTCGTATTTCCAGGAACTCGTGCCGATGAAAATGTTCTGTGCAGCGAGCGCCGCCAATTTGGCGCTGAGTCCTGGGCGGTCGAACGCCGATGGCTCTTCAAAGAGCGGAAGATTGCTCAAATCTAGTAGGCGTGCGCGACGCGATATCCGTAGGGATCGGCCCCGGCTTCCAGTACGCCATCCGGCGTCACGCGAACCATCACGGGCGCAGCTCCGCTGGCCCAGCGCGAACGGGTTCCGACCTTGTGGCCGCGCGCTTCGAGCTGCGAAGCCACGACGGGCGAGATGCGCTCATCCAGCAGCAAGTCGCCGCGATTCCAGGCGTGGTTATCGAAACTCGAAACCAGGTGGCGGGTCTGGAAGCGAGGCGCCTCAACGGCTTCCTGCGCATTCATGCCGAATTCGACGACGTTGAAGAACAACTGGATCAGGCTCTGTTCCTGATTGTCGCCGCCCGGCGTTGAGAGAGCCAGGAACGGTTTGCCTTGCTCGATAACGATGGTGGGACTGAGCGTGACGCGCGGGCGCTTGCCGCCGGCCAGGTCGTTGGGCGAGCCCGGCACCAGGATGAATTGCTGCGCGCGTTCGGTCAACGGAATGCCGGTGTCGCCGGCCACCACCGACGGCAGCCAGGCGCCCGACGGCGTGGCGGAGAACACGATGCCGTCTTTATCGATGGCGTCGACGCAGGTGGTGTCGCGCGCCATCAGTGCGTCGGAAATCTTCGTGCGCGCGATATCCATCTCCGTGGGATGCTTGCCGCGCTTGCCGTTGATCATCCCGGGAACAAAATCCATGGATGCGTTGTGCCCGATCAGCTTGCGGCGTTGGGCGGCGTAGGTCTTGGAAAGCAGAACATCCGACGGGATGTGATTGAATTTGGGATCGCCGTAATAGGTATCGCGGTCCGCGTAAGCGAGCTTCAGAGCTTCGACAACAGTGTGAATGTACTCGCTCGAATTGAAGCCCATTTCGCGCAGATCGTAGCCTTCCAGAATATTGAGGGCCTCCAGCATCGCCGGACCCTGGCTCCAGAAACCGGGCTTGTACACCATGTAGCCGCGGTAATCGGTGGACACGGGATCTTCCGGTTCCAGCCTGAAGGCCGCCATGTCCTCATAGCGCAGCAGGCCGCCGTTGGCGCGCATGAACGCGTCGATGCGATGCGCGATGTCGCCGCGATAAAAATAGTCGCGCACCGCGTCGATGCCGGCGGTGCGGCTGGCGCCTTCAGCGAGCGCCTTCTTTTCGGCGGCGACCATGGACCGCAGCGTGCGAGCAAGATTGGGCTGGCGGAAAATCTCGCCCGGCAGCGGAACGCGGCCGTCCGGCATGAACGTCTTCTTGGAATCCGGCCACAGGTCAAACCAGCGGCGCGAGCGCGCGATGGCGCTGGATCGCATTTCATCGATCGCCATGCCGTCGGCGAGTTCGATGGCCGGTTGGGCGATCTCGGAGAACGACTTGGTTCCGTAGTCGCGCAGCGCCACCAGGCCGGAGTCCACCATGCTCGGCACCAACGCGGGCAAAATGCCGGCGACAGGAATGATACCCTTCAGCCCGCCCGGCTCGAGCTCCAGAATTTCGCCCACCCGCGGACGGTGATTCAGGAAGAACTGCGCCGTGGCGAGCTTGGGCATCGGGCCGACGCCCGCGATAGCGTGGATCTTGCCGTCCTTGGTGCGAATCAGAATGGGGGCTTCACCGCCCATGCCGAAGTGCGAAAACTCCGAGACCGAAGCGGCGAACATCGCCGCGACTCCGGCGTCCACGGCATTGCCGCCGTGAAAGAAGACCCGCATGCCGGCTTCGTCGGCATATTCACTGCCCGAAGCGAGCGCCCCCCGAGTGCCGCGTGCGGCGTGCATAGTGGGAAGTTCAAATTCTTTGGACTGCTGGCCTGGCGCGGGAGCCGTGCAGGCACACAGCAGAACGAAGCACGGGAGGGCGAGCTTGGTCTTCATATGGTTAGTATATCCCCGGCCCGGCGGCACACCCGGAACGCCCACGGTGTCAGGCGCTCATTTGACGGGATTTTACGTTTCCAGCCGGTAGCGGCTTTCGGCCAGGCGATAGAGCGGACGCCAAACCAGGCGATTCACGGAAACCACCAGAGTCGCCATGACGACGGTGGAAAGCAGCAGCACGGCGAAGTTGCCCGAATCGGTAGCGGAACTGATCTCCGCGCCGAGGCCGAAGGTCGACAGCACCTTGCCCTGGAAGTGAAAATACTCGGCGACGATGCTGGCGTTCCACGCGCCGCCGGATGCCGTCACCAGCCCGGTCACCAGGTAAGGAAAGATGCCGGGAAGAATCACCACACGCCAGCGTTCCAGGCTGCCGAAGCGGAAAATGGAGGCGGCTTCACGCAGATCCGACGGAATGGCGATGGCCCCGGCGATCACGTTGAACAGGATGTACCACTGCGTGCCCAGCAGCATCAGCAAGATCGATCCGGTGTTCAGCCCGCCGCCCCAGCGCACCAAGGCAAGGAGCAAGACGGGGAAGAGGGCGGTGGCTGGAACCGAGGCCGCAACCTGGGCCAGCGGTTGCGCGATGCGCGCGAGCCGCGGGTTGAAGCCGATGGCTACGCCGGCTGGAATAGTCCACAGGGAAGCGATCACCAATGACGCGGTCACGCGGAGGAAAGTGGCGCCGGCGCTTTCAAGCGTCGTGGTCCACTCGGCTGCGCTGACACCTCGCAAGATGAGCAGGCCTTGGAGCACGCCATACAGAACTGCCAGGATCGCGATGACGCCGGCCATCGCCCAGAACGCGCGCTGCCAGGCGGGAGGCGGCGCTTCGGTTTCCGTCCGGTGCATGGCCGCTGACAGGTACATACGCTCGGCCAGAGGCGAGGTGATCTTCTCGCGTAAGAGCGTCAGAATGGGAGATTTGCGGACCAACTCCAGCACCAATGAAGAATGTTCGGCCGAGCTCTCCACCTGTTCCAGCTTGAATTTGTCGGACCAGGCGATGGCCGGACGCCATACCAGCTGGTCGATCAGGACGACGACCGCAATCATCGCCGTGAGGCCCCAGGCGATGGCTGCCGTATCGCCCGCGCTCGCGGCCGATTGCAGATAAGAACCCAGGCCGGGGAGGCGGAAGTCGCGCTTTCCGAGCACGAACATCTCGCAAGCCATCAGGAAGAACCAGCCACCGGCGACGGAAACCATGGAATTCCACACCAGGCCGATGGCGCCCTGGGGCAGCTCCAGTTGCAGAAAACGCTGGATTCCGCTGTAGCGATAGATTCTCGACGCTTCCATCAACTCGCGCGGGATGGATTTGAGCGACGCATAAAAGCTGAACGCCATGTTCCACACCTGGCCGGTGAAGATTAGCACGATGGAGCCGAACTCGACACCTAATTGACGCGAAGGAAATAGCGACACCATCGCGAGCATGACGCCTGGGAGGAAGCTCAGCACCGGAATGGACTGCAGGATGTCGAGCGCGGCGAGCATGATCGCTTCGAGCCGCTTGTTGTAGGCTGCGATATACCCGTACGCGACGGCGAAAACCAGACTCAGCAGGTAAGCCACCACCATTCGCACCAGGGAATAGAAGGCGTAGCGGGGAATGGCTGAAGGTGCGAGTGAGATTTCCACCGCGGCAACCGGCGCGCTGAACCAGTAACGGGCCACCGTGACCATGGCGAAGCCGATCGCCAGCAGCGTGGCGAAAACGGTGGCGTCCATGAAAAAGTTCCAGCTGCGATCGCGAATCAGCGAACGCGACAGGGCGGAAATCGTCATGTGCCGGTTTTCGCCGACTCCTCATCAGGCTCGTGCGCGGTCTCTTCGGGCTCGGGGATGTAGAAGCGCTCCCGCTGTGAGTCATGATCGAACAGCTCGGCGTAGCGCCCCCAATTGATCGCGGTCTCAAGCTGACGAACGGTCTCCTCTTCGCTGAAGTGCTCGTCCAGAATGTCGTGGAAGAACTCGTCGGGCAGAGTGTGGTCGGACTTGGTCTCGAGCGATCGCGTAATCTGTTTCAGGAGCGCCACGTGCTCGAGCGCGGCGCTGCGGAAGAGTTCCTTGCGGCGCAGAATGTCGGCGTTGACGAACTCCAGGCCCTGCGGCGTGATTTCCGCGTCGCCTTCGGACAGCTTCACGAATCCCAACAAAGCCGAGGCTTCCACGATGGGCAGCAGATCGTCGATTTCAAACGACAGCAGGTCGGCGAGCTGGTAGACGTCCGCGCGGCCGTTCTGGTCAGCCAGCAGTTCCAGCAGGCCGGCGATGCCGCCCGTGCGGGCGTGCGGGAGCATCGGATATTGGGCGCGTGCCGGTTGCGGCGCCGGACCGATGACGGGCAGCGCGTGTTCGGCCTCGGGCTGAGTCAGGACCTTGTAGACGTAATCGATGAGCTGAGTGAAGCGCGGGAGCTTGCGGTCGCGCGGGCGCGGCAGTTCGACGTGGAAATCCGTGCGGATCCTGCCCGGATTCTTGCCCAGGACAACGATTCGGTCGGCCAAAATAAGCGCCTCTTCGATGTTGTGAGTGACAATGAACACCGCGCGCGTGGGCATCTTCTTGTCTTCCCACAGCTCCAGTAGTTCGCTGCGGAGGTTTTCGGCGGTCAGAACATCGAGCGCGGAGAACGGTTCATCCATGAAGAGTACTTCGGGCTCGACCACCAGCGCGCGCGCAAAACCGACGCGCTGTTTCATGCCCCCAGAGAGTTCCTTCGGGTAGGCATTCTCAAATCCATCCAGGCCAACGGCGTCGAGCATCTTGAGGCTGCGCGTGAAGCGCTCGGCTGCTGGGACACCCCGGGCCTTGAGAGGGGCCTCCACGTTCTCATACACGGTGAGCCAGGGAAATAGCGCGAAGCTCTGAAAGACTATGGACACGTCTTCGCATGGGCCGGTGGTAGGTTGGCCGTGCCACAGGATCTGGCCCGCCGAGGCGCGCGCCAAACCAGTGAGGATGCGCAGCAGCGTGGATTTACCTGAGCCGGATGGCCCCAGCAGCGCCAGGATTTCGCCCGGGTACACCGCCAGATCCAGCGGCGCGATCACCTGGATGCGGTTCTGGTTCGGCTGTTGATAGTACTTTTCGACCTGGCGTGCTTCAATGAGCGCCTCGGGCACGCTGTATATTATCTCAGCCGCCCGCAGCCGCACCAAGTTTACTGATTTGTAATGAAACGCTATAGGACCGGCAGCGCGGGCATGGTGTTGGCGAACCGGATGCTTCGCGCCACGTTGACCGCGGGGTTCTTGCGCAGCTCGTCCAGAACTTCGTCGGGCACCGGCTGGTCGGTTTGGATGACCGAGACCGCGACGCCGCCCGCCTCGCCACGGCCGAGCGAGAACGTTGCGACATTGATGCCGCCCCTGCCAAGTACGTCGCCGACATAGCCGATCACGCCGGGAACATCCTTGCTCTTGAGCATCGTCAAATGGCCTTCGAGCGGCGCCTCGCAATGGATGCCATCCACTTGAAGGAGGCGAGGCTGGTCCAGTACCACCGCTCCCTCGACGGACGTCGACCCGGCATCCGTCTCCAGGTCCACGCGCACGGAATCGATGTGCACCACCCGCTTTTCATGCCGCTCTGCTACGGTAAGGCCGCGGTCGCCGGCGATCTGCATTGCGTTAATCGAATTCGCGTTGCGCGCCACCGAGCGCTGCAGCACGCCGGCCAATCCGGCGTTGCGCACCAGCAGGGTATTGTACTCGGCGATCTTGCCGAAATAGACTAGGCGCACGGATTGCGGATTTCCGGTGGACACGTACGAAGCGAAGTTGCCGAGCCGCTCGGCCAATTGCCCGTACGGCCCCAGAGTCTTGTATTGCTCCGGCGTAAGCGCCGGCAGGTTCACCGCGTGCAACGCGGCGCCGTGCTGCAAGTATTGGACGATCTGTTCGGCGATGCGAACGCCCACGATTTCCTGGGCTTCCTCGGTTGAGCCGCCGATGTGCGGCGTGGCCACCAGCTTTTCCATCGAGAACAACGGATCGTCGGGCTTGGGGGGTTCCTTCTCGAAGACATCCAGCGCGGCGCCGCCCAGCTTTCCGGCGGCCAGCGCGTCGCGCAGCGCGTCCTGATCGATCAGTTCGCCGCGCGCGCAGTTGATGATGCGAGCGCCGGGTTTCATGTTCGAAAATGCCGTTGCATTGAGCATCCGAACGGATTCCGGCGTGAGCGCGGTGTGCAGCGTGATGTAGTCGCTGCGGGCATACAACGTGGCGAGATCCACCAACTCTACGCCGACGTCCTTGGCGGTCTGGGAATGCACATAGGGGTCGTTGGCGATGATTTTCATTTCGAACGCGGCGGCGCGCTTCACCACCTCGCGTCCAATGCTCCCCAGCCCGACGATCCCGAGCGTTTTCCCGCGCAGCTCGGTCCCCATGAACTTGCGTTTTTCCCACTTGCCCGATTTCACCGAGGCGCTGGCGTTGGGAATGGAACGGGCCAGGCACAGCATCAAGGCCAACGTGTGCTCGGCCACCGAGACAGCGTTGCCGCCGGGCGTGTTCATCACCAGCACTCCGGCGGCGGTTGCGGCGGGCAGATCGACGTTATCCACGCCGACGCCCGCGCGCCCAATCACGCGCAGCTTCGGCGCGCCGCTTAGCACGGACTGGTCCACCGTCACCGCGCTGCGAACAATTAACGCGTCGGCCTCCGCCAAGTGCTGCGCATACTCTTTCGGATTCGAGACGACAACTTCCCATCCCGGCTGCTCGCGGAGAAGCTGGATGCCCGCGGCAGCCAAGGGCTCGGCTATCAGGATTCGCATGTTGTATTCGGGGTCAAGCAGTAATTGTTTCCTTGGCAAGAGCGGCCTCGGCGTACACGTTTTGCGCCGCCGCAACGCCCGCTCCGAATTGCACGGGCACGCTTTGGCCCGCCAGAATGATTTCCAGTTCGGCGATCACCGCGAACAGATCCGCGAAGTCGAAATAACCCAGGTGCGCAATGCGGAAGATCTGCCCCTTCATGGATCCCTGGCCATTGGCGATAATCGCGCCGAAGCGGTTGCGGAACTCCTTGACGATGACGCTCGAATCCAGGCCCTTGGGCGCCCGCACCGCGGTGACGGAAGCAGCCGGAGACTCAGGAGCGAACAGCTCCAGCCCCAGCGCCGTGACAGCGGCCCGCGTCGCCTTGGCCAGCATTTGCGCGTTGTCCACCAGCTTGTCCATGCCGAGCGTCTTGATGTATTTCAGCGACTCGGCGAAGGCCAGCAGCAGCGATGTCGAAGGCGTCCAGCTGGATTCGCCGCCCGCCGCGTTTTTCTTTTCCTTCTTCAGGTCGAAGTAGTAGCGCGGGAGCTTGGAGCTTTCCGAAAGCGCCCAGGCCTTGGGACTGATGGACAGGAACGCCATACCGGGCGGAATCATGAACGCCTTCTGCGAGCCGCCGATCACGATGTCCAGGCCCCAGCCGTCGATATCGAGCGGCATGGTGCCCAGTCCGGTGATGGCGTCGACCACGAAGATCGCCGGCGTAGTCTTGACGGCTTCGCCCATGGCGCGCACGTCGTGCGCAGCGCCGGTAGAGGTTTCCGAAGCTTGCACGAAGACCGCGCGGACATTCGGTTCCGACTTCAGAGTGTCCGCCACGCGCTGCGCGCTGACGGTGCGCCCGTATTCTTCCTTCAAGACGATCGCGTCCAGGCCGTAGGCCTTGGCGATCTCCACCCAGCGTTCGCCGAATTTTCCCGCCGAGCAGGCGATCACCCGATCGCCGGCCGACAGGAAGTTGGAAACCGACGCTTCCATCGCGCCCGTGCCGGAGGCCACGAGCGCCAGCACATCATTCGAAGTGCCCAACACTGCCTTCAAATCCGCGAGCACCGCGCGGTAGAGGTTGCGGAAGTCTTCGGTGCGGTGATGTATATCCGAGCCCATCATCGCGTGCAGCGCTTTCGGAAGCAGCGGCGTGGGGCCCGGTGTGAGCAGGCGTTGTTTCTTGATATACATGAGAGGAATTAACAAGTTCAGGATAACAAACGATGGCCCTGCTCGATCAGATTCAATCCGATATGGTGGCCGCGATGCGCGCCAAAGATGAAGTGCGTTTGAACGCGATCCGCATGATCAAAGCGGCGCTGAAGAAACACGAAGTTGACTCGATGAAGCCCCTGGACGAGCCGTCCGAGTTGCAGGTGTTATCCACGCTCGTCAAGCAGCGCAGAGAAGCAGCCGACATGTTCCGCAAAGGCGGCCGCGCGGAACTGGCGGATAAAGAAGAAGCCGAGCTGAAGCTGATCGAATCCTACATGCCCGCTGCGCCGAGTGATGAGGAGGTCGACGCGGCCATCGCGGCGGCAATGGCCGAGACTGGCGTGACGTCTGTCAAGCAGATGGGCGTGGTGATGAAAGCCACCCAGGCCAAGCTCACCGGCAAGCGCGTGGACGGCAAAGCGCTCAGCGAAAAAGTGCGCGCCAAATTGTCGTGAAGGGCTTGCTCGCGGCCGTTTTCGTCGTGGCGTGCGCGAGTCTCGCGCAGGAGACCACGGCTACCTTCGGGACGACGGTGGTGATTCCGTCCGGTCTTCGCGGAGAGATTTACCACATCTCGCGCTTCACAAAGATGCTCCCCGATTTCAGCAAACGGAAACCGGTGGGCGCCATCTACGCCTCCTCCCTGGACGTTGCGCCCCAGGATTTCAAGCAAGGTTTTCCCGGCGTCACCAAGCGCTTCGAATGGTTCGCGATCGACTATACGGGCCGTTTCTGGATCGACCAGCCCGGCGCTTACACGTTCGCGCTGCTTTCCGACGACGGCGCGAAGCTATACATTGATGATCAACTGCTGATCGACAATGACGGCCTGCATCCGCCGCAGGAGAAACAGGGCAACGTGCAACTCGCCGGTGGCATTCACAGCATCCGCGTCTCTTATTTTCAGGGGCCGAAATTCCAAGTTGCGCTGCAGTTGAAAATCGCCGGGCCAGGACAGACCCCGCGCATCTTCAGCACGGATGAATTCAAGCCGCCCGCGGATCCGGAGAAGTGGCGTTTTCCTGCGAAGCCGGCCGCCGAACAGCCCTAGTGGGTTGCCAACAACGCATTCGGCGCTTGGTCCAGGTGAAGCTGGGCCAGCGTCGCTTTGGCCCGCGGCTCGCCGCGCAGCGCATCGAACATGGGATTCACTTTCGCCGTGATGAGCCAGACCGCGTGGGTGTCCCGCATTCGCTCCAGCCAGTCCAACGCACGATCGATGTGGCCTTGCCGCGCGTTGCCAAACATAACGGTATAGGCGGGAACCCGGCCCGCTGTCGCGCCGGCCTCAAGTTGCTCCAAAGCCTTTCGTGCGGCTAATGGATCGCGCCGTGGGAGCCAGGCGGTCCACATGTGCCGGCAATCGCTTGTTTCCGAGGCGCAGTCCGGCAAACTCATCGCCTCCCGCCAGGCATCTTCTTCGCGGCCCTGAATCAAGTGTGTGAACGCCATCCGTTCGCGAGCCAGGGCAAACGATGGATCTTCTCGCGACACTTTTTCCAGCAGAGCCAGGTTGCGGCCGTAGTCCCTCTGGAAAAAAAAGAGCTGGGCTTCGTCCACCTGGATGATCGGCGAAATCGGATCGATCTGGCGCGCGCGGGCGAACTCCTGCCGCGACTCATCGAAGCGGCCCTGGATCGAGAGAAACTCCGCGTACCACTCGTGCGCGGTCGAATAATTGGGCGCCAGCCGGATGGACTCGCGGTAATGCCGCTCGGTTTCCACCCAATCCCAATCCAGGTTTTGCGTGATCAGCCCGAGCGTTGCGTGGGCGTCCGCCAAGCGCGGCTCCAACTCCAGGGCACGCAAGGCCGTCACCTTGGCCTTCGGCAGCATATCGAGCGGTGGAGCGTAGCTGTAGAGCCCGAGCAGCAGGTAGCAATCCGCCAATCCCGCATATGCACGCGCATAGCCAGGATCCCGGTCGATCGCCTGCCGGAAGTAACCAGCTGCTTTTTCGAAGCCTTCCTGAGTCCGTTTGCCCCACTCGTAACGCCCTTGCACATACAAACGGTGGGCTTCCTCATTGAGTTCCCGGTGGACCGGCAGATCGCGGCGCTCGTCCTCAGGCAGTAGGAGCGAAAGCTTGGCCGCCAACTGCTCGGCGAGGGAATCCTCCATATCGAAAAACCGGTTCGCCTTGGAATCGACTGTCTCGGTCCAAAGAGCTTTACCGTCACCGGCGCGAACCAGCCGGACGCTGGCGCGCACGGAGCCATCGCCAAATTGTAATGTTCCTTCCAAAACCGCGTCGGCCTGCAACTCCTGCGCGGCCCGCAGTGGGTCCGTGGGCGTCTGTTCAAATCGCCGCACAGTGGAAAGGGGCCGGACGACCAATCCTTCCAGACTGCTCAGGCGCGTGATCAAGGCATCGGCCAGACCGACGCGCAGGGCTGCCTGATCGCCGGTTCCGCCGACCGCCTGGAAAGGCAGCACCACCAGGCTGTGGATCGTTTCGCGGGATCCACTGGTGCCGCGCGCGATCACGAGTGCCAACAGGCCTGCAGCCACCACGATCGCTACCGGCCAAAGCCGCCGCGGTTTGGGTCTAGCGGCTACGGCCGCCTGCCCGCTTTCGATCACGCGAACGTCCGCTACAAAACGGTAACCGAACTTGGGAACTGTTTCGATCCGGGTCTGCTCACCGTTCTGCCCGAGAGCCTTACGCAAGTCGGAAATCGCGCGGGTCAGCACGGCATCGTCTACATGAACGTCGCCCCACACGGTTCTGAGCAGCGTGCTCTTCTCGACCAGACGATTGGCGTTCGCCAGGAGCGCCAGCAGCACATCGAACGCTTTCGGGGTTACGTTGACACTGCTACCTTCACACTCCAGCGTTCTCTCACGCTCGTCCAGACGAAATGGCCCGAATTCGAAAACCCGCGCCATAGCAACAGGTTCCAACCGCCCTCAGAATTCTCTCAGAAAAATTTCAGACGTAATTCATCCCCGTCTGTTGATGCGTACCAGTATACTCGGCCCCACGGAGGACGTTCCATAGTTATGAAATTGCTTTCGGTACTATTAGTCACAGCCGGAATTGCCACCGCCGCGTCTTACACGGCCACGTCACTACAAACCAGCACGAACGGTTTTGCCAACATAATCGCGCTGAACAATAAGGGCCAAGTTTTGGGAGATGCCTGCGATTTTGTCGGGTCCTACCTGTACTGTTACGGCTCCCACCGCTACCCCGCCGTGTGGAGTAGCGGCGTGATGACTCCCCTGCCAATCCCAACTGGTTACGCCTACATCGCCGTGCTTTCCTATTACGGAATCAATGATTCTGGCACGGTAGTCGGGACGCTGCAGACATTGGGCGCCAATAACGTTCCGTATAATCACGTCTTCGTCTGGACGAATGGCGTCCCGACCGCTCTGCCGGATGCCCCCATTCCCGGTTCTGGCACCATCTGCTCCACAAGCGGCTCGAGCTCCTCCTTTGGAATCAACGCAGCCGGACACATCGTTGGATCGACCACTTATCCGTCCGTTACGCCAGGCGGGCCGTCGTGCAGCGGGTATTGGCTGTACAATGGCGCGAGTTTCCGGCTCCTGCCCATTGCAATTCCGTCGATATGCACAAGCCCGCCCCTTCCCCCCGGGTACGCCCCTGGAGTGGGAGTGGGCTTCGGGGCAGCTATCAATGACGCCGACCTGGTATTGCAGACACTGGACAACTTCTTTTGCGGACCCCCTTACGTCACGCCAGGGTTTCCCAGCGCTGATCCTTTCTTGGTCCAACCGACCGGAAGTACTTCGTTCCTGCCGCTGGGAACCCTGGCCGCGGCCACAGGCAGCTATATCAACGATCTTGGCGACGTTTTGGGCTATTACACCTCGCCCACTCACCTCGTGTTCTGGGATAAAAGCGGCGTCCACGATCTCGGGCCGAGCGGCTACGGACATCTAAATCAAGTTGGCCAAGTGGTTTACCTCGGGCCCGGAACGAACGCGGGAGGCGCGAGTTCCTTCGAAAGCGGCTCGTTCTATCTCTGGCAGAACGGAATCTCCACGCCGCTCCAATTACCCGCCGGACTCTTCGGCCCGGACGACTTTCCTGTGCCGAGCGCGCTAAACGACGCCGGTCAATTCATCGCCAGCGAAGGCCAGTACAACTACCTCCTGACCCCATCCGGCCCATGCGGCCAGGACGTCACCTCGCAAGTGCAAATCACTCGCACCGGCTTCCGCTACAACCACTCCACCGGACTTTTCGCGTTGATTGGGTCCGTCACGAACACCAGCGGATCTCCGATTCCAGGGCCGATTTCGCTGGTAGTCGATAATCTGTCCACCAACGCCTCGCTCTTCGGCATTTCGGGCGATACGCTGTGCGCCGCGCCGCAAGGGAGTCCATACATCAATATCGGCAATATCGGGGCTGGGCAGGATTTCGAGCCGGGCGCTTCCATTTCCGGAAGCATCAGCTTTATCGATACGGCGCAAACCGGCATCACCTACAACTTGCGTGTGCTGGCCGGTCCAGGAGGGAGATGAAAATGATCAGACGATTCATTCCACTATTGGCTTTGGCCCTTTGGGCCGCCCATTCCGCTAGCGCGGACAGCGTCTACACGTTCACCATGGACACCAGCGCATTGGTTGGAAACGGTCCATTTACGCTCGATCTGCAGTTCTTTGACGGTAGTGGCACGCCCGGGGATTTGAACAACAACACGGTCACGCTCACGAACTTCGCGTTTGGAACGGGCAGTGCGTCGGGCGGCGGAACGGCAACTGGCGGCGCCTCCGGGAGCCTTGCGGCGGGCGTGACGCTGCAGGATTTGGAGTTCTTCAACGAGTATTACGAGGACTTCACTCCCGGAAACACTCTCTCATTCACCATCGATACGACCAATGTGCTCGACCCAAGCGGCAACCCGGATCTGCTCACCGTAGCGATCCTCGACAACATGGGCGATGAGCTTCCGACTACAGGTGGCTCCGACGAGTTCCTGGACGTGAGCTTAGCGGGCGGCGACGCGCCCGTGATCACGACCTATGGCTCGGCTCCGGGAAGCCAGTTTTCGTTGTCTGCTCCCATCGTTCTTGCGCAATCCCAAGGCCCCTCGCCAGTTCCAGAGCCATCGTCCTACGGAATGCTGCTCGCGTTGGCCGTGGGTTTATGGATGGCGCGAACGTATCGGAGGCGGGGTGGTCAGCTCAGATCATTGGCGCTGAAGCAAGCCGGAGGTGGGCGCCGTTGTTAGCATACTCTGACCCCGGTAACGGGTTTACCAGCGGGAGGATCACGTGCGGATTCTGAAATTAGGTTCCTACATTTCTCTGATAGCCGCGGCGGGTTTGCAGTTGACCGCGGCTCCAACCATCACGGGCATCGCGAACGCGGCCAGTAACATCGGCTTCGGTCCGAACGGCCCCATCGCCCAAGGGGCCATCTTCGTCATCTACGGCAAGGGACTGGGCCCGGCAAACCTCACCGTGGCGCCGCAGCCGTTCCAGACCACCAGCCTGAGTGGCACCTCGGTGACCGTCACCGCGGGTACGTTCACTTCCAACCTTCCGATCTACTACACATCCGACGGCCAGGTTGCGGCCCTGTTAACCTCGAATGCTCCCACGGGGCCAGCGACTTTTACAGTCACGTATAACGGTCAGGCCAGCAACGCCGCCGGACATGGCATCGCAGAGAACAACCCCGGCGTCTTTACCGTCGATTCGAGTGGGCAGGGACCCGGCATCGTCACTTATCCCGATTACAGCCTGGTTTCGTCTGTGAAAGCCAACCCGTGCGGAGGACCCAACACGGCATGCGGCGCCGCAAACCCAGGCGACACCCTGATCCTGTGGGCCACCGGCTTAGGCCCGGTCAGTGGGGATGATGCGTCGGGTTCTGACCTGGGCAAGAATATGCCGAACATTCCGCTCGCGCTCTGGCTGGGAGGAGTCCGGGCCACAGTCACTTATCAGGGGCGATCCGGCTGCTGCGTCGGTGAGGATCAGATTGTCTTTACGGTTCCCGATAGTGTGCCCACTGGCTGCGCTGTGCCGTTGGTGCTTCAAGTCGGCAATGAAGTAAGCAACACCACCGTTCTGCCAGTGGCGAAAGGAAGCCGGGATTGCACGCCGTTGAACCCTGCACTGGCGAACGCCGGTCCAAAGTTCCTGGCCGGCGGTCCCGTCACATTCGCCGAAATAACTTTGGCCAAGAACATAAACGACAATGCGACCGGCTACGTGGACAAACTGAAATACAGTTTCGGAACGATCACCGGCTATCCTTCCGGAACGCAACCTTTCTTTCTCTCCTGGATTGATGACCAGCCTGTGGGCACCTGTGTCGCCTACAACGGCATCGATACAGCCGAGGATAGTCCTCCGGGAACGAGCTTTGCCAGCGCCGATGCCGGCTCCAGCCTTACTGTAAAAGGGCCGAACGGAACGCAGGTCGTGCCGGTGAGTTCAGGGGAAAGCGCCCCAATACTCGCCGCGGATGCATCGTTCTTCGTGCCCGGTGATTACACCATTACCGGCCCAGGAGGCGCCGACATCGGCCCCTTCAGCGCCACTATCACTTTTCCACCCTCGCCGACCTTAGTCAGTCCCGCGAACAACGCCACCGTCAATCGGGCGGATGGAATGACCATCACCTGGACAGGAGGCGATCCGAAGGGAGACCTCCGCCTCACGGTGTTCGGGGCGGTGAATCCGGCAATGGGTATCGGTAACCAGGCGATGTGCAACGCGCCCGCGGCTCCGGGAACGTTCACGATTCCGCCTTACGTGATGCTCGCGCTACCGACCACTCAGTCTGCCGGGTTCACAATAGCGCCCACGGCGACCGAGGTCTCGTTTACCGCAACCGGCCTGGATGCCGGCATCCTGGGAGTTCAACTCGACGGAACAGGCCACGGTTTCGGTGCGGGCAACGGCGGTCTCAAATTGCAGTAGGCGCGGTGCGCCCGCCGTGTGATAGCATGCCTTGAGTCCGGCAAACGGGCTCAGAACCGGGAGGTTCGCATGCGCGCACTCGGAATCATCAGTCTGACACTCTTGGCGGCTGGAACTCTGGCGCAGACGGCTAGCGCCCAGGGAGCTGCCGCGGCGATGAAGACCTTCACCTCCTCGACGGAGATCAAAGCGATGATCGCCAAGGCGAAGAAGGAGCGCAAGCCAGGCCAGCCGATCGTTGTGCAGCCGATCCTGCGGCTGGCTCCTTACGGCGCGAACCTGGAATACCGCGCTTCCGTCGGTCCTGCCGCGCGGCACGTCAAAGAGGCGGAGATGTTTTACGTGATCCAGGGCTCAGCCACCCTGGTTACTGGCGGCAAGCTGGTGAACGAAAAGCAAACCAACGCGGAAAACTTCACCGGCACGGCGATTGAAGGCGGAAACGCCCAACCTGTTGCCCAGGGCGACTTCGTTATCGTGCCGGAAGACACGCCGCACTGGTTTAGCCCGATTCACGGGACGATCATTTTGATGTCCCTGCACGTGCCGCGGTCCGTTCCGGAGCACTAAATTCGCGGCGCGCTACTTGGCCTGGAGCCGGTCCTGGATGTGATCCTTGAGCCAGTGCGCGTCCCACCACTCCACCGGATTCACTTCCACGCCGCCCACCTGCATGGAGAAGTGCAGATGATCGCCGCCGGCTAAACCGGTCGACCCGCTCTTGCCCATTTCCTGGCCGCGCTTCACGACGTCGCCCTCCTTCACCGCGATTTCGCTCAAGTGCCCGTAAATCGATTGCAGGCCGCAGCCGTGATCGACTACGATGCAATTGCCGTAAATGCCGAGCGGCGCGGCCCAAACCACCCGGCCATCGTTGGCGGCAACCACGGGCGTGTGCGCGGAGACGGCCAGATCGAAGCCCAGATGCACCTGCTGGTCCACCTTCTTGCCTTTGTAGATGTAGCTGCGCACGTCGGCGAATTCGGATTCCACCTTGGAGTTGGCCAACTGCAGAAAGGATTCCGTCCAGAGGAAATGATCCGCCGTCTTCAAACGCAAATCCGCCAGCGTCTGGTTGTTCTTGCGCCGCATTTCGCCATTGATCTTCAGGAAGCGGGCCAGCAGATCGCCGCTGCCGTCAGGATCGATCTGGTTCACCACCTTGGTCAAAAACTGATCGTCGATCGTCAGGTCGCGCATGCGGAACTTCTTGGGGAAGACTTTGAACCAAAAGCCCGCTTTGGCCTCGGTCCCCGCTTCGTTCCTCGCGAACACCAGCGGTACCCTATCGATGGGCATGTCCCACGGATAGGCAAATAGCGCCAGCCGCTGCTTGGGGTTGCCGGGTACCGGAAAGCTGGTGTATGTGTCGTTGCCGACGCGGACGCCCGCCTCGCTCCAGCTGCCCGACGGCGTGATCAGAACCATCTCCGAGCCGCCCTGGTTGATGTAGTGCTGGAAGCCGTCGGCGGACACTGAAGCGGGGCGCAGGACCACGTTCACGTCCGCCGAAACTGAGTCGGTCGAGCCGCGCAGATCGTTGGACTGCACTTCGACGATCAGACGCGCCGGGCCTTCCTTGAGATTGGGCGCCAGCTTTTTGCCCGCCGTGAACTTGAAATCCTGATCCGGCTCCTCTGCGCGCCAGAAGCCAAAGCGGGTGGCGGGTTGGCGCGTTTCACTTAAGGTGGTTTGAACGCCATTCTGTTCGAGAAGCCCGGTGATGTGCCGCTCGCCATGCGGGTTCGAAATCTTCACTGTCACCGGCGTGGCGATGCCGATCACCTTGGGCTGTGGAGAGAAGCTGACCACCGAATGCGACGACATCAGGAGCAAAGTCACGGCCGGGACGCCAGCCAGGATGATGAGCATCACCGAGATCACTGCTAAGAATTTCATGGCTTTTCGGATAGTAACAGGACGGCTGGTAGACATGGAACCCTTGCCTTTAAATCGCTGAAAGGCTAGGTGTTTTCCTAGTGCCAGGTGGATAAAGAATTTTGTTAACATCGCGGAAAATGGGGATGTGGACGTGGCACCCGGTGGAACCCTCGGAGAGGTGAGCGAAAGAGACCGACTCCGCTGCGTCCACACGCCGGCACATCTGCCTAAGCCATGAGTTTTGGAGGCCTGCGTGTTATCGGAGGCGCTTGCGTTGAATCAAATGGAGCGGCGAACGAATCGCCGGTTTCCACTTTCCCTAAAACTTCGCTATCTCCTGCCCAATTTGCCCAGTGGCGACGGAGAGGTACTGGACATTAGCAGCGGTGGGATTCTATTTCAAACCACAGACGTTCTTCCAGTAGGCGGTGCAGCTGATGTGATCGTGATGTGGCCATATCTGCTGAACGGCGATTGTCCTCTGCAATTGATGGTTCAAGGCAGGGTCTTGCGAAGCGGACCCCGGGGCACTGCTCTGAAGATCAGCCGCTATGAGTTCCGCACCGCGCCCAAGACGCGGCCGGGCGGTCTGACATCCTTGGACGGCGGAAAGTCGAAGTCGTTCGGCCGGATGCGGCTGGTTCGGTGAAATGGAATACAAACTAGTGTATCTCCTAGTTTTTGCCGCGTACATCTTTTGATATGTTCAAACCTGTTGGGCACGGAGGAGCTCCAACGCTTGGTCTTGGGACAAACATGTCGTGATCCTTCGGCTGTACCTAGAACCGTGGATGACAGTTTGTTTGGCTCTTCCGTGCCCTATAGCCTCCAATTCCAAACCCAGCCCGGGCGGTCCGACGTAGATTTAATTCAGGCGTAGTTTCACTGCTCGCAAGTCAAGTGCGGTAAGTTCGTACCACAGGTACTCCATTTCACGCGGGCGCTTACCGCTTCACCGTGGCCTTGGCCGCCGATAGCTGCAGATTCACCACCACGTCCTTGCGCGTGTCGTAAACGCTCACCTTCCTGACCGGAGTCGTCGCGCCACCGTGCTTGGCCACCAGTTCGTAGTCGATGTCCATCGGAAGGTCGCGGAAAGCGAACCTGCCGTCGCTTTTGGTGACAAAATCGACAATCTTGGCCGTCTTGGTGTCCTTGAGCTGCACGATTGCCTCAGACACGAGGTTGCTGGAAGGGTCCTGGACGGTGCCTTCGATGATCCGCGTGTTGGTGTCCTTGTCGCGCTTCGGCCGGTTGTTTCCAATGGACGGAAGCGGCTTGTTCGCGTCGGCCTGCTGCGCGGGCGCCGCTGGAGCCAGCATCAGCAGTACGACCGGAATGAAAAAGAGACTTCGGATGTTCACGGCAATCTACCCTTTTCAGGATAGATCAGACGCCGCGGGCTTGGCTCGGCGGAGCAGACGCGGCAGCGCGATGAGGGCGGCGCCATAGACCAGCAGCGAGACGAACAACGTCGCAGACTGTCCTCTGCCGAAATCTTCGAACAACAGCTTGGCGGCGCCGAAGGTCATCCAGGGATAGAGAAGCCAGACCAGTTCGGTCAGGCCGCGCCGCGATCCGAGCCAAGCCAGCGCGATCGCTATAGCTGACAGCACCACGGTGCGCAGCGTGCCAGTGAACGCCGCGGACAAGTGCAAGAACACCGCGGACCCGGTTGCCAATCCCACCAGGCTCCAGCACAACAGGCCGGCCGATGCGAGTGCCGGCGCGCGGTCACGCCATGGCAGAGCGCCGGCCGGCCGCATCCAGAGAGCCAGCAAATACGCGGACGCGGCAGAGATTCCCAACAGAACCGCCGCAGTAATCGGCGGCGACCAGTTCATCAGACCCGACGCCGCGGCCGACGCCGCAAGATAGAGAGCGCCGTGCAATCGCAAAACGTTTATGCGCTTACGCTCGCCCACTGCCGTGGCCGCGAGAGCCAGGGCCGCCCACAGCGCCGCAAGCGTCAGACCGGTAGCCAGTAACCAGAAGCCGAGCAGCGCCAGCAGCAGCCCGAACGTTGCATAGGCGTGGGCATTGCGCTCGGGCCGGCGCATCCGGCTCCAACCCGCCACCGCATAGAACCCCGCCGCGGAGAGCACACAACCTCCGCCGACCGCAGCCGCCACGACCGGAGCGCGCGCGATCTGCAGCACTGTGCCGATCGCAAGCGCGGCCAAAGCGACCAGTTGTCCGATATCGAACCAGCCGATGCAGCGCTCGCGCCTCAGTGTGCGGAACAAAGTGCTAGCGAGATACACGGCCAGCAGGATCCACAGGATTGAGATCACCGCGGCAACCGGCACGGGCGCGTAGCCCTCGGGAAGTCCGTTCGGCCGCGTGATCAGGTAAATCAGCAGGAACAAGCAGAAGTCCGCGGCGAGGGCGGCGATCCAGCTCGTGGCCAACAAGCGATCCCGGCACGCTCCGTACTCTCCGGAAATAGCAGCCACGGCCAGCGCGATAGCGAATGGCAGCGGGTCGAGTGTGGCGACGATCAATGCGATGGCGGTCCCTGAACCTGCCAATGTCACGATGCCAGCCAGCGAAGACAAGCCGCGGCGCCACGCTAGCAACTGACCCAGAATTAAGAAGACCGCCAGGATGGCGGCTGCGGTCGAAGGCGGGATGGTGTGGAACCGGAGGGTCGCTTCCCACAATAGTGGCCCCAGAACGGCGGATGCTGCGGCCCCTTGCAGAGGCGCGGCCCATCGATTGGAAGCGCCGGCGCGCTGGGCCACGACCAACCAGCCGCAGGCGTATGAGGCGCCCGCGAGCGTGCCGGCGAGATGGGGCAGCAGGTTCGCTTCGGTGATGGCGCGCAGCAGGTAAGCGCCGGCAATGCCCAAGAGCACGCGGCCCAGGCCGGCCAACAGGCCCGAGGAGAGATCTGCGGCTAGGGGCGCGGGTGCATAGCTCTGGTGAACGGGCTCAGACTCCACGCGCGCGACAAGCGGCTGGCGCTCCAGAGCTTCCACGCGGCGCCGCAAGTCTTCGATGGCCTGGACTAACGAGTCGAGTTGGTGTGCTGCTTCCTCGGTAGGAAGCCCTTCCATGGCGACCTCCTCATGCCGCGGCCTCGTGCTTGGGCCACGGTGGCAGCAGCTTCACCAGACCGTACAGGATCAGCAGCGGCAACAGAGTCAGCACAATCGCCGGCAGCAATCCTTCGCGCGTGGCGAAGCCCATCTTGTAGCTCGTATATCCCAGGAAGCTCTTCGAGAAGAGTTGGCCGCCGATTACTACGTTCCAACGCATCGCGAAAATACCAATCAAAGTAAGCGAGCCGGCCACGCCGTACAGCGCCTTGCGCGCGCCGTCGCGCAGCTTCCATAACTGCATTAATCCGAGCAGCGCGATCGGCAGCAGGGTGCCCAGGAAAATCTGGAGAACGATCTGCGAGAAGTACAGGCGAGTATGCACCATGAAGTCCAGCGCCCGGAACGATTCGTCGGCTTCGTAGATACGGTGGACCAGGTCCAGCATCTCCAGGGAAAAATCGATGATGAATGTATAGAGCAGATAACGCGCGATCGTGTCCACGCAGCGCATGTCGATCGGCGTCCGGCGCAGCTTCGACGCCACCATATACAGGAGCAGAACCGTCGCGATGCCGGAGACCATGGCGGAGAAGATGAATACCACTGGCATCAGCGGGCTCGACCACCAGGGATTGGCCTTCACCGAACCGAAAATGAAGCCCACATACCCGTGCAGCAGAAACGCGGAGGGGATGCCGATCATTGTAATGAAATAGCCGACTTTATCGTCGATGCGCAGCGCCGCCGGACTGACATTGTGCGAGCCCAGGGTCAGAACCCGGTAGATCCAACCTGTAGCGCCGCGCTTGGACTCGGCAAACGCAACGATGTCCTTGCGGTAGTCCAGCCAGATCTCCATCAGCAGGACCACCATCAAATACCACAAATATACGAAGCCGAACATCGCCATCGCCGAGGAGCGGTGTGGCGTGAGATACATCTCAAACGATCGCTCGGGATGACCCAGGTGCAACTGCAACGGCAGCGGCGCCACCAACAGAAACGCGAGCGCGGTGAGCAGCGCCAGCCGGTAGGTGGGCTTCACTTCTTCCACTTTGAACACTCGCTCGAGCGAGGCCAGGATGAACGCGCCGGCCACCAGTCCCGTAATGTAGGGGTACAACACAATCAGGATGCTCCATTGCAGCTCGATTTCATCCGGGTACATGTAGCCTTCAACGCCCGGCAGAAGATGTAGCATGCGTCTCGCTCCTTATCGAACCGACCCATCCAGGTTCACGTAAAACGCTTTGGCGCCGGTGGCCATTTGCGGCTTGAGCACCTGCACGCTGTGAGTTCGCAAGAACTCGTGGATGGGGTCTTTGGGATTCTTCAAATCAGCCAGCACCCGCGCCTGCGTGGGGCACGCCTCGCAGCACGCCGTGGTCAAACCCTTCGTGATGCGGTGGTAACAAAGCGTGCACTTGTCGGCGGTGTTCTTCCTGGGGTTGAAGAAACGGCAGCCGTAGGGACAGGCTTGAATGCAATACCGGCAACCGAGACAGTATTCTTCATCCACCAGCACAACGCCATCCGGCGAGACGAACGTAGCGCCCACGGGGCAGACCTGGACGCACGGAGAATCGGCACAATGGTTGCACAGCTTGGGGACGAAGAAAGTCTTGCCACCGTCCTTATAGATGTCGGGGAAGCCGTCGTGGCCGCCGTTGGGCGAATCGACTTGCGGATGTTCCAGGTCGTAGTCGTCGACGTGATAGCGCTCGATCCAGGTGCGGAAGAAACCGGGCGGAACGTCGTTCTCGGCCTCGCACGCCCGCACGCAATTGCCGCAGCCGATGCACTTGCCGGGATCGATCAGCATCGCCCACCAATGCTTGGTCATATCGTAATTTGGCGATGCTTCGGGATTCCCGGCCAGCACATGCTCCCAGGCGGCCGCGGCTGCAGAAGTCAACAGAATGAATTTCCCCGACCAGGCGAGCAGGTCGCGCCGTGTCATGTCCCGTGTCTTGTCCATGGCTAGGCTCCTCCCAGCGGGTCGTGCGGTTTGTGGCATGTGTTACAGACCACGCCGCCGGAATGGTCGGCGGAAACGACTTGCGGGAACGATTTGGGTTTGGAGGCGTTGGCTTCGTGGCATCGCACGCACAGAGTTGCCACGTCGGGCAGCTTGGGAACGACAGATACGGGGTCCTCGGCGTGGCTTGCCAGTGGGCCATGACAAGCCTCGCAAGCGACATTGGCGTGTTTACCTTTGCTCTTGGTCGACGCCTCGTCGGTGTGGCAGGCCTCGCAGGTTCCGTGCCCGGCGAACCGGACAGGGCGGGCGCGGACCTCGCCCAAGGCGGCCGGCCGGAAGTGCCCATATTCGCCAAAATTCTTGGGGACGACGGCCGCGCGGATCACCAGGAAGGCGACCACACCCAGAGCCAAGAGCACCACCACGCGGAGCAAGTGTTCCGTGTTCCGCAGGAAGTCCTTCATGCCCCCGGAGTATGCAATTGGCAAGCCCGATGGCGAAACGAACCCAGAAGTGCTGTGGAATCAGTGCACAGAAAGACGGAGTTGAGGAAAAATCCCTTCGACACCCTGTGTGATATGGCGCGGGAAAAGAGTGAAATGCCGCCGTACTAGAACTTGTTCAGTTCCGTGATGAGTGCCTTAAGGCCCCGTTTGCGATAGATTTGCGCCAGGCGTTGTTCCTCGGCCGAAGGGGCAACGACTCCTTGCAACTGCTGTTGGCCGAGATCGGCACGGCTGGGGATCCAGAGGCTGCCGTCGGAAAATTCGACGCTCGAAACGAAGCCGGTCATGCCGTCAATGGCAAGCGGTTGGCCGCCACGGCCCGGGAACTTGAGCGTGGTGTTTTCCAGGATCTGCTGGCGTTGGCCGGGCGCCAGGTGAAGGTCGGCGGGAACGGAGCCGGCCAGGAACTCGCGGCCGCTGCGATCGCGCAAGATCCACGCGACCTCGATGTACCGGACCGGGCGGTCCGAGCGATTGTGCACTTCCATTCGCGGCGCACGCGCTTCATTACCGGCAATGCGGGCCATACCATCCATCGGTTCTACGGGCGAGTCCGGCAAGTTCAAGAACGCGAACTGGACCTGTTGTTCGGGCTCGAAGTTGGTGGCCCTGCCACCGCGAACCACCTGGACATCCAGGCTAGGGCGGTCGGCTTCATGCGTCAGCGTCGCCAGCATTTGCCGCTGTAGCCGGTCGGGGCCGCCTTCGGCGAGAAGCGACTTGAAATACTTCCGGTCGCGCCGCGCTTCCTGCTCGGCCAACGCCATGGTGCGATGGGAACTGAGCTTGTCGGGGCCGTAAAAGCTGAGATCGTCGAACAGCACGCCATCCAGGCTGATCACAACGGGCAGTGCGCTCGAAGCCTGCAATGGACGCAACAGGCGCAGGTCGACGCGCACCGGGAATGTATCACCGGGCGCGACGTCGAGACTTGTGACTGTCACCGAACCTCTGCCGCCCGGCGTTACATCCTGCGCCGTGACTGCGAGCGTAATGCCGTGGATGGTGCGCTGGCTGGAATTGCGCAGCGAAAGAGCCGCATGCAGATCGAGCAGCAGCGCCCCGCCGCGCGCGGTTTCACTGGAATCGCCGTAGTCGGCGGCGAGCACGGCCACCGGCGAGTCCTTGGGGAGATCGATTTTCGGAAGGACTCCAGCGTAGCTTATACTGGCGGCGACGATCGCGGCGGCGAGAAACCTACTGCTCGCCATAGTACACCTTGTTGGTCGTGACCTGGCCGGTGTCGGCGTCAACGAAGCGCACGCCGGCCTCGCCTTGCAGGCTGACCGAGACCGTGCCGCCGTCCGCATGTGGATGCGTCAGCGACATCGCGGCGCCATTCTCCTTCAACTCGATTCCCGACGAGGATGCTTCGAGGACGACTTCGTCCGGCGCCAGCGCCGCGCCGTGAACGAACATGCCTAGCCTTTCCACGCGAATGCGCCTCAGCGACGCCATCAGGTGTTCGGCCTGCTGCGGTGGAAGGCTGGACCAGAAGGCCACCGCGAAAATGGCGCACGCCGCGGCGATCACCATGGCCGCATGCCATCCGAGCCGTAGCTTCCTGGACGCAACCGGCCGGTCGAAGCGAGCAATGGCTTCGCCCGCGGCCAGGCCCACGCGGATGTTCGCCGACATTTCTTCGGCGAGACGCGTCCAGTTCAGTTCTTTGGGAAATTGCTCCGGCAATTCCCCAGCGGCTTCGCGCAGATCGGAGCCGATGGCGCGCAATTCCTGGACTTCTTCGGCGCACGCCGCGCAGCCGGCAACGTGCCGCCGGACACGCCAGCGCTCCCAGCGGCCCAGATCCGAGCCCGCAAACAGCGCCAGTTGAGTTTCGGCCGGATGCTTCATGACGGCCTCTTTCCGGTGCGGCGCGAGCGATCCATGTAGCGTTTCAGCTTGATGCGGGCGTTGGCGATGTGCGACCTGACTGTGGCCTTGGAGCAGTTCATCTGCTCGGCAACTACCTCAGCCGGAAGGCCTTCGACGTCGCGCAGGAGCAGCGCCGTACGCTCCCGTTCGGTCAATACCGCCAGTCCATCTTCCAGATAGGCGCGATGCTCGGACCTCAGAATTACCTGCTCGGGCGATTCCGACGGTTCCCGCAGAGGCTCGACCAGTGCGTCAATCTCGCAGAAATTGACCTTGCCGTTGCGCCGTAGGAAGTCGATGGCGGTGTTGCTGGCGATCCGGGACAGCCAGTGCGTGGCTTTGTCCAGTTCCTTGAGCTGATCCTGGCGCTGGAGGGCTTTGATGAAAGCTTCCTGGGTGAGGTCCTGGGCGTCGGCGACGTTGCCGACGATGCGATAAATGAGCAGGAAGATCCGACGTAAGTTGTCTGAAATGAAGCGGTTCTGCTGCTCCTGGGACGCCAGCAGCGCGGCCTCGACATCGGACGGCAGGCCCCGGTCGCTCATGACTGCCTCATATGTGCGTAGCGCCAGTGTCATGCCTATAACAGGCTGACGTGAAAACCATGAAAACGTGCAGAGTTTTCAATGGCGCTAGGTACAAATCGGCTCCTCCCACTGGATAGTATAGGGTTTCCCGGCGCTATGGGGACACATATAGTGTTGCGAAACCGCCGTCGAAATCTACGCTCACCTGAGTTGGGGCGAACTGCGGCGGGACCAGGAAGTTGACCTGCATGACCCCATCGATCAACCCGGGGGCGTCGCCCGCGTAGGCCACTGTCTCTGTCACGGTGCCGACGGAGATCTGGCAGTAGCTGCACCAGTTGTTCGCGGCCGTCGCGACGGTGCCCGTCACGGACGGTCCGCCTGATCGGCTGAATCCGGTGGTCCAAATGGCGACGTAAGTGCCGGCTTTGGCTGGATTGGTTGGGCTGTTGAGCGTGCTGTCCTGGTTGATGGCTTTGGCTGAACCGTCCGGATTCTGGAAAATGCCAGCGATAGAGTCGTCCACGGAAGCGCGGAAATCGGGAAGCGTGGCCGAGCCGTTGATGATGCGGATCGTGGCACTCGCGTCGTACAAAGGCGCGGGGATCTCCGCGTTGATTTGGGAAGCCGAGACATACAAGAGCGGGATCGCGGATCCATTGACGAGAACCTGAACTCCGCCGAGCGAAGCCGGAAAAGGATTGTTTACAGGCGCGGCGCTCACGGACGTGGTCGGGCCCAAGCCGAAGCCGTAGATGGAGATCACTTCACCGGGCGCGATGCGACCGGAGACCTGGCCCGCAGCTGCGTTGGCGATGCCGAGAATGCGAGGGGTCGAAGGCTGGCTGGGAGTGATGGTGGAGACGAGGCCGGTGAAGCCTGCAATATGGGCAATTCCGCTGGAGTCGATCGTTAAGGCCTGCCCTGCGCCGCCCGTTCCGAATTCTGCAGTGTAGCTAAGCGTAGAGCCGTCAGCACTCAATTCGGCGAGGAAATCGCCGGCAGCGCCGGACGCGAATCGTGACTGACTAGGAAAGCCGTCGGCGTTGCTGCCCGCCAGCCAGACATTGCCCGCGTTGTCGACGCTCACGGAATTCGCGGAATCGTTGCCCGGTCCGCCGAGGTAGGTCGCCCATGCCAGCTTGCCGGATGGATCCAGCTTGACCGCGAACGCGTCGGTAGGCGGGTAATATTCGGTTGCGTCGGCGTTGAGCTTCGTTTGGAAAGCGCCGGCCGTTGTGGGAAGCATCGAATCGTTGGTGGAACCGGTGACGAATGCGTTGCCTGCGGCGTCGGCAGCGATGGCTGTGGCACCGATGGTCTCTGAAGGACCGTAAGACGTTAGAAATCCGGCGCCGGGTCCAAGGTAGGTCAGATAGGCCAACTGGTTTCCGGCGGCGTCGATCTTGGCGGCGAAGGCTCCGTATCCGGAGATTCCTCCCGGCGCGACGGGCAGATCGGTGGTGTTGCTGTAGCCGGCAATAAAGGCGTCGCCAGCCTGGTCGATCGCGATCCCGGCGCCGCGAGTACTGCGGTCCGAGAGGAAGCAGGTGCTGCCGCTTTCGCATTCCACCATGGTGCCGGCCAGCAGGGCCGAGTAGATGATGTGCGCGCCGCTCGGGTCCAGCTTGGTAATGAATGCACCGGAGATGGCGGTCAGGCCGGGACGCACACTGGCGGTTGGCAGGCCGGGCGTGGTGGCGAAATCGCTCGAATTCGTCGTGCCCGTGAGATACACATTGCCGCTAGGGTCGATTGCAATGCCGTTGACGCTGCTGGTGCCCTTGACGCCCCCGAAGTACGAGGAATAAATCACGGTGCCATCCGAAGCCAGCTTGACTAGAAATCCCGTGGCGCCCAACCCAGGATCGGCTTGCAATGCGTCGTGAAGAGGAAGATTAGTGGAGGAAGTCGAGCCGCCCACCCAGATGTTGCCCGCCGCGTCGACGGCGATGGCCGCCCCTTGGTCGCTGCCTTTGCCCCCGAAGGTCGTGGTGAAGACGATGTTGCCGGCTGGGTCGAGCTTGGTAACGAAGACGTCGGTTGGCGTCGCGCCTGAGGGCATTTGGATGACCCGCCCTCCGGTCACGTAGGTGTTGCCGGCCGCATCCGTCGTCAGCGCCGCGACTTGATACTGGTTGACGTCGCCGATATAGGTTGTGAAGTCGGCGGAATTTGCGGTCGAGGCAACGACCGCGAGAATGCACAGCAGGAGGCTGAGGCGAGAGAGCAACCTCACTGGACGATGATATCGCGGTTGCGTGCGCCCGCATGGGAAGGCTCGCTAACCTATGGAAATGCCGGGCAGCCCAATGCAGGAGGTTTACGCGCGCCGGCAGTCCCGCGGTTTGTTCAGCAGGCTGTATCGAATTCTGAAGCCACCGGACCCGTTTCTGCCGAACCCCGCTGAGCCGCTGCACTTCCCGTTGGGCCGGTGGAATCTGTACGTAGGGGGCGGCGGTGCGAATCCGCAAGGGTACGTCAACATCGATTTATTCCCGATTCCCGGCGTCGACGTCGCGGCCGACGCGGAGCAGTTGCCGTTTCCTTCCGGACTGTTCGAATGCATCGAGTGCGACGCTGTCTTGGAGCATGTGCGTCATCCGGACCTGGTGATGCGGGAACTGAGCCGGGTGCTGGCGCCGGGCGGACATCTGCATCTGGTGACGCCGTTCTGTCACCCCTTTCATGAGTATCCTCGGGATTATCGCCGTTTCACGTTGGACGGGCTGAAAGACCTGGCGGGCGATGAAATGGACGTGGTGGCGGAGGGCTGGCGAACGGGACCGACCGCGACCATGTTGGTGTTTGTCCTGGAGTACGTGAAGCTGTGGCTGCCCTGGCGCGCGTGGCGCGGCTTGGTGCACATCGTGCTAGGGTGGCTCCTGTTTCCGTTCCGGTACGTGGACTTGCTGCTGTTGAAGTCGCCGCAGGCGGGGATTATGAGCAATCACTGTTACCTCTGGTTGCGGAAGGCGAAAGGCTGATGGAAGACGTCACGCCGAGGGCATGTCAGTGTGGCAAACGGATTTTCGGGCCAAGGCCGAACAGGCGGCCGAGTTTGAGCCAGCGCGAATCCTTCACGCCTTGAAGCACGCGGCGGGTGGCGGCCCATTCGTCTACGAGTTCGTGAATGGCGCCGGCCTCCAAAGAGAACGGTGCGCGCGCTGCGATGATCGGCAAGGAGTTGGGGCCGGCGAACAGGACGCCAAACTCCCGGCTGCCGGTGGCGTCGAAGCGGATGTTGGGCAATCCGGATGCGATGAGCTTCTGACGAAGATCTGCTTCGGAAAATGTCCGTAGCTCCAGGGTCGCGCCCTGGCCGCCGTGGAAGACGAGTTGGTCGTAGACCTCGTATTTCCCAGTTTCTGAGCGATTCACCAGAACTGTCGCGGTGCCGATCTGCGCGAGGCCGGTTTGATGGAGGATCGCGAAGTTTTCTGTGGTGGCATCGGCAAATGCGTAGGGGACGGTCAGGATCAGCACGCCGGCCGGCTTCAGGAGCCGCGCCAGTGTTTGAAAGGCGCGATCCACGGGAGCCTGGACGTGCTCGAGGACTTCGCTGCAGATGACGAAGTCGTACCGGCCGAACTCGGTTTCGTCGGGATGTGCAAGGTCGAAGGCGGGCGGCCGGTGATAGAACGTGTTGGTGTAATTGAAGCGGGTTTCCAAGCGCCCGGCGTAGCTGTCGGAGTCGCTGAGGCCGAGGCCGCGCACGGTTTTGAGAACCGGGAAATCGGGCAAGGCCAGTTCCATGCCGAAGAGGGCGCGCGACAGAGCGAGCACCACGGATCGCATCAGTAAGGACGAGCGGCAGACGTCGCAGGTGGCGCCTTCCCGCGCATCCGTTCTGTCAGAGGACGAGTTGGCGGCGCCGCAGATGTTGCAGGTGAATCGTCCGATGGATATCCGCGGGCCGGTGTTGGGTATGGGCACCTTCCCGCTATATTAGTGGTTCCTGAATGCTGAAGGCTTGGATCAAGAAAGTACTGGGCCGCGCGGGTTATTCAGTCGTCAATGCCCGCAAGAATTACTCCGAAGACGGGCTATCGACGATCCATAATGACCATTTTCGTCAGGACCCGGCGTTCCGCGCCGCCTATCAACGCGGTGTTGAGGCGGGCCATGGCGTGGATCTGCACTTTGAGTGGCGGGTGCACGTGGCGTTGTGGGCTGCCTCGAGCGCGCTACGGGCGCCGGGAGACTTCGTTGAGTGCGGTGTGAACGCAGGAGTCATCAGCTCGGCGATTATGCAATGTCTGAATTGGGGCGCGTTGGATCGGCGGTTTTTCCTGGTGGACACTTTCGCCGGGCCGGTCACGTCGCAGTTCTCCAGCGAGGAAGTCCAGCGCGGGCGGCTGAAGATTGTCGAGACTGCGATCGCGAAGGGCGGATATGTAACGGATATCGATCGCATTCGCGCGAATTTCGCGGAATGGCCGAACGCGGTGGTGTTGCAGGGAGCGGTTCCGGAGATTTTGCCGTCCGTGGATGCGGCTCAGGTGGCGTTTCTCCATCTCGATATGAACTGCGCGTATCCGGAGCGCGCCGCGCTGGAGTACTTTTGGGAGCGCCTCTCGCCGGGCGCGATGGTGTTGCTGGATGACTACGCGTTTCATGGGTACGAGAGCCAGATGGAGGCGATTGACGCCCTGTCGCGATCGCTCGGCTTCGACGTGCTGTCGCTTCCTACCGGCCAGGGGCTTATCATGAAGCGTTGAATCAGAAGAGCTGGGTTAGGAAGGCGATTTTTCAGATTCATTTGTGGTCGGGGATGATCCTCGGCGCGTACGTTGTCGTGGTGTGCGCGAGCGGCAGCGCGATCGTGTTTCGCAACGATCTGTACGACTGGCTGGAGACGCCCGGCGCCGCCGCGTATCGCGCGTCGTTCTACTTTTGGCTGTCGTGGCTGGGGAAACTGCACGGCAGCCTGTTGATGGGCGCGGCTGGCATGACTGCGAACGCGATTGGAGGTTTTCTACTGGCAGCGCTGTGCTTGAGCGGCATGGTCGTGTGGTGGCCGAGCGCGGGGAATTGGCGGCGGGCTCTCACGATTCAGACGCGCGTGGGATGGAAGCGGCTCAATTTCGATCTGCATCGCGCGGTGGGGTTTTGGACCTTTCTGTTTCTGCTGATGTGGGGGCTGACGGGCGGCTACTTCGTGTTTCCCGATCCGTTTCGGGCGGTGATCGGCTGGTTCACTCCGCTGGCGCCGGCGGGGCCGCAGTTTGTGCATGGGCGTCGCGTCGTGACGGTGGGCGGACAAATTCTGCGCGGGTTTTCGTATGCGCACTACGGCAACTTCGCCGGGTGGGGAGTGAAGACGCTTTGGGTGATCCTGGGGCTGGCGCCAGCGGTGCTGTTCACGAGCGCAATTTTGATGTGGTGGAATCGCGTCGTGCGTCCGTGGATGCGGCGTTCGAGGAAGCAGGAAGTCAGGGCGGCGGCAGCAGTCGAGTGAAGCAGTCGGGCGGGAGGTCGGCGAGCGAGGCTACGGCAATGTCGGCGGCCAGTTGCTTGCCATTGCGGGCGACACCGATGCTGCGCATCCCTCCGCGACGACAAGCGAAATCGCAAATGTCGTCCAATTCTCGTGTCGGGTTAATACGAAATGCGAGGACCCGGCTACCCAGACGGAATTCAGCAGGACATACGGCACGGTCGCTCCAAGCCCTCCGGCAATGCCTCCGCGAACTGACACATCTCCCGGGCGCGAGTAGTAACGCCCGATGAGCGGACCAAGCAGCAGGCCGCACCCGTATCCAAGTGCAAGCCTGAAGAGAAGTCCGCCAAAAGTCATCGACGTCTTTGGAGCTAGAATCGGCTCAGACTCGGCAGGCCGAAGTGCATGCGGCCGGCGTTGGTGGAGGTGTGGTCCGTCTGCAGCGTGACGTGGGTGCGGATGACGGCGAGATTGCGCAGGGCGCGGCCGAGCGGCGCGGCCTTGTTGGCGGCTGAAGTGCCAGAAGTCCGGAACATCAGCTCCACCGCGTCCCAAGCCAGGCGGATGACTTGCTGCTCGACCAGAATCAGGCGGCGCTCCAGCTCATCGGTCAGCGGCGCGCCTTCGTCCATGTGGCGGCGCGCGTAATCCATGTAATCTTCGGCCATCTTGAGCAAGGCGGCTTCGGCGGTGTCGACCCACGCCTGCGCCTCGCCGAAGTGCTGCTGGAATTCCTGTTCGAGATAGCGCGGCTGGACGGGCTGGAAGCTGGTTTTCTTGTTGCGCAGGATCTCGGCGTAGATGTCGAGCGCGCCGCGCGCCGCGCCCACGGAGACGGCGGCGACTTCCGAGATCAGCAATGGCGAGATCCAGCCGTGGTACAGCGGATTCGGATGCACGGCGTGGCCGGGCTGATCGCGTACGGGCTGCCATTGTGCGTCGAGAAACCACAGCGCGCGATTCTCGGGGACGAACGTTTCTTCGATGACCACGCGGCGCGAACCAGTGCCCTGCATCCCAATCACGTTCCAGTTATCTACGATGCGGTATTGGCTGCGATCGAACAGGAACCAGGAGTTGCCGAGCGGGGCTTTAGTTTCGGGATCGTGCACCATCGTGGAGCCGAAGAAGTGGGTGGCAAGATCGCAGCCGGAGGCATAATCCCAGGCGCCTTTCACCCTGTAGCCGCTCTCGACGGGAAACCCCGTGCCGCCGGGCATTCCGACGCCGGGTGCACGGAAATCGCCGGTTGGGCCGAAGGCCGCGCGCTGGGCATTTTCAGACAGCATGGACGCGAGCACCGTGTGGCCGGAGGTCAGCGCCAGCACCCAGCCGCTTTCCGAGCAGCCGCGCGAGACGGCCGTCATGATGCGCAGGAAATCCGGGAGATCGAACTCGTAGCCGCCGAAGCGGCGCGGCTGGAGGATGCGGTAAAAGCCCGCATCCAGGAACAGTTTCTGGGTGTCGTCGGGGAGCTGGCCGAGCTGCTCACACTCGGTCTGCCGCTCGCGCAACATCGGCTGCATGGCCTCGGCGCGGGCGATCATCTCCGCGGGCGTGAGGTGCGGCTCGGGCGGCGGAATATCCCTGGATACGATCTGACTTTCGGCGGCCATCGAATGGTTACCGCTTGTCCCAACTGAACTGCTTCGCATCAGTTCCCGCAACCGAATACAAAGCACCTGGCGCATTGCGGGTCTGCTGGAACTCCTCCAATGTTTGACCGCGCATGGCGGCGTAAATGTGCATGTTGGAAGTGCCCACAACGGCGCCAAACTTCTCCAGCATGAAAAAGATGACACCGTAATGGATCAGCGCGCGCCAATCGCGGCGGCGCACCATGTCCCGCTCTTCGGTTGTGAGTCCGTGCTCTTCGAACAGTTGATCCTGGTCTTCGAGGAACCGGCGGCGGAAGCCGGGTTCAACTAAGCTGTGCAGAAATTTGTTCAGCCGATAGGCCTTGACGCTGGTTTGGACGGTGAACGGATAGCTGCCTTCCAGCTTCTCGATGCCCGCCAGTTCGTGCGCGATGTGCTCGCGATAGCAGGTATTGGTCTCCGCCATCGGCTCCACCGATTCGTTCTCGTAGATGGCGGTGGCGATCGCGGTCATGGTGGGGAGGTAGTAACTTTGATGGATCTTGCGCACGTTGGCGGACAGCGCGCCGCGCGCGATCAGCCACATGATCACCTCAGCGCCTTCCACGCCGCCCAGCCGCGCGTAATCGGCGATGGTTAGTTCGGCAAGCTTCTCGGGGTCCTTCTCGAAAAGCTCCAGAAACTGCATGTCCCAGGGCGTGTTGTTGAAGCCGGCGCGCTCGCCATGCACCTGATGCGAGAGACCGCCGGTGGCGACGAGCACGACCTTCAGATCTTCCGGATAGCTTTCGATCGCGCGCCGCAGCGATTGACCCAGCTTGAAGCAGCGCCGCGCCGAAGGAATCGGAAACTGCAGCACGCCAATTTGCAAAGGAATGACTTTGGCGGCCCACTCCCCGTTGTGAGGCAGGAGCATGGAAAGCGGCGAGAAGCAGCCATGGTCCAGCGCTTTGTCCTGAAAGAAGGAGAGGTCGAATTCGTCCGCTACGAGCGCCTGGGCGATGTGGTGCGCGAGACCCGTGTGGCTGCGGATGGGGGGCAGAGCACGAGGTCCGCCGCCCTCGTCAGCAACGGGAAACGATTCGCCGATGCCCAGCGCGAAGTGTGAATAGTGATCGAAAAAGAACGAAGTGACGTGGTCGTTGAAGGTGAGAAAGAGCACGTCGGGTTTCTTTTCCGCGAGCCATCTCCGCACCGGCTCGTAGCCTTCGAAAATGGGAGCCCACACGGGATCGTTTTGCTTCTGGCGGTCCAGCGCGAAACCGATGGCGGGCGTGTGGGAGGTGGCGACAGCGCCGAGGATTGTGGCCATAGCGCTTCAATTGTAACGCCCGGTTGCGCTTTCAGCGTCCGCCGCCCGGTTATGCACTCAAATGGTCAGCATGCCCGTGCTGTCGCCGAGCTTGTTCTGCTCGACGCCGGCTTTGTCCAGCAGGGCGAGCAGCAGGTTCGCCATCGACGTCCGTTCGGGGAATTTCAGGTGGCGATTGCCCTGCAGACGGCCGCAAGCGCCTCCGGCCACCAGCAGCGGTAGCGGGAAATGGTTATGCTCGTTCGGATTGCTCATCGAGCTGCCATACATGATGATGGAGTGATCCAGCAGGTTGCCGTCGCCATCGGGCGTCGCGCGCAGCCTGTTGAGGAAGTAGCCGAACAGGGTGGCGTGATAGTTATTGATTTTCTCCAGCTTCGCAATCATGACCGGATTGTTGCCGTGATGCGAAACCGAATGGTGCGGCTCGGGCACGCCGATCTGCGGGAAGGTTCGCTGGCTCAGGTCGCGCGCGATCATGAAGGTCGAGATGCGCGTGATTTCGGCCTGATAGGCCAGCACCTGCAGCTCGAACATCAACTTAGCGTGCTCGTCGAATGACTCCGGCACCCCGATGGGCGTTTCCGGCACGTTCACCGAAGAGGCGGCGCGCTTCTCGGCCATCTGAATGCGGCGCTCGATCTCGCGGATGTTGTCCAGATAGTCCGCCACGCGAGAGCGATCGCGCGTGCCGAGGCCAGTTTGCAAATGCGCCACTTCGCCGGTGATCGAATCCAGGATGCTGTGGTCTTCCTGTTTGCGCTCCAGGCGCTCGGCGGCGTTGCTGCCGTCGCCGAACAGGCGCTCGAATACCACGCGCGGGTTGATTTCCATGGGCAGGGACTCGGTGGCGGTGCGCCAGGCGATCGAGTTCATGTAGGCGCAACTGTAGCCGACGTCGCAGACGCCCACGAGACCCGTGTCTTCAATGCCCAGCTCCAGCGAGGGCAGCGGAGTGTCCTGACTAATGTGGCGCGCGGCGATCTGGTCGATCGTCATGCCGGCGCGGATATCCTCGCCTTCGGTGCGCAGCGGATGGACGCCGCTCAGATACGAGGGAGCGCTGCGGGCGTGGTCGCCGCCGCCGTCGCCTTGCGACTCCGCGGCCTTGTTGGCCAGTCCACTCACCACCAGCAAACGGTCGCGAAACGGCTCCAATGGCTTCAAGATGGGCGTGAATTCGAAGTTGGCGCCTTCGGTGGCCGGTGTCCATTTGTCCATCACAGCGCCATGCGGTACGTAGACGAAGCCCATGCGGGGCTTGGGATTGGCGGCCGTCTTGGTGGCCGCGGTGAGCGCCGGGACCATGGAGTCCAGCAACGGCAGAGCGATGGTGGTACCCATCAGGCCGCGTAAGAACGTCCGGCGGGGCAAATGTTTCTTCGTGACGATCATTGCTTCGGCCTCCTGATATCGGCTACCGCGTTAGCCGCGGCGGCGCTTTCGCCGGGTTGGGACCGGCGCATCTCGAACGGCACACTGTTCACGATTCCTAAAATCAACAATGAAAACTTGTAGTTATTCTTTTCGGCACGATGCACAACCGCGCGCACGGCCGGCATATCGTAATATTCCAAGCCGCGGCCCAGAGCGTAGGTCATGAGCTTTTCGGTCAGAGTTCCGACGAACACGTTGGGCCGGCTCAGCAAAGCTTCGCGCAGACTGGCGGGGCCGTCGATCTTGGTTCCGTCGGCCAGCACGCCCGAGGCGTCGATCGGATCACCCGATTCGCTGACCGTGCGCCACGCGCCAACCGCATTGAAATTGTCGAGTGCGAAGCCCAACGGGTCAAGCTGCTTGTGGCAGCTCGCGCACGGCTCATACTTGCGGTGCGCTTCCATGAGCTGGCGTACGGAAAGTGCTTTCGCGCCCGCCTTGTTTTCCTTGAGTGGCGGAACGTTCGCCGGCGGCGGATTGGGCGGCGTGCCAATGATGTTTTCCAGCAGAAATTTTCCGCGCTGCACGGGCGAAGTGCGCGTGGCGATGGATGTGACGGTCAGGATGCTGCCTTGGCCCAGCAATCCGCGGCGCGGGCTGTCTTCAGGAAGCGAAATGCGGCGGAACTGGCTGCCGTAGACGTTCGGGATGCCGTAGTGCTTAGCCAGGCGCTCATTGACGAACGTGTAATCGGCGTTCAGCAGATTCAGCATATCGCGGTCTCCCTGGATCATGCTGCCAAAGAAAAGCTCGGTCTCGCGCTTGAAGGCCTGGCGCAGATTGTCGTCGAAGTTGGGGAACTCTTCCAGGTCCGGCGCGACGCCGCGGAGATTGCGCAGGTACAGCCACTGGTCGGCGAAATTAGTGACCAGCGCATCGGCGCGAGGATCAGCTAGCATGCGGCGCACCTGGTGTTCCAGCACCACGGGATCCTTCAGCTTTCCGCGCGCGGCCAGGTTCAACAGCTCGTCATCGGGAATGCTGCTCCAGAGGAAGAACGAAAGGCGCGACGCCAATTCGATATCGCTGACGTGATACATCGTGTCCGGCGGGACATTGGCCGGGTCGCGCTCGAAGCGATAGATGAACTGCGGATCCGAGAGAATGCGGTGCAGCGCCATCTCGATGCCGCTCTCGAAACTGCCCTTGTTACGGCCCTGCTGATAGAAGCCCAGCAGCGTTTCCATGTCCGTGTCGGTCACCGGGCGGCGGTAAGCACGCCTGGCGAGCGTGGAGATGATTTTCTTTCCGCACGGAAGCTCATCGCGCGTGCTCGCGGGATGGCAAATGAAGATTCGCTCCCGGCTGGGCGTCTGGCCGGCGCCCTCCGCATTGAACGGCCCGCTGATGGCGACGCTTAGCACGTGCGGCAGTCCCTTGGGGTCGCTGGGATCGATGGTGCTGCGCTCGAATGGCTCCAGCAAATCCTGCGTCGGCCCATAGCTGCGCTGAACAAAGGAAACTTCAACGGTTTGAGGGCCCGCTTTGGCGTGCACGCGCGCCTCTACGTTGTCCTTCGGCTGCGACATGCTGAGCTTGGTTGCAGCTGACGGATCGAAGCCGTCTTGCTTTACCTTGCCTGTTAGCGCGGGCTTGGGATCTGCCTTTTTGGCAGGATTGATGGCCAGAGTGGCGACGCGCACGCCGTTCAAGGCGACGTCCATCAGTTCGTCCTGCGCGTTGTTACCCCACAGCAGGTCCACGGTGGATTTCAGCAGCTTCACCTTGATGACGTAGTCGCCTTCCAACGGGAAGTTGTGATGAATCAGCACGCCGCCGCGCGAGCCGAGCGGCAGGCCTTCCAGGTGCTCGTTCTGCGTGACGTCGGCGCGGACGCGGTAGGTGTCGACGATCGGGTCGGTCTTCGGATCGCCGACGGCCAGGCGGCTGATCTTTCCGGCGGCGGATAGATAGCGCTCGAGCAGCGCCGGCGAAACACCCAGCACGCTGCCGATGTTGTCAAAACCGAAGCTGGAATCGTCGGTCGGCAGAAGATCCGACACGTCGACGTTCAGCGCCAGCAGGTCGCGGATCGCGTTGCCGTACTCGGTACGGTTCAGGCGGTGCAGGACCGGGCGGCCGGGATTTTCATGCGCGGCGGCGGCGCGATCCAGCGAATTTTCCAGCCAGCTGGCGAGCGAATCCATCGTGGCGCGGTCCGGACGCGGCATGCCCTGGGGAGGCATCGCGCCAACGCGGAGCTTGCGCACCACCTTTTCCCAGGTTTCGGCGTGGTCCGCGACATTATTGATGTCCAGGCGGTCCAGCATCAGGCCGGCGGTCTTGGCTTTTTGGTTATGACAGACGACGCAATACTGATTGATCAGTGCGCGTTGGGGCGAGACCGTCTGCGCGTGGCCAGGAGCTGCATGCAGAAAAGCAAATAGGCCCACCGCAGCGGCAGGAACCGGCCTTAGCCAAGCAACAGGGTTCACTCTGTCAATTGTATTGCCAACGCCCGCTGTGTTGCAATAGGATTATGTCTATGGGCCGAAGCGGCCGGGAGGCGGGCCGCGAGGACGCAGCGCTTCAAAGCCCTTAAAAATCAAGGAGGCGAGCAGCATAATGCTGAAACGGGCAAACAGGATCTGGATGGCGGTACTGGTAGCGGCGGCTGGCTTTGCCGCCACCGTTCCGGACTCCAAACTCGCCGATGCCGCGATGGATCGCGACCTCGCGAAGGTTCGCTCACTGCTCAAGCTGCATGCAGACGTCAACGCCGCTCAAACGGACGGCACTACGGCACTCCATTGGGCGGCCCGCTGGAACAACCAGGAAATGGCCGATTTGCTGATCCGAGCGGGCGCAAACGTAAAAGCCGCGAACCGTTTTGGCGCTACTCCGCTTTTGTTGGCCGCGATGAACGGCAGCGCTCCGATGATCGAGACGCTGCTGAAGGCCGGTGACGACCCGAACGGGGTGATCTCGGAGAAGGGCGACACGGTGTTGATGGTCGCGGCGCGCACGGGTAAAGTGGACGCTTTGAAGGTGCTGCTCGATCACGGCGCGCAGGTCGACAAGACCAACCTGGAGGGCCAGACGGCGCTGATGTGGGCAGCGGCCGAAAAGAATGCCGCGGCGGCCCAAGTTTTGATCGACCATAAAGCGGATGTGAACGCCCGCACCAACAAGATTCCGCCGCCTTCGCCGTTTCAATTGATCTTCTCCGCGCCGTTCCCGGCGGGTGGGATGACGCCGCTGCTCTATGCGGCCCGGCAGGACGATTTGGATTCCGCGCGCATTCTGCTGGACGCGCACGCGGATGTGAACGACACGTCCGCAGATGGCAGCAGCCCCGTGCTGGTAGCGATCGTGAATGGCCATTACGCGCTGGCGAAATTCCTGCTGGAGCATGGCGCGAATCCGAATCTTGCCGACGACAAGGGACGTGCACCGCTGTACGCCGCCGTCGACATGCGGAACCTGGAATGGTCCACACGTCCGGCGCCGCCCGAGAAGGACACGCTGAGCGAATTGGACCTCATCAAAGCGTTGCTGGATCACGGCGCGAATCCGAATGCGCGGCTGACCAAGAAGATTCCCCTGCGCGGACAGCCGTCGTTCGATGGCCGTTGGGCGAACCAGGTCGGTGCGACGCCGTTCTGGCGCGCAGCGCAATCCGACGACGTCACGGTGATGAAGCTGTTGGTGGATCACGGCGCCGATCCGCTCATCGCCGCCAAGGATCACACCACACCGCTGATGGTTGCAGCGGGCGTGGGCTGGTCCGACGGGCAAAGCCACGGCTCACAGGCCGACGCACCGGAAGCCTTGAAACTCTGCCTTCAATGGGGCGGCGACGTGAACGCAGTGAACGATGAAGGCTACACGGCGCTGCACGGCGCGTCGTTCCGCGGTGCGAACGAAGTGGTGCAGTTCCTGGTGGACCACGGCGCGAAGATGGACGTGAAGAACAAAGAAGGCCGCACGCCCATCAACATGGCCGAGGGCATGCACATCGGTCCGGGCGGCTGGGTGGAGCACGACGATACGGTCGCCCTGTTCCGCAAGCTGATGGCCCAGACCAAAGACCAAAAGACCGCGAACTAAGCCAATTCCAGACTTCCGGGCCGGTGCTTTGATAGACTACGGCTCGTCATGTCCACGTTCGACATCGAGACCCCTGTCCTCATTGTGGGAGGCAGCCTGGTGGGAATGTCCACCGCGCTCCTTCTGGCTCACCACGGAATCTCCGCACTCACGGTAGAGCACCATCGCGGCACCGCGATCCATCCGCGCGCGGCGCTGATCAACCAGCGCAGCATGGAGATCTTTCGCACGGTGGGTGTCGAGCAGATCGTGACGCAGAAGTCCGGCGAGCAATTCGACCAGGACGGTGCGGTGATGTCGGCCGAAACGCTGGCGGGCAAGGAAATCGCGTACTATATTCCCAACCTGAACGAAGGCATCCGCGACGTCAGTCCCACGGTGCGCGTGTTCATCACGCAGAAGCTGCTGGAGCCGTTGCTGCAGGCGAAAGCGCAAGAACTGGGCGTGCAGTTGCGTTTCGGCACAGAGATGATTTCGTTTGAGCAGGACGCGGATGGTGTCACGGCCGTGATTCGAGATCGCGATACAGGCAAGCAGTCCACCGTCCGCGCGCGTTATATGGTGGCAGCGGACGGCAGCCGCAGCCGCGTCCGGGAGCAACTGGGAATCCGCATGTTGGGGCACGGCGTCTTTTCAAGAAGCGCCACCATTTACTTCCGGGCGGACGTCAATCCGCTGCTGCGCGGGCGCAACTTGAGCATCATCCTGATTGTCCATCCGGACCTGCGCGGCTTTTTCCGCATCGAGAAGCCGTTCAAGAGTGGCTTCCTCGCCGTGAACACGCTGGGCGACGCCAATCATCCGCAGACAGACGTCACGACGGGCCTCGATGAGAAGCGCTGCCTGGAGCTGGTGCACATGGCGCTGGGTGACGCGAGCGTGCCGGTTGAGATCGATAACGTCATGCACTGGGAGTCGCAGGCAGACGTGGCCGAGCGCTTCCAGCAAGGGCGCATTTTTCTAGCTGGCGACGCGGCTCACGTGATGCCGCCATACGGCGGATTCGGAGGAAATACCGGAATCGCCGATGCCCACAATCTTGCCTGGAAGCTCGCGCTGGTGTTGAAGGGGATCGCGGGCCCGGAGTTGCTTGCCACCTACGAACCAGAGCGGAGGCCGGCTTCGGCGTTCACAGTCGAGCAGGCTTATACGCGATACGTGGTCCGCTCGGCGCAGTATCTCGGAACCAGCGGGATGCAGAAACCGGAGAATGATCTCAACATCGAGCTGGGTTACTGCTATCACTCAACGGCCGTGATTCCGGAAAACGATGACGCCGGCCGCGAGCACGAAAACCCGCGCGAATCGAAAGGCCGGCCGGGGCGGCGAGCACCGCACTTGTTTATTGGACATAGCGGCCGAAGGATCTCGACGCTCGATCTGTTCGGCCGCAACTTCGTTCTGTTGACCGCCGAAGGCCAAGCCTGGTGCGACGCCGCCTCCGAAGCATTCCGCGACGCTAGCATGGATATCGACGTACATCGCATCGCGGACGCAGCTTTCTGTGACGCCTATGGCATCACCCCAGCGGGGGCCGTCCTGGTGCGTCCCGATGGATTCGTGGCGTGGCGGGCGAAAACTGGCGAAGGCGCGTCATCCGCCGCAATGGCGCGTGTTCTGCACAGCGTGCTCAGCATGCCGGCGCGGGCAGCGGTTATGCTGAAAGCATGAGACAAGTCGCCGTCGTCGGCATTGGGAAAACTGCGTTTGGCGCATTTCCGGATCGCGATCTTCGTTCGCTCGCCGTGGAAGCCGGCCAGAAAGCTCTGGAGAACGGCCATGCGAAACCTTCCCAGGTAGAGGCATTTTATCTGGGCAACTTCGCCGGGCCTGGATTCACGGGGCAGAATCACCTGGCGCCGTACATTGCTGAGGGCATCGGAATCACCGGGGTTCCCGCGACCCGCTTCGAAGCGGCCTGCGCGTCCAGCGGATCGGCGTTCTTCCATGCTGTTTCCGCAGTCGCTGCCGGACTGTACGACGTCCTTCTGGTGGGCGGCGTCGAGAAGATGACGTCGCAGTCGACGCCCAAAGTCACCGAGATTCTGGCCGGCGCAGGCGACCTCTGCGGTGAAGTGCGCGCGGGCGCCACCTTCCCGGCCCTGTTCGCGATGATCGCGCGGCGGCACATGTTTCAGTACGGAACCACGCGCGAGCATTTGGCCGCGGTGGCAGTCAAGAATCACCAAAACGGCGCGAAGAATCCTCTGGCACACATGCGCAAAGTGATCACCATGGAGCAGGCGCTAAACGGCAAGCCGATCTCAGAGCCGCTGACGGTCTACGATTGCTCGCTGATCAGCGACGGCGCAGCGGCCGTGTTGATCGTGCCCTTCGAGCGCGCATCCGAGTTCACCGACAAGCCGGCCCGCGTGCTGGGTATCGCGCAGGCATCGGATCACGTCGCTCTGGATGAAAAGGACGACATCACAACCTTCGAGGCGGTGAAGAAATCGGCAGCCAAGGCGTACCAGATGGCGGGCGTCAAGCCGGAGGACATTCAGTTTGCCGAAGTGCACGACTGCTTCACCATCGCGGAGATCGTAGCCATCGAAGACCTGGGCTTCGTGAAGAAGGGCGAAGGCGGGCCGTACACGCTGGCCGGTCGCACGTGTCTGAACGGCGAACGTCCTATCAATACCAGCGGCGGACTGAAGTCGAAGGGCCATCCCGTGGGCGCCACGGGCGTCGGCCAGATTTGCGACGTGGTGCAGCAGATTCGTGGCGAGGCCAGCGAGCGGCAAATCGTCCGAAACAAGTTGGGCCTGGCGCAGAATCTCGGCGGATCCGGCGCCACCAGCGTAGTCACCGTCCTGGGGGCTGCATGAGCAGCGCAGCAGCGAATCAGCTCGGTTCCGGCACGGTCTATACTGAGACGGTGGTCTACTCGCCTCCGGAAGCTTACGTCAACGACGTCCCCTATCAACTGGCGATCGTTCAACTCGACAGCGGCCGCCGCATCACAGGACGCATCGAAGGCGAGCGAGCCCACATCGGCGATCGCGTGGCTTTCGCCGAGTTCCGCAATAGCGTTCCTTTCTTTCGAAAACAACCATGAAACTAGCTGAGCGGATGAGCCGCATAGGCACGGAGACTGCCTTCGAAGTACTGGTGCGCGCCCGCGCGTTGGAAGCCAAGGGGCACGACATCATTCACCTGGAAATTGGCGAGCCGGATTTTGACACGCCGCGCCATATCGTGGAAGCCGGCAAGCAGGCGCTGGATCAGGGCTGGACGCACTATGGCCCGACCCAAGGCCTGCCGGAACTGCGGGAAGCCATCGCGTCGTACATATGCCGCACGCATGGCGGGATCCCTGCGCGCGCGGAGAACGTCTGCGTGGTGCCCGGCGGAAAACCGATCATTTTTTTCCCGATGATCGCGTTGCTGGAGCCGGGCGATGAAGTGATTTACCCCAATCCCGGTTTCCCCATCTACGAGTCGATGATCAATTTCCTGGGCGCCAAGCCGGTGCCGATTCCTCTGGTGGAGGATCGCGGCTTTTCGTTCGACTTGAACGTGCTGAAGGATTCGCTGTCGCCCAAGACGAAGATGCTGATCCTGAATTCGCCGCACAACCCCACGGGCGGCGTCATTCCGGCGGCGGATGTGCGCACGATCGCTGACCTGGTGCGCGATCGCGACCTGATGGTGCTGTCGGACGAGATTTACACGCGCATCTATTTCGAGGAGGCGCCGCTGTCCATCGCGTCGCTGCCAGGGATGTTGGAGAAGACCATCATCCTGGACGGGTTCTCGAAGACCTACGCGATGACCGGATGGCGCATGGGCTACGGTGTTTTCCCGCAATGGCTCGTCGATCCCATCAACAAGCTGATGGTGAATTCGAACTCCTGCACCGCCAGCTTCACGCAGCGCGCCGGCATTGCGGCGCTCAACGGCCCCCAAGGCGACGTCGACAAAATGGTGGCTGAGTTCCGCAAGCGTCGAGACGCCTTCTGCGCGGGCCTGAACACGCTGCCGGGATTTCGTTGCGCCATTCCGGGTGGAGCTTTCTATGCGTTTCCGAACATCACCGGCACAGGCTGGAAGTCCAAGGATCTGGCCGACGCGCTGCTGCAAGAAGCCGGCGTCGCCTGCCTGAGCGGAACCGCCTTCGGCGCTTACGGCGACGGCTATCTGCGCTTCAGCATCGCTAATTCCTATGAGAAACTGATGGCGGCAGTGGAGCGCACACGCGAGTTTCTGAAGAAGCATCCCGCGGAAAATTAGAACCCTAAAATGAAAACCCGACCCGGAAGCTCCGGATCGGGTCTCGATTCTACTTCGCGCACCAGATTGTCAGGCGACGTGCTGCGCCCGGTGTTTGCTGATGATTCCGTTCATCTGGTCTTTCAGATTCAGCTTCAGCTTCTTCAGCCGATGCTCCTCAACTTCTTCTTCGGGAGTGAGGTGCGACTTGGCTTCCAAAGCTTCCAACTGCTCATGATACTGAGCATGCTGCTCAGCCAGATGGCGGAACGCATCATCCGTCTTCATCAGGTGCGCCTTGAGTTCTTCTAGGCTGTTCTCCATCAGGGTACTGCCTCCTTGTGGGGGTGCCGCGCCGAGTTGGTGGGATTGAATCGCTCGGTGGGTACGTAGTGAGTCCGTAAACATTCGTCCGGCGAGAGTCACCGAAAGGCTCCCGCATATGTGACAGTATCATGAAAAAAATCTCATGACAATCCCCGTTTCGGGTGGATTCTCATAGTACCCGGGGCGCTCTCCGATCGGCTGGAAGCCTAGGCGTTCGTAGAGACGGCGAGCCGCTGCATTGGACTCGCGGACCTCCAGGAAGTGGCTCCCCGGGCAACGGGCGATCTCGGCCCGGAGCAGTTCGGTGGCGATTCCGAGCCGGCGAAATTCGGGATGAACGGCGATATTCAGGATCTCCCGCTCTCCGCCGGCCACCTGGCGCGAGACCAGGAAGCCGGATAGGCGGCCATCCAGCATCGCGACGCGGCAATCGAAGGCCAGATAGTCTTGAGGAAGCCATTGCGAGGATTCCGGAGCCGTCTCCTGAATCGCGGTAATTTGCGCCAGGTCGCTTTCGCCCGCCACGCGGATGCGGACCCGCGCTGGCATCAACTCCAGAAGCAGAGTGCGCTGTTGGGCTCCGATGGCCTTCCATCCGAAGTGGCGCTCCACGTGGTCGCGGCCGGACAGGGCGATCGTGTGACGCAATTCAGTGTCTTTCAGCAACGTTTGAATCGCGCCCGCGAAGGCTTCCGGCTGGTCGGCGATCCACACATTGGACCCGTGCTCCAGGCCGAGACCCGCGCAGCCCGAAGACGTCGACACAACGGCGCGCTGCATCGCCATAGCTTCCAGTACTTTCAGGTTGGTGCCGGCCGAAACCAACGTCGGCACCAGTGCCAGATTGGCCTCGACGTAGAGCGGCCGAACATCGGCAACAAACTCAAGGAGGCAGATGCGGTCGTCAGCGGGAATGGACAGCAACCCGGTGTGCTGGCGCCAGTACAGTGCGGGGTCCGGTCCGGCGACCACCGTGAAGGTGAGGCCGGGCATTGCGTCGCGAAGGCGCGGCCAAACCTGTTCAGTGAAGAAGCGATAGGCTACAACGTTAGGAAAATGACGGAAAGACCCGATGAAGAGCAGCCTTTGACCCGGGCGCTCGATTTCCGGCATGAAGCGGTCCAGGTCGACTCCGTTGGGAATTGCCCGGACATTCGGCTGATTCAGGAGCGCGCGATCCCGTTCGGACATCACCACCACTCGCGGACAGCGCCGGACCCACTTCCGCTCGAATCGCCGCCAGCGCCAATAGTCCCAACGTTGCGCCAGCGTGGACGGACCGCGATCGCGCACTTGCCGGTATAGTTCGTAGGTGACGTCGTGCTCTACCAGGACATCGCCGGGATAAGGCGCCAGCATCGTGTACTCCACCTGGACAGCCTCGATCTTGTCTTCGGCGCGGATGCGAGCCAGAGCCTGGAGCATTGCTGGAGATCGGAACTCATGCACTTCGGGCGGCAAAAGAGTTGACCAGCGCGGTTCCCGATAGCGCGGTTTCGCAGCAAGTATGATGCGCGCGCAAAGGTTCAGGACGGGCTGTAAGTCATCCGCTGTCTCCTGATCGCGAAAGGCCAACAGGAAGATATCGAACTCGTCCGACATCTCGCGCAGTAGATTGAAGATCCGAACGGCGCCGCCATGGGATAACGGGAAAGGAAAGTATGGGCTGATGATCGCGACTCGACGGCGTCGCGGCGACATCGGACGGCCCTCGATTTCCTGAATTTCCGATGGATAAACCGACCGGTCCTTCTTCCAGGGAACGAGCCACTTCGGACGCAGAAAGATGCGGTCAAGCGGAACACCCCGCAGGAACAGCGACGAGGCGATCGCCGTGCGCAGCCGTAGGTGATGCCGCTCCAAGCGCTGGTTGTACGCCAGAATCCGAGTGGGCGCGAGGAGAAACGCCGCCCGCCGCAACGGCCGATACCTCGGGTTCTTCTCGAAGAGCACGGGCGCCAGGCCGACTCGATAACGGCGAAATCGCTTTCTAAGCTGCCGGTAAGCGGCCCATGCCGACGCCGCTTCAAATTCCTCCGGTTTCACCAGGAAGTGGCGGCGCGCAGGCTCCAGCGACTGGATTTCGGCGAACATGTGCCGCGCCAACTCGGCGTCGCCCGTGGCAAACGTCACCACCACCGCCTCCGGGTCCTTGCCGAGTATCCGGAAGATGAAATGCTTTAGACCGGCCTTCAATGGAATTCGATGGATGTGACGACGCCGGCGGTGTGCAGCTTCGGATCGAGCTTGGGGTTGTACTGCACGACCACCTGGCGTGCAGGCTTCTGCGGGCCACAGGCCAAGGCCTGCTCACCACCGCTGATAGCGATCTGAGTGGGATCGGCCACGGCTAGTTGTACGGTCTTGCCGCCACCAGTCTGAATGACCAGACGGCCGAGCTGGCCAATACAATCCAGACGCTCGAAAACTCCCTGCACATGTTCGGCGGCTTTGGGAGCTTCGTACCAGGCTTGCGGCTTGGGCGGCGCTTCGCCACCAGGGTTTAATTTCTTGCGCGCTTCCTCTTCGGCCTGGTGGATAGCGGCTTCGCTCTGTGCCTTCACACGCTGGATGTCCGCCTCCCGCTCGGCTGCAATCCGCCGGATTTCGGCCGCTTCGAAATCGGCACGCTCGCGTTCGGTATCCAGCCGCACCTGATGGATGCGCTCGCGTTCTTCGTCCGTCGCGGCGGCCCGCTCGGCGCCAGCCCAAGCCTTCTGCGCTTCCGGATATTTGTGGATGGACATCAGGGTCTTGGCCAGGGCCTGCCAATAATCGATGTTGCGCGGTTCCAGGGTGGTTGCCTTTCGGAGCATCGCCGCGCGCTGCTCGGGATTGTCTTTGTCCAACTCAGCGAGATGAAAGTAGGGTTCAGCCCAAAGAGGATTCAGATCCGCGGACTTCTTGAAATCGGCGCGAGCCTTGGCTTGGTCTGGTTCGTGGAGTCCCGCGTTGAGCCAGGCGTGCGGACTCAGGTTGGCAGGGTCGATCGCGCCGGCAAGAGTCTGATTCGCACTCTTGGCCGGCCTGCCGGCCGACGCGAGATCAGCCAGAGCGCCCTGAATGTCGTCCCGGTCCAACTGTACCGGCTTGAAATCGCGAACCGGGCTGAGCGCACGCGCCGATACCGAGGTGGTCCCGAAATTCGCTGCTCTCAAATATGCATCCGTCTGTTGATTGATCTCGGCGGCGCTCTTTTGAAAAGCATTGTGGCAGGCCGCGTCGAAGTCGCCGCTCTGCTCCAGATTGGAAATCATGACCCGCGTTCGCCCGGCGTAGTCCGGGTTCACCGTGACCAGCTGCATCAAAGCCCACCCCCGCGAACGCTCGGCTTCGGGAACCGGCGCTCCCAGAGTGACGTGCGTTCCGTCCACCTGGAGCGTCGAAAGCAGCTCGATCAAGCCTTCTTCTACAGGCTGTGGCAATCGGTTGGTGTTGTCGTAAAGCAGAATCCGGCCGAATTCCTTGAGACTATCCCGCGAAAATCCGCCCGATTCGGTGACCGCTTCCATCCGTGCATCACCCCCGACGGCGAACGAAGCGGGCGCAGCGGGCATTTCTTTGGCGTTCTTGAAGACCAGCACATGCACCGGCCAAACCAACCGGATTTCGGGCTTTCCGGTGATCACTCGCAGCGTCTCCCGGAACTGCTCGAGGAACATCAGTTGTTCGCGGGCAGGGCGGTCGCCAGCGTCGCTGAAGACCTCGAACGGGCCGGATCTCAAAGCGATCCAGTGGTCCGCGGCCGGCAATGAGAGCGGCAGGCAAAACAGCAACCACAAGCGCAACTGCACAGTCTCATGTTATCGCGGGCCGAGTGACGTGTGCGGAGATTCGTGCAAACTGTTCGCCAGATCAATGATTGATGCTAGGTCTGTTGAATTCAGAGAGAAAATTGCAACCACGGACGGGTGGGCGTGGCCGGCTGTCGGTCGGGTGGCCGGTAGAATGTGCCGCTACAGCGTGAGTCATTCCGCCCGACCGGGGACGACCCTATGGCGTGAGACCAGGAGATTCTACAGCCACATCCACAAAACGAAGGCTTGGCCGCTTTTATGGAATGTCCCAACATATTTAACTGCTTCAAGTACTGCAACAAGATTGGCCGGGACACTGCCATTGAGCTCTGCGCGCTTATCGCGAACGCACACGCAAACCAAACAGAGCAGCTCTAACAAAATTCGCGCAAATCGATCGTGTCCAGAAGGTCATGCGCCTGTACCTTGAGACTCTGCTGTGAGCGGGCGTGATCTCGCTGCATCTGTGAGGCAACGCCTCCTCAACCAATCTCGCGCACGGAGCCGGCCAGTGGGCAACGTGTGCCCGCCGCCGGGAAGCGAGGCCGAGCCTGCCAAGGCAGCGAAAAATTCGGATCCATGCCATTGCGGTACTCGCGTTTTTCGCTTCGGCGATCTTGGCTCAGCGGCCGCCGTCAACGGTCGTCGCTGGTGGCGAAATTCAGGGCAGCAGTCTGAGCGCCGGTGGCGTCGCGAAATTTGGTGGCGATCCCCGCAACGTGACTCTTTTCGGCGATTCGGCGGGCGGATGACCACAAAAGATCTCCGCTACAAACGTTGTGCTCATGTCATAGGGCTGCGCGATATCGTTTCGGTGACCCATAACGCGCAAACGCCGAGCAGCGAGTTCCATCATCTGGTTCACGTCGCAGGTCCGGCGGGCGTCATTGTTGATCCCGGCTATTCCCGTGTGGTGAAGAAGTCAGCGACAAGCAGTGCGAGTATAATGTCCATGTCTTTAGGACCGACTGCACCGACAATTCAGTATCGGAGCACGCTTATGAGGAACCCTCACCGGCTTACTTTTGGGGCTGCGATCGCAATCCTCCCGCTTCTTTGTGCGCCCGCTTTCAGCGCACAGAACAACACCATCTCCGGCGAGTTTACGGTCGAGCCGGCCACGCTGGTCTCGCTGGGCTTCGAGTGGCGCATCACGGGCGACGACAATCGAAACGCACACGTCAACGTGACGTTCCGTAGAAGCGGTGAATCCCAATGGCACGACGCACTGCCGCTCATGCGGGAACAGCACGAACTCATAGGCGATCCACCCCCGAATCTAGCTGTTGGACCAGGTGGGGCTGGAGCCGGCCCACGGTTTCCATTGTTCAAGTACACCGCGCCAAATATGTTCGCCGGAAGCATCCTCAATCTGGAGCCGGATACCGAGTACGAGTGCCGCTTTGTGCTGGCGGATCCAGACGGCATCACTGGGCCCACGGAGAAAACGGTCACAGTCAGGACACGAAAAGAGCCTGCGGCCGTCCCCGGGGGACACACATATCACGTTTACCCCGTTGGGTATGAAGGGCCGCGCCAGGAGCCGTCCTTCACGGGACTCATGGCAGCTTATTACATGGGCAGTGCTCATTTCGACTACGAGAATGCTTACCCGCCCCGGGTTCAGCCTGGTGACGTGATCCTCGTGCACGCCGGTCTATACGTCGGCGACCGCTTCCACTATATGAACGGAGCGCCGCGGCCTGGTTATCTGGCGCTAGGAAATCTCTTTGATGGCACTTACTATCTCACACAGAGTGGAACGCCGGACAAGCCCATCGTGATCAAAGCGGCCGGTGACGGTGAAGTCATCTTCGACGGCGCGGGATGTCAGACGTTTTTCAATATCATGGCCGCCAATTACAACTATTTCGAGGGCCTCACGATCCGAAACGCGAATGTCGCCTTCTTGATCGGAATCAAGAACATTGCCGGGGCAAGCGGCTTCACCCTGAAGCATTCACGCATCTACGACGTGGGGCGCGTAGTCCAAGCGGACTGGTCGGGCTCAAAGAACTTTTACATTGCCGATAACATAATGATCGGCCGTCACGACCCCAATAAGATGATGGGTTGGATCGGTGCGCTGTGGTCGAAGTTTCCCGGGTTCCCCGAGCTGTTGTTGTCGGAATATGCGGTCAAAGTGTACGGCCAGGGCCATGTAGTCGCCCACAATTACGTTGCGAACTGGCACGACGGCATCGATATCGCCACATACGGCACACCCGATGGTGCGCCAAACGATATCGCCGACCGCGTCCCCATGGATATCGACTTTTACAACAACGATATCTTCAACATGGGTGACAATTGCTTTGAAACTGACGGCGGCGCACGAAACATCCGGGTATTCAGAAATCGTTGTTTCAACTCCGCCTCCGGCGCGCTGAGCGTTCAGCCAGTATTCGGCGGCCCGGTTTACTTTTATCAGAATCTGATCTACAACGCGCCGACAGGATCTCTGAAATATATCGAAGAATCAGCGGGAATCCTTACCTATAACAACACGATTATCGGGGAGGGCCGAGCCGGGCCGGCGTCGAACGAAACTTTCCGGAACAACCTCATTCTGGCCGAGGGCGCGATGGATCCTGTCTTTGCGATTACGACATTCACCAATTACACGACTTCCGATTACAATGGCTTCCGCCCCAATCCAGGAGTGAACGATTCCTTCGAATGGAATTCGCCACCCTTTGAAGTCCAGGCTGATTTCACCAGGAGTCCCGTGACCCGCCGATTTAAAACTCTCGATGAATACCGCGAAGCAACCGGGCAGGAAAAACACAGCGTCCTTGTGGACTATGACGTATTCATGAAGGTCAGCAAGCCCGACCTGGCCGATCCGCAGCGACTTTATGACCCATCGGGATTCAGTTTCGAGCTTCGTCCGGGGTCTGCGGCTGTAGACGCAGGAATCGTGCTGCCGAACATAAACGACGACTACACTGGCAGGGCGCCTGATCTCGGGGCTTACGAGATGGGCAAACCGATTCCACACTATGGCCCCCGGCCATAACCGGCATTGCTGAAAAAACTTATCCCCACTCGCTCCGCGACCAAGATGGCACAAAGCGCGCAATGGATTGAAGTACTGGAGAATCGTCACATCATCGCTGCGCTGCGCAATGTAGAGGCTGTGCCGGCAGTTCTGTCTGCACCGACCGAAGCAGTTTACTTGCTCTTCGGTAATCCTCTGAACATTCGAGAGCTTGTGCAGGCGATGCTGGATAAAGGCAAGCTTCCACTGGTAAACCTGGACCTGCTAACTGGTTTTTCTCGCGATGCCATTAACGCTGAGTATTTGGCTAAGTGCGGAGCAGCCGGAATCGTATCCACGCACTATGAGGTGCTGCGAGCTTCTCAGAAGCAAGGACTGATCACGGTGCAACGAACCTTCGCTTTGGATTCTGCGGCTGTGGAAGCCGGGCTGAAAACGATTAGCCAGTTCCGGCCTGATGCCGTGGAGATTCTACCGGCCGTGGCCGCCCCGCGCGTGGCATCGAAATTGAGGCAGGTTCACTCCACGTTGCGTGTTGTTGCGGGCGGCTTGGTCAACGATCTGAAAGAAGTTGAGAACTTGATTGACGCTGGCATTGACGCAGTATCGGTCAGCGATCCGCGTTTCTGGATTCGTTAGCCTCAACGCTCTTGCTCCATCCGTTTCGCTCAGCAGAGTCTACAGGTGGAGAAAACGAATCAGAGCGCCGGCGAACAATCCGCCGAGGCTGGGTCCAAGAATGGGAACCAAGGCATAGCTCCAGTCCGAATTACTTTTGCCGGAAATCGGCAACACGGAATGCGCGAGCCGCGGCCCGAAGTCCCTTGCCGGATTGATCGCATATCCGGTGGTTCCGCCTAAGGACATTCCGATTCCCCATACGAGACTCCCCACCAGATACGGTCCCAGTCCGGCAGTTGGAACGCCGATCGCGGTCGCCCGCTTTGATGAGATCGCCGCAACGACAAACACCAGGACGAACGTGGCGATCATCTCACTGACGAGGTTCGCGGGCGTGTTGCGGATGGCGGGACTGGTGCAGAAGCAGGCGAGTTTCGCGCGGTCGTCCGTGGTCTTGGCCCAGTGCGGATAAAAGTGCACCCACACCAGACATGCACCCGCAAATGCGCCAAGTAGCTGGGCGAGGATCATGGGAGCAGCCTTGGTCCAGTCGCCGGATGCCAGAGCGAATCCCAGGGTGATCGCCGGATTAAGGTGCGCGGCGTTGCTTCCGCATGCGGCTGCCGTGAAGACGCCTGCCATGACGGCGAATGCCCAGCCCGCGGTAATCACGATCCACCCGCCGCCTTCGGACTTCGATCCCTTGAGAAGCACGCCTGCAACCACTCCGTTCCCCAACAGCACAAGGATGAGCGTGCCAATAAACTCGCCCAGTAGGATTTCATGCATGGCAATCGCTCGAAGGAACGGTCCAGTCAAAAGAACGGGTCACGGCTTTCTTCCAGTTTTGAAGAAATACGTTGCGGGCTTCATCCTGGAGCTTAGGAATCCACTCGCGGTCCACGCTCCAGTTGCTTCGAAGGTCGTTAATGTCGCTGTAGAATCCGATCGCTAGCCCAGCCGCATAGGCCGCGCCAAGGGCGGTAGTTTCTTTGCTTGCAGGCGTGACGACTGAACGACCCAGGATGTCGGCTTGAAATTGCATCAGAAGGTTGTTGACGGTCATGCCGCCATCGACGCGAAGCACACTAAGAGGAGTTCCAGCATCCTGTTCCATGGCGTCAACGACATCTTTGGTCTGAAAAGCAGTCGCTTCCAGAGCCGCACGGGCGATGTGCCCCTTGGTGGCGTAACGGGTCAAGCCGGCGATGACGCCGCGAGCCGATTCCTTCCAATAAGGCGCATAGAGACCGGAAAACGCAGGCACAAAATACACGTCTCCGTTGTCCTCAACCGTTTGGGCCAGTGCTTCGACCTCGTCGCTGGTCTGGATCAGGCCCAGGTTGTCTCGAAGCCACTGCACCAGCGCACCTGCGATGGCAACGCTTCCTTCCAGCGCGTAACATGCCTTTGAATTACCTAACTGGTAAGCTACGGTACTCACCAGACCGTGCTTCGATGCGACGGGGGTTTCTCCGGTGTTCATGAGCAGGAAACAACCGGTGCCATAGGTGTTCTTGGCTTGCCCAGCGTCGAAGCACGCTTGTCCTACGAGAGCTGCTTGCTGGTCTCCAAGAATTCCGGCCAAAGGCACCCCTTCGAGTGGACTCTGCTGGACAGAGGCGTAATTCATGCTACTTGGAAGGATACGAGGAAGGATTGCGGGAGGAATATCGAAGCATTCCAGCATGCCGGGATCCCAGGCCAGAGTTTGCAGGTTCATAAGCTGAGTCCGGCTTGCGTTGGTTACATCGGTGACGTGAATCCCGCCCCGTGGGCCGCCCGTGAGATGCCAGGCAAGGAACGTATCTATGTTGCCGAATAATATCTCGCCAGCCTCCGCAAGATTTCTCACGCCCGGAACATGATCCAATATCCAACGAATCTTCAGCCCGCTGAAATAGGTGGAAACGGGCAACCCGGTCGCAGGCCGAAATTGATCGATACCGCCGGAAGCAATCAATGCGGACACCATGTCGTCAACTCGAGCATCTTGCCAGACGATTGCATTCATTACCGGATCGCCCGTTCTGCGATCCCAAAGGACCGTAGTCTCACGCTGATTCGCGATTCCAACAGCCGCCAGGTCAGTCGATTTCAGATTCGCCCGGTTGAGGGCCTCCGCGATGACTTGTCGAGTCCGCTCCAAAATTTCCTGCGGGTCGTGCTCCACCCACCCAGGTTGTGGATAGAACTGCTGATGCTCTCTTTGCGCGATCGATACGCAGCGGCCGCCGCGATCGAACACCATGAAGCGTGTACTGGTTGTTCCCTGGTCGATAGCGCCAAGATACCTCTCGGTCAAGCTCATATTGCCGTTCGCTCCTCTGCTGCGTCGAAAAGACCGATCTTTTCCTGCAACTTCCGAATTAAGGTGACGTACTCGTCGAGCGCGTCCTGCTCTGTTGCCCGGTTCCATCCCAATTCTTGCGCGAGAATCGCGGCAACCACGGGAGCAGCCTTCAAAGACGTATTCCAGTCGAAGAACTGCAATCCCAGGCGCCGTGCAAGAATATCTTCGACTGAAGCAGCCATTTCATGACGGACGCAGTAAACCACCTCAGCCTGAACCGGTAGGGCGCCGTCTGCAATCGGAGAAAGAAGGTCGCTATTCTCCCGGAAGGGTTCGAGCACATTGGGCGCTAAGGAGCCGTACTTGCGGACCAGGTGTTCGGCGAGCGCTAACGATATAGGATAAGCCTTCATCAGTTGCTCCACGAGACGATCGGGCTCGTTTTCAGCCCCCCACAAACGAAAGCTACGAGTTCTGCATGGGGTAAACCGCCCCTGTAACTGTCTCTCTACTATATTGATGGTGTCTTCAGCCATGGCGCGATACACCGTCCACTTTCCTCCCATGATGCTAATCAAGCCACTCTCAGGTTGGATCTCAATTTCGTAATCGCGGCTGATCTGTTTGGTTTGCGAGAATTCCCCTGCTCGCACCAACGGGCGCAATCCAGCGGTCGCGCTCACAACTTCCTCAAGCGTGAACTCCGGATTTACATAACGGTTCAAATGTCGCAGTAGATACTCCGCTTCCCCGCGACCGACCGTCATATCACCTGCGGGATCGCAAAGGGTGTCGGTGGTTCCGACGAGCAGACGATTCATCCAGGGAATCGCAAAAATCAACCTTCCGTCTTCCGTGTGTGGGATCAAAAGCGCTTCTACACCGAAGTTGCCGGGCAGAGGAAGAAGGATATGAACTCCCTTGCTGGGTTGCAGCCTTGGCTCCGCCTGAGGATTTGCCAACTGACGGACATGATCGGACACGGCTCCTGTTGCGTTTACGAACATCTGTGCGTTGACCTTAAAACTGCGTCCCGAGAGCCGGTCGAATACGTTGGCCGCGATTACCTTTCCGCTCTGGTTCTTTTCGAAGCCAATCACACAGGCATGGTTGAGAACTTCAGCGCCCGACTGGGCGGCGCTTTGAACCAAGGCAAGGCTATAACGAGCGTCGTCGAACTGACCGTCGGAATAAGAAACCGTGCCTTGCAGGCCATCGGCACGGAGCCGATGCATTTTCGCCAGCGATGCGCGACGATCCGCGAAACTGCTGCCGGAAAGCCTGCTATTGCCTGACAGCCAGCCGTACATTTTCAATCCGATCCTGTAGTAGAACAAATCCCATGAACTACGGCAGGGGACGCAGATCCGCAGCGTCCGCGACAGATGAGGTGCATTGGCCATCATGGTGCGCCGCTCTCTAAGAGCCGTCTTGACGAGGCGGAATTGTCCGAAATCGAGCTGGGCAAAGCCTTGCTGCAGATAACGCAAGCCGCCGTGGATCAATTTCGTCGAGGCGCTGGAAGCACCCGAGCCAAAATCGGCCCCTTCCAGAAGAACGGTCTTTAGTCCCCGGAGCGCCGCATCGAGTGCGCAGCCCGATCCGGTTGCGCCTCCGCCAATCACGCAAACTTGAAAGGGAGTATCGATGATCCTCTGACTCGCCTCAGCTCTAGAAAACATCATGCCAAGGAGTCATGCCGCTGCGCGAAGACGTTGCTGTCTAAATACTCGCCCATAGTTCACGGGTTTCGGTCTCGGGGTCGTTGACGACCCGGCAGGTCGTGTCGAAAATCATGGTTGCTCGTTTCTGGAAATCGTACTGCGGCCAGTTCAGAACGCCCTTGTGATCGGGCTCGCCGCTGCGAGCGAATTGAATCCAGGCCTGGCTCATCTTGGCGGCCAATTCCTTCTCCTGGCTGGTATGCGCAGTCATGAACTTCGGTATGTCCGTGTTATCGAACACAAACGGTATTTCGGCCGTGTGGGGCGAGCGGAGCTTGCCGCCGAGCGCAGGGGACTTCCAAGCGAAAACGTACATATACACAGGAGCAGAACGCTGAGCCACCTTGCGTTCGGCCAGACGGATCGATCCGCGCCTGACGCCTCGATCGGTTCCCGCCAAAAAGAAAATCTCGCTTGGAGACGCACCTGGATAGGCGGCTCTATACGTGGCAAGGACACGCGGGGCGTCGGCATCCGGCGCCAACGCCGCGATCCGTTTCGCAAGGCCCTCCTCGGTGAGGTGAAAAGCATCGTCATCCCGCAACGAAAAAAACGTCTGTTCGGTCCGATTGCAACCAATGATGAGAGGGATGTCGGAGGAAATTGCCGAAGCGATCGGGTCAAAAGGATGAGCCGGAAGAATCTTTGGATCCAGAACCGGGCCGAAACGCGCGCGCATCCCCGGTGTGCTCTGAACGCTCTTCATGACAGACAGCAATGTTTCCACGGGTACACTCTGCAAATCGTCAATTCGGTCCGGCCCGATTTTCAGCTTGGCGAGCATCGCTTTGGTGAGCGCGTTCGCTGCATCGCGAGTATTCGCTCGCAGGCTGGGCCCGCTCTGTACGGCAGCGCGATGAAACAGGCCTCTGGCCGAAGGCATTGCCAGCAGCGTGCTGACCTTGGCGCCGCCGCCGGACTCGCCGAAGATCATCACTTGACCCGGATCCCCGCCAAACTGCGCGATGTTGTCGCGAACCCACGTCAGTGCTGCGACCAGGTCCAGCATGCCTGCGTTTCCTGAGGCGGCATACTTCTCGCCGCCAACATCGCCCAAATGGAAATAGCCGAATAGATTCAGGCGGTGATTAATGGTGACGACGACGACATCACCGCGGCGGGACAGCGCCTCGCCATCCACCCAAGGCCACGACCCGCTTTCCTGTGCGTAACCGCCGCCATGGCACCAGAACATGACAGGACGCTTCCTGTTCATGCTCGGGTCGGGAGTCCACACATTGAGACAGAGACAATCCTCGTCGTATCCGTCCGCAGCTCCGTTCGCCTGAGGAGCAAGCACCTCGACGTAGTTCATATTTTGCGGCGATTGATGGCCAAAGGTGAAGCAATCGCGCACGCCCGGCCAGGGTTCCGGTTTTACAGGCGCCATGAAACGCATCTTGCCGCCGGTAGGCGCGCCATAGGGAATCCCTTTGAACGCATGGATTCCGTCGTGCACTTTCCCGCGAATCTTCCCCGAGGAAATGTCGACGGTTTTGCCGGCGGTAGACGTAGGCTCCGCGCGGCTCACGCTTGCAAACGGATCGAACCCTGCCACTGCTCCCAATTGCAAGCCCCGCTTTAAAAAACTCCGCCGGTTAGGCAAAGCCTCCGTCGTGTCGTTGACATTCATGCTTGTGAGTCTCCTTTGCCGCACTTTCAATGGCGCTGGACTTCGCACCGGAACGCCGCTATGGAACCTTAGCCCGTTCGGCCTCTTCTATCAGGTCCACACTGTCGGCCCGCGTGATCCAACGCTCCTCGTTCAACCTGGTTACATCTGCCGCTACCTCGCGCTCATAAGCCTTGTGGTTCGGATAGAGGTGCTTGAGCCGGGCGGAATCGAAAGGCACTTCATGTCCCGCTATAAAACAAAACGACGTTCCAGTGGAGGAGCCGAACCATGTAGCGGTTGGTACGTCAACAAATGGCGAGCGGACGCCGCCCATAACGTTGCCGAATTCATCAAGGACAGGCTTGCCATTCTCCACGCGAATTGGATCGGCATGGGGCGCCGGGCGGCCCTTGCGCACCCACTCATCGAGCGCCCGCCAAGCTGCATCGAAAGCAATGCTGCTGGGGAATCGGCTGCGAGGCCCCTCTTTGCAATCCATGGGAGGTACTTGGCGGCCAGCTTTTATAATGTCGGCAGGAGCGGCGGAAAAATAAAGCTCATCCGGAGTTGCGTGCGCGGCTCCCGCAATTTCGTAATTCCGGAACTTTTCGGAGTCGGTGTCGCTATCGGGTTGGCGCGCTGCAATCGCGAGAAGATAGTCGGAGGTTGTCATCACGCGAATCACCGGCACCCCGGTATTGTGCACTTTCCTTCGCGGATCTTCGGCCGAAATCGGACCGGCACATTGATTGATGGGCGTGCCGAGCACCGGCGTGCCGATCAGATAGCCGTCGAAAAGAGGTTTGCCGTTCGCTTGAACATCCAGAGGGTGAATGGCGTTGGCATAAGTGACCAGAAAGCCGCCGATCTGCGAAAAGCCCCAGGCATAAAGGTGTTGCACCGGATGTGGAGCATTCGCGGCCACGCCATATAACAAGGGGTTGGTCTTGTCGCGGCTTTTGAGCCAGGCGGCTGTCTGCGAGTTGATGTCCCAAACCAATCCGTTTTCGGTTGTGCGCTCGCTGTCATTGGCGACATCAGCGCAGTTGCGCGGATCATTCAGAGGCACAGGGTTTGCCCACGAGAGGTCTCTATAGCGTTCCGGATCGAACTTCTTTAGGGCGTCCACGGCGATGGGCTTGGCGGTAATCCCCACCCAAGCGTCACCGTTGCGCACGAACTCCTTGTGCGTTAGCGCCCATCCGATATTCAAATCGAAGCGATTCGAGGGATTCAGCATTTCCACCGCCACCGTTCCGCTGAACTTCGAACGGTTCATCGGCCGCCGGACCAGAACGCGGGTTGTGTACGGCGCATGTGCCACGCGCACCGTCGCAGGGCCCAAGTCGGGCCAATCATAGACATTGGCGGTGCCGCTGATCAGGAATTCCTCTTCCACATATCCCATGTTCCTGAGGTCCTGAGGCATCAGCGTATGGTCCGCCGCTCCGAAGGGGTAGGAAGCCGTGCTGGCGGGAAGCGGACCTCTGACTTGGGGCACCGGTGTGGCTGGCGCGGCCGGGAACGCCGTCGCTGCAAGCATTGCTATCACCGGAAGAAATCCATTCCACTCGACTCTCAATGTTTGGCCTCCATCTCGCTCTTGGCAAACAAAAAACCGCCCTTACAAGTCGCAGTACGGCCTGTAAGGGCGGTTCTCTTTTTCTCTACCGCTTGGTGAACGATATCAGGGATACTGTTCGGTTGTCAAACGACGATGTCCCAACAACGACGCTTGCCCTTTGCGCGCTCCCACGAACCTTCTCTATACAATGTGAAGAGCCCGACGGTCAATACGGTAGTTAGGAGAGTCATCAGCATGCTTTTTGCGTATAGGACGATTTTGGTGGTGTTCGCGCTCGCGGCTGTGCCGCTATCGATCCCTGGCCAATCGGTGGAGTCGCCCGGCTCCGATGTGCCATTGGAGGTTCAAAATTTGCGCTGGCACATGCTGGATCCCGGCTTCAATAGCCTCGCCTTTCGTAGCATGGACATTTTGTTCACGACCCGCAAGGTGCCGCACAGCGGACCGGCCTGGCAGCTACCTCGCGCCGACCACCCACTCGATTTCACCTACACATTCGATGGCAAAACATACCGGCCAGCGGACTTCTTCGATCGTACTTACACCAACGCGCTGCTGATCATGAAGAACGGTGTGATCGTTTCCGAGATTTATCGGAACTATACCAACGATCAGACCCATTTTATCGCCTGGTCCGCCACCAAGTCGTACATTGGGACACTCGTCGGCATCGCACTATCAGAAGGCCGGATCAAATCGCTCGACGACGATATCTCGTCGTATCTACCCGAGCTGAAAGGCGGCGGCTATGAAGGCGTTACTATTCGCCAGGTGCTCGAAATGCGCTCGGGAGTGGATTACCAGGAACGCTACGACTTCTCTCCCACGAATCCAAGCCTTGCTGCGCGCAATCACGAAAACGCCCTGATTAAGAATGTTGCTCGTTTTGCCGATGCCGCGCGCACCATCCACCGCGCGCACAAGCCAGGCGAGGTCTTTGCCTATAAAACGCTCGACACCGCGGTCCTCGGCTGGCTGGTGGAACGTGTTGCCGGCGAAACTATTTCGGCCTACATGACACGAAAGATTTGGGAGCCGATCGGCGCCGAAGCGGATGGTTTCTTTATCATGGACGGCCTTCCCGGAGTGGGACGCGAATTCACAGGCGCCGGCTTCAACGCGGTACTCCGCGATTATGCGCGCTTTGGCCAGATGGTTTTGAACGGCGGCGAAGCCAACGGGCACCGCATCGTTTCCAGTGCTTGGTTGAAGGAAGCCACAGCCTCTACGTTCCCAGCGAACGGCCCGATGGGCTACGGATACCAATGGTGGACATTCGCAAACTCACAGGCGTTCACTGCGCTCGGGCTCCAGGGCCAATATATTTTTGTCGATCCGTCCACCAAGACAGTAATTGTGAAGGTGAGCTATTTTCCTCCAGCGGATACCAATGCCGAGCGAGAGACGGCGGCCTTCTTAACGGCCGCGTCAGCTTGGACACCTAGCCATGACGCGCGATGAGAGCCATCGCATCATAAGATGCGTCAAACGTGCCGCGGTTCACCGGTTAATTCGATGGTGAGGCCGTTCAGGTCACGGTTTTCGATGGCGGCCCGCATTTCGTCTGGCTTGTAATCTTTTACGAGCGCGCAGAAGTGGTCGATTTGCGGAGTTGTGTCCTCGCCTCGCGTTCCGCCAAAGGCAATATAAGCGCTGCCCATGCGCACGTAACAGCGCGGCGGGGAATCGCGTTCCTGGAACAGTTGAGGATCGAAAATTCGCCCGCACCAATCGGCGGAAGCTTTCTGATCCGGCACGGTCATACCGATATGTTCCAATCCCGTGGAATGGAGCGGCAACGGTCCGGAGCCCGGTTCTTCGGCGCGGCCGGTGACCGCCCATACGCCCGCCAATGTTGCCGCCGCAGCCAGTGCTTCCCGCCGGCTCCATTTGTTGGTTTGCATTGTCATCGTCAGATCTCGAGTTTGCCTGTGCCATCGCCGAACGAATCCTGCTCCACGCCCAATTTGTCGAGTATCGCGAGCAGCAGATTGGACATAGGCGTATGCGGCGGCGTCACGATGTGACGGTCGCCTTTCAGCCGACCGGAGCCGCCGCCGGCAACGACGACAGGCAAGGGATCGTGATCATGCTGGTTACTCATACTGCTGCCATAGAGAATCAGCCGGCGATTTTACGGACAGGAGGTCGATCCCGACCGGCACGCCACCCTCACCCGCGGAGTTACCGAAGCCGTGATTGCCGCTCTGCAGGGTGTCGTCAATCCGGGAGACAAAGTCGTCGTTTTGGAACCGGCCCACGAAAACTATCATGCCGGTATAGCGTCCGCAGCCGTTCTCAGCGAGCTCGATGCTTCGCTATGCAGGTGCCCTCGGGTGGGAATCGAGCACAGCTTTGACGGCGAGGCGTTCTTCGCGATGAGGATCGTCGAGTGCCTGACAATCCGTGTCGAAGACCATGGTAGCTCGCGGACCTGGCTCAAATGGGCGCCACGTGGGTAGGCCGCTGTGATTCGGATTACCTGTCCGCGCAAAAGCGATCCAAGCTCTGCTGACTTTATCGGCGAGCGCGTGGCGGTCCTGGCCGTTGCCGGTCATCCACTTGACACGATCCACATGATCGAACACAAAAGGCAACTCCATGCCATGCATGCAGCGAATTTTGCCGTCCCGAAGCGGCGAATACCATTTGAAGTAGTACAGGTAGGCTGGCGCTTTATTTTGCCTGGCCTTCAGCTCCGCGATGGTGTAAGCAGACTGGCGGAGCGAGCCGGCGTCAGACGCGAGGATCGTCGCCAGATCCAGGTTAGAGACTTTGCTGCGCCCTTCACGGTAAATGCCAATAATGCGATCCGTCGCCGCGTCGTCCACTCGCAAGGTTCGCTTCACATGTTGATGCAGCCCGGCGACGTCCAGATCAGTTGTCGTCCAGTAGGGATCGTTGGGCGCCGTGTAAGGAACAGACTCAGTTTCGACAGAGCCGACCATCAAGGGGATGTCGGCCGAAATCTCCGGTGCAGCAGGATCGAAGGGATTCGCCGGCATAGTCTTACCGTCGACCACGGGAACAAATCTTGTTGAGATGTCGCCCCGCGTTGCAAAGTTGGACCCAGGCTGACCGGTGGCGGCGTCGCGAGCCGTTTCCGCGCCGCGCCCGGTTCCCGACAGCGCGTCAATCAGTTTGTCCGCCGGAATTGCGGCGAGTTGATCCGCATCTTTCGGTTTAAGACCCAAGCGGCTCAGGTAGATCTCAGTCCATTGGGCAGCGTCATCTTTGGGCATGCCCCTCAAACCAGTGTCGCTGATTGTGCTCTGGATGATCATGCGATGATAGAGGCCGCGGGCGGTGGGCATGCTCTGGAGCGTGGCCACCTTTCCTCCGCCTCCGGATTGCCCGAAGATGGTCACATTCCGGGGATCGCCGCCAAACGACGCGATGTTGTCCCGAACCCATTCGAGAGCGGCGATCAGATCGAGAGCGCCGGCGTTCGCCGCATTCGCATATCGCGCGGATCCGGTTTGAGCTAGATAGAGAAAGCCGAACACATTGAGCCGGTGATTGACGCTGACAAGCACCACTCCGTGGCGCGACGCCAACTCGGTCCCGTCATAAAGAACGGAGCCCGACCATCCGGTGCGCATTCCCCCTCCGTGAAACCACACCATTACGGGCTTGCGAGAATTCCTGTTCAGGCCGCTGGTCCAGACGTTCAGGGTCAGGCAGTCCTCACTCATGGGCCCGTGTCCGGTTAAAGCATCACTCATCTCCGGAATCATAATCCTGACCGGTTGGAAAGAGCGTGGGCCGATTTCCGTGACTTCGCGGACGCCCGACCAGGGGGCAGGGTGCGCGGGCGGCAGGAAACGGCCATTACCCACCGGAGACGCGCCATAGGGTATGCCCTTGAAAGAGTGAACCCTGCCGTCAAAGAGGCCCTTGATTTTCCCGTTGGCCGTGGCAACGACCGGACCCGATGTCAGACTACCGGTTGCGGCGAAACTCCGACCAAATCTGCCGGAGAGAAGCAGGCCACCAGCGGTGGAGCTGAGAAATGACCGTCTGAGCATAGCTTCCTCCTGACGAGAGTCGAGTATCTAGAAAACCACTAGTTCCCACGTGCCCAGGCGTTCACATCGAACTGTTCAGGCACGCGCAGAAAAACACTAGAAGCGCCTTCTTCGAACGTTTTGTGGCCTTTCCCGGTAGTATCTTCAAGGAAGGCCATATCGCCAACGTCTAAATGAGCCCTCGATCCGTCGGACGCTTCGACATCAATTTTGCCCGAGACGGTTATCGCAAATTGCCGTGCTGGAGCGTTGTGGAACTTCTTCGCATTTGGTCCTGCAGGAGTACCTGAAAAGTTCATCGTGAGACCAGAAATCATTGCCCGTTTGCTGTTGGCTAGCTTAATCTCCTGAATATGGGTGTCACCGTTCGCATCGGACCAAATATGGAAAAGATGAGGTTGAGTGGGGAGCACCGTAGCGGCTTCCTGTCCGAAAGCACTGGAGCAGAAGGCACTGATGCCCATGATTAAGAGCGCGGCTCGCGTTTTCATAAGTAGATCGCTCCTCAAGTAGACATGGATTTGCGTCAAGTGGTCAAGCAACTATCCTGCGCGCCGAGCGCTTGCGCCTTTGCATACACTCCGGCTGAACGTCTTTCAACTTCGCGCGGCTACTCGGACGATCACAAACAGTTATCGTGCATAGCGATGCTATCGAGTATACTTTTCCAGCCGTCTGCTTGTCTCCTCGATGTACCCCAACACAGAGCGTTGTCGTTTGGGGCCGGTCCCGCTCGGGAAACTGCGCATCTAGAGAGTCCCCGGAAATGCTGAAGCTGTAGATGCTTTGACTTATGCCGAACTGGGTCTACCAATTCACGACCGCAAAAACGCGAAGTGAGCAACTGTACTCCTGCATCCACGGCGAAAACGAGGTAGGATACATTCGATTGAAGTCGGCCAGTGGGCAATATGTGCCCGCCGCCGGGAAGTGAGGTGAGCCTGCGAATGCAGCGAAGAATTCGGATCCATGCCATAGCGGTACTCGCGGGTTTCGCTCCGGCGATCTTAGCTCAGCGGCCGCCTTCAACGGTCGTCACTGGCGGCGAAATTCAGGGCACCAGTCTGAGCGCCGGTGGCGCGGCTTTCAAAGGCATTCCTTTCGCTGCGCCGCCCGTCGGCGAGTTGCGTTGGCGCGAACCGAATCCTGTGAAGCCGTGGAACGGCATTCGCGACGCAACAGCGTTCGGTTCAAGATGCATGCAGAACGGCAAGGATGTCAGCGAAGATTGTCTGTATCTGAATGTCTGGACTCCTGAATGGCCGGCGAAATCGCGCAGGCCCGTCATGCTGTGGATTCACGGCGGCGGCAATTTTGCGGGTTCCTCGGGCGAGGCCATTTTCGATGGGGCACAGTTTGCCCAACACGGCGTGGTCCTGGTAAGCGCCAATTACCGTCTGGGAGTCTTTGGATTCTTCGCGCATCCTGAGCTGACCGCGGAATCCACCCATCACGCATCCGGCAATTACGGTCTGATGGATCAGATCGCGGCGCTGAAATGGGTTCACGAGAACATCGCGAAATTTGGTGGCGAAACCCGCAACGTGACTCTTTTCGGTGAATCAGCGGGCGCGCTCGATATCAATGTGCTGATGACGTCGCCTTTGACGAAGGGCCTGTTCGCCCGCCTCATCGGAGAGAGCGGACCAGTGGTTGCGCCGCCATCGCTGGCCGAAGGCGAGAAGAAGGGACTGAGCGTGGCCGAGGGCCTGCATGCGCATTCGCTGAAGGAGTTGCGCGCCCTTCCAGCCGCGGATCTTCAGAAGACGACCGGACAGGGACTGTCGTTTCTCGGACCACTGTTGGGCGTAGTGGTCGACGGTTGGGTACTGCCCAGGGCGCCGTTTGCAGTATTTGAGGCGGGGCAGGAACATCGTATCGATCTGCTGCTGGGAACGAACGCCCGCGAACTGATGCGGCCGTTTTTCCCAATACCGGGATTGCGCGAGGGCATCACGGCTCAGTTCGGGCCACTGGCTGCGCGAGCTCTGCAGATTTATGGCATCGAGGGTGAGCAGGCGCCCGCCACGCCCGATCCGGTATACGGGGACGCAATGGCCCAGTGGGCGACCGACGCGCAGTTCCGCTGCGGCACGGTCGCCGAATTGGTGTGGCATTCGCGCGCCGGCAATACGTCTTACCAATTTCAATTTTCGCGCGTGCCTCCTGGGCGGGAGAGCGTGGGAGCAGCGCATGGGAGCGAACTTCCGTACGTATTCGGGACCCTTTCGATCGCCGCCCAGTCGCCGCGTGCACCTCGATTTGATGCGACGGATGGAACGGTGTCCAGCCAGATCCAGCAATACTGGACCAACTTCGCGAGGACAGGGAACCCGAACGGCCGTTCGCTGCCCCGGTGGCCGAAGTTCGATCCGGCAGCCCGGGCTTATATGGACCTGACGGCGAATGGTCCAGTAGCGCGAGAAGGGCTGCGGCGTGAAGCTTGCGGACTGTTTATGGAGAATGCCGTCGGGAAGTGAATGCCACCAGTCAGCCCGAAGCCCGGTTTGCCCGATTGAGCTTCGTCGCCGGTGTCATCAATCGTCGTTGCTTGGGACGGCAAACCGCTGTGAATGTACATCGGAAAGTTCGCCGGTCGTGCAAGTTAAATGAAGCATCGAGAAAGGAATGGGAAATGAATCGCCAGTTTATCTTCTTAACGCTTTCAGCAGCACTCGGAGTCGGAATGTTGCCATTACAAGCTCAGCAGGCCGCAGGCCAGACACCAGGAAGGCAACCGCCGCCCACGGCCGATCCCTACGCCAACAATGCGGCAGCGGGCACCCTCAAGTTCCCGCTGGCGGCGCCTGCCGGCAAGGATTCCGGTGCAATCACAACGCCGCTTCCCAACTCAGTCAATCAGGGCGCGATTGACGAAAAGTCGTGGAAGTACGGTCACGCTTTCGACGCAACCGCGGACGGCAAGATCTGGAATCCGGTGAAGCTCAAGATGATGCGGGGCGAGAAGGTAACTGGCGGGACATTCTTCGCCTCATCCGATCCCACCACCTACTGCGCCTTTGCGAACGCCGGCTACGACTTCGTTTGGACGGAGATGCAGCACAACACCCGCACCTGGTCCGACGTCGCCAAAATGTGGCAGGCATGTCCGCACGCGAAGGCGGTTCCCGGCGTTCGGGTCGCCTACGCGGATGAACGCGAAATTCAACACGCCTTGGATGCGGGCGCATTGGTGATCGTCATCCCTACCGTGAGGACGGTCGAAGAAGGGAAGGCGGGCAGAGACTGGACGTATTTCCCACCACTCGGGAAACGCAGCCTGGGCGGTGGCCAGGCATTCTCGCCTGACTTTTGGGGCAGCGTTCCGGGCGGCTATCGGAATACGATCAACGACAATGTGGTTCTCATCGAGATGATCGAAACCATCGGCGGCGCCGCGCAAGCGCGCGAGATCGCTGCCATTCCAGGCGTCGACGCCGTATTCGCCGCCAGCGGGGACCTCGGCAACTTCTCCGGCTTTAAGCAGGGCGAGCCCGACTACGAGCGACTGATTAACGTTGTGCACGACGCCGCTCTGGCAGCCGGCAAACGCCTCTGCGGACCTTTAGCATGGCGCGATCGCCCGGACTTCACCTGTTTCCAGGCCGGCAGTGAGACGGCAGCCATCGCCCGAGGAGTGGCGGCGGAACTGGGTCCTCTGAAGGATACGCAAGGTAAACCAGAAATCGGCCCGTACGCTCCGAAAAAGTAAGTTTCATCGGCCTGAATTTGGCGCCAGTCCGCTGCGCGGTCGATAAAGAACGGAAACAGATGAATCTACGAGGAACTCGAGTGGACCGGCTTACAAAAATCTTCTTGGTCACGTGTGGAGCGTTCGCTGCGTGCATGGTTGCTTGCGGTCAATCCAGCGGAAAACCCGGCGAATGGCCGACCTATGGCGGCGACCTCACAAGTACCCGATAACGGCCATTCGATCAGATCAACGCGTCGAACTTCAGCAAGCTTGAAATCGCATGGCGATTCAAGACCGATTAAGCTCGGCAACCGCCCCAGAATACAAGCTGGAAGGAACTCCGTTGATGGTCGACGGAGTCATCTACGCGACTGCCGGAACGCGGCGCGCCGTGATCGCCCTGGATGCGGCGACGTGAAACAGTCTCGCGTTTTTTATGTCACGCCCGCATACCGCCTCCTGTCGCTCGATGCCAAGACCGGATCGTCGGCACTGGGCTTCGGCGACAACGGGACGGTCGATTTGAAGGAGAACGACGATTAGCCGATCAACCTAAACGAAGCTGAGATCGGACTGCAGTCCGCTCCAGTAGTGGCCAAGGATGTTGTTCTGATCGGGGCGGCCTTCCTCGATGGGGCCGCTCCCAAGAGTAAACAGAACGTGAAGGGATATGTACACGCATTCGATGTGAGAACCGGCAAACGGCCCTGGATTTTCCATACGATCCCCACGAAAGGCGAGTTCGGATACGACACTTGGCTGAATCATTCGGCGGAATATACCGGCAACGCGGGCGTTTGGGCCCAGATCACCGTGGATGAGGAACGAAATAGGCGCGATCTCGCTGCCGGGGCCGCAGAGCGGGTCTCCGATGACTTACATGCTCGACGGCAAACAGTATCTCGTTGTGGCTGTGAGCGGTGGGTCCTACTCGGCGAATACGTGGCCTTTACTTTACCGTCGGAGTGAGAACAGGCGCAGGCAGCACGGAAGCACACACAACTTGGCGGGCTCGCCAATTAGTTGCTGAGTAGGTCGGTCAATTGGGAAACCCTTTCGACTTGTTCGAAATTGTGAATCGTTTCGAGGATTTCCGCCACTCGGCGTTCCGACAGCATCGATTTTGGCATCAGGGCGTTATACTTCGCTTCGATGTCGACCCATTGGATGCCTCGCGGAGCGGAGCCTTTCGGAGCATCCACAGTGCTGCTGAAACGCTCACCGGAGCGAGTGACGATTGTCACGGTAGCTCCCCACGGCCATTGATAGCGCACCGGAGCCGGCAAGGGGTCCTGCCCAACCAATCCAATGAGGCGCCGAATCACAGGACGCTCGATCATTGCAGGCTCAGCGTGCGCCCATGAAAAATCTTTGTCCGCCACCGCAGAAGCAAGGTAGTAAGAGAGACTGTGAATCGCCTGGATGACATCTGCGGGTGGAACGTCAGCCACCAGGCCACTCTGCGGACCGGCAACGAGAATCTGTTTTACATCTTCCGGTTGCGCGTTGGATTCGCGCGCTGCGTTCACCGCGGCTTCTACCGCTGGGTGCAGAGCGTGTGCACCAGGAACAAGCTTCACCGCCAGGTATTGGGAAATTTGATATCCATCGTCCGATCCGTATTTCAGCTCGGCGAGTAACCTGCCGGCGTCGGGCACGCCACCGCCGAACACCGCCAGAAACCCGCCGCGCGCTTCGAGCATGTCCGGATTGACGAGATATCCCCGGCTGGCGGCAAGCGCGGCGTTGACCGAAGTGAGAGCTGCATTTCCCGCGTGATACTCGCGTGCCCAACTGTTGGTTCCGATCGAGAGACCGCCCACGGAGGTAGCGGTGATACCGATCGCCTGGGCCATCTGCTCGTCGGAAAGACCCAGCAGCTTTGCGGCTGTAACGGCTCCGCCGAAAGCCACGATCGACGAAGCGTGGAAGCCGGAACCTACGCTGCCGCTGATCGCCCCGGACCCACGTCCCCTCGAGGCAGAACTGGCTATGATGGCGTCTGTCATTCGTCCAGCCACCTCATATCCGGCAACCATCGCGCTCAGTGTTTCCTGTCCGCTTGCGCCCGTCCGATCGCCCACAGCCAGTCCTACGGCCGTCAAACAGGTCCCGATGTGCGCAACGTTCCGCAAGTCACTGTCATCGGAAGCGTAGGCGTCGCTGAGCATCGCGTTCACGCGCGCCGCGGAATTCACAGGCAGCTTCGCTCCGTCGAACCACAGCGCCGCTTCGGCCTTACCCCCTTGTTCCTTGGCAATTTCCCGGATGATGCTGACCGATCCGATCTTTGTCCCAGCAGCCGCGCCGCATAAGGTGCTGGCGAGAGTCATCTTGCTGTACTTGATCGGCGTCTGCGGAAGAGTGGAGTAGCGGATCGGAGAGTTAACGATGCGCGCCAGAGCAAGAGCGCTCGCAACTTTCCTGGCGCCACTATTCTTTTCCTGCGAGAGAGCCATGCGAGTCATTCCTCCTGCAACTACCCCGGCAGTAACGAACTGTCTGCGATTGAATCGAGTAATCGGCATAAATGTCAGCGGTTTGGAGTGAAGACGCGGGACACCTAGATTCGAAATCGCGCTCGGGCTTCCGCGACAGTCGCAGGCTTGAGCCCGTAAATGGCCGCAATCTGGATCGCCGCCCGCACCATTTCAGTATTGTCGCGTGCCACGCTGCCGTCCGGCAGGTGAATACTATCCTCCAGTCCAACACGCACAAGATCGCATCCGAGCGCTAGGCCCAACGTGACGATCCTGAACATGTCGCGGCCGGTCGCCGTTACGCCCCAGATCGCTCTGGGGAACAGGCGCAAGCCCTCGTCGATGTTGAACAGAACGTTTCTTGCAATCGCAGGTGTGGCCCCAAAGCCGCCTCCGTGCAGCAGCCAGACATTATCGCGATCGCGTTCAAATAGACCTTCGTTGGCGTAACGCAGCAGACGATGGAGAGAACTCGCCTCTACCACCTCGTATTCAAGAGCCGATCCCTTCGCATAGACAGCCTGGATGGTCTTCTTCAATAGTTCGGGAGAGTTCACGTAAGGGGTCTCGGCCGGATAGCCGCCCTCGGGGTTATAGAAATCGGCTGAGCCTCCGGCGATTCCGAACAGATCCTGACGCGGCTCAATTTCGAGCAGCCCGAGCCGTTCGCTATCCGTGGGCCAGAGGAACTGCCCGGTCGCCGGATCGCGGCGCACACCGATGCCATTCGTGGTTTGGATGAGAATGGGAGACCTGGCGCGGATTTGCCGGATGACCTCGGCGTAAATTTCTCTGGCGCTGCTATTCCTGCCCTGAGCATCGCGTGCGTGGAAGTGAATGAGAGAGGCGCCCGCCTCGTAACAACGCGCCGCGGCTTCACCGATCTCGGCAGGCTGTTTCGGAACAATGGCGCCTTCGCGATCCTGCTGCATGCCCCCGTTAATGGCAACCGTGACAATAACCTTGTTTCCGTCGAGCATCAGAGGTTCCTTACTGGCCGATCCGTTTGAGCACGAGATGATATTCGTGAATCTTGGTATTCTCCCGCGATCCCGACACCACGATCTCGTTTTCGGTAAACGTTCCCTTCGCCAGATTGTGAAACGGATTACCGCCGTTGGCCTTTACCTCAGGGTCATTCTCATTCTCGTGCAGGACAAAGAAGTGGATCTGATTTCCGCGAATCACTCCATCCACGATTTTCCAGGTGGGTTCGCCCGGACGTCCCTCGATGTGGCCGGTCACTACGTTCCCCTCCTGGCGCAGCACAAAAACATTGGCGCCACCCGCGGACCAGCGGCCCGTCAGGTCGGCCAGCAGTGGAACGGAGGCCAGAATGAAGAAGACACCCGCTCGAAGCATCATTTGTAGTCCTGCTTTGCAGGTTGGGACGTCTGCATGTGCTTCCATGACCTTTCGTTTTCGAGGCAGACCTCGTCGATCAGTTCGATATTGAGCTCGCGCGCCTCTTTCAGGGAAGCAGTCCATGGGTGCGTGTACACTTTGGGATCGTCGACGGTGATCTCCACCTCCAACGTTCCCCAGCTGGGGCGGCGCAGCCGTTCGGTCATTTTCGCGGCATTGGTCATCGGTGCGCCGGCCATGTCGATCCACAGATCGTCTCGGAAGCCATTCGTCTGGATCACGAGCGTGTCACCGTCCCATTTGGCGGTCGAGTACCCGTTCCACGAAGGGTTGGGATCCTCCGGGAGAGGACGTCCGTCGATGAAAATCTGCCGGTACATCGCGTTCACCTCATAGAGCATCACGAGCAACTGGGGAGTGTGCACAATCTTCGTAAGGTGAGGCATTACCCATGTTCGCGGAGGATTATCAGGGAGGCAGCGAACGTGTGGATCGTCTTTGCTGTATCTGTGCTTCACGAGTTCGGCCGCCCAGGGCTGGTACGGGAGACCACCGGGCAAGTCTTTCCCGATGTTCAGTGCAAGTGGTGAGCCCCCGATTTCGATCCCGCAGAATTCGCCTGTCGCCGGATTGCACTTATTGATCGTCGCGGCGTGCCAGATGCCGGAGAAGTCCGGTTTCCCATCCGGGAATCGCGGCGTGGGGGCGTTCAGATTAGGAGTCCCGTCGGCGTTTTTCGGTACGCCGGCCGTCGGGTAGTTGATCCACTGTCCAGAGCCGGGAACCGACGCCGCCATGATAAGCAAGCCAAGCACGTGGAGGCGCACGTTCCGCTTTTGCCCGTGGACTGTGTCCACACTTCCCATTCGCTTTCCATGTTCGGATTTCGGCGCTCTGAACAGCACCCGGCAACCATTCGCTAGACTTTCGCGCAATTCAGAGTACTCGATAGTGAGAAGCACTCGACGAATCACCCGCCAATCAGAAGTTCGAGACATTTCAGGGCCTCCTCGGAACGATCCCAGCGCACCGGGGCCCGCCTTGGCCCAGCGTGGGAATCAAAAACATACCTGAGAGCGCATTGTACTACTCGCGGACAAACGCCGGCGGCCAAGATTTGGCCGAGAATCGGGGTCGTCAAAGACGTGCCGGGATTCGCACATTCCGGATCACTGAAAAGCATTGAAAAACTCGGATGATCATTTATCTGCAGAAAGAAATTCAGCTTGTCCCACCCGTCACGCTTGCCAAGCGGATCTAAAACGTCGTCTAACCGAACTCCCGGTTGGATTGACGGGCCCGGTGGACACTAAGGATCCGCACTCGGCTTCGATGAGTTGCCACTTCGCTCGATACTGCGGAGACGAGCGCCGGCCAGAGGATCACGAGTTCGAATGGTCGCGAGTGCTTCATGTGATGATCGCCTGGCTTCTGGCCAGGAGTCCCGTTGAGCCCATTGCCTGTCAGCAAAACAGACAACCCCTTGATAGATCGAGCCGGCTGGGGGTGAATGCACTCCCGCAACGACGAGCGGAGGGGGTTAACGATTGATGAATTACCCACCCAACTATCCACCCACGAGTGTACTTTAGCACGCAGAAAGTGCCTGGCCGTTACTTCCAAATTATTGAAGGAATTGGTCGGGGCGAGTGGATTCGAACCAACGACCTCCTGGTCCCGAACCTGATTCGGCATTTTCTGAAAGCCGCCGTACAATCAGTGGCTTCCAAGCCATTGAATTCAAAGCAGGTGGTGGAAACTTGGTTGAAGCTTGTTGGGGCCAGTGGAAAGCAGGTGCTTTCGTCATCACAAATCTATCTACACTCATTGCACGCCCCAGAGGATTACCCAATCCGGCATCGGCCCGCTCATTCGGTTTGCCTATGGTCTAAGGAAAGACTTTCAGGCAGTCCTCGCAGCTGTGGAAAGTCCCTGGAGCAACGGGCAAACCGAAGGACAGATCAACCGGCTGAAGGCCATTAAGCGGCAGATGTATGGGCGCGCTGGATTCCAACTGCTCCGCGCGCGAGTGCTGCCGTACCGGGCCATGGCGCCTTGAGCTGCACCGAAAATGCGGAAGATCCATTCTTCAGTTGACATTCACATTTGTTAAGCCTGAACGGATTCATCAGCGTCAGTTGAATCGTTGAATCATACAGCTGTCACGCTACACGTCAAGTACCGTCGGTTAGATCGTCAAATCTTGCTCACCGTTGGGCAACGTTGAGAATGGCGTTTAACCGCAGTCACTACATTTTTCACTACAAGTTTTGACAGGCGCCGCAAATAACCGAGGTCCTGAATCTGAAATCGAACGGACTTGCGTGGGCCAAGTCTGGTTGTCAAACGCACACATCTCTCTAAACATCGGCGCAGCGGTCAATGCTGGGGTCCCATCAAGACCCAATCGCTGCCCGCATCGTCTAGTCCTAGGGTCGTGAGGCCAGGCTCACCAATCGAGGTGATCGCGCCGTCACTGAGACGGCAGACTGCGAGACTCGCCCACGGTACGCTTTCGCTCAAGAATGTTAGCAAAAGGTAGCGTCCATCTGGCGACCAGTGCAACGCGTGCTGGATCTTTCGTCCCGGCAAGATCTGCTGTTGCCTCTGACCCGATGGGGCGATTAGCATCGCCTCACCCTGCTGCCCGCGATACGAGATCCAAAGCCCATCTGGAGACCACAGCGGGTTGGACCCTCTGGCGAGCTCGCGAGATGAATGTTTTTGCAGGTTGTAGATGAATATTTTGCCGTCTTTGCCATAAACTATCTCGTTGTCATCCGGAGACCATGCGATAGTTTGTGGTCGTTCGCCAGTTGTTGCCGCGAAGCGTTCCTCTGGTAGAGAATAGATTTTACTGAAGGACGCCGAGCCAAGGGAGCCAAACAGGAGACCTCGAACCCGGCTCGTGGAGCCGTCTGCGTTTTGGATCGAATCTGAAATCGTCGGGGGCAGTGGCTCACGTTCGCCCGTAAAGGCCATCATCTTTCCGTCGGCCGACACGGCCAGAAAAGCAGCGCTAATTCGGATCGTAAGGCGGCGCCGCTCCACTCCCTTCAGGTCGAAAAGGACGACGTTCGGCTTTACATAGGACAAGAGAACACCAGGATTCCCAGATTTTAGTTCAGCGGTGCTTGGAATGGAGTGTTCTACGGAAATTAGTTGCCGACCGCCTGTAGTCACCCAGGTGTCCGAAGTCCGACTGCAACAATTGAGTTTTTCCCACCTATGATCGAAGTAGGCTACAGGTAGAGTTCCGGATGACGGCCACGTGGTGATTATCGCCAAACCCTCACTGCGGGAACGCTGCGCGAGTTCCGCGTTGAGATCTTGGTTCACTGGGAACGAAGGCGCACAACTTTGGAGGGCGAGAAGGGTGCATACGAGGAATGCATCAGAGATCACGTGCATTTCAATAAGGCCACGTCGGGAGATAAATCCAATTATTCCACCCGACATAGCGAGGATCTAAGGACAAAACCAAGTCTACTTTCAACAGACTCGCTAGTTCATCCGGCGGGAGCAACATCGTGGTGAATGCTAGGAGCGCGGAAACGCTGGTCGGGAAAGAAACTATTGTCTACAAATTTACCTACAGCACCGAAACAGGAAGGGGAAGGGCGCTTGCCAAGTTATTGAAAAGATTGGTCGGGGCGAGTGGATTCGAACCACCGACCTCCTGGTCCCGAACCAGGCGCTCTAGCCAGGCTGAGCCACGCCCCGAAAGAACGGCGGGAGCCGCCGCATTTCCGAGTATAGCATCGCGGCGGATGTAACCGGCACCTACGCTCTGATCGAAATCGCCCCGGCAAGAGGCCTCCCAGGTTGGGGGTGTTCATCCTGTTCCGGAGCGACTCCGGAGGGGTGGGGATTTCACCGGCCAACCAATTTGCCCGACGCGCCGTATGAAGGAGAAAGTATTGTAAGATGAGGCGGCCGCTCCCTGCCACCTGGAACGCAAGGAAGGAGATCATGCGATTGGCTCGAACAGAAACTTTTATGCTGCTAGCGGCAGCTGCGATGGTCGTCGGGTCGCTGCAATCGGAAGCGACTGCGCAGGAAACGGTGGACGCGGCAATGATCGCTCGAATCCGGGCCGAAGGGCTGGACCACTCCGGGGCGTCGGATCTGTTTTACACGCTGACGGACGTTCTCGGGCCGAGGCTTTCAGGGTCTCCCGCGTACGACAAGGCCGCCCGCTGGGCCTTGGACCGCTTCCGGCAGTGGGGGCTGGCGAACCCGCACCTCGAGCCTTTCAAGTTCGGCCCCGCCTGGACCCTGGAGAAGTTCACACTAGAGATGACGGCGCCGCGCTACATGCCACTCGAAGGGTACGCTGCGGCTTGGTCGCCATCGACCACTGGCGTCTTGACGGGAACGCCCGTCTATGTCGGCGATAGCACCATCGAGGAGATCGACGCGCTCGGCAGCCGTCTCCACGGCGCCATCGTCCTGACGGCGCGTCCCCAGACGGAGTTCCTTCGCAAGGACCGGCCGGATCCGTCCGAGGGTGCCGAACCTGTCAAAACCGGGAACCCTCCCTTTCCTGGCCCATCCAGCCGGGCGACCCAGCGCGAGATCCTCTCACGTCTTCAGAAGTACGGGGCGGGAGCCGCGCTCACTCCATCGGCCACGCAGCACGGTACCGTGCGTGTCCAGGGTAACCGGGAGACGCCCCCGGATGCGGTGCCTATGTTGGTGCTGGCGGCTGAACAGTACAACATGCTCGTCCGCCTGGCGAAGGCCAGAGAGCCGCTGAAGCTCCGCCTTGAGGTCGGCGCCCGCTTCACTCAAGACCGCCTGGATAGTGACAACGTTGTGGCCGAGATCGCGGGCATGGATCCTGTGCTCAAAGACGAAGTCGTTCTGGTGGGCGCTCACCTGGACTCCTGGCACACGGCCACCGGCGCGACGGATAACGCAGATGCAGTCTCGGCCGCGATGGAAGCGATGCGCATTCTGGCTGCGCTCCACGCCTCGCCGCGACGGACCATCCGGGTCGCCCTCTGGGGAGGCGAAGAGCAAGGCTTGGTCGGATCCCGGGCTTGGGTGGCGCAGCATCTTGCGGACAAGGCGGCGCGCGACCGCATCGCTGTCTACTTGAACGACGATCCGGGGACCGGCAAGACCTACGGCTTCTACATGGAGGAAAACGCGGCGGCGAAGCAGATCTTCGACGCTTGGCTCAAGCCGCTAGCCAGCCTGGGCATGCGGCGGAACGTGATCGAGGGGATTGGAAGCACGGATCATGTGCCGTTCGTCCAGGCGGGCGTGCCGGCCTTCACAACGATCAAGGACTTCGAAAACTACGACGTGCACACGCGGCACACCAACGCCGACTTCGCAGACGCCGTCAAGATCGAAGATGTGCGGCAGTCGGCAGTGGTGCTTGCCGTCTTTGCGTGGCAGGCGGCCATGCGGGACGAGCGAATCCCCCGCGGCCGCTAATCTAGGGGGCAACCACGATTCCGGCCATTGTCACGTCGTTGTGGAGATCGATTGTCCGTTTGAGTTCCAGCGTCGCTGCGTCGTAGATCTCGATTTGAAATCCCGCACCGTAGATGTAGAGTTCCTTGCCGGTGCTCGAAATGGAAAAGCTAAAGCGCGGGCGGCACGGAAACTCGCGCGTCCGCGTGCGCACGTGGCGCGTTAGATCGATCGACCAGAACTCGCAGCGGCGCGTTCCATATTCCCCGTTGCTCGCGACGGTGTAAGCCGTCTTCCGATCGGGCGTCACCTCTAAGCCCAGCATTCCATCGGGCGCGGGGCCGATCGGGGAAAATTCATAATCGCGCGTGCTCAAGTTAAACCGGGCGATTCCGAACATCTTGCGGCGCACGGATGGATCCACTGCGTTGAAGACCGAGGTGTAGAAACCGGGCTCATTGAGCGATTCCAGGGCGGACCCGACGCCCACTTCGACCACGCCCGGAAAATTCGGCTTAGCGAGCGGGATCCGGCCGACGACCTGGAATGTGGTTGTGTCCAACACCACGACGCTGTCGCGGAACTGATACAGATACTTTCCATCCGGTGACACGAAGAAGAGCGGACGGAAGAAACTGTCTCCCGTGTTGACGTTGGCTTCTTCGTCTTCGGGCGCGATGTCGACGGTGCGGATGATTTTCTTTTGGGCCAGGTCGATGACCGCGTACTTGGGCGTTCCGATTTCGAAGCGGTCAATCTTCTTGTCGATCTCGGTGAGCACGGTGTAAAGCAGTTTGTCTTCGGGATCAGGTGCGACGCCGCTGCTGAAGCGAAACTGGCGGTTGCCTGAATTCAGCGCGAAATGATTAATGACTTTGCGGGTAGCGATGTCCACCACCGATATGCCGGCGCGATCGCCGCTGGTGAGATAAATCTTTTTGCGGTCATAGGACAATCGCATTCCCGTCGGCAGCCCGGCCTCTGTTGGAAATCGGTCGATGACCTGCGCGGAGGCCTCGTCGACCACCAGAACGCCGTCCGGATGTGCGCCCAGAAAGATGTTGCCGGCCTGTACGCCGCCGCAGGCAAGGACGAAAACGGCTAGGACATTCTTCATGGGTAGATCAAGTCCAGATTGCGCCAGTCCTTGGTGGCGGAGGCGCACTTGGCGGTCCAATCGGGCGCATTGTTCAAGTGATCCGGCACCTGGGCCGGCCAATAACAACTAAACCAGCAGTCGTAGATGTCGCGTTCCACCGGAGCGCACAGGCCGGCGGCGCCGCCCGCGGCGTCCACCTCCCAGCCGGGCGAGAAGACAAAGCTGCAGCCGGTGGGGACGTGCATTCCAGGCGTGGGCTTGTTCTCGCCCTGGAGGGCGAAGACGTCTTCGTTCTGGGATGCGGCAGGCTTCGATGCAGCGTATTGTTCGATGCGCTGGGCCTTCTTGTTGATGGGCAGCAGATGCTTCATGAGTCCCCTTTCACTGGTCGATTTCCCGGTCCCAGACGACGAACAGGGGAGGCGCGACGACGAGGTACGATTTGCCGATTAATGGCTTACCTTCGCGATTCCGCTCGCTCTTCGCCGTGCCCACTACCCAAACGTTTCCGTAATTGTCGCGCGTCTGCTTGCGCTGCGGGTTGGGTCCGTCGAGGGCGGGCGTGAACAAGCCGGCGCTGCTCAGCGAGCCGACGAATTCCTTGTCGTCATCGTCAAACCGCTCATAAAACTCTTCGACGGACCACGTCGCGTCGATGGGTCCCAATTCGATGTCGTCGGCGGTGCCAGGTTGGCCGTCGGCGCCGCGATTGTAGGCCACGGCTTCAAACTGCTGATAACCCTTTTGGTGCTGCGATCCGCCGCCTAATCGCGCGAGCGAGTTTTCCGGGAGCACCTTGATGTAGTCGATCTGGTCGTAGACCGCGATCGCGCTGGGGAGGTTAGCGTGCCCAACCACAACGTCGCGCCTTCCGGAGATGGCGTTCGCCGCGACATCCACGTTGACCACCACGTCGCGCGAAGTGTTCGAGACAACGCTCCGCACCTTGATTCCCGGCCCGAAGTCGACGTCCGCCGGCGAGATTTGGCTCGGCAGGCTGTCGCCGAAGATGCGAACGCGCTGGCCTTCGGAACCGGCTTTCAGCGCACGGCGGTCGACGGTCAGCAGAACCGGCGCGCCCGAGGAGCGCTGCAGCTGGACGTCGAAACCGAATTCGTCGTACGAGCCCCAGAACCAGCGGCCACTGCCTTGCAACTCGTCCGGCGATATCCAAAGGGCTTCGTGCATTTCCGCGGGCACGTCGCCGGGCACCGAGCCGGAGGGCGTCCCCATGGAGCGTCCGCGCCAGGCATAGCCGGAATAGACCACCGCGCGGCCTTGCCGTTCGATCGCTGCGCCGCCGGCCGCGGGCTGAAGTTTGATCGTCGTGTTGAATTCGTCGTCCGCCGAGCCTGGCGCGACGACCAGTTCGCCGTAATAATCGCCATGCCCGGCAAGGTGCGCTGTTACCAGCCAGGTTCCCGCCAGTTTGGGCGCCCGCATCCTAGCGCGCCATGCAGCCCATTCAGGCGTGTGCAATGCATAGTTCTTTGACAGATAGTCGATGGCAAGATCCACGAGTTTCGGTTTCGGCGCGGCCTGTGCATCGGGGCCAGCACCGGCGAAGATATCCTCTCCTTCTCTGCGCCGCCAAGCGGCCTCACCTTCGGCATTGGGGTAGTAGCCGATGTGCATATTCAGCAGCAACTTCCATTCGTCAGGGGATCGCCGCCAGGATGCCGGCCGTCCGAAGGCGTGGCAGGAACCGCAGGTGGTCCGCATCGTGGGGATTGGATAGACTTCATCGGGAATCGTGTGCTCCGCCATGTAAAGCACGGGTTTGGCCTCTTCGGGCGCGAGGCCATGACTCGCACTCAGCGACTTGACGATGGCGCGCGCTTCCTCAGGCGTCAACCGCAGGCCGTTCGACCGCACCATGCGCCGGATCACCTCCTGCCATCCTTCGGGTGTAGTGCGCTCCCAGGAAATGCGGCTTAGGTTTCCGTTGTGGTCCTCGTGGTGGCAGACGCTGCACTTGGCAATCACCAGTGGGTCTGTGACCGGAATGCCTTCTACCGGATCGGGGTCCTGGGCGTAGGTCCCAAGTCCGGACAAGAAGAACGCCACAACGGCTAACCGCAAAACCCTATGCATATGCGACTTCCGGTAGAGACCGCCAATATAGCACTGGTCCGCCAGAAGAGACAAATGTTAAACGCTGGAAAAAATGCAAGCGGGGAAGAAGGCGGGGTGGGTCGCGTTTCTGCCCGCAACGTGAGATGATCCCATGAAGGAAGGAGAGCCTCGTATGAGCCTTCGACTTCACGTTCTGGCGACCGCCGCCCTGGGCGTCGCTTTCCTGGCCGCATCGTCGCCGGCCGCGGAACCGGCCGCGGCCAAAAACGGCGCGAACTGGACGCCGCCGCGCACATCCGACGGCCAGCCTGATCTGTCGGGCTATTGGTCCAACGCTACCTTCATCCCTTTGGAGCGTCCGAAGGAACTTGGGACCAAGGAGTTCTATACCGAGGCCGAGGCGGTTGCGATCGAGCGCAAGAAACTGGAAAAGGAACACAGCCAGGCGGCCAACGACATTCACTACGACAACGTGATCTGGCAGGGCGAGAAGAACGACAAGGACGCCGTGAGCCGGCGGACGTCAATCATCTTCGATCCGCCGGATGGCCGGATCCCGCCGCTGTCAGCGGAAGGCGAGAAACGCGCAGCAGAGGAAGCCGCGATCGCGAAGCGTCGCGCCGCCTCGGAAAGCGCCGAGGTCCGATCGCTGGCCGAGCGCTGCATCACGTGGGGCGCCGACGGCCCGCCGATGCTCGGCTCTACCTATAACGCCAACGTACAGATCCTGCAGACGCCAGGGCAGGTCACCATTCTTACCGAAATGATGCACGACGTCCGGGTGATTCCACTGGACGGCACCCCGCACATCCCGGCTGCGATCCATCAACTCGGCGGCGACTCGCGCGGGCATTGGGAGGGCGACACGCTGGTGGTGGACTCCAGCAATTTCAACGCTGAAACGAACTTCCGCGGTCCGCCTGCGACCGCGCGGCAGGACATTTTCTCCAGTCCGCGGCTGCACGTGGTGGAGCGGTTCACGCGCATCTCCGAAGACACCATCGTCTACCGGTTCACGGTGGACGATCCAGGCAGTTGGACCAAGCCATGGTCGGGCGAACTTCTCATGAATAAGACCAAGGGACCCATCTTTGAGTACGCCTGTCACGAAGGGAATTACGGCCTGGTGGACATCCTCGAGGCAGCGCGGTTAGCCGAAAAGTCGAAAGCGGCGCGATAGCGCAAAAGGAGGCCACGTGCGCCTACAATCGATTGTTGTTCTAGCTTTGATGGCGGGCCCGACGTATGCACAGGACGTCCGCAGTGTTTTGGAAACCGCAGCCCGCACGATGGGCGCGACGAATCTGAAGACCGTCGAGTACTCCGGCAGCGGTTGGGACTCCGCCGTCGGCCAGAGCTACAACCTGACTAGCGACTGGCCGCGTGTTGAGGTTTCCAGCTACACGCGCGTGATCGACTACGATGCCATGACGTCACGCGAGGAGCGCACGCGCCGGCAGGGCAACAATCCGACGCAGGGGCGTCTGCCGCTTAAGGAAGAGCACATCACAGCGTTGTCGGCTGGGGGCTTCGCTTGGAACCTGCGGGGCGATACGGTGCAGCCGCAACCCGGTCGCTATCTGGAAGGTCCGCCCGTCGCAGAGCTGCGGCAATTGGAGATCATGCTGACACCGCACGGATTTTTGAAGGCTGCGCTGGCGGCGGGCAATGCTACGGCGATTACGCAGCCCATCGTAGGGCCGTCGGACGGGGGTCTTTCGGGCAACGGCCGAAAAGTCACCATCGTTTCCTTCAAGGCGCTGGGCAAGTATCGGGTGAACGCCACCGTTAATGACCACAATCTGGTAGAACTTGTCACTACCTGGATTCCTAATCCAGTCTACGGCGATCTGTTGTATGAGTACCGCTACACGCAGTACAAGGATTTCGGGGGCATTCAGTTCCCCGGTTTGATTCACGTGCACATGGGCGATCCGGTGCTGAACCCGGCGCACAACATCTACGAGATCAAAGTCAGCGAAGCGAAGCCAAACGTTGAAGTTGCCGCGCTGACTGTGCCCGAAGCCGTGCGCGTGGCCGTCGCTTCGCCGGTGCGCGTCGAGTCGCAGAAGCTCGCCGATGGCGTGTGGCTGCTCGCGGGCGGGACGCACAACAGCGTGCTGGTAGAGTTCAAGGATTTCGTCGCGGTGGTGGAAGCGCCGCTGAGCGAAGCGCGGTCGCTCGCGGTGATCAACGAAGTGAACCGCCTGGTGCCGGACAAGCCGATCCGCTACGTGGTCAACACGCATCATCATTTCGACCACGCGGGCGGACTGCGCACGTATCTCGCGCAAGGAACGACAGTGGTGACGCACGAATCGAACAAGGATTACTACCTGGACATCCTCTTCCATCCCGGCGGATGGACGCTGCAGCCGGACCGTCTGGCCACCTACTATCCCATGTTCATGATCAGCCGGCGGCCCGCGCCGATCGAGACGGTGAACGCGAAGAACACCATCAGCGACGGCGTGCGCAACATGGATATCGATCACGTTCAGGACGTCGCCTATGCGCTGGAAGATCCGTCCTACCGGCAGGGTAACCATGCAGCGGACATGCTGATGGTCTACCTGCCGAAGGAGAAGATCCTGATCAATGCGGACCTGTACTCGCCGCCTGCGCCGGGCCGGCCGCTGCCCGCTCCGACACCCGGCATGCTGACGCTCTATCAAAACATGCGGCTGGAAAAACTGGACGTCGAGCGCCACGTGCCGATTCACGGACGCGTCGGGACGAACGACGAATTCCTGAAGATTGTCGGCAAGGCGGCCGAGGCGACGTCGGCGTCCCGTTAGATCACTTCTCGAGCCACGCGGCGAAACCAATGTCGGCCACGTCGACGCGCGATTTCGTAAAGCCGCTCTGCTTCACAAATTCCTCGAATTGGCTGTTACTGTAAGCGCGCTTGAGCAGCAGCAGGCGGAACGTCCATTTGGTGAACACCGTGGACGGCAGGCTCAGGTTCATATGATCGACGTGTTCTTCGATGACGCTCATCGGCACGTCCTTCCTTAGGTCGACGATGAGCGCTTTGCCGCCGGGTCTGAGTACCCGCCGCATTTCGCGTAGCGCTTCCACCGGCTCGGCGAAGTTCTTGAACGCCGCCCGGCAGATGATGCGATCGAAAGTTCCATGTTCGAAGGGAATCGCCGCCGCGTTGCCGCGTTGGAAGTCGACTTTGACGCCCTCACGCGCCGCGTTCGCGCGCGCAATTTCGACGAACGTTTTGCTGATGTCGAGGCCGGTGACTTCGAACCTGCCTAGTTTCGCCAATTCGATGGCCAAGAAGCCCGGTCCCGGCGCCACTTCCAGGATCTTGCTGCCGGGCTCGATTTCGGCCGCGATTTCGCGCGCCAGTTTCTGGAACTGCTCCATGTCCTTGCCGGTGGTGGATGTGTACCAACGTGCCATCCAACCTTCCATGCCCATACCCTTGTGTGCTCGATGATTTGCTGTGTGCATATTGATTGACCTCGTGGTTTCAGTTTGGGGCGCGACGTCTCCGGAACAAACACCCAATCGGCGAGCGGCGGATCGCTACCGGCGAACACGAGTATAATTGTCCGCTGACGGGAGGCACGATTATGATGCTGAGACTCTGGATGGCAGTTTGCATGGCGCTGATGGCAGCTGGAGGGGCAAGTGCACAGGGCTTCGCACCGGCACAAGGACTGGTCATGCAGCGTAACCTATCGCTGAGTGTGGCGAAGACCATTGCCGAGGCGACGCTCGCCGAGTGCAGGGCTCAGGGATTCCACACATCGGCGGCCGTGATCGATCGCGCCGGACAGGTGCTGGTGATCCTGCGCGATGAGGCGGCCGTCGCGGAGACGGCGGAGATGGCCCGGCGCAAAGCTTACACCGCCCGCATGTTCCGCAGCACTACGCTGGAGTTTCAGAAGCGAACCATCGACGACCCAGCTCTGCTTCCACAGCGCAATGTTGCCGACATTTTGGCCTTAGGCGGCGGCGTGCCCATCCGGGCGGGCGGTGAAATCATTGGCGGCGTCGGAAGCGCCGGGTCGAATCAACAACAGGACGATGCTTGCGCGAAGGCCGGCTTGGCGGCCGTCGCCGATCTTCTAAAGTAGCCGCGCGCTAAGCAATCTTGATCTTGCGCACGAACTGGCCGTTGTCTTCAAGGAAGGTCTTCTTCCGGCTCAGGTCGGCCTCGGTCTGTTGCACGTTGCCGTCGCGATCGGTGGCGCGCGAGACCAGTGTGTGCTCGCCGGGCGTGGCGTCTTTCCAGTCGAAGGTGAACAGCTTCCAGGAATATTGGGTGTTGCCTTTGTCCAGAGCGGCGGGCCGCCAGTTGCCCCCGTCGACGCTGACCTCGACAGACTTCAGCGGCGTGCCATCGTTCAAAACGAAGCCAAACACCTGATATCCCGCTGCGGTTTTGCGGACGCGCGAGATCACGGACTTCAACTGCATGCGCGTGACTTCGGTTTCCACCCACTGCGTGCCGGGATCCGTGTCGCCTCCGGTGCCGCCAACGCCCCACAGATTGCGATACCAGCGAGCCTGGAAGTTGCCCAGGAAACGGTCTTCCATCAGATGAATTTCGGAGACCCACTTTACGTTGCAAACGCCGTACCAGCCCGGCATGATCAGGCGGACGGGAAATCCCTGATCGCGGGTGAGCGCCTGGCCATTCAATTCGTAAGCCAGCAGCGGGCCCGGCTTGAGCGCGTTCTCCACCGTGATGCTGCGGGCAAACTGCTGTTCCAGGTTGAAGGTGTTTTCGCGAAACACCACCTTTTCCTTGCCGCGATCGGTGCCGAAGAACACTACTTCGCGGGCCTTCTCGCCGATGCCCGCATGTTTCAGCACGTCGCGCAGTGGCACGCCCTTGAAGCGCCCGCAGGAGGAGAGCCCGTCAAAGAAGCGGCTGCTGTTGCCGGAGCACTCGTAGCCGTTTACCAACTCGGTTGCTTTCATGCCCTTGATGTCGGACAACGAAAGCTCCATCGGCTTGTTGACCATGCCGGTAAGTTTCAGGCGCCAGGCATTGCCGTCGATCTCTGGGCGATTGTAGTGCTGGATCCAAAAAAACTTGTCGTTAGGCGTGATATGGCCATCGATGGTGCGGATATCGAGGAAGCGATTGGCCGCGCCGGGAGGACCGCCAGACTTGTAGTTCGCCGGATAATCGATGAACGGAATATCCTCTTCGCCTTGCGCCATCGCGGGCACGGCCCAATCGGTCAGCGCCAGCACGCCGGCCGCTGCCAGCCCCAGAGTTTCTCGCCGCGTCAATTCCGATGCCATGGTTAGTCTCCTATTCTTGCTGCGCCCGGTATTATATCTCGCCGCGACGTGCCGCTTGGCCGATGTGCTCGGCGGCACGGTACGCCAGGGCCTGGATGGTGGCCGTGGGCTGCTGGCGCGCGCAAGTCACCAGGCTGCTGCCGTCCACCAGGAATAGATTGGGGACGTCGTGCGCGCGGTTCCATTTGTCCACGACGCTCAAGCGCGGATCCTCGCCCATGCGGCAGGTTCCCATCAAGTGGCGCGAGTAAGTGACGTCTCCGGTGCCAGACAGGTCGACCCAGACCTTCTTGGCGCCGGCCGTCTCCAGGATCTCCTTCTGCTTTTCGATCAGGAAGTCGACCGCTTTCAAATCGTCCGGATGGTTCTTGAACGTGACGCGCATGGCGGGAAGGCCCCAGGCGTCCTTCACCTTGTCGTCGAGCGAGATGCTGTTTTGCTCCACTGAGAGGCTGCTGGCATGCGCCAGCACGCCGCCGACGTGCGTGTAGTATTGGCCGACGGCGCGCTTCCACTCGGCGCCCCATTGGGGCATGTCCGAAGGCATTCCGGCTAGCGCGAAGCCGGCGGGATAGTAATCGAACCGGGCGTCCAAGCCGCCGCCGCCGTAGAAACCGCGCTTGGGGTCGGAGCGATAGTAGTCATGCAGCACGCGGGTGACGGCGATGCTCTTGTATTCGTTTAACGGGTGCTCGAAATAGCCCATGGCCATGGCGCCGTTGTCGAACATCAGATATTTGCCGACGTTGCCGTTGGAGTTGCCGAGGCCCTGCGGGAACCTGTTCGACTTTGACATCAGCAGCAAGCGCGGGGTTTCGGCGCCGTTGGCGGAAACGACGACGGCTTTTGCGCGCTGAAAAATCTCGCGGCCGCTGCCGTCGAAGTAGATCGCGCCAGTCACGCGGCCGTCCTTGCCGACTTCAAGCTTCCGGACATAGGAGTTCGGGCGGATCTCGCAGCGGCCGGTTTTCACGGCCAGCGGAACCAGTGCAGCCAGCGTGCTGGATTTGGCGTTCATCTCGCAACCAAAGGCTTCGCAGAATCCGCAATGCGAGCAGGCTGCGCGTCCGTGATACGGTTGCGAAATCACGGCCATCGGCGCGGGAAACGGGTGCAGGCCCAACTTTTTCGCCGCGCGCTCGAACAGCACGCCCGACGATTTCACCGGCATCGGCGGCAGCGGGTAGGGCCTCGACCGCGGGCCGTCGAACGGATTCGAACCGCCTTGCCCAGAGATCCCAAGGTCCCATTCGGCTTTGGTGTAATAGGGTTCCAGATCGTCGTAAGTGATGGGCCAGTCGCGAAGGTCCGCGCCCGGGACCGCGCCAACGGCCGACCGCTCCCGGAAGTCCTCCGGATGAAAGCGCCAATAGTTGCTGGTGTAGTGCACCGAGCCGCCGCCGACCATGCGGCCATATTCCACCGCGGGCTGGATTTTCGCGGGCTCGGCGGCCGTCTTGCGGAACGTGTTCGGCTGCTTCTTGAAATCGTTGGTGAAGGCGCTGCGGTACAGGACCGCGACTTCATCATGCATGAAGTCCTTGGTCTGAAACCACGGCCCCTGCTCCAGCACCACCACTTTGAAACCGGCTGTGGAGAGTTCCTTGGCGACAACACCGCCTGCCGCGCCGGCGCCCACGACAATGAAGTCCACTACCTCGTTCGGGCGGTACTTGGCGTCGCTCACTTCAGTTTCCTTCCCGTGGCTTCGGCGTCGTAGTAGCCGAATGGCGGCTCATAGCGCGCGGAGTATTGGACCCCGATCAGTTTCCAGCCGGCCATGTCGCGATTGCCGCCATACTTGGGATGTCCGAAGAAGCCGAGAATCGTGTGCCGCCGCACTTCCTGAAAGAACTCGGTCTGCTCGATGGCCTTGAGCAGTTGGATTTGTTGCACGCTGGAGAGCCCGGCGATGTTCGCCGAACCGGGAAATAACTGGGCTCGCTTGGCCTGCGCATCGGCCAGCCCGCGCTTGTAGATCTCGCGTTTATCCTGATCGTAGCCAGCGAGCGCGCCGTCGATGAACCAGATCACGCCCGCGCGGTCGGCGCCCGGCGTGTCGTCATCAGGGATGATCTGCGCGGCAATGGCTTTAATTTCAGCCGCAGTAGCCGGATCGAACCAGGCGAACTTCGCGGCGGTTTGCGCGCGCAACGCCTCGGTCCAGCAGGCAGCGGCGAGCATCCAATCGCGACGGGAGAGGGTGAATTGCATGTGTGAGCCCTTGAGCAGTCAGGCTAACACAGCGCCTTCGACTAGCGCGTCGACGGCGTGACCTGCCGTAGCGGTTCCGGCATGTCGGCCAGCACGTACGCCATCACGGCCATGGCTGCGATGTTGGCGCGCAGATCTTCAGGCCGGATCTTGTCCACGGTGTCGGCACGCGTGTGGTGCCAGTCGAAGTATCGCGTGCCCACGGTTCGCAGAGCCAGGCCCGGCACGCCCTCCATCATCACCGGCGCGATGTCGGCGCCGCCGCCACCGATCTGGATGGCACCGGCGTCGATCCGGTCCAGCAGGTGGCCGATCTCGCGCGTCTTCGTCAGCATCGCCTGCAGATCGCCGGTGGTACTGAGCCCAAAGCCGATCGGTTTCTCCGCGCCGCCATCCATCTCGATGGATGCCACGTGATTCTTCACCGCGTCGCCGATCCACGCGCGATAGGCATCGCCGCCCGCGCCGCCGTTTTCCTCGTTGGTCCAAAAGACAACGCGGATGGTGCGCAGTGGTTCGAGCCCCAACTCGTGAATCAGGTGCGCGGCTTCCAAAGCCGTGATGATTCCCGACCCATCATCTTGCGCGCCCTCACCGACATCCCAGGAGTCGATATGGCCGCCGATGTCGACCACTTCCTCGGGATGCTCGCGGCCCGGTATTTCGCCGATCACGTTGGCGGATTCGGCGTCGGGCAGCGTCTTTGCGTCCATTTCCAGGTGCACGCTCACCGCGTTGCCGGCATCCAGCAGCCTCTGGATCAACAGCGCGTCTTCGATGGTGACGGCCGCTGCGGGGATCTTCGGGAAGCCATCGGAATATTCCAGCGCGCCCGTGTGCGGAGACTGAATGCTGACCGGCGTAATCGAGCGCACCAGAGCCGCCACGGCGCCCAGCCGCGCCGCCCGCGACGGACCAGCGGTTCGATAAATCACTGTGCGGTTGTAGCCCTCGTACGGAACATTGAAGAGAACAATCTTGCCTGCCACCTGGGCGCGGCCCAGCTTCTCCAACTCCTCGAAGCTGGAAACCGCCACCACCAGCGCGGTGATGCCTTTCTTCGGCGTAGCGATGCTCCCGCCCAGCCCCAGAATCGTCAGCGGCCGGTTCACCGGCTCCACCACCGCGGCGCTCTCATTGCCGCGCACCCAGTGCGGAACCTTTACCGGCGGCGTCACGACATTCACCAGACCGTCGGCCTTCATCTGCGCGGCCGCCCAAACAACGGCTTTTTCGAGCGCCGGCGAGCCGCTCAGGCGGTTGCCGATGCGGTCGCACAAATAAGTGAGTTGTTCCATTCCGGCGTGATCGGCCAGCGCCGCGTCAATCAGTTTGTTGGCGGTAGCGCGATAACGCTCCGTGAGGCCGCCGGTCTCCTCCTGCGCGGCTAACGCGCCGGCGAAAGCGATTCCGGCGATCCCCAACAACAGATGTTTCTTCATAATTTACTCCGGCTGCCAATCACGAAATCGAAACCCATGCTGCCGCATCACCTCGCGGGTCTGTTCGAGCACCTCCGGCAACACATAAAAAAAGGCGCCCATCCGCTCGCTGCGAAAGATCACCCCGCCGCTGTACTTGTCGGTCTCAACGGCATAATCCACGCCCGATTCGGTGAGCGCCGATTCCAGGCGCAAAGCCTCGTTCAGTTTCTTGGCGATATAGACCAGGTCCATTTCACGCTCGCCAAAAAACTCCGCTTCACGCCGCATTGCTGGCTTAGGCGCCCATTCCCCGAACCCGCGCCACCATCGATTCGTAGGCCTTGGGATTCGCTCTGTTCATGTTTTCGATCTGCATTTTAGCCACTTGCTCCATATGGCCCAGATAACGCGGCATACCGAGAGCTTTGCGCGTCTCCTCCACCAACGGCGAAATCTTGGTCCAGATGAACAGCAGTTCGCCGCCGCTTTGCAGGAACAGCTCTTGATTCAGCGCGCCGCTGGTGACGAACGACGCCGCCATATCCCAATAACTGGTGACCATGCGGAACGAAGCGTCCGCATCCGATCCCGGCGGGCAAGCGGCCTGGTGTTCGGCCAGCGTGCCGACTTTGTAGCCGGCCAGCCAGTTCCGCGCTTTGCGCATCCGGTCTTCGCGGCGCAGTTCGTACAGCTTGAGTATCAATTCCGCATCATGATGAGTAGGTTTGTCCATAAGGGCTAGTGTAATCCGCCGGAGGGGCCGCGCCAAGTACGAAAGAACTAGTCCCGCTTACCGCCTAGGGCGGCTCGGAATCTTGCCGAGCCACGACCATGAGGGAGTGGTCACGCCGGATATCACGAAAGAACTGGAGAGCATAGCCCGCCTCCACCCACCACACATGCGACAGCCGTGCTTGCACCCGCCATCAATAAGGAAGAAGAACTGCACTGGCTCGCGCTCCGGCTGATCCCCGGTCTCGGAATGCGCAAAGCCGGCCAGCTTCTGGACCGGTTCCGTTCGCCGCACGCCATCTTCCGCGCGTCGCGGGAAGAGCTGGAATCGGCGGGCCTTTCTGGCAGCGTCGCCCAAACCATCGCCAGCGGCTGCACGTTCGACGACGCCATTGACCAGCAGCAGAAAATGCTCGAAACCGGCGCGGCGCTGGTCCCCTGGTCAGACCCGGCTTATCCGCCACGGCTCAAGGAAGTTTACGACCCGCCGATCGTGCTGTTCGCGCGCGGCCGCCTGGAACTGCTCCAATCCGTCATGCTCGGTGTCGTCGGCACCCGGCGGCCTACCGCCTATGGGACTGCCGCGGCCGAGCGCCTCTCGGCTGATCTGGCCCAGGCCGGCCTCACCATCACCAGCGGAATGGCTCGCGGCATCGACACCGCCGCCCACCGCAGCACGCTCGCCACTGGCGGCGATACCGTGGCAGTCTTCGGCTGCGGCGTCGACTTGGTCTACCCGGCCGAGAACCGCAAGCTTGCCGACGAGATCGCCCAAAAAGGCCTGCTGTTGTCCGAATTCCCCATGGGCTCGCCGGCCTATCCCCAGAACTTTCCGATCCGCAACCGCATCATCAGTGGTATGAGCGTGGGAGTCCTGGTTGTCGAGGGCGCGCAGTACAGCGGGTCGGCTATCACAGCCAAAATGGCGCTGGATCAGCAGCGCGAGGTCTTCGCCGTCCCGGGCAACATCACCTCTAAGATGAGCTGGGGGCCCAACCTGCTGATCAAGCAGGGCGCCAAGCTGGTCCAGGAGTGGAACGACGTCCTGGTAGAACTACCAGCCGAAATCCGGCGCCTCCTGATCGCCAAGGCGCAGGCGCGGTTGGGCGTTATGTCGTTGGAAATGAAGGATGAACCGGGCAGTCTGCCGCCGGAGCTGGGCGGCGCCGCTCGCGCCCTGCTGGCAAAAATTCCGGCCGACGTGCCGGCCCATGTTGACGAACTTCTCGAAACTTTTGATACTCTGACCTCATCAGAGGTAATTGCCGCCTTGTTTGAACTTGAGTTGTTAGGTCTGGTCCGCCAGCTCCCCGGCAAGAACTTTGTTAAAGTGTGGTAGACTTCATCCGTCATCTAACTGTAAGTATTCGTACGATTTAGGATAGCTATGGCAAAATCGCTCGTCATCGTCGAATCGCCGACGAAGGCGAAAACAATCGGGAAGTATCTCGGCAAGCAGTACGTCGTGAAGGCGTCTCTCGGCCACATCAAGGATCTTCCTAAGAAGGATTTGGCAGTAGACGTCGAGAAGCACTTCGAGCCTCATTACGAGGTGATCGAAGGCAAGAAGAAGCTCATCGCCGAACTGAAGCAGGCCGCCAAGGACGTGGACTCCGTGTACCTCGCGGCCGACCCGGACCGCGAGGGCGAGGCCATCTGTTACCACCTGCAGGAAGAACTGAACGGCTCTAAGAAGGGGCCTAAGATCTTCCGCGTGATGTTCAACGAAATCACCTCTAGCGCGATCAAGAAGGCGTTCGAGAAACCGGGTTCGGTGAATTTGCACCTGGTGGACGCGCAGCAGGCCCGCCGCATTCTGGATCGGCTGGTGGGCTACAAGATTTCGCCCCTCCTTTGGGATAAAGTCCGGCGGGGGCTTTCGGCCGGACGCGTCCAGACCGTCGCGCTGCGGCTGATTGTCGACCGCGAGCGCGAGATCCGTGCCTTCATCAAGCGCGAGTACTGGACCATCGACGTCCAGCTCAACGCCAAGAAGCCGCCAATGCTGACGGCGCGCTTCACCAAGAAGAACGACGAAGCCATCGAACTCGCCGACGAAGCCACCGCCAAGAGCCTGCTGGATCAGGTCGACGGCGCCAAGTACCTGGTCCATTCGGTCTCGACAAAGGAAAAGAAGCGCAACCCGGTTCCACCGTTTATCACCTCGACCCTGCAGCAGGAAGCCGCCCGCAAGCTACGCTTCAGCGTGAAGCGCACCATGATGCTGGCGCAGCGGCTGTACGAGGGTGTGGAGCTGGGCACCGAAGGTTCGGTGGGTTTGGTTACCTACATGCGAACCGATTCCACACGCGTGTCGCAGGACGCCCTGGACGAAGTGCGCGCCTTGGTGAAAGAGCGCTACGGCCCGCCGTTCTGCCCGGAATCGCCCAACGTTTATAAGAGCAAGAAAGACGCTCAAGACGCGCATGAAGCCATCCGTCCCAGTTCGGCCCGGCGTACTCCCGATGACGTCGCTCCGTATCTCCAGGAAGACGAGCTGAAGCTCTACCGGCTGATCTGGATGCGCTTTGTGGCGTCGCAGATGACGCCGGCGATATTCGACCAGACCACCATTGACGTCGCGGCCCAAGGCAAGGATGGCGCCACTTATATGTTCCGCGCCACCGGAAGTGTGCCGAAGTTCAAAGGCTTCCTGGAAGTCTACGAAGAAGGCAAGGATCAGAAGGACGATGACGATGAGGAGTTGAAGCATCGCCTGCCTGCGGTCGTGGAGGGCGAGGAGTTGAAGTTCAAGGCGATCCTGCCCGAGCAACACTTCACCGAGCCACCGCCGCGCTACAACGAAGCCACGCTGGTGAAGGAGCTGGAATCGGACGGCGTCGGCCGGCCATCCACGTACGCCTCGATTCTCTCCACCATCCAGGAGCGCGAGTACGTGAAGAAGGAAGGCGGCAAATTCGTTCCCACCGAGTTGGGTATGGTAGTGACCGACCTGCTGCTCGAAGGCTTCGAAAACCTCTTCAACGTGAAGTACACCGCCAGCATGGAAGAGACGCTGGACGAGATCGAAGAAGGCAAAATCGACTGGCGCGAGGCCATGTCGGATTTCTATGAGCGCTTCTCGAGAGACCTCGAGCATGCCGAGCGCCATATGACCGACATCAAGCGCATGGAGGAGCCGACCGGCGAGAACTGCGAAAAATGCGGCAAACCCATGGTAATCAAGTGGGGCCGTTTTGGAAAATTTATCGCTTGTTCCGGCTACCCCGAATGCTCCAACACGCGCGAGCTTCCGCCCGAACCCGGCACCGTCGAAGGGCTAACCGAACAGGACGCCGAAGAATACTGCGAGAACTGCGGACGGCCCATGGTGCTGAAGAAAGGCCGCTTCGGGCAGTTCTACGCCTGCTCCGGTTACCCGGACTGTAAGACCACCAAGCGCATCGGCGGCGAACAGAAGAAATCGGACGTGCCGCTGGATGAAAAATGCCCGCAGTGCGGCAATAATCTGCTGCTCAAGCAAGGGCGCTTCGGCGAGTTCACCGCTTGCAGCAACTACCCCAAGTGCAAATTCGTCAAGCAGAAGACCATCGGGGTCGCCTGCCCGAACTGCTCGGAAGGCCAGGTAGTGGAGCGGCGCAGCAAGCGCGGCAAGACGTTCTATGGCTGCAGCCGCTATCCGGACTGCGATTTCGTCGCCTGGGGCAAACCCATCGCCGAGAAGTGCCCCGAGTGCGGTTCCAGCTACCTCATCGAAAAGTGGCTCAAGGCCGGTCCAGTGGCGCAGTGCCCGAACGGCGAGTGCAAATATAAGCGCGAATTGCCGAAGGTGGAGCAGCCGGCCTAGTTCGGGCGCCGCTATTTGCCGCGGCCCATCTTCGCCAACACCGGCTGATTACTCTTGTTGCACTTTCGGCTCGTTTTCGATAAACCGTGCTGTCATGTCTCGCCAAAGGTATCGCCTCGGCTCGCCCTTCCCTTGCGCGAACGCTTACGTCCTCGCCAGTCAGGACCTCGTTCTCGCAGACGGTTACTATGCAGCCATTCGTCTCGATTTCGACGGGCTTTTCGTTGTTGCTTTGGCCCGTTAAGCCGGCGACCCAATGCCTGAATTGCCCATCTGCATACTCGCGCCACTCGGCAGTGTACTTTCCATCTCCTCCTGCGGCCTGGGCGTAGTCTTGAGTTGTGCCCTCCAGGACCAGGAATCCCGGGCCGCCTCGCGGTGTGAGCGAGTCGACCGCCGCACCCAGTTGCCTTAGGGCTGGTGAGCTTAGCAGCGCCTGGTTTTCAAGAGTGAGGACCGAACCGGCAAACCCAAGAATCTGGCGGTGGCGATCAGCAGTGAAGTCCTCTCCATACTGGAGTGCTCCGGACTCGGTCTTCGAATACGGTGTGAAGCGTTCGAGCGCCTGTCCGTCAGCGTGCTCAAGACTACATTGAATCGCTTCTTGCTTAACGTCACTTTCGCGATGAATAGTCACGTCGAAGCAAAGGCCAGCTGCTTCGATCTGGCTCGATCCTGAAACCTGGTGAAGGTGACGCAACGCTCCAAAGGCGAACGGTGAGTCAGTTACGGCAAGGGAGTCATCGTCAGCAGCTTCATATTGCTATAATAATGCTGTGGGCAATATCATGTTTGCCTGGGATCGGCGGAAGGCACGATCCAACCTGGTAAAGCATGGCGTCTCTTTCGAGGAAGCACAAACCGTTTTTCTGGACGAAAGTGCCCGCTTGATCGACGACTCGGAGGACGAGGACCGCTTCCTGTTGTTGGGCTACAGCTTTCAGGCGCGCTGTCTGATCGTCAGTCATTGCTACCGGCAATCCGACTCGGTGATCCGCCTGATCTCCGCCAGGCGCGCAACGACGCAGGAAGAAGAAGTGTATTGGAGACTCAAATGAGAAAAGAATATGACTTTTCCAAATCCCGTAAGAACCCCTATGCCAGTCAGCTCAAGCGCCAGATCACCATTCGTCTTGACACTGTGGCTGTCGACTACTTCAAGAAATTGGCGGCTGAACTCGGAATGCCTTATCAGAACCTGATCAACCTGTTCTTGAGAGACTGCGCCATTCAAAAGCGGCGCCCTGCGATTCAATGGCCCGCGGATTCTGATAAGCCAATCGCGCGGTAAAGAGGCCGAACCGATGACGCAGTGCCCGAACGGCGAATAGAAGTTCAAGAAGCCATTCGTACAGGCAGAGGTCCCCGGCCTAAGCGGTTAAGTGGCGGCTTTGACCAACGCTTCCGCCTTCTTCTGCACGGTTGCCGTGAATCTCTGCAGGTAAACTTCCATCACGCTGTCGATGCTGTACCCGGCGAAAAACGCGGAACTGAGATTCAGCGTGATCGTTCTGGACATGAGCACATAACCGAGCCCCAGCCAGACCAGGCTCCACAGCACTTCGTACTCGCGCACGTGCAGCCACAGAATCCAGTCGTTCATGGCCTGAAAACTGGGCTTGGTCTGCGCCCGTTGCGCCTTCACCGCCTCCACCAGCCAATGCGCGCCGGCCCCAACGGTGAGCGCCACATAGTTGGCCAGCAGGTTCCTGAGAACGGTCCACATCGGCGGCCACTGGTTCAACTGGTTTGTGATCAGCGCCGCTATGGACGCCGCCGCCAGCCCGATTACCGCCCATGCGATGCCGATTCGAACCACGCTCCAACGCTGCTCGGCTCGCGAAGACGAGGCTTTGTATATCACCCGCTGGCTCGCGTCTACCACGCCGGAGACGATTACATTCGACTCCTGCGCCAGCTCCAGCACCAGCCGGTTCTTCAGGTTCTCGTTCTTGGGCAGATCCGGGCCGTATTCGAAATCCAGGTCCAACGGCTGGCCGGTGCGCAGGTTCTCCATCGCGTCGTTGATGGCGGGCGAAAGCGTGAGCGACTCGCATTGATAAACGATCTGATCCAGCTCGCTATCGATCTGCTTCAGCCGCGGCTCCGCATCTTCGAACGGCGTTTTCGGCGGCGGCCACACGTCTTTGACGGTGTTCCAAGTGAGCTCGATGGTCGCCACATCGGCGGCGCCCCACTCGTATTCGGCGACATCGGCCGCGAATATACTTCGGATTTCAACCAAGCCGCGCGTGATGATGCCGTCCACGCGATCGCGAAGCGCCGGATCTAAGGCCTCTTTGATGAAATCGTCACGGTCGCCGGCCGCGCGCTGGGAGGCCTGCTGGAGCACATCCTCCAGCGAATTTTGAAGATATCGCGCTCCAGCACGAATTTCCCGGAGAAGCCCGAACATCCGCCGGTCATTTGCAGTCCTCTCGACAGACATTCATCTCGCATAACCCAAACATTTGTAAAAGTCAACCCGCGGCCTGCCGTGTGACGTAAGATGAAGCTTCCGCCCACCATGTCTCAACCTGATTACGGCCTCGATGCCCCCAAGCTTGTTCGCAGGTTTGCGGCCCGCGGCATTCTGCTGATGGCCTTCGCGGCGATCCTCTACTTCGTGAATCGCGGGAGCAGCCCCGGCATCGGTCCCCTGGCAGTGGCGGTGTCATTTATCGGCGCCGCTTTCGTGGTCGTCTCGATCGTCATGATCGTAAGCAGCCGTGTAGTGAAGATCAAGGTTTGCGCGCGCATTCTCGACAGCGTTCCCTGGCGCGGCGACGAAAACGTCCTGGATGTCGGCTGCGGACGGGGCCTGTTCCTGATCGGCGCGGCCAAGCGGCTCAAGACGGGGAAGGCTACCGGCGTCGACACCTGGCAATCCGAAGATCTCTCCGGCAACTCCGCCGAAGCTACGCTCGCCAACGCCAAAGCGGAAGGCGTGGCCGGCCGCGTCAAAGTAGAGACCGCCGACGCGCGCCAGCTGCCGTTCGCGGCCGCCAGCTTCGATGTCACGCTATCGAGCCTGGCCATCCATAACATCCCCACGCGAGCCGACCGCGCCAAGGCGCTGGCCGAAATCGCCCGCGTGCTGAAGCCCGGCGGCTATCTGGCCATCTTCGACATCTTCCACACCAGCGAGTACGCCAAGGCGCTTGAGGCGTCCGGCTTCATCGATATCCGGCTCTCGCCCCTGACTTTTCTCTGGTGCGTGCCCACTCGCACGTTGACTGCTCGTAAAGGTTCCTAGCTTTTCGAACGATCTATGATTCCATAGACATATAGATGCAATCTGAACGAGAACGGGTGTTGGAGTCGCGAAGCAGGTCGCGGCACTGGAAGCGCTGGGGACCTTATCTCTCCGAGAGGTCGTGGGGCAATCCTCGCGAAGACTACAGCGCCACCGGCGAATCCTGGGAATACTTTCCGCACGATCACGCCCGCTCGCGAACCTATCGCTGGACCGAAGACGGCATCGGCGGCATTTGCGACAACCATCAGCGGTTATGTTTCGCCTTCGCCTTCTGGAACGGCGTCGATCCGATCCTCAAGGAGCGCTTGTTCGGTGTCTCGGGGCCGGAAGGCAACCACGGCGAAGACGTCAAGGAGTATTACTACTACCTGGACTCCACGCCTACGCACTCCTACATGAAGTGCCTGTACAAGTACCCGCAATCGCCGTTTCCCTACACCCGCCTGGTGGAAGAAAACCGCCGACGCTCGCGCTTCGAACAGGAGTTCGAGCTGATCGACACGGGTGTTTTCGACGAGAACCGCTACTTCGACATCTTCGTCGAGTACGCCAAGAACGGCATCGACGACATTCTAGTACGTCTCACCATCATCAATCGAGGACCCGATCCGGCTTCTCTTCACGTGTTGCCCACGCTGTGGTTCCGCAATACCTGGAGCTGGGGCTACGGGACACCGCGTCCCGAGATGGAGCGCCAGAGCCTGCACACCATTCGGGCCCGCGAGCAGTCGCTGGGCGAGTTCAAGCTCTGGATGGAAAACGCTTCGGCGGTTCTTTTCACCGAGAACGAAACCAACTATCAGCGCCTGTTCGGCTACGACGGTGGCCTCCCCTACACCAAGGACGCATTCCACCGTTACCTGATTGAAGGCGAGCACAGCGCGGTCAATCCGGAGGAAATAGGCACCAAGGCCTGCGGTGTTCAGCGCATCGACCTCGCGCCCAACGGGTCCCAGGTGCTCCACTTCCGGCTCTACTCCGGCGACGACGATGCGTTGCCCGATTTCCACCAGGTGTTTCTCGATCGAATCGAAGAGGCTGACGACTTTTATGGATTCGCGCCTGCTAGCCTGTCCGACGACGCACGCTGCGTGCAGCGCCAGGCGTTCGCCGGTTTGCTGTGGAGCAAGCAGTTCTATCACTATGTCGTGGAGCAGTGGCTGAAAGGCGACCCGGCGCAGCCTCCGCCGCCGCTCGAGCGCCAGTGGAGCCGGAATCGGAACTGGATCCACGTCTATAACGACGACGTACTGTCGATGCCCGACAAGTGGGAATACCCCTGGTTTGCGGCCTGGGATCTCAGCTTCCACATGATCCCTTTCGCGATGATCGATCCCGACTTCGCCAAGCGCCAGCTTTCGCTGCTGCTGCGCGAGTGGTACATGTCGCCGAACGGCCAGCTTCCCGCCTATGAGTGGGAATTCAGCGACGTCAATCCGCCCGTGCATCCCTGGGCTTGCTGGCGGGTCTTCAAGATCGATCAGAAGCTGACGGGCGAAGCCGACTTCGCCTTTCTGGAATCGGCTTTTCACAAGCTGCTGATGAACTTCACCTGGTGGGTGAACCGCAAGGACTCGCAAGGCAACAACATCTTCGAAGGCGGATTCCTCGGCCTGGACAACATCGGGGTTTTCGACCGCAGCAAGCCGCTGCCCACCGGCGGTTTCATCGAGCAGGCCGACGGCACGGCCTGGATGGGCATGTTCTGTTTGACCATGCTGCGCATCGCGATTGAATTGGTGCCGCACGATCCTTCCTACGAAGACATCGCCAGTAAATTCTTCGAGCACTTTCTGCACATCGCCAGCGCGATGAACCGCCTGGGCGACGGCGGGCTTTGGGACGAAGACGACGGCTTCTTCTACGATTGGCTGCGGATGCCCGATGGGCGGAAGATTCCCATGCGAGTGAGGTCCTTGGTCGGTCTGATTCCGCTCTTCGCCGTCGCCACGCTGGACTCTGGCGTGATCGACAAGCTTCCCGGCTTCAAGCGGCGCATGACCTGGTTCCTGAGGCACCGGCCCGACCTTTGCTACAACATTGCCTCGCTCACGCGGCCTGGGATGGAAGAACGGCTGCTGCTTTCCATGGTGCATCCTTCGCGGCTGCGGCGCGTTCTGCAGTACATGTTGGATGAGAACGAATTTCTGTCGCCGCATGGAATTCGCGGCATCTCGCGCGTTCACCGCGACGATCCCTTCGTGCTGCGCACCAACGGCCATGATTACAGCGTGAATTACGAACCGGCCGAATCGACCAACGCCCTGTTTGGCGGTAATTCCAACTGGCGTGGGCCAGTGTGGTTTCCGGTGAACTACCTCATGATCGAGTCGCTGCAGCGCTTCCATCACTACTTCGGCGACGAGATGAAGGTGGAGTTTCCCACCGGCTCCGGCGTCTCGATGAATCTGTCGCAGGTGGCGTCCGAGCTTTCGCGCCGGCTGTCCCGCTTGTTCCTGCGCGACGAATGCGGCCGCCGGCCGGTGTTCGGCGGCGCCGAAAAATTCCAGACCGATCCGCATTTCCGCGATCACATCCTGTTTTACGAGTACTTCCATGGCGACAACGGCGCGGGCCTGGGCGCGAGTCATCAAACCGGCTGGACGGCGCTGGTGGCGAAACTCCTCCAGCAGAGCGGAGAGTAGCCGCAAAGCGATAATGTCTCAGTTTGAAATTTCCAATGCGTCTCTAACGACTGCCGCCACGGTATCCTTGTTGATGCCGCGTTTCTTGCAATAGGGCGAATCCAGCCAATTCGTAAGCGGTTTTACGCCCTTGCTGGAGTTGCAGGAGCGGCAGCAAAGAGCGATGTTGTCTCGTGTGATGATCCGAGCATCATTGACGATGTGCTCCCAACTTGGGCGGCGTCCGAATCTGGCATTAGCCAAGCCGAAAGCCACGCCGCAATAGACACAAGCTCTGTCGCGGTCGATAACCTCCTTTTCCAGCCAATCCGGGATGTTCCAAGAATTCATTGACGCTATTATTCCAGTATGCTGTCCGTCTTGGCGACTCCGCAACCACACAGAGGTTCCAGACTGTGACACTACCCGCAAAGCGCATTTGCTACGCTGGCATTCATGCATCGAGCCTTTGGCATTCTTGCCGCATCGATGGTTTTCACCGGTCTTGCGGCTGCACAATCCAACGTCTACGTGCTGAAAGCTGCCCGGCTGTTCGACGGCGTGAGCGATGCAGTGGTGCAGCCCGGCCTGATCGTTGTCTCTGGAGGAAAGATTGTCGCGGTCGGCGCTCAGTCCGCCACGCCACCCGATGCGACGGTCATCGATCTGGGCGACGCTACGCTGACGCCGGGTTTCATCGACGCGCACACGCATCTCTCCGACGAATTCAACCCTGATTACAATGGCAAAGTGCTGCTGGGCCTCCAGCGCACGATTCCCGAAGATGCCATTCGCGCGACCGTGAACGCGCGCAAGACGCTGCTCGCCGGATTCACCACGGTGCGCGACCTCGGGTCGTCCAACTTCATCGACGTCGGCCTGCGCAACTCGATCAACGCAGGCGTGGTGCCCGGCCCCAGAATGCTGGTCTCCGTGCACGCGCTCGGCTCGACGGGCGGGCATTGTGATGACGGCGACAGTTTCCGCTACGGTGTGCTGAATCACGAAAGCCGCCCTGAAGACGGCGTCATCAATTCGCCGGATGAGGCGCGCTACGCCGTCCGATTCAACATCAAGTACGGCGCGGACATCATCAAGACTTGTGCTAGCGGCGGCGTACTCTCGCCGACGGACGACGTCGAAGCGCCGCAGTTATCGCAGGCCGAACTCAATGCTTTGGTGGATGAAGCGCACTCCTTGCGCCGCAAGACCGCCGCGCACGTGCATGGGGCCGAGGCCGGGAAGCGCGCCATTCGCGCGGGAATCGACTCCATCGAGCACGGTACCTTCCTGGATGACGAAGCCCTCCGTATGATGCACGACCGCGGCGTTTTCCTGGTGCCGACGCTCACCACGCGCGTGGGCCTGGCGGAGTCGAAATTCCCGCCGCTGGTCGAGGCCAAAGCCGAGCGCGCCGTCAAACAGCAGGACAACATGGTGCAGCGCGCCCTCGCGCTCGGTGTCAAGATCGCGCTCGGCACCGACGCGGCAGTTTATCCGCACGGCAGTAACGCCCTGGAGTTTGCTTTCATGGCGGCCGACGGCATGACGCCCGCCCAATCGCTGCGCGCCGGCACCTCGTCCGCCGCCGAACTACTCGGGCTGCCGGACCAGATCGGCGCGCTCAAGGCCGGCATGCTCGCCGACATCGTCGCCGTCCCCGGCAATCCGCTGGACGACATCAAAGCCACCCAGAGCGCCTTCTTTGTCATGAAGGGCGGCGTGATCTACCGCAACGAGAGGGCGGGGAAATGACGCCGGAGATTCGACGCCTGCTCTCCGAACTCGAACAGCGCGGCCGCGAGCACGATGCCAAAGAGCCGGATCATTCGCGCCGGATGCTGAATCTGGAGCCGGCCACGGCTGAGCTGGTCAGCATTCTCGCGCAGAGTTCGCGTGCGCGCAACGCGCTCGAAATAGGCACTTCCAACGGCTACAGCACCATCTGGCTAGCCGCTTCCATCGCTCCGTCCGGCGGCCGCGTGACCAGCATCGACCGCAACCCGGAGAAACACCGCCGGGCCCGCGAAAATTTGACACGAGCCGGCCTTCTCGACTCCGTGGACCTCAGAACCGGCGACGCCACTGAGATGATCGCAGCGCTTTCCGGCCCGTTCGATTTCGTCTTCTTCGACGCCGACCGGATCAGCGCGCCGGCGCAGCTCAGCCTCCTCGCGCAGAAGCTAGCGCGGCCCGCGTTAATCCTGGCCGACAACGCGCTCTCCCATCCCGATCAAATCGCGGGCTACCTCGCGGCCATTCAGGCTCTCGACTTCCAGCATGTCGTGGTCCCGGTCGGGAAAGGCTTGAGCATCGCTTACGCCTCATGATTACAATGAGACTTGGCTAAAAACGCTTCATTGCAGTCCTTGGCGCTCTCGCTCTTGCGCATCGTCGCGGGGTTTACGTTCACGCTACATGGCATCCAGAAGTTCGGGGCTCTCGGCGGTTTGCGCGGTCATGCCGCGGCAACTTTCTCCATGCTATGGGTGGCTGGACTGATTGAAAGCATCGGAGGCCCGCTGATCATTCTCGGCCTGTTCACCCGTCCTGTGGCTTTCCTGTTGTGCGGCGAAATGGCGGTTGCCTATTTCACGGTGCACGTCCACATGGGGCCTTGGCTTTTTCCGCTGCTGAACATGGGCGAAATTACCGTGCTCTACTGCTTCCTGTTCCTGTATCTGGTTACTGCCGGTCCCGGCGGATTTAGCCTGGACGGCGTGGTGCGCAAAAAGGCTTAGCCGCGCAGCATGCGCATCGCGTCAGAAATAACGTTGCCGCCTCCGGCCGCGATAGCGCCTGCCGGCTTTCCCGCTCCATCGGCGTTCGGTTGCTCTCCCCCTTCGCCCGGCGCCAGGAACAGATTGGCTTCGATGCCGTGCTGCTTGGTGTAGAGATCGTAGTAACGGCCGCGCGCGGCGTACAGTTCCCCGTGCGTGCCGCGCTCCACGATGCTTCCCGCTTCCACCACCAGGATCTGATCGGCGCGCCGGATGGTCGAAAGGCGATGTGCGATGACGAACGTCGTGCGCCCCTGCATCAGGTAGCGCAGGCCCTCCTGAATCATGGCCTCGGATTCGGAATCCAGGCTGGACGTGGCCTCATCGAGAATCAGTATACGGGGGTCGGCCAGCAGCGCCCGTGCGATGGAAACCCGTTGGCGCTGGCCACCGGACAATTTCACGCCTCGCTCGCCCACCACGGTGTCGTACTTGTTCTCGAAGGTTTCGGCGAACTCGTCAACACGCGCAATCCGGCAAGCCTCCAGGATCTGCTCCTCGGTCGCCGACGGCCGCGCGAATGCGACGTTTTCACGAATCGTCCCGTCGAACAAGAAGGTCTCCTGCAGCACCACGCCGAGCTGCGTTCGGTAAGAATCCAGGCGGACGCTCGAAAGATCGACGCCGTCCACCAGCACGGTCCCCGATTGCGGGCCGTGGAACGCGGCGATCAAACCAATGATGGTGGATTTGCCGGACCCCGACGGGCCTACCAGCGCCGTCACCGTGCCCGGCTCGGACCGGAACGAAATCTCGTGCAACACTTCCTTGCCGGTGTCGTAGGCGAAGCTCACTTTGTCGAAAATCACCTGTCCGGCGATAGGACCCAATGCGACCACGCGCTGCGGATCGGCATCTTCGGGGCGCTCGCGCAGCACTTCGCGCGTGCGCTCGAGGCCTGCCAGCGCCTCAGTGAGCTGCGTTCCGATGTTGGAAACCTGAATCACGGGAGCGATCAGGAAGGCCAGCAAGGCGGTGAAGGTGACAAAATCCCCCAGCGTCATTGCGTGGGCGTTGATCTGGCGCGCTCCCACGTACATCACGATGGCCCCCACCACGCCCATCAGGACCGTCGCGGAAAGACTCATGACGGACGTCGCGGTCAGGCTCTTCAGAACATTATTGAGCAGCCGCTGCACGCCGGCCTCAAACACGGCCTCTTCGCGCGCTTCGGCATGGTAGCCCTTCACCACGCGAACGCCGCCCAGCGACTCGGTGAGCCGTCCGGTCACTTCGGCGTTGATCTTCCCGCGCTCGCGAAAAATGGGCCGGATTGTGCTAAAAGCCTTCGCCATGGCGGTGGTGAAACCGACGATGATGACCAGGGCGATCAGCGTCAACAGCGGGCTGATGCGGAGCAGGAAACCCAGCACAAGCAGCGCCTGCAGGATTCCGCCGGTAAAGTCGATCAGGCCCGTGCCCAAAAGATTGCGGATCCCGTCGACATCGGTCATGATGCGGGACACCAGGACGCCGGTCTTGTTCGCGTCGTAGTAAGCCACGGGCAGGCGGCCAACGTGGGACTGCACTTTGGCCCGCAGCTCTGCGATCAAACGCTGGCCCGCTTTCGACACTAACTGCGTATTGGCAAAACCGGTGATTCCCTGGACCATGGTCGCGGCCAGCACCACCAGCACCAACGGAATCAAGAGCGAGAGTTGATGTTTGCCGATTACGTTGTCGATCAGGTATTTCGACGAGGTGGGAAGCACCAGACCGCACACGCGGCCGATGAGCATGAGCACGAAGCCGCCGAGCAGCACCTTCAGGCGCGGGCGCGCCATTTCGCGAATGTCCGGCCACAACTCGCGCAGCCGCTCGGATGAACGCTTTTTGGGAGCCTTTTGCGGAATCACAACTGTTTGAACTATTGTATGGGATGCGCTGCTTGTGCCGCCGGATGCGAGGATTCCCATGCCCAAACTGTATGCAGGAACTTCGGGCTTTGCCTACCCCAGTTGGAAGCCCGAATTTTATCCGGAAAAATTGCCGTCCAAGAAATTCCTTTCCTACTACGCCGAGCGTCTGAACGCGGTCGAGATCAATTACACCTTCCGCCGGCTTCCCTCCGCCTCCACGCTGGAGAATTGGGTGAAGGAAACGCGTGCCGGCTTCGTGTTTCCGCTGAAGGCGCACATGCGGATCACCCATATTCAGCGATTGAAGCCGTCGGAGTTCACCGAAGTTTTCTTTCGCGCCATCGATCCGTTGCGGACGGCGCGGCGCCTCGGCCCCGTGCTCTTCCAGCTTCCGCCCGCGCTTAAGTGCGACGAAGCACTCCTGTCTGAGTTTCTGGCGACGCTGCCGCGCGAAGTTCAATGCGCCTTCGAATTTCGCCATGCTTCGTGGCTGACCGACGCGGTCTACGCGCTGCTCGAAAAATATGGTGTCGCGTTATGCCTGGCCGAATCCGAAAAGCTGGTCATCCCCAAGGTGATCACGGCGGGCTTCATGTATTCGCGCTTGCGCATGCCCGAGTATTCGCCGGAAGATCGTAAAGAAATCGCCGGCCAGGTGGAGCAGCTACTCAGCCAGGGCCGGGATGTCTACGTTTTCTTCAAGCACGAAGAAACGCCTGCTGGCGCGCTTTACGCCGAAGAACTGCTGCAGCGGTTTCCTGCCGCATCCGGAGCGGCTAGTCGCTGATCCCGTAGCTTTCCTTTAGCCGGCGCAGATTCTCGCGCGCTTTGCGCTCCGCGAACGAATAGAAGCGGGCCTTCTCGAACTGGTGGTGAGCGATGGCCTGAACCATGCCAGCAATGCTGGCATCGATACACCGTTGGGCCTCGGCGATATTGGTAGGGACGTTGCCCTGAGCCTTGGGAAGAGGGGGTTGGCGGCCGAACCATGCGCCGGCGGCCCCGGTCAAAAGTCCGGCCAGCTCCCGCACCACGAAGGCCGCGTAGGCAATCCGGCCTTGCGACCTGTGTTCCGCAGCCGATTCCTGATGAACGCGCAACATCTCGGTGCCAAATAATGCCCGGTGGTTCCGTGGATACAACAGCAAGAAGAATAGGTAGGTTCGTCTCACTTCACGCCTCGCTCGCTCTCAGCCGCGCCATTCCGACGCGCGTCAGTTGCTTCATGCGTTCCAACTCCAGCGCTAGCTGCTTGCGCCCCGCCGCGGTAAGCCGGTAGGCCTGCTTGTCGCGCGCCGTGTCTTCCTGCTCGAAACGCTCGATCCAGCCATCCTCCAGCAACCGGCGCAGCGCGCCATACAGCGTGCCGGTGCTGAGCCGCACCCGGCCTTGGCTCAGCGCCTCGATGTCCTTCAGCAGCGCGTAGCCGTGACGGGGCTGCTCCGCCAGGCTCATCAGGATCAACAGTACCGGCTCGCTGAGCGGCCCGGCTTCTGCATTCCGTCCTGCGACATGTCGCACAACGACATATTAACCCGGACGCCCATCGCCTGTCAAGAGGCTACAGCGACACCGGCGCCGGCTCCACTTCCGGCCGCGGCAACGGCTGCAGCATCGACAGCCGCAGCGCGATCAGCAGCGCCACGCCGAGCAGCGAGCCGGTGAACGCCACCACGCCCCGCCATCCGGCCGCGGTCCAGAAGAAGCCGCCGGTGGATCCCACGATGCTCGAGCCCAGATAGTAGAAGAACAGATACAGCGCCGCGGCCTGCGCTTTGGAGTGCCGCGCGCGCAGTCCCACCCAACTGCTGGCCACCGAATGCGCGCCGAAGAAGCCCGCCGTCACGACCGCGATGCCGCCGATGATCCACCCGAGAGGCCGCAGCAGCGTCAGCAACAGGCCCACCAGCATGAGCAGCGTCGCCGCCCAGAACACCTTGCGGCGGCCCAGTCGGCTCGCCAGATCGCCCATCCAGGCCGAACTCGCAATGCCCACGACATACACCGCGAAAATCGATCCCACCGCAGTCTGGCTCAGCCGGTAAGGCGGCGCAATGAGCCGATAGCTGATGTAGTTGTAAGTGGTCACGAAAGCGCCCATCAGCAGGAAGCCCTCGGCGAAAAGCCAGGGTAGCCCCGCATCGCGCAGATGATCCAAAAACGACGCCCGCAGCTCGCCGGGTGCGAGTTGCCGCCGCACGAAATGCGCCGACAGCGGCAGCGTCCTCCAGAAAATGATCGCCGAAAGCACGCCAAAAACACCGATCGTGCCCAGGGCCACCCGCCAGGACGCCACGTCAGTCAGGTAACCGGTGACGATTCGCCCGGCCATTCCGCCCACGCCGGCACCTCCGATGTAAAGCCCCATCGCCAGGCCCACCGAGCGGTAATCCATCTCCTCGCTCAAATAGGCCATTGCTACGGCCGGCAGACCGCTAAACGCGATGCCTTCCAGCGCCCGCGTCAGCAGCAGCCCGTGCCAGTTCGGCGCGAGCGCTCCCAGGATCGTCAGGAACGCCGCGGCGAACAGCGACACCACCATCACGGGCTTGCGCCCCCAGGCCTCCGAGATCGAGCCGGCGATCAAAACCGACGCCGCCAGCAAGACCGTGGTTGACGACAAAGCCAGACTGGCTGCCGCCGCACTGACACCGAACTCGCGCGAAAATACCGGCAGCAGCGGCTGTACGCAGTACAACAGCGCAAACGTGGAGAAACCAGCCGAAAACAAGGCCAGGTTGGTGCGGCGGAACTCCGGCGTGCCTTTGACGATGTACGGTACGTGGGCCAAGCTCCTCCCAAAATACTGCATTCCGGCGGCGCCGCTGTTGCGATAGACTCTATGATTCGAAGAGGAGAAACCTATCCATGACTCGACTTTGTTGTGCCCTGTCACTGGCGCTGTTCGCCGCGCCGGTTTTCGCCGCTCTTCCCGTTGTTCCCGCGCCCGATCAGGCCGCGCTGCTCAAGAGCAAGGACCCCAAGCTCGCCGCCAACAAGAAAGCGGCCTATGATTTCTTCCGCATCGTCCTGCGCGGACGCCACCTGGATCAGGCCGACAAGTACATGCGCGAAGATTACATCCAGCACAATCCCAACGCCGATACCGGCCTCAAAGGCTTTAAGGAATATTTCGAAAAGCTCGGCGGGCCGACCACCATCCCCGACACTCTGCCGGGGCTGGTGGCGATTCAAGCCGAGGGCAACTACGTCACGCTATCCTTCGTGCGTGAGTACGATGACCCGATGCACAAAGGACACAAGTACACCACCACGTGGTTTGACATGTTCCGGTTCGATAACGGCAAGATCGCCGAACACTGGGATTGCGCGCTGATGGCCCCGCCCAGGCCCAGCGGCAGCAAGTAGCCGCCGGAACTAACCGCGCGCCGCTCGCTTCTTCGCGGTTTTTTTGGGTTCTTCGGCCGCGAGTGTCTCCATCGAAGGCGGCTTCTTGGCGGCCGCCAGACTCTGCTTCAACGCCTGCATGATGTCGATCACCTTGGCCGGCTCGGCCGCGGGCGGCGTCACCACTTCCTGGCCTTTGATCTTGGCGTCGATCAGGGAATGCAGGTTGTCGCGGTAGGTGTCGTGGTATTTTTCCGGCTGAAACGGCGCCGCGAGCGACTCCACCAGCATCTCGGCCAGCTTCAGCTCCTGCTCCTTCACCAGGCCGGTATCGGTGCGGAACTCCTCCACCCGCCGCACTTCATCGGCGTAATACATGGTGTGCATCAGCAGGCCGTGCGGGCCCGGCCGGAAGATGACGATGTGCTCGCGGTTGTGCATGGCAATCTTCGCCACACCCACATAGCCGGTCTTCTTCAGCGTGTCGAACAGCAGCGCATAGGGCTTCTGGCCCGCCTCGTCCGGCGCCATGTAGAAGGAGCTTTCGAAGTAAATCGGGTCCACCTCCGTGGACTTGACGAACTCCAGGATCTCCATCACCTTGGCCGTGGAGGGCGCCATCTTCTTGATCTCTTCGTCTTCGATGACGACGTAGCGGTCCTTCTCGTACTCATAGCCCTTGACGATCTCGCTGCGCGGAATAGGCTTGTCTTCGGCCTGGCAGTAGATCACCTGCTTGATGCGCGAGTTATCGGATTTGTGCAGTTGATTGAAGCTGATGCTCTCGCTGCGCGCGGCAGTGAACAGCTTCACCGGAAACGAAACCAGGCCGAAAGTGAGATGCCCTTTCCAGACCGTTGTAGCCATGGCGACAACCTCCCACAATATGTGAACATACCACGGCCGTCAAACATTTTCAATAGGCAACGTTTCTTCCCGCCAAATTCCGGCATAGTTGACGAGACACCGATATCGCGCATGCTCAGAGGCGCTTTCACCATCCACGATGGAGACCGCGCCCGGGTTTTGTGCACTAATGATGCTATCGGAAAATTTCGAGCAGTAGCAGAAAAGTATCCGAAATTTCCGTTTTCGTACTATGCGCTGGCTTTCTGTTTTGGGCAGCCAGGCGAACCTGCTTGGAGAACATACGCTAGTAATGCTGCGGAGCTCCTTAGAATTATAACCACCATCGATGGCCACAACCCAAGCCACGACAGCATCCTAAGTGAACTCGAACATGCCTTGGCCGCGGGACCTGAGAAGCCCTAGAAGCGCATCATGCGCCCTGTCGGCGGAAATTTCCCAGTATCATAGAGCCAGATGCTGGCTAAGACGCAGATTAGCGTGGAGGAATACTTGGCCTTGGTATTTCCCGACCGCCCCGAATCGGACTACGTTCACGGGGAGGTCGTGGAACGAGCCTTGCCAACTCCAATTCATGGTCAAGTTCAAGTCTTGCTCGGCATCCTGTTTGCACCGCTGCTCAAGCAGGTCGGAATGGTAGCGATGTCCGAGCTTCGCGTGCAGATCGAGCCGGACCTTTTCCGCGTCGCCGACTTTGCGGTTTATCGCGGCGCCCGCCCGGAAGGCCGCTATGCCACAACTCCTGCGTTCATCGTGATCGAAATCGTCTCCCCGGACGACCGCTACAACGACCTCATCCCGCGCCTGGAAGATTACCGCCGCTGGGGCGTCCCGCACGTCTGGCTCGTCGATCCCTTCTTGAAACGCCTTTACGAGTACACCGACGCCGGCCTGCTCCAGCACCCCAGCCTCACACTGCCTGGCTTCGTTTTTGCAATTTCTGCCTCCGAGCTATTCAAGGACGTCTAGTCCCGCCGCTCGCGAAACTATTTTCCCCGCCGCCTCTTGCACTTGCGCCTGTAACCCCGCCCCGCCGCTCACTCCGTCCCCTAAGCTCTGCTTGGGTGATGGCGGAAGCGCACGGGCCGCGGTGAATTGCTCCTGCGAGGGCTTTCTTGGCCTCGCGCCGCGGTCCGTGCGTTTCTAGCGCCTCGCCCACCTTGCATCGATGCGATCCTCCAAAGGCATCGTCAAAATTTTGTCGATAGATGGCGGCGGAATTCGCGGCATCATACCCGCGATCGTGCTCGCCGAGATCGAAAAACGCACCGGCCGCGCCGTCTCCCAGCTATTCGACCTCGTGGCGGGCACCTCAACGGGCGGCATCCTCGCGCTCGGCCTGACGATTCCCAAGATCAAAGGCGCGCCGCTTTACACCGCCCAAAACCTAGTGGAAATGTACGAGCGCGAAGGCCGCCGGATCTTCTCCCGTTCTCTTCTACGAAAACTCTTCGCCTGCGACAACCTGACTTGGAAGAAATACTCGTCCACGGGCATCGAACAAGTCCTGCTGGAGTACTTCGGCGATTCACGGCTGCGCGACGCCGCCACCGAAGTGCTCATCACAAGCTACGAAGTCGAGCGGCGCTTCCCGTTCTTCTTCAAAAGCTGCCACGCCCGCGAGCGGCTGGATTACGATTTTCCGGCGCGCGCAATCGCCCGCGCTACATCCGCCGCGCCCACCTATTTCGAGCCTATGAAACTATTCACCGGCACCAACTCGGATCACTACACCCTCATCGATGGCGGCGTATTCGCCAATAATCCCGCTGCCTGCGCACTGGTGGAAGCGCGTACCATGTATCCCGACGCCAGTGCCTATCTGATGGTCTCGCTGGGAACCGGCGCCCTCGTGCGCAGCCTTCCCCTTAGCGTGGCCAAGTACTGGGGCTCCGTGCGATGGGCCAAACCCCTGATCGATATCGTCTTCGACGGCGTCAGCAGCACGGTGGATTACCAACTGCGGGAGCTGGTTCGCAGCACGCCCAGCCAGAGCCAGCTCTACTACCGCTTCCAGGTGCAGTTGAACGGCCACGATTCCAAGCTCGACAACACCAGCCCGCGTAACATCACCGCCCTGAAGGCGCTAGGCTGCGAGCTTGTCGAACGGGAGTCGGAAGACATCGCCAAGCTCTGCGAAAAGCTCGTCAAGGACGATTAGATTTCCGTCGCGAACGGCGTAAAGCGGGTCTTGTAATCGAACGTGTCGATCCCTTCGGTGTGCTTCAAGAAACCCACGATGGCATATGTCAATGGCGTCGCCACCACTTCATAGACCACCTTGAAGAGATACGCCGAAATGATCAGCCGTACCAGCCCCGACGGCGTCACTTCGCCCGTAAACGCGATGAGGACCAAAATCACGGTATCCACCGCCTGCCCCACGACAGTCGATCCCACCGTGCGCGTCCACAGATAGCGCCCTTTGGTGAGCAGCTTCATCTTGGCCAGGGTGAACGAATTGGCGAACTCGCCGCACCAATAGGCGATGAGGCTCGCCAGCACCAGCCTCGGCACCTGATGAAACACGATCGCAAATGCTTCCTGATTCTTCCATTCCGGCGCAGCCGGCAGCGCCACAATCAGATTGCCCAAACCCGCCATCAGCGCGTTCGCCACGAACCCGATCCAGATGATGCGCCGCGACCCGCCGTAGCCGTACACCTCGGTGAAGATGTCGCCGAAGATGTAGGTAATCGGAAACAGCAGTTGCGCTCCGCTCACGCGAAACGGGCCGAATGCGCAGATCTTTTGCCCCACCAGGTTCGAAATCACCAATACAACGATGAAGATGCTGGCAAGCAGGTCGTAGTATTTGAAGACCCTGGTCTTTTCGGCCAATTCCCAATTATAGAGGACGCGCCGATTTAGAAGCGGATGACCGCCATCGCGCCGTCGGTCTTCAGATTGTCGCCCGTCGCGTTGGAGAACGCAGTCGGGGCTTCCGGCCGGTCCACCAGCGAAAGCCCGCGAACCATTCCCGTGAACAGCAGATCGTTCACCACCTTGGCCCGTTCATGATCGATCTCGACGTCCACTTTGTGCGTGAAGTTGTGCGTGGTCTCGGAAAAATCGATGCCGATGTCGTGCGTGGCCGAACAGACCCAGATGTCCTGTCCTTGAAACTGCCCCGGACGATGCCAGATGCGCAGATGATGTCGCGCCGAGAATGTGTCTGTCTCCTTCTCCATCGCTAGGTCCGGAGCGCGGCCGTCCAGCAGCAGCGTCGAAACCGGCGCCTCTGAATATCCGCGCATCTCGGCCATCGCACGGAAGGTCTCCAGTTTGGATTGCGCGTTCAACGCGGCTGCTTCATGCCAGCCTGCCTTCTGGAATGCGTCTTCGATTTGCTTCAGACTGCCCAGAAACATCAGATTGGTCATGTCGGAGGGCTTGGACGGCTTCTCGGCCATGGTTCGCGCCGGCTGCGCGTTCACCAACCGGAACAGCTCGTCTTGCGGCTGAATGTCGGCCACATCCGGACTGCTCGCGCTGCCCGCCCAGTCCAGCGGCTTGGTCAGTTCGAGCGCCATTTCCGCGCCGAGCTCGAAGTCGATGTTGGCGTCCGGCTCCTTCAACACCGCGTCCTTCACGGTGTTCAACAGATCGGCCAGCCCTTGGTATTTCTGGCTTACTTTGTTGATGCCCTGGTCCAGACGTCCTGCTCCAGTCTGCGAAGCGATGATGCCCAGAATTCGTCCGTTGGAATCCACTGATTCGCGGGCGTTGTCCAGGCTCGCCACCTTGGCCCCGATGGCCGCCTTTGCGCCGGTAGCATCGCTGACTTGCTCGAACGCCAAATCCAGCACTGCCTGATCGCTTGCTTCGGCCGCGGCCACTGCTTCCTTGACGTGACCCTTCAACGTGGCGCCCGCCGCCATCGCAATCTGGCCGTTAGCCACCACCGGCGCGATCACCACCGCCTCCACCGGGTCGCCCACCTTCGTGCTGGCCGATTTCACCGCGGTCGTCAGACGGATCTGGATCTGCGTGCCTACCGGAATTTGCACCGCCGCGTGCAGGCCCACGGCAGCCCAGACTCCGACTAAAAGCCTGCCAATCATATTTCACATCCTATCGCGCCCCGCCCTTGGCTGGCGCCGCTAAGCTCGTCCAAGCGCGCCTCCTGTTGCCGGTGTTACATTAATTAGCCATAGAACCGCGTCAGGTGCGGCCGCCAGGGGACCGGGACGGGAGAGCGGGAGCCGCCGCGAGGGACGCGACGTTGGTTACCGGATGGGAAAGGATCACACCCTCCATGAAGGCCCTCTTAGCGGGATTTCTAGCTGCTTTTAGCGTAAGCGCCGGCGCATTCGCCGATGATTTGAGCCTTCGGGCTTGGCAATTGGAAAGCAAGGGAGAGGCTGCCGAGGCCCTCGAATACCTCCAGCGCGCCGCGCAAGGGGGCAAAGCCGACGGCCTGCTGGCCTATGCGCAGTTCCTCGACCGCCACCACGATCCGGGAGCGCGCACGGCTTACGAAAAGGCGATCAACGCTGCCCACGGCCAGGAGCGCGAGTTGGCTGTTCGCCGCCTGGTGATTCTCGATCTGCTTGCGGGCGACCGTCAGGCCGCGCAGCGCCATGCCGGTGAATACCGCGCGGCCGGAGGATCTGATTTCAGCCTCCCCTCGGAATCCAGCCTTCCCGCGCACATGCAAAGCATCTCGATTCCAGGCCCCCTGCGCTCCTTTGCCCGCATGGCAGCGCTCGCGCCGGAAGTGAGCCCCGATGAACTGCTGCCTTCGCTGGCCCGCAATGTCGTCACCAACGGATACCAGGCATCGGGCAACAGCGAGGTCCTCGAACAGACCGAGTATTTGAAGCTCATCGTCCGTTACCTTTCTCAGGCCCGCGAATTGGCAAAGCTGGCTGGCACGGGCGGCGTCATTAAAGTCGAAACCTGCGACTCCTCGCAAACTGGCGAGTTGCTGCGAGTCCTCGGCTACCGCATGCGGGGCGGCTGCGGCAGCGAAGTCGTGCTGGAAACTTTGAATGCCAGCCGCGCCTTCCTCACCATCGATTCCGGCTTCCCTCTGGCTCAACTCGAAGAAGACCTGCGCACCAACCGGCCCTTTGAATACGCCTACAAGGCTACCCAGGTGCCCCTTCTTTACACTGAAGACTACTGGATCCCTTCAAAGGACCGCCAGGGCGTCGAGTTCATTGACGCTTTCCTGGGCGACCCCGCTTTATGCCGCCTTTATCTGGCACTCGCGAAACTGGACCCGCAAGTCGCCGCTGAGCTGCAAAAGCACACCTCCGTGCAGAAGATTCGCGCCTACGCGCACGTACTGGACTTCTATGGCGGCATGCTGCAAATCCGCGACGGCAAGGTGATCGTGCCGGGCGGCGCGCGGTCGGAGAAAGCTTGGGCCGATCTGGTGGGCGTATCGCCCGACAAGCCCGGCCCCTTCATCGAGCGGCTGGTCGCGCGCGACGACGGCTGGATGGCCAGCTATTTCGATTCTTTGGCGCGCATCACCCCCACCGGCGGGCCTGTGCAGAACTATTTGACCGAGCCCGAGCGGCTCAAACGCTTTTACGCCGCGATTCGAGGAAAAGTGACCAGCCCCGGCCCCGCCCGGCCCGTCTTCCGCTCCAACACAGAAATGATGCTGTTCACCACGCGCCTGCGCCTGGACCCTGACGGACGGCCGCACATTCCAGGCAGCCTGGATGTCTGGCGCAATCTGTTCATCCAGCATCCGCAGGGCGGGGGCAAATACGACGCCAAGCTGAGCAAGGCCGCCGCCGGCTGGAAAGATCCCGACGACGTGCTGGAAGCCTTATTTGGTCTTTGCCGCAAGACCGTGGAGAACGAGCCGCTGAAGATCTTTCTTACCCTGAGCGACGTCGACCGCCATCGCGCTACTCCGCTCGACGCCAAAACCGCGGACCGCATGGCGCGCCAGTATCGCGTTTTGGGAGCGCAGTATTCGATCTTCGCCGAAGTGTCCGAAGTCTCCGGCGCCACGATCGTCCAATTCCTGGACGCGGCTGACTCGGTGAACCAGATCAAGGATGGCGGCGTGCGCGCCGATACGGCCGGCACGCTACAGGCGCTGGTTGGTCTCTGGCAGATCTTCTGCCGCCAGGGGTCCATCGCGCCCGCGGAGAGGGATCACGCCCTGGCCGATATCCTGTCCCGTTTCGAGAAGGTCAAGAACGAGCGCGAGGCTTTCGAAGCTGGCCGCGAAGGCGTCCAGGCGCTGCTGATGGCCGCCCATGCGCCGCAGGGGGCGGGGGTCGAAGACCGCATGATCGACCTGCTGGCGGGAACCTCGCAGGGCGACAATTCCGACGTACACACTCAGCTGGTCGAGAACATGATCCAGATTTTCGAGGCGCAGCGTCTCGTTTCGTTGTCCTCGATCTTCGATCTGGTGGATCACTTGGAGGCCGTCGCCAAAGGCGCCAAGGCCAATCTCGCCCTGATCAACAAGACCGCCGCGCGCATTACCGAAATTCAGCTTCCGCGCGGCTCCCTGAGCAGCCAGGAGAAGAACACGCTCAGCTTCGGCTACTGGTCCGAACGCCACATCGAAGCCGAAAGAAAATTGAACCTGCGCGCCATCGTGGACCGCGCCGCCGTCGATCCCAAGAAGCTGGACGAAGTCCGCGGGCTGATGGCGCCGGTGCTGCGTGACACGCTGGTCGGCCTGAACTATATCTATTACGCGCCCCCTGGTGCGCAAGTCCTCTACACCAATCCGCTGTTTGTTCGCAGCCACGATTTTGTCGGCCTCGGTACGCCGTTCAGCGCGTGGAAGGAGACCGAAGTCCTGGGAACCGGCTGGCCCTCCAGCGCCGGCGGCAAGCTGGAAGGCTCGCTCATCAGCCTGCCTTACGCGTTGGCGGATGCCGAACAGAATTTCTTGATTCCGAGCCGCGAACAGGCTCTGATTTGGGGCGACCTGGTGCCGCAGCTCCTGCTTTCCGCGACGGTCAAGCGCTGGTGGAATGTCACCCCTGCCCAATTGCACTGGGTGGATCTGCACATGGATTATGCGCAGACCCGTCTGGCCGAGGCGGCGCTCGACCCGGCCGAGCTGCCCGTGGTTCTGGATGCCTTGTCGCAGCACGCCATGCCCGCGCGAATCGCCAAAATCAGAGAACTGCTGGAGACCGCGCGCGTCAAGGAAGCGCTGGATAACGTCATGCCCTCCGAGCTGTTCGAATTGTCCAAGGACTTGCTGGCCGTAGATAAATCAGGCGCTTCGCCGATGGCTGTGGAGATCCGCCGCGAGGCGGCCGAATCGCCGGGCGAGCTGAACTACGCGGCCATCTCCCGCGCTTTCGGCACGCCCAAACCCACGCTGGCGAACTCCTATTCGCCGGAATTGCTCGACCTCCGAACGTTTCCCACTCTAATGGGCTATTCCAGCCGGATTCTGGCCGAAAGCTGGGAATCGAATCTGCTTTTCTATGGGGCCCTGGCGGACCAGTTGCATTTTTCGCCAGCCGAACTGAACGTTCTGGTTCCAACCTGGACGCAACAGACGGTAGAGCACATCTTTGCCACGAACCTGGAGGACTGGCCGGCGTTGCTGCGGTCGCTCCGGCTGGTCGGTGAAGATGTCCGTGAGAAAGCGCGCAAGCCGACAGTGGCGGGGACCGGCTTTTAGCCGCTACGGAGGAAATCTTGAAGTTACGCAATCATAAACTGTTCATGGGAGGCGCCGCTCTGGGGGGTGCGGTTCTACTGGCGATTCCACTCGCACTGCGCGCCCAACAGCAACGGCCAACCTTTCGCGTCAAAGTCGACATGGTGGTGCTCAGTTTCACCGTGACCGACAGCAAAGGACATTACATCAACGGCCTGAAGCCGGCGGAATTTCGAATTACTGAAGACGGCATTCCGCAAAAGCTGAACACCTTCGGCGAGGGCAACAAACCTCCCGTGCAAATGATGGCCGATGGCACCACGCGCCCTTTGACCATTTCCAGTCCGGAGAGCTCGGGCGACAGTTCGGCACCCGCTGAGGTGCGTTCCGACGCGTTCGTCGGCACGAACGTCTTCGTTCTGTTCGACACCAGCAACTACATGTATCGAGGCTTCGTTTACGCTTCCGACGCGATCGCCGACTTCGTGCGCGGGTTGGACCGCGCCGACTCCGTCGCCGTCTACACCTTCAGCCGCAATCTCTCGCGACCGGCGCCGCTCACGCACGACCGCAACGAAGCCATTTTCGGCCTTCGCAAAGCCGTCGCCGGCGACGACGCGGCCCTCTACAATGGCCTGCTGCTCACCTTGCGGGACGCGGCCAAGGTGCCCGGCCGCAAAGTCATCATCGTTTTCTCCAACGGCCCGGATAACGCCAGCCTGGTTGCGCCCGACGATGTGCGGGCCGTCGCCGAGGACGAGGGCATCCCCATTTACGTCATTTCCACCAATGACGTCAACAAGGACGCCATGTCCAGCTCGGTCTTCAAACGCATCTCCACGAATACTGGCGGAAAGGCTTACTTCGCCAAAACCTGGCAGAAGCAGGTGGAAGCCTTCGAATCCATCCGTGAAGACCTCGGCAACAGCTATACCATTACCTACTACCCACAACCCAATCCAAACGAGGGCTTCCGCAAGATTAATGTCGAAATCGTCAGCGATATCGGCAAGAAATTCCGCGTCCGCGCTCGTCCCGGCTACCGGCCGCGCGGCGGTTTTTAGCCGCCGGGCAGCCGTTCACCTAGTTGTGCGTTGGCACTGGATGCTGGGTGTGTGGTGAGCTTGCGGCAATGCTGATCGCCGCTACGAACACCACGACCCCGATGCACAGGCTGTTGACGAACCTGCCCATGTCCGTCGCGTAACCATATACCCACGGCGAAATGAACATCCAAATGCCGAGCAGGCAGTGGATCCAGCTCAGTGCAACCGTTCCCATAGGCCGGCCCAGCCGGATCGCCGCCAGAATGGCGATCACCGCACCGAAGATCCAGCTATTCCAGGCATTTCGTTCCATCGATGCGCTGTAAACCCAGGGAGAAACGAACAGCCAAACGCCCGCGAGCAACGCGATGGTGTTCGAGGCCATTATTCCAGTCTGGCGCATGTTCTCATTGGTTGGTGTCACTTCTAATCACCTCCACTATTTAGATTCTTAGCCGCCGTTACGCCGGTGCGAAGTAACGGTTTCTTGGTCCAGGCGACGTTTGCAGATAGCTGATTTTCCAGGGTTTATGTTAAAATGAATGAGTGCCGCGTCTATTGCAGTTCGTGCTGGCACTGATTGTCGGCCTGGGTCTTCTCGCCTGGGGCGTTACCGAATTTGTACAGACAACCGCCCAAAACTGGTTCGCCCGGGATGTGAGCCTGCGAGCCCGCTTGGTTGTTACCGGCGCTCGAGCCTCCCTGGCCGCCCAATGGGATAGAGAACACCGGCGCGAACTGCGAAAACAGCTCGCTGAAATCACTCGCGACGAGCGCGTGATGGCCGTAGCCGCCTGCACCCTCGACTTTTCGCGACTGACCTCGACTCCCGATTTTCCGGATGGCTTCGGTTGTCAGGAAGTGGGCGACCACATGCAATCCCGGAATGCGACACCGGAAGCTCCGCTGCAGGAATGGAACTCGGTGAGCCGCCTGCCTGGCGGTAGTGTCGCGGTCAACGCTGTGCCACTGTGGGATGACGGCCGCGAGGTGGGCTTCGTTGTCCTGCTCCAGGATTTGAGCTACGCCGAGCGGCGCGAAGACGCAACCACGAAGTTCCTGTTGGCTGCCTTTGGCGTCCTGGCCCTATTGGCCTCACTGGTTACGCTTGCCATCGCCCGCCTGAGCCGCCAGGCCTGGAGTGCCGAACTGCGCAAGGCGCTCCACGGCGACCGGCCGCATCGGCCCGAATTCCAGCCCATCCTGCGCGACGTCCGCGAGCTGGTCGAACGCATGATCGAAGATACCGGAGATACCTCCGGCGCCTGGACAGCCGACCGGCTGAAACAGACCCTCCGGCGCAACTTGCAGGGCGAGCGGATCGTCATTCTGGCCAATCGAGAGCCCTATGTGCACAATCGCGAGCCGGATGGCAGCATCCGCGTGCTGCACCCCGCCAGCGGCCTGGTAACCGCGTTGGAGCCTGTGCTGCGCGCCTGTTCCGGTGTTTGGATCGCCCACGGCAGCGGCACTGCTGACCGCGACACGGTGGACCGCTCGGATCGAGTGCGCGTGCCGCCCGGCGAAGAATCCTACTACATCCGGCGGGTTTGGCTTTCGCAGCAGGAAGAGGATGGTTATTACTACGGCTTCTCCAACGAGGGCCTGTGGCCGCTCTGCCATCTGTCGCACGCCCGCCCCGTGTTTCGCACTGAAGATTGGATCGAGTACCAGCTCGTGAACGAGCGTTTTGCCGATGCCGTCGCGGCGGAAGTGGATTCCGACGACCCCATCGTCCTGGTGCAGGATTATCACTTCGCGCTCGCGCCCGCCATGATCCGCGAACGGTTGCCGGCGGCCACCGTGATCATGTTCTGGCACATTCCCTGGCCCAACTCGGAGCGCTTTGGGATCTGCCCCTGGCGCAATCAGATTCTGGAGGGCCTGCTCGGCAGCAGTATCCTGGGCTTCCACACGCAGTTCCACTGCAACAATTTTTTCGACTCCGTGGATTGCTATTTGGAGGCCCGCATCGATCGGGAGCAGCACGCCGTGATCCGCCAGGGTCATCCGACGCTGGTCCGGCCGTACCCTATTTCGCTCGAATGGCCGGTGCGGTGGCTCGAGTCCGCGCCGAGCCCGGCCGAATGCCGCGAGCAGGTCTGGCACGAGTTGCAATTGAAGCCCGACGCGCTGCTAGGTGTCGGAGTGGATCGGCTGGACTACACCAAGGGCGTCGAGGAGCGGTTGCTGGCGGTGGAGGCCTTATTGGAGCGCTTCCCGGAGTTCATCGGCCGGTTCACCTTCGTCCAGCTCGCCGCGCCCAGCCGCACCAAGATTGACCGGTACCGCGAGCTCAACGAACTCGTGGAGCAACTGGCGGCGCGCATTAATGTGCGTTTCGGCGACGGATCGTACCGGCCAATTATCCTGCGCCGCTTCCATCATGAACCTCCGGACGTCTTCCGCTACTACCGCGCCGCGCACGTGTGTTACGTCAGCAGCCTCCACGACGGGATGAACCTGGTGGCCAAGGAATTTGTCGCAGCCCGCGACGATCTGAGGGGTGTGCTTCTGCTGAGCCAGTTCACGGGCGCCGCGCGCGAACTGACCGAGGCGCTGATCGTCAACCCGTATGATCTGGAAGAAGTGAGCAATGCGCTGGCCACCGCGCTACGGATGCCGCCCGAGGAACAGGCCATCCGACTGCGTTCCATGCGGACGCTGCTCTCGCACTTCAACGTGTATCGCTGGGCGGGCGAGATGCTGGCCGACGCCGCGCGGCTGCGCAGTCACGAGCGCCTCACGGGACGGCTCTTGGAGGGCGCTTCGACGTAAAGGATCTACGGCAGACTGAACGCCACTAACTCGTCGCCCGCTTCGATCACCACGTACTGTTTGCCGTTCTTGCCCGCGTAGGTAACCGGATTGGCGATTGCATCCGCCGCGAGCTTGGTTTCCCACAGCAGCTTTCCGGTTTTCGATTCGAACGCGTGAAAGCGTTTGTCGTAACTGGCGCCAATGAACAGCAATCCACCCGCCGTGGCTACCGAACCGCCCTTATTGAACGATCCGGTGTTCTTGATGCCCTTGGCTTCCAGCGCGTCGACGCGGCCGAACGGAATGCGCCAGGCGATTTCACCGGTATTGTAGTTCACCGCGGACAACTCGCCCCATGGCGGCGCTTCGCAAGGCCATCCCGTATTCGGGTTGGAGAACGACCCGATGGCGCGGGCGTTTCCCGCGACGTGAACCCCGGTGCGCATGTATTTGTTCGTGCTGACATCCTCGCCCAGACCGTCCTTGATCGCGGGCGGATTGAGATCGCCCGGCTTCACCATTTTCCCGATCGCTCCGTCCGCTTTGCTGTTGATGAAGTAATAGCCGAGCTTCGGATCCACAGTTCCGCTTCCCCAATTGCTGCCGCCGTCGGGGCCCGGAAATACGACCGTCGGCTTCATGCCCACCGGCGTGAACGGCCCGTTGTTGTGCGCGCCGCCCTCCGCATCCCACAATTCTTCGCAGAACTTCTGCTGCTCCGGCGTCACCTTGGCGAGTTGATCGCGCGTGATGCTCAAGCGCGTCAGGGGTGCAGGTTTCACCGGGAAAGGTTGCGTGGGCGAATACCACTCGTCCGGAACATCACCCTTGGGAACGGGCCGTTCTTCGACCGGATAAATCGGCTTGCCGTTGCGGCGGTCCAGGATGAACACCAGCCCCGTCTTACCGGTTTGAATAATCGCCGGGATGTGCTGGTTGCCATGGATCACGTCCACCAGGGGCGGCGGGCCAGGCGCATCGTAGTCCCAGATGTCGTGATGCACGGTCTGGAAGTACCATTTCACTTTGCCCGTGGCCGCATCCATCGCCACGAGTGAATTGCCGTAGAGATCGTTGCCGGGCCGGTCGCCGCCATACAGGTCGTAAGAGGGCGAATCCAGCGTCAGGTACAGCGTTCCCGTGGCGGCGTCGAGCGATCCGGTGGTCCAGCCGTTCACGCCGGAACGGTTTTGCCATCCATCGTTGAGCCAGGTCTCGTGACCCTTCTCGCCTGGCAGCGGAACGGAGTGAAACGTCCAGGCGAGCTTGCCAGTGCGCACGTCCCAGGCTCGAATATCGCCTTTGGAACCGAGGCCGGGGCTGTCCTGCGTGTGCGAGCCGGTGATGGCCAGATCCTTGTAAATGACGGGCGCGCCCGAAAGTCCGTAATGAACGTCGGGAAAATTGTCCTTCATGCCCACTTTCAGATCAATTTCGCCATGATTGCCGAAGCCTTCTACCGCCTTTCCGGTATTTGCGTTCACTGCGAGCAGGTAGCCGTCGAAGGTTCCAAACAGTATCTCAGGCGGATGATTCTTGTCTCCCGGCCAGTAAGCAATACCACGCGGCGGGCGTCCGGCATGATGATGCTTGTAACTCCAGATCAGCTTTCCGGTGTCCGGATTGAGCGCCACCAGGCTCTGATACGACGTCACTTGGTACATCACGCCATTTACGATCAGCGGGGTTGCCTGCGAGGGCCGCCGGGTCTTTTCGCTCGCGCCGGCGCGCGTGTCGTAGCTCCATGCCTGCTTCAGCTTGGACACATTTGCAGTATTGATTTGATCCAAGGTGGAATAACGTGTATTGCCTGCGTCACCGCCATACGCCGGCCAGTTAGTTTGTCCCAGAAGCGGCAACGTGGCCGCTAGAAAGAGCAAAACCGTTGTAATTCTCATACATACTCCTGGAGGCGGAATTATTAGAAATAACGACTCTATCATGAACCGGGTTACTTACCAGGTGACTTGTTTTTGGTGTTCAGGAAACCCAGCGCTAACGTGCGGCGTCTAGAGCGTCATATGAACATTGTTTCCTGGAGCCTTCGCGGAGCTTTCTTGCTGCTTTTGGGAGCCTCCTTTGTCAACGCTCAGTCGGCGTTCGACGTCAATCTTGGATTCGGCAGCGCGCATGCGAGCGCCAATAGTGGCGGAATCGACAACGTCAATTCAGTGAATGCCTTTGGGGGCTGCACGCCAAACGCGGGCGACCCGAACTGCGAGAGTCTGCCTAGCCTGGGCGGTTTCTTTCTGGGCTTCGGTGCGGACTTGATGTTCTATAAACACCTGGGCGCGGGCTTTTCAGCCAGCCTGCAGCCGACGCGCCAGGACTATGGCCCGCTGCAATACCGGCAGGCATTTTACGACTTCGACGCCATTTACGCACCCATCACTGTGAAACGGGCGGAGCTGCGTTTGATCGGTGGAATCGGCGCCGCGCACACCGGCTTCTCCTTCACCCAGAGCGGTTGCGTTGGGACCGCAGTGTGTTCCACATCCACTCAGCCGGTGGGAACATCGAACCATTTCGACACGCACATTGGGATCGGGGTTCAGGTTTACCTGACGGATCATATCTTCGTCCGCCCGGAATTTGATTATCACTACGCTCCCGGGCTCACTGACCAGTTTGGTAGCAACTCCGTGCCGGCGGGGATGGTCTGGGTTGGTTATAACTTCGGCGAGCGCTAGCCGTCAAGCGCCTCTACATTTCGTGAAACTGGATTTGTAAGCTGATCCGCACCGCGATGGGCTTGCCGTCCCGCTGCGCCGCTACGAAACGCCATTGCTTGACGGCGTCCACCGCGCTCTGGTCGAGGTCCTTATCGATCCCCTTGATGATGTGCGGATCTTTGGGCAAGCCTTTGGAACTGACCACCAGTCCAATGATCACCGAGCCGGTAGCGCGAACGCCGCGGTCGTTCGGGTAGCTCGGATTCACTTGTTTGGCGACTCGCGGCGGCGTAATGCCGGGGCCGAGATCGTAGACGGGTTCGCTATTGGATTGCGCCAACAGCACGCCGGACCCGCACATCAATAGAATACGCCGCGTCAGACAAACGCCCCACTCCCAGGCGAATTGGCTGAAAGACGCACTCCGCCGCCACGTGGTTACACCGCGTTTCTTTGGAACTTTTGGCTGCCCATGGGGTGAATTAGATAAAGGGCGGGTTCAAAAGAAGGAGTTACCGAGCATGAAAGTCAATCACAAAGCGGCCGCCGCTTGCTGGATCGTTGCCGTGGCGATCGGCGCAACCCTCCTGGCGCAGAGGCCCGAACGGGGTGGGTTTGGCCGCGGACCTCTTGGAGGGATGTTTTTCGCCAAGACCGTGACGAATGAGCCGTATTCCGGCGTGGGAGTCACGACCACGAAGCGTGTGCTCGCCGACGGCAACACGATTACCGAATCGCAATGCGTGAAGGTGTATCGGGACAGCGCTGGGCGCACGCGCCAGGAAGAGACCCGGAATTCCGCCACGTGCAGCGCAACGCCGTCAACGATTCTCATCGTCGATCCAGTAGCCGGGATGAGGTATTTCATTGACCCGCAGAACAATACTTACCGGCAGATGTCGCTCCAGGCTCCGCCCGCCGGGGCTGCGCCGCGTGCCGAACGCGAAGCGCGAAACCGGCAAAATGGTGTGCAAACTTCGCTCGGAACGCAGCCCATCGCGGGAACCTCGTTCAACGCGCAGGGTACTCAGACGGTCGCCACCATTCCGGCGGGCCGGTTGGGCAATGCGCAGCCCATCACGATCACCTCAACGCGTTGGTATTCGCCAGACTTGCAGATTGTTGTCCAAAGCTCCCGCTCGGACCCGCGCGGCGGAACGACCACTTATCAACTCAGCAACATCTCAACCGCCGAGCCGGACGCGTCGCTGTTCCAGCTTCCTTCGGGTCTGACGCTCCAGCAGGGCGGCGGTTTTGGAGGAAGAGGCCGGCGCGCTGAGTGAGCATGAGCCTGAGGATAGCCGCGGCAGTCTGGGTGTTTCTGGTGATGAGCTCGCCGGCGCTCTTAGAGGCGCAGGCTGGCTATAGCCGGGCACGCCGAGGCTCAACCCGCGGATCGGGCGCGTCAGTGCCCCAGGCCTACAAGGACGTCGCCGGCTCCTTCCACGGCAAGCTAAAGGAGCTGAGCGACAAGGAAATCATGATTGTCAACGACGACAATCAGATGATTTCGGTGCGCCGCTCGCACAAAACCAAGTTCCTCAAGGACGGCCAAGCGATCAAGCCGTCTGAAATCGACCTGGAGACGCCCGTCACCGTCGACGCCACCGAGGATTCGGATTTGAAGCTGACCGCAGTCAACGTGACGGTGGACTCGCCGCGGAGAAGCGTGGAGAACAAGTAGCCGGGCGGCGGCGCGGTTCGAGAAGCGCCGAAAGCACTCCAAGCACAACGGACATTCCTAAAATGCCCACCGACGCCCACAGCGCTGGCTTGGCGGCCATCAGCAGGACTGGACGAATAGCACCATAGAATAAGACGACATTCTCACCTCATCCTCTGGCATTGCGTGTCAGCGCCAGTGCCAACCCAAGGTCGCGGCGAAGGCCGGGCTCCGGCGCAGGGAGCGGGCGCCGGGCGTCAACCCCTTTGCCAGTTCGTCGGCGATTTGCCGGTCCAGATTGACACTGACGCGAATCGGCACGATGGAACAGGCGTTGGATCAATCGGTCTCCGAGCCGCGCTTCAACACGCTTCTGTTCGCGCTGTGCGCCGGGATCGCGGTGCTGCTGGCGGCGGTTGGAATCTGCGGCGTCGTTTGCTGCGGGGTGGTGCAGCGCACGCATGAAATCGGCGTTCGCATGGCGCTGGGCGCGTCGCAGCCGGATGTGCCATGGTAGCCGGACAAGGAGCGTCACTGGCTGGCGCCGGCGTTACGGCCGACGCGCATTTCGCCACTCGCCGCTCTCCGCAACGAGTGAATGCCGCTGGACCATCATGCACGGGGCTCAGGTCGCCTATCTCCCGCGACAAATCCCTTGACGGCCCGGGCGCCGTCCAGCATCGCGCGCAATGGCGCAGTCAGTCGCCACGACCAGGACTTCCGTATCGCTTCGAGCGCGTGATGGCTGGCCTGGAGTTTGACTTCCGTGGGAGTCCATCCGGAGTCGCCGGTCCGCAACCGCGCGGGCTCGACCGCAGGTCCGAGCCCATCGCCAACCCGTAGCGTTGTGATCAGATTCTGCGGGATGCAGAAATCCACAATTGCAGGCACCTTGTGATAGGACGACGGCCTGTACTCAATCTGCTTGTCCAGCATGGCGCCGGCAATGACCACATGCGCCCGATCGGTCCGGATCAACCGGTGTCTGCTGATAGTCCAAAGCCACTCATCCAGCGACTGACATTCCTCGGAAATATCGCGGTTGTCCTCGGGCAGCGCGCCTCCGGCGGCCTCCGCATCCCTTCGGAACGCATGCAGCACTCCTTGCTGAAAACGCGACCGGTAGGGCTCGAAGTCGAAGAAGAAAGCTGTATCGTGTGCCAGGCGGACGTCGCACAATCCACGTATCCTCTCGTAGGACTCGCGCTCGCGGGCGAAAACGACAGCCCGCGTCTTCTCCAGGACCTGCCGTACGGCCGGCTCCTCAATATCGAAGCTGGAGGGGAAGACGATGACGCGGCGGAAACTCAACTCGACCGCGGATAACAGTTCGGGCATGGCGTGGAAGGGTCGGCACCATGAGCCTCCGCCGGAAATTACCGCGAGTCCGCCGGCAGGAACCCGGTCCAGAAGTCGAATATCGTATTCGCGATAAGAAAGGTCGCGGAGCAGCCTGCGCATCCCCGCAAAAATCAACTCGTCTCCGCGATTGCCCCAGGACCGAAGCACCGTGAAGTCGCCCGGCTGCCCGATCACATCTAGCAGAAGACGACGGCTCTCTTCCAAACGCTTGTGAAGTTCGCCGGTATCCCTGACCATCGTCGAGATCAGTGCACCAGGGAGCGTCGCAGCCGGCCGCTCCCAATCCAACAGAATCGCTCAACCATGTGCGCAAAGCAGAACAACACCTCGCGTCTCGGCAGTGAGCCATGTTAGCACGATGGACAAGCAACCGTGACGGCCCGCGCTCTACAATTGACCTCACCAGTCCCGGCGAGCCGCAACACGTGGCCGGGAGCGCAGTCTCGTCGGGGTTTTCGCGATTGCTGTATGGCGTGCGGCCGGACGATCCGTTGACGCTGCCCGCCGTCTCGCTCTGTTTGGTCGCCGCGGCTCTGCTGGCCTGTTATATTCCCGCGCGCCGCGCCGCGGTTTTGGGCCCCATGGCCGCTTTGCGCCACGAATAGGAGAAGGCGTCCCCGAGTTTACCGGCGCTCGATGAGGCTACAATGATTCCCGTGGATCGTAAAGGCGCATTCCTGAAGACGCTGGCCGCCTGCCTGCTGGCTCCTCTCCTCTCCGCGCAGCAGCCACCACAAGCGGACCTAGTTCTGCGCGGCGGAAAAGTGATTACAGTGGACGGCCAAAACCGCATCGCGGAAGCCGTCGCGGTAACCGGCAATCGCATCACGGCCATCGGCTCCAGTCAGGAAATCTCCCGCCTGGTTGGCCCTCAAACCCGGGTGATCGAACTCAACGGCCGCGCGTTGCTGCCTGGATTCATCGACGCGCATTCCCACGTGCTGGGCCTGGCGGAATCCGAGCATCTGAAAATTCCCATCCAGATCCCTCCCCGTAAAGATGTCGCCGCCATCCTCGCCGCTCTGGAGCAGAAGCAGGCGCAGTTGCCTGCGGGCGCCTGGCTGTTCGGTCAAGGCACCTACTATCAACCCATGCCGACGCGCGAGCAACTGGACGCGGCGTTCCCCAACAATCCCGTCTTGCTGTGGTGGAGCGATCATGACCAGATCATGAATCACAAAGCTTCCCTTGCCTTGGGACTGACGAAGGATGCGCCCGATCCAACGGGCCGCGGCCAATTCGAGCGCACCGCGGACGGCGAAGTGAAAATCGTCCATGACGCCGGCCTCCATTATCCGGTGCCGCAGTTCACCTACCCGCAGGCCAAGGAAGCGCTTCGCGAAACGTTGACGGATTTCTACCTCAACAAGGGCGTCACCACTGTCACCGACATGTCCGACCCCGTCCCCGCTTACCGTGCCTACCAGGAACTGCGCGACGAGGGGAAACTGCCCGTGCGCCTCACGCTGAATTACATCATTCACGCCGACACGCCCAGCGGATCCGGCGAATCCATCCGCGTTTCCAGTTTGCTGAACTCGCTGATCGCGAGCGGGCTGCGCTCCGGCTTCGGCGATGATTGGGTCCGCATCGGAGCCATCAAAATACTTCTCGACGGCGTCTGGGGCACCACGGCCGCCACCTACAAGCCCTTCTGGAAAGGCTCCAAGAAGAACTGGAGCCCAACCAATCTGGGAGGCACCAGCTTCACGCCCGACGAACTGAACCGCGCCGTCCTGGACGCACATAAGGCGGGCTGGCAAATCATGGTTCACGCGCTGGGCGATCGCGCGCAGGACATGGTTCTGACGGCCTTCGAGGCGGCGCAGCAGGCCTATCCGCGCGCGGACGCACGGCTCCGCATCGAGCATGTGGGCCATGCCTGGGTCGAGGATCCCGAGCGGCTCCCCGAGCGCATTGCGCGGATGAAGCGGGACGGCGTCATCCCTTCGCCGCAGGTATCCATGTTGTGGCGGTACTCCGCGGGGGATTTGGAGGAGCCCGGAATAAAGTTCTTCCCGTTGAAGACCATCATTGATTTGGGCTTTCAGCCTCCCAATGGCGCCGACACGTTGGGCACCCAGAACTTCGCTACCGATCCGCTATTCGCCCTCACCCGCGCGGTGCGCCGCGACAGCAAGTACGGTGTCATCGTCCATCCGGAGGAAGCAATTTCACCCATGGACGCCATCCGGATGTTCACCATCTGGGCCGCCCGCGCCGATTTCCTGGAAGCCTCCCGCGGCTCCATTGAAGCGGGCAAACTCGCCGACCTGGTTGTTCTTTCAGCCGATCCCTTAGCGACGCCGCCGGCCAACTTCGGAAATCTCGCCGTCGATATGACAATCCTGGACGGAAAACTGGCCTATCAACGCTAGCGCGTGATGTGGTTTGAAGACATTTCGCAAGACATCCGGTTCGCCCTTCGAATGGCGCGGCGCAATCCGGGCTTCACGGTTATGGCGGTCGCCACGCTCGCGCTGGGCGTCGGCTCGACGGCCGCAATTTTTAGCGCCGTCCAGGCCGTTTTGCTGCATCAATTGCCGTACCACAACCCGGATCGAGTGGTCGCTCTTTCGGAAACCTATCCAGCGGGTCCAGATCGAGAATTTGTGGGTGGATGGACTGCCAACCGGTGGCGTGCTCGCGCCCGCTCGTTCCAAAGCATTTCACTCTACGGGGATGGACACCTCATTTTGGTCGAAAACGGCGAGGCCGAGGTCCTCCGTGGCTTACGCGTCAACCACGATTTCTTTGAAACTCTCGGCGTGAATCTGCTGCTGGGCCGGAGCTTTCATGCCGATGAAGACCGCTGGCCTCGAGCGAACGTGGTGATTCTCACGCATGGACTTTGGCAGCGGCGCTTTGGCGGCGATCCGCACATTATCGGACGCGTCTTGCAGCTCAGCGAGCAAGCCTATCGCGTGATCGGTGTACTGCCGCCGGATTTTCATCCTCTGCGCATGAGCAATCCAGCCGAGAAGCCGATGATCTTCATGCCGCTGGGCTACGACGCCGTGCAGGCGACCACTTGCCGAGCATGCTTCGGAGGGACCGCGATTGGCCGGCTCAAGCCGGGTGTCCGCCCGGGCCAAGCGAAAGCCGAACTAAACGGCATCCAGCGTGAGCTTGCGCGCCAGTATCCGTCCGATTATCCACGCGACCCTTCCGTATTCTTGGAGCCGCTGCGAGACCGCCTGATTGGTCCGGTCCAAATCGCCTTGTGGGTGCTTCTAGCCGCCGTTTCGCTGGTTCTTCTCATCGCGTGCATCAACACGGCGAATTTGCTGCTGGCGCGAGCGACCGCTCGGACCCGCGAGATTGCGGTTCGCGCGGCCTTGGGCGGCGGCCGATGGCGGCTGGTTCGGCAGTTGCTCACTGAGAGCGTGCTGCTCTCGGCGGCAGGCGGCCTCGCGGGAGTGCTGCTGGCCTGGCGCGCGATTCCGATCCTCACGTCTTTGGCCCCGAAAGAGCTACCTACACGCGGCTGGTGGCCCGCACGGCTGGCGACCCAATGAACTTCGAGAAGGCTGTCCGTGCTGCGATCCGGGAGGTCGACCCGCTGCAGCCGGTCTTCCACGTTCAACCGATGGACGACTACGTCACCTCCTATCTGGCGGATCGTTCGTTCATTCTGACGCTGATCGGACTGTTCGCAGCCATGGCTCTTCTGCTGGCGGCGGTCGGTGTCTACGGCGTCGTCTCGTACATGGTCGGCCTCCGGACGCGCGAGGTGGGAATCCGGATGGCATTGGGCGCCCAGCGCGGCGCAGTCCTGAGAATGATCATCGCCGATGTGCTCGTCCTGCTCGCCTGGGGACTGGCCGGCGGCATGCTAGCCGAGTTCGCGCTCACCCGTTTCCTTTCCGGGTTGCTCTTTCAAGTGCACCCCACCGACGCCATAACGTCGGTGAGCGTGGCTTTGGTCCTGGCGTGCCCGGCGCTCCTGGCGGGCTCTTTCCCGGCGCTGCGCGCGGCCAGCGTCGATCCCACCGAGGCCTTGCGGTCGGATTGAAGTCCCTCTTCGCAACGCCTGAATTCAGTTCTGCGTCCGCGCCGTCGAACGCATGACATATCCTTAGAGCAGTGCCCGCCGGCCGGCGGATCGGGACGCAATCGAATGGACCCGCACAAAACCACCCTCGTCTCGCTGAACGTTGGACTCCCGCGCGAGGTCACGTGGCGGGAGACGGTCGTGACTACCGGGATCTTCAAGCAGCCCGTCGGAGGCCGCGTCGCTTTGCGAAAGCTTAATCTGGACGGCGACCGCCAGGCGGATCTCACCGTCCATGGAGGCGAGTACAAGGCCGTCTACTGCTATCCGCTTGCGCACTACGATTACTGGAGCAGGCAGCTGCCCGGCCGGGAGTTGCCGCTGGGCGTCTTTGGGGAGAACTTCACCACCGACGGTTTGCTGGAGGATTCAGTCCATGTGGGCGACCGGTTCTCGGTCGGGTCCGCCGAAGTAATCGTGACGCAGCCTCGCCTCCCTTGTTACAAACTCGGCATCCGGTTTCAATCCGACGAGATGGTGAAGCGATTCTTCGCCGCCCGCCGGACAGGATTCTACGTGGCCGTCGCTCGCGAGGGAGAAGTCGGCGCCGGCGATGAGATCCAGGAGATTGCCCGGGACCCGAACGGCGTGCCGGTGTCGGAAATCACTCGGCTGTACGCCGAAAAAAAGTACGGCGACGCCGACGTGGCCTCGGCGCACCAAGCGCTGCAGCTCGCGGCGTTGCCGGAGAGTTGGAAGGCCTACTTCCGGGAACGCCTGGCGCGGATGCATGCATGAGTGCGAGCGGTGCGGTCCAGAAACACAAAGACCATGCTTACCGCCCAAATCCGCCTGCTAGACTGGTTTCTTGACACCCGCGGCCAAACCTCGCGTCTCCGTCGTCAGCTATCTGAACACCGTCCCGCTGGTCTGGGGCATGATGCATGGCCCCGAGCGCGGCCTCTTCGATCTGTCCTTCGCCGTCCCGGCTGAATGTGCCGACCGGCTTGCTTCCGGCCTGGCAGACATCGGCATCGTGCCCGCCGTCGAACTGAACCGGCAACCTCTCGAGATCATTCGCGGCACCGGCATCGCCTGCCACGGCCCGGTCCGCAGCATCCTGCTGATTTCGAAAGTCCCGTTCGGCGAGATCCGCAGGCTCGCCACCGACAATACGTCGCGCACTTCGGCCATGCTCAGCCGCGTCATTCTCTCGCGCAAATACGGCGTCGAGCCGGAGGTGCGTTCAGAGGCGCCGCACCTGGCATCGATGCTGGAACACTCCGACGCCGCCTTGATCATTGGCGACTCGGCGCTGGTGCTGAACCCGGCCGAGCTCCCGTTTCACACACTCGACCTCGGCGCCGAATGGGTGGAGATGACCGGCCTCCCCATGGTCTTCGCCGTTTGGGCCGCGCGCGCGGGTTTTCCCGCACAGGATCCGGGCCCGTTCAAGACCTCCCTGCGCTACGGCCGCGAGCACATCGAGGACATCGCGCGCGAATGGGCGCCGAGGTTGAAGATCTCCGAGGCCATGGTCCACGAATATCTGACGAAGAACATCGTATTTGAGCTGGGCGAGCGCGAATACTCGGGCCTTCAAACTTACTTAAAATATGCAGCGGAGCTCGGCAGTCCCATCGAGAGGAGACAGGTTTCGGTATGATGACGCGCCAGGAGGCAATTGACCTTTTTCACAATGACGACCTGATCGGCATCGGCATGGCGGCCGACGCGGTACGCCGCAAGCTGCATCCCCACGGCGTCGTCAGCTACATCATCGACCGCAACATCAACTACACCAACTTCTGCACCGAGTATTGCAGCTTCTGCGCGTTTTACCGGCCGCTGGGCCACGCCGAAGGCTACATTCATCCCAAGGAAGTGATCTTCGAAAAGATTCAGGAGACCATCGACATGGGTGGCACCGGCATCCTCATGCAGGGCGGACTGCATCCGGACCTGAAGATCGAGTGGTACGAGGATCTGCTGAGTTCGATCAAGGCCAAGTTCGGCGACAGGATCTGGAACCACTGCTTCTCCGCACCGGAAATCGTGAACATCGCCGAAGTGAGCGGGCTCTCCGTCCGCGACACGCTCGCGCGCCTTCGCGACGCCGGCCTGGATTCTATCCCCGGCGGCGGCGCCGAAATCCTGGACGACGCCGTGCGCCACCGCATCAGCCGCCTGAAGTGTTCGGTGAACGAGTGGATCGACATGCACCGCACGGCGCATGCGCTCGGCATCCGCACCACGGCCACCATGATGTACGGCACCGGCGAGACCATCGAGCAGCGCATGAATCACTTCGATATCGTGCGCGAGATTCAGGAAGACACCGGCGGTTTTACGGCCTTTATCCCCTGGCCGTTCCAGCGCGAGTTCACTTCGCTCGGCCGGTTCGTCAAGCAGGAAGCGACCGCGGTGGAATATTTGAAGATGCTGGCTCTGTCGCGGCTGTACCTGGAGAACATCGAGAACATTCAGTCGTCCTGGGTGACGCCGGGCCTGAAGACCTGTCAGATGGGTCTGCGCTTCGGCGGCAACGACGTCGGCAGCATCATGATCGAGGAAAACGTGGTGTCGGCCGCGGGCACGCACAACCGCGCGAGCGAGGAAGAGCTGCGCCGCCTGATCCGCGACGCCGGGTTCGTGCCTAAGCAGCGGGATACTCTGTACCGGACGTATTATCTGAACTAGACCGGACGCGGCGAACTTGCGAACAAGGCGCGGTTGTGACGGTCCGCGTTCGGCATCATGGAGCTGATGAATCACGCTTCGTGACAATTCGAGATTGCTTGCTGGATGACCATCCAGTCCAGCTTTCGAGACTTTCATTTCGTCGTCCTTGCCCGAAAACTACCAGATACGCGTAGCGTCCGAAGCTCGCATGAAACCCGGCTTCGCTAAAGGAGCGGATGGTGCCCACAACGTGAGCGCCAACGGTCGAGGTCGTCGACTTGGCGCCAAATCTCACGTGCCCACTCCCATCAGTGGCCTGGGTCTCTTCGTGCGACACGGATTCGAGTGAATAATCCTGATAAACGAGCCGCACATTCATGCCTTCAACGGCATTCCCGTTTTCGTCGACGACCCAAACGTCCCAGGCTGGACTAAGCAAGTGGGGGAACGGTACTAGTAAGAGACAAACTGCGACGGCAAGCACTACCAACAACCGGTGCCGAGACATTTCGCCTTCCTCTTGCCTGAACTAGACCGGCTCCGTGAACCAGTCGCCCGATGCTATCAGCCGCCCAGGCGTCTTGCCGACATAAAGGTAGACCCAACAATCTTGCTTGCTACCGTCGTCGAGTTGCACGGTCGCGACAGCGCGTTCGAAGTCGGAGCCTTCATAATCATCCAAGGCAGCCAGCAGGCGACCCGGCTCGTTCATGTTGTAGACTTCGCCGCGCACCCACTCGCCAGGGTTGGCCGCAGCGACGGCTCCCGGATACCGGCCCAGGCCATACAACCGGCCCTGCATGCGAGCATTGCCCACGAAGCGCGACTGCCCCTCCAGAAGCCGGGCCGATTCGTTCTTGGAGCCGCGGCGGAGGGTACCGTAAACGAATAGGTAAGACGTCAAGCTTTCAAGAGCTACCTGCGCACGAGCGCTTCCTGCAACTGGCGCGCGTATGCCTCGATCTCCGGCGCCTGCACGGTGACCAGCGTCTTCTCCATGTCCTCGCCGCTTTCGAGCATATGCTTCAGATGCAGCGCGGCCAGCTTCATGCACCAGGCGTCGGTGAGCGGATGACCCACATCCTTGCTCACTGCCAGCAGCGCGGGATGCGGCAGCGCGATGACGCGCTCGTCGAACGGCTCACCTTCCGTAGACACGCCGAACTTGACGTCCACTGTGTCGGCGTGCCGGATCGAGATGCCGTTCTGGACCCAGTTGAAGTGAACCTGCCACGTACGCCCGAACGGGTCTGGGCCGGCCTGGAACTGGCGAAAGTTGTCGATCATTTCGATTGATTGTAACCGAGCCGGCCGCTGCTTAGGTGAACGGGTGGTTCCTGCGCGAAACCAGGGACAGGAACTCGTCGCGGGTTTCCTTGCGCTTGCGGAAGGCGCCCAGCATGGCACTCGTGATGGTTCCGGAGTGCTGCTTCTCCACGCCGCGCATCATCATGCAGAAGTGGCGCGCTTCGCAGATCACGCCCACGCCCTTCGGCTGCAGCACGTTTTGCAGCGTTTCGGCCACCTCGTGTGTCAGGCGCTCCTGCACCTGAAGCCGGCGCGCGAACATGTCCACGATGCGCGGAATCTTGCTCAGGCCGATCACCCTGTCCCGGGGCAGATAAGCCACGTGCATGGTGCCGAAGAAAGGCAGCAGGTGGTGCTCGCACATGCTATAGAACTCGATGTCCTTCACCACCACCATCTCGTCGCACTTCTCGTTGAACAGGGCACCGTTGACAATCTCTTCGACGTTGGTGTTGTAGCCGCTGGTCAGGAAGCGGAGCGCCTTGTCGGCGCGCTCGGGCGTGCGCACCAGCCCCTCCCGCGTTGGATCTTCGCCGATCTTCAGCAAAAGCTCCCGCATGAGCTTGGCAATGGACTCCTCTTCCCGCGGCGGCGTAATTACCTGGACTGAGCCTCGTTTCGATTTCATGGTCGTAACTCAAAAAGATTGCGTTTGGTTTCGCGCAAGCGAATGGTTTCTAGACGCGGCCACTCGCCGGGGAAAGTTTCCTGCCAGTGTGTTTCCAGGCGCTTCTCGATCACCCGGATAATGTTTTCCGAAGTTGGCACTAACGCCTGGAATTCGCCCACATCGACGTTCATGTACTTGTGGTCGAAGTCGCCCAGCACTCGCTCGGCGACCAGCCGGTCCAGCACCGGAACCTGAACCACCTGGCCCGTGGCCGCGTTCAGCGGACCCGCCGCGGTCACTTCCAGAACGTAGTCGTGGCCGTGCCCATAGGGATTGCTGCACTTGCCGTACAGCTCCCGGTTTTCCTCCTCGCTCAACTGGGCCGAGTGCAGGCGATGCGAAGCCGAAAAACGATACCGCCGCGTCACCCGCATCATGACCGGTCTCCCGTGCAGTCGACGTACAGGTCCTCGGTCTCGTAAAGCCGGACGTTGCGCAACCGCGCGCGCCCGTTGCCAAAGTTCGGTTCCAGGCGCTTCCAGATCTCGGCAGCGACATTTTCCGTGGTGGGCACGATCTTATCGAACGGCGGCACCTCGTGGTTCAGGAACCGGTGGTCCATCGGCTCGATGACCGTCTGCTGGATGACCTCTTTGAGTTTTTTCAAATCGTAGACCATGCCGGTGACCGGATCGGGTTCGCCTTCCAGCGTCACCTCGAGCACATAGTTGTGCCCGTGTCCACTGGGATTGGCGGCGGCGCCGTACAGTCGCCGGTTTTCTTCCGCCGAGAGCGACGGCTGGCAACAAACGTGCGACGCAGAAAATTCAGCCCGGCGCGTAAGTAACATGCCTATTGTTCGATGCTCCGCGTGAAAGACAGGATACTCTAATATTATAAGAGAGGGAACAACGGAAGTACCGAAATGACTCATTCCAAGGTGGATCTGGCGATTAAGGGCGCCATCGCGGCGCTGCTGGTGGCGCTAGCCGCAATCATCGTGTGGTCGATGCAGCAGCATATTATTCGAGTGGGTGACCAGGCCAAGAATTTCACGCTCACTGCGGACAACGGCCAACAGGTCTCGTTGAAGCAGTACAGCGGCAAGGTTGTGGTGCTCAATTTTTGGGCGGCCTGGTGCCCGCCTTGCGTCGAAGAAGCGCCGTCGCTCAATGAGTTTGCCAAGACGCTCGAAAGTTCGGGCGTCGTGGTGCTGGGCGTCAGCGTGGACCGGAACCCACAGATGTACGAGAATTTCCTGAAGCGCTTCCACATCGCTTATCCGACCGTGCGCGACCCGGACGAGAACAGCAGCTACCTTTACGGGACCTATCAGTTCCCGGAAAGCTACATCATCGACCGCAGTGGCAAGGTGGTGCGCAAGTTCGCGGGTCTGCCGGAGCGCGACGGCCAGCCGATTCCCTGGACCGATCCCCAGTTGATGGCCTACGTGAGGTCGCTGCTGTAGTGCCGAAGCACGATTGGTATTCCGATACCGATGCAAAAGCTCTGGAAGTGTTTCTGGAATGCCAGCGCACGATGCTGCGCATGTACGGATGGTACCCGCCCCACGAGTGCGGGAAAGGTGCCGATGAATTCCCGGCCTCGCTTGTTGACGCCCGCGGGTCAGAATCAGGCCAACTTACCGAGCCGCGACCGTTAGGGAGCGGTCCATTAAAGGGATTGGCATGATGGCGTCTGCCGCCCTCGCGGAAATCGACAAAGTTCTCGGCCGGACCGGCTATCTCGACAAGCCCGAAGACCTGAAGCTGTACGAATACGACGGCAGCGTCGATAAGGCTCTGCCGGAGCTGGTGGCTTTTCCGCAGTCGGCCGAGCATGTAGCGGCGCTTCTCAAAATCGCGCATCAGCACAGCATCCCGATTGTCGGCCGCGGCGCGGGCACCGGCTTGAGCGGAGGCGTCATTCCGCGCGCCGGCGGCATCGTGGTCTCCTTCGCGCGCATGAACCGCATCGTCGAAACCGATCTCGACAACGAGCGGGCACTGCTCGAGCCGGGCGTCGTGAACGCCGAGATCACGCAGGCGGTCGAGAGCCAGGGTTATTTCTACGCGCCCGATCCGTCCAGCCAGAAGGCCTGCACCGTCGGCGGTAATGTTGCCGAAAACTCCGGCGGCCCCCACACGCTGGCCTACGGCGTCACCACCAACCATGTTCTGGGCATCGATACGGTCCTGGCGGACGGAACCGTAATGCACACCGGAGGCAAGGCGCCCGATCTCCCTGGATATGACCTGACCGGGTTGCTGTGCGGCTCGGAAGGGACGATGGCGCTCACCACCGGGATCACCGTGCGGCTGATGCGGTCGCCCGAGTTGGTCAAGACACTGCTCGCCATCTTCGACTCGGTCGACGATTGCGCGGATACGGTGGCCGAGATCACCGCGCGAGCGATTACGCCCGCCGCTGTCGAAATGCTGGACGGCGTCATGTTACGCATGGTGGAAGACATGTCCCATGCCGGCTACCCGAAGGATGCTGCGGCCGTGCTGCTCATGGAACTGGAGGGCTTGAAGGAAGCCGTCGAGGAACAAGTGGAGCAGATCGAGGACGTCTGCAAATGCTGCCGCGCGCGGGACGTGCGCATCGCACGGTCGGCGCTGGAGCGCGAGCTGCTGTGGAAAGGCCGCAAGAACGCGTTCGGTGCGGTGGGGCGCGTCAGCCCGGCTTACTATGTGCAAGATGGCGTGGTGCCGCGGACTCAAGTGGCGCCGACGCTGCGCGAGATCCACCGCATCTCGGAGAAGTACGGCCTGGTCATCAGCAACATCTTCCACGCGGGCGACGGCAACCTGCACCCGCTGATTCTGTTCAATCACCACCTGCCCGGCGAGTACGAGCGTGCCAAGGCGGCCGGCGACGAAATCCTGCGGTTCTGCCTGGCGCACGGTGGATCGATCACCGGCGAGCACGGCGTGGGCATGGAGAAGATGGAGCTGGTTGGCGAACAGTTTCCTGAAGAAACGCTCGAAATGATCTCGCGCCTGAAAAGCCTGTTCGATCCGCAATGCCGCCTGAATCCGGGCAAGATGCTGCCGACCGGCAAAGGCTGCATGGAGATCCGGCAGCCGGCCGCGATGACGATCTAGGGCTGCAGAGTCCCTGTGAGTCCCGCGATCGCCAGGGTGGCCGTGTTGCTGGTGCGGTTGCCGGATGTAATCACTACGGAAACAGCCCCCGATCCCAATACTGCGGGGATTTGACAGTTGATCTGATCCAAGCCGATGAAGCCGGGCGCCGCGCCCGCGAAGCTCACCGGGCAGTTCAGGCCCTCCACCGTGACCGTCGGTTGCTGCACGGCATAGTCGAGTCCATTCTGCGGCTGGGTCAGGCCGAGGCCGGTGGCGTACAACTCGACGTAATCGCCGGGATGCAGCGGGTTTGAAGCCGTGACCAGAGTCTGATCGCTTGCCCTCAGAGCGGATGCGGGCCCGGCGCCGGACGAATCCTGCGTGAAGATCGCCGGCGCGGCTGCACCGATGAAGATGTTCACTGAGCTTTTCCCGGAACTACCCTGAACGGTGAGCTGGGTCAGGCCCGACACACTTTCGGGAAGGGCCGCGTTAATCTGGCTCGCCGAGACGTAATATGTCGCGAGCGGCAACCCGTTCACCGCAACGGTCCCGGACGCCATGTTCGAACCATAGATTGCGATCAGCATGCGCGGCGCGAGTTCCAGCGGGAAGTTAGCGGCGGCCGCCGGGAAGACGCGGGCGATCCGCGGGCCGGATTTCACGATGTATGCTTCTGTGCCGCCAGCGGCCAGCGTGACGGAACTGGAGATGTTGGTTGTACCTGAAGTTACCGAAAGCGACAGCGTACCGGCCGTCAGCATGTCGGTGAAGGCCAGATGATCGGGCGAAGTGCTCAGGCTGTGAGAGTCGGCCGCCGCTGAGCTGATCGTCAGGCCGGCGTCATTGGGGTCGTGCGCTGCCACGATCAATCCGCCATCCACGGACAAAAACGCATCGTTTTGCGCCGCCGTTCCGACGCTCTGCCACGCATTCGTTCCATTGAAGAACGACACAATGATCTGGGCCGATTCGTGCGAGGCGGAATCGATATGGGCGATTCCCTTGGCGCTTGCCGGGCACAGGCCGAAGGCGCTGACCAAGCCGCCGCCCGAGACGTGGCAGTACGGAAGCACACGCGTGCGGCCCGGTCCATAGAATCGCAGCGCAGCGCTCGTGAGCGGCACGACGCCGTCATCGAATCCCGCGGTGCTGGTCAGCAGGCCCGTGCCGCCGTTGCCCGCCGCCGCAATGGCATCGACGCCGCGCAGGTCGTCGGTGGCGTCGTTCCAGGTGGCTAGGTCGAACAGGAAAGCGCTGCCGCTGGACAGCTCTTCCAGTTGTTTGACGATGGGAAGGAACGATCCCGCGAACGTTGCGATCGGCGTGCCGAAGTGGGGAGTCGCCAGGAACACTGCCTTGCGGACGTGGGTCGCCGCCGGCGGCTGAAACATGCCTGCGCTGTTCTGCTTTCCACTCAAGTAGCAGCGCAGCACCAGGCCGCCCATGCTGTGCGCCACCACGTCCACCTGCTGGATCGGCGTGCCGTCGGTGTACTTCAGTCCGGAAAGAAAGGTCGCGAACGCCCCGGCGAGATCTTCGATGCTGGCAGTGGAAGGCAGGCTACATGTGTCGAAGAACAGGCTGGCTTCACCGTTAGCTTGGAGCACCTGGTCGGCGAGTCCGAATGTGCCGGCAAACGTGGCGGGGCAGCCTTCAAACTGGTAGCCGTTGATGAACACAACAGGCGGCAGCGCCGTATGCGGCACCGGCGTTCCGCTGGGAATCAGTTGGGCGCGAGCCGTCGAGGCCAGGCAAAAAAATAGCAAACCAGCGGCGGCCAGCCAACGGCGCATGAACCAATGCTACCGCGTGGGAACGGGTTGCAGGGCGCGGCTCTCGATGATGCGGTCGATGATACCGTACTCCAGGGCCTGATCGGGCTCCAGGATATAGTCGCGATCCACGTCGCGCGCGATCCGGTCCGCTGTCTGGCCGGTGGCGTTGGCCAGAATCTGATTGAGCGACTCGCGCATGCGCAGGATCTCGCGCGCGTAGATGTCGATGTCGGTGGCCTGGCCGCCCAAGCCGCTCATGGAAGGCTGGTGAATCAGGATCCGGGAATGGGGCAGGCTATAGCGCTTTCCTTTAGTACCGCAAGCCAGAAGTACTGCCGCCATGGAAGCGGCCTGACCGACGCAATAGGTCACGATGTCCGGCTCGATCAGATTCATGGTGTCCAAAATGGCGAGGCCTGCCGTGATGGACCCGCCCGGCGAATTGATGTACAGCGAAATGTCCTTTTCCGGGTCCTCGGCGGCCAGGAACAGCATCTGCGCGATGATCAGGTTGGCGACGTTGTCGTCGATCGGAGTGCCCAGGAAGATGATATTTTCCTTGAGCAATCGCGAGTAGATGTCGAAAGCGCGCTCTCCCCGCGAAGTCTGCTCCACCACCATCGGCACCAGGACTGAATTCTGCATGAAATCGGCTCCTTCTCGAACCTCCATGATACCGCGACCTTCAAGCCGTGATGGACCTTCGTAGGATGAAAAGATGGAAAACAGATTCTTGGAAGGACGTACGGCGGTTGTCACTGGCGGAACGCGTGGGATCGGCTTTGCGATCGCCGGGGCGCTGGCAGGCGCGGGCGCGGCTGTTGCCATTTGCGGGCGGACGCAGGCCGGTCTGGAGGACGCCATTCGGCGGCTGATGAGCGTGCCGGGGAGTAAAGTGATGGGCAAAGATGCCGATGTAAGGAGCAGCACAGAGGTAGCCGCATTGTTCGATTGGGTGGATCGTGAACTCGGGGGACCGGATGTCGTTGTGAACAACGCCGGCATCGGGATCTTCCGAAGCGTAGCCGACCTGACGGTGAAAGAGTGGCAAAACACCCTGGAGACCAATCTCTCGGGTCCTTTCTATTGCAGCCGCGAAGCCGTGGAACGCATGCGGAAGCGGGGCGGAGGTTACATAGTCAATGTAGGCAGCCTGGCGGGGGTGAACGCCTTTGCCGGTGGGGCAGCTTACAATGCCTCCAAGTTTGGGTTGAACGGATTTAGTGAAGCGCTCATGTTGGATCATCGATACGACAACATACGCGTGACTCATATTATGCCAGGAAGCGTCGATACGGAGTTTAGTTCCAGATCGGGGAAATCCGACTGGAAGATAGCTCCCGAGGACATCGCGGAGATTGTGCTCATGTTACTGAGAATGCCAGAAAGGACTCTGGTGAGCCGGGTCGATGTTAGACCGTCGAAGCCTCGCAAGTGAGGCGGTTTAAGGGTCCCAGAAGTATGGCATGCAATTTGCTCTAGGAAGGCCGGGAGCGGCAATGAAAGGGGCCCAGAAGAAAATGTTACGGGTTAATGTTCCTTTAGATCCGACGAAGACAGGGCGGGATGCCGAAGTGCTGGAGGGAAATCTGCGCCGCATGATTGTGGGGCAGGACGAGGCCATCCAGCAGATAGTGAACATCTATCAGATGCACCTCACCGGGATGTCAGCCCCGGGACGCCCCATCGGCAACTTTCTCTTCCTGGGACCGACCGGCAGCGGTAAGACGCGGATCGTGGAAGCGACCGCCGAAGCGCTGGTGAAGAACCCGCGTGCGGTCATCAAGATCGACTGCGCCGAGTTTCAGCACAGTCATGAAATTGCCAAGCTGATCGGCTCACCTCCCGGATACCTGGGCCATCGTGAGACCCATCCGCTGCTCAGCCAGGAAGTGCTGAATCAATACCAGACTGAAACGATGAAGGTGAGCTTTGTCCTGTTCGACGAAATCGAGAAGGCCAGTGACGCATTGTGGAACCTGCTGCTCGGCATCTTGGACAAAGCCACGCTGACGCTGGGCGACAATCGCAAGGTCGACTTCTCCCGGGCAATGATCTTCATGACCAGCAACCTGGGCGCTTCCGAGATGAGTTCCCTTATGAATCCTCGCTTAGGCTTCAGTGCTCCGGAAGCAGCACGCCAGTCTCAAAATGGAACAGTGGATGAGAAGCTGAATGCCAAGATTGGCCGCAGTGGAGTAGAAGCCGCCCGGCGCAAGTTCACGCCCGAGTTCATGAACCGCCTGGACAAGATCGTCACGTTCCGGCCACTGGGGTCCTCGGAGCTAAAACGCATCCTGGACATCGAGCTGAACATGGTTCAGCAGCGCATCTTCAACACTTCGCCGGAAAAATCCTTCGTGTTCAAGGCCAGCGAGGAAGCCAAGGATTTCCTGCTGCGGGAAGGGACGGACTTGAAGTATGGAGCACGGCATCTGAAGCGCGCCATCGAGCGGTTGCTGGTGCAGCCCATGTCCAACTTGATTGCCACCGATCAGGTTCGCGGGGGCGACTGCGTCAACGTGAACTTCGATTCCGAGGGGAACTCCCTGACGTTCATCAAGGAAGCCGAGGGGCTGGCCATCCACGCTATGGCCGATCTGGTGGACCGTTCCATCTCGATCCCGGCCTTCGCACTCGCGAACGGCGCCTTCATCGAAGCTGCCAAGACGCAGAGCGCGCGCTCATCCAAACGAGCCTAGAATCGCCGCTAGTGTCGCCAGAACACGCCTACAGGGCTAACTGGCGCACTCCCCGCGGCCTAGTTGGAGTGAATACTCCACATCGTCGCCCCAGTCGCGGTAAATCTCCGGGAACGTTTCGGCGGGCTTGACCAGATCGTTGGTCATCAGGCGGAAAGTCTCCACCTTGTTCCGCAGGACATAGTCCCGGAAAGTCTCGCCGTTCTGTCGGTTTGCAACAAAATGATCCAGCACTCTCCGGACCGCTTGCGGGGCCAGGCGGGCCGGGATGCTTTGCACGGCTGTACCGAACCGCATCATGCCCGCATCATCGTATCCGCCGCCCAGTAGCATCTGATAATACGGCACTTCCTTACCGTCGATCTTCCGCGCATTGCCGTAAAAGCCGATATCGCCAATCCAATGCTGGCCGCAGGAATTGGGGCAACCGCTCGCCTTGATCGTAAGCTTCCTAACGCCTGGATCCGTATAGCCCTTCACCACATCGGTCAGGGCCGCGCCCAGGTTCATGGTCTTCGTCAGCGCCAGGTTGCAACTGTAAGCTCCCGGACATGTTGTGATGTCGTCAATCTCGTTGGCCCCAGCGCTGGCTAGGCCGATCAGGCTCAGAGCCGCGTAAACTCGCGGCAGGACGCGGAGAGGGATGTAGGCTACCACCAGGTTCTGATCGATGGTGACCCGCAGCACGCCATCGCCTGCGTTCCGGGCGATCTCAGCTAAGCCGCGCATCTGGCTGCCGGTCAGGTTGCCTTGGGCCACTTTGACCGTGACCATGGCATAACCTTGCTGCTTTTGTTCGCGGATGTTGGTCTGGAGCCAGCGCTCATACTCCGGGTTCGAATGACCGTTGGAACCAAGAACCGGGGGTAGCTCGGCGCCCGTTCCGAGTGGTGGTGGCGCTGCTTGAAAACCACCAAAACCGTCCGGTACCGTTTCCGGCGTCGCAATCCCGCCGTTGGCCAAAATATCGGCGTACTCCGCCTCAATCTGCTCCTTTACCCAATCCCAACCACGCTCGCGCACCACGAACTTCAGGCGCGCTTTGTTCTTGTTCTTGCGATTCCCGTTCTTGTTGAAAAGCCGAAGAACCGCCTCGCAGCGGCTCACCAGATTCTCTTCCGGTACGAACTCGTCCAGCAGATGCGCTTCGGTAGGCAGAGGTCCAAGACCGCCGCCGACCACCATGCGGAAGCCGCGCTTGCCGTCGCGCATCACGGCGCGCAGCCCTATATCGTGGATCGCCCCGATCATGCAGTCTTCCTTGCAGCCGGAAAACGCAATCTTGAACTTTCGCGGCATGGCATCGGTCAGCTCTTTGTGCAGAAAAGCGAACGCCACTTTCTGCGCGTAGGGGCGGACATCGAAAACCTCGTCCTCCAGCAGACCGCTCAGCGGACAGGCAGTGACGTTGCGCACCGTGTTATAGCAGGCTTCGCGCGTAGTCAGCCGGACATCGGCCAGCCGATGCAGCAAAGGCGCAACCTGGGGCAGCGGAACAAAGTGATACTGCATGTTCTGGCGCGTTGTGAGATGTCCCTTGCCGCCGCCAAATTCGTCGGCAATGAAAGCCAACTGATCCATCTGCGCCGCCGTCAACATGCCGCCGGGAATTTTCGTGCGGATCATGTGAACGCCGGTTTGGCGCTGGCTATAAACGCCGCGCCGCAGGCGCTGAGCGCGGAAATCGTCGTCGGACAGTTGGCCTGCCATGTATTTCTCGGCGAAGGAACCGAAAAGGTCGATGTCAGCACGAACGGTGGCGTCGTATTCGGCTGCGACGGTTTCCTGGCTGCGGGATTGGACGGCTGCTTCTGCGGTCATTGCATTTACCCTTATGTCTATAGAGATTACTATATTTAGGGCTTAATTGCAATCAGGAAGGTCCCGGCCAGCGTAGTAATCCAGGCCGTAGCGCAACGAGCGCTGGCCGGGCGGAACGCAGGCAATTGCGCCCTGGCGACTCCTCCACAGGCTTCGCGCCGACACCGTGCGATCCAACACCGGGTACGTCACCCAGACGAGCCGAACGACAGAGAAAGTCATGAGCAGGGCGACCAGCGCGACGGCGGTTGGGCGATGGCCGGTTTTCTCGAGAAAGACGCCGGCAACTGCGGCGGCGAGCGCGGGAGCTATCCATGTGGCCGAAAGCCGGAGCGGAGCGTGCGAAATCCCAGCCAGCAGCGCTTGTGGAAGCAACTCTTGAACAGCTGGAACAAACCACAGCAGAGCGGCACAGGACGCCAGCAGAGCGGCCACGAAAGCGGTGCGTGGGCGCGCTTGTTCCAACGCGATGCCGATGAGCGCGGCTAGCGCGGGCAAGAGCGGCAGCAAATAGCCGGGGAGTTTGTTGCGCGAAACGGAGAAGAAGAGGAAGCCCCACACGAGCCAAGCGGCCAGAAACAGAGTGCGCCGATCCTTGTACAAGCGTTTGCCGAACAGCAGCACGAGCAGCGGGCTCCAGGGAAAAAGCCCGGCCACCAGCACGGGCACATAAAACCAGAAGGGCTGCACATGTTGCAGCGCGCCGGTCGCGAAGCGGGCAAAGTGTTGCTTCCAGAAGAAGTCTTGCAAAAAGGGCGCGCCATTGCGCAACGTCACCAGGATGTACCAGGGTGCGGCGATGATAGCGGCCGCGCTGAAGGTAAGAACGAGAGCGCGAAGACGATCGCGCAGGAACCACAGCGCCGGCAGGAACAGCGCGAGCGGCACCAGTCCCTTTGCCAAAACGGCAAGGCCCAGCAGTACACCGGCGAGGAGCGGCCGGCCGCCGAGGAGTGCCAGCATCGACGCCGCGAAAGCCGCCGACATAGGCAGATCGGTCACGGCGACGCGGCTGAAAGCCAGCCAACCTCCCGCAGTCGCGAGAATCGCGGTTGCATAGCAGGCCGCCGGCTCACCGAATTCACGGCGCAGAACGAAGAAAAAGTAGATCAGAAAGAGCACGCTCGCGACGGCCACGGGCAGCCGAGGCGCTAGGTCCGGACCCAAGCCGGTCTTGAAGCCGAGCGCCGTCATCCAATACAGCAGCGCGGGTTTTTCAAACCAGGGATGCCCCCACAAGCGCGGCGTGATCCAGTCGCCGGAACCGGCCATGGCTTGACCGATGGCGGCGTAGCGTGGCTCATCCGGTCCCAGCAGGCCGGTGCGAGTCAGTCCGAAGAAATAGAGGCAGTAGAGGGCAGCGGACGCAACCACCACCAGCGTCCACTGCTTCCACGACTTGAGGGAGAGCAAGTCTAAGTATAGTGGCGGACTCAACGGCCGGGCTGTATCTGATCCAGCAAGGCTTGCGCCTCTTTCTCCAGATCGCCGTGCTGCACGATCGCGCTGCGCAGTTGCTGCTCGGCATGCTTGAGGTCATGCTCGGCGATCATTCCCTTGGCGAGGTAGAAGCGCGCGCGTTCCAGGTATGCGCCACTTCCCGATTGGGTGACGGCTCGCAGCTCCTCGATGCCCGAGAGGCGTTCGCCGGTAAGCAACAGGCAGATTCCCAGATAAAAGTGAGCGGCGTCAAAGTTGGGGTGAGCGTCCGCGATGGCCCGAAGCGCGGGGATGGCCGCGGAGTACTCGCCGTGCGTATAGCTGTGCATCGCTTTCACGAAGTCAGCGGGATCGGAAGCGGCGCGGGCATAGGGCGGTGCCTGAAACTGAGCGAGCAGTCCGAACTCTTCCTCGGCAATCGGAGCGGTAGACGGCAGGGGTTTGCTATGAGCAGTCGGCCCTGCGCTGGCTTCCTGGTGCGATTCGTAGGCCAGCCAGGAGAAGACTCCGACCGCCACACAGAGGATGAAGGCCGCAAAGCTGTAGATCGCGATCCAGAAGCGGTCCTCCGGTTTGATGCGCATGAATTGGAAGCGAGACAGCGCCGGCACTTTCAGCGTAGCAGGAGCGGCGGGTTAGCGACCAATTACCAATACTGCGAACGAGCCGGGCACCACAGGCGGCCGCGGGCGCGGGTTGGCCGCTGTGGGCTGCGGCCGTGGACCGAAGTCTGCAACCGAGAGGAAGACATTACCCGTTTTACGATCCAAAGCCATGGTCCGCGCGCCGGCCTGCGTTTGAACGCGCTCCACCAGCGTGTATCTGTCGGGTGCCTCCTCGTGAAAAATGGACACAGTACCGTCGGCGCCGGTGGAGAAGTAAATCAAGCCGCGCGCGGCATCGAACTCGGTGGCGTCGACGCCCTTGCCGATGGGCTGGGTGGTGACCACGCGGCCGGTATTTCCGTCGACGACAGCCATCACGCCGCTCCGGCAGCCGATGAACACGCGCTCGGTTTTGCGATCCATGTCCATGCTGCTGGGCTGCCCGCAGGGATCGACGGGCCAAGTGTTCAGCACCTTGAGCGCCTGGGCGTCCAGGCGCAAGACCGTGTTGCGGTCCTGCAGGTTCAGGAAAACGTGTCCGGCTTCGTCGGAGGCGAGGTGCTCGGTCCTGCCGCCGAGATTCTCGATGGTGCCGGCGATTTTGCCTGTCTTCACATCGATGGCGGTGAAGCGTTTGCTACCGCGATCGGCGCTGAAAACACGCTTTGTATGGGGATCGTAGATGATTCCGTTCGGGTCGTCGCCGACCGGAACGCGGCGGATGACCTTGAGAGTTTTCAAATCAAAGATCGTGACGGAACCAGGATCGCTAGCGCTGATGAATCCGCGGCCGAACTCGCTGGCGATCGCGATGCCGTGAACATCGGAGCCGGGGATCTTTCCGAGGATTGCACCGGAGTCGAGATCCAGCACCACGACTTCGCGGTCGTGGGACACATAGAGCCGGCGCGCGTCGGAGTCCGCGGTCAGGTAATCCCATCCGTAATCGCCGGGAATCGGGATCTTCTTGACCAGGTGATAGCTTGCTGCGGTCAGCAGCGTTGCCGACAACAAAAGAAACCCTCCGGCTGGTAACCGGAGGGCCAGGGGTATTCTCACTGTGCTAGAAAATGATCTTCAAACCAAGCTGGATGGCGCGAGGTCCGCCCGATCCCAGCACCGGGTTGGAACTGGTGACGTCCGGCGTCTGATTCCGGAAGCCAAAGCCAGCGCCAGCGTCGGCGGTCGGGTCGGTGAAGGTGTTGTCGCCGCCCGGGCCACCGAACACATTCGAAATGTTCGGGTGGTTGAAGATGTTGAAGAACTCAGCGCGGAACTGGGCTGTCAGCTTCTCGCCGAACGTCCAGGATTTGGTGATCGAGAAATCGACGTTGTAGAAGGGGAAGCCGCGGAAGACGTTGGGGCCAGTGTTCCCATAGCTGCCGTAAGCAGGAGGAACGAGAACCGAGTTACCCACGGCGTAGCAGCCGAGGTTCGTGAGAGAGGCCACGGCCAAAGCGCCCATGGCTTGCGACTTCGCGAGGCAAGTCGCATTGCTGGTACCTGCGAAATAGGGGATGCCGCCCGCTCCGCCGTTGGTGTTCTGCCACCAATCCTTCGTCGTCTTGAAATCGTTGGGATTGCCGAAGAAATCCCACTGTTCGCCATTCGACGGAATGGAGTTGATTTCGCCGGTCCCACTGAAGTCGGTGCTCAAATCGTTGATGCCCCAGGGCAAGCCGGTTTGCAGATTGATGATGGAGTTAATCGACCAGCCTTGCAAGATCTGGCCGGGCGACTTGATGCCGGGAATGGCATAGGTGGTCGAGAAGGTGAAGTGGTGGCGTATATCAAACGGGCTGTTCCCATACAACTGCTTCACGTTGTTGCTGTTGATGGGCTGCAAGAACGACCAGTTGTCCGGCGAGATGGACAGCGCATGCGCGTACGTATAGCCGGCAACGTACGACAGCCCATGCCAGGTCCGCTGCGTTAGCGAGACCTGCAGGCCGTTGTAGTTGGAATAGTTATTGTTGCTTAGCCAGTTGATGATACCTAAGTACGGAAACTTGGCGTTGAACGGTGCGGCCGCCTGCTCGAGGCCAGGATCAGGACCGTTGGCGCAGGCATCGTAGCCGGTGGCTGCACTCGCCACACACTGTCCCGCCGGGCTGTTAGGATCCGCCGGATTCCCCCAGCCGGGGCTGAATCCGTTGACCAGCCGCGGTTGGTTGAGATCGGTAATGCCGAACAGCTTGGTAGCGTGGTTCCCTACATAAGCAACATCGAGCGACAGGTCATTGGTGATGGCGTGCTGGATATCCACGCTCCACTTGGTGACATAGGGAGTACGCAGATTGCGGTCCACACCCATGATGTTGCAAGGCGTCGGAGTAAAGCCGTCGGGCAACGTGACCGAACCATCGCCGCAGCCCGGCGTGGCGGAATAGATCGGCACGTTGGCGCTGTTGTTGGCCCAGTTGTATTTAATTGTTCCCGGAGTAGAAGCATTGCCGAGTGCGCCGCCGCTTAGCGTGATGGCACCCAGATTGATGTTGCCGCCGGCAGTGAACGGCGTTGGATTGCCATTGGTATAAAGATTGACACCCGTAGGAACGGTGCGCAATCCGAGCAGATTACCGAGCGCCATGAAGGAGTCGAAGCTGGACTGTTCGTAATAGATGCCCGCTCCCGCGCGAATCACGGTCTTGCCAGTGCCAAACACATCCCACGCTACGCCCACGCGGGGAGCGAAGTTGTTGTGATCTCCGTTAATGACGGAGCCGATTTGTTTGCCGGCCTGCACCAGACCCTGGGTTGGATCGAAGTTGCCGATGAGGTTGTCGCTCTCATTAAAGACTGTGGTCAGTTCGTAGCGAACGCCCAGGTTTAGCGTTAATCGGGGCGTTACCCGCCAGTCATCCTGAATGAAGAGTCCGTAATTCTCGTCCTGCAGGTGGCGCAGGAAGTTGCCGGAGCTGATCTGCGCCCTGCTCATGTCGCCGGTGAAGAATGACGCGATGCCGCCCTTGAACCGCATGGGGCCCTTGGTATTCGCGGTGACGTTGTTGGTGCTTTGATTGATCAGAACCTCGCCGCCGAACTTAATCGCGTGTTTGCCGCGGAGCCATGAAACGCTGTCCGTGATTTGCCAGACACCGTTGGGGCCGACGGTCTTGGGCCAGGACGCGCCGAGGGCCAACGACAAGCCGCCCTGAAGCCACAGCTGCGGAAGTCCGAAATACGCCGGATTGGTCTGACCGGTATATAAGTGGTAGGTGCTGCCGTTGAACGAGTAATTCGCGGGATTGTCGTTGGCATCCGGCGTTGCGAACGTCTGATAGTAGTGCGAGTACCCGAACCTTAGCGAATTGACCAGGCTGGAAGTGGGAACCCAGGTCCAGTCTCCCGAACCCACCTGAGAGCGGGCATACTGGACGGTCAGCCAGTTTGGATTGATCTGCAAGGTGGGATTGTCGACGAACGTGCCGTTGCCCGGGCTGATGAAATACATCCCGCTGAAAGAATTCTTTTCGTTCATGTGATAGTCCAGTTTGCCGACGCCGGAGTAGATGTCGTTCACGCTGGGTAGGGCGGTGTTGAGGGCCGTGGTTGATCCGTTATTGACCGGAAACAGACCGGGATAGTTGGATAACGGCGCGCAGGTGGTGCTCAAGCCGGCTAAGGAAGCGCTGAGAGCACTGAGTCTGCCTGCCGATAACGCGGCGTTACAGGCGCCCACCAGGCTGTTGGGATCCGTGGAACTGGTGTTGGTGATCGGCACATCGTGCTGAACCGGGTTGCCCACGCTATAGTGTTGCGATTCGAAATTCCCAAAGAAAAAGAGCTTGTCGCGGATGATTTTGCCGCCGAAGCTGGCGCCGTATTGCTCAACGTCGAGCGGGGGATTCGGCTGCGTAGGGTCAGCGAAATAGTCCTTGGCATCCCAGGAGTCGGTACGGCCGTAGGCGTAGGCCGTCCCATGCCACGCATTGCTGCCCGACTTGATGCCGACGTTGACAATGGCGCCGGGCTTCCAGCCATATTCGGCGCCGGGATTCTGCTGGGTCTTGAATTCGTCGATGGCATCGATGGGCAGCATGGTTCCGGCATCGCCGGCGGCCATGACGGCGTTCATCATGCTTTGGGCCATCCAGGGATCGTTACTGTCGATACCGTCCACCATGAAGAAGTTGTCGTGGGGACGCCCGCCGTTGGTGCTCTGGCTCCAGCCCGAGTTGCCGGGGAACTTCGTGACGCCTGGACGGAGATCCAAGAGGTTTTCGAAGTTGCGGCCATTGAGGGGCAGATCATTGATGACCTTGTTCTGCAGAGTGCCGCCCAGTTCGGCGTTGTTGGTCTCAATCAGTGGCACCGTTTCCGTGACGTTCACCACCTGAGTCTGCTCGCCGGGCTGCATGCTGAGATCGACGCGAATATCCTGGCCGACTTCCAACGTGATGTTCTCGCGAGCGACGGTCTTGAATCCCTTGAACTCGGCGCGGACGGTGTACGTTCCGGGAATCAGATTCGGAGCCAAGTACGCCCCTGCCGCGTCCGTGCTGAGGACTCTGCTGGTGCCTCTCTGGGTATCCTGAATGGTGACTGTGGCGCCCAGGATCGCCGCGCCAGTCTGATCTGTGATGGTGCCTAGAATACGGGCGCTACTGCCTTGAGAAAATAGAGGAGAAGTGGCGACAAGCGCTATCAAACACACTGCCAGAACAAGCCATGCTTTCCTGCCACTGAGACACCCCGCAACACGGTGGGAACTCATACGACCTCCTAGTCGATGATCTGAAGCACAAAACCCCGAACGGAACTCAAGCCGATATATCACCCGAAGCAAATGAAGTCAAGCGGCCGCCAAATCCCCATTCGGTTTGGGTAAACCATACTCCGGCAATCTGAAAATCTGCTGAAAAATCTCATCGGGCAAAGCGGCGTCTAAGAGACGCCCGCGTTCGATCGAATTTCACTTCCAAGCCGCGTACACTGGCTTGCTGACCAGAAACGCCGGGTTGGCGCCTGCCCGCGGGCTGAACTTCTGCACCCGGCCGTTGTCCACCTCAGCCACATAGAAGTTGCCGTCCTGATCGACGCTGAATCCATGAACGCCCCAGAAACCGCCGGGGAAATCGCCCCACGTGCCGAACGAATACAGGAAGTGTCCTTGCAGGTCGTACTTCAGCATCTTGGAAGTACCCCGGTCGAAAGCCCATAGCGTCCGATCGGCTCCTATATAGATCAGGTGGACGTCGGATGGCGGCTGGCCCAGACTGAAATCGTACAGATATTTCCCGTTTTCGTCGAAAACCTGGACGCGGTGGTTGCCGCGGTCATTCACAAAGACGTGGCGGGTCTGCGGATCGATCGCCAGGCCATGCACGTTATTGAAGTAGCCGGGCCGCGTGTCATTCGGCGGCGTGCCTTTCTTGCCCCAATCCATCAGGAACTTGCCGTCCTTGTCGAACTTGGCGACGCGCGTGCCGTTATAGCCGTCGGCGACGAACATGGTGCTGTCCGGCAGCCAGACGATGAACGTCGGCCGGTTGAAGTGCGTTCCGTCGGCGCCCTTCACCGTCGGCGTGCCGATGGTCTGCACCAGTTTCGATCCATCGTGCGTGAATTTGTAGATGGCGTGCATGTGGTCGTCTACCACCCAAACATGCTTTTCCGGATCGTAGGGATTGATGGTGACGAAGTGGGGACGCTTCATGATCTTGTCCCACTGAGTCCAAGTCTCGATGATCTTGCCGTTGCCGTCGACCACCGTGAGGCAGTGCTCCCACTTGGCATCCACACCGACCGTTCCCTTCCAAAGCTTCGGTCCGTCCGCCGGGTCCTGGCCGGTTCCGCCCGCGCCCGGCAGCGCCGAAACGGTGGCGTCGCGCCAGGGCAGCCGTCCGATGGGGAATTGCAGGCTGGGTCCGAAGTCGGGAATTAGCTTCGTGGCGGGCCGCTTGATGTTCGGAAGTTCACCGCGAAACAGCAGGAAGATCCGGTTGGGACTTTCGGCGTATACGCTTTGACCGGCGCCCCAGGTCCATCCGGAGTTGCCCGGCAGAGTGCTGATATTCTGCGGCCAGTCCGCGACGACATCGTAAGCGCCGAAGACATCTTGCGTGTTCATTTCGCCCGGAATAGCGGCGAAACCTGTTCCAGGTTTTTCCTTCGCCTGCACGGGCGCCTGTTTCGTCCCAACCAGGAAACCAGCAACGAAAACTGCCACGACGGCCGCGAACACGGCAAGCGATCTACGCATACGTTCCTTCCTCAAAGCGCCCTGATGACTCGGAAAATAACGTTATCACCAGTGCGTTTGAGCAGCAAGGGGAAATGCATAGCTCAATGGAGCTACTGGCAAATCGGAGGAGCACAATTGCTGATACAATCCCCAATCGAATGCAGGGATCGGCGTGAGAAGGAGGACTGCACAATGGATTCTTTGGCGAAGCTGAGTCGCAGAGGTTTGGTTAGACTGGGCGTGGTCTCAGCCGGTATTTCTCCGTTCGTTTCGCGTGTCCGTGCGCAGGACGCCGGCGCCGAGGCAGGCACACTGGGAGTCGTAGGCGGGAGATCGGAACAGGAGCTGTTTCCTGGTAAGGGCCTCCCGGGCGGAGGCCAGTTGGAGATCCGGTTGACGGCCAGCATCTACACCAGCGATCCGGATCAGCTCGAAGTGGCGCAGCGCATGAAGCCCTACAATCTGGCTTCCTGGGTGGAGGAATGGACGCGCGTCGCCGAGCGCAACGAAAAGGTCGCGGATCAACACGCCGCGGAAGGCTACAAAGTCACCGCCAACGAATACTATCTGCGCGCCTCCAACTTCTATCGCGAGGCCTGCTGGCCCATGCCGGTGAGCGAGCCGCGCATGCTGCCGCTCTATAAGCGCATGCGCGAGAACTTCGACAAGGCCTGGAAGATGACGCGGCCCCAGTTTGAGCGTGTCCAGGTGAACTACGAAGGCCAGATGCTGGACGGCTATTTCCGCAAACCCAACGGTCCGGCCGGCAAGAAATTCCCCACACTGATCGCCTTCGAAGGCGCGGACACGATGGCCGAGGCCACCATTCTGAACGCAACCAGCTATGTCACTCGCGGCATGGCTTATCTGGCGCTGGATTTTCCCGGACAAGGCGGCGCACTGCGTTTGAAGGATCTGCATCTGCCGCCGGACACAGACCGAATCCTGAAGGCCATGATCGATTACCTGGTGACGCGGCCCGACGTGGACGCCAATCGCATTGGGGTAGCAGGCATCAGCATGGGCGGCTACGGAACCCCGCGTGCGGCCGCCGGAGAGTCGCGCATCGCCGCCGCGCTCATGAGCAGCGGATCGTTCGATCTGGGGCATGATCTGTTCGATTACTACCCGCCGATCCAGGAGCGCGTGCGCTGGATCATCGGTGCGCGCGATCTGGCCGACGCCCGCAAAAAGCTGGCCGACTACACCCTGGAAGGCCGCGCCAACCGCATCGAATGCCCCATGTTGATCGGCTACAGCAAGGACGATCGCATCATGGATCCAGCGGGCGCATACCGGCTGTACAAGTCAGCCGCGAACTCCAAGCGCGAGATGGTGGAGGGCACCGGCCACAATCAGGCGTCCAACGCCGGAGGCCCGCGGTCGATGCGCTCGCCCGCCTTAGCCGACTGGGCGGCGAAGCACCTGGTCAAAGAAGCCTGAATTCGCCCGGCTTTACTTCGCGGGCTTGGCTTCGTTCTTCAGAAATTCGTCGAAGTTGATGTTGTCTTCGCAGATCATTTCCCCGATGCTCCACTTCGGATGCAGCGCGAAGGTCATCGTGCCGCCCCACGGCTTGGTGTAGGCGACGGGATCTTCGATGGTGATCTCGTCCGTCAGCGTATTGTGATCCACGCGGTGGATGCGCTCCGTTAAGTGCAGTTGGTCGCTGTGAGGATGCCCCCCCCGGTCTACCCAGGTCTTGTCGTTAAATCCGATTGTGTCCACCACCAGCGTGTCGCCGTCCCATTTGCCGATCGCGTCGCCCAGCCATGTGGGGCCCAGCGCGGTGTTGTGCGGACGGCCGTCGGTCCAGATCTGGCGCACGTAGTGGCCGAACTCGAAGAACTCGATCACGCGGCCGGGAGTCTGGATGATCTCCAGCGGAAAGGGCTGGAGATACATACGCGGCATGCCCGGAGGGAAACAGCCGAGCGCACTCACGGTGGTCGGGTTTACCGGGTCATTGGAGTCCTCCACGGAGCGCGGCCCGAAGGAGGGCTTGTTTTTCTTGAAACGCTCTTCGGCCCAAGGCGTCATGGACGGCTCGTCCTTGCTGAAGGTGTAGGAAAAGTAGCGCGTGGCCGGCGAGCCCTTGACGTTCCAGACACCGGAGAGGTCCGGCACGGAGCCCGACTTGGCGTCCTGCGCCGCTCCGTGGACCGGCAAGAGCAGCGCGGCCAGCACAACCGCCGCGCCCAATATTTGGTTTCGCATCTTCAGGCTCCTCGCTCGCGTGGCCGAGCTAATTTCCTTCGCGCAACTGCATTTCTTCGCCGTTCAGCATCAGCTTGGTAATCCATAGAGATGGAGCCCCGCTCTTGGCGCGATATCCCGTGACGGTGACTTGATCGCCGGGCTTCAAGGAGGTCGCGGTCCAGCCGGCGCGAATCAGATGATTCGGGCTGGTCAGTTCGCCTTGCCATTTTTCAACCTGGCCCTTGTCGTCCTTCACATCGAACTCGATGATGCAGTGAGGATTCAGAAAGCGGAAGCCCGAGACGGTTCCGCTTACAGTGACCGGTTCTTTGACGTTGTAGCCGGCTTGCCCGTGATGCGCCTCAAGCGAAGCCGGAATCAATAACACACTAGCCGCCGCAGCCAGGAGTGCCAATAACTTGAATTTCATTTGATACGTCCGCCTTTTGGTTCTTCGCGCCGCTCCGGAGAGCCGGAGCGCAGGCACACTCAACGCGCCTTAGCCGTTGAAACCATTCGTCGAGGACTATAGCACCGGCGTCTTTTTTGTGTCAATGATCCTTCTGGGCCATCGCCGGGATTTGCGCCTCGCCAGACGCAACCCGCACGTGGCGCCAGACCTGAATTGCGAGCACCACACTGGCCGCCAGCGTCAGTGATCCTACCACGACATGCACCGCCGTCGAGATCACCAGAGCCAGCGCTAAGGAGTCCCCCCGTTGCAGCAATTGCATGGTCAAAGCCGTGAATCCCAGCACCACCTGCGCGATCAGGGCGAACATCAGCCAGGCCGCCGCCGGGCGCAGGGTCTGATGCTTGGGATAGTGCTGCAGGACGAGCGCCGCCTCCGCCAGCGTCACGATCGTCACCAAGATGGCGAAGGTCACGTGCGGCAATACGCCAGTGAGCTTATGACGATAGGCCGCACCCAGCAGGGTTTGCAGCAACAGCAGCGGCGGAGCGGCCATCGCCAGGGGCCGGAGCATCGGGGCGGCCTTTGGGTCGGCGAATTCCGGCGCTTCCTTCCAACCGGGCGACGTGACCACAGCGACCGCGACAAAGCTCGCGAACACCAGCGGCGCAAGCGTTGCGTGGAGCACTACGACGGACCCGCCCATCCAGCCGACGCAACCGTTCACCACGAAGAAAGCCAGCGCGGTCCAACCCACAACGGGCATCGGCTCCGCCTGCGACAGCCAGAACACCAGCCAGACAACCAGGATCCCCACCGCGGTGGCTACGAACCGGTGAACCGTTGCATCCACCCCGGGATGCCACGACGTTTGGGGAGCATTCGCCCGGCTGCTGACGAAAGCGCCGAGCGCGATCACGATCAGCGCGCTGATGGATACCAGGACTGCAGACAGACGGAACCGCGCATTCATGTTGGAGGCCTGCTCTGGAACAGGAATTGCCATCTGATTTTCTGCAATAGCAATCTTATGCCCAACCAGGCCATGACTCCTACTGCCTATTGATTTCTCGGCGCACGGATGATCTAATTCATAAGACCTAGGCTTCGAAGGTACCCTCTAAATGCACAAACCGGTTGTGGAACCCGCGAAAACCGCCAAACAGCCTCTCACCAGTGCGCAAAAGCGCGCCTTCTGGGCCGCTTGGGGTGGTTGGACGATGGACGGAATGGACTCCTTCATCTTCTCGCTGGTCCTGGTCCCGGCCCTGCGCGACGTTTTGCCTAACTCCGGAATTCAGGCCACCACCGCGAACGTCGGCTATTACAGCGGCCTGCTTTTCGCGCTGTTCATGATCGGTTGGGGCGTGGCGTTGGTCTGGGGACCGGTGGCGGACCGGTTCGGACGCGCCCGCACGCTGATGTTCTCCATCCTGTGGTTCTCGCTGTTCACGCTGCTTGCGGCGCTGTGCAAGAACGTCTGGTCGCTCGCGATCGTGCGCTTTCTCGCCGGCGTGGGCATCGGCGGCGAATGGTCCATCGGCGCGTCGCTGGTCTCCGAGGAGTGGCCCGAGCAGCGGCGGACCTGGGGTGTGTGCCTGATGCACACCGGCTATTACATCGGATTTGTCGTCGCGGCCGTCGCCAATTATTTCATCGGCAGCCAGTATGGATGGCGATGGATGTTCGTGGTGGGCGGCGTGCCTGCCATTCTGGTGGCGTTCTTCTATAACCGCCTGCACGAGCCGGAGCGCTGGAAGAACCGGCGCGAAGAGGGCGGCATCATCGCGATGCATCACGCTTTCTTCAAGCTCTTCACAGCCGAATACCGCTGGCGCACGATTCTGAATTCTCTGTATCTGGTCGCTTCCATCGTAGGACTGTGGGCCGGATCCGTGTACGTGCCATCGGCCATCACTTACATCGCCGAGCGGGCGGGTGAATCCACGCTGACCGGCGCGCGCCTTGCTTCCTACTGCACCGCGATCCTGGGCATCGGAACGGTGATCGGCGCGGTGCTCACGCCGCCGCTCGCCAAGCGGTTCGACCGCCGCCTCATTCTGGGGATGTTCTTTGCTCTGATGCTCATCTTCCTGTGGGTCGCGTTCGGCTACGCCTTCTACCTGCAGCAGAACGCCATCCTGTGGTTCATGATCAGCACGTTCTTCCTGGGCGTCGGCGGCGCGAACTTCGTGGTCTACTCGTTCTGGCTGCCCGAGCAGTACGCCACGGATTGCCGCGTCAGCGCGTTTGCCTTTACCACCAACGTCGGCCGTTTCGCGGGTGCATTCCTCACTTTCCTGGTCGGTGCGATGATCCGGCATTACGGAACGCTCGGCACTCCGGTGGCGTTAACCAGCGTGGCGTTCGTCGTCGGACTCTTGCTGCTACCCTTCGGCCACGAGACCAAGGGCAAGCCGCTGCCCGCCTGACGGACCGGTGGCGCTCAGCGCGACAATAGCAATGATGAGAGCGATGGTCCTGAATGCGCCGGGCAATGTGGCGCTGGAAGATGTTGCGATGCCCGAAGTGTGCTCAGGTCAGGTCCTGGTGCGCATCACCAACAGCGGCATCTGCGGCACCGACCTGAAGATCTACAAAGGCGCGATTCCGGCGAAGTATCCACTGATCATGGGCCACGAAATGATCGGCGAAGTAATGCGCGCCGAAGACGTGCGCGGCGAAGCCGCCGATGGCATCCGCCCGGGTGACCGCGTCATCATCGATCCAGTTCTGTTCTGCGGGACCTGCTTTCACTGCCGCATCGGCCAGACGAATCTATGCCCCAACGGCGGATTGATCGGCCGCGAATCGAACGGCGGTTTTGCAGAGTATGCCGTGGTTCCGGCCGGCCAGGTTTTCCGCCTGCCCGACTCGGTCGACAGCCGCACCGCGCCGCTCATCCAGGTCGCCACAACGTGCCTGCATGCCCAGCGACTGACGCCGTTCTTCTTGGGCGAATCGGTAGCCGTCATCGGCCTCGGCGTGTCCGGTCAATTGCACGTGCAGATCGCTAAGGCGCGCGGCGCGGGCAGAGTGATTGGCATTAGCCGCAGCGCGTTCAAGAATCAACTGGCGCGCGAACTCGGCGCGGACGTGACGTTCGAATCGCGCGGCGGCTCCGTCGTCGAACAGGTGCTTGAAGCCACTGGCGGCCGCGGCGCCGACCTCGTCATCGAATGCACCGGCGTGATGTCCGCCCTGGCCGACGCCATCCGGATGGTCCGGTTCGGCGGCCGCATCGTGATGTTCGGCATCATGAGCGCCAAGGAAGGCGCGCTGCCGTTCTACGATCTTTACTACAAGGAAATAACGCTCCTGAACAACCGCGCCGCCACCGCGCAGGATTTTCCGGTCACTATCGACCTCGTCGCGCGCGGCGTTGTCCGGCTGGAGCCGCTGGTCACGCATCACCTCTCATTGAGCGAGTTGGAAGCCGCGCTCGACATGGTGGAGGATGGCGCCGAACGCCGCCTGAAGATTATTCTGGATCACACGTGATGCATCGGAGCTGGTTCACTTTGGTATCGATCGCAATGCTGGCCGCCACGCCATTGGCCAGTCAATGGGTCAAATACCCAACCGCCGGCGTCCCCATGACTCCCAGCGGCATTCCCAACCTGGGCGCGCCCACGCCCCTCACCGTCGATGGCCATCCCGATTTCTCCGGCATCTGGGAAGCCGAGAACACCGCGCCTTGTCCTCCGGGCGGCTGCCAGGACATGCCCATGTCCCGCGAATTTCTCAACATCGGAGCGCGGCTTCCCGGCGGTCTCCCCTATCAGCCCTGGGCCGCGGAGTTGGTGAAGAAGCGCATGGCCGCCAACGGCAAGGACGATCCGGTCTCGCACTGCCGGCCCGCCGGCGCGCTGCGCCTGCTCACCTTCCCTCCGTATCGCAAGATCGTCGAGGTGCCCGGCATGATGGCGATTCTCTCCGAGCGCGACGTGACGTATCGCCAAATCTTCACCGACGGCCGCATGCTGCCCGACGACCCGTCGCCCTCCTATAACGGTTACTCCGCCGGCCACTGGGAAGGCGACACGCTCGTCGTTCAAACCACCGGCTTCCACGACGGCATGTGGCTCGACCGCAGCGGCAGCCCCTTGACCGACGCCGCGAAAATGGTCGAGCGCTATCACCGCATCAACTACGGCAACCTCGAGATCCAGATCACCATGGACGACCCCAAGGCCTACACCAAGCCCTGGACGGTCACGCTACACCAATTCATCGTGCTCAACACCGAGCTGCTCGAATACTTCTGCCAGGAAAACGAGAAGGATCTCACGCATCTAGTGGGCAAGTAGCCCCAAATAGCCATCCGACGCAGCTCGCATCCTATTGGGTCGCTTGGACAATTCTGTTAGTCTGAAATGAGTGGGGCGTTGTGGCGGAAACTAACTTCACACTCAACGGAAAGCCGGTTACAGTTGCCTATGAACCCGGCATGACCTTCCTGGAGGTGCTGCGCGAGGAATGCGGCATCGTTTCGGCCAAGAACGGCTGCTCGCCCGAAGGCGCCTGCGGATGCTGCGCCGTGCTCGTCGACGGCCAGCCGGTTCTCTCCTGCCTCCGCAAGCCGGAGCACATGCAGGGCAAGGACGTCACCACGCTCGAAGGCTTGCCCGAAGACATGCGCCGCGTGCTGGGCGAGGCGTTCGTTATGGAAGGCGGAGTGCAGTGCGGCTTCTGCATTCCCGGCATCGTCGTGCGCGCCTCGGGTTTGCTGAAGCAGGACCGCACGGCCGACCGCAACGCCGTCGCCAAGGCGCTGGATGCGCACCTGTGCCGTTGCACCGGCTACGCCCGCATCATCGACGCCATCCAAACCGCGGGCGAGGCCTGGAACGATCACAAACAATTGCCGCGCGAAACGCCCCGCCGTTGCAGCTATTTCGGCGAAGAGTTCGGGTTGAAGCGCAATCCCGCGTTTGAAAATCAAAAGCGTCCGAACGGCATCGGGACGTCGCCTTCTCGCTACATGGGGACTGAGCAAACGCTCGGCGAGAAACCGTTCGTGGATGACATGCGTGTTGCGGGCATGCTGCACGGCGCGCCCGTCATGTCGGAGCATCCGCGGGCGAAAGTGCTGGCGATCGATACCTCACAAGCGCTGGCGATGCCCGGTGTCGTTCGAATCTTCACCGCCGCCGATGTGTTCGGCCAGCGCGGCGTCGGTTTGGCGATTCCCGATCTGCCGATCTTCGTGGCGGTTGGCGAAACCACCTGCTGCGTCGGCGACATCTTTGCGCTCGTGGTAGCGGACACGCCGTTCCACGCGCAGCGCGCCGCCGGGAAAGTCCGCGTCGATTACGAAGTCCTGGAGCCGGTCACCGATCCGTTTGAAGCGCTCGAACCGGGCGCGCCCCAGGTGCACGCTCCGGGCAATCTGCACGTGCACCCCAATCTGCTCGAACGAACCGCGTTTTCCCGCGGCGATGTCGAAGCGGGCTTCGCGCAGGCGGCGCACATCATCGAGCAGACCTACCGCACCCAGCCCGTCGAGCCGGCCTTTTTGGAACCGGAAGCATGTTTAGTCGTTCCGCAGGGCAAAGGTGTAAGGGTCCACACACAGAGCCAGGGTTCGGTTTTCGATCAAAAGCAAATTGCCGCGGTCCTGAACCTGCCGCTCGACGAGGTCGAGATCGCGCTCGCGGCCAGCGGTGGTGCATTCGGCGCCAAAGAAGAGCTTTCGATTCAAGCACAAACGGCTGTGGCTTCGTTTTTACTGCAGCGCCCGGTGAAAACCGTGCTCACGCGCGAACAGTCCACGCAGCTTCATCCGAAACGTCATCCGATGACGCTCGAGTATAAAGTGGGTGCGGATGCCGAAGGCCATTTGTTGGCCGTCAAGGTTCGTGTCGTAGGTGACACTGGCGCCTATGCCGGTACGGGTGGGAAATGCCTTCTGCGCGCCGCTTGCCACTCTTGCGGCCCTTACCGCGTGCCCCATGTCGACGCCGAGGCGCTCGCCGTCTTTACCAACAACCCGACCAGCGGCGCGATGCGCGGCTTCGGCACCAACCAGGCGCACTTCGCCATCGAAGGCATCATGGACACTCTGGCGGAGCGCGTCGGCGTGGACGGCTGGGACATCCGCGAGCGGAATATCCTGAATCCGGGCGACGCTTTTGCCACCGGCCAGATCATGCGCGACAGCGTCCTCGGCATGCGCAAGAGCCTGGAAGCGGTCAAAGATATCTACAAGAGCGCCAAGTACGCGGGCATCGGCTGCGGCATCAAGAGCACCGGCATCGGCAACGGCACCATCGACAGCGGCCACGCAAAGATTCGCGTGCTGCCCGGCGGTCGTCTGGAAGTCATGACCGGCTACACCGAAATGGGCCAGGGCGTTTTTACGTCGATGCTGCAGTCGGTATGCGAAGAGACCGGCCTGCCGCTCGACATCATGACCGCGCGCTGGGACAAAGAGCTGGGCCTCAAGTGCGGTGAGACCTGGGCCTCGCGCGCCACAACACTCAGTTGCGCAGCGGCGCAGCGGGCGGCCGTTCAACTGGCCGAGGATCTGAAATCTTCGACGCTCGAACAACTCGCCGGCCGCGAATACTCGGGCGATTACGTCTGCAATTTCACCACGCGTCCTGGCACGCCCGAGGCCGTGACCAATCCCACCACGCACATGACGTTCAGCTACGCCACGCAGGTCGTCATTCTGAATGACGAAGGGCGGCTCGACCGCGTGGTCGCGGCGCATGACGTCGGCCGCGCCATTAATCCGCGCGCGTGCGCCGGTCAAGTCGAAGGCGGCGTCCACATGGGCTTAGGCTACGCGCTGTCAGAAAATTTCCCCAGCACCGGCGCGCGGCCCGATTCGCTCGCGCTGCGCGACTGCGGCATCCTGAAAGCGAAAGACACGCCGCGCATCGACGTGATTCTCATCGAAGTCCCTGATGAAGTCGGCGGCTACGGCGCGAAGGGCGCGGGCGAAATCGGCTTGGTCCCGACCGCCGGTGCAGTTGCGGGCGCGCTCTATTCGTACGATCGCAAACGCCGCTTCAGCCTGCCCATGGATGATTCGCCGGCAGCCGCGCCCTCGGTTCCCAAGTCGCGCCGCAAGAAGACGCCGGTTCTCACACCGGCCTAATCAGAACTCGTACAGCCGCGCGGGATTGTCCACCAGAATCTTCTTGCGCACGCCCGCATCCGGCGCCCAGATAGGCAGCAGGTTCAGCAAACGGCCGTCGTCAATCTGGAGCAGGGGCGCGAGATCCGTTGACTTGCGGTCGGGCAATATTGCGGAGTCCGGATGCGGCCAGTCGGTGCCCCAGACGATGCGATCCGGGTTCGCTGAGATCAACGCCTGCGCGAACGGCTCTACGTCGGGATAATCGGGAGCCTGCATGGACGCGCGATAAGCGCCGGAGATTTTGACGTAAGCTTTGCCGGACCGCACCAGGTCGAGCAGATCGGGGAAGCCTTGCTGCTGGAGCCCGAGCGCAGCCTGCGCGCCGCCGAAGTGATCGAAGACCACGGGTACCGGCGCGCGCTGCACCAGGTCCTTGATCGCCGAAATGACATCCAGCGTGGTGTACATCTGCAGGTGCCAGTTCTGCCGCTTAGCTCGCGCGATCGCGGCTTCAAACAGCCGCCGGCTCAGCGTCGGGTCGGATTGGCCCGCTTGCACGAGGTTGATCCGAATGCCGCGGATGCCCGCGCGATGCATCGCATCCAACTCTGCCTCGCTGGTCTTGTCGCCGATCACCGCCACGCCGCGTGCCGTCGCGCCGCGCGCCTTCATGCCGTACAGCGTCGCGGCGTTATCGGTTCCGTAGATGCTCGGCGTGACGATCACCACGCGCTCGACGTGCAGCGCGCGATGCAGCGCCGACATCTCCGCCGGCAGCGCGGTCTCGGGCGTGTAAACGCGATTGGGTGAAAGCGGATACTGCTTCGGGTCGGCGAAGATGTGCGTGTGACAGTCGCAGGCGCCCGCGGGGACCGCGAAGTTCACCGGCGTCGCGGGTTGCGACGCTTTCGCGAAGGCGACACTGCAACCTACCGCCGCGGCGGCTGCCTTCAACGCATCGCGCCGCGTCACCGGTTTCATTACGGCTGCTGCGCGGCCAGGTAAGCAGAAATATCGAGGATATCTTGCGCCGTGAGCTTCGCGACCACTCTCTTCATCAGAGCCGCGTCCACGCTATGATTCGTTCCGGTCTGGAAAGCGTAGAGTTGGCGGCCGACATACAGTGGATGCAGGCCTGCGAGCCGCGGCACATCGGCCAATCCAGCCAGGTTGTCGCCGTGGCAGATGGAGCACTCGATCGTCTTGCCATGGCCGCCGGTCTTCACCAGCATTTCGCCTTTGCGGATGCTGCCGACGGGCACATAGGCGATAAACGGAGAGCGCGCGTCGCGCAGGCTGGCGAGCCTCGCATCTTCCGGCAGTTCGATGATGCGGTTGCCCAGCGCCTCGGTCCCGCCGCCGGGCAGCGGCATCCGTGCGCGGCCCCGCACGCTGACGTAGCTCTTCGGCACCGTCTTGGTTTCCATCACCTTGACCCATCCGCCTGGCTTCAACGCCGCGAAGTAGTCGGCGGCCTGCTGGATCTCTTCATCCGACATCCCCTTGGCGATGGCATTCATGCGCGCCGGATCGATGCGCGCGCCGGTCTTGAAGTCGTGCATCGTGTGGACGATGTAGCCGGCGGGCATGCCAGCCAGATCGGCCGATTCCGGGTGGCCGTGGCCCGACATCAGGTGGCAGGAGCCGCACGCCAGCACCGCGCCTTGGCCGTGTTGCACGACCGCCGGCGCGGTGGGGTGATCGCTCGGGAACCAGTCCGGCGGATTGGAGAGATTGTCCACCTCCTTCGCCGTGTACGCCTTGTCGCTGCCCGGCACATGCTGCGGACCTTCCTCTTCGGTGGCGGGCGGCTGTACTTTGTCCGGCATCAGGAACGCCCAGTCCGGTTTCGTGTTCTGAGCGGTGACGCCGCTGACAAACGCGAATGCCAATGCCAGCGGCAATACCCACACGCGATTCGCCATAGTTCCCTCGCTTCTTAAGTTAGACGGCGGTTGTGACAGCTACTTTGTGGGGAAGCGTCTTGGCGACCACGGAGCGGAACTCCGCGTCGGTCAGCAAGCGCTTATGCTGGAGCGAAAACTCTTTCACGGCGACCACCACCTGCATGGCTTCTTCTTCGCTCGCCTGCACGCCGATGTCTTTCAGCGCGGCCTTGATGGAATCGATGCCGCTGCCCTTGCCGAGCACGACCTTCGCCTTGGGCTGGCCGACTACGTCCCAGCGGAACGGGAACAGTTCGGTGGGATGCTCAGCGCCGCAGTTCTGCCACCAGCTCGCGATAATGCCGGATTCGATCTGGAACAGAGCCTCGCCGACGACGGGCCGGTTGCTGGCGACTTTGTGACCGGAGAGTTGCTCCACCAGCCGTGCCAGGCCGTACAGTTTGTCGTACTTCAAACCAGTGTCGACGCCGTAGAGCGTGAGCAGTGCCATCGCCGTCTCTTCGATAGGCACGTTGCCGGCGCGCTCGCCCAGGCCCAGCACGGTCGAGTGGATCACTTCGACGCCTTCGGCAACGGCCATGATGGTGTTGGCGATGCCCATGCCGAAGTCCATGTGGAAGTGCGCTTCCAGCCGTTTATTGACGCGCTTCTTCACTTCGCGCACCAGGTACTGCATGGCGTGCGGCGAAACGACGCCGAAGGTGTCCACCAGCGCCAAAGCATCCATCCAGCCCTCGTTGGCGACGCGCAGGATGAGATCCAGCACCCATTTCATTTCGGCGCGGCTGAAGTCAATCGGGAAGAACACGACTTCGAGGCCCTGGGAGTGCGCGTAGGCGGTGGATTCGATGGACAGGTCGATGGCGCGTTCGAGCGGCCACTTGTAGGCGTACTCGATGATGTGCGTGCTGGAGGGCACTTCCATGACGATGCCGGAGACGCCGCAGTCGACGGCGCGCTTCACGTCGTCCACCATGCAGCGCGAGAACGCGAAGACCTGCGGGCCCAGGTTGCGCTTCACGATTTCCTTGATCGCGGCCGTATCGCTGGGCGACACGACGGGCATGCCGGCCTCGATGCGGTGCACGCCGGCTTCGGCCAGCGCTTCGGCGATGCGGATCTTATCGTCCTTAGTGAAAATGACGCCGGTCTGCTGTTCGCCGTCGCGCAGGGTGATGTCGTGAAACTTCACTTGCTGGGGGAAGTGGAGCTGCTCGGTTACGGCAGGCTCGAAGTCCCACGGGCTGACGAACCACTTATCGGTCTTCCAGGGCTGTTGTGACATGATGAATTCCTCCAAACTAGAAATCTTAACTGGCCCGAGCCGCTTTCAGAGCATCGGGGTTGACGGGATTGCGAGGCGCTTGTCCGCTGAGGACGCGCACGACTTCTTCGGCCGCCTTGGTTTGCAGGTCGACCAGGGATTCTTCCGAATAGAAACTGGTGTGGGGCGTCACGATGACGTTGTCGCGCCCAAACAGCGGCGAGGCGCCCGGAGGCTCCTGCTCCATGACGTCGAGGCCTGCGCCTGCGATCAGCTTTTGATCCAAGGCCTGGGCTAGGGCCGCTTCGTCGATGATGGGGCCGCGCGCGGTGTTGATGAGGTACGCGGTCGGCTTCATGCGGCGGAACACGTCAGCGTTAAAGAGATGACGTGTCGCCGGGAGCAGCGGAGTATGGATGGAGATGTAGTCTGAGATTTTGATGAGCTCGTCGAAGTCGACTAAATCGACTCCGGCTTTCTGCGCGACTTCTTTCGGCACGAACGGATCGTAGGCGACGACGCGAATGCCGAAGGACTGGGCTTTGGGCGCCATCAACTGCGGGATTTGGCCGAATGCCACCAGCCCGAGCACGGTTCCGCGCAGCCGGTGAATCGGGACGACGGCGGGCATTTCCCAGCGGCCCGCATGCGTGCGCGCATTAGCCGACGGGATCTTCCGCACCAGCGACAGCAGCAAGGCCATGGCGTGATCGGAGACTTCGTCCAGGCAATAGTCGGGAACGCGGGTCACTACGATTCCGGCCTGAGTGGCGGCGGGAATGTCGACGTTGTCCACGCCAATGCCGAAGCGGCCGATGACGCGGACCTTGGTCATACGTGCGATCATGTCGGCCGTCAGCTTCGCGTAGGTGGTCAGCACGCCGTCGGCAGCCTGCGCAATTTCGAGAATCGCTTCCGGCTTCGGCTCTTTGGCCAGTTGTAACTCCGCGCCAATCTTCGCCAGCACGGCGCGGGCAGGGTCCAGGTTCGGAAAGACGGAGTCGGTTACCGCGACAAGTTTGCTCATCAGTTGTTCATCCACCGTACGACGCCCGCAACGCCATCGACTGCAACCGTCGAGCCGTCCGGAATGCGGCGCGTAGCATCGAGCACGCCCAGGACCATCGGAATGCCGCGTTCGCGCGCCAGCGAAGCCATATGCGACGTGCTGCCGCCGCGCTCGGCGACCACTCCCGCCACTTGCGTCAGGACATGACTGAGCGCCGGACTTGCGACTCGGGTGACGAGGACATCACCGGGCGCCACGCGCGACAGCTCGCATTCGCAGTTGATCACGCAGGCCCGGCCCTCGCCCCAGCCCACGCCGGCCGCGTGTCCGTTGAGGCGCGGACGATTCATCCAGACCGCGTCGGGAGTAACGGCGGGTTCCGTGTGCAGCGGGCGGGCCTGCAGGAGCTTGAAGCCGGTGTCGTCCATCGCCCATTCAATTTCGACGGGCATGTCCATTAACTTTTCGACCCGCTGCAGGAGTGCGCCGAGCTCGACGGCTTGCGCCTCCGTGAGACACGGTGCGGTGGCGACGGCGGCGGGAACCTTCTGGGTATGGATGCAGCCGACCTGATGGTCTTTGCGGCCGGCAGCGATGCTCATGAGGGCGCCTTCGCGCGACAGTTCGTAGCGATCGGGCGTCACTTCGCCTTGCGCGATCGCGGAGCCCAGCCCCCAGGTCGCGCTCAGGATCATGGTATCTTCGGCGGACTGGCTCAAGCCGCCGCCGGATGCGCGGGCGGAAACCAGCGGCTGCACCAGCACGCCCATGGCGGTGTCGGCCGGGTCGATCTCATGCGTCGCCATGTAGCGCAGCGCGCGCGTGGCCCACAGCGCGCCCCAGCAGGAGCGAACGGCGGTGATAAAATCCTCTTCGGTTTCGAGTCCGAGAAAGCTTTCAAACTGGCCTGCGAAGCTCGATCCGAACCGATCCTCGACCAGCGCCGACGATCGCACGACAGTGAGAGCGCCCGTCTCGGCCTTCAACTCGCGCCAGGCCGCCAGCAGCGGATCGAGAACTTCCGGAATGATGGGCTGATCCAGCAAGCCCAGCTTCATCGCAAGCGCGTGCCGCCGCATGCGCGGGCTATCTTGCGCCGAAAAGGCGCCGCGCGCATCGGCTTCTAAACCGAGCGCGCGGATTTGTGTACGATACGCTTCCGCATCCAGACAAAATCCGGCCGGGATCGGCAAACCGGCTTGGCCCAGGCGCGCGAGATTTGCCGCTTTCGGACCGAACCGGCCCGCGTCGGTAGCCTCGCGGCTGGTCAGCGGAAGTACAAACTCATGCATTGCGTGCCTTGCTTACTGGCCGGGCCGCTTCCCGTAACTGGAATAGCCCGGCATCGGGTCGACCACAGTAATTTGTTCCACCGGGAAGTTGGAGACGATCTCCACGCCGTCCTTGTGGACGATGAGCATTTCTTCAATGCGCACGCCCCACTCATACGGCTTACCATGCTGCGTTTCGAGCGCGAAGACCATCCCTTCTTTGATTTCGATGGGATGATCCAGCGACCAGATTCGGGAGATCACGGGCTGATCGTACTGCGCGAGGCCGAGACCATGACCCCACAAGTTCGCCGCAGCCTGATCCTCTTCCTCGTAGCCCCAGGCTTCCTTCGCCGATGGCCATTTCGAGGCGATGTCGCGCGTGGTGGCGCCGACCTTGACGGCCTTGATCGAGTCATAGAGCCACTTCAGCGCGAGCGCGTAGTAGTCCTTTTGCTCCTGCGTCGGTTCTTTGCCGACCATGTAGGTGCGGTAGTAGCAGGATTTGTAGCCGTTCCAGGTGAGTGCGGCCAGATCCATGAAGACCATGTCGCCCGGTTTGATGATCCGGTCCGAGAAATTGCGCCAGTTCGGCCAGGTGTTCAAGCCAGAAGACACGATCACGTCCTCGACATCTTCCATGCCGGGGATGTTGTAGAGGAACTCCATGATGTGCGCCGTGAGCTGGTTCTCGGTGAGACCCGGCTTCAGGAACTTCATGAACTCCCAGTGCGCGGCGTCGCCGATGGCGCCCACGATGCGCATGCATTCGTGTTCGTCCTGGTTCTTAACGGCGCGCGCTTCCATCATGGCCGTCATGCCGTCGTCCCAGGAGATCTTTTCATCCTGGAAGATGCGCATCATATTGATGTCGATGAAGTCGACGCCCAGCTTCATGCCGTCCACGCCGCTCTTCTTCATCTCCTGCTTGACGGCTCGTGTGAATTTCTCCACCTGCTGCAGCGAAGCGGGCCCCGCGGCGCCTTTGATCCAGGCGTAGGAATAACGGATGTTGTCCTTGGGGATCCAGGGCGAATGCTTGGCGATGTGCATGCCGATGTCGCCCTGCTCGAAGAGCACAGGCGCATCGTCGCCGCACAACATCGCGTAGCGCAGGCCGGGCTTCAAGCGGTTCCAACCGGGCGTCAGGGTGCTGGTGACGTAGCGGACGTTCTCGTCATACATGAGCAGCATTGCGCCCAGGCCATGGGCCTTCATGCGTGCGCGCGCGCGTTCCAGTCGGTGTTTGCGCAGCCGGTCCCAATTGACGCGTTCCTGCCAATCCAAACCTACTGCGCCGACGTTTGCCATTTTGTTCTCGATTCCTCCAATGAGAAAGACTTGTGTTGCAAGGATGGTGCGGAGCTAAAGTATTGCTGCACGGGGGATTTCTTGCGTGACAGTAACGAATCTTATCGCGCGCGATGAAGAGGTGTCAACGGCCCGAAAGGGCTAGGGGCGCGCCATCTTCAGTTCAACGCGCACGATCTCGATCGGCTTGTCGCTCAGATTCTCGTCGGCGTGCGCGACGTCGGGCGGCGACCAGCGGACGTTTCCGGCCTTGAAATGGCTCTCGGTGGTCTTGGCGCCGGCATGCTGCTGGCGCATGTCCTGGTCGGTGAGTTGCACCACCACGGCGTAGGTGTCCGGGTGTTTGTGCATTTTGAGCTTTTCGTGTGGCCCGATCTTGACGCGGATCGCGCGGACGTATTGGTTCTCGAACTCAACTTTATAATGCTGCGGGTCGAGGATCACGGCGTCCATTTTTTCGGGAGGCGCGGGCTTGGGCGCGACGGCGGGCACTTTGGGCTGAATGCGGATGGCTTCGAAGTCGGCGTCGTTCAGGTTTTCGCTGCGATGGGTAGCGGGGCCAGCCCATTGGATTCCGCCCGGGGGGTTGTCAAACACCTGGCTCTTGCCATCCGGCGTGGTGAGGCGGTTCTTGCGAGCCGTGACAAACACGATGAGCGCGCCAGGAGGCAGGTGCTGGTGCATGGGCATGGTCCCATGGGGGCCCATGTGTTCGCGGGTCACTTGAACGTACTGGTTTTCGAAGTCGAGGTGGTAGTGTTGCGGATCGACGACCAGCGGGTCGAGCGATTTTTTGTCAGCGGCGCGCGACTGAGTCCAGGTAGCGGCAAGGAGGATCGCGAGGAGCGACGCGGCTGTTGCGGGTTTACGTGGCATGAGAAGATTCTAGACCATGAGCACGAACGACGTAAATGCAAGAACGCCGGAGGTTGGCGTGATTGGGTTAGGAATCATGGGCGGGACATTCGCGCGGCATCTGGCAGGAGCGGGGTTGCGGACGCTAGGATACGATCCGATCGCGGCGCAAATGGAAGCGTTCCAGGCGGGCGGCGGCGAGGGCTGCGCGTCGTCGCGCGCCGTGGCGGCGGAAGCGGACGTCGTGATCACGTCATTGCCCAGCGTGAAGGCGCTTGAGGAGGCGCTGTGTGGGAAGGAAGGGGTTGTGGCGGCCGGCCGGCGCGGGCTTTTGGTTGTCGAGACCAGCACGCTGCCTCTGGATGCGAAGGAGTGGGCGCGGGCGCGGTTGGCCGAAGCGGGAATCGCGATGCTGGATGCGCCCATCAGCGGGACGGGGCCGCAGGCTGTGGCGAAGGACATCACGATTCTCGCCAGCGGCGACCGGGCGGATTACGAACGCGCGCTCGGTGTGATCTCGCACCTGGCGCGATCGGTACGGTATGTGGGCGAGTTTGGAGCCGGCTCCAAGGTGAAGTACATCGCGAATCTGCTGGTGGCTGTGCACGTGTTGGCGACGGCGGAGGCGATCGTGCTGGGCGAGAAGGCGGGCCTCGATCCGGCCGCGCTGGTGGAGATCTTGGCCGATAGCGCTGCGACGTCGCGGATGCTGGAGGTGCGAGGGCCGAGCATGGCCGCGGGCACGTACGCGACGCCCATGATGAAGGTGGACGTATTCCAGAAGGATCTGGAGATTATTGGGGCGTTCGCACGCCAGGTTCAATCGCCGGTGCCGCTCTTCAGTGCGAGCGTTCCGTTTTTCACCGCGGCAGCCGCGCAGGGGATGGGTGGTTATGACACGGGCGCGGTGATTGCGGTCTTGCGGAAGATGGCGGAGCAGGCGCGCTAGTATTCTGAATTAGCGCCCGGCGTCGCGGGCTACCTGCGGGGAAACCTCGCGCGGCGTCAGACGAATCCGCAGAGTGCGCTCGATATTGCGGATCTCGCCGCGCTCGGAGCGTGTGGCGAATGTGGAAGCCGTTCCGCGCGCGCCGGCGCGGCCGGTCCGGCCGACACGGTGGATGAAATCCTCGGGCACTTGGGGCAGGTCGTAATTCACGACGTGCGCGATGCCGTCGACGTGGATGCCGCGGGCGGCGACATCGGTGGCCACCAAGACGCGATGATGGCCTTGCTGGAAGCTTCGGAGAGCCTGATTGCGCTGGCTTTGTGAACGATCGCCGTGGATATTGGCGGCGGCGATTCCATGCGCGGTCAGGCGCTTGGCCAGACGGTCGACACCGCGTTTGGTGCGCGCGAACACCAGATACGAGCCCTGCTTCTCCTTCAACATGTGCTGCAGGAGACCCAGTTTGCGATCCTGCTCCACTTCGTAGACGTGCAGGTCGACATGCTCGGCCGGCTTGGTGATCGAACCGATGGCAACGCGAACCGGGTTGTTGGTATGGCGATCAATGAGGTGTTGCACCGAGGCCTGAATCGTCGCAGAGAAGAGAAGGTTCTGCCGCTGGACCGGCATTTTGCCGGTGATGTATTGGATGGCCGGTAAAAAGCCCATGTCGAGCATGCGGTCGGCTTCATCCAGGACCAGCAGGCTGACGCCGCCGAGTTGGACAAGTTTGCGCTCCAGGAAATCGCGCAGGCGGCCGGGAGTCGCGATCAGGACTTGGGCGCCGCCGCGAATCGCTTTCAATTGCGTGCTCTCGTTGAGGCCGCCGACCACTGTGGCGGCCCGCAGGCCGGTTCCAGCGGAGAGCTTGGAAAACGTCTCGGCGATCTGCTGGGCCAGTTCCCGCGTGGGACTCAAGACGACTGCGCGGACGCCGGCCGCGCGTTCCTTGGCAAGCAATTCGAGCATGGGCAGGACAAACGCCAGCGTCTTGCCGGTGCCGGTTTGCGCGGTGGCGACGATGTCGCGGCCGGCGAGCGCGTGAGGGATGGACTCGGCTTGGACCGGGGTTGGTTCCGTAAAGCCGTGCCTGGCGAGATTGGTCTTCAAGACAGGCGACAGGTTCAGTTCAGAAAAAGTTTTCATTTAGTTTTGCGTGGAAGGAAGAACGGCGAGCCAGGTACGGACAGGTGAGGGGCTTAACGAACTAACTTCGAATACAGAATCACTATAGCACGTTTTTGGAGAGAAAGGGGGGGCGGACTGGGCAAAAGTGTTTGCTTGTTCCCCGGCCGCGTGCGACGATAGAAGAGTAGTTGACAGTCCGCCGATTGATCCTGCCCCGATTCGCCGTTCTGCCAATCTGCCAATTGAATTTGAAAGGACAATTTTGCCCAAAGAAGACAACATCGAAGTATCCGGAAGAGTCGTTGAGAAGTTCAAGGCGGGGATGTTCTCCGTCGAACTGGACGCCGGCAAGACCGTGCTGGCGGCCATGGCCGGGAGGCTCCGGCGCAACCGCATCAAGATCATGAATGGCGATCGGGTGACGCTGGAACTCTCGCCCTATGACCTGACCAGAGGCAGGATCACTTACCGGCACAAGTGATTCATTGCCGCGCCCGGCAGTCCTAAGCAGGCGCTGGCGATCCTCGGGCCATCACCGGCTGATATCATTGTTGGCCGTGATGAACCGGCGGCAATTTGTCTCGACAACCGCTGCGGCGCTGGTATGCGTTCCAGAAGCGCTCGCGGCACCACGCAAGTTTGACCTGATCATCCAGGGAGGGCGCGTGATCGATCCCGCCCGGAAACTGGATGGCATCCGGGATGTCGCCATCGCGAATGGTCGAATCGCGGCGGTGGCGGCCGACATTCGTACCGGCGCTGCCGAGATGATCGACGCGCGCGGCAAGCTGGTGGTGCCCGGCTTGATCGACATCCATACTCACGCCACGCGCACCAAGGACGGGCCGCACCTGTGTCTGGCCGATGGCGTTACCGGATTGATCGATGCAGGCTCGCAAGGCGCGGATCACATCGATGATGCGATTGCAGTGGCCAAGGCGGCGCCGCAGCAGTGCCGCGTGTTGATCAACATCGGGCGCGCTGGAATCCTGCCGCAAGGCGACACGATGGATCTCGCCCGTGCCGATGTGGCCGCGGCGCGTGCCGCCATCGGCCGGAATCGTGATTTCGTTGTGGGTGTGAAGGCGAGGCTCTCGCGCGACGTCTGCGGGTCCAACGATTACGAAGTGCTCAAGCGCGCGCAGGAGGCGGCTTCGGCGTACCATTTGCCCGTGATGATCCACATGGGCCAGACGATGTCGCCGCTGCCTAAACTGCTGGCGCTCCTGAAACCGGGCGATATTGTGACGCACATGTTTGCGCCGCCGCCCAACAGCATCGTCGACGACAGCGGCCACATTTTGCCCGAAGTGCTGGCGGCACGGCGCCGCGGCGTCCAGTTCGATTTGGGCAACGGGCGCACCGGCCATCTGCGGTGGGATATCGCCGATAGCGTGCTGAAGGCGGGCTTTTTGCCGGACACGTTATCCACCGACTGGACCGCGGAAGCCCGCACTGCCCAGGTGATCAACTTCGAGAACGTGATGTCGAAATTCCTGATGCTGGGCCTGCCGCTGGACCAGGTGATCGCATTCGCGACGTCGAACGCGTCCCGCGATTTTCCAGTCTTTCGCGACCGCGGAACATTGAAAGTGGGCGCGCCCGCCGATATCGCGGTGCTGGAGCTCCGCGAAGGGAGCTTCGAGTTCGTCGACAACTACGGCAACAAGCGGGCCGGCCGCCAGCGGCTGTTCCCGAGCTCGACCGTGCTCGCCGGCAAGCGAGTGGCGACCCAGGCGTAGAAGCCGGGCTAATTCGCGAGCGGGTTCGGGCGCATCTGGAAGTGGACCACTTTGCTCATGGTCCCTTTTCCGGTTTCGCTGTGGAAAGGCGTGCGGGTGCCCCAGGTGGTCCAAACGCCCTTGCCTTTCCAGCCCGTTTTCGAATCGTCGATGCGGCCGTCCATGCCTTTCGCGAAAAAGCCGAGCGGATAGGGCACGCGCAGCACGACGAATTTCCCGTTCACCAGGGCGAGCAGCGAATCCGATCCGTTGCCAGTGATGATGGGCGTGTTGGCGCCGAGGCCCAGCGTATTGTACTGATCCACCCAGTCGTAATAATGCGAATCGGCGCTGCCGGAGTCAGTCACGTTCTTGAAGTTCGGACCGGGAGTCTGATAGAGCGTCCAGCCTTCCGGACATTGCTGACCAGTGACAGTGGGGCCGTTGAGCGGGCCTTTGCACTTGCGCCGGTCAAAGCTGGCGAGATGGCCGCTTCCGAGCGCAACCCAGGCGACATTGTTGCGGTCGATGTCCATGCCGCGCGGCGAGTACCCCCACACCGGCGCTTTCGGATTGTTATACGGGACCTCGTAGTATTCAGCCAGCGTGGTCTCGGGTGGATTGGATCCGGGAGTCAGCCGAGCGATGCCGCCAGGGAAGCCGAGTACAGTTCCCCAGATGGAGCCATCGGTGCCGATGGCGAGACCATAGAAGGCCGCGTTGAGGCGCGTGTCCTTTGTCGGATCGGACGGTGCGTTGAGAGCTTTGGAAGTGCCCAGGCTTTCGCCGCTGGGCGCGGTTAGCACTTTCTGCTCGGCCTCAACGTAAGCATCGCGCTTGCCGTTACCGTTGGTGTCCAGCACGAGCGCGGTCCAGCCTTGCGACTTCGCGGCGTCATGCGTTTTGTCCCACATCTTCGTGTTGAGCCAGCCGACTACGCCGCCACCGCCGCCGCTCGAAGTCCACAGCGTGTTGTTGGCGTCTTCGGCGAATAGAAGATGATGCGTGCCGAAGCACGTGTCGATCATCTCGGTCTTCTTGGTTTTCGGATCGTAAACCGCTAACTGCCGGCCCGAGCGATCGAGCGGCGTGAGTTTTGCCGAAGGCTGGTCCGAGCCTTCTTTGCAGAACGCAGGATCGTTGGGTCCGCGGATCCGCGAGGTGTACCAGAGGCGGCCCTGCTGATCGAACATCGGATTGTGAACCGTGGTGTGGCTGTCCCAGATCGCTTCGTCGCCCCAGACGGCCGATGGCTTCAAAGGCTTCGGCTGGCCCGGAGTGTCTGCATCACGATAGGGAATCTTCACCTGACTGGTGGTGTTGTGTACGGGGTCGAGCACAGGAAGATAGTCGCGGCTCTCCTCCGGCGATCCATAGATCAGGCCATTCGCGTTAACCCTGGGGTTGCGCTTGTCGCTCGAAATTTCGTCATGAAGATACGCCTTCTGGTCCGCCCAGTCCCATTGGGTGATGACGACGTTGCGTTCCAGGCCTTGAGGGCGTGGAGGGG
>DATJWO010000053.1:0-146804 GCA_035501155.1 Bryobacteraceae bacterium
AACCGAGAAGATCAAAGACACGACCGGAAAATAGAGCAGATCGCCCGGGGGATTATCCGGAGACCGCACTCCTGCAGAATCCTCTTGAGGTAGAGCAGAGTCATGGGCTTGATTTGGCCGCGACGGTCATGCGGACATGGAAAACCCGGCGCGGCGCATCGGTGGCGTCCATATGCAACTGGATGGGAGTCTGAGCGGACAAGACAGGGCCGAGAGCAGAAGGAGGGCGAGAGTAGCGAATGTGCTCCGCATGATCGACTCTACTTGGAAACTGAGCCGGCTTACCGGGTGCCCTTGACGTCCGCGTTCGAGACGGCGCGCGAGTAGAAGTCGGACAGATCGGTCTTGAGCTGCTTCAAGGCATCGACATTCAGATAAATCATGTGGCCGGACGGGTAGTAGGCGAACTCCACGTTGGAGCGCAGCTTGGGCTCCAGGTTCATGTGCGCGAGGTCGTACTCGGTGTTGAAGAAGGGCGTGGCCAGATCGAACAGGCCGTTGACGGAGAGCACGCGCAAGTGAGGATTCTTGCGCATGGCGTCTGCCAGGTCGCCGGCAACGTAGGCATCGCGCATGGGAGGGCCGCCTTGCCCGCCGGTGGGCAGGGCCGAACCGAGGCGATGGCTGTGATCCCACTGCTGGTTGATTCCGGGCCCGCTGGGGTAATAGGTTTCGTCCGAGGTGTAGTGGAGGTCGCGATCGAGGTAGTCGTGGAACGCGGTGATGAAGGCGCCTTCGATTCCGGTGTTGGAGGGATCGTAGCCGGGAGTCTCGCCGGCAGCGTCGACATCGGTTCCTTCGAAGCGGGCGTCGTAGCGGCCGAGGATTTCGCGCTGGCCGCGCAGCAGCTCCTTGCGGAAGCGCGCGGGGTTGACGCGGAGATTGGCGTCCTTGATGTATTGCGGGCTTAGGCCGATGTAGCCAGCTAACTTCGCGGCGACGGCGTCCACCTGCGCCTGCGGGAGTTGGTCGCCTTGGGCGAGCGCTTCGGCGTACGGGCCGCGGGCGAAAGCGCGCGCCTCGTCGAGGAATGTCTTCTGATCTTTTCCCTTGTGCGGGACTTTTTCGTAGTGCCAGGCGATGGCGGCGTAGGAAGGCAGATAGCCGATGTAGAGCCGATCCGAGTCGGGTGCGTGGACGAAGTAATTCAGGATGGAAGACATCAGGATGACGCCGTTGAAGGACATGCCGCTATTTTGGAGCGCGTCCACCAGCGCCGCCGAGCGAGTGGTGCCGTAGGATTCGCCGAACAGGAACTTGGGCGAATTCCAACGATGATTGACGCTGACGTAGCGATAGATGAATTTTTGGAAGGCGCGCACGTCCTGGTCGGTTCCGGCGAAGTCCTTGATGATGCCCTTGCCGACGGGCCGCGAATAGCCTGTGCCCACGGCATCGACAAACACCAAGTCAGACCTGTCCAGAAGGCTGTACTGATTGGGAACGATCTGGTAAGGGCCGGGGCCGGTGGCATCGGGGCTGGAGGTCACGACGCGCATGGGTCCGACGGAACCCATGTGCAGCCACATGCTAGCCGAGCCCGGGCCGCCGTTGTAGAGAAAGCTGACCGGACGCGTGCGCGGGTCCGCGACGCCGTCCAAAGTGTAGGCCACATAGAAGACGCTCGCGAAGGGCTGCTCGTCTGCGCCGGGGATCAGGAGATTACCGGCGGTTGCCGTGTAGTGAAGCGTCTTGCCGTCGAGCGCCAAGTCATGCGAAGTGACGGAACTTTTCTCGGGCGGAATCGTCTTGAGGGGAGTTTCCGCGTTTTGGGGAGTTGCGGGAGGTGTTTTGGCGGGCTGCTGAGCGTAGACCATGGTTCCTGCGAGGAACGCCAGGGCAGCGGCCAGAAAAGAGTGACGAAGGGTGCGGGGAAGCGGCACGAGTCCTCCTTAATCGAACTATTTTAGCTGCGAGCGCGGCAGTTAAGGTTGAAGAGGCAGCGTGGCGTTGCCCGCGGGACCGCTATAGACGAGTTCCAGCGAGCCAATTTTTTCGGTTTTGCCGTGATAGCGGAAGAACAGCAATCCGGCTTGCGGAAGAGGGCGGTCGCCTTGCGGCAGAACGGCTTTCTGCACGTGCAGTTGCATGGCGCGCACCAGGTTGAAGGGCATCTTGGGAGGCAAGGGCGGCGGGTTGTCGCCACCACCTCCGCCGCCGCCGGTTGTGAGGCCGCCTTTGGATTTGGACTCGGACGGCTGCTCGGGCGGCACCCATTCGGGATCTTTCAAAGACGAAAAGGAGAGTTCGAAAGGTTCGGCTGGAAGGGGCGCCTTTTTGCCCTTCATGCGCAGCGAGAAATCGTCGCGGGAAAGCGTGAGCTTGGCGTTCGGAGGGCCGAAGAGCCCGACTTCGACCACGACGAAGTCTTCCACCGATAGTGTTTGTTCGGGCGTGGGGACGCCATGGCCGTCGAAATCGGCGCCGATGCTGAACATGCCGAGTTTAGCCTGCGACTGGTAGTCGCCGGGGCCGGTGCGCGGGGGTGTGCCCTTGAACTCGGCGGCCGGCGATTCGGCGGGCGGTGACTGGGCAAACAGGAGAGCCGCTGCCAAGAGACCAGTGGTCATCGAAGGGACAAACCGCATTCCAGAACACACATTAGCACAGGGAATCGAGGCATGGCGAGAAGGCATCGCATGAACCTGGTATTTTCGAGCGTCTTCACTGGGGATGGCTGCAATGAACCACCGAGCGGTGCTAATGAGCTAGTCTTCCAGCGTGCCCGCCGCGGCACAAGTTGCTGTCGCACAATGATTTGCCGGTTGGTCAGGGAAATGCCCTACTCCGGGCGAATGCACTCGACTGAAGCACGTCCGGAATGCAGAGAACCCTCGGTAGCTTCCGCTGCGTCAGCTTTAGTAGGGCGCGGGAGGTGAATCATGTTCGAGCGACAAAGTACAACGCGGCAAGCGCTCAGCATTCTCTCTGCTGTGCTCCTGGTGTTGATTCCAGGCGGAGGACTTTTGGTCGCGCAGGCACCCGCGCAGCCGCCATACACACAGCCGGCTCCCGGACCTGGGCCAGCGTCTGCCCCGCTTCTTACTCCCGATCAGCTGGACAACCTGGTGGCGCCGATCGCGCTGTACCCCGATTCGCTGCTCGGCCAGATCCTGGCGGCCAGCACGTATCCGCTGGAGATCGTGGAAGCCGGACAATGGCTGGCGCAAAATCCGGGCCTCAGCGGACAACAACTGGTGGCGGCCGCGCAACAGCAGAATTGGGATCCCAGCGTTCAGGCGCTGGTGGTTTTTCCCGACGTGCTGAACCGGCTGAACTCCGACATTCGCTGGACTACGGATCTGGGCAACGCGTTTCTGGCGCAGCAGGCCGATGTCATGAATGCGGTCCAACGGATGCGACAGCGGGCTGAGGCGGCGGGGAAGCTGAGTTCCAATGCCGACCAGACCGTCACCACGCAAACGCAGGACGGACAAAACGTGATCGATATCGAGCCGGCCAATCCGCAGGTGGTCTACGTGCCGGTCTACAATCCCGAATACGTTTGGGGTCCGCCGGCGTGGGGATATTATCCACCGCTGTATTATCCGGAGGTTGGTTTCGGTTTCTATCCCGGCATCTACATTGGCAGCTTTTTTGGCGGCCTGGGATGGGGCGGCTGGGGCTGGGGATTGAACTGGTTTAATTGCTCGATTGGTTTGAACTTCGGCTTCTTTAATCATTACGGCTGGGGCGGCTATTACGGCGGGTTCCGCGGCGGCTACGGGCGTTTTGGCGCCGGCTACGGCGGATTCCGCGGGGGCATGTGGGCGCACAATCCGGAGCATCGGATGGGCGTGCCGTATTCGAACCGGACGGTAGCGGGCCGGTTTGGCGGCAGCTTCGGCAGCCGCGGCAATTTCGGCGGACGCAGCAACTTTGCCGGAAGGGGCAATCTCGCCGGCAGCGGCTTTGCCAATCGGGGGAGCTTTAGCGGCCGGGGCAACGTCGGCAGCAGCGGCTTCGCGAGCGCCAACCGGGGATTCGGCGGGCAGTCGGCGAATCGGGCAGGAAGCTTTGCGGGCCGAGGCAATTTCGCTGGCAATACGTCCCGTTCGTTCGCATCGGCCGGCAATCAGGCCCAACGCGGCGGATGGGCGCGCACAGGAGCTTCGGCTGGAACGGCCAACCGATATTCGGGATTCGCGCAGGCGAATCGGGGTGGCGGGACGTTTGGAGGCAGCAATGCGTATCGTTCCACACCTTCTTATAACCGGTCGTTTGGATCCTATGGCGGGGCGAGGAACATGCCGGCGGTTCGTTCCACGCCGTCCTTTGGCAGTGGATACCGCGCGGCTCCTTCGTTCGGAGGATTCAGCGGAGCGCGCAGTGCGCCGAGCTTCCACTCCAGTCCGTCGTTTGGCGGATCGCGGGGCGGCAACTTTGGAGGAGGGTTCCATAGCAACGGCGGCGGCTTCCATAGCAGCGGCGGTGGGTTCCACAGCAGCGGCGGCGGATTCCACGGCGGTGGCGGCGGTGGATTCCACGGCGGTGGTGGCGGATCGCATGGCGGTGGCGGCGGATCGCACGGAGGCGGGAGGCGGTAACCCCTCCCTCCTCTACGGCAAAGGATTTGCGACGCTGTGGTTCTGTGGGTAGGTCGCTTTGAACTGCAATCCAACGCTGACTTGATGGCTCACGAACTCGAACAACGGGGGTAGTGAGCCATACTTGTATTCGGTCTGAAACCCAAACAGTTTCGTGGCGTACCACACGGCGTCGATCTGCACATAGTGCCGCGTGTTGGTACGCATTTCGACTATCTGTTGCCGGGTAGTCATCGTGGGATCCGTGAGACTGGGTAGATAGGCCGTGGTCGTGAACGGTTCGGGCGTGAACGGAACGCGCGCAATCCATGAGCCGGTCAAGGTGAAGGCATAGGCGTCGCCGGGGGTTGGCACTCGGCGGTACAAGTAGAAATTGGCGTCAGCGCCGGTGCGGAAGCGGGCGATCGTGTCGTAGTTGTGCAGGTCGACCGGGCGCAGGAAGAGGGTGCTGGGTTGGTTGAGGTTCTTTCCGCCTTCGAATCCCAGGGACGGAATCAGGTCGGCGCCCCAGCGCTTTTCCGCCGCCAGCACTTTGATGAAGCGAACCCGGCCGCCGCTGATCAAATTGCTGGCCGGGTATTTCCGCGAAAACTCTCCACCCACGGGCTGCACTTCCCACTTCAGTCCATAGAAGAACGGATTTAAGGGCAGGCGCACGGTCTGAAACAGGGTGGTGTAGGCGAGGATGGAGTCTGGATCGACTTGCGAGCGATCCACCGGCGGCTGCGCGTCCGGGTTGGCGGTGATCTCGCCGTAGATGCCGAAACGGAGATTCGCCGGGCTGGATTTGACGAACCAATTCAGGACGGGGAATTTTTCGGGGGCGCTGGAATATCCGGCTTTGGCGTCGAGGGCCCAGATGGGCTTGGTGCCAACGCCGGCGATGTAGCTTCCCGAAACATAGAGATCCGCATCGTCGCGCGACTTGGCCTGCTGCAGGGCGCTCGAGGCCGCGCTTCCGGGCGTGGAGGTGAGCGTATTATCGGGCGGCAGGAATGCCGCGCTCCAGGACGCGTCCTTCAGGTTGACCGGCCCCAATGCGGCGGTGGGAAGACTCACGGTCACGACTCCCGACATGGGGGCATACACCGGACGCTCGACCGGCTGAATGGCTTTGCGGTTGCCATCGGAGTCAGCGGCCAGCACGCGCCAGTAGGCCCCGTTGCTGAGGACGCTGCCCGGCGGCGGCACACCGTGCACTCGTACTCTCAGCAGAACCTGGGTCCCCATGACCGTCGCGGACACGGCGCCGAGCGAGAAATTATCGCTTTCCGCAGGGTCCTGAGAAGCGCTGTAGCGGGCGGCGCCCGACTGGAGCGCGACCTGCCAGAAACATTTGGCGGGGTCGGTGGCACCAAATCTGGCATGGTCGACGGTAAGCGTGGTTACGCCGGTGAATGGATCGTAGGCGGGAGCCTTGGATGGCGGACCACTGAAGCAAACATTCCCGGGCCCTCGGACCGTGATGGTCCATGAGGCCGGTGTGGTGAGAACGGATTCGGGAGGCACCGGGGACCCGTTGGAGGTCACTTGAATGGACACATCCTTCCCGCTCACGGAGGGATGATTCGCCACACGGTCGAGGTGAAAGAGGCCGACTGTTTGGGCGGCTGCAGCAAGCGTCCAAGCAGCCAGGAGCATTAGCGCTTTACTTAGCATTTGAGAACACCGAAAACGAGCAGTCGCCAACCTCGACGGCCGGACCTGAGGAGATGTCGGCAGCGTCGATGGTGTGTCCGAGATTCGCCAGTTCCTGGATGATTCCGGCTTTGTGGACCTCGACTTCCGGATCGCCGGTGATTCCCAGATCTTTCAGGAGCTGGTCGGGCCCGTGAAATTTGTTCGGATGCGGAGTGGTTTCGACGACAATTGTCGTGCACAGGTCAGGGGTCAGAGCCTCGGATTTTTCCAGCATGGGGCCTCCTTTTCTAAGTCACTTGACGGGGAAGAGTTTCACTGATTATAAGCGGCAACTTTCGGGAAACGACGCCAGGGCCGGCGGAAGCCTATAATGGACCGTAGGTGCGTCGCGAGGGCGCATCCTTTTTTCTTATGCGCGCCGTCCGGACGTTTGCTCTGTTCGCTCTCTTCAGTTGCAGCCTGCTGGCCGCCGAATATGGCCCGGCGATCGGGAGCCGGATGCCGGCATTCGATCTGAAGGACCAGGCGGGCAAGGCGCACACGCTCCAGAGCCTGCTCGGGCCCAAGGGCGCGGTGATCCTCTTCTTCCGTTCCGCCGACTGGTGACCTTACTGCAAAGGCCAGCTCGTGGAGCTGGAACGGCACGAGCAGGATTTCCGGACGCTGGGCTTGAAAGTGGCGGCGGTGAGCTACGACAGTGTTGCCGTTTTGCAGAATTTCTCCGAGCGCAAGGCCATTCACTTTCCGCTGTTGTCGGACCAGGATTCGAAGATCATCCGCGAACTGGGGCTGCTGAACGAGAGCGTGGGCAAGGACACTCCGTTTTACGGCATTCCACATCCGGGTGTCTTCGTGGTGGACGCGAAGGGCGTGATTCGCGGCAAATATTTTGAGGATGATTTCCGCGAGCGCGACACGTCGGCGGGCATTCTTCTGCGCCAATTCGGATTGATTCCAAGCGATGCGAAGAGCGAGGTGACGGGCCGCCAGCTTTCGCTCACGGCGAGCGCGGGCAACGCCACGGTATTGCCGGGCGAGCATGTGGTTCTGGTGCTGGACATCGACCTGTACCCTGGCATGCATGTGTACGCGCCGGGCGTGGAAGGATACATTCCGGTGGACTGGAAGATGAAGGAGTCCAGCGCGGAGGCGGCCGGGCAGGCGGAGTATCCGAAGTCCGAGAAGCTGTACCTGAAGGCCATCGACGAAACGGTGCCGGCGTATCGCAATCACTTCCGCATCACACGCGACATCACCATCGCGCAGGAAGACAAGTTGAAGCCGGCCGTTGACAGCGCCGGGCGTCTCACGGTGGAAGGCTCGCTGCGGTATCAAGCCTGCGACGACCGGGTCTGCTACATCCCGCAGACGCTGCCGTTGAAGTGGACCTTCCAGTATCAGCCGCTCGATCGCGAGCGGGTGCCAGTGGCATTGCAGCGCAAGGCGCCGGGAAAGTAGCTAGAACTCCATCGCCCGGATGACGCCGGCGGTCGCGGCCTTCGAACCTACCGAGGGGACATATTCAATGACGACGTGGAAGGGCGTCTGCGGGCCGCAGGTGAAGTCGTGGTGGGATTCGCCCGAGTGCCGGATGGTTACGCGAGTGGGGTCGGCAATCTCGAACACCAAGACTTTTGGGCCGACGCGCACGTGGAAGCGGGCGGAGGCGCCGGTGCAGTCGAGGCTCTGGGCCATGCCTTCCACGCGGCTGAGCTGTTCGTCCCGGCGCAGGAGCTGCTTGGGCGGAAGATCGGTAGGCGGCGGCGAGTCAGGCACAGAATGGCGCGCAAGAATGGGGCGATCGCTGGTATCGGCGGGCGGTGTGACTGCGGCCGTCGGCGTGGGCCGCGGCCGCGACGCCGCTTGTTGCGCAGCTGCCTGCTGTTGGTCCAGATACTGGAGGATGGAATCCGCCCGCTCGGTTTCTTCCGGAGTTTTGGCATATTGCTTCGCGGATTCGGCGTTTTTGCGTGCGTCGGCGGAGTCGCCGGTCTGCATATCGGCATACGCCAGCGCGGGGAAGAAAAAGCGCGCCTGCTCGGGATTGATTTTCTTGATTTGCCGCAGTTCGGCGACGGCGTCCTTATAGTTCTTGTCGTTCACTAATTCCAAACCAAGTTGCAGGCGGGCCTCGACGTAGTCGGGCTTCAGCTCGATGGCTTTGCGAAGCGCTGGAAGAATGTCTTTTCCAGACCCGTCTGCCTGGCGCTCGAGAACGGCGTAATGAAAGCACATCTGTGGATCTTTGGAGCCGGCCGCGAACGCGCGCGCGAAATGCTTGCGGGCGGTAGCCGTGTCGCCGGACTGCCAGGCCAGATAGCCGAGAGATGCTTCGATTTCGGGTTTATCGGGATTCTCTTTGGCTAGCTCTTCGAAGGCGGCGCCGGCCTGATCGCGCTTGCCGATCACGCCCAGGAGGTCCGCCAGAACCAGACCGGATTCGAAATCAGAGGCCGCGGAGACATCGGGAGTTTCCACGGACTTTTCCAGTTTGACGTCGAACAGGATTCCGAAGAACCGGTCGCCTCGGGCGTATTGATTGAGGTCTTTCGTGACTTCCGCCAGATTCTTGCCGTACACAGACTGAAAAGCTTCCGCCATGCTTTTTCCCGTGGCGACAACGAGCACGAACTGCGAGAAATGCTGGCGGTACTCGGCTGAGAGATACAACATGTGCGTGAGCAGCCAGCTTTCGGCATAGAAGATGCCGGCCTTGTCGCGCTCGTTATAAAGCGGAGAGTTATGGTCGACCGCGGCCAGCACATCCAGGCTCAGCCACTTGGTGGTGACCAATGTCTGGACTCTGCCGGGCAGCAGCGCCCCCACCATGCATTTGTTGCCTTGCGGCTTGAGGCTGGAATACAGTTCGGCCCAGCCTTCGTTGAGCCAGGGCGGAAGTTTCAGGCCGCTATGCTCGACGATCAGATGCGTGTATTCGTGAATGGCAGTGGGATAATACTCGCTCGAGATATCCTCCATCACGATGTAATCGCGATAGCGGCCCTGCGTGTAATAGGCCGCCGAGGCTTCGCTGATGCGATACGGCTTGAACTGTTTTTCGGATCGAAAGGCCACGATGCGAACCGGAAATTCGGGCACGCGTTTAGACGGGATGGCTTCGAGGAAGAAGCTTCGAACCTGCTCAAAATAGAGAATTGCTTCGCGCGCCTTCTTCTCTCCAGCGGAAGTGTACAGCTCAAAATGCGGCGTGGTGAGCTTGATCCACTGTTCGGCCGCTGAAACGGGCGGCGAAAAAACCGATATTAACAGGAGCGCGCGAACTAACGCGCTGGAAACGGATTCAAAGACAAGTTGCCGCATGCGATAAATCAGGGAAATTCTATGCGACGCCGTGGCAGGAATGCAAGTGCAAAGCGAATCCGGAGGGGGGCGCGGGATTGTGTAAGCCCGCTCACTAGGAGTTCAGGACTGGTACTAGGGACACACCAATAGTACCTATAGGCTTTTGTGAACGGCGAGGACGGTCTGCTACGGTAGGTGAAGGAGAATTCCCTGGATGCGAGTATCGATCATCGGAACAGGTTATGTCGGTTTGACGACGGGTGTGTGCCTGGGCTACCTGGGGCACAAAGTCACGTGCATTGATTCAGATGAGAGGAAGATCGGGTTGCTTCGGGCCGGCAAAACGCCGATCTATGAGCCCTTTCTGACGGAGTTGATGGCGGAGGCGCGGGCGAACCTGGCGTTCTGTGGGGACTACGGCTCCATCAAGGACTCCGAGGTGGTTTTCATCGCGGTGGGGACGCCGCCGTCGCCGGATGGGAGCCCGGACCTGCGATATCTTTCGGATGCGGCGCGGAGTGTGGGCCAGCAGTACGACGGCGATTTTCTGGTGCTGGTGAACAAGTCGACGGTTCCCATCGGCAGCGGGAACTGGGTGGGTTCGCTGGTGCGGGAATCCTATGAGCAGCACCACGGCAAGAAGGCGAACGGGCAGTTCTCGGTGGCGTCGAATCCGGAATTTTTGCGCGAAGGCTCGGCGTTGCACGACAGCCTGTTTCCAGACCGGGTGGTGATCGGTTCGGACAACAACCGCGCGCTGCAGGTGCTGTACTCGCTGTATCGCCCGATTCTGGATCAGACCTTCTCGGCTCCGACCTATCTACCGCGGCCCGACGGAGTGGGGGCGGTCCCGCTGATTTCCACCGATCTGGCGTCGGCCGAACTGATCAAGTATGCCGCCAATGCGTTCCTGGCGGCCAAGATATCCTACATCAACGAGATCGGGCAGCTGGCGGAGAAGGTAGGCGCGGACATCACGCAGGTGGCCAAGGGAATCGGTCTGGACGCACGCATCGGCACGCGCTTCCTGCAGGCCGGAATTGGCTGGGGCGGCTCGTGCTTCGGCAAGGACACCGCGGCGCTGGTGGCAACGGCGCGGGAATACAACCTGTCCATGCCGATCGTGGAAGCGGCGCGCGAGATCAACCGGCGGCAGCGCGAGCGCGTGGTGGAGAAGCTTCTGGCTGAGTTGAAGATCCTGAAAGGGCGCACGGTCGGGCTGCTCGGCCTGGCGTTCAAGCCCAACACCGACGATTTGCGGGAAGCTCCGGCCATCGACATCGCGCGCAAGCTGATTGAGCGCGGCTGCAAGGTGAAGGCGCACGACCCGGTGGCGCTGGACCGGTTCGAACGCGAGCATTCGGATTTGCCGGTGGTGTGCTGCGAATCGCCCGAAGAAGTGGCCGACGAAGCGGACGCACTGGTGCTGGTGACCGAGTGGCAGGAGTACCGCGAGCTGGACTGGGAAGTGATGGCCAGCCGCATGCGGTCTCCCCTGATGCTGGACGGCCGCAATGCGCTGGACAAAGCGCGCCTAGAGCGCCTCGGATTCCGCTATCTAGGAATCGCGAGCTAGCGTCTCGCGATTATTTCACTGCGATGGTCACGCCGGCCTGGCTGCTGGCGGTTCCCACGGTAATCACGACCGGAACATTTCCGCTCTTTAGGCCAGTAGGCACGGTCGCGTTCACTTGCAACAGACCCGCCGGTTCGAGCGGGGCGGCCCCGGCGTAATTGGGAGTCGCGGCTGGCTGGCCGCCGATTTGGACCGTAACGGCCTGCACCGGCGCCGGCAAATCGGCTAGCGTGTTTCCATTGATCGCTCCGTCCTTTCCGGGCGGATTCGTCTGACCCTCACCGGTCGCATAGATGCTGACCACCGATCCGGCGGGCGCTGGGTTAGTTGGGGAATTGACGGTGCCATCCTGATTGATGATCGCGCCTTGCCCCGAGGATCCGACTGTGAAAATGCCGGGCACCGAATCAATCACGCGCAAGGAAACGGCGTCGGATTTCACGCTGTTGTATTCGACGACCATCTTGGTGGTGCTTTGGCCGGCGATTGCGTAGGGCACGATGGCGGAGATTTGACCGGTCGAGGTGTAAACCATGGATGCTGGATGGCCATCGAAAAGGACCAGGGTGTTAGCCAGCACTACGGGCATGCCTCCAGAGACGGGCTGGAAGGCGACACCGGTATCCGGGCCCATGGCAGCGCCGAAGATGGTGATCAGCTCGCCCGGGGCGACTGGTCCTGGAGCGAAGCTGGCTGCGTTGGTGACGCTCGAAACGGTAGGCACCGCGGGTGTCACGTTCAGCACGACCGCCAGCTGCAGTGGCGCGACGGACGGATCCGTAGCAGCCATTGTGATGGTGCCGCTGTAGCTCCCGGGCGCCAAGCCCGACGGGTTAACCGATACGGACATGTTCAGCGAGGTTTGTCCGCTGGGCGGGCTGACGATCAGCCAGCCTACGCCATTCTGTGTAGCGACACTGGCCGAGACCATGAGAGGTGCGCCGCTACTGGTCACGGTGACGGCTTGAAAGTTCGGGGCCGGCCCGCCTACGGTGGTGGTGAATGTTAAAGGAGCGGGCGTAGCCGCCAATGTCGCCGGGCTGATGACCGTGAGCGTTACGGGTATTTTCAGCGGATCGCCTGAAGCGGGAGTGACAACGATCGTCCCTTTGTAGTTACCCAGCGCCAGCCCTCCCGAATCGATGGCCACGGTGAGGGTGGCCGGCGAGCTGCCGCTGGCCGGCGTGACGCTCAGCCACTTGCCGCCTTTGTCCGCGGTAGCCGATGCTGTGAACGAGACGGCCTCCGTTCCAGCAGCAAGCTGGATGGTTTGCTGCGTCACGTTGGAGCCGCTAGTCATCCCCTGACTGACACTGATCAATGCGGGGGTCGCGGTGATGGCAGGCGCCGCCGCTACGGTCAGTGTGACTTCGACGACGACAGGGCTGTTGGAGGCCACCGAACTGATGGTAAGGGTTCCCGTGTATTGACCCGGAGTCAAGTTGGAATAATTGGCGATATTCAGCGTGATGCTGCCCGGCGTGCTTCCGCTAGTGGAGTTCTTGGCTACCAGCCAGCTTGCGCCGTCGTTGGTGGAGACGACGCTGGTGTAGCTGATCACGCCCATGTTCGAAGTGATGGCGACCGGCTGATCGGCCGGGATGTTGGTAGAACCCAGTTGGACCATGAAGGAGACCGATGCCGGGCTGACGGTCATCATTTGCGTGGTGGGCGTTCCGGTAACGGTCAGCGTGAAGTTGGCCGATGCCGTGTTTCCAGCGGCGTCCGTGGCTGTGAGCGAGAAGTTAGAAACGCCAGGAGTGGTCGGCGTGCCGGTCACCGAATACGTCCCACTGGAACCCTTCGTCAGACTGAGGCCATCGGGAAGCGCTCCGCCGGAAATCCGGAAAGACGGACTGGGGTTGAACGGTGTAACTACGCCGCCGCTGGTTGCCAGGGACTGCTGATAACCCTTGTTTACGATGCCGTTGGGGAAGGATGTGGTGGTGATCTTGAAACCGGAAGATCCGACGCTGGTTGAGATCGTCAGCGAGAAGGTCTGCGGCAGCGTGGATCCGGCGCTGTCGGCAACCGTGGCCTGGAACGAGAAAGGCGACCCCGAGGCCGAACTGGGAGTGCCGCTGATGACTCCAGTGGAGGTGTCCAGAGTGAGGCCGGGGGGAAGCGTGCCGTTGCTGATGGACCAAGTGTAGGGAGATTGTCCGCCGGTCGCCGAGAGCGTTGTCGAATACGCGACGCCGACGGTTCCGCCGGGCAGGTTCGAGGGCGTAGTGATGGCCAGCGAGCCGGGTGCGCCCGAGCCCTCATTCACGGTGAAGGTTTGTCCGCCGATGCTCATGGTCCCGATGCGCGGCGGTCCGGTATTGGCCGCCACAGTATAGGAGACCTTGCCGGGCCCGGTGCCGCTCGAGCCGGCGGAGATCGTAATCCAATTGGCGTTGCTCGCTGCCGTCCAGCCGCACGTGGAGCCCGTGGTTAGCTGCACACTGCCGGATCCACCGGCCGAGCTAAAGGACTTGCTGGAAGCAGAGAGCGAGAAACTACAAGTGGCGCCTGCCTGTACTTGCAAGTCGAATGCAGGGGTCTCGTGGAATTCACCAACCTCCGCGGACAGCCCGACCGGGTCGCCGGGTTGACCGGTGATCACCAGGTCGCACGTGGCGATGCCGTTGGCGCCAGTGAGCACCACTCCGTTCGGGCCGTTGCAATGCGCGGGCGCGGGAGTGGTCGGGTCCAGACTGTTCACGATCCGGATGGCGACATTGGGGATCGGACTGTTTGCCTGCGTCCCGGCTCCGGCGAGCACCTGCACGACGACGGCTCCGGGTAGAGTGCTGCCAGTGGGGGCGGTCAGCGTTGAGCCGATAGCCGGCTTCTGGAGCGTGGTGATGGGCTGTGGCGCCGGGTTGCCCCGGCCATCCGTGAGCGGCACGGTGGTGGCGAAGAAATGGACGCTTCCGTAGCTGGACGAAGCGGTGATCGTTGACGGCAAGAACGAGCTATAGGGCGGCAGCGCCGAATTGACAAACGATGTGCTCGCCTGCCCGTTCTGGTCCGTGCTGGATTGCGGTCCCGACAAAGTGCCCGAGCCCTGGATCGACCAGGTGATGGCAACATTTTTCACCGGGTTGCCGCGGGAGTCGTTGGCCTGCACGACCATCGGCACGGTATGCGAATAAAAGCCGCCGAAGACGATCTGGCCGTTGCCCGAGACGATGGACAGGGTCTGGGCCGGCAGTAAACCGGCTAAGAAGAATGACAGTCCCAAGAAGGGTACAAAACGCTTGATAAACACCTTAATAGTAGTGTGGCAATGCACGGCAATTCTCAAAATAGGGAAACAGTCTAAGGGAGGACGCGGGACTACCCTTAGACTAGCACGGAACTGGCGCTGTTCAACCCGAAAAGTAGGCGGCATAAGCAGATTCGACTCCAGGAGAAATAAGAAATTTCCCTATAGGGCGCGGGAAAACGCAACAGTGCGGTAAGCGCGTCGGCAGGACAGAGACTTGGGGGCAAAGGTAGTCCGAAAAGGAAGCGCCCCCACGCGGAGGGCGCCGATGTCGGCAGGCGATGATCCATGGCAAGCGATCGTCTGCAGGCTTGGAGATTACTTCTTGAGAGTCTTGACGAAGGCGACTACGTTATCGAGGTCGGCGCCCGAGACGGCGACCGGTTTCATCTTGCCGGTACCGTCGGTGATGATTTTCTTCAAGTCGGCTTCGCTCATTCCGGCTGCGTCGCTGAGCGGCTTCATCTCGACCTTCATCATTTTGGCGATAGCGGGATTGCCTTCGCCGTTGGCGCCGTGGCAGGCTTTGCACTTGGCGGCATAGACGGCCTTGCCGGCGGCGGCATTCGCGCCCCAAGCCGTCGCGGAAAACGCCGCGAAGGCGCACAGAACGAACGTTCCCATCCTCTTCCTCAGGTTGATGTTCATGTCGATTCGTCTCCTGTATCCATTGTCGCCCGGCCGCCTGGCGGCGTTCGGGCCAGCACAAATCCATTATGAACTGTTTTATAGATTTCGCCAGTGTACGGAAGCTTAAAGTTCGTTTATCCGGGCTGAGTAACCGTGGGCTAACGCTTAGAACGAGAATCGGTCTCAGAGACCTCTATCTGGGAAGGCAGCCTCTAGCGTGGCCTTGGCGGCATTCAAAGTTGCCTGGGTCTCGCGAGCGATTTTGCCTTTTGCGATTACGTTGACGAGTTTGGCCTTCAGGGTTGTCGTCGAGTAATAGTGGCTGATTGCCACCTTGGTTGACTGGCCGAGCGCTTGGAACGTCGTTTCTACCGTGTAATCGCTGAGAATCTTGCTGATGCCAAATGAGTCCTCTGGCAACACGGTGACGATCTTCTCGAGCGGGATAATTTCGATGTCCTTCTCGATGCAGGTGTGCTTCCCGCCCGCAAGATGACATCGATAGGACGCACCTGGTTCGCGGAAGGTCTTGCCGGAAAGAAGATCAACCTTGACCACGCGAGGGTGGAACTCGGGTATCTTCGTGAGGTCCATGCTGTACGACCATACTGCCTCCAAAGGCGCGTTGATGATGACTTCCTGCTTGGATCGGAATGGTGGTTGCAAATTTTGCCTACCAATTAATAGCTGTTCTAGTCGGTCGGGTTGCGTGGAAACTTGAGATACGGCAGGCGCACGCCTTGATCGATGATCTGATCAGCGCGGATATTGATGGGAGCTTCGAAGCCGGCGGCCGCGGCTGCTGTAACGAAGTCATCCTGATCGACGCCGTCGCCACTGACTCCCAGGCCTCCCACCAACACGCCGTTCTTATAGAGCGGGAGCGCGCCGGGGAAGAAGACGATGCCGTTTTGATTCGGATTCGGAGCTTGTGAACCCTGCGTGCACGGGTGAAGGGTATCGAATTGGTAGAGGCCGAAGAACGGGCCAGGAGTCGAGGCGTCGATGCCGGGAGGATAGATGGGCTGCGTTCCGAAGCCGATGGTGCGGTTGGTGACGGCGGTGCCCATGGGGACGCCGGCGAGGTCGGAGGCGGCGCGATCGGGTCCGCTAAAGAAAATCACGTTGCGCGACTTTGCTACTGCGACGTCGATGCTAAAGAAGGTGGCGTCGGGCATGCGGTAGAGGCCGAGCAATGCGCCGTCCAGGTCGGCGACGGCGAACACCATGCGGGCGCGAGAGCCGATCGGCAGCCGAATGATGGCGCGGGTCTGATTGGCTTCCGCGATCGCATTGGCGATGATCTGCTGGACGTCGCTTTGCGTGAGGCCGCCGATGGAGCCGGCCTGCGCCGCGACCAGGTAACCTTCCGGCGCGGGCTTCGGGCTGCTCAAGGGACCGAGGAAGTATGTTCCGTCGGCTGTGCCGGCATCGTAACCGGAGGGCCGCGTGGTTTGATTGACGAAGGGGACCGCGATGCCGTCGATCACCACGACGCCGGGCGGTGCGGGGTTCGCACCGAAGCCTGCGCCCACTGCGCCCGAGAGCGCGGCGAACTCGGCGACATCTGGAGAGACGCCGGCCACGCCGACGCCACCCACCATTGCGCCCTCCTTATAGAGTGGGACACCGCCAGGATTCACGGCATTCGGGTCGCTGTCATTCAGGTCGGCCTTGCCGGTGAGGATACCGAGGCCAGGCTGGGAGCCGTCGATGGAGCGCGCGGGTGGCACTTCCTGGCCGGGAATGAAATTTGTGTTGAAGCCGCAGCCGCGGTTAGTGTTTTCGATTCCGTACAAAGCCGCGTTGCCCGTGAAGGCGATGCCGGGAGGGAAGTGAATTCCGCTGATGTAGCGGACCGTTCGCGAGGAAAGCGGCGCCTGATTGTTGCTGAAGAAACCGGCGGTGCGGGCGAGAGCGACGGCGACTTCCTTGGTGTCGGCCTGGACTCCGAAGTTCGCTGTAGACGTAGCGGGCGCGGCCGGCTTTTGGTAGATGGCCAGGATGTCACCCTGGCGATCGGTGACCGCGATGACCATCGATTCGGAATTCACCGAAGCGGCGGCGGCCTGAACGACGGAATCGACGTCGGCGGCGTTCAAGATGGCCGGGTCGACAATGGGGCGAGGAAAGGGGCGTCGCAGGTGTGCCCGCTGCGGTTGGGCGTGCAAGCAGGCTGCGGCCAGAAAAATCGGTAGCAGCGGGCTTCTCATTGGAGCAGCGAACTGAGGCTCTTCATCGCGCTGGCGAATTTGAAGCCGTTGTAGGCGGACGGGTCGTCCAGTTGCTGGAACAGACCGTTGATGGCAGTGCGGATCTGCGCGTCGTCGGCAAGCTTGGCATTTTTCGTGTAGGCGACGAACAGGGAATCGAGCGCCATGGTGGCCTGCTCGGCCGGCCGTTCCCCTTGTTCGGAGATGGCGCCGCCGTCGGCCGCGATGCTTTGGAGCAGACGCAGGGTCATCGGCTGATCGAATTTCATGCCATTGAAGCGCTGCGCGAGGCGGTCGGCTGCGGCGGCGGTGCTGATGGCTTGGGCGGCAATTTGCGGGCGGTCCGCGTTGAGCGCGGTAACCAGCGTGTACATTTTGTCGACATCGGCCTTCAGTTCCAGCGCCGCGCCGGGATCGGCTTCCTGCATCACGTGGCGGAGGACGACGTAGCGCGAGAGATTGTATGGCGGATTGCCGGGGCGGCGATCGGGGTAGCCGCGCTCCTGCTGCCAGCTATCTTTGGCGGCCACGAGGCTGTGATGACAGGCGAAGCAGTCGAGTTCGGCGTACTCGGGCCAGATGCCGCCCTGCGCTTCGCGCGCGATACGTTTCAGTTGTTCGCGCAATTGGACGGCCTGGCCGACAGCCATGGCGCGGACGGCGAACCAGGGGTCCTTGTCGACTTCGCTCCAGTGCTCGGGCATCACGGACATGAAGGAATCGAGCTCGAAGTAGAGATCGGGGTGGCCGGCGGCGATGAGTTCGTGATCCACCGATCTTTCGGGCGTGCCAAGGTGGCAGCCCAGGCAGGTTTCGGCGCGCTTCACCAGGTCGCGCGTGTTGTGCATGCCCAGTTCGAGCGACTTGTCGTAGTTCCAGCCGCGCGTGGTGTGCGGGCCGAGCCAGGCCGAGGCGGGGCCGTGGCAATTTTCGCAGCCGACGCCGTCGGTGAGGTCGAACGTGCGGGCGCGCTGCTCGGCCGGGACGTCGAGGGCGTGGCAGGCGAGGCACCGGGGCGCGGTGTCCGGGCTGGGAAGTCCCATGATCTTGGCGATGCGCACGCCCACCGGATTGGTGAGATTCACAAAGGCGTGAGCGTGCTTGTCGCGCACCACCCAGGTACTGTATTCGTTCTGCAGGACCGAGGTCTGGTTGCGGGTTTGCACGCCGCCGTGGCAGCTCGGCGAGCTGCAGGAGCCTGGGCCGGTGTATTTCGACGGTTCGTTGGTGTCGGCGGCATTGAGGCAGCCAATTGCGAGCAGGCATCCCAGAATGAAGCCGTGTTTCATGTGAACAAGTAAGGTCTAGATTACCAGAACTTCGATCAAACGAATCGCTATAATGTATCGTCACAACATCGCCGAACAATGAGACGGGGCTAAAGGGAACGCATTGATCTTCGACGATCTTCGAGCGATTCAAGAGCAGTACGGCTATCTGCCGGGCGAGCAACTGGAGGCGCTTTCCAAACGCACTGAGACGCCGCTCTATCGTATCCACGGCGTTGCGGACTTTTATCCGCACTTTCATTTGGCGCCTCCGCCCAAGGTGACGCTGAAGGTTTGTTCGGACATGTCCTGCCATCTGTGCGGCGGCGACGACTTGCGCGCAGGCTTGAAGCAGCGGTTCCAGGCGATGAGCGAGAGCGACGTCGCGGTGCGGGAAGTTTCGTGCCTGGGCCAGTGCGATGGAGCTCCGGCGATTTCGATCAACGATCACATCTATCGCGATGTGACTGCGGCGCAAGCGGAGGCGCTGGTCTTTACGGCGCTCGGCGGGAGCGGGCTTCCGCATATGCCGGTGCAGGCGAAGATTCGCGGGTTGGCTTCGGATCCTTATGGGGACGGCGAGCCGTATGGCGCGATGCGGGCGGCGGTGGCGTCGCGCGATTGGGATGGTGTGATCGCAAAGCTCAAGGCGAGTGGGTTGAGCGGGCTGGGCGGCGCGGGATTTCCCACGGGCGTGAAGTGGGAGGCGGTGCGCAAGGCGCCGGGCGATGTGAAATACGTCGTTTGCAACGCGGACGAGAGCGAGCCGGGGACTATAAAAGACCGGTTCATCCTGCAGCACCTGCCGAACCTGGTGATCGAAGGCATGATTTTGGCTGGACTCGTGACGGGGGCGCAGAAGGGCATCCTTTATATCCGGCATGAGTACGAGACGCAGGAGCGCATTCTGCACGAAGAGATTGAGGGCTGTTACGAGCGCGGCATCCTGGGCGAAAGCGTGATGGGATCGGGGTTGAAGTTCGACCTGGAGCTGTTCGTCAGCCCGGGCGGATACATTTGCGGTGAAGAGAGCGCGCTGATTGAAGCCATCGAGGGCAAGCGCGCGGAGCCACGGAACAAGCCGCCGTTTCCGGTGACGAATGGCGTTTTCAACAAGCCGACAGCGCTGAATAATGTTGAGACGTTTGCGCACGTGCCGCAGATTCTGACGCGCGGCGTCGAGTGGTACAAGGCGCAAGGGCAGGGAGGCGCGGCAGGGTTGAAGTTTGTCGGCATCAGCGGGGATGTGAGGCGGCCGGGCGTGTACGAAATTCCGATGGGGCTGCCGCTTTCGGAAGTGATTTTCAACCTGGCGGAGGGAATCGCCGGCGGCAGGAAACTGAAGGCTGTGGCTCCATCGGGGCCGTCGTCGGGTTATCTGCCGGCGTCGCTGGCGGGCACGCGGCTGGACTTCAAGTCGATGGCGGCGATCGGGTCGATGCTGGGGTCGGGCGCGATCGTGGTTTGCGCGGAGGGCCGGTGCATGCTCGACATGGCTCTGAACGCCGTTAAATTCTTCCGCAACGAATCGTGCGGGAAGTGCGTGCCGTGCCGCATGGGATCGCAGAAGCTGGTGGATATTCTCACTGGCTGGACGCAAGGGAAGGGTTCTGCCGCCGACATGCCGGTGATTGACGATCTGATCGAGGCGTTGAAGCTGACTTCCATTTGCGGCCTGGGGCAGTTTGCGCACGCGCCGCTGAGCTCTGTGTTGCAGCATTTCCGCGAAGAGATCGATGCGCACATTTACGATCATCGCTGCCCTGAGGGAGTCTGCCCGATGCGTGAGGTGCACGTGTGATCGATCTCACCATCGACGGCATGCATGTGTCGGTTCCCGACGGGACCTCCGTTTTCGACGCAGCGCGCATGCACGGCATTCCGATTCCGACGTTGTGTCATCAGCAGAACGAGACGCCTGTCGGTGTGTGCCGCGTGTGCGTGGTGGACGTGGGCGGGCGTGTGCTGACGGCATCGTGCGTGCGTCCGGCCGAGAACAACATGGTGGTGTCCACCAACTCGGACAAAGTAGTGCGCGCGCGTCGGACGCTGGTGGAACTGCTGATGGCGGACCATCCGAGCCCGTGCGCGCGGCAGCGGCAATCGAACGATTGCGAACTGGAGACGCTCGCACGGGCTGAGGGAGTTACGCAGCCGCGTTTTCCGCGGCGTTTGTCGCCGCGCGGGCAGGACAATTCGTCGCTGGTGATCGCGGTGGATCACGAGGCGTGTATTCTGTGTGACCGCTGTATTCGCGGGTGCGACGAGATCCGGCACAACGACGTCCTGGGGCGGCGCGGCAAGGGCTTCATGGCGGGCATCGCGTTCGATTACAACCTGCCGATGGGCAATTCGTCGTGCGTGTCGTGCGGCGAGTGCATGGTTTCGTGCCCGACCGGCGCCCTCACGAACAAGAGCGTAGTGAAGACGGTGCTGCCGGGCGAGCCGGTGGATGTCGAAGAGTTGCAGGCGCTGACATATTTCCAGAAAGTATCGGGGACTTTCCTGGAGTTGAACAAGAATGCAGTCGTGCGCCGGCATTATCGCAAGGGCGACATCGTTTGCCGCGAGGGCGAGTATGGGTCGACCGCGTTTTACATCATTGAAGGCCAGGCCGAAGTGTTTCTTTCGACGCCGATGGCGCATGCAAAAACCGACAGCCGGTCGGGCGGGTTCTTAGGCAAGCTCACCAGCCGGTTGATGGGGCGTCAGCAGGAGCGCCGTAGCGAAGAAGAGCAGCGCGCGAGCATTCCGATTGATGCGCCGGTGGATCTGCCATACGATCATCCGGTAGCGACGCTGGGACCGGGCGATCTGTTCGGTGAGATGACCTGCATGAGTCTGTATCCGCGCTCAGCGACGGTGCGCGCGGCGACGGACTGCGTGATGTTCGAGATGCTGCGCAATGTGCTGGACATCATCCAGCGCAATAAGACGCTGAAGGCGCAGTTGGACGCGAATTACCGCAAGCGCGCGCTGGATGATCACCTTCGCAGCGTGCCGATGTTCGCGTCGTTGAGCCAGGAGTTTATCGAAGAACTTCGCGACAAAGTGGAGCTGGTGCGGTACACCAAGGGCGATGTGATTTGCCGGCAGGGCGACATCGCGGATAGCTTTTATCTGATCCGGCTGGGGTTTGTGAAAGTGTCGGAGCCGCATCCCGGCGGCGAGCTGGTGCTGGCGTATTTGGGGCGCGGCGGGTATTTCGGCGAGATCGGGTTGCTCGGTGAAGGGCGGCGCACGGCGACGTGCGCGGCGCTCGATCACGTGGAGCTGGTGCGCATTCACGCCGAAGAATTTCACCAGATGGTGGCGCAGTTCCCTGTGATTCGCCGGAGCCTGGAGACGGCGGTGCACGAACGCCAGGAGCAGAATCGCCAGCGGCTGGAAACGGCCACCAGCACGCCGCTCGACGCGTTTCTGACGCAAGGTCTGATGGAAGCGCAGAGCCTGCTCGTCATGGATCTGGAACGCTGCACGCGCTGCGATGCCTGTGTACGCGCATGCGCCGATGCGCACGATGGCGTCACGCGGTTGATTCGCGAGGGCCAGCGCTTCGACAAGTATCTGGTTGCGACCTCGTGCCGGCACTGCCGCGACCCGCTCTGTATGGTGGGGTGTCCGGTGGGCTCCATCCGGCGGCGCAATTCGCTGGAGGTGATCATCGAGAATTGGTGCATCGGCTGCGGCCTGTGCGCCAAGAACTGCCCATACGGCAACATCAACATGCATCCGTTCACGGTGATGGAGGACGATCCGATGAGCGCCGGTCGCCAGATGGCAGTCATCAAGCAAAAGGCGACTTCCTGCGACCTCTGTACGGACTTGGCAGAGCCAAGCTGCGTGTACGCCTGCCCGCATGACGCGGCTCATCGCGTGGAACCGAACGAATTTTTCCGCTGGGTCGGGACGCCGCTCGCGGGCGAGTCCAGGAGAGCGTAGCGAGCGATGCGGATCGACCGAACACAGCGGCCCTGGATCATTGCGACGGTCTTGCTCGCCGTGGTGAACACGATCGCGTACATTGTGTACGCGCTGGAAACTCCGGGCGGACCGCGCGGCGGGACGGCGATGGGCCTCGCGTTTGGGATCGTTGGCTACGGCATGATGCTGTATGCGGGATTGCTCGGAGCGCGCAAGAAGGTCCCGACGTGGCGCATCGGGCGAGCGCAGACCTGGATGCGCGGGCATCTTTGGTTGGGTCTGCTGAGCCTACTGCTCATCCTGTTCCACGGCGGGTTCGCGTTTCGCGGGCCCTTGACACTGGTGCTGATGGTGCTGTTCTTCATCGTCATCGGCAGCGGCATCCTGGGCGCGGCCGTGCAGCATTACGTGCCCAATCTGATGACGTCGCAGGTGCCGCTGGAAACGATCTACGAAGAGATTCCGCACGTGCGGGCGCAGTTGCGGGAGGAAGCCGATCAATTGGCTAGGTCGATTTGCGGGTCGCTCGACGGCGCGGCGCTGGAACCCGAGGCGGCTACGGCTGTGGCCACGCTGGTGGAGATCGAGCAGGAGGATCGCGCGCGGTTCCGTGAGGTCTATTTGCGCAAAGTACGACCTTACCTGGCCAATCCTGAGGCCGCGGGCGGGGAACTCGCCGACGCGCGTCGTGCCGGTGAGCTTTTTCAGTCTTTGCGGTGTCTGCTGGCAGCGCCCGTGCACAGCGTTTTGAATGACCTGGAGAATCTCTGTGACGAAGAACGGCAACTGAGCCGGCAGATCCACATCTATCACTGGCTGCATGGCTGGCTGTTGGTGCATGTTCCGCTGTCGATCGCGCTGCTGGTTTTGGGAGGCGTGCACGCCGTGATGGCGTTGCGATACTGAGGCACGCATGGCGGGACGCACACGCACAACAAAGAAGCTTGCGCAGCGGATCAATCTGAATTACTTCAAGACGCTGCACGGCATTCCGCGATGGCGACGCATCTTGTCGGCTGTGTTTACGCTCGCGGGCTTGGCTTGGCTGGGATGGTATGCGGTAGCGGGCAGCGCGAAGCCGTATAACGCCGGGCCGCTGGCACATTCGCACGCACTGCTGGGCCATAAGTGCGGCGCGTGCCACGTTTCGCAGGCGAGTTACCGGCAGAGCGCGACGGACCAGGCGTGCCTGGCATGCCACGACGGCCCGATTCATCACGCCAATCAAGTGTTCACGCCGTCCTGTACCAATTGCCACGTCGAGCACCAGGGCTCATTGAGGCTGGCCAGCACCGCCGACAGCGGCTGCACGCAGTGCCACGCGAACCTGAAGACAAGAGAAGGCCAGACGAAGTTCGTTACCGACATCAGCAGTTTCGACGGAAACCATCCGGAGTTCGCGGCGCTACGGCCGGGGCAATCGGACCCGGGGACGATCAAATTCAACCACAAGGTGCATCTGAAGAAGGATCTGCGCGGGCCGAACGGGACGGTGCAACTGAAGTGTGCGGATTGCCACCGGCCGCCGGGATCGAACGAGTCCTGGCCGTTCGGAACGACTGGCGCAGTGGTTGCGCCCGCGTCGTTCACGCCCATTGACCGCTCCTACATGGAGCCGGTGGACTATCAGAAGCACTGCTCGGCGTGCCACACGCTGCAATTCGACCGGCGGTTCAGCGAGTCCGTGCCTCACAAAGAGCCGAAGGTGGTCTACGACTTCGTCGTCGCAAAGCTGACCGCCTACATCGCCGAACATCCGAACGAGATCCCGCTGGTGGACGAACCCGACAGGCGGCTGCCCACGCGGCCACCGCAGCGTCCGGCGCGCAACGCCGCCGAATGGGTTCAGCAACGCCTGGGAGACGCGCAGTTGCTGCTGTGGCAGAAGGCCTGCAAGGAGTGTCATTCGCTGACCTATCCGAACGGGCCCGACGCTTTGCCGGTGGTGGCCAAGGCGGAGATCACGGCGCGCTGGTTGCCGCATGCGAGTTTCGACCATGAGGCGCACCAGATGGTCTCCTGCGCGTCCTGCCACGCGAAGGCAAACAATAGCCAGGAGACGGCGGACGTTCTGGTTCCCGGCATACAGAACTGCCGGCAATGCCATCGTTCCGGCGCGGACGCGGCCGAAGCGCGCTGTTTCGAGTGCCACACATACCACGATTGGAGCAAGGGAAAGCTGGTTGTGGGCAAGTTCACAGTCTCACAGTTAGCGAATTGAAACATCGCCCGCTGGAACAGAAACCGTGCGGGCGACGTCCAAATTTCCCGATAGACTAATTTCGTAGTAGGTGGACCGCATGCCGATCCGCGCGCTGCTTCCGGCCTTGGCACTATTGGCGGGCTTGCTGTGCGCGCAGGCGCCGGAGACGGAGCCCGGCAGCGTGGAAGGCATCGTCGTCAACGCCGTTACTACCGAGCCGATCCGGAAAGCCGCGGTGACGTTGCAGGGCATCAGCGGCCCATCCGCCGCATCGGCCGCGCGAATCTCGATGACGGACGCGGCCGGGCACTTCCGTTTCGACAACGTCGCGCCGGGTTCCTACTGGGTGGCCGCGGACCGGGACGGCTTTCTGGCATCCTACCGGCGCGGTACCCGCATGACGGTTACGGTGGCCGAGGGCCAGCAAGTACAGGACGTGGCGGTGAAGCTACTGCCGCTGGCTACCGTCAAGGGGCATGTTCTCGACGAGGATGGCGACCCGCTCGTGCGCGCCAATGTCCGCGCCATGCAGTATCAATACAACCAGGGCCGCAAGCAGTTGGTGGCTGTGGGGTTCGCCGGCGCCGACGACCGGGGCGAATTCGAAATCGCCAGTCTTGAACCGGGACGCTATTACTTGATGGCGACCGCCGGGGGAGCGGACCGGAACGTGCCTCCACGCACGCGTTGGACACATCCCGACGAAACTTATCCGACAACCTTTTACCCGAACGCTACCGACGTGGGGCAGGCCATGGCGACTGACCTGGCTGCGGGAGCGAAGCTAAATGGCGTCGATTTCCGGTTGCAGAAGGTGCCCGCCTATCATCTGCGCGGGAAGATGACCGGGATGACCAACGGCATGCTCGGCTTCGTGCAGCTGAGAAGCGCGTCAGCGAATGGCGCCGACATCGTGCCCATGGCGCTGCAGAAGGACGGCAGCTTCGATCAGGGAGGAATCGTTAGCGGCTGGTACGATCTGGCCTTCTCGCGGCAGGATAGCGGCACGGTACTCTACGGACACGAAAAGGTGAACGTGACGGACCAGGACATCAATGATCTCATCCTGAATCCTTCGCCCGGCTTGGATATTTCCGGAGCCGTTAGCGTGGAAGGAACCGCGCCGGACAGATTGATGGTGCAGGTTTCGCTCGACCCGGTCGAGCCAAGCATGTTCTTTCGCGGTCCAACGTCCCACATGGGGGACAAAGGCAGTTTCACAATTCAGGGGCTTTCACGGGAGGCGTACCGCGTCGGAGTGTTTAACACGCCGCCTGGGAAATACGTGAAATCCATCCGCTTCGGCGCCCGTGACATTAAGGATGGCCAGATCGATCTGACCTCCGGTGTCGCCGCGCCACTGAGTATCGTACTGGGCGCGGACGGCGCGTCGATCAGCGGAACTGTGGAGATGCCGGACGGCACGCCCGCCGTCGGAGCTTGGGTGACGGTTGTGCCCGAAGGAGACAGTCGAAGCCGGGAAGATCTGTTCAAGCTGACGGCGTCAGACGCACGCGGAAAGTACGAGATCAGGGGCATCGCGCCGGGCGAATACAGGCTGTTCGCTTGGGAGGTAGACACGGATGGCCTGACGCGGTCGGCGGAGTTCCGGGCGGCTTTCGAGTCGAAATCGGTTGCCGTGGCCTTGGATGCGAACGGGCACGCGTCAACCACGCTCACCGCGATTACTTTCGATGAGATTGAGAAGCAGAGGAGCAAAATGCAGTGATCCAGCTTTTGATCGCCGCTGGGTTGCTTTTTGCGCAAAATGGCGCCCAACAGGCTGCCGAGCCATCTAGGCCGAGCGTCGCAGGCAAGGTTGTCAACTCACTCAACGGCGAGGCCGTGCGCAAAGCCACGGTGATTCTGCGGTCCCATGAGAAAGCGGATGGGATCAGCTACGCGGACGAGACGGACTCGGACGGGCGCTTTTCGATGGAAGATGTGCAGCCGGGTGAATATTCGATTTCATCACGACGCCAAGGGTTCGCGTTCGAGCCGCCCGGTGCGACTGGGGCGCCGCCGCCGAACCTGAAAATCGAGCCGGGCGGGGGAAAACAAGACCTGGTCATCAAGCTGACGCCGCTAGGCGTGATCGCCGGCCGCGTGTTGGACTCCGACGGCAATCCAGTGCATGGAGTGTCGGTAAGCGCGCTCACGTACCGGTATGTCAACGGGAAGAGAACGGAACGAACCATAGGGCAGGCGCAAACGAACTTGAACGGTGAGTTCCGTCTGTTCGATCTGCGCGCCGGTACCTACTATCTTCAGGCCACCGGCACGGGCCGCCTTGCTCGGGTCGGAGTCACCAATGGCGCCGGCTTCAGGACCTACTATCCGGGGACCGCGGATGCCGAAAGCGCGGGCGCCATCGAACTTCGAGAGGGCGCCGAACTGAATGGGATCGACATCCGGGTGCAGCCTCCAGAGGTGCGCCATTCGCTCCGGTTCAAGTTGCCAAGCAGCGATATCGGAAACGATCGTCCGATGATCTTTCGGCATGGCCGTGGCCTAGTGCCGGGAATGAACCTCTCCTTCGATGGCGACATGCTCACCGTTCAAGGCTTGGAGCCTGGCGTGTATGACGTAGTTGTGGTGAGCGGCGTGAACGGTCACCAAAGCTACGCCCGGCAGACCGTCGAGATCGTAGACGCCGATGTCGACGGAGGTTCGCTGAACTTTGTTCCAGCGGTAGACGTAGCGGGAACGGTGCGAGTCGAAGGCGGCGCGCTTCACGATTTGTCGAGCCTCGCGTTGACGCTGCGGTCGGTGAGGGGGCCGTCTTTCATGGGTGTGCTCGGAACGAATGTGAAGGCGGACGGCTCATTCCATTTTGAGCAGGCCGTGCCGAACGTCTACAGCGTCGAGGTGCAATCGCGCGAAGTGTATGTGAAGTCGGTTCGTGCGGGCGATCAGGAACTAAAGGATGGGCAGGTGGATCTCGGCGCTTTGGCGGGACCACTCACCGTGGTGCTTGGCGCGGACATGGGTGAAGTGGATGGTGATGTGAAGAATGCGGCGGGTCAACCGGTGGTGCGCGCTCGCGTCAACCTGATCGCTTACGGCGCGCATAGCGGGCGCAACAATATGAACCGCGTCGCCTTCACCGATGAACAGGGCGTCTTCAAAGTGAAGAACGTCGCGCCGGGCGATTATCAGGTTTTCGCGTGGGAGAACGTACCGGTGGGCGCACCGCAGGACCCGGAGTTTCGCAAGCCATTTGAGAAGCAGGCCGTCCCGCTGACGATGCGCTCCAGCGGCCACGAGAAGGTTTCTGTCACCGTTATTTCGGCGGCCCAGGTGGATCGTTTGTCACAGTGAAGAGCCGGCCGTCTTTGAGATACAGCCGCTCGCCTTCCTGGCGATTGAACGGGCGTGAGCCGCGGCGATTGAAGACTGCAATCTCGTTGCCGCTCTCGTCGACGGCGCGGTCACGGTCGATGCCTTTGGACACGGCCAGAGCCGGGCCTTTGGTGCGATACGTGGCGATTAGCTTGGGCGTGGGGCGCGGACTGAAGCCCTGGTAATCGGGCTGCTCGTTGGGCGCGAAAATCTGCACGATGCGGAAGCCGTTCTTGCCGTCGGCCATGTAGGCGAAGGCGCTGGCATTGGTCATGCTGAGCTTGACGTCGCGGAGGTCGCTGAGTTGGCCATTGGCGGTGTAGACCTGGTCGATGCGCGGATGTTCCGGCCGTTCGACATCCACGATCACTAAGCCCTGCTTGCCGCCGGCGACGTAGGCGTAGGTGCGCGCTACATAGATGTTGCGCGCGTCTTCGAGCGGAACCGAAGCGCTGGGCACGAAGCGCGGATGAGCCAGCGACGTGACGTCCAGCACTTTCAAGCCCTGGCGATCGACGACGAAGGCGTAGCGGAACTGAATCGCAACGCCTTGCGGATCGACCAAATCGGGCGCGCCGACCTCGGCCTCGACCTTGGGCGCGAGCGGATTCTCAATGTTCACGACCACGAGGCCGCGATCACACAAGATGTAGGCAAAGGTTCCAGCGATGGTGATGCGTCGAGCGCCGTTCAGGATGCCGTTGGGATTGAACGTTGCCGCGCGCTTCAGGAAATTGTTCGCGGGATTGCCGTCCAGCAGCGTCAGCACGCCGGGACTCTTACTCTTGAGATTCGGATCGCCGATGACGACGAGGCCTTCCTGGGCGTCGGTGACATAAAGGAAGCCATACATCAGCGCGATGGGCTGCTCTTCGTTGGCGGGAATGTGTGTGCGCAGCGGATCCACCGCGAGAGTCGAAGGCGAACCAACTGCTGTCGCGTCCTTGGTCTTCACATAGAAGCGCTGACCAAGCGGCGACACCGGCGCGGTGACCATCTTTTCCGAGAAATCCTTGTTGTCGATGTTCGCGACGTCGTAGATGCGGAAGCCGCCTTTCCCGAGAGCCGCGTAGAGATACTCGCCACGCAACTGGACGTCCAGTACGTTGCCGGCGTGATGGTCGGCTTCTTCCAGTTCACCGTGATGTTTCTGGAGTTCTTCGTAATCGTGCGAATAAACCAGCTTGTGCAGATCGCTGCCGAACACGGCGGGCGGATCGTCGTGCTCGGCGACCGGAATCGCGTCGAATCCCTTGGAACCTTCGGCCACGTAAACGTAGCGGCCCATGAAGTTCACCAGGTTCGTTCCCTGCATGAGCAATTGCGCCATCCAGGCGTTGTTGTCACCTGCGCGCGAGACGTGGCAGTCCGTGCACTGCTTGGTCTCCGTCGCTCGAACGGTATGCGGATAATACGTACTGAAGCCGAAGCCGCTGTAGCCTTCGGCCGAGATGGTTTGCTGCATGTAGTACAGCCAGTCGCGGTTGGCGTTTTGCGAGCTGACCACCACGGCACAGGTGGACCGCGTGGGCGCGATGCGATGCTTGGTCACGGTGCCGTCGATGCCCAGCATGTAAATGTCGTCGCGCAGCACTTCGAAGTTGTAAGACGTGTAGTTGCGCGTAGTCAGCCCTTCGTTGTGCAGCATGGGCAGCTTCTTGTTGGCGGTCATCGGGAGATGGCAGCCGAAGCAACTGGTTGTCCAGGAGGTATGGCAGGTGTAGCAGGTCATGCGGCTGTTGGCGTGGGCCAGCGCGGATTCGTCCTTCGGCACGCTGCCCCACGTCTCGCCGTCTTTGAGAAGTGTCTTGGCCAGCCGCGATTTCTCGTTGTAATGCGGATTGCCGCGCGTGATCGTGTCGACTACCTGCACCACTTCCCAAGGTGCACGATCCTTGTCCACCATGGAGCGCTGGTACAGCTTACCGTCCTGCCAATAGAAGCGGCGCTGGCCCCGGGGCGTGCGCAGCAGCGACATGTGTGTGCCGCCGGGCGGCGCGGCCGCGGCGGAAGTGGTCAGCGTGGCTTTTTGCGAGATGGTCCCGTGGCAATCCACGCAATCGACTTCCACGGCGTTGCGCGTTTCGCCGTAGAGGTTGCCGTTGCCGTGATTGTCCTGCGCGAAATGGCAATCGATGCAGTGCATGCCCTTTTCGAGATGAATGTCGCGGAGCTGAACCGCCTTCTGGAATTTGTCTTTATCCTCCGGCGGCACGACGTGGCTCATCGCGTCCAGCAGGTTCCCTTTGCGGTCGCGCTTATAAACCGCGCGGAACACCCACCCGTGGCCGTGGAAATCGGCGAACTGCGTATGCTGGAGCTGGCGGTTGAACTCGGGCGTTCCGGTGTTCTCGAGGAACGGCAGATCCTTCCACAACCCGCGCGCGGCGGCGCTCTCAGGATTCGCGAGCCAAGCCTCAAAGCGCTCCTGGTCCGACGGATTGTGCTGCTCCTTCGGATACATGTATTCGCCGTCGGTCTCGTTGTCCCACCAGATGTAGCCGAGGTACGACGCAACCATGTTGGTGCCGGGATGAATGTGACAAACAATGCACTGGCTGGTGGGGATGGAGCGCGTGAACTCGTGCTTGATGGGATGGCCGGATTCATTGTGTGGAATGGTCGGATCGGCTTCCGCGCTGTGGCCCTGGTTGCCGTACATGGCATACGGTCCGGAATGAACGGGCGAGCGGTCGTTCGCGTAGATGACGTGACAGGCCGTGCAGCCGCTGTTGCGGTAATCGCCGGGGTGATCGTTGGTACCGGGCATCGACAGGATCGGATCGAGCAGGCGCGTCTTCTGCAGACCGATAAACACCGGGTCCGTGCGCAGTTCGGTGCCGAGGCCGCGATCGCTCAGCTTGTCATCCGGCCGTCCGGGATCTTCTTCTGGATTCGGATTGCCGACCTCAGCACGCGGGCCGCCTCCGCGCTCAAACACGCGCAGGATGTTGCCGGGCTGCGAAACCTCCCAGCGTCCCAGCGGATCGAGATGCGGCAGCACGCCTTTCGTCCGCGTCAACTCCTGCGACGGCGGCGGATAGGTGTTGACGCGCTGCGGCAGTCCGTCGGGCGAATAGCTTTCGCCGAAGTGTGCGTCCTTATAAGGAAAGCCGCCGTTGTTGTAGAGCGCCGCCTGCCACAGCATCGCGCCGGTGGTCATCATGCTGGTTCGCACGGCCATCACTTCGCGCGCGTGACAGCCACCCGAGCCGCAGGTCTCTTCGGCAACGCGCAGGTCGCCGGGATTGACGAACTTGATGTACTCTTTGTTTTCTTTCAGCCATTCCGTGTACGGGCGAACCGGGTTGGCCGAGCTGCGCCACATTCCGGGAATGCTCGGCTGCGGATGCGCCTGTTTCTTCGCTTGATTGTACGCGGTCGAGCCCTTCTGCGCGCCCGCCGCTGGCATCACATCGGCTTTCCCGCCGTGGCAATCGGTGCAGCCCAGACGAACGGTGCCCGTGGTGTGCATCGTCGCTGAATCAGTCTGGCCGTGGCAGGCGACGCATCCCGCGCTTTTCTGATCGGCTTCCGCCTGGGTCTGCCCGATCAGAAAACTGCCGGGCTGTTGGGCCATGAGCAGCGCGCAGAGCAAGGCGCACGCGGCGCCGGAGCCGAGCGCGATCAGCCCGCTGCGAACTTTAAAACCGGAATCTGACATTGACGAAGGCCGAAAACAACGTTCGATTGGTGGAAATGTCGCGGAAGCCCTGGAATGGCTCGAGTGCGTTCACACCGGCGGTGATGGTCATGTTCTCCGACAACGGCGGGCGGTACGCAACGCCGATGCCCGAATCGGCTCCGATCCCCGCGTGAATTGGCTGTTGGAACAGCAGCAACTCCAGCGGTTGGGTGTCGGCAAAGCGCAGCAGGTTCAGATTGACGAACGTGCGGAGCTTCGGCGTGACGTCGATGTCCACCCCCGCATTGTATAAGAAGACGCCGGGATTTACGTAGTTCGCCTGGCCTTCGATCTTGCTGGTGCGCAGGTCGGGTATCAGGCTGCCTTCGTTGTCGAGCGCTACTCCGGTGCCGGTCAGACGAATGCCTTCGCGATTGAAGAAGCTGAAGATGCCGCCGCCGAAGTTGGGATTGTCGAAGATCGTATCGAAGCCGCGCGCGGTTCCATCTCGCGGGTTTTTGTCGCCCGAGGCATATAAGAACGACACGCGGTAGCGCAACCAGTCCTTATCGAGCGATAACTCCACGGCGGCCATCTGCGCGTTGATATCCACCGGCCGGCCCGCGATCTCGTTGAACGTATCGTGGCCGAGCACCTCGTAAAACGCGTGCGTGATATTCAGCTTGCCGATATGGCCGTCGCCTGCCAGGCCGTAATAGTACGCGCGGATGGCATGCGGCCTTACGAACCCGATTGGCTCCGGCCGCACCAGGAAATTGTTCGTGTCGTACTGGAACGACGGATCGTCCTTATCGTAGTGGAAGCTCACCTCCATCGTGTATCCGGGTTTCACGAAATCCTGCCGGTACAGGTTCGCGATCATGACCTGCTGGTGGCGATAGGACATAGTGTTCAGGCCGCTGTTGGTGTCCTTGTCGAGCATGGAGAAGTAAGCCAGATTGTATTGATAGCGGTTCGAATCGAAGTTGCCGAAAATCCGCAGGCCGGGCTCTTCGTCCGAGAAGATGAAGCCCCGAAAATCGCTGGTGAAGGACTGAAGCCCGGCGCGCGCGGAGACGAAATCGTACTGATTGCTCAGGTCCTTCAGCTTCACTTCGACGAACGCTTCCTGCAGGCCCAGGTGTGCGTCCAAACGCGTCGTCCCCTTGCGGACGTCGAAATTGACAATGCCGTTTTCCTGCGTCCACAGATAGTTGACGTTCAGCTCCGGCGTTAGCTGGATGCGCCAGTCGGCGGGGCGGAAAGAGGTGTCGCCGTGAAACAGGTCGAAGGAGAACGCGAAATTCTGGCTGAGCAAGTATTGTCCGAATCGGCCGAAAAACTGTGAGCTGCCCGGGTTCGCCGCACCAACACCGCTCGGTACGGGCAGGCGGCGGCCGTCCATGAAAGTGTCACTAGTGAGCGTCACGTCGAGAAATGTCTGATTGCCGATAATCGGGTAGTCGCCTTTGAGCTTGTTGCGGTTGAACGGATCGTACCAGTGGCCCTTGACGTAGGGAACCTCGCCGGTAGGATAGCGATGGTAGTCGGTGGGGAACTGATAATTCCAGCGATTCGGAACGACGTTGAACACCTGGTCGTCGGTGGGTAGTGGGGCCAGCGGACGTGCTTCCGCGATCGCTTCCGGCGGCGTCGCCTGAGGGAAGCTTCGATAGGTCGATGTCGGCGCTTCGGGCGGTAGCGGCGGCGGCCGGGGCCCGAGTTCCGGCTGGCGCGGGATCTCACGAATCGCTCCCGGCGCCGCGGGCAGGGCCTTCATGGCGAATTCGATCGGGTAGACATCGCCGGGCGACAACTGAATGTCGCCTTGCGCATAAGGCTGGAAGCCCTCGCGCGATGCCTTGATCTGGTAGCGCCCGGGCCGTACCGTCAAATAGCGAAACGAACCGTCTCCCGCGCTGGTTGCCGGCGCGCTGCGGCCATCAGTCAGGTTTTGGAGCAGGATCGTGACGCCGCCGAGTCCCAATCCCTGTTCGGTGCGAACGATGCCCACCACGGCCGCCGTCGCCGGTGCGGTTTGGCGCGGAATGCGCTGCGCCTGTCCGCCCGCGGCCGGAAAACTCGCGGCAAGCAGAACGATCGGGAGCCAGCAGATGCTCGCCCTACTGCTCCACGTCACGGCTGCAGGTGCGGCGCAACGTAGGTGTAAAAGGTGACGATGAGTCCGACAACGCAGGCGAGCAAGACGCTGTGCTTCAGCGTGAAACGGAACAGCTTGGCTTCTTCGTGCGGCGCCATGTTGGTAGCCGCCGCGGCTACCGCGATGCTGGACAAGCTGATCATCTTTCCCATCACGCCGCCCGCGGAATTGGCAGCTGCCATCAGCACCGGATTGAAGCCCAGCTTGGAGGCGGTCACCACCTGCAGATTGCCGAAAAGCGCGTTGGCGGAGGTGTCGGAGCCAGTCAGGAAGACTCCCAGCCAGCCGAGAATCGCGCTGAAGAACGGGAAGGAAGCGCCAGTGGCGGCGAACGCCAGGCCGAGTGTTCCGGTGGCGCCCGAATAGTTCATGAGGAATGCCAGCCCAAGCACGGAGGCCAAAGTGATCAGTGAAAACATGAGCTGATGGAGCGTGCTCAGGAAAATCTTGAGGGCTTTCAGCGGCGAAATTCGCAGCACAAAAAGAGACAGAATGCAGGCGATCATGCAGGACGTGCCCGACGCCGACAGCCAGTTCAGATTGAAGATGGCGGCGTACGGGCTGACCTTGGGTGTCACGGGTGGGACGCGGTCGATCAGATTGTGCAAGCCCGGCCATTGGATCGGGATACTGACCGAGTTCAGCGGCTTCTGCATCGGTTGCCAGCCCCAGGCCAGCACGCAGATGACGAGCAGAAGATAAGGGCTCCAGGCCAGGAAGACTTGGCCGGCGGAATGGTGCGCAGGGGGAACGGCGGTTGCGCCGGCGGAAGGTGCGGTGCTTTCCACTTCGTCTTTGTCCTTCGGCTTCCAGACCAGGAACAGGACCACCAGCACGCCCATGGCGCACAGTGAGGCGATCAGGTCGGTGAGCTGTGGGCCGACGAAGTTGGAGATCAGGAACTGGAGACCCGCGAAGGTGACGCCGCACAACAGCGCGGCTGGAAACACGCTCCTCAAGGCTCCCCAACCACCCAGCACGACCACCAGGTAGGCCGGCACGATCAGAGAAACCGGCGCGCAAATGCGGCCTACGCCGGCGCTCAGCCGGTCCAAGGGTAACCCGGTGATGCCCGCCAGCGTGACGATAGGAATCGCGATGGAGCCGAACGCTACGGGCGCCGTGTTAGCCAGCAGGCAAATGCCGGCAGCATAGAAAGGTGCGAAACCCAGCCCCGCCAGCATCGCCGCAGCAACCGCCACCGGCGTTCCAAAGCCCGCCGCACCTTCCAGGAAAGCCCCAAAGGCGAACGCGATCAGCAGGGTTTGTAGACGGCGGTCCTGGGTCAGACTGCGCAGCGAATGTTTGATCGACTCAAACTTGCCCGTGTCCAGCGTCAGCCGGTAGAGGTACAGGGCCCAAATAACGATCCAGCCAATAGGGAACAGTCCGTACGCGGCTCCATACGCCGCGGCGGAGACAACCCTCACCACCGGCATCCCGTACAGGAACAACGAAACCACAACCGTAGTTGCCAGACCCGAAACCGCGGCGATCCAGGCGGAAGTGCGCCTTATCCCCAGTAAGTACAGCAGTACAAGGATAGGCAGCGCAGCCACCAGGGCGGAAAGAGCCAAGTTTCCATTGAGAGGTGTATAGTTTTGCTGCCACATGAGGTGAAGTCATATATACCAGAGGCGGCGCATCCGGTTCAAGTGTCGAAGCATTTATGTGGCTCCAGTTACTTAAACTTATATCCCGGCTTCAACTCACAGACGTACAGTTTTGTTTGCTGTGGGGCGACTTGCAATGTACAAGCTGCCCACGATAGCTTCAGCGCCGGGCCCAGTGGAAAGACGATTCCTGAGCCATTGAGATCCGCCAGAATGCTTGGTCCACCGGCCATAGCTGGCAGGGTGAAGCTCATGGAGCGGCCGTAAATGGCAGGGTACGCCTGACGAATCACATCGTTTGGCGTCGTGCGCATTACCTCGGCCTCCACCAGGAAAGTAACTGTGTCGGACCAATCCAGCACCCGCACGGTAATTGCGCGGCCAGGGTGGGGAGTTGCGCCCGTTTCAATCTTGGTGAAGGGACAAGGACCCGCAATACACGAGACGCGTATGTTGTCGAACTCCTGACCCGGCTCCGCATCCATGGTGATCCCGCCGAGCGCAGCCTTCCATTTCCCATCTGGCGAGCAGGGCGGCTTCGCATCGCAGGGCACGTTGCCCTTGTTCTGTACGGTGAAAGTCCTGGCCTCGCTTCCCACGCTGACTACGTTCGAGGTTCTCTCCGCGTACCGTACGCGAACGTCTTTGATCACAACCGGCGGCACGCCTGCCGGACTTACCGCTTGCGCCGGACTGGGCGTCATTCGTAGTACGTACAGTTCACTTTTGGATCGCTCGTTCAGCTGCTGCTCAACTTCCAAGGGCAGATAGCCTGAATCTTGTAACCGCAGTGTCACTTCCTGATTGCGCCAGCCCGGGTTGGGCAGTTTGAGATGAAATAGTCCGGAGGCGTCCGATTCGCCCGTCACGGTTCGTCCGCCTTCAGTGGCTGTGATCTTGACGTTAGGAATCGGAAGCTGTTTGTGCGGGTCCGCATCTTGGCGCAGCACGGCGCCGGTCAGGATGACAGACGTGCGACGCAGCAGCAGAATCGGCACAATCACGATGGCGGCCAGAATTGCCGCAACCGCAGCCCAAAGTGAGATCTTGCGCGCCTGCATTGCCACCGCCATTTTCAGGATAGCGGCGAAACGCTTTACATTGAAAGTAGTGTCAGCCGTTACGCGCCGCACACTTCTTCGGACCTCGCTGGCCGGAGCGGCCTCACTCGGTATCACTGCCGCGCCGGTCTCCAGTCCAGGTCCCGCTCTCGCCGGCGAAGACGACAATCTACTGAATGAAATCGAAAAAGCCGCTTTTCTTTACTTCTGGGAACAGGCCCATCCCGAGACCGGATTGGTGAAAGACCGCTCCAAGGCCTTTACCTCCGACAACACGATCGTCGCCAGCATTGCGGCGACCGGCTTCGGACTGAGCGCGCTGTGTATCGGCGAGCGTCGTGGGTGGGTGTCCTACGCAGACGCTCGTGATCGCGTGATTACCACTTTGAATTTCCTGGCTCGAAAGATGCCGACGCATCGCGGGTTCTTTTTTCATTGGGCTAACATCACCACAGGCGATAGAATCTGGGATTCCGAAGTATCTTCGGTGGACACGGCTATTCTGCTGTGTGGAATGCTGACCGCGAGAGAGCACTTCCGTCATCTGGAGATCACCCGCCTCTCCTGGGAAATCTTCTCGCGCGTCGATTGGAGTTGGATCGCCGAAGACACCTCCATGCTGTCGCAAGGCTGGACGCCGGAAGTTGGTTTCTTGCCGTATCGCTGGGATTACTACAGCGAACTCATGATGATCTACTTGCTCGGCTTGGGTTCGGCCGCCCATCCTCTGCCGGTCGACGCCTGGAATTCGTGGAAGCGTACCGTCTTCGACTACGACGGACTGCGCTACGTCGGCTCGTACGCGCCTCTGTTCGTCCATCAGTATTCGCAGGCGTGGTTCGACTTCCGCAATAAACGCGACCGCTACACCGATTACTTCAAGAACTCGACGATCGCCACGGAAGCTCATCGTCTATTCTGCCTGGAACTCGCCAAACAGTTTCCCGACTACAGTGAGGATCTGTGGGGTATCACCGCATCCGATTCCCAGAATGGCTATGTGGTCTGGGGAGGGCCGCCCGAGATCGGGCCCATCGATGGCACCGTCGTGCCGAGTGCCACTGGAGGATCACTCCCGTTTTTGCCGCGCGCAGCAATGCGGGTCTTGAATAATATCAAAACGCGTTATGGCGCGCACGCCTGGAGCCGGTATGGCTTCGTCAATGCCTTCAATCCGCTCAAGAACTGGTACGACACCGACGTGATCGGAATCGACACCGGGATTACCATGTTGATGGCGGAGAACCTCCGAACGGGCTTTGTCTGGGAAACGTTCATGAAGAATCCAGAAGCGCGTAGAGGGATGCAGCGCGCCGGATTCACGAGTTACCCCGGCGGCGATTGATTACACGAGTCCAGCAGACAAACCAGCGGCCCCGCCGGAAGCAACCGGAAGCATGTGGCTTGACGCCAATCTGTTTCGCTCCCTACAATAAAGGTGTGTCCATAAAGGAGGCCGTATGTTCCGATCGATAGGCTTTCCTGAACTTGTGGTCATTTTGGTGGTCGCCGTTCTGCTGTTTGGCGGAAAGAAGATTCCTGAGGTGGCGAAAGGTTTAGGGGAGGGCATCAAGAATTTCAAGAATGCCCTGAAGACTGAGGAACAAAACGTCGACGAAAAGAAGCAGGCGTAAGGCTTCCTGGGCCGGCTCGCACTTTGGGCGGACCTAAATCGACTTTCCAAACAAAATAAAGCCCCGCGAGGTCCATCGCGGGGCTTTGTGCTTCTGACGTCCGCCTACTTCTTCTTCGGCGGTACGATCGCATCCTTTACAGCTTTGGCGACCCGGAACTTGACCACTTTCTTGGCCGGGATCTTGATGGCTTCGCCGGTGGCGGGGTTGCGGCCCATGCGTGCTTTGCGATCCACCCGGACTAGGCGTCCGATGCCGGGAATCACGAACATCCCGTTTTTCTTGGTCTCGCGGACGGCCATCTCGGAAAAAGTTGTGACGAACTGCTTCGCGGCCTTGGTGGTGCTGCCGGTCGCCGCGGCTAGTTCCTTCATGATTTGCGACTGCGTCATCTTAGCTGCCATGTACTTCTCCTTGTAGGGTTCTTCCAATCTTGTGTGCGGCTATCCAAAACATAACCGTACCAAATTGTTCCTACCAAAGAATACGCGATGGCGCACCGGTTGTAAAGAGAAGAATGCTAAAAAGCGTCGATTTTCCTCAGCTTTTTGAGGGTAGCACGTCCGCGAGCCCGGTAGAACGGGCTTTTCGCCGCCGGAACCCGCTCGCGAAGCCCGGTTTTACGCGGTCCGGGCGGCGGCCGTAGAGGTAACTTCACTTTCACCCGCGGTTGCCAGGCCCAGCTTCCGTCGCAGTTCCGCATCCAGGCGGCCGGCAATCTCGGAGTTTTCCATCAGGAACGCCCGTGCGTTTTCGCGGCCCTGTCCGATGCGTTCGCCGCCGAAACTGAACCAGGACCCGCTCTTTTCCACGATTTCGTTCGCCACGCCCAGGTCCAGCAGGTCGCCTTCGCGCGAAACGCCCAGGCCATAGAGAATGTCCACCTCGACCTCCCGGAACGGTGCCGCAACCTTGTTTTTCACAACTTTGATCTTGGTGCGGTTGCCGACCACCGTATCGCCGTCCTTAATCGCGGCCATCCGCCGGACTTCCGTGCGCACCGAGGAATAAAATTTCAGAGCACGGCCGCCCGTGGTGGTTTCGGGATTGCCGAACATCACTCCGATCTTCTCGCGGATCTGATTAATGAAGATAAGCAGCGTGTTGGTGCGGGCGACGGCGCCGGTGAGCTTGCGCAAGGCCTGCGACATCAGCCGCGCATGCAAGCCCATGTGGCTGTCGCCCATTTCGCCATCCAGTTCGGCCTTGGGGACCAGTGCTGCCACCGAATCCACGACGATGACGTCGATGCCGCCCGACCCGATTAAAGCGCCCGCGATCTCCAGCGCCTGCTCGCCGTAATCCGGCTGCGAGACGAGCAAGTTGTCCACGTCCACGCCCAGTTTCCGCGCGTAGCCGGGATCGAGGGCATGCTCGGCATCGATGAAAGCCGCCGTGCCGCCGGCCTTTTGCGCCTGCGCGATCACCTGCAGTGCCATGGTGGTCTTGCCCGACGATTCCGGACCAAAAATCTCCACCACGCGGCCGCGCGGGAATCCGCCCACACCTAACGCTGCATCCAGCGAAATCGACCCGCTGGGAATCACATTAACCGGCAGGACGCTGCGCGAACCCAGGCGCAGCACCGACCCTTTGCCGAATTGCTTGTCCATTTGGCTGAGGGCGGCGTCAATGGCGCGCTGGCGCGCGGCGATATCGATGGGGAGACTTTGGTCTTTCACGCCCAAATAGTGGAAAGAGCGCTTGCATCGTCTCAAGCCGTAGCTGTATGAATATAGGACACTTCCAGTCGTAGATGACCTATCTACTTGAATCAATTCCACTTGACGCTTGTCAGTGAATCGGAGATAATGAACTAGGACCATTCCGGTCGGGGTTTACGCCCGCTGGAGTTGAAGTATGCTGAAGCTCACCAAAAAAGCCGACTACGGGCTGATTGCTCTGAAGCACTTAGCAGTGCAGACTCCCACCGGTTCCAGCGCCAAGGAGATCGCCGAAACCTACGGCATCCCGCTGGCGCTGCTGTCTAAGATTTTACAGAAACTGGCCAAGAATGGATTCCTGCGTAGCGAGCACGGAACCAACGGCGGCTACAAGCTGGCGCGCGATGCACGCGAGATTACGGCGCTGGAAATTATTCGGTCCATTGACGGCCCCATCTTTCTGACTGCCTGTTTCACTGAGCACGGATATTGCTGCCATACCGACAAGTGCATCGTGCGCGATCCGCTGCAGAAGGTGCACGAGGGAATCCTGCGGCTGCTGGCGAGCATCACGATATCTGACATGGCTCAGGACTCCGCGAAGCCGGTGGACGATTTAACCAAGCCCGGCACACAACTGTACGACGTGGCGATCACGCCACCGATGTGAAGGACGATTTGAGGACACGAGAATGAAACTGCCGATTTACATGGACTATCACGCGACCACGCCGATGGACCCGCGCGTGTTCGAGGCGATGCGGCCGTATTTCATGGAGACCTTCGGCAACGCGGCCAGCCGCAATCACAGCTTCGGTTGGGAAGCCGAAAACGCCGTCGAGAAATCACGCAAGCAGATTGCGGACCTGATCGGCGCGACATCCAAGGAAATTGTCTTCACGAGCGGCGCCACGGAATCCGACAATCTGGCCATTAAAGGCGTGGCCGAGATGTACGCCGAAAAGGGCAATCACATCATCACGGCAGCGACGGAACATAAAGCGATACTCGATACCTGCAAGCGGCTGGAAAAGCACGGCGCGCGCGTGACTTATCTGCCCGTGCAGACCAACGGCCTGGTGGATTTGCAGCAGTTGCAGGACGCCATCACCGACAAGACCGTGCTGATCAGCATTATGTACGCCAACAACGAAATCGGCGTGATCCAGCCGGTTGCCGAGATCGGCAAGCTCGCGAAATCCAAGGGCGTCCTGTTCCACACCGACGCGACCCAGGCGGTTGGTAAGGTGCCCGTGAACGTGATCAAAGACAACATCGACCTGATGTCGATCAGCGCCCACAAAATGTACGGGCCGAAAGGCGTCGGAGCGCTGTACGTTCGCCGCAAGAGCCCGCGCGTGCAGTTGACCGCGCAGATGGACGGCGGCGGCCACGAGCGCGGCATGCGCTCTGGCACGCTGAATGTCCCGGGAATCGTGGGCCTGGGCGAGGCCTGCGCGATCTGTCATGCGGAGATGCCGGAAGAGTCCAAGCGGATGGCGTACCTGCGCGACAAGCTCCGCGGGAAGCTGGAAGCCGAGTTGGACGAAACCTACATCAATGGCACCATGGAGCACCGGTTGCCGAACAACCTGAACATTAGCTTCGCGTACGTGGAAGGGGAATCGCTGCTGATGGGGATCAATGACATCGCCGTGTCGAGCGGCTCGGCCTGTACGTCGGCCACGCTGGAACCCAGCTACGTCTTGAAAGCGCTCGGCGCCGGCGACGATCTGGCGCACTCTTCCATTCGTTTCGGACTCGGGCGCTTCAACACCGAGGAAGAAGTCGACTACGTCGCGGCCAAGGTCATCGACGTGGTAAAGAAGCTCCGCGAGCTGTCGCCGCTGTATGAGATGGCAAAAGAAGGAATTGATTTAACGAAGGTCCAATGGGCCGCACACTAAGAAGGTAAGGACACGATCATGGCTTATTCGAACAAGGTTCTCGACCATTACAACAACCCCCGGAACGTCGGCTCGATGGATAGGAACGATCCAAACGTCGGCACCGGCATGGTGGGCGCGCCCGAATGCGGCGACGTCATGAAGCTCCAGGTGAAGGTGAACCCGGACACGGGCGTCATCGAGGATGCGAAGTTCAAAACCTTTGGCTGCGGCAGCGCCATCGCCAGTTCCTCGCTGGCCACCGAATGGCTGCGCGGCAAGACCGTCGACGAAGCTCTGGAGATCAAGAATACTGATATCGTCAACGAACTTAGCCTGCCGCCCGTGAAGATCCACTGCTCGGTTCTGGCCGAAGACGCGATCAAGGCAGCCATTTCCGACTATAAGAAGAAGACCGCTACCAAGAGTGAAGCCGTCGCATCCAGTTAAGTGGAGATGGTCACAGTAACACCAAAAGCGGTCGCGAAGATTCGCGAACAGTTCGCCAAGCACGGCGTCCAGGGAGGGCTGCGTCTGGGCGTATTGGGCGGCGGATGTTCGGGTTTGAGCTATTTGTTCAAGTTTGACGTGAAGCCGCGAGCCACCGACACCGTCTACGACTATGGCGACGTCAAGGTGTTCGTCGACCCTAAGAGCATGGTCTATCTGAACGGCATGACGCTGGATTGGAAGGACTCTCTCATGCACTCCGGATTCGAGTTCGACAATCCCAACGCCAAGAAAAGCTGCGGCTGCGGAACCTCCTTTTCCGCGTGACGGATTATTACGCACTGCTGGGCATTCCCCGGAAGCTCGACCTTTCGATGGACATCTTGCAGCAGCGCTACTACGAGTTGAGTCGCGAACTGCATCCGGACCGGTTCATGCGCAAGCCGGAGAGCGAACAACAGCGGGCGTTGGAGATGTCGTCAGCGCTGAACGACGCGTACCGGACACTCAAGGATCCTTTGAGGCGCGCGATGTATGTGCTTGGGCAGGAAGGATTTGAGATCGGTGAGCAGCGGTCCAAAGACGTGCCGCCGGAGCTCCTGGAAGAGGTATTCGAATTGAATATGGCGCTGGAAGAGATGCGCGGCGGCGACTCCACGGCGCGCTCTCAGTTGGAGCAAGCCGAAAAGAATTTCGCCGGAATGCTGGCCGAAGCGGATGAACAAATCCAAGCGCTGTTTGTCCAATTCGACGCAAACCAGAGCCGCGACACGCTGGCTCAGCTTCGCACGGCCCTCAACCGCCGCAAGTACATACAAAACCTGGCGAGCGAAGTTCAGAAGGCTCTAGCCCCGAATCCTCAGTCCCTTATCCCCAGCTAGCTATGGAAATCGACTTCGCCACCTCGGACCACATCGTCGGCATTGACCTTGGAACCACCAACAGCCTGGTGGCCTTCATGGATCTCACCGGCCCGCGGATCATCCCCGGCGCCGATGGCAGTCAGCTAGTGCCAAGCGTTGTGTCCGTCGCTCCGGACGGCGGTATCGTGGTTGGCAACCCGGCGCGCGAAATGCTGCTGACGCACCCGGAACGCACGGTTTATTCGGTCAAACGTCTGATGGGCCGCGGCCTGGAGGACGTTCAGGAAGAGCTGAAGCTCTTCCCGTTCCGTATCGCGCCGGGCAGCGAATCCGTGATCCAGCTCCAACTGGGTGACCGCACCTTCACGCCACCCGAGATCTCGGCCTTGGTACTGCGCCAGCTCAAACAGAACGCGGAAGAATACTTCGGTGTGGCGGTGAATAAAGCCGTTATCACGGTGCCCGCCTATTTCAACGACGCCCAGCGCCAAGCCACCAAAGATGCTGGACGCATCGCCGGCCTCGAAGTGCTGCGCCTGGTGAACGAGCCGACGGCCGCGTCATTGGCCTATGGCTTGGACAAACGCGAAAACGGCATCATCGCCGTCTACGACCTGGGCGGCGGCACCTTCGATATCTCAATCCTCAAGCTGCACGACGGGATCTTCGAAGTCCTGGCGACCAACGGCGACACCCACCTGGGCGGGGACGACATCGACAACCTGCTGCTCCGCATCGCGCTGGAAGACGTCGCCAGCGAATGGGGCGAGGACTTAAGCAAAGACAGCGAGGGCGTACAACGAATGCGCCGCGCCGTTATTCATGCCAAGGAGCATCTCTCCTTTGTGCCCGCCGCCAGCATCGACCTGGAATATCGAGGCAAGAGGTATCAGCGCGAAATTACTCGCGAACTTTTCGAAAAACTCATCACGCCGATTGTCGACCGCACGCTCGGCCCCTGCCGCGATTGCATTAAGGACGCCGGCGTTTCGGTCGACCAGATCGACGAAGTGGTCATGGTGGGAGGTTCCACGCGCATCCCGCTGGTCCGCTCAGCCGTAGAGAACCTGTTCCGCGCCGTGCCGCATACCGAGCTGAATCCCGACGAAGTGGTCGCGCTGGGCGCCGCCGTGCAAGCCGCCATTCTTTCCGGCGCGGTGGAGAACAAGCTGCTGCTCGATGTCACTCCGCTGTCGCTCGGCATCGAAACCATGGGCGGCGTCGTTTCGAAACTGATTCACCGCAACTCCACCATCCCCGCCAGCGCCACCGAGGTATTCACCACGGGCGTCGACGGCCAGACCAACGTGCTCATTCACGTCGTCCAAGGCGAGCGCGAGCTGGTGAAGGACAATCGGAGCCTGGCGCGTTTTGACCTGAAGGGCATCGACCCCATGCAGGCCGGCATGGCGCGCATCGAGGTCCGCTTCCTGATCGACGCCAATGGAATTCTCAGCGTGACAGCGCGCGATCAGCGTACCGGCAAGGAGCACACGGTTGAAGTGAAGCCGTCTTATGGACTCACCGACGAGCAGGTGGAGAAGATGATCCAGGAGTCCTTCGAGAAGGCCGAAGCCGACTTTGCCGCCCGTCAGGTCCGCGAACAGCGCGTGGAGGCCGACGCGATTTTGGGCGCCGTCGAGAAAGCCCGCCACCACGATGCTTATTTCGATTTGACCGACGCGGAACGGGCCACTATCGATAAGGCAATCAACGAGTTACTGCTGGTTTATAATGCAGAAGATCACCTCCTGATCGCCGAAAAAATCGAGCAGGTGAACCAGGCGACATTGAAGCTGGCCGAGAACATGATGAACACCGCGGTCCGCGGTGCGCTAAAGGGCACGAAGATCTAACAGGAGCCAAATCCAATGGCCGGACTCACCTGGGACCACACCGAAGACATCGCGTTCGCGCTCTACGAGAAATTCCCCGAGCTCGACCCCACCCACATCCGCTACACCGACCTGCACCAGTGGATCACCGAGCTGGCCGACTTCAAGGACGACCCCAAGGCGTCGACGGAAGGCAAGCTGGAAGCCATCCAGATGGCGTGGCTCGAGGAATACCAGGCCGACCACCAATAACTCGTCTGTGTTACACTAGTTAAGTCGCAGTCTAACCCAGGAAATTTCTAAATGCCCAAGTTGAAGACACATAAGGGTGCGTCCAAACGGTTCAAGAAGACCGGGACGGGCAAGGTGGTACGGCATCATTCCGGTGCCCGCCACATTCTGACGTCCAAGGTGCGCTCGCGGAAGCGGAAGTTGAAGCGGGCAGTTGTGGCCGACGAGACCGATCAGGCTAAACTGCACCGCATGCTGCCGTACTAACCCGGCCAGCAGGAGACATATCCGTGTGAAACGGCGCCGCACGTGCCGTTATCGCCGGTTTAATCACACAAGGAGCAAAACGTGCCGAGAGTAAAACGAGGTCCCAAACGCAGAGCGTATCGCGATAAGACGCTCGCCCGTGCATCGGGCTTTTTCCTCACTAAAAGCAAACTGAACCGCGCCGCGCAGGAAGCAGTAGAAAAGGCGCTGCGCTACGGATTTGTCGGCCGCCGCCGCAAGAAACGCGACTTCCGTTCGCTGTGGATCGTGCGCATCGGTGCCGCCTGCCGCGCCGCTGACATCTCCTACAGCAAGTTTATCAGCGGCTTGAAGAAGGCCGGTATTGAGCTAAACCGCAAAATCCTGGCCGACATCGCAGCCACGGACGGACCTGCCTTCGCGGCCCTGGTCGAGAAGGCCAAAGCTGCCCACGCGTCTGCGTAGAGTTTTCAGGTCGTCGAGGTGAAGGGTTATGAACGCCGCGCAACAGGAACTGGATTCGCTTGGCCGTTTGGAGGAGCGCATCACGCGGGCCGTGGAGCTGGTCTCGGGGCTTCGTTCCGAGAAAGAAGCTCTGGAGTCGCAGCTCTCCAAAGCCATCGCCGAGCGCGATGCCTTCCGGCAGGAGCTCGAGGAATTGCGGGCCGAACGCAAGCAGGTACGTACCCGCATTGAGAAGCTCCTGGGGCAGGTCGATATGCTAAGCGGAGCCTAATGGTCCGAGCACGCCTTGCACCTGTCACGCGAAAGGTGCCATTCTAAGGCATGCCCAGCACGGAACCTGTCCGTGTCACGATCTTCAACCAGACCTATTCGCTGGTCGCCTCCGAGGAGCCCGGCCGGATCGAACACCTGGCCCAGAAGGTGGACGATCTGATGTCGACCATCGCGGTTCGCGCCGGAAATGTCGACGCCACCCGCACTGCCGTGCTCGCCTGCCTGCACCTGGCCGACGAGTTAGAATCGCTCGAGCGCCGCATGGCGTCGCTCAGGGACAGCGTCGACCACAAAGCCACTAGGTTCACGCTGCTGCTGGACGAAGCGCTCGCGCCCCGCGAGTCCGACGCCTAATCCCTGGTCTGCGCCCTAGTACAGCCGGTCTTGCTTGCGCAGCGATCCGAACGAGCCGACGTTAGCCACCGAGAACGCGATGCGATATTGCGTATCGTCGCGCCCGCCGAAGTTAAACCGCCCGTACTCGACGCTGATGCCGCAACAGTCGGTGTTATAGGTGATCTCGGTGTTGGCGAAATCCATGATGCCTTTGCGGTAGTCGTAATAGATGCTAAAGGCGGCGTTCCATCCCTTGCGGTTCTGGTTGCCGAAAGCCACCCGTCCGTTCAGCTGATCGGAGCGCGGCGACACATTGGGATCGGCCCGCACCTCGCTATGGCCGAGTGAAACGAAGATCTTCGAGAACCGCACGTTGGTGTTGAAGGTGCTGCTGCTGATGTGGCCCAGCAGCGGGTCATAGTCCAGGCGCCATTCCAGCCCCATCGTCTTCTGGAAGCGCAGCGAGGAGACCACCGGGGAATAGTTACGGGGGCCGTTCAGGAAAGCAAAGCCGTCCAGGTCCTCGGTGCCGGCAAAGACGTTCCGCTGGCCTGGAACCGCGGCGCCGCCGAAGGTCGGATCGAAGTAGCGGCTCTGGGACACCTCCCAGGTCAGCTCCTCGTTCACGTTGTTGTTCTTGTCTTTCACAAACAGCCGGTTGGCGATGGAGAGCGTCACCTGGTTGGTATCCGACATCAGGTCGGTCTCGTCGAAGCGGATGATGCGGTTGAAGTTGTCGATGCCGGTCACCATGTCGTAATCCACGCGCGTCTCAATGACGTGCTTCACTTCCGTGCCGCCCAGCCATTTCGGGGATTTGTAAATGCGTTCCAGGGCCGGGGGCAGCAGTTCGACACGGATCTCGCGGGCGCTACGCAACAAGTCCTGGCCAATCGCCGATCCGTTCCGTACGCTGGATCCGTATTCCGTCTCCCGGGCCGCGGCGCTGGCAGTCATGTTGAATCCCCAGAAGTGCACAGCCGTGGTCAGTTCCGGATACACGTCCAGGCGATTCACAAATTGCCGGGACTGGAAGTCCGGCTGAGTGCGATCCATGAAGCCCATGCTGCTGTCCAGCGAGAACCACACCGGCAGCACGCCGCCGACGATCTGGCGGTCTCGGCTCAAGAACTCCGCCTCCGGCAGCTTGCGAATGAGAATGGTGTCCTGCGGGTTGGTGTCCTCGAAATTCTCATCGCGGTCGAAGGCGACGTTGAAGGCATAGGACGACCAATGCTTCGAGACGACGCCCGCCGAGTGCGACTCCGAGAAAATCGCGCCGGTAAAAGACTGGCTGAACGACAGCCGGAACAGGAATGAGCTGAGGTAGTCCAGGTGCACCACCGCCTGCCAACCGTCGCCTAAGTCCGAGCGTCCGTCGGCGGTGAACTCAACGCCGCCCTCCTTCTGGACCTGGCCGTTGCCGGTCGAAATGCCGCGATCATTGACGCCGTACAGATTAAAGCCGAAGTCGGTGCCCGGCCGCACTTTGCCTCGCAGTTCCACGGTGTGAGCAAAGCCGCGCGCCGTGAAATCTTGAATGCGGTATAGCGCGTCGTAGCTGCGATTGATGGCCCAATAGTAAGCCAGCCCGAACATTCCGCCGTACAACGAGCTGCGCCCAATGTTTGGCGTCAGAAAGCCGCTCTGGCGGGGCAGCTTCTTGAGCGACTTGTAGTAGGCCGGAAGATAAAAGAGCGGCAGCTTCTTGATGCGGAACACGGTGTGATAGGCAATCGCGTGGTCGTTGGGATAAATGTCAAACGTCGTTCCCGTCAACCTCCACCACGGCTTCGGCACCTTGCAATCGGTCACGTAGCCGTCGTGCACGATGTACTTGTCTTCGGTGCGCTCGGCCCACTTGCCCTCAAAGAAAAAGGGAGTGTTGGTGGTCAACAGACCCGGCCGCGCGACAACTTTGGGCGCCGAAGTCCCACTGACGTCGTAGAAGAACCCGGTTTCGCTATTGACGTTGTACTTGGCGTGATCGCAATACAGATTCGTGCCATCCGTGTAGTTCTGATAGTGGACGTGGCCGTGGACCTCCGCGTCGCCGGTGTCCTGGTCGTAATCCACCGAATCGGCCTCCAGCAGCTTGTCCATGGATTCCAGCTTCACATGCCCGCGCAAGTGGCGCAGAGGGCCGTCGGCTTCCTGGGTGTCCGACTTCACCCAGTATTCGCCGGGTGGAGGCACGTTCGAGCGCGGCACCAGCACCCGCTGGTTGGGATTGGCCGGGTTGGGCGCCTGCGGCTGCACCGGAGGCGGGGTGGCCGCCGCGATGGCCTGCGGAGTCAGTTGTGCCAACGCCGGTAAGGCCCCCAGGACCAGGACTGCCAGCCAGACGCCGGCGCCACAAAAAAGCCCGTGACATTTTCGCCCAAATATGTTACGAAAGAAGACAGCCCCTTTCACGAGGTGGTGCGGAAGAGGTTGGCCCTGGGCAGGTGGAGAAGAAGGCCTCAACCGAGAACCGTAACATGGATTAACGGTAACTGCAACTGAGTTGGATCGAGGTGCCGATGGAATGCCGGTATTGCCAAGCATCGAATTATGACGATGACCATCGCTGTCGCCGTTGCGGACGCCGCTTACGGATGACGCCGGTGTATACGGCTGCCTCCGCGGCGGCTCCCGCGCTGGATTATGAAGCAACAGACGCACCGGCCAGCCGTCCGGTTGCTCCCGCGACGGTGACTGCCGCGCCGCCGCGCCGAATTACGTATCAACCATCGTTGTTCAGTTCGCGAGAACTGCCCCGCGTGGTGCCTTTCGAAACCATTGCTCCCGATTTGACGCCCGCGCTTGCGCGCAAACCGGCCTCGCCGCAGCGCCCGCGTCATCGCAAGGTCATCGCGGGCCAGCAGAGCCTGGAGTTTTCGGGCGGCGCCGGAAAGCCCCTCGACAGCGTTATCTATTGCGATGCGCCTGTGGCCATCCCCGTGCACCGCGTTATGGCCGCCGCTCTGGATGGCAGCGTCATTGTCATCGCCCTGGCGATCTTCGGTATGGTCTTTCGCTTCATGGGCGGCGCGTTTGTGCTGAATCACCAGACGCTGCCGATGTTCGCAGGCGCCGTCGCGGGTGTGGTTGTTTTTTATCGTCTTCTCTGGTGCCTCGCCAATGGCGACACGGCCGGCCAACGCTGGGCGCGTCTGCGCCTAGTGGACTTCGACGGCCGTGCTCCCGATCGCGCGCAGCGGTTCTATCGGACTGTCTCCGGATTCCTGAGTCTGGCGGCTGCCGGAGTGGGACTGCTTTGGGCGCTGGTGGACGAAGAGACGCTCACTTGGCACGATCACATCTCCAAGACTTTTCCCACGCCGGCCGAGTAGTCCCGCGGCGCCCTACGCGCAGGGTTCCACAACCGCCGACATTGAGCCTTTCGACTGCGGCATCCGCCAGTCCGCTCCATAGGCATGGATCTGGTCGCGGCCGAATTCCGCCTGCTCCAACTCGCACGTAATCACCACCGTCCGGCCGGTGTTGTCCACTTCCACGGCGTGGTTCCAGGCGTCGGAAAGTGAGAGGGCGAACAGTTTTTCCAGCATCTCCACGACGTAGTCGTAGGTGTGGTCATCGTCGTCCAACAGAACGACGTTGTAGAGCGGAACGTGCTTTTCCCCGGTCCGCTCGGTGGTCTCCGGAGTGGCTGTGACGCCGGGCATCAAACCCATGATAGCCATGAAACCGCGGGTGAAGTGCTATCATCAAAGTGAAAAGAAGGGGGCGCAACGGATTCGACGGGATTGAATCGTTGTGGGAAGGCGTGCCGGGTTCCGAGCTCCCGTAAAACGATCGGAAAACCAAAACTGCCAATCAGCAGTTTGCATACGCTGCCTAATTAGTTAGGTAGCCGCTCCGGGTGCCGGGCCTTGACGGTATCCAAGGGGCGTCATCTTCAAGGATTGGGCCGAGAGCTTCTGCTCGGAGCAGCAGGCTGACGACAATCGGGCTAAGCCGCCGTTTTCTTGCCGGTTCTAATGCGGCGGCCGACAACCACTGAATCGGAAACGCACGTAGTTCTTTTCACGGCGGGCTTTCTCGGACGCGGGTTCGACTCCCGCCGCCTCCACCAATTCCAGTACACTGTGTGGGACCGGTGTTTCTTGATTCAAGAATCGTCATCTTCCGGCGGCCGTTGGCGACGCCAGACTTTTCTGACTTGCCGTAGATTCATCTGCGCGATTGTCCCCATGATTGGCTTGGCGGTTCCAGCCCTGAGGGCTCAGAGCGCCGCAACTCCGCAGCATGGCGGGATCGTCTTTGTTGGAAGCAGCATTTTTCAATTCTGGAACCGGCTTGGGGAGCAGATGGCTCCGTTGCCTGTGCTGAATCGCGCGCTTGCCGGTACGGTCACCCAGGACTGGCTGAAACGCGTCGGAGAGGTAGCAGCGTACCAGCCTCGAATCGTAGTGTTCTACGCCGGCAGCAACGATATCAGCGCCGGTGAAGATGCGGGGCCGATCATAAGACGCACGCAGCAATTCGTTAACGAGCTGCGTGTCAAATCGCCGGACGCATTTTTCTTTTACACGTCGATCAACAAGGCGCCTGAAAAGCGCGATCGGTGGGACGTGGTGGAGGCGGTGAATCGCGAAATGCAGGAGTTCAGCAGGAAGAACCCGAACAACGTCGGCTACATCGAACTGAACACCGTGCTGTTCGATGGGCAGGGGAAAGTGCGCGAGAACCTCTTTTTGCCGGACCGGCTCCACTTCCGCGCACCCGCCTACGAGGAGTTTGCGCGAATCGTGAAACCGATCCTTATGAAGGCCTGGGAGAACGGCGCCGGACTGGTGAAGACGAAATAGCGTCCGCATTTCTGGCAGCCGAGTCCGCATCTCTGTTCCGATCCACGGGAACGAATCGCTTAAAATCGGCCTTCAGCGCCACCTGATGAAACTGGCTGGTCTGGAGCCATCGGGCCTGCACGGTTGAGGGGATGGTACAGACGGTGTTACGACTCCCTCCGCCTCCACCAAATCTTACTTAGCATCTTCTCCCCACCCAGCGGATGTGTCATCTCTTCGGCCCGACCAGCGTCAGGAACCGGGACTCCTTCACAAGGGCGATGTTGTGGCCTCGCTCGGCTTCGCGGTCGACGTCGAGGAGCTTCTGGCCCTTCTCTTCCGCCTTCCAGTGGGGCGACTGATCGCCGACCACGACAATGTCGGTGAGGTGGTTTACCCGAGCCTCCACGATCGCACCCGCCTTTCGCGCTAGCTTCTGGGCGGCCGCACGACGCATGGAAAGGCCGCCTGTAAACACCACTCGCTTCCCCGTCAGAGAACGCACCCTCGCCGGCTTTCGGACCGCCTGACGCCATGTCTCCAGAGCAGCCAACATCTCCGCGGCGCTGGTGAAGCACTTTCTTCGCTGCCCGATGCAACGTTGAAGGACAGACTTTGTGTGCGGGCTGCAGGCCAGGGCTTTCACCTCTTTCGCCGTGATCTTCCGGGAGCCGACCCCGGAGAGAAGCGCGGCATACAATTGGCCGATCTGGTGAACGTCGTCCGCCTGGCGCCAGTGTTTGGCTCCCTCCTGGATCGCCCTCGGTGCGAAGCGCGGGGCAAAGGCGTCCGCCCGGACCTCCCTACGCCCGAGCCGATGCACGGCGATCCCGAAATCGCCGAGTTTCAAGGCGCCGTTGGACGCTACAAAGACGTTCCTGGGTGTGATGTCCCGATGGACAGCTCCGCTCTCGTGAATCATCGTCACCGCACGAAGCAGATGAAGGATCTCCCGCCGCGCTCGCGACTCCCGCCATGGTTCCGGATTCCGTGCGAGGTAGTTGTTCAGGTCTCCTTCCGGCATGTACTCGGAGATCAAGCAATAGAGTGGCTTCCTGCCGCCGCGTGGGGCCCAGGCGAACGAGTCGTATACTTCGACCAAAGCCGGTACGTGCCGAAGCAAGTGGCCGAAGTACGCTTCGCTGTGCCAGGTTGCGGCGTCGATGGTTACCTTTAAGACGCACAGCCTGGGAGCCGAACCCTCCCCGCTTAGCCGGTGGGCCTGGTACGCCGCGCCGAACCCTCCCTGGCCGAGGAACTTCTCGACGCGATACTCCCGGCCACGAATTGCGTCCTGGACGATAAGCCCGGAAGGCAGCCACAGCGCCGCTGCGCGTGCCGGCTTCATGGTCACGGTGGGTTGCGTGGATCGCGACACCCACGATTCTATTCAATTTCGTTCGTTTGGCGCAGGTGCAGCGGATGCGTCATTTCTTCCGGCCGCACCCACTCGTCGAACTGTTCCGCAGTGACGAAGCCTAGCTGCAGCGCGGCCTCGCGCAGCGTCAGATCCTCGCGGTAGGCTTTCAGCGAAATCTGCGCCGCCTTCTCATAGCCGATGTGAGGATTCAGCGCCGTCACCAGCATCAGCGAATTCTCCAGATGCTCGCGGATGCGTTTCTCGTTCGGCTCAATGCCGATGGCGCAATGGTCGTTGAAGGAGCGCGCGGCATCGGCCAGAAGCTGAATCGACTCCAGCACATTGTGCAGCATGACCGGCTTATAAACGTTGAGCTGGAAGTTGCCCTGCGACCCCGCAAACGCGACCGCGTGGTCGTTGCCGAAAACCTGGACCGCCACCATGGTGAGCGCTTCGCACTGCGTGGGATTGATCTTGCCGGGCATAATCGACGACCCAGGTTCATTTTCCGGGATCTTTAACTCGGCAAGTCCCGCGCGCGGACCGCAGGCATACCAGCGCACGTCGTTGGCGATCTTCATGAGCGCGCCCGCCAGTGTGCGCAGCGCGGCGCTGACATTCACCAGCGCATCATGCGCCGAAAGAGCCGCGAACTTGTTCGGCGCGGAGATGAACGGTTTGCCGGTCTCTTCCGCGATCTTGCGAGCGGCCAGCTCTCCAAAACGCGAATCGGCATTCATCCCGGTTCCGACCGCTGTCCCGCCGATCGCCAGTTCGCAAACACGCGGCAAGCTCTCGCCGATCGCTTCGATCGCCTGATCCAATTGCGCCACCCAACCGGAAATCACCTGGCCCAGTGTCACCGGCGTCGCATCCTGAAGGTGCGTCCGGCCGACCATGACGACGCGCTCGAATGCCTTCGATTTGACGTCCAAAGTCTCACGTAGCGCGCGAATCGCAGGCGCCAGCACATTCTCCGCTTGCTCAACGATCGCGATATGCATCGCGGTCGGGAAGGTGTCATTGGAGGACTGGCTGTGGTTGACGTCGTCGTTCGGATGAATCAGTTTCTTCGAACCCACCACGCCGCCAGCGAGTTGGATCGCGCGGTTCGCGATCACTTCGTTGGCGTTCATGTTGGTCTGAGTACCAGAGCCGGTTTGAAAGACTACCAGCGGGAACTCGCCGTCCAGCTTCCCGTCGATGACCTCCTGCGCCGCGCGCACAATCAGCTCGGCCTTCTCGCGCGGCAACTGGCCCAGTTCGCCGTTGGCCAGGGCCGAGCATTTTTTTAGGACTCCCAAAGCGCGGATCACCGGCCGGCCCCAACGGTAGCGCTCGACGCCGATCGCGAAGTTGTGGCGCGACCGTTCGGTCTGGGCTCCCCACAAGCGATCAGCGGGGACATAGACCTCACCCAGCGCGTCTTCTTCAACGCGAAAATTGCCTGCTTTGTCGTCCGTACTCATAAAGCCTCACTGCATCGCCAGCCTCATGGTACGGCAATCGCGGCCCCGGATGGGCGCTCTCAGGACGTTTTGGCCGTGAGTTCCTTGTAGACGACTTCGGTGAAGCTGGAGAATCTCGGGCGGCCATTCGGACCGGCGGGCGCCGGCTGGTCGCCAACCGCCTGCTGGATCTCTTCGAGGGACTTGCCCTGTGCCACCAGCTCCTTGATCTTCGCGCCGCCGATTTTCAGATTCTCCTTGGTCTTAGTGACCACCTTCGTGGGAAGATGACCTGCGGGCGGTTCGCCGGCCGCCGGCAGCCAGCCCTGCCTCCTGCTCTTTCTTGTTATTTTCCTGCGCGATGATCGTGATGCCTTCCGGGAACGCCGCCAGGCCGTTCACGTGATCGCCGTCGCTGTGCGTCAGAATGACGGTGATGACCGGCTTCGGCGTGATCTTGGCGATGTCTTCCAGCAGTTCCTTGCCGCCGGCCGGCGTCGTCTTGGCGTCCACCACAATCACGCCCTTGTCGCCGATGATGACGCCGCTGTTGCCGCCGCCGCCTCCCACCCAGTACACATTGGGCTTCAGTTCGTGGGCCATGAACGGCGCAGACGAGATCTCCTAACGAAGGAAACTCTGTCACGAAGAGCGAACCGCAGAGGTACGCTGGAGAAGGCGCACCCTCGGTCAAAGTCACGAATGCGAACGTTCGAAAATGAATGGATCTTTCAGGCATTCGAGCACCACGCCAGTTTCTTCACCAAGAGAATGTTCGGAGGACTGGCCGCCTACCTGTTCGGCCGCCAGATGATGCTGCTAGTGGAACCCACCAAGACGGGCCGCTGGAAGTGGCACGGCGTCCTGATCTGCACCGAACACGTGCACCAGCCCGCGATCATCGAAGAGTTCCCGGGCTTGGCTCCCCATGACATCCTGAAAAAGTGGCTTTACATGGACACCCGCCACGAGGCTTTCGAACCGACCATGGGACGACTTGCGGAAGCCATCGCGCGGGATGATCCGAGATTCGGCATTCGCCCGCATCCCAGGAAGGAGCGGGCGGCGTCGCGAACGCGCCGCCGGTAGAACAGGTGTACCCTAATCCTGATACACGGGAGGAGTTCGATGAATCGGATTCTCTTTAGTTCGATGCTCTCGGCCGCGCTGATGGTCCCGGCGGCGGGCTTCGCTCAAGTCGGCTGCACGCGCGACGGCCTCCAAACGGCCACGGATCTCTACCTGGCTGCCCAAACCAAGGGCGATCCGTCGGGCATGCCGTTGGCAAAGGGGCTTGCCTATATCGAGAACATGCAGGTCGTCGACATCAAGTCGGGCGTCATTCAGAAGCCTGTGAAGATGGACTTTCATCGCACCTTGATCGACCCGGCGACGTGCCAGACGTTTACCGAAGTGATCGTGACCGACAAGACCCACCCGTACGTCCTCGGTACGCGCTTGCGGGTGAATCACGACAAGATCGTCGAAATCGAATCCATGGTCACCCAGCAGGGCGACTGGCTGTTCAATGCCGACAACTACTATAAGTGGTCGCCGAATGAGAACTGGGGAGTGATCCCGCCGGACCAGCGTGACACTCGCGACACCCTGGTGGCCGCGGCCAACGCCTACCTGGATGCCTTTCTCGAAGGGAAGGGAGACCTCGTGCCGTGGGGCTATCCGTGCGAACGAACCGAAGGCGGCCTGCGCACGGGCAAAGGCGTCCCCGAGGATACATGCCAGGTCGGTGTGCCGAGCGGCGTCAATATCGTCGCTCGCCGTTTCATCGTCGACCCCAACATTGGGGCGGTGGTCGCGTTTTGTCGGTTCGGCGTCAATGGACTGCCTGATACCCACCTGTTTCGCGTAGAGAAGGGCAAGCTGCGTTTCGTGCATACCCTGACGCACGTGCCGCCGGGCTTCAAGCTCCCGCAGATTCCCCGCCGACCGCCCGCTTCCGGCGGCCAGGCACCCGACAGCCAGAAATGAACTGATTCGGCCGCTGCACGTCCGTCGGGCATTGCGGACGGGGCTATGCGGCGTCCCAAAGCTACTGACCCAACCCGAATGCGGTCAGTTGTGCTCGTCGGCCGGCTCGATAAGAGCCTGCATGACTGCAGTCTCGAAATCCGGGTTCATGGAGCGGTTCGGACGACTGGCCTGGACCATGAATAGCCCCACGATCTGCTCCTTCGGATCGACCCAGAAATGAGTTCCAAATGCGCCGTCCCAGCCGAAGCTCCCGTTGGAGATCGGCGTGTTGGCCGCGATATGGTCGCTGATCACCTGCACGCTCAATCCGAATCCGCGGCCTTTCGCGCGGCCCGGCAACGTGTCGGGCACAAACACCGACGACATCAGATCCACGGTCTTCGGCCCTAACAAACGCTTGCCGTTCAGCTCGCCGCGATTGGCCAGCATCTGGGCGAACTGAAGGTAATCCTCGGCGCTGCTGACAAGTCCGCCGCCGCCTGACAAATAGGTTGGGCTGTTCATCCAAATCAGCTTGTTATCAACCCTGGTGAGCGCGCCATCGGCCCCGCGATACTGCGTGGCGATCCGCGAGAGCTGCTCCGGCGACGGACGGTAGCCGGTGTCCTTCATGCCGAGTGGATCGAAGATTCGCTCACGGGCAAAACGGTCGAATGCCTCGCCGGAAACAACTTCGACTACCCGTTCCAGCGTGTCGAATGCCGCCGTCGGACTATACTGCCAGCGAGTGCCTGGCTGAAAATCGAGCGGGGTCGTGCCGAGACGCGGGATGTAGTCGGCCAAGCTCTCACCAGCTTTCAGCGCGATCTTCGCCACTTCCACGTTGCTTGCAGGCCCGCCACTGTTGAGACCCGATAAGTGTGTCAGCAGGTCTTGGATCGTAATCTCGCGTGTCGCGGGCACAGTGTAGAACAGAGGCGGCGTGCCAGGGGCGGGTGCGGGCGCGCCCGCGGGCCGGTCCTCCATCACCGCGACCTTCATGCCTTTGAACTCCGGGATGAACTTCGAAACCGGATCCGTCAGGCGGAGCTTGCCCTCTTCCATCATCATGAGAACCGAGGTGCCCACGACCGGCTTGGTCATCGACATGATCCAGAAGAGCGAGTCTTTGGACATGGGCTTCTTTGCTTCGATGTCCGCCAGCCCGTGGGCCTCGAAGTGCGCCACTTTGCCTTTCCGGGCGACGAGGGTGACCGCGCCTGAGATGTCATGCGCGTCGATGTGGCGCTGAACCATCTCATGGATGCGGGCAAGACGTTCTGAAGAGAAGCCGGTCTGTTCGGGTTTCGCGGTCTGGATAGACGCCGCTACGGCAGGCAGCGAGGCGGCGAGAATCGCGGAGAGAGCAATTGCGGAAGAACGTCTCATAGACAACCTCCTGAACGACGCCGAGTCTATCACAGGTAGAAGCTGGCGGTCCTTTCCAGAAGATACGTGGCGAGCAAGAAATCTGCTTCGAGGGAGTTTGGACGTCGGACGGGTCGTGGACGGTCCAGTACAATCCCCGTTCTGATATACTCGCGGGCAACTGCCCGGAACTATCCGGAAAGGAGTGCTGAAACTTGCAAGTACGGACCTTCCCTTTTTCCCTGATGTTCGCCGGCGCGCTGCTCGCCGCGTTGCCCCTATTCGCGCACCATTCGTTTACCGCGGAATTCGATGTTGAAAAACCCGTGACGTTCACGGGCACGGTCACTGGGATCGATTACGTCAATCCGCATGTCCAGGTCTTCCTGGACGTAACGGGCGACGACGGCAAAATCGTCAAGTGGCACATCGAGAGCGGTCCGCCCAATCAGTGGCATCGCGGCGGATTGCGCAAAGCCATGCTCGCTCCGGGAACCATGGTCAAAATTCGTGCGTACGGAGCCAAGGATGGCACGCAGCATTTCGCCTTCTTGCGCGACTTGACCTTCTTGAGCGGACCCAACGAGGGCTCGCACTTTGAACTTTGGATCGGCGGCCTGGATGAAAACGGCCGGCCGATTTATTCGGAGCGGCCACAGCAATGAAAAGCAGTACTCAGCGCGCGCTCTTGGCACTAGCATTCGGCACGGTGTGCCTGCTCCCCGCTGGCTTAGCCGCGCAACAAGCCGAAAAGGAAGACCCTTCCGCGAAGCCAACTCCGCATTTCTATGACGGCCATCCGGATCTCTCCGGCCGCTGGGGAGGGCAGGGCGGGTTCTTCGCCTTTAAGGATCCGGAGGGGACTACGCACATTTACTTGCCCAGCCGCGAAGCGCCCAAATCCGAGGACCCGGACGGTAAATTAGCTCGCTACTATCTTCAAGTGGACGGCGACAAGCGTCGTGCCGAGAATCCCGACAAACCGCCGTACAAGCCGGAGTTGATGACCAAGGTCCACCAGTTGGATCGCGACGAAAACAAGCTGGATCCGGTGGTCAAGTGCCATCCTCCTGGCGTGCCTCGCATGGGTCCGCCGGCGCGCATCGTGCAGAGCAAGGGCTGGATTGTCTTCATCTACGTCACGGAGCCCGGCAATTTCGAGCGGCTCATCCCCACCGACGGGCGTGCGCATCGCACGGATCTGGACGGCTCGTACAACGGCGATTCCGTCGCCCACTGGGAAGGCGACACGCTGGTGGTCGACGATACCGGCTTCAACGACGACACCTGGCTCGGCAGCGACGGCTGGTTTCATTCGGAAAAGCTGCACGTCGTCGAGCGCTTCACCCGGAAAGGCGATACGCTGCGCTACGAAGTCACGGTGGAAGATCCGGACGTATTTACCGAGCCGTGGGTTCGCAGGCCACGCGTGCTGCGCCTGGACACCAACCCGCTCGACGAGGTCTACGATGCGCCGTATTGCGAGTCGCTGGACGCCGGCCATATCGTGAACCACGACCATTTCTGACCATGAGACGAATCCTGCTGGTGCTGCTCACGGCCTCTTCCGTACCGGCGGCCAACGCTCAGGATTGGGCCAAGGCGCGCTTCGAAAAATCGCCCCGGCATCATGAGCGCGTGGTCGTGAAGCAGGACGGCCGCTCCGTTACCGCGCTGATCATTTATCCCGAGACGAAAGACAAAAAGCCCGCGGTTCTGCTCCTTCATGATCGCGCGGGCCTCACCGATTGGTTCTCCGACTTTGCCGATGAAGTGGCGGCCATGGGCTACGTGGTCCTGGCTCCCGATCTTTCGCCGGACTTGAATTCGCAGACGAATGTAACGGCCGACCTCAACGCAGTTGCGGACTATAGCAAGAAGCTCCCAGCCTCCAACGGAATGCTCTTCGCCGCTGGCATCGGCTGGGGAGGAGCGCAAAGCTTTGAGTTTGCCGCCGACCGGCCTGACCTGGCTGCTGCCCTGGTCTTCTGCGGATCATCTCCCGACAAAGACTCGATCGCGAAGATCAAAGGCAGCGTATTCGGGTTCTACGCCGCTAACGACCCCGGCGTCGATGCCACCGTCCCCCCGGCGCAGTCGGAAGCCCGCGCCGCCGGCGTCGTCTTTGAGGCAGTCACATATAAGGACGTCGGCCCGGGCTTTCTGGAATCCGGCGACGCTCCCGACGCCAAGACCACCGACAAGCTCACCCGCGGCTACGCCATGGAGCGCATGAAAAGCGTGCTTGACATGGTGACTTTGCGAGGTTATTAGTCGGCAGTGGGCATTTCCATTCGCCAAACAGATATGTCAAAATCTACCCAGAGGTGTTTTTGAATGAAAGCAGCGTTCGCTTATTTGGTTGTCGGGTTCAGTTTACTGGCGCCGGTCGCCGCTCTCGCGCATCACTCCTTCGCAGCGGAGTATGACATCAAGAAACCGGTGACGCTGAAAGGCAAAGTCACCAAGGTGGAGTGGACCAATCCGCATGCCCGCTTTTATGTTGACGTCAAAGACGACAGCGGCAGTGTCACGAATTGGAACCTGGAGCTTGCCAGTCCCAACGTCTTGATTCGCCAGGGATGGACTCGGCACAGCCTGAACGTCGGCGATGAAGTGACCGTGGTAGGCTCACAAGCCAAGGACGGATCGAACATGGCGAATGCCCGGACCGTCACGTTGGCCGATGGCAGGAAGGTCTTTGCCTTCTCTCCGACCGAGCAGCCTCCGGCCTCGAGCGAGCAGCCTGCGGCCAAATAACATCCAGACCGGTAGGAGATTGACATGAAGACTAGTCTGAGCGCGTTAGTAGCGTCGGCGGTCGTGTTTTTGTTCACCGGGAGTGCACCCGCACAAGCGCCCGCTTCCGCGAAATCGCCGGGCCTTTCCGCGGTGGAAGGAACCGCCCCTGCCGGGGGCAGCGCGAACCCGGATACGAAGAGAGTACGCCGGCGCGACGACACGCCGCATGGTCCGGTGCCTCGGCTTCCCGACGGGCATGTCGACCTGTCCGGCGTGTGGCAAGGCGGAGGGCCGGTCGGCGACATCTCGCAAGGTTTGGCGAAGGGCGAAACCATTCCTCTGCTGCCTGCGGCCAAGGAACTCATGGAGCACCGCCAATCCAAGGATGATCCCGAAGCCAACTGCCTGCCCACCGGGGTTCCGCGCATTTCGCCTTACCCCTGGCGAATCGTGCAGACGCCCACGCACATCTTCTTCCTGTTTGAAGGCAACATCCACAGCTACCGGCAGATCTTCATGAACGCGTCGCATCCGGCCGATCCGGACCCCACCTGGTACGGGCATTCCGTCGGCAAATGGGACGGCGACACGCTGGTGGTCGACACCGTCGGATACAACGACAAGTTCTGGTTCGATTTCGACGGCCATCCCCACACCGAGCAGCTCCACACCATCGAGCGCTACACGCGCAAAGATCTTGGGACGCTGGAGGACAAAGTGACCATCGATGATCCCGGCGATTATTCCCGGCCCTTCACGCTGACCTTCACCGCGCGCCTCCGGCCGCATGAAGAGTTGATGGAGTACATCTGCCAGGAAAACCAGCAGGACGCTCAACACCTGCGCGGCGGTCCGGGGCTGGGGAATCCCGGCGATCCGCCGGCGAAGAAGTAACCTCCGGCCGCCTCACACCGTAATCACAACCTTACCGACCTGCTGATTCGACTCCAGGTACTGGTAAGCTTCCACCGATTGCGCAAGCGGAAATGTCTTGGCGATCTTCGGATGAAACCGCCCGTCGGCCAGCCGATCGAAGACGTATTGCATCGCGGTCTTGAGCAGCTTTGGGTCGCGGCGGATTTCTATTAACGAGTAGCCACGCAAAGTCAGCCCTTTTGACAGCGCGGGCCTGGCCGGGAAAGGCGTCGGTTGCATGGAGAGCAACCCATATACGAAGACAATTCCCTGGTATGCCGCGGCTTCCACCAGCTTTTCCATGAACGGGCCGCCGACCGGATCGAAGATCAAACGCGCACCGTTGCCGCCCGTGATCTCATTCACCCGCTTCACCAGGTCCTCTTCCTCTGTGGCGATGACATGCGCGGCGCCGAGCGCGAGCAGTTCGGCGCGCTTATTCGACTTTCTCGTGGCCGCAATCGGGATTCCGCCTTCAGCGTTCACGATCTGGATGGCCGCCAGGCCGACGCTGCTCGACGCGGCTGTGATCACCACGAAGTCACCGCGCTTCAACCCGCCATACGTGATCAGCGCGCCGTACGCCGTGAGGTATTGCATCCAGATGGCAGCGCCCTCGGCGGGCGAAAGCTTGGACGGATATTCGCCCAGGGCGCTCGCCGGCACGATGGCTTCTTCGCCCAGCACGCCATTCTTGCTCATCGAGAATCCGGGAACCGTGGCGATGCGCTTACCAACCCAGCTTGAATCGACGCCGGGGCCGACCGCTTCCACCACTCCTGCCGCTTCGTAGCCGATTTGGGACGGCAGCTCCGGCGTCTCCCGATAAAGCCCGCGCATAAACAAGTCCTCGGCCCGATTCAATCCGACCGCTTCGACGCGCAGCTTTACCTCCCCTTCCGCGGGGTTGCGCACCGCAACTTCTTCCAGCTTGAGATTCTCAGGACCGCCGATTTTGTGAAATCGAATTACTTTAGGCATGACACTGAGATGCGTTCCGCCATTGCGAAGTCGCAGCGAACTACCTGCTCACCTTGCACGTGAAGTTTCCGGCGTCGTTCGTCGAGCCGGAACCGTTGTAGACGGCCACTTGCGGATACGGGCACAGCGGCCGGGTCATGTCCACTTGTCCATTCGTAACATGCTCCGCTACGATGCGATCCGGCGCTTTGCCCTCCTCGCGCCACCGCTCCATCACTGCCATCTTGTCGAACTGGTCGGTGCCGTCGCCGCCCCGGCAATGCCTCATACCCGGAACCATGAACAGCCGCAGCCAGTCGTCCTGGTGCGGACCCATCGTGTCCAGCACCGCGCTATAGAAGTTCACCGTGTTTCCCGGCGGAATCGCCTGATCGGCCCAGCCGTGATACAGTAGCAGCTTCCCGCCGTGCGCCTTGAACCCTGCGAGATCGGTGGTGTGAGTGTCGATGCCGGACTTGTCCGCCAGCGCCACGTCCTTATCCAGGTCGAACTTGTGAAAATCGTAGTCGGCATCCTGGTGGCCCAGAATGCGAATGCTGTCCCAACCTCCGCCCGGCTGCGCTGGGATGAGCCGCAAAGCGGCGTATTGCAGTTCGCCCCCAGGCTCGAACCCGGTCCAGATGATCTTGCCGTCTTTGGTTTTGACGTCGGCGAATACAATCTGCACCGTTTTGACTTGCGCCGCCGTCAGGCAGCCGTCGGACTCCTCGCCCTTGCACAGCAACTCGGCCGGATCGAAATGGCACTTTGTAGGATCGCCGATCAGGCCGTCCTTCACGCCGTCCAACGCGTCGCACTTCGCCAGGATTGCCTTGTGCAGCGTCTCCACGTTGGCTTCCGAGAGCGCGCCGCCAGGATTATGCATCAATTCAATGGATCGTTCCACGCCCGCCGCGTGGAGATGGATGTGCGGATTCGCGGGCGCCCCGTCCACCGCGCCGTCGAAGTCGTCCGGAAACTTCGTCACTTCCACCAGCCCCTGCCGGCCGCCGGTGGAGCAGCCGTTCCAATACGAATACTTCGGGCTTTGGCGGTAATAGGCCTGAATCAGCGCCTTCGACTTGACCACGGTCTCATGCACCGCTCGCCAGCCGAAGTCGACGATCTTTTCCGGATGCCCCAACGCGAACATGCCATTGCCGCCTTCGTGTCCGGTGTCGGTGGAGGCAGTGGCGTAGCCCTCGCGTAGTGCCGCGGCCATCTGCGGGAAGCTGATGATGCCCGCCCACCCGCCATTGCCCACCATCTCGAACTTACCGTTCCAGTTCTCCGCTGGCAGCCACAGTTCCATCTTGATGTCGGAGTCCGTCGACGGACGTAGCGTCGCAGCCACGCGGCAATGGGCCGGAAGCATTTGCGGAACCACGGCTGGTCCCGCTCCACGCCCCGCGCGCGCAGGAGGCTGATACGCCCCGGCTGCGACAACTTCCACTGCCGTGAACGTCGTCCCCTCGAGCGAGAGAGTCTTCAAGTGATCGCATGGAGTCTCCGCGAACGCGAGACAAACAGCGCCCCACACAGCGACGTAGAGACGAGTGACGAACGTTACACGTTTCATGACGACCTCCCTTACAGCCGGAGCAACTTCGCGAGATTTCCCCCGAGGATCGCTTCTTTCTGGGCGTCCGGAATGTCGGCTTCCAGGATGGCATCCACCGTGTCCGGCCACACGAACGGCATGTCGGTCCCGTACACGATTTGGCTCGGCCCCATTTCCGCCACCATGTGCCGGATGCCCTCCGGCGAGAAGATCATCGAGTCTGCCAGGATCTGCTCGTGGAAGTATTCGCGAGGCTTCTTCTTGTTCGCGCACTTCGCATTTGGCCGCACATCGCAGGCGACATCCACGCGGCCCATGTAAGACGGCAAATATCCGCCCGCGTGCGCGCCGCAAACCTTCAGCCTGGGGAAGCGGTCCAGCGTGCCGTCAAAGATCAGCTGCGAAAGAAACACCGTCGTCTCGAACGGGTTGCCGATCACGTTTCCCAGATCGCCCGCGCCGTGCAATGAGTCCGGCTTCACGATCGTTTCGGCGTTGTTCGGATGCATGAACACCAGCGCGCCCAACTCTTCTGCCTTGGCCCAGAACGGATCGTATTTTGGCAGCGACAACGGCTCGCCGTTCACACTCCCGCCGACCGAGGCTCCTCGCATGCCCAGTTGCTTCACCGCATGCTCGAGCTGTTCGGCCGCCAGATCGGGAAACTGCAGCGCCGGCGAACTGAGCCCCACAAAGCGGTCTGAATGCGCCGCGCACCATTTCGCCAGCCCATCGTCGTGCGTCTGCACAATCTTCGTCGCGAGATCGCGGTCCGCCTCGTACCACCAGTAGACGTTTACTGACAGCGCTTGCACGTCGATGCCGCGCTTGTCCAGCTCACGAAGGCGGTCCGGACCCAGCGGCCGACCCCGTGCGAACCTTGCCAGCGGACCGCCCTTCACCACGTCCGCGACCTCGGGGAAAGTCGCGTGCGCGTGCACATCCACTACCTTCACGCGCTTGCCGCCCACGCGTACTTCGCGCCGGCTTGCTTCTTGCGCGGTGGCGTTCCTGAGCGCTCCGCCAACCATCGCACCGGCCGCTACGCTCTGTAGGAACTGCCGCCGATTGCGCCCCGCCGGCTTCATTTCGATATCTTGTCGAGACAAATGTCCTCCTCCAGCCTTCCTCCAGCGAGGAACGAGAGACTGTTGCCAACAGTCCAGGAATGAGTATACGCCCCCGGATCGTCGATGACGACTTCGTACTTCATCGCGAGCGGGCCCGTGCGCGTGTACTTTTCGATCACGTGCAATTGCTCGGTATGTGGGTGCCCGGCATCGTCCAACCAGGTCTTGTCGTTGAATCCGACCGAGTCCACCACCAGCGTGTCGCCTTCCCAATGCCCAATCGAGTGGCCCAGCCAGTCCGGATTCGGGTCCTGCGGATGCGAGCGACCATCCATCCATACTTGCCGCCAGACGTGTGCGCCGCCTTCGTACAAGAATAGGAGCCTGTTGGACGATTGCACTATTTCGAAAGGCCGCGCCTGGAAGCTAATTCGCGGAACGCCTGGAGGCAGGCACCGCAAATCCAGATCGTTCTGCTTCGCGGCGCTGTTTTCCTGAAATTTCGTGCGGGCCCACGGCTGGAACGGAACCGCGCCCTCCAGGCCAATGTCCGCCACAGCGCCGGGAAGCCACACGCCGCTAAAGTCAGGGTGGGGCTGTGCGTCGATCCTCAGCGCTGCGAGAATGATAATTAAGCAACACCACTTCATTTCTTGACGTTCCCGATCATATGCCGCGAGCTTTTCTCGTCCTCCTGGCAGATGTTCTCCATCAGCTCCATTCCCGGCCGCCAGCGGACTGTGTTGTAGGCGGTCCAGGGCTTCGAGTACGCGCCCGGATCGTCGATGGTCACTTCGTATTTCAACGTCATTGAGTCGGTGCGAGTGTAGCGCTCGGTGAGATGCAACTTGTCGGAAGTTGCGTGGCCCGCCTGATCCAGCCACGCCAGCCCATTGAAACCGGTTACGTCGACTACCAGTGTGTCGCCCTCGTAGTGCCCCACGGCGTCGCCGAGCCAGGTCGGCTTGAGATCGTTCGCATGCTTTCCCTGGGGATCGATCTGGACGATGCGCCACAGATAGTTGTCGCCCTCAAAAACGAAGATGACCTGGTCTGCGGTCTGGATCATCTGAAACGGGTAAGGATCGAACATGAATCGTGGCACGCCCACCGGCAGGCAGCGCGCTTCAGGATCGTCTTTGGAAAGATTCTCAACGCGCTCGTTGAAGGTCTTCAGAGTCCAAGGCAGGAAGGGAACGTCCACGTGCCTGTCGGCACTTTTGATGCCTTTCCATTTGGTCTCCGCGATGTTCCCGTTGAATCCTGGAAACCAAGCGCCATTGCCGCCGAAATCCGGCCGGCCATCAACTAAATGCGGCGCGGGCCCAGCAACGGTTTTGGGAACGCGGTCCTGTTCGGCGCCGAAGCCCGGCAGAAACGGTCCCGGATCTTTCGCGAGTTTCGGGTTCGGCTGTTGAGCCAAGCCACAGACAACCCCCAAACACAGGATGCCCGGGAATCTTGCCATCCTGGACATCATAGAACGAACGGCGGGCCGTTATTGCTTTACTGCAGTATGTGCCAGATCTTTCTCGTTCTCGTTGCAAACGTATTCGAGCACATCGCTATCTGGAATCAGCTCCAGGACCGTTTGAAAAGTATACGGCCGCGTGTAATATTTCGGATCATCAATCGTAACCTCCAGGTCCATGTGCCCGAAATCGCGGCGGTGATAACGCTCACGGATGTGCATCGACTCGCTGCGCGGGTGGCCGAATAGATCCAGCCAGGCCCCTTCCTTGAAGCCGGTGGCGTCTACGGTTAGTGTGTCGCCCTCCCATCGGCCCACCGAATACCCCATCCATGAGGGTTCAGGATCTTTGGGGAGGCAGCGGCCGTCGGTGAAAATCTGCCGCGCCGGATCTCCATTTCCCGCCAGGATCACGATCTCCTGCGGCGTCGCGATCCATTTGTTCGGGTAGATGAAAGTGCTGGTCGGCACGCCGGTGGGAAGGCAGCGTGACGCGGGAGCGTCCACCCCCGCGCGCCGTTTCATGATTGCTACCGCCTCCGGCCGGAGCGGCTCCTGTTCGGGTTTCAGTCCCCAGAATATGTCAATCGCGTGCTTGGTGAGATCGGTCAAATCCACCTGCACCTTAGCAGCGTTGTCCCCGAGCACGGCGGTCATCTCGCTGATAGGTGTCCGTCGATCCTGCCATAGCCCGGTAAGATCGGGCTTCCCGTTCATCCGCGGCGGGGGAGCCGTTAGGTTGGGCTTGCCGTCCCTGGTGCGCGGCGTCCGCGCGTCTGGATAGTTCAGCCATTGCCCGGCCAAGGGCAAGGTCATACTAACCAGCAGAACTGGTGTCAATCTCATCGTCGCATTGCCTCTTAGAGAAGTGACATTCGGCCCGCGTACGTTTCACAGCGGACCGGTCGAATGGCCACCCTTGACTGCGAAACGACGGTCACGTAGCATCAATCCGTACCATGCGGACTCTCCCGATTTTGCTTCTTCTGGCCGCCGTACCCGCCGCCGGTCAAAACACCGGCTACAGCCCGCCCCGCGCTCCCGATGGCCACGCTGATTTAGGCGGCATCTACGAAGCGCTTAACACCGCCAACTGGGATCTGGAAGATCACGGCGCCCACCCCGGCACGATGTGGCAGACCGGCGCGATCGGTTCCGAGCCGGCCGGCGAAAGCGTCGTCGAAGGCGGCGTCATCCCCTATAAGCCGGAGGCGCTTGAAAAGAAGAAGGCGAATTTCACCAACCGCCGCACCAACGACCCGGAAGCCAAGTGCTACATGCCCGGCATTCCGCGCGCCAATTACATGCCTTATCCGTTTCAAATCGTCCAAACGCCGCGCGGCATCATGTTCATTTACGAATACGCCAGCGCCAATCGCCTGGTCGATATGGGCAAGCCCGAAGAGGCGCTGACGGATACCTGGATGGGAACCAACTACGGGCATTGGGAAGGCGACACGCTAGTCGTCGACGTCACCGGCCTGAACGGACTGGCTTGGTTTGATCGCGCGGGCGATTTCGCCAGCAAGCAATTGCATGTGGTGGAGCGTTTTACGCCCGTCGATCCGTATCATCTGAACTACGAGGCCGCCATCGAAGACCCCACGGTGTTCACGCGGCCCTGGAAGATCCGCATGCCGCTGTACCGGCGCGTGGAACAGCACGCGCAGCTCCTCGAGTTCAAGTGCGTGGAATTCGTCGAGGAGCTGCTCTACGGAAAATACAAGAAGGAGACGGCTGCGCCTCCCCCGGCGAAATAGCGTCGATTCGACTAGAATTTCAGGAAAAGGGGAAAGGAGTCCGGATGCGAACAAGATTAGCGATTTTGGCGGCGAGCGCGGGCTTGCTGATGGCCATCGCGCCGGCATGGGCGCATCATGCGTTTCAAGCGGAGTTCGACCGCAATAAACCGGTCAAGCTAACCGGCAAAGTCACCGAGATGGAATGGATCAATCCGCATTCCTGGATCCACATCGACGTGACCAACCCGGACGGCACGGTCACCAACTGGATGGTCGAATGCGGAAGTCCCAACATCATGCTGCGCCGCGGCTTCACCAAGCATTCGCTCGAAGCCGGCGCGGAAGTCACCGTTCAGGGCTATCAAGCGAAGAACGGCTCCAACCGCGCCAACGGCAGTAGCGTGACCTTCAAGGATGGCAAAAAGCTGTTCGTCGGCGGATCGAACCCCGATATTCCGGAGGAACAGAAATGACGCGCCGGCTTGCTTCGTTTTCCGCCGTAGCGCTTTTGTCGCTGCCCATTCTGGCCCAGTCCTCTGCGAAGTCCAACTGGACGCCGCCAAAAACCGCGTGGGGCGATCCCGACATTCAAGGCGAGTGGCCCGCCACGGCCCGAATCCCCATGCAGCGGCCCGTCAACTTCGGCAACCGCGCCGAGCTGACGGACGCGGAACTGGCGCAGCGCGAAAAACAGTTTCAAAAACAGGCGACCGAAGACGGCGAGGAAGTCGCCAGCAAAGGCGATAACGTCACCATCAATCCGCCTTCTTACTGGCAGGAACGCGGCAAGCCGGATCGCCAGGCTTCGCTGGTTGTCGATCCCCCCAACGGCCGGATTCCTCCGCTGACTCCCGCCGGATACGACGCGGTTCACTCGCTGCGCGGCGGCCTCGGGCCCGGCACCCACTTCCCCGACAAGGTCGACTCCTGGGTAGACTTTGACTACTACAGCCGCTGCATCTCGCGCGGCCTGGTCAGCAGCATGCTCCCGACGCTGTACAACTTCGGCAACGAAATCCTGCAGGCGCCCGGCTACGTGATCATCCGCAATGAAATGATCCACGAGGCGCGCTTGATCCCGCTCGACGGCCGCCCGCACGTCGGCAGCAACATTCGCACCTACATGGGCGATTCGCGAGGCCATTGGGAGGGGAACACACTGGTGGTCGAAACCACCAATCTGAAGGCCCAGCCCGGCGCCGGCGGCGGACTTTTCTCCGACGCCGCGGTCCTGATCGAGCGCTTCACCCGCACCTCGCCCACGGACCTGAGCTACGACCTCACCGTGAACGATCCTAAGACCTGGACCGCGCCTTGGACCATCCATATGCCCTACAAGCTGGATCCCAGCTACAAGATCTACGAGTACGCCTGCCACGAAGGCAACTACATGATGCTGGACGCCCTCAGCGGTGCTCGCGACCTGGAAAAGAAGGGCGAATCGACCAAGGTGATTCCGTAGCTGGGTGAATTGAGTCTTCTGACCTAGCTCGCTGCCGTCGCTCCGACAACCGCCGTACCAGTCTGACTGCCGCCGAACTGTGTGTTGGCGCACGCTGCTGGGGCATTTTGCGAAACGAACCCACGGATTGCAACTCTATATGCTTCAACAGCTTGCCGATTCTCCGGCCGGTTCGGACAGAGCGAGCACCGTTTGCCATACGTCTTGTAGCCTTCGCAGCATTCGGTGCGCACCATCGTGAGCGTGTTCATCTTTTGGGTCGCCTCCCAGGCGGAACGACCGTCTATTTGCAATCGACTTGCCACTAGTCCGCGCTACGATTGCGGAAGGGAACCTCGCATTGGACCGGCGCGAACTCCAGCGGAGCATGTATGAACTGACCGGCTCTTCCCAGGCGCAGCGGGCGACCTTGGCTGGGCTTGCCGCCGTGTGTGTTGCGCTGGGGTGGTGGCTGCTCTTCGGCGGGGGAATCGAAACCGTTGGCGGCTGGTTCGGCCGCGCCTGGCACCCCGGTGACACCATCCGCCGGGCGTCACTCGCCGCCGGATTTGCGATCTACTACATCCGCATTCTCTTCACCGAGTTCGTCTTCTTGAGGCGCGGCGTGAGTTGGAACGAAGTATTCACCATCTTTCCCTGGATACTGTGTATCTATGTACTGCTGGCCATTGTTGGCGGCATGAACGCAGCCGCCTTCGGCGCGACGGGCATTGCTGGCGCGGCCTTCTTCTTAGCCGGGTCCTGGATGAACTCCTACGCCGAATACGCGCGCCACGCGTGGAAACAACGCCCCGAAAATCGCGGCTGCCTCTATACCGCCGGCCTGTTCTGCTACTCCCGGCATCCGAACTACCTTGGCGATCTCATCTCGTTCACAGGACTCTGTCTGCTGTCCGGCGCCTGGCTCACCGCCGTGATTCCCGTGCTTATGCTGGCCGGCTTCGTGTTCGTGAACATCCCAATTCTCGATTCGCATCTGCGCGAAAAATACGGCGTCGCATTTGAAGAGTGGGCCGGCCGGACGCGAAAGCTCATTCCATTCGTGTACTGATGGGCTTCGTGATATATTGACCGGCGAGAGCCGAAGCCATGTCGCAGTCGACTGCAGGGTGGCACGATCCCATTTAGTGGGATCCGTTCCTCTTTTGATTGATATGGTCCGTGGTCTGTATTCTTGTGCTGTGCCCATAACTAGCGCCGTTCTTGTGGGCATAGCGGTCCTTACGGTGTCTTGCAAGGGTGCTTTCCTGATCGCCGATCTTCGCGTCGAGAACTTGAGCTTCGTGGAAATCGGGATGTTCGGTATGATGCGAACTCTTGATCCGTTCGGGCCATTCTTTGACACGCACAAACTTCGGGACGACGACTGCCTCATTGGGGTCTCGTCCGCTGGAGACAGGCTCTTGATGCTGGCACAATCACGTCGCACGCCCGAAACGCCGTACCTGCCGCCAAGATATGACGAGGTTGACATCACCACACTCGAAGGAAAAGCAGAGACAAGAATTCTGGCTAGGGTCTATCGAATGTTAGCTTTTTCGGCGGAACTGTCGCCGGACGGGCAAATGGTCGCATTCCGTGGCCATTTCGCCACACCTGACAAGAGTCGCGCGGACTACGGCCTTCATCTACTGAAGGCATCCGGCGAGGTTAGCACTCTGGTGGCGACCACGGAAGCCGGAACGCCCAACTCAATCGGCTGGTCCAAGGACGGGCGCACGATCGTTTACGATCATGACGGCCACGTCCTTTTGTACAATTTGGGCAGCGGCGACAGCACCTTGTTAACAGAGGGAACCGAGCCGGTGTGGTCTCGCGATGGAGTGTGGATCGCCTATCGTCGTCCGGACGGCGGCGCAGCTCTTGTCCATCCGGATGGTAGTGGCCGGAAAAGGATTCTCGAGGGCGTAACGTTGGGCCGAGGCCTTCGATGGTCACCTGACAGCCGCTACCTACTTTATACCGATTTCACTGCGGGCTGGACCATCCACGTGCTTGAGATCACGACCGGACGGACTGCAAGGCTCATTGTGCAGCCGACCCCCGGTTATACCGAAGCAGGGCTGCGATGGGTTCGCGGAATGTATCACTCAGCCGTCAACCGAAGGTAAGGCAAGCCCACGCGGGCAGGCGACGATTTGGCGTTCGCAGACGTATTTCGTGAGTCCGCCAATGTGCGAGGCGTAGGGTTGAAATCCCGGCCGTCGTGTCCGGAGTCGAAAGATGATATAGTTCGCGGAGGCAAACGACCCATGCCCAAATCCAGGAAAACGTCACTCGCCCGCCGGGGCTTTCTCAAAGGAGCCGCAGCCGGAGCCGCCGCACTGGCCGCAACATCCCCCGCGAAACCGCAGGAGGCGGGTGGACGCACCACGGCTCTGCCGCCCAGCGCCGCGCAGCGCTCCGTTGAAAACGCCACTCCCGCTTCCGTCTCCGCCGCCGACATTCAGATCGTCGAGCGCCCGGGCGCAGACTATATGGTCGATGTCTTCAAGTCGCTCGGCTTTGAATATCTGTTCGCCACGCCCGGCTCCAGTTTCCGCGGCATTCATGAATCGGTGATCAACCACGGCGGCAACCGCAACCCCGAATTCATCACCTTCATGCACGAGGAGTGCTCGGTGGCCGCTGCCAACGGCTACGCCAAAATCGAAGGCAAGCCGGCGCTGGTGTGCGCGCACGGAACGGTCGGCATCCAGCACGCCGCCATGGCCATCTACAACGCGTATTGCGACCAGGCGCCCGTGTTCATTGTTGCCGGCAACATCTCGGACGCCGCCGAGCGCCGCGGCCGCGTGGAATGGCTGCATGCCGCGCAGGACGTCGCCGCCACCGTCCGTGATTACACCAAGTGGGACGACAACCCGGCGTCGCTTGCGCACTTCGGCGAATCGGCCGTCCGGGGTTATCAGATCGCCATGACCGCGCCGATGATGCCCGTGGTTCTGGCCGCCGACGGCGTTCTGCAGGAAGGCGAAGCGCCCGCCGATTTCGACTGGCGCATTCCCAAACTCCCGCAGATCACGTATCCTTCGGGCGATTCCGCCGCCCTGGCCGAACTGGCGCGCATGCTGGTGGCTGCGGAAAACCCGGTCTTCGTCACCAGCCGCTCCGCGCGCACGCCCGCCGGCATCACGCTGCTAGTGGAACTCGCCGAGACGCTGGGCGCGTCGGTCATCGATCAGCAGCGCCGCATGAACTTCCCCTCGCGCCATCCGCTGAATCAGACACTGCGGCAGCGCGCCGCCATCGCCAATGCCGACCTGATCGTCGGCCTGGAAGTTTACGACTTTTTCGGCGTCGTGCACGCACTCGCGGGGCAAACGCGCGTGATCCCGCGCTCCATCATCAAACCGGGCACGAAGCTGGTCAGCATCAACTCGTCCGACCTTTTCTACAAGAGCAACTATCAGAACTTCCAGCGCTTCGAAGACGTCGACCTGTCTATCCCCGCCGATGCCGAAGCCACACTACCGGCCTTAATCGAATCCGTCAAGCGGCAGCTCACCGACGACCGTAAGCAGGCCATCCAGGCACGTGCCGCCAAACTCGCCGAAGCCAGTCGCCAGGCGCACGATCAGACCCGGATAGCCGCCTCCTACGCCTGGGACGCCAGCCCGATTGCGACAGCGCGGTTAGCCGCCGAAATCTGGGGCCAGATCAAGGACGAAGATTGGTCCTTTGTGTCCGATCCGTTCTGGGTGAGCAACTGGCCGCTGCGCCTTTGGGACATGAACAAGCACTATCACTTCATCGGCGGCGCGGGCGGCGAAGGCGTCGGCTATCTCGCCCCGGCGACGGTGGGAGCGGCCATCGCGAACAAGAAGCACGGCCGTATCAGCGTGTCCATCCAATCCGACGGCGACCTCATGATGGGCAACGGAGTTCTCTGGACCGCCGCGCATCACCGCATCCCGCTGCTGACGCTGGTGCACAACAACCGCGCCTATCATCAGGAGATCATGCAGCTGCAGCGCGTCGCGAACCAGCACAATCGTGGCATCGACGTTGACAAATGCAAGATCGGAACCGCCATCGAGGATCCCAACATCAATTACGCGATGCTTGCGAAGAGTATGGGCGTCGATGCCTCCGGCCCGATCTCCGATCCGAACGATCTCGGCCCCGCCATCCGGCGCGGAATCGAAGTCGTCAAGCGCGGCGATCCATATCTGATCGACGTCGTCACGCAGCCGAGGTGAAACGCGCCATGATTCGCAATCTCATCTTCGTTGGCCTGCTGACCGCCACATCGCTCGCCGCGCAATCAGGCGACGCCAAGAACGGCAAGCATCTCTTTGTGAGACTGGGCTGCTACACCTGCCACGGCTACGAGGGCCAAGGCGGCGGTGCCGGAGCCAAGCTCGCGCCGCATCCCATCTCCACCGCTGCCCTGATCGCCTACGTGCGGCATCCCAAAGGCAGCATGCCGCCGTTCACCGAGAAGGTGGTTCCAGAGAAGGACCTCGTCGACATCCACGCCTATCTGGAAAGCGTCCCCGCGCCCCCGCCGGTCAAGGACATCAAGCTGCTGAATGAATAGTTGATCATGGACGCTGCATCTCACGCGCGTGGGTCCGGCGGCCGTAGCATCGTTCGCTTGACCGCGCTGTTAATAACGGGTTTCGCGGCGGTCGCAGTTACCGTCTATTTCGCGGTGCTGACAAATTGTGGTCTGTTCTGCAAGAACTCTGTGATAAGCGAGGTGCGAAGCCCCAACGGACGCTCGAAAGCAATTCGTTTCGCCAGGAAATGCACGCCGCCAGAGGCTTACTGTCCCTCAGTCACGTATGTGTCGATCTGGCCCAGCTCCGCGCGATTACCGGCCGGCACCGTAGCCGGCTTAGCCATCGTGGGCGACGACGGCATCACTGTTCAATGGAAGTCGGGCGAACTCTTAGTTGTTTCTTATCCGGCTGTGGACCGTGTCCTCCGTCGACCAAATCGAATTGGCGGCGTCAGGATTCAGTATCTTCCCATCGGGTTCATGTGAACCGCTAATAGGTAGTTGATGACCGCGATTGGCTCTGGCGCCGGTTGCCTGGCGCTCTCCGGATGTGATTAAAGCGGTAACCCTAGTGCGATGGAGCTTGCAGATGACGGACGGTGTAGAAGCGTGTGGCTGTTATGCGACCCGGGAACTTTGCTCGCTGGCGGGAATGGACGGCCGCGCCAGCCGTGCCAGGTGCCTGCTAAGTCGCCGGGACGCGAATCCGGCTCCATACGCGAATCTTGCGAGGGGCCCGAAGGTATTGGCCGACGCGGCGCCAATGAAAAACAAACCAGGTAAGGACGATTCAAAGTTCGACGACAGCACCGGCGCGTTCTCTACGGACCGGATTTGGGTCAACGTGTCGGCCTTGAGGAACGGGATCCGCCGCAGATCGGTGGTGTAACCGGTCGCCGCAATGACATGATCGGCCGCCAGCTCTCGGCTGCTTCCATCCCGGCCGGTTAAGCGCAGGCGCACCTGTCCGTTCTGTGCGGCCGCTTGGGTGATCTTGAAGCCCAAGTGAAAGGAGGCCTGTCCGGTCACCTGGTCCTTCACCGTATACCCTCCCGCCGGGCCCAGGTGTTTGCGCACCACTTTCAGGCGGAACCACTCCGGCATCTGGCGGAATAGCAAAGGCGCTTTAACGCACATCCACGACCGCCAACCTGGGCCCAAGCCGGTCATTGGCGCCTGCATCCGCTCCAGCAGGGGCCTGGGAATCGGCCCCGGCGGGTCGTGAAACCGGAAGACGGATTCTCGCGCGACAATCTGCACGCGGGCTCCCGCATCTAGCAATGCGGCTGCCACATCGGCCGCCGAAGCTCCCGCGCCCACGACAACGACATCCCGCCCCTGGAACTCATTGAAGGTCCGATGTTTCGAGCTGTGTGTCGCCAACTCTTCCGGGAGAGTCGAAAGCGCCGGTGGAACGTATTCGAAGTAACTCAGGCCAACAGCCATGATCAGCCTGCGTGCCGAGGCGGTTTCTCCGTTGCTCAGGAACAACTGGAATCCCGAAGAGGACCGGCTCACGGCTTCCACAAACTTCACTTCCAGGTTTGGCACAAGCCGTTTCTGAAACTCCAAACCGTAATCCGTAAACGTGTCCAAGGGGATGGGGAGCCCGATGTCCGCATACGCCAGACCTTGCTCCTCGCAATACCGGCCGAGCGTGAATATCGAACGCGGGTCGTGCAGCGTGGAGGCGAAGCCCTCCGATTTCAGCCGCATACCGGAGGGCATGTGTTCCAGCCAAGTCTCCATCGGACGCCCAAAGATGCGAAACTCGACCCCCAGCTCTTTGAGATGCGCCGCAAGAGACAGTCCATACGGCCCCGATCCGACGATAGCAACGTCAACCATGGAGGGAAGTTAGGTAGAATATCCTGTAACCTAATTGAATACCATTTGGAGTGTGGTCGTTTCAATGGCCACTTGCCGTATCTAGTACTAGCAGATCTCCTAGGACGGCTTACAGGGTTTGATATCTTGCGGATGTGCCGGAGAAAGCTTACGATTTGAGGATCGGCAGCATCCGCGGAAACCGTTCATTGTGGTTCCAAAAGTCCTGATCACCAACACGACTTGGTGGGCTTGCGCCTCCCGTCTGTCAATGGCCCTGACCCGCGCAGGTTGTGAGGTGGCGGCGGTTTACCCACGCCGCGGCCATCCTTTGCGGAAGACTGCGTCGGTTCAATACAGGTTTCATTACAGCCCGCGCCGTCCGTTGGTTTCCCTGGCCAATGCGATTCGCGAGTTCCAGCCCGACCTTATTGTTCCCAGCGATGACCGCGCGGTGCAACATCTGCATGAGCTGCATGCAGCCGGGCCCGAAGCGCTCGGCATGGACGTTACCCCACTAATTCAACGCTCCTTGGGTTCCCCCGCAAGCTACTCCATTGTTTCCGCGCGCTTCCCCCTCCTTGAAATAGCACGGGAGGAGGGAATCCGCATTCCGGAGACTACTGCCATCCAGTCTCCGATCGATCTTGAGTCTCTCCGCGCCCGCCAGGCGCCTCCGTGGCTATTGAAAGCGGATGGGAGCTGGGGCGGGCACGGCGTGAAGATTGCCCGCGACCCGGAGGAAGCCAAGCGAGACTACCTGCTGCTTTCCAAGCCGCTCAGTCACACGCGCGCCTTCAAGCGCGTGCTGGTGGACCGTGAGTCCTTCTCTTTCTGGCCCTGGCGCAAACACGGGTCCCATGTGATCGAGCAGCAGTTTATTCGAGGTGTTCCGGCGAACAGCGGGTTATTTTGCTGGGAAGGGAATGTGCTCGCCGCCATTCATGTCGAGGTCCTGCACGCACAGGGAGATACGGGCGCGGCCACAGTGGCGCGCGTCATCGACAATCCGGAGATGCAGTTCGCGGCGAAGAAGTTGGCCGGCCGCTTGGGCTTATCGGGGTTCTTCGGTTTGGACTTTGTTCTCGAGGAGGGCACCGGTGCGGCCTATCTCATCGAGATGAATCCGAGGTTAACTCCGCTGTGTCACCTCCAGCTCGGAGAAGGGCGCGATCTGGTGGAGGCCCTGCGAGCAAAGCTCACCGGCGAACCGCTCGAGGTAACATCCCCAGTAACGCGACTGGACACCATCACCTACTTTCCCCAGGCGTGGCATTGGGACCGCGCCATCGCGACGCGGTCCTCCGCCTTCCACGATGTACCTTGGGAAGATCCGGAACTTGCACGGGATCTTCTTCAGCTGCCTTGGCCGGACCGGGGCTTTCTGGCGCGCGTCTTCAGCCGCCTCCGGCACATGACCTTCGCTGATCGCGCTGCTCGGGACGGTGGCGTATTTGAGCCGACGGCCGGCGCGCCGGGCGCTGGCGAGTCGAGCGATCCGGCCTCAGACGCACAGGAGGCCGCCGGTTCCGGCGGCGCAGTGCAACTGTCGTCCGTGGTCCCCCTCCGGCGGGAAGGGGCCAGGGAACCATTGTTTCTGATCCATGGCGTGGACGGCAATGTTTGGAACTTTCACCAGTTGGTACGGCGGCTGGAACCGGATCAACCTGCGTACGGAGTCCTCTCGGAGGCGCTTCTGGGACACCCAGGCGCCTACACCCGGGTCGAGGAGATGGCGAAATACTACATACGCGAGATTCAAGCCCAGCATCCCAATGGACCGTATCACTTGATTGGCTTCTCCTTCGGCGGCCTAGTCGCGTTTGAGATGGCCCGGCAGCTGCATGCCCAGGGCGCTCGCCTCGGATTGGTTGGCCTGATCGACAACCGGCAGATGGCCGCGGCCGGATCTCGCCTGATCGAGGATGCCAACGAAAGCGGACGCCCTCGGCAGCCTTCGCGGCTGGCGACGCATATGACCAGTGTCTTCAGCCCGGGCGGGTCCGGTTTTGTAAGAATGAAGTTGAGAGCGCGCCTTCTCAGAACTGCCTACACGCTTCTGGACGCCCTCCACCGGCCAGTACCGAGGTTCCTTCAGCGCGCCTACGATATCAATTGGTTTGCCGCGGTGCACTACGTACCTCAGTTCTATCCAGGGAAAGTCGTTCTCTTCCACGGTACAGACTCGAGCGGTGAAGCACGCCCTCTGGACAATCAATGGCTACAATTGGCCGGGGAGGGCGCGGAAGTGCGCGCGATTCCAGGCGGTCATACGAGTGTCCTTAAGGAGCCGCAGGTGCAATTTCTGGCGAGCGAGATCATGGACTGCCTGTCCAAGGTGGAATGCGGAACCGCTGAGTTCCAGCCGGAGTAAAGGCCAGGGCGGTTACTCGACGTGTTGTTCCTCGATGAACTCATGCTCGCTTCGCGCCACTCGCTCGTGATAGTTCCGGACGCCCTTGTAGACCACGCGGCCCGCCAGCGCCCGCCGGTCGCGTGCTGCCATCTCCAACAACTGATGAGCCCGTTCCGCCGACGGTGGATGCATGCGGAAGTAAGAACCCAGCGCGTCGCCGATGGCTTGCGAAAGTTCGCCGCCGGGAGTCGCTGCAGGTCGCGGAGAGTTTTCGTGGAGCTTCACCTGCATCCGTTGGAACACGGCTGCAGCCGCGTCGGGATCGTAGCCCGCTTGGACGGCCAACCGCTGGCCTGAAAGATCGGCCTCCAACTCCTGGTCTTGCCGGTAACCGATGGAGACAAGCACGTGGGCAAGACCCGCGATGGCGCCCACATCGCCCGCTCCCACTTTCTTTAGAGCAAGCTGGTATTGATACTGCTCGATGCAGTGCCGAAGGTCTACGTGCGACATCTCGTGGCCCAGCACGGCGGCCAGTTCGGACTCCGACTGGAGAAAATCCAGCATGCCGCTCATCACGTAGATCTGCCCGCCGGGTAGCGCGAAGGCATTGATGGCCGGCGATTGAAGGACGTGGAAGTGGTAGCGGATGGCCTTGCGGTTGACGCCGGGCACGAGCCGTGCTCCAACGGCGGCGACATATCGGGTCGCGTCCGGATCCTCCTTGCCCCAGCGTCCCACCTCCGCCGCCAGTTGGTCGCCGAGCTGCATCTCCTGGTACGCCGGCACGCGCGTGAACTGAAGCCCCAGATCGTCGGCGTCGCGCAGAACGTCGGACCAGATCTGGCGCGCCGAATCCAAGCTTACCTCCGGATCGGGCTTGCCGAGCGAGACCACCACTCCACAACCGATCATCAGGGCCAACACCGCGAAGAACGGCATTCTCGACATGAGAGGCCTCACAAATACCGCTGGATGCGGTCGCGAAAGCGCGTGTAGATCCAGGAAACGCCCACCAGGATCGCGCCCAGCACGATGAAAGAGAGAATCCGGTTGATGGTTTGCAGCTCGCGCAAATCATATAGGAACAGCTTGAGCACGCAGAGCAGAAACAGCGCCAGGCCGCTCAGCCGCTGGAAGCGGTCGCGCAGAGGAAAGCCGGCTGCCAGTAGCGCCAGGGCCTCCGCGCCCCAAGCCATTGTGAGTACGCCGCCCGAGACTTCGTAGAACAGCAGGACGGCCAGCAGCACTGTCGCCAGCAGGCAGTAGAACGCGCGAGCACGTCCGGTTTCGCGTTCTGCGGAGGTGCGGGGCGAGAGCAGCAGTGCGGCGTAGAAGCAGGCAATGACGACGGCGCCGGTGGCGACGCGCGCACCGATGCCGCCGAGGCTCTCCGGGATATAGAAGTTGGTGTTCCAGCTTCGCCAGAACGACAGCGCGGCAATTGCGTAGCTTTGCCAGCGTAGGTCCTCGAGATTGCGCGCCAAGCCGAAGTAATATAGCGCGAGCCCGAACACAGCCCAGCCAGTGACGGCGAGCGTCCGGCCGAGTTCAAATCGCGCGAGCGCGACAGCGAGCACCGCCGGAGCGTACAGATAGAGCCGGGCGAGGTTATGTTCCCATCCGCCGGCAGGCGACTGGCGGTAACGCCACCAGGCGTAGTACTGAGAGACGATAATCGGCACGACGGTCAGCACGCGATGCGAGATGTGCAGTGTGTCGCCCAACTCGGTGAAGTTGGCAAGAAACAGTCGGCCGCACACGGCCGCGGCGACCAGGTTGCCCCACAAGCGGAAGCGCCCTAGCGATGCGCCGAATCCGATCTCAAGCAGTACAAGGCCGATGACGGCCCATGCCAGAGCGACGAGCGCGGGCGGCAATTCGAGCCACGCGAGCGTCAGGGCAAACAGCGTCCCGGCTGCCGCGTACAGGTCGCGGCACCAACCGCGCTCTACGTCCTCCAGGTGGCCGGGCAGTGTGCGAAACACGCGCCAGGACATTGCGCAGCACAGCACCGTCACAACGCCAAGCGAGACGGCCGCAGCAGGCGGCGATCCTTTGTGAACGCCCACGACATGCAGCCAAAACATGTTCAGGAAGCCCAAGGTGGATGCGAAGTAGGATTGCCAGCGGAACTCGGCGGCGCGCGTGCGGAGGCCCAGTTCAAGAAGGATCGCGCCGAAGATGAGCCAGGCGACCGCGAGATAGGCATCCGGGGTTTCCACGCCGATCACCAGAGTCACCAGCCCGGCGGCTACCCAGGTGTAAAGCGCGCCTTCGGCGACGCGCAGCAGACGGTTGAGATAGAACGTTGCAGCCGCCAGCAGCGCGACGGGCGCAGGTTCGGCCCAGTGATAGCCCGCCAGCGTGATGTTGTGGCCGCGCCACCGATCGGTCAAGAGCAGATTGCCGACGGCACCCGTGAACACAGCGCCCGCCAAACCGCGCAGATACTTTTGCCCGAAGAAGAATCCGGCCAGGAAGAGTACTTCGCCCTCGATGAGAAGACCCAGGTTGATCCATTCGCCTGCCGTGCCGCGAACGATGGCCGCCGCTGCTAAGGCTGCTGCCAGTGTGATGGGACCTTCGTAGCTGCCTTCAGCCATCCGGGAGAGCGGGCCTACGCCGGCGGTGAACCCCGATGGAGGTCGTAGGTGCACACGCAGCAGCGCGCTCACAAGATACAGTCCCGCGCCGCCAGCCAGCGCAAGGTGCAAATGCGCCGGGGCCAGGCGGTGCCATTTTACGAGCGACAGCGCCAGGAATCCGAGAGCGTTGCCGGGCAGGATGAACGACTCCGCTCGCCAGCCGTCGATGCGACGCCGGAGGCTCAGCAAATCGAACGCTTCGAACAGTAGCCAGTATGCGCCAAAGAGCGCCTGTGTAGAGGCAAGCGGAGCGCCCGTGTCAGGCCGAGACGCGCACGTGGCATAGGTGGCAAACAATCCGAAGACCGCCATCTTCTCCCAGTTGAACCGGTAGGCCAGGAAGAGAAGCGAGCCGGCTAACGGCACCAGGGCCAAAACCGAAAACGGCGTGCTATCGCTGAGGGCCAGAGTGGCGAAGGCAATGAAGTACGCGAGGCCGCTGACGGTTTGCGACTTGTAGCGCAGCGAGTGGAGAATCATCGCCGCCGAAACGGCCAACAGCAGCACGCTCGCGAGATACGGATCGTCGATGATGCGGGCGGCGGGCAGCGCGTGCATCGCGTAGGTCGTGAAATAAAGAGCGGCCCAGCCGCCGCCCAGCAGTCCGCGCGCGAAGATCGCATAGACCGGCTTGCGTTCGACCAGCGCGCCGGCCGCCAGCATGACCAGACCCGTGGCAAAGCCAATAGCGACGCGCCCGCCGGGGCCGACGCGCGTGAACTCGTAACCCAAAAGCAGCGCGATGCCGATGACGAGCACCAGCACGCCCAATTTGTTCAGCCAACTTCCTCCGACCACCGCCTCCCATTCGCCGCCGCCCATGCTCTGGCGGGCGCGGTCGCGCCAGGTGTCCTGCGATGGTTCCGGTGCAGGCTCGGGCGCTTGTTGCACGAAGATCGGTAGGGGCGGGGGAGTGGCGGGCAGCGCTTCTTCGACCATCGCGGTTTGCTCGATGGGAAGCAGTTCCAGTTGTGCTGCGGAAACGGGCGCTTCGATCGCCGGCTGCGAGGGCCGCGCGTTTTCAAGGGACCAAACGCGCCGCACCAGGTCGGCGATGATGTTGTCATCCCTCCGTACCGTCTCCTCCAGATCGCGCAGTCTTCTCCACAGCACGAGTACCACCACTAAGATCACAGCGAAGATGAGAACGGTCATGGGACACCTCCGCTAGTTCGATACGGCTCGCAACGTATCACCAACATTTACGGACGCTGAAGCTTCGCTTGCTGCCCTGGAGTCAGCGCGTAGTTGCCACCGGTACATATAGTAAGCCGCGAGGGCGGCCAGGAGATGCTTGCATGTGTGACCGCTGATTGAAAGAACCGAATAGACGCCCTGATCGCACAGCTCCGACAACTTCGCAAGTGTGTAAAGCGCCATGACCGCGAGCAGCATTGTTCTGCCAGGGGCACGCCGAAGGCTGGGAATGACGACCAACATCGGTATGAACTGGACGAGAAGGTACGGGCGCAAATCGTTGGCCGCGATCCACCAGACGACGCTGCTCACGCCACAGGCAACCAGGAGTGCGAGTGTCCTGACAGTCGCACGAGTCGGCGAATCGTGGACGACGATGGAAGTCAGGAACGACATGAAGACCACGGTCATCGGCAGGCGGTCCCAAACCAAACGGGCGTCGTCCGGCGCCCAGTGATAGTAAGAGGATCCAAAGCAAGTCAAGAAAACGCCGGCAAACAGCACGCGATTTACCGTTCCGTGCAGCTTCCACAGACCAAGTAATCCCACGGCCGCGAAGGGAAGATTGGAGGCCACGTTCCAGAAGTTCGGTATCCCAAAGATGGTCCGGCCATCAGCGAAGAGGTGGTAGGCTTCGCTCTGCGGGATGGGCGGCACGAACAAGAAAAGCGACGCTGAGAGGAGGGCGAGGCCGCCGATCCAATACATTTGGTTGGCGCGGTCGGGCTTCATTAGCTGACCGCCTCGGTTTTCAGGTTCTCTAGCGCGATCGATCGAGCCGTGACTAAATCGACTTTACCGCTACCGAGCGTCGGGATCGTGTCCACTGGGATGAACTGGTCGCGTTTGGGGATCCACAATGCCGGAAGGCCGGCGGCCTCCAGGTGCGCGATCATTTCGGTGGGCGTGAAGCGGCTGGTTGCGTACAGTACCGCCAGCCGCTCGCCGCGGCGCTCGTCGGGGACGCCGGTCACGACGCAGTGGCCAGCGCCGACCAGTTCCGCCAGCGCTTCTTCGATCTTCAGGTGCGGCACCATTTCGCCGGCAATCTTGCTGAAGCGGGAGAGGCGGTCGACAATGTGGATGAATCCTTGAGCGTCGACGAAGGCCAGGTCGCCGGTGATGTAGTAGCCGGAGTGGAGCGCTTGCGCGGTTCGCTCGGCGTCGCCGAGATAACCCAGCATACGGCTTGGGCCGTTCACCAGTAGGAGGCCAGTCTCTCCCGCAGGCAGAGTCTCGAAGGAGTCGGGGTTCACGATCCGAATCGAAACGTAGGGCAGCGGCCGGCCGACGGTGCCAGCCTGATAGCCGCCACGGTCCTTGTCGCCGGCATTGACTGAAACCGCAGGGCCCATTTCCGTGCAGCCGTAGCCTTCGAGCGGCGTCACGCCGAACTTCTCTTCGAACGATGCGGCCAGCGCCGGGCGCAGCTTTTCGGCACCGACCAACAGATAGCGGATGCTGGAAAGCTGCTCGCGGGTGCACTTGCGCAGGTAGCTCAAGCAGAAAGTCGGAGTAGAAAGGAACAGCGTGGGATGATGCGCGGCCGCGAGTTCGCCGATGATCTTGGCCTCGGTGGGATTGCTGTGAAATACGGCTTTGAACCCATTGAGCAGCGGGAACCAGAGCGTGTAGGTGTAGCCGAACGAGTGGAAGAAGGGGAGGACGCCTAACATGCAGTCGCGCGGGCTGACCGAATAAACCTGAGCGGTGGCCTGGGTGTTGGCAATGAGGTTCCAGTGCGAGAGCATGACGCCTTTGGGTGTTCCGGTGCTGCCGCTGGAGAATATGACCGCGGCCATGTCGTCGGGCTTTACGCGCGCAGCCAGGCGCGATGAAGGAAGAAGGCGCGCGGCCAACATGGCCAGAAGTTTGCGGGCGGGCGTGAATTGCGCCTGCAGGTCTTCAAGGAAAACAAGGCCGGGCAGATCGGGCAATTTGGCCTTTTCCGTGAACGCGCGCGACGTCAAGATCGTTTCGACGCCGCAAGCTTGGATGGCATGACGCATCGCGCCGTCGCCAGCCGTGAAGTTGAGGTTCACCGAGGCTTTGCCTGCGAGCGTTACGCCCAGGTTGGCAAGCGCCCCGCCAACCGAAGCCGGGAAGAGGAGGCCGACGCAGCGGGACTCGGTGCAGTTCTTGGTGATCCAGTTCTTGAACAGTAGCGACGCGGTGAGCGCATCGCCGAAGCTCAGGTCGCGGCCCGTGGAATCGACCAGCGCGGGCGAACGCCAGTGGCGCCTGGCGGCGGCGATGAAGCCGCGCGAGAGCGTTGTCTTCGCATCCTTCCGGCATTCGACCGCTTGGGAGCCGAGTTCGAGCACGCGCTGGTGGAGCTGGTCGGCCGGCGTGCTGGCCGCGAGCGGCGCGCCGATGTACACGGTTACTTGCTGCCGCAGGCGAAGGGGCGACGCAAATGTTCGTCCACCTTTGAGGCTGAGCGCGTGCCCCCACAGGCCGTCGAGAAAGATGGGAACCACGGGCGTTTCGTCTAGACCGCGTGTGATTAGTTCGACGCCGCGTTCGAAGGGCCTCACGTGGGACGTGCGCGTTATTTCGCCTTCGGGGAAGATGCACACCATCTGGCCGTTTTCGAGTTCGGCGTGAGCGCGGCGCAGCGCGCGTAATGCTTCCTTCGCAGAGCCCTGCGCCACCGGGATGGTATCAAAGAGGCGGCACACGGGATTCAGCCATTTGTTCTCATACAAGGGCTGCCACATCAGGAAACGGATCAGGCGGGGGCTGACGCAGCCGATCAGAATCGCGTCGGCGTAGGAGACATGATTGGAGACGATGAGCGCGGCGCCTTTGCGCGGCAAATTTTCCGCGCCGACCACGCGAATGCGGAAGAAGACCTGAGTGAACGCCCGAATCAGCAGGCGCAGCAGGGATGCCGGCACGATCCAGGTGATGTAGAGCGTGGCGGCGAGCGTCAGAACGCCCGCGCCGGCCAGGATGTGCGCGGGGGTCCAGTGCAGAAGGTCGTGCGCAAGGTAGAGCACGCCGGAAGCCGCGATCACTCCAAACATGTTCAAGAAATTGTTGGTGGCGAGCAGCCGGCCTTTTTCTTCCGGCGCGGCGCGGTCTTGTAGGAAGGCGTTAAGCGGCACAATGAAGAGGCCGCCGGCAAATCCGGCGCAGGCCAGCCAGACTACAGTCGAGCCGAACGAGTGGGCGGAGCCGAGCAGGACCGAGCACAGGCCGAGCACGGCGGCACCGATGGGCACCAGCCCGACCTCGACGCGGTCGCCCGAAAGCCATCCCGCGGCGATGCTGCCTAGGCCAATACCAACGGCGAGCGCGGTGACCAGCAGACCCGTGTGGGTTTCCGATAGGTGCAGTGACTCGCTGCCGTCCAGGATGACGGTGAGCTGGAACAGAGCGCCGACGAACCAGAAATACGAAATGCCGAGGACCGTCAGCCACATAGGACGGTCGCGATAAAGCTCCTTCGTCCCGGACCAGATCTCGCCGAACGGGTTCCAATGAAACGGTTCGGTGGAACCCGAAGCCGGGACCTTGCGGATGAAGAAACTAGTCAGCGATCCGACGACAGCGATGGCGAGCAGCACGGCGCCGAGGACGAGCGGCTCGCCCTTCCACCGAGCGAACAGGAACGATCCGACGCTCGTTCCCAGCACGATGGCCGCGAAAGTGGTCAGCTCCAGCAGGCCGTTGGCGCGCGTCAACTGAGCTTCTTCCAGCATTTCGGGAAGGATTCCGTACTTGGCCGGGCTGAAGAAGTTGGCCTGAGCGGCGAGAAGGAACAGCACCAGCAGCAGAAGATTCAGGCTGTGCAACGCGAGCGCGGCCATGCCGACGCCCATGATGACAATCTCGAACGCCTTGGTCACCTGCAGCACGCGTGTCTTGCTGTACCAGTCGGCGAGCTGGCCGGCGTATCCGGCGAAGAGCAGGAATGGCAGAACGAAGACCGCGCCGGCGAGCGCGAGATAGCGTGCGCCAAGCAGTTGGTTAGCGGCGAGCTCGACTGCGCCCACCGACACGATCATCTTATAGACGTTGTCGTTGAACGCGCCCAGGAACTGCGTCCACAAGAAAGCTTCAAACGGCGCGTCTGCGAGCAGCGCGGCGTATCCGTGGGATCGGGCTTGGTTCATTTCGTTCGCCATGCCTTGATATCGGCATTTCAGCTGCCAGTCGATTAGGTCGGAAAACTGCTATTTATCAATCACCTAGCGTACATCCGGCTGGCCCATCGCTAACCGGATTGTACATCAAACGAATATATATGTACGATTTATGTATATGGGTTCGTTTTCAATTCGCGACCGCCATCTTCTTGCATCCGTCGCCGGGCTGGCCTATTGTAATCCGTTTTTGCCCGAACGGGTGGCGTTGGAAGAAGCCATCCTGGGGCGCGAGTTCGTGCCGGGCGGGCCGGTTTGGAGCGCCTCGGTCAGCGATCCGGAAGCGACGCCGCCGAACGTGACGCTGATCTACGAGAAGCTCAGCGCACGGATCGACGAATTGTACTCGCGGCTGGAGGAGGCGACGGAAGTCAGCACGGAGGAGTGGACGATCTATGAAGAGAGCATCCACTACCTGCTGTACCAGCGCTATCACAGCCATTTCGTGGCCGCGCGTGGGAAATGGCGCTTCTATCGGGAATTCCTGGCGGACTGGAACCGTTTGTGCCGGATCGCGGGGAAGCGCCTGGAGAGCACGCTGGAGCCGGCGCATGTGTTCGCGTGCTTCCGTCAGATTCAGCGGGCGTTTCATCACATCTACGACAACATCATCGGCAATTCGATGCCGGCGGCGCGATTGCGGGCCAGCGTCTGGCAGTCAATCTTCACGCACGACATGCGGCGCTACCGGCACGCGCTGTACCGCCGGATGGGCGAGTTTCCGACGCTGATTACCGGGCCGTCGGGAACGGGCAAGGAGCTGATCGCGCGGGCGATCGCCGGATCGCGGTATGTGCCATTCGATCCGGAGCGCATGGAGTTTCAAGATGGGCCAGGGGAGGGTTTTCTGGCGATCAACATCGCCGCGCTCTCGCCGACCTTGATTGAGTCGGAACTGTTTGGGCATCGCCGCGGATCGTTCACCGGCGCAATCGGCGATCGCAAGGGATGGCTGGAGGCTTGTCCGGATTCAGGCTCTGTATTCCTGGATGAATTGGGCGAGTTGGATCTGGCTATCCAAGTGAAGTTGCTGCGGGTGATCGAAACGCGGCTGTTTTCGCCGGTGGGCGATACGACGCCTCGGAAGTTTCATGGGAAGTTGATCGCCGCCACGAACCGCGACTTGACCGCCGAGATTCGCGCGGGGCGCTTTCGCGAGGACCTTTACTACCGGCTTTGCGCGGACCTGATCCAGACGCCGTCGCTGGCCGAGCAGATTCGCGAATCGCCGGGCGTGCTGCATGAGCTGTTGCACTACATGACGCTGCGGACGGTGGGCGAAGATGCCGCGCAGTGTTTGCCGGAAGTGGAGGACTGGATCCAAGCGAACCTTCCGGGCGACTACGCCTGGCCGGGCAATTATCGTGAACTGGAGCAATGCGTGCGCAACGTGATCATCCGGCGTTCCTATCAGCCGCTGGTGCAAGCCGATGACGCCGCGCCGGACGACGAATTCTTCGAACGATTCCGCGCGGGCGCATTGACGGCGGACCAATTAGTGGCGCACTATGCGGCGCTGGTCTATCGTTTGACCGGCAGTTATGAGGAAGCCGCGCGGCGGATGGGATTGGATCGACGCACGGTGAAGGCGAAAGTGGAGTTGTATCTGGCCAACGGCGCGCCCGTCAGATGATGAAGCAGCCGAGGTTGCCTTCGAAACCCTGTTCCACGCGGCCGTCGGGCCAGACGACGATCGGCACCATGTCGCCGAATTTGCGTGCTTCGTCCATAACCGCCTGGTCCAGCTCCACGCGCCGTTCGTCGTAAGCCAGGCCTTCGGAGTCCCACTTCTTCAAAAGCTTCACGCAAGCGTCGCAACCGCGGATAGTGTAAACAACAGGCTTCATCGTCGCGTCCGTTCAGCCGGCGTTCGGCAGGCTCAGCGCCGTCGCGAGAAGCTGGCGCATTTCCTGAATGGACTCCTTCCGCCACCGCGGGAAGCGCGGAACGATTTGCGCGATCAGAGCTCGCAAGAAGACCTGGCGCTCAGCTTCCGGAAGCGTTGCGAACGTGGCGGTTTTCGGCAGGTTCTGTTCGGCTTTGATCTGATCGGAAATCGCCGCCAGTTCGGAGTGCGCGTTGGCGGAGCGCTCGGTGAAGTGCGTAATGTACTGCAGGTCGTTCGTGTAGAACACGAACACCGGGATGGCCCGCGACTTTCCGTTGTTGCTCAGGAACTCGTCCATGATGTCCGGATTCTCGTCGCGGAGGAAGACGCGCAGCTCGATCGCGGCGGCTTCGGCGATGCGCGCCAGGGTGGGGAGCTCGCGGTAGACGTCGCCGCACCAGGCCTCGGCGATGGCCACAGCCTTCTTCGGTCCATTCGGCAGCGCTGCGGCCTTCTTGAAGAAGGCGATGTCGTCGGGCGTCAGGGCGGAGTCGTTGTAGTACTGCTCGAACTTATCGCGATTGACCGTAGCGCCCGCGAGAAATCCGGCGTAAGTGAGTCCCTGCTCGAAGCGAGTTGGAGTGATGACACTGGTGGCTTGTGGCATTTCGATACTCCTCAATTGTACAGAACATTCGATGCCAGCTAGCTCAAGAACGATTCACCGCGAGGTTAACCAGGTGACTCGCGTCGGGGAGTAGATCGAGCCGCTGGATATCGTCGGCGAGCTGTGTCCGCACGGCTTCGGGGAGCAGTCCGCTCGCGTTTTCGTCGAACTTGGCGCGCAGTTCGTCGTAGGTCATCGGGTTCTCGGCCGAGCCGCGGTTATACTCCTCGATCTCTTCGAAACTGCGGCCGTCATTCAGGGTGATTTTCACCGCGCCTTTGAAGCGGCCGGGGCCGGGATAGGTGGGGTCGACGTAATAGTGGACTTTGCGGGCGAGCGCGAGGATGTCCGGGCTGGTGAGGCTGTTGGGCGCATAGGCGTTCTTGCCGAGCACGCCGAAGTAGAGTGCTTCTGCCAGGCTGTACTGCAGGCTGACGCGGCCGTGCGAATCGGAAGCGGGCGCGAATTTTTCGGCAGTTGGCTCACAGACGATGCCGACAATAAAGGCGGTGACCGGGCAGTCGATGCGCTCGACATCGGCGGGTTGGATGGCGTGCTTGAGGCGGAGGCTCAGGATCGCGTCGATGTAGGGATGGATCACGTGTGCGGCGGGGTACGGCTTGAAGGACGAATTACGGCTCTCCCAGTGGACGCCGAGGCGGTCGTGGATGCGGCTGAAATCGCGATGCGCGTTGGCGTCCTGCACGTGCGAGGAGAACAGGCCGAAGCGGCCTTCGAAAACCTGGGCCGGGCCGGTGACGCCGGAGCGCGCCAGCAGCGCGGCGACGATGCCGCTCTGCGCGGACCATCCCGGATGCAGGAACTTGGTTTGGGTGCCGTCCACCCAGCATTCCAGCAGCCCGGAGGCGAAGCTGCCTGCGATTCCGGCGGCACGTGCCATGGCGCCGGCGTCCAGATCCAGCAGACGGCAGGCGAGATAAGACGCGCCGAAGGTGGCGAAGACACCGGTGGGATGGAAGCCGCGCTTGTGCAATTCGCCGGAGGAAACGCTGCCTACGCGGCAGGAGACTTCGTTGCCGAGTGCGACGGCGGTGATCAGATCGCGACCCGAAAGTGGAGTGAATTCCGACAACGCGAGCGCCGCCGCCACGGCCGGACTGCTCATGTGAACGATGGACTCGTTGTGCGTGTCGTCGTATTCGAGCGCTTGGGAGAAAGCGCCGTTCGCGAAAGCGGCCGCCGTTACGCCGACCCGATCGCCAAATCCGAGAATGCGACAGGAGCCTTGCGGTGAAATTGCCAACGCGGCTTGCCGCACTGATCGGCCGAACGGTGTCTCGGCGCCGGCGAGCGACAGGCCGATGACATCCATGACGCGCAACTTGGTCGCGGCTACCACGTCTTCAGGCAGGTCTTCGAAACGCAATGCGGCGGCCCAGGCCGCGAGCTCCGAGGAGAGGGCGCTCAATGGATGGACCATCCGCCGTCGATCGGCAGCGCGGCGCCTGTAATGTCGCGGCTCTCCGGACCGCAGAGGAACAGAATCAGGGCTGCGACGTCTTCGGCGGTAATAAATCGTCCGCCCGGCTGCTTGTTTGCCAGAAACTGGCTTTGGGCCTCCGCTTGGGACAGGCCTTGCGTTGCCATCATCTCTTGAATCCTTTTCTCATGAACTGGCGTTTCGACCGTGCCCGGGCAGACGGCGTTGCAGGTGATGTCCTGCCCACGGGTCTCCAGCGCGACAGCGCGAGTCATCCCGATGAGCGCGGTCTTGGTGGTCACGTAATTGATGCGGTTGGTTGTGCCGATCAAGCCATAAATCGACGACACGTTGACGATGCGGCCCCAGCCCTTCTTGCGCATGCCGGGCAAGGCGAGGCGAATGGTATGGAACGCGGCCGAAAGGTTCACCGCGACGCCGCGATCCCAGGCTTCCGGGGGGAAATCTTCCACGGGCGCAGTATGGCGGACCACGGCGTTGTTCACCAGAATGTCCACCGTGCCAAACGCGTCGAAGCTGGCCGCGAGCATGTGCGCAATCTCTCCAGGGTTGCTCAGGTCGGCACTGCAATAGAGCGTGCGTACGCAATGCTCGCGTTCGATCTGCTCTCGCTGGGCGGCGATTTCGCGGGCATCGCCGAAGCCATTGAGGACCACATTGCAGCCGGCCGCGGCGAAGCGTTTGGCCGCAGCCAGGCCCAGGCCCTGCGTGGAACCGGTGATGAGTGCACACTTGTTTTGAAGCACGCGTGTTTCTGCCATTATAATGAGCGTTCCAACTGGAACGCGAGGTGTGAGTGTCTATCGAACCGTTTGAAGTCTTCGCCATTCGTTACGGGCATTTGGGGAATCGGCATGCGGGGGAGAGTTTCATCCTCGCCGATCCGCACGAATATGGGCCGGATCTGGACTACTTCATTTGGGTGGCGCGGCGCAGCGATTGCCTGTTCGTGATCGATACGGGATTCACCGAAGAAGCTGCGATCCGGCGCAAGCGCGAGAACCTGCGGGACCCGGTGGAGTCGCTGCGGCTGCTGGAGATCGATCCGGGGAAGGTGGCCGACGTCATCGTCACGCACATGCACTATGATCATGCCGGCAATTTGGACCGTTTTCCGATCGCGCGGTATCACGTGCAGGACCGGGAGGTTGCCTACGCCACGGGCCGCTACATGTGCCACAAGCTGCTGCGCGGTCCGTTCGACCTGGAAAACGCGCTGGAGATGGTGCGCTGTGTCTACGCCGGGCGCGCGGTGTTTCACGACGGCGATGCGGAGTTGGTCCCTGGTCTCACGCTGCATCGCGTGGGCGGGCATTCGGCGGGTCTGCAGATTGTGAGGGTCTGGACGAAGCTCGGCTGGATAGTGCTGGCGGCCGATGCATCGCACTCGTATGCGAATTTCGAAGGCGGCCGGGCGTTTCCGGTGGTCTACAGCGTCGCCGAAATGCTGGAAGGCTACCAGACGATGTACCGGCTGGCCGATTCGCCGCAGTACATCGTGCCGGGGCACGACCCGCTGGTGATGAAGTATTATCCGGCGGCGCGGCCAGATCTGGAAGGGATGGTGGTGCGCTTGGATGTGAAACCGGCGCGGTAGGCACCGCACACCGGCGTCCACTGATACACTCGACACCATGCCCAGTCGCAGAAAGTTCTTGTCTGCCGGAATCGTGTTTACTAGTTGCCGGCTCCTGGCGCAAAGCGCGAGACCGCGAGAGCGGCGGGGGTTGATGATCAACGGGCAGCGCGTCAAGACCATCGACGTGCACGCGCATTGCGCGGTGCCCGAGGCGCTGGCTCTCATGGGAATGCCGGCCGTTGGTACGCCGGGCAGTTCGGCGCGCTGGGACGATCCGCATCTGATGATCGGCGAAGAGCGGCTGCGCGTGATGGATGAGCAGGGCATTGACGTGGAAGCGCTCAGCATCAATCCGTATTGGTATGCTGCCGACCTCGACCTGGCTCGTAAGGTCTGCCAGCTTCAGAACGAGAAGCTAGCGGCGATGTGCACGGCGCATCCGGACCGTTTCGTGGCGTATGCAACCGTGGCGTTGCAGCATCCAAACCTGGCGGCGGAGCAGTTGGAGGAAGGCGTCAAGAAGTTGGGACTGCGCGGCGCTGCCATCGGCGGGCACGTCAACGGGGAGGAGATCTCATCGCGGCGGCTTGACCCTTTCTGGGCCAAGGCGGAGGAACTGGGCGCCCTGGTGTTCGTCCATCCGCAGGGCATTCCTGAATTGCAGAATCGTTTCAAAGGGAATGGCTATCTGACGAACGTGATCGGCAATCCGCTGGAAACAACGCTGGCGCTATCGCACCTGATCTTCGACGGCACTCTGGACCGCTTTCCCAACCTTAAGATCTGCGCGGCGCACGGTGGCGGGTATCTGCCGTCTTACGCGGACCGGTCCGATCACGGCTGCGTAGTTTTTCCCGCCAACTGCAGTCCGACGCCGCTGAAGAAACGTCCGACCGAGTATCTGCGCCAACTCTATTTCGATTCGCTGGTGTTCACGCCGGAAGCGCTACGGCACCTGGTGGCTGTATGCGGCGCGAGCCAGATCGTCCTCGGCACCGACTGGCCTTTCCCCTGGACGACGACGGCCGTGGATCACATCCTGAAGACCCCGGGCCTGACTCCGGCCGAGCGCGAAGCCATGCTCGGCGGGACTGCCGCCAAACTGCTTCGGATCGCGTCGTAGCCGCGGCCTCGCGGCAGTGCGTCCGCAGCGCTCTACCTGTCACAATAGAGGGTACATGACAGGGAACGAGATCCGCCAGAAGTTTCTGGACTACTTCGCGGCGCGGGACCATAAGATCGTCCGCAGTTCGTCGCTGGTGCCGGCCAACGACCCGACTTTGTTGTTCACCAACGCGGGCATGAACCAGTTCAAGGACGTTTTCACTGGGCTGGAAAAACGCGATTACCTGCGTGCAGTGTCGTCGCAGAAGTGCGTACGCGCGGGCGGCAAGCACAACGACCTGGACAACGTCGGCTACACGCGCCGGCATCACACCTTCTTTGAAATGCTGGGCAATTTTTCGTTCGGCGATTACTTCAAGAAAGATGCGATCGCCTTCGCTTGGGAACTGCTGACGCGTGATTTCGCTCTTCCCAAGGACCGGCTGTACGTCACTGTTTTTCGCGAGGACGACGACGCTGAGCGGCTGTGGCAGGAAGTGGCGGGCGTGCCGAAAAGCCGCATTTTCCGCATGGACGAGAAGGACAATTTCTGGCAGATGGGCGAGACGGGTCCGTGCGGTCCCTGTTCGGAGATCCATTACGACTTCGGGCCTGACGCCGGGCCTGGCGAATTTCCGAACGATCCCGGCGAGCGCTTCGTCGAGGTTTGGAACCTGGTCTTCATGCAGTTTGATCGCTCGGCGGATGGCGTGATGACTCCGCTGCCGCGCCCGTCCATCGACACCGGGATGGGTCTGGAGCGCATCGCCTGCGTGTTGCAAGACAAGATTTCGAATTACGACACGGACCTGATCCGGCCGATCATCCATCGCGCGGCGGAGTTGCTGGGTGTTTCGTACGGCGATGACGAGCGCACCGATGTGGCGCTGCGGATCAATGCGGATCACAGCCGGTCGACCGCGTTTTTGATTCATGACGGCGTGCTCCCGTCCAATGAAGGCCGCGGCTACGTGCTGCGCAAAATCATGCGTCGGGCCATTCGCAACGCGCGCATGATCGGCCGCGAAGAGCCGTACTTGTACGAGCTCACCGGGTTTGTGGCAGAGCTGATGAAGCCAGGTTATCCGGAGATGATGGAGAGCATCCAGCGCGTGGCGCGTGTGGTGAAGGATGAAGAGCATCGCTACGCGACAACGTTCCAGGTGGCGGAGAAAGTCTTCTTGGAAGAAGCCAAGTCGGCTGCGGGCGGCGTGATTTCCGGCGCCGCCGCGTTTAAGCTGTACGACACGTTCGGTCTGGCGCTGGATGAGATGGAAGACATGGCGCGCGAGCGCAACCTCACCATCGATCACGACGGTTTTCAGGCCGAGATGGAGAAGCAGCGCACGCGTGCGCGGGCGAGCTGGAAGGGCGCGGACAAGGCGCAAATCGCGGAGGTTTATCGGGATCTGCCGCCGACCGAGTTCATCGGACGCGAGACGCTGGAAGCGCCAGTTAAGGTGCTGCGGGTGATCCAACAAAATGGTAAGACGGAACTGGTGTTCGACCGAACGCCGTTCTACGCCGAAGCGGGCGGCCAGGTAGGCGACACCGGCGTTCTGGTGACACACGCGGGCGAGCGCATCGCGCTGGTTCTGGATACGTACAAGCCGGCGCCGGGGGCCGTTGTACATCGCGTGGAAGTTCACGCACCGATTCACGAAGGCGACGCGTTGATCGCCAAAGTGGACGGTAACCTGCGGCACGCCACAATGCGCAATCATACCGCCACACATCTTCTGCATGCGGCTCTGCGAACCGTGCTGGGATCGCATGTCAAGCAGGCCGGCAGCGTCGTGGATCCCAACCGGCTGCGTTTCGATTTCACGCACTACGCAGCTACCGATCCCGAAGAGCTGGCCGAAATACAAAAACTGATCAACGAAGAAATTCTGAAGAACATCGAGCTCCACACCGATGTCATGGATCTGGACCAGGCGATCGGCACCGGTGCGATGGCGCTGTTCGGCGAGAAATACGGCGATCGCGTGCGTGTGGTTTCCATCCCCGGCTTCAGCAAGGAGCTGTGCGGAGGTACGCATGTTCATCGTACGGGCGACATTGGCCTGTGTGTGATCACGTACGAAGGCGCGATCTCGGCCGGGCATCGCCGGATTGAAGCCATAACGGGCGAGGCGATCCTCGACAAGCTTCAGGCGGAAACCCTCGCGGCAAAACAAGCGCAAGAGAAGTTGGCCGAGGACAAGCGGGCACTGGAGCGCCAGATCGAGCACATGAAGGAGAAGCTGGCGCGCGCTGAGGTGTCCGGCATCGAAAGCGGCGTCCGCGAAATCAAGGGCGTGAAGGTGCTGGCCGCCCAGGTTGCGGGCATGGATCGCGAGCAATTGCGCACTATGGTGGATTCTCTGCGTGTGAAATGGAAGACCGCCGTAGTGCTGCTGGCGTCGGCGGAAGATTCCAATGTGTCCATCGTCTCCGGCGTCACGAAGGATCTGACTTCGAAGGTGCACGCGGGCAAACTGGTCGGCTCGGTCGCGCAGGCTGTCGGGGGAAAAGGCGGCGGCCGGCCCGATATGGCCGAGGCGGGAGGCAAGGATCCGGCCGCGCTACCCGGCGCGCTGGCCAGCGTTTATACGACCGTGGAAGGGATGCTTTAGCGGTGCAGCGCTACGACGCGGTGGTGGTGGGCGCCGGGCCGACTGGTCTCGCGTGTGGGATTGAGCTGAAGTCGCGCGGCGTCAATTCGGTGCTGATCGAAAAGGGCTGTGTCGTGAATTCGTTGTACAACTATCCCACGCACATGGTGTTTTTCACCACGCCGGAGCTGCTGGAGATTGGCGGCCTGCCGATGACATCGCTGAACGAAAAGCCCGGCCGGACGGAGGCGTTGAAGTACTATCGCCGCGTCGCCGAATATTATCAGCTCAGCATCCACCAGTATGAGCGCGTGCTCGCGATTGAAGGTGACGATGGAGATTTCCGCGTGAAGACGAGCAAGACCGAGTACGGCGCGCGAAAAATCGTCTTGGCAACCGGCTACTACGATGTCCCGAATCTGCTGGGAGTCCCAGGCGAGAAGCTGGACAAAGTCATTCATTACTATAAGGAGCCGCATCCCTATTACAACCACGACGTGATCGTCGTCGGCGCGAAGAACTCGGCGGCCATCGCGGCGCTGGAGCTGTATTGGACCGGTGCGCGCGTGACGCTGATCCACCGCGGCGACCGGATCTCGGATCGGGTGAAGTATTGGATCAAGCCGAATATCGAGAATCGCATCAAGAACTCCGAGATCCAGGCGTATTTCCACTCGCGAATCGTCGAAATCAAGCCCAAGTCGGTGGAGGTGGAGACGCCTGAGGGCCGGTTGACACTGAAGAACGATTTTGTTTTCGCGATGACGGGGTACCGGCCGGACCTGGAGTTTCTGGAGTCGCTGGGCATTCGCCTGGAAGCAGAGACGCAAAAGCCGCGCACCAATCCGGACACGCTCGAAAGCGACCGGCCGGGCATCTTTCTGGCCGGCGTGATTGTGGCAGGGATGCACACGAACGAAATTTTCATCGAAAACGGGCGATTTCACGGCAAGAAGATCGCCGAGGCAATCGCCGAATCCCTCGCGTCCGCGCCCTTGATATCATCGAACACATGAATATCTCCCGCCGGGATTTCGCCAAGGTTGCCATCGGCGCGCCGCTCGTTGCGGCTGTGCCCGCGTTCGCAAAAATCGATTCGAAGATCGACGGCGTCATGATTGGCGCTCAAACCTACAGCTTCCGCGAGTTGCCGACGCTCGACGCGTGCATCCACGGCATGCAGGAGATCGGCCTCGGGTATGCCGAGCTGTGGGAGAACCAGATCGAGCCGCGAGACGGTCAGAAGCTGGAGGCTTGGCGGACGCACCCGCCATTGGATGAGCTGAAGGCGGTGCGCAATAAGTTCGAGGATGCGGGCATCGAGATCTACGCCTTTACCTACGGCTTCCGCGACGAGTTCACCGACGAGCAGATTGAACAGGGCTTTGTGATGGCGCACGCGCTCGGTACGAACCGTATTACGTCGTCAGCGAATGTGGACATTTCCCCACGCGTGGACAAATACGCACAGAAATACGAGATCTACGTGGGCTACCACAATCATGACAGCATGAGGCCCAACGAGTTCTCGACACCCGACGATTGGAAGCAGGCGTTGGCGGGCCGATCAAAGTACACCGGCATCAACCTGGATATCGGGCATTTCACGGCGGCAGGCTTTGATCCGGTGAGCTTTTTGGAGGAGCATCACGAGCGGATCGTGACGCTACACATCAAGGACCGCAAGAAGAATCACGGCGCCAACGTGCCGTTTGGCGAGGGCGACACGAACATCAAGGGCGTGCTGCAAGTGCTGAAGACGAAGCGATATCCGATCCCTGCCATGATCGAGTACGAGTACAACAAGCCGGGTGTACTGGATACGGTAACGGAAGTGCGCCGGTGCTTCGACTACATGAAAGCCGCGCTAGCGTGAGCGCGCGGCGGTTGCGTTCACCGGCTTGGCTGCTTCAACCGGTGGTGCGGCAACGGCAGGCTCGGCTTCCTTGCGTACCAGCCCCAGCGCCTTACGCAGTTCGGCGTCCACCTTCTGCCGGATGTCGGGATTCTCCTTGAGGAACGCCCGCGCGTTCTCGCGGCCTTGCCCGATGCGCTCGCCGCTGTAGCTGTACCAGGAGCCGCTCTTCTCGATGATGTTCTGCGCCACGCCTAGATCGATGAGATCGCCCTCGCGCGAAATTCCCTCGCCGTAGATGATGTCGAATTCGGCCTCGCGGAACGGTGGCGCCACCTTGTTCTTCACGATCTTCACCTTGGTGCGGTTGCCCACCACTACGTCGCCTTCCTTGATCGCGGCGATACGGCGGATGTCGGCGCGCACGGAGGAATAAAACTTCAGCGCGCGGCCGCCGGTTGTGGTTTCCGGATTGCCGAACATCACACCGATCTTTTCGCGGATCTGGTTGATGAAGACCAGGCAGGTATTGGATTTCGACACGTTGCCCGTGAGCTTGCGCATGGCCTGCGACATCAGCCGCGCCTGCACGCCCATGTGGCTGTCGCCCATTTCGCCGTCGAGTTCGGCCTTGGGAACCAGGGCGGCCACGGAGTCCACCACCAGCACGTCGATGGAGCCGGATGCGATCAGGGCGTTCGTGATCTCGAGCGCCTGCTCAGCGTAGTCGGGCTGCGAGACTAGCAGATTGTCCACGTCCACGCCGAGTTTGCGCGCATAAATGGGGTCCAGCGCGTGCTCTACGTCGATGAACGCCGCCATGCCGCCGGCCTTCTGCGCTTCAGCCACCACTTGCAGCGCGACTGTGGTTTTGCCCGAGGACTCGGGACCGAAAATCTCCACGATGCGGCCGCGCGGGAAACCGCCGACGCCGAGCGCATAGTCCAGCGAAATCGAGCCCGAGGAAATTGCCGACACCGGCACGATCGCTTCCTTCGATCCCAACCGCACGATGGAGCCTTTGCCGAACTGTTTCTCGATCTGGCCGAGCGTGAGTCCTAAAGTGCGGGCGCGTTCTTTTTCGTCCATAAAACGTGATCCTTCGAAAATGTATCGGGGGGAGGAATCTCTATTGTACTAGAATTTCGGGGCGTAGTAGCCTTTGCGTGCGCGCACGATCAGCTCCTTGTGACCTTTCACGCGAATCTCCACGTTGTGATAGAGGCCATCGGTCTTCAACGGATCGGGCCGGTAGAAGATGTTGTACTGGTGCCGCAGCTCGTTGGCGATGTTTTCGAAGGACTGGTTCAGGTCGCTGGCCTTAAACGGGAAGAAAGACTGGCCGCCGGTTTCCTCGGCGAAGTAGCGCAGCACTTTGTCGCCTTCGGATTCGATGCGCGTGATATTGGTTGAGATCGTGTAGATCGTGACGTCCGCTTTCTGCGCCATTTCCAGCGCCTGGTCGCGCGTGTAGCGGCTCTGGTTGTCCTCGCCATCACTGAGGATCACCATGGCGCGCCGGAATTTGTAGAGCGGCTGGTCCTGCATCAGCTTGTCGCGGCATGCGAAGAAGATGGCGTCGTACAGCGACGTTCCGCCGCCGGGCCGGAGGCTTTGTATGGACCGTTCCAGCTCGCCGATGTCGTCGGTGAGGTCGGCCACCAGCTCGGCCGAGGTATCGAAGCTGACGATCATGGCCTTGTCCTGGCGCGGGCGCACCGTGTCGTCAACGAAAGCTGTCGCAGCCTCCTGCTGGAAATGGAAGCGGTCGCGAATGCTGTTGCTGGTGTCGATCAGGATGGCCAGCCGCAGCGGCAAGTCGGTTTCGGCCGTGAATTCCAGGATGGATTGTTTCTTCTTGCCTTCGAAGACCTCGAAGTCGTCCTTGGAGAGGTCGGTGACAAAGCGGCCCTTCTTGTCGGAAACCGTGTACAGCATGTTGACGCGCGAGACGTCCAGGGTGATGCGAGTCTTGTCCTCGGTGTCGGTGGGCGCAACTTTGGCATTTTGGTTTTGGCCAAGCAGTGCGGACGCAAGGGCACAAAGGATGAAGGCCCGGTACAGCGTTGTCATTAGAGGTGACTTCATTATAGCTGGGGGATGGCGACCGGTGGCTGGTGGCTGAGCGTTTCGAGGTACTGCTGGAGATCCGGGGACAAGCGGGCGGTGACGGTAATTCGTTCGCCGGAGGAGGGACTGGTGAATGTGATCCGGTGGGCATGCAGGAAGTATCGGTTAAGGGCGCTCGCGGGCGCGCCGTAAAGTTTGTCACCAACCACGGGATGGCCGATGCTGGCCAAATGCACCCGGATCTGGTGCGTGCGGCCAGTGCCGATCGTCACTTCCAGGAAGGTGAATTTCTCGAGGCGGTCGAGCACCCGGTAGGTAGTGATGGCCTGGCGGCCGTGCTCCAGACGCGCGGTCATGCGGGTGCGGTGGTGCGGATCACGCGTGATGGGCTTCGCAATGGCTCCCTGGTCGTTCTTGACGCGGCCATGCACCAGCGCCAGGTAGACTTTTTCCACCCGGCGGCTGGAAAACTGTTCGGCCAAGTTCCGGTGGGCGGCGTCGGTGCGCGCTACCAGGATCACGCCGCTGGTGAAGCGATCCAGGCGATGGACGATGCCGGGGCGCAACTCGCCGCCGACATTCGAAAGCTTGCCGAAACGGTGGAGCAGGGCATTGACCAAGGTTCCGGAGTGGCGGCCGGCGCCGGCATGCACCACCATGTCCGCCGGCTTGTTGATGGCGATGACAGAGGCGTCTTCGTAGAGAACCTCGAGGGGAAGCTCTTCGGGAGTCGCGCGCAGCGGAGGCAGTTCGCCGGGCTCCACGAGGATGCGCTCGCCCCCTTTGAGCAGGTACGAACGCTTTTCCGGCGCGCCGTTGACCAGCACGCGACCTTGTTCAATCCAACTCTGCAGGCGCGAGCGGCTGTATTGAGCCATCCGTTCGTGTAGAAAGGCGTCCAGCCGCTTCCCTACATCTATTCCCGAAGCCTCCAACGACAAACCACTAGCCACCAATCACCAGCCACTAGTTATATTCAATAGGTGATTCCCAGCGCAATCCGCCGCGAGAAGCTCATGCTGGTGCTGCTGGCTCTCGGACTGCTGGTGACGCGCCTCACTCACTCGGCTATTGTTTGGGTGGAAGAGGCATATCCGACGGCCGCCGCCATCCAGCTTTTGCACGGATTGCCGCTCTACCGCGGTTTCTGGTTCGACAAGCCGCCGCTGCAGGCGTTCGTGTATCTCCTCTGGGATGCACGCATCGGCGCGCCACTACGCATTGCGGGAGCTGTGTTTGTCTTTCTCTGTTGTTTGGCGATCCGGCGCTTCGGGCGCGATCTTTGGGGACCGCGCGAGGGCCTGGTAGCCGCTCTGTTCCTCGGCTTCTTTCTGACCTTCGGCATTCCTTCGGCGGTAATGGCGATGGCGCCGGACCTGTTGATGGTGCTGCCGCACATAGCCGCGGTGTATCTGGCCTGGCGCGGGCGGCCGTTCTGGAGCGGACTAGCCGCGGGCGTCGCGCTACTGGTCAATTCAAAAGCATTCTTCGTATTGGCCGCCTGTGCATTATGGGTTGGGAGCGGCGCCGGATTGCTGTTGTTGGGCTTCGCCATACCGAATCTGGCAGCGCTGGCCTGGTTTGGACGGCCTTTCATCGATGAAGTCTGGCGTTGGGGTGCGATCTATTCCGAGCAGACCTTTGCGCTGTCCACTGGCTTCATCCGGACGCTCGACTGGGCGGGGTTCCAGAGCGCGCTCGTCATCGCGGCCGCCTACGCATTCTGGAAGGAAAAACCGTGGCGCATGGCCGTATGGCTGCTGCTGTCGCTGGTGGCGGTGGGGGCCGGATGGCGGTTCTTTCCGCGCTATTACTTTCAATTGCTGCCTGTGATGGCATTGATGGCTGCGCGCGGTTACACTCTACTCGGCCGATGGCGCGTCGTCGTTTGGGTGCTTCTGCTGATCCCATTCGTCCGCTTCGGCCCTCGCTACGCCATGCTCGCCAATGACTTGCTGCACAGCCGTCAAACGCTGTGGAATGATTTGGTCCTCAATCAAGACAGCAAGGCTGCCGCGGACCGGATCACCGGCGACGGCACGCTGCTGGTGTGGGGATACCGGCCGGACGTTTTCGCCTATACGCGCATGCAAGCCGGCAGCAGATTCCTCGATTCCCAGCCGTTGACGGGCGTGCTGGCGGACCGCCACTTGACCAATTCCACCGTGGCCGCGCCCGAGTGGGCCGCGCGCAACCGGCGCGAACTCGTCGCTAGCCATCCAACCTGGATCGTGGATGGCCTCGGGCCGTTGAATCCGAGGCTCGCCATCACCAACTACCCCGACCTGCGGGACTGGCTGGCGAGCTACCGCGAGGTGGCGCGCACGCGCTTCAGCATCATCTACCGGCTGAGTAAACCTCAGTGATTGAGCGAAATACCGGCGTTCGAAAGCGCGTTCAGAATGATCTGCCGCGGATTCAGCGAGTCGTTGGTGCTGGAAGTGGCGAGAATGCTGTCCAGAAGCTGGCTGATCCCCGAGGAGGCGCTGCTGGCTGGCGCCGCAATGCTGGGCGTCCCGTTGGTGCTTGTGGTGTCGCCGTCATTGTCCGGATCGTTCGAGGATGACGCTGCGACATGGTGGTGATGACCGAAATGATGATGCCCGCCGCCGATGGCGTTGGCGAGGTCCTGGACATTGGGAAGCTGCCCGTTTTGCGAGGCGTTCTGGAAGTCCGTGGAGAGCTGCATCAGCTTGGCCGCAGCTTGCGTGTTGCCGCCGGAAGTGGCTGTCTGGGCGGCTGGCTGCAACTGGCTGGCGATCTCCGCAGTCACCTGTTGATATTGGGTTGGATTCGTTTCCTGAAGTTGCTGCAGCGTGCTCAACACCTGGGCGAATGGCTACAGAGTATTGTTGTCCTGCGTCGAAAACAGCGACGTGGAATTGATGTTGCTGGTGCCGCCGTTCGTCGTGGAGGTCGTGTTGCTGAATTGCGTTGCCAGCAGAGACTGCAGGTAGCTATTGGAGAGGGGGGAAAGCGAATTGATGCTCATGCCGACGTCTGAACGCATTTCCCGGACCATTGCCAAGCCACTGGAAACACTTGGTGCGAGGCGGCAATGCAGCGTTAAATTCCTGGCGGACTGACGAATTCGCGGCGGTGGAGAGCGGTCACTTGCCCGTCCAACAAGCCACGCGTTTTTCGAGGAAGGCCGACATGCCCTCTTGCGCGTCGGCGGCCAGCGAGTTCATGGTCATGACTTCCTTGGCGTAAGCGTAGGCTTTGGGCTGGTCCAAGTCGATCTGCGCGTAATAGGCCTGTTTGCCGAGCGCGACCGTGAAGCTGCTGGCCTCGGCGATCTGGCAGGCTAGCTTTCGTGTCTCGGATTCGAGCTGTTCCGCGGGAACGACGCGGTTGATCAGTCCCCATTCTGCCGCGGTGACGGCGTCGACGATTTTGCCGGTGAGGAGCATCTCCAGGGCGCGTTTGCGGCCGACGGCGCGGCTCAAGGCTACCATCGGCGTCGTGCAGAAGAGACCGAGCTTGACGCCGGGCGTGGCGAATGTCGCCTGGCTGCTGGCGATGGCCAGATCGCAGGTGGCGACGAGTTGGCAGCCGGCGGCGGTCGCGATCCCTTGCACTTGCGCGATCACGGGCTGCGGTATGGACTGGATCTTCGTCATCAGCTCGGTGCAGACGTCGAACAGGCGCCGGTAGTCGGCCACCGTGCGCCCCACCATCTCGCTCAGATCATGGCCGGCGCAAAAAGCCTTCCCCGCGGCTGTGAGAATGACGGCGCGGATCGCGGGATTGCTCGCGAATTGGTCCAGGCAGCCGATCAGCTCCTGCATCATTTCGAGTGACAGCGGGTTGCGGCGTTCCGGCCGGTTGAGCGTGATGACGCCGAGCGAGCCATCGGTGGTTCGGAGGATGTGTTGGTAGGGCATGGGAGCTCCTAATTGAAGTGTAGCCCCATCGCACCGCTTGAGGAGGCTAGTTTCCGACCGCGATATAGAGCTTTTGCGTGCTGTTGGCGCTGCCCAGCGTGAAGGTCACGGGCACCTGATCGCTGGCGGCGACACTCGGCACAACGACGTTGATCTGGTAGAGTCCTACATAACCCGGAGCCAGCCCCCGGTAAGAGGGCGTCACGGATGTTCCTCCGATGGATACGATCAACGGCGCGGCAAGCGTGGTGAGTCCGGAGGCCACTTCGCCCGGCGGAATACCTTCGTTGACCTGCCCAAAGCCGATGCCATACAACGTGATTGTGTCACCGGGTTTGGCGCGCTTCGAGGCGATGCCGGAAATTGCGCCCGGCGGCAGGATGTAGGTCGTACCGTCGGAAGCCAGCGCGACGACATACTGGGTACCGCTGATGTCAAAACTAGACGGGGCGAGCAGCCCTGGTTGGGTCGCGTTCACCATGACGTCAAATGGCGCGCTGGAGCCAGCTTCGGTTTTCACGACCACTGGCTGCGAGCCGGTCGCGACACCGCCCGGCACCTGAACATCAATTTGGGTCGAGCTCACGTAATAGGTAAACGCCGCCTGGCCGCCAACGGTCGCCGTAGTGCCTCCCAACGCAGTCGGCGCGAACGCGTTATTGACGCCGCTGAAATTGCTGCTGGACCAGGTTTGCGTAATTTCGGACAGATTCGATCCATAGATTTCGATCCAGGATCCCGGAGCGATGGCGGGAAATGCACCGAACTGACTGGCGCTGATCACGTTGGTGATCGTCGGAGCCGCCCCTTGAAGGGTGAAGTGCAGGGCAAAGATGAATTCGTTCGCGGTGTTCGGATTGATGCCGCCGGACTGGACGAAGTTGTAAGGATCCACATAGATCTGCTGCCAGTTGGTTTGAACGCCGGCTGGAAGAGCGCCGCTAAAGCCCGAATTGTAGTAGGACCAGCCAGGTAGAATTGGGTTCGAGCTCGCCGCGCAACAGATGCTGCCGATGCCGTTGGTAAGCGGACCCACCACCGTGCCATTCACTAGCCATTGCTGAACGACCTGGTCGAAGAACACGGGCGCGGTGAGCGTGTAGTCGAGAGTAATGTTCCAATTCGCCGAGGTGTTCCCCGCTATTGGGCCGCCGTCAGTCGTTTTCATGTAGAAGACATCCCATTCGCCATTCGAACCTGTCGGGACCTGTTGCTGCCAGATGCTCACCTTGCCATTGTCGACCGTTGCCGGCGTCGAGCTGAAGGTCACGTTCGCCGAAAAGGTATCGGGTGCGTTGGCCGGGTGCCAGACTATCGGCGAGCCGAGTGCGATGATACCGGGCCCTTTGGTCGTATCCGCAGGCGCCGGATTGCCGAGTCTTGGCGATGACGCCAGCTGCGCATACGCCGGCAGCGAAAGAAGACCGGCCAGGGCGCAGGAAACCATCAATCTCATTCGACTCTCCTCAGTTCCGACGATTTTAGTCGGACTAATTTCTATGTGCCAATGTCCCGAATCATCACGTTGGTTTACCAACGCGCTCAGTCCTATTCGAGGATCTCGAGGAGTGCTTGTTCGGACTAACATCGCTTCCAAAATTAATTTCTCCTCATGCGCGTGCCGCGAACATAAAATCAACAACTTAGCTACGACGAACACGAGGTCTGACCGGGCCCGATTGGCAAAAGCAGGTGGCAATTGGGCAGTTTCGCTATTGAAGATCCTACAATTCAGACTGGATACGAAAGAGAAGCACTCTTCACGTCAAGCGGCGCCTCAATGAGCTACTGGCTCTCCCCGCCACCCACCTTCAGTACCGCCAGAAACGCTTCCTGCGGAATCTCCACGCGGCCCACGCGCTTCATCCGCTTCTTGCCTTCTTTCTGCTTTTCGAGCAGCTTGCGTTTGCGCGTGATGTCGCCGCCGTAGCACTTGGCCAGCACGTTCTTGCGCATCGCCGGAATGTTCTCGCGCGCCACCACTTTATTTCCGATGGCCGCCTGCAGCGCTACTTCGAACATCTGCCGCGGGATCAGCTTGCGCAGCCGCTCGATCAGAGTCTTGCCGCGGTCATAAGCGAAATCCTTGTGCACGATGATCGACAGCGCATCCACCGGATCGCCCGCCACTAAGACGTCCAGCCGGACCATGGGGGACACGCGGTAGCCCGAAAAATGATAATCGAGCGACGCATAGCCGCGGGAAGCGGATTTCAGCCGATCATAGAAATCCAGCACGATCTCGTTGAGCGGCAGTTCGTACAGCAGCAGTACGCGTCCCGTGCCGATGTACTCGAACTTCTTTTGCGTGCCGCGTTTTTCCTCCAGCAGCTTCAGGATCTCGCCGACATACTCCTCGCGCGTGATTACCGTCGCATCGATGATCGGCTCTTCGATCTGATGGATCTCGGCCGGATTCGGAAACTTGGTGGGATTGTCCACCTCGATCACCTCGCCCGCGAGCTTAGTCACCCGGTAGCGCACACCCGGCGCCGTGGTGATCAGGTCAATTTCGAACTCGCGTTCCAGCCGCTCCTGCACGATCTCCAGGTGCAGCAGGCCGAGGAACCCGCAGCGGAAGCCGAAACCCAGCGCCACAGAATTCTCCGGCTCGAAGTTGAATGCGCTGTCGTTCAGGCGCAGCTTTTCCAGCGCCTCGCGAAGGCGTCCGTGCTCGTGCGACTCCACCGGATAAAGGCCCGCAAACACCATCGGCTTGATCTCTTCGAAGCCAGGCAGGGCCGCCGTCGCCGGATTCTCCGCGCCCGTGATGGTGTCGCCGATTTTCGCGTCGGAGACAGTCTTTATATTGGCGAACAGGAAGCCCACTTCGCCGGCCGAAAGCTCCTCGCAGGCGATCGGCTTGGGCGACTGGTACCCCAGGCCATCGACTTCGAAGGTCGCACCGTTGGACCACAGCTTGATCTTCTGGCCCTTGCGCAGCCGCCCTTCCACGACGCGCGCCAGAATGATGACGCCGCGGTAGGGATCGAACCAGGAATCGAAGATCAACGCACGCAGTGGCGCTTCGGGCGATCCCTGCGGCGGCGGCACCAGGTGCACAACCGCCTCCAGCACGTCCTTGATGCCGATGCCCTGTTTGGCGCTCACCAGGATGGCGTCCTGCGCCGGCAGCCCGATCACCTGCTCAATCTGCTCGCGGATTCGTTCCGGCTCGGCCGACGGCAGGTCGATCTTGTTGATCACCGGAATGATTTCCAGATTGTGGTGCAGCGCGAGATACGTGTTGGCCAGCGTTTGCGCTTCCACGCCCTGGGATGCATCCACCACCAGTAGCGCGCCTTCGCAGGCCTGCAAACTGCGTGAGACTTCATAGGTGAAATCGACGTGCCCCGGCGTGTCGATCAGGTTGAGCTGGTACATCTGCCCGTCGTCGGCGCAGTAATTCAACCGGACCGCGTGCGCCTTGATGGTGATGCCGCGCTCGCGCTCCAGATCCATCGAGTCCAGCACCTGCTCCATCATTTCGCGCTGCGACAACGCGCCCGTGGTCTCGAGCAACCGGTCGGCCAGGGTGGATTTGCCGTGGTCGATGTGCGCGATGATAGAGAAATTCCTTATGAAAGCTGGATTCATCAGGTAGAATGAGGGCTTAACCTCAAGTATCCCATATCCTGCAAACGTGACCGAAGGAAAACCGGCTGAAGCCAATCTCGATGCGCGCGGCTTGAAGTTCGCTGTCGTGTGTTCCCGGTTCAATAGCGTCATCACGGATCGTTTGCTTGCAGGGGCGTTAGATGCGTTGAAGCGATCGGGCGCGGAGGACAGCGACGTCGAGGTGCTGAACGTTCCCGGGGCTTGGGAATTGCCCCTGGCTGCCAAGACGATAGCGGCGGGAAGGAAGCCGGACGCGATCATCGCTTTGGGCGCCGTTATCCGCGGCGACACGCCCCATTTCGACTTCGTAGCAGGGCAAGCGGCCAGTGGACTCATGGCTGTGCAACTCGAGACCGGCATTCCGGTGGCATTCGGAGTGCTCACCACGAACACCGTCGAACAGGCAACCGATCGTGCAGGCGGAAAAGACGGGAACAAAGGCGACGATGCAGCCATTAGTGCCATCGAAATGGCCGCAACCCTCCGCCGCCTGCGAGAATAGTTCCTGAATGGCCGCCCGCCACAGATCCCGCCAGCGAGCACTCCAGGTGCTTTACCAGTGGGACATGACCAAGCGGCCAGTGGACGAGGCCATTTCGTCGTTCTATGACACGCTGGGGGCCGACGAAGACGACGGCCTGCCGGGCCGCGACACCTTTATGGAGGAACTGGCGCGGGGCGCTTCGGAAATGGCCCCCGACATCGACCACCGCATCGCCGAGAAATCGGAACACTGGAAGCTGGAGCGCATGCCCATCGTGGATCGCAACATCCTGCGTCTGGCCATCTACGAGATGAGCCGCAAGGACACTCCGCCGGCTGTGATCATCGACGAGGCTCTGGAACTGGCGCGGCAGTTCTCGGGCGAAGAATCGGTCTCCTTCATTAATGGCGTACTGGATGCGGTTCACAAGGAAATCCCCAACTAAGTCCAGGACTCCGCGCCCATGAACATCCTGATGGTGGCTTCCGAGGCCGCACCGTTCGCGAAAACAGGAGGTTTGGCCGATGTTTTGGGGTCGCTCCCGGTTGCGTTGCAGGCCCGCGGCGAACGCGTGGCCGTGGTGATCCCCGATTATCGCGGCAACCATTACCCGCACGCCACCCGGGAAACCTACCGTTACCTTTGGATCCCCATCGGCCCCGGCTATACTGTGGACCTATATCAGACTACGGAACGCGGCGTCACCTACTACTTTGTGCGCTGCCCGGAACTGTATGCCCGCGACGGAATTTACGGCCCGGGCGCGGGCTTCTCCGACAACCATCTACGCTACGCCGTCCTTTCGATGGCCGCGCTCGGCGTGGCGCGCTATCTGTTCCGGCCCGACATCCTGCACGCACATGACTGGCAAGCCGCCCTCGTGCCCGTCTACCTCCGCGAGCATTTCCTTCACGACCCGACCTTCAGCGCCGTCAAGACGCTGTTCACCATCCATAACCTCGGTTATCAGGGTGAATTCGGCCCCGAAGTGCTTCCGCAAATCAGCCTGGATGTCCGCCTGCTGAACCCGGAGCAACTCGAATTTTACGGTCGGGTCAATTTCATGAAAGCCGGCATCGCCTGGAGCGACGCCGTCAGCACGGTCAGCCGGGGCTACGCCCGCGAGATCCAAACGCCCGAATACGGTTTCGGCCTGGACGGCTTTCTGCGGATGCACGCGCCCATCGCCGGCATCCTTAATGGCGTCGACTACGACGAATGGAACCCGGAACACGACCCGCACATCGCCCGCAACTACTCGGTGGCCGACCTCACCGGCAAGCGTGAATGCAAGCGCGCGCTCCTGGCTGAATACGGCCTGCGCCAGGACAATCTGGACCGGCCGCTGCTGGGTATCATCTCCCGCTTCGCCGCGCAAAAGGGCTTCGATATCTTCGCGGATGCCGCCACCTACCTCCTGGAAGAGGACCTGAACCTGGTTGTGCTCGGCTCGGGCGACGCTGTCTACGAGTCGCTGTTCCGGGGCCTGGCGCAGGCTTACCCCGGCAAAGTGGGCGTCCAGATCGGCTACGATACCGCGCTCGCCCACCGTATTGAAGCCGGCGCGGACATGTTCCTGATGCCCAGCCACTACGAACCCTGCGGCCTGAACCAGATCTACAGCCTACGCTACGGCACCGTCCCAGTGGTTCGCGCCACCGGGGGTCTGGATGATACCATTGATGAAGACACAGGGTTTAAGTTCCGGGACTATTCCGGCAGCGCGTTGTTCGAAGCAGTACGCTGGGCGCTGAACGCTTTCGAAGACCTGGATTCGTGGGTCCGCAGGATGCGCCGGGGCATGGAGAAGGATTTCTCCTGGAGCGCCTCGGCTGGAGAGTACGTAGCCCTCTACCGGCGGCTGCTGTCGCGTTGAATCTTTTGTGCCGGTAAAACATCTATTGTGGGGAGAGAGTTACAAAGAATATGGCTGGTGCGAACACACTGACTTTCACAGACGCGAATTGGGAAGCGGACGTCCTGAACTCCGACACTCCCGTCCTGGTAGACTTCTGGGCGGAATGGTGCGGCCCGTGCCGCATGATGAGCCCGACCGTGGACGCCATCGCCGAGGCTTACAACGGCCGCGTTAAGGTGGGCAAGCTGAACGTGGACGAAAACGGCGCCACGAGCATGCGCTACAACATCCGCGGCATCCCCACCATGCTGCTGTTCAAGGGCGGCCAGGTAGTGGAACAAAAGGTCGGCGCCTGCGGCAAGACCGACCTGCAGAAGATGCTGGATACTTACGTGGCCACGCCGGCATCTAAGCTGGCGTAGTAAGCGCGCCTTCCGACGCCGATCCTACCAACGCAACGTATTTGGCGAAGACGCCCGAGCTGTAACGCGGCTCGGGCGCTTTCCATTTTGGCCATTTATCATGGACCGATTTCGAATCCTTCCCGGATTGCCAGGTGCTGGGTCTTGGCCGGAACAGTTCAGCAAGACGGGCCGCGGCACGCACCGGGAGGGATTGGTCGTCGAATTCTTCCCGGACACGCCACAAGCTTGGGTCGGCAATTTCCAGCCCGGGCTTGCAGGCTACAACGCGGTCCTACCGCATCTCGACGGCACGTCCCTGATTGTGATCGCAGGTGGTGAAGCGTACGTGATCAATCCGGAAGAGCGTCGACTATTGACGGTCTTTGGCGGCGACATCGATCTAGCGCTGGTGATCCCATCACTGGGTCTCTTTGTTATTAGCAGCGCTGGCATTCATTTCGAGGCACGGGATCGCACCGGATTGGCATGGCGAACTCGGCGCATCTCCTGGGACGGAATGCAAGATATTAGAATCGAGAACGATAAGTTGAATGGCGAAGCATGGAGCCCGATTGACAATTGTTATTACCCGTTCTCGGTTGATCTCAGGACGGGCGCCGTCGAGGGCGGGTCCTACAACGGACCACCTGGCTGATCTGGGTGTGCGTTCGCTACGCTGGCGTCGTCAGAGCGCCTTCCGACGCCGATCCTACCAACGCAACTTACTTGGCGAAGACGCCCGAGCGGTAACGCGGCTCGGGCGTTTTCCATTTACGATAAGTCGCTGTCGCTCGGTGGCTCGTCAGGCTCGGACCACAGATAGCCGGCAAAGCATATGAGGCCAACCACCACGGAAGCGGTCATCGCCAGCAATCCGGCGTTCGTAAACGGAGCTAAGAATAAGACGCCTCCCGCCAACCCGCCGAGAATCTTGCACACGAATCGGATCGCTTCCTTGAGTGCTTTCATGGCGTCGGAATGACGCGGAGTCCTGTTAAGCTGGCGTAGTTAACGCGCCTTCCGCCGCTGATCCCACCAACGCAACGTATTTGGCGAAGACGCCCGAGCGGTAACGCGGCTCGGGCGTTTTCCATTTCTTGAGCCGGTCCGCCACTACATCCGGCGGTACTTCCAGGTTGATTTTCCGGTTCGCGATGTCGATGAAGATGGTGTCACCTTCCTCGACCGCGGCGATCGGACCGCCCACGGCGGCTTCCGGCGCGACATGGCCGACGCAGAACCCGCGCGTCGCCCCGCTGAACCGCCCGTCGGTCAATAGCGCGACGCTTTCGGAAAGCCCCGCGCCCACGATTTTGCTTGTTACGTTCAGCATCTCGCGCATGCCCGGACCCCCTCGCGGACCTTCGTAGCGAATCACCATGATGTCGCCGGGCTTGATCTTGCCGTCTAGCACGGCCTGGTTCGCCTCTTCTTCGGAATTGAAGACGCGCGCCGGACCGCGCTGCTCGCTGCGCTCGATTCCGGTCACTTTGATCACGCAACCGTCAGGCGCCAGGGACCCGCGCAAGATCACCAGCCCGCCCGACTTTTTGATCGGCTTGGCGAGCGGATGAATCACCTCCTGGCCCGGCGTCTCCTTCGCTTCCGCTGCTTCCTGAGCCAGCGTTCGGCCCGTTACCGTCATCGCCGAGCCATCCACATAACCGCCTTCCACCAGCCGCTGCGCGATCACCGGAATCCCGCCTGCCTTGTCCACATCGACCGCGACGAACTTTCCCGCCGGCTTCAAGTCCACCAACAGGGGTGTGCGCTCGCTGATGGTCTGAAAATCGTCGATGCCCAGCGGTACACCAGCCTCGCGTGCCATTGCCAGCAGATGCAGTACAGCGTTGGTCGAGCCGCCCGTCGTCGCCACCGACGCGATGGCGTTTTCGATCGCTTTGCGCGTCACGATATCGCGCGGTTTGAGGTTGTTCTTCACCAGATCCAGGACCAACCGCCCGCAACGCGCCGCCACGCCGTGCTTGCGCGCGTCCACTTGAGGAACCGCAGCCGTGCCGAGCGGCGAGAGGCCAATCAGTTCCATCACCGTGGCCATGGTGTTCGCCGTGAACTGGCCCCCGCACGCTCCGGCGCCGGGACACGCCGAGTTCTCGATTTCGAGCAATTCCTCATCCGACATTTTGCCGGTGGCGTTCGCTCCCAGCGCTTCGTAGACGTCTTGGATGGTCAGATCGCGGCCCTTGTGATGGCCCGGCAGAATCGATCCCCCGTACAGAATGAGTCCCGGCGTATTCAGCCGCAGTAGCGCCATGGCCGCGCCCGGTATGGTCTTGTCGCAGGCCACCAGCGCGACGATGCCGTCGAACATATGCCCTCGCGCCACCAGCTCGATGGAATCCGCGATGATGTCGCGGCTCACCAGCGACGCCTTCATGCCCTGCGTACCCATGGTGATGCCGTCGCTGATCGCGATGGTGTTGTACTCCATGGGCGTGCCGCCCGCATCGCGAATACCCTGCGCGACGTCCTGCGCCAGCTCGCGCAACTTGAAGTTGCACGGCATCGTGCCGATCCAGGTGTTGGCGATCCCGATGATCGGCTTCTTCATGTCCTCGTCGGTGAGTCCGATGGCCTTCAGGAACGCGCGCGCAGGCGCGCGGTCCTTGCCCTGCGTGATGGTGTAGCTATTCAGTTTCATGAGTAAACAACCAGTGTATATGATGGGATCGTGAGGGCGGATGAGATTAGGCGCCTGGCCCGCGAGTGCGGCTTTGAACTCGCCGGAATCGCCCGCGCCGAGCCGCTTGCCGAGGACGGCCGCCGCTATCTCGATTGGGTCGCGCGCGGAATGGCCGGTGCCATGGGCTACCTGACGGACCGCCGCGCCACGATTCGCACAGATCCCAAGCTGCTACTGCCGACGGCTCGGTCTATCATCTGCGTCGGCAAGCTGTACAATTCGGACCAACCCGCGGCAGCAGCTTACGGTTCCATCTCGCGCTACGCCTGGGGCGCGGACTACCACGACGTCGTCCGCCGCGGACTCGAAAATCTGGTTGAGAAGCTTCCTGCAGGCGCTGACTACAAAATTTGCGTCGATACCGCGCCGCTGCTCGAGCGTTCCTATGCGCGCCAGGCCGGCCTCGGCTGGATCGGCAAGAATACGTGCCTCATCAACCAGGACCAGGGCTCGTGGTTCTTCCTGGGCGAAATCCTGACTTCGCTTGAAATCGCACCGGATGCGCCGCCGCCCGACCGCTGCGGCACCTGCACGCGCTGCATCGACGCCTGCCCGACCCAGGCCATCGCGCCTGAAGGCTACGAACTCGACGCCCGCCGCTGCGTTTCGTACTTCACCATCGAACTGCACGGCTCCGTGCCCGAAGACATGCGCGCGGGTATTGGCCACAACATTTTCGGCTGCGACATCTGCCAGGACGTCTGCCCCTGGAATCGGGATGCGCCGGTTACGAATGACCCAGCGTTCGAATCGCGCCAGTACACCTCGCTCGAGGCACTGGCAGCAATCGACGGGGAGAGCTTCGCCGAGACCTTTCGAAGCAGCCCCATTCAGCGCGCCAAACACGCCGGCTTCCTCCGCAATGTCGCCATCGCCATGGGCAACAGTAAGGACGAAAAATTCCGCGAGCCGCTTAAGACGCTCGCCCGAAACTCAAATGATATGATTGCCGAGCACGCCCGCTGGGCACTGCAGCAATTGTCTCAACCGGCAGGAAAGGCCTGATGCGGATCGCCATCGTCTCCGACATTCACGGCAACCGCACCGCCTTCGACGCCGTCCTGGCGGATCTCGAACTGACCTCGCCTGACTTGATCCTCCACGGAGGCGACCTCGCTCACGGCGGCTCCAGCCCAGCTCACATCATCGACCACGTCCGCGACCTCGGCTGGCCGGGAGTACTCGGCAACACCGACGAAATGCTCCCCCTGCCGCAATCTCTGACCGAGTTCGCCAGTCACACGCCGCAATTGCAATCCATGTGGGATGCTGTCGCGGAAATGGCCGATGCCGTCCGTGGCGAACTGGGCTTGGAACGGCTCGCCTGGCTGGCCTGCCTGCCCATGCGGCAAACACACGGCCCCCTAGCGCTGGTGCACGCGAGTCCCGAAAGCGTCTGGCGATCTCCCGCGGCCGACGCCGACGATGCCGAGCTTGAGCCCATCTACTCGCCGCTCGGCCAGCCCATCGCTGTCTACGGCCACATTCATCATCCTTTCATTCGCAACACGCCGGGCATAACCGTCATCAACAGCGGCAGCGTGAGCCTGTCCTACGATGGAGACCCGCGCGCATCCTACCTGCTGCTGGACGATTCCAGGCCCACCATTCGCCGCGTCGAATACGACGTGGACCGCGAAGTGAAAGCACTGGCGGCCGCCCGCACTCCGCACGCCGATTGGATCGCGAAGATACTGCAAACGGCCCGCCCGCAAATGCTCTGAACGCACGCGCGCGTGCCATTTGTCGAATTTGGACGGTCTAGAGGCCGCATCGTATAGTGGAGAGAGCAGTAAGCGGTGGAGTCCGCTCTACGCCGTCCGCACGGCCGGCCAATGACTCCTACAGTGGCGTCGCTGTGGGTGTATTGGCGCTTCCCCTTCGCGAGCCACAAATTCGGTTGAAGGAGACGAGCGCGCGTGGACAAATATCTCGTGGTCCTTGCCGGCGCCGGTCTGGGCGGATTAGCCCGCTACCTCGCCGGCGGCTGGATTATGGCCAAATACGGCGGCCGATTCCCGCTCGGCACGTTCCTGATTAACGTCACCGGTTCGTTCTTGATCGGCGTCCTGATGACACTGCTCACTGAGCGCTGGCAGCCGCATCCCAACTGGCGCCTGTTCCTCGTCGTTGGGGTGTTGGGCGGCTACACGACCTTCTCCAGCTTCGAGTACGAGACCTTTCAGGCCTTCCGCGAAGGCGCGCGCTGGTTGGGATTGTTCTATGTGACCGGCAGCGTCGCGCTCGGGTATCTGGGAGTGTGGCTCGGCACGGCGCTCGTGGTTCGCCACTAACCTCTGGCAAAATATTTCACCGAAACGTTAGGATGGAATGGAATGCTTGAAAACATAACGCCGGGCGCGTCGGCCCGCGACGCCCGGGTCGTGCTGTTTGACTTCGACGGAACGCTTTCCTTGATTCGTTCGGGTTGGATGAATGTGATGGTGCCGATGATGGTCGAGATCCTGCTCGGCTTGAAGACCGGCGAAAGCGAAGACGAGCTGCGGGCCGTGGTGGAAGAGTTTGTCTGGAAACTTACCGGCAAAGAAACCATCTATCAGATGATGGCCTTCGCCGATGCTGTGGCCGCGCGCGGCGGGCAGCCCCTCGAGCCGCTCGAATACAAGAAAATGTACTTGGATCTGTTGTGGCAGAAGATCGAGAGCCGCGTTCAGTCCCTGCAAAACGGTCAGGCCGATCCGGAGGACTTTCTGGTTCCCGGCTCGCGTGAATTGCTGGAACGCCTGAAGGATCGCGGCCTGAAGATGTATCTGGCGAGCGGCACCGACGAGATCTACATGAAGGAAGAAGCGCGGCTGCTCGGAGTCACGAAATATTTCGACGGCGGCGTCTACGGCGCCCTCGACGACTACAAAAGTTTTTCTAAGGCGATTCTGATCCAGCGCATTCTCTCGTCGGCTGAATTTCGGGGCCACCAGTTTTTGGGCTTCGGCGACGGCTACGTCGAAATTGAGGAGGTCAAGAACGTCGGCGGGGTGGCCGTTGGAGTCGCCAGCGAGGAGCCCGCCTGTACGCGCGTCGATGAGTGGAAACGCCAGCGTCTGATCGGCGTCGGCGCGGATTACATTGTTCCCAACTATCTCTGCCGTGACGAGTTGTTCTCCTCGCTTTTCCCCGCTTGAGCACCCTGGCCATCGACATCGGCGGCACTCAGTTCGGCATGGCCGTGTTCGAGGGAGAGCGCATGCTCGAGCGCGAGTCGCGCGCCACGGACCGCATCGGCGGCCGCGGCTGGATGCTCGAAAACATCCGGTCGATCGTCGAGGCCTGGAAGCCGCGCTATCGCTTCGACCGCTGCGGAATCGGTTTCGGGGGCCCGGTGAACTTCGCGGAGCAGCGCATCACGCTATCTACCCACGTCCCCGGGTGGGCCAATTTCGACTTGCCGCATGACCTTGAAAAGCTGCTTGGCGTACTGCCGGTGATCGACAACGACGCCAACGTTGGCGCGCTGGGCGAAGCGCTCTTCGGTGCCGGCCGCGGCTCTCGCCCGCTGTTCTACGTGACCTTGTCCACAGGAATCGGGGGCGGCATCATCGCCAGCGGCAATGAGGTCTATCGCGGCGCCGATTCCTACGCAGGCGAAATCGGACATCTCACCGTCCGGCCCGGCGGTCCCGAGTGTCTTTGCGGGTCGCGCGGCTGTTTGGAACGGATGTGTTGCGGCCTATGGTTGGAGCGCGATCACAACCGCCCTGCCAGCGAACTGATGCGCGATCCTGGGTTCGTCGAGCGCTATGTAGTCGATCTCGCGATGGGCCTCAAAGCCGCGATCATGCTGTTGAACCCGGCGCGCATTGTGATCGGCGGGGGCATCAGCAAAGCCGGCGACACACTGTTCATCCCGCTGCGAGCGGAACTGTCGCGCCAGATTACGGACTGGTCGCGCGCGCGCGTTGACGTCGTCCCCGCGGCGCTGGGCGACGACAGTGTACTCTACGGCGCGATGGCGCTCGCCCAATGAAGCTGCCGGCGTTCTATCCGGTCCTCGATACCGAACTGCTGGCCCGCCGTGGCGTCACCGCGACATCCGCAGCCGAAGCCGTGCTCGAAGCAGGCGCTGGCATCCTCCAGTTCCGCCACAAAGGTCTTTTCTCTCGCCGGGTGTTTGCAGAGGCTTCCCGTATCGCGGTACTATGCCGCGCCGCGAATGCGCTCTTTGTCATGAACGACCGAGCGGACATGGCGATGCTGTTGAACGCCGCGCTCCATCTCGGCCAGGACGACCTCGCCCCCGCCGACGCCCGCCGCATCATGCCGCCAGGCAGCATCATCGGCTTTTCGACGCACAACGAACAGCAGCTCCGCGCGGGCGATCGCGAGCCGGTGGATTACCTCGCTATCGGCCCGATTTTTCCAACCAAATCGAAAGAGAACCCTGACCCTGTGGTTGGCTTGGAGGGGCTGCGGGCCTTGCGGCCGCTCACGAAAAAGCCGCTAGTGGCCATCGGCGGGATTACACGTGAGACTGCCCGCGCCGTCTTCGAAGCTGGCGCGGACTCAGTGGCAGTGATCAGCGATCTTGACCCCGATCGCGCGCACGCCGAAGAATGGCTGGCTATTTGTTCGTTCCGTAAGTGACCGTCACCGAAGTCGGGCTTACCTTGTCGCCGATCATCACAGTGATGTTGTGCCGGTTGGATTCGTCCTTGGCCACCAGCATATGGGTTTGCGGGATAGCGTTCACCTTCAGCCCCGACGATTGAAACTGGTCCTGATAATACTGGTAAACCTTGTCGGGCGAGTCGTTGGTAGTGAACGCGAAAATTCCCCCACCACCGTCCTTGCCGCTCGCGGTGAAGGTGCCCCGCGGGTTGGATCCGGGATAGTCCGGCACCCACGCTGGGATTTTAGCTCGGCCTCCAATCTGTACCGTACCGTCCCGCGAGTTAAATACAATCCCATTGCCGTCTACACTGGCCTGCTTGACTTTATGCGCGACAAACAAACTGGCGGCCATCAGGCCGACAATGAACAGTACGAATACTACACCGACGCCGATCAGAACCCAAAGCAGGAGGTTTGTCTTCTTCGCAGGTGCGGCGCCACCGGGCGGTAAGGGAGGAGGTGCAGCCATAGGTTCTCCTTATGGGTTAGTGCTCGTGTTCGTGTTGCTGAGAGCTGACCAGAATCGAGCAGGGTGCATCGGACAGTGCGCACTTGGTGTGCTCAAACTGAACGGTGGTGTGGCGGACGTCGAACTTACAGAGCAAATCGTTGATCCGCTGCAAGATTGCGTTGCTTTCCGACGGTGGCATGTCCTCGATGAGCACGTGGCAGCTTAGCGCGTGGGCACTGGATCCCAGGCTCCAGATGTGCAGGTCGTGGACGTCGATTACGCCGTCCAGCCGCCGCAACGCAGCCGTCACTTCGCTCAGTTCCATGCCACGCGGCAGCCCCTCTAGCAGCACGTTGAGCGATTCCTGAATGATGTCCCAGGCCGTCCAAACGATCAGAATACCGATCAGGACCGACAGCACGGGATCGATCACGTCCAGACCGGTGAAATGGATGGCCACCGCGCCGGCGATGATGCCCACGGAGCTCACGGCGTCGCCCAGCATGTGCACGAAAGCCGCGCGGACATTGATGTCGCGGTCCTTTTCCCGGTGCAGCCCCCACATGATCGCGCCATTCAAGACGAGAGCCGCCACTGCGACCCACAGCATGACCCATTCTTCGACGTGCCGCGGATGCAGGAAGCGCTGCCAGGCTTCATAGAAGATGAAGACGGCGATGCCCACCAGCGTGATGGCGTTCACGAAGGCTGTCAGCACCCCCGCGCGGTGATAGCCGTAAGTTTTGATGCTATCGGCGGGCTTGGACTGGAGATAAAACCCGATAGCGGCTAGCACCAACGACAGCGCATCGGTCAGATTGTGCCCGGCGTCGGAAACCAGAGCCAGGCTGCCGGAACGGAACCCGGCAATCGCCTCGATGACGACAAAAACCAACGTCGCCAGGAAAGACCACCCCAGGACTTTGCCGGTAGCGGGCTGATGGCCGTGGTGATGCAAAAATCCTCCGCTGCCTTTATCTTACAACCGGTTGGCTAGAATCGTGTCACTTCCGTGAAGTTAAAATCGCGCACCTTCATGGCGGGCACCACCATATCGAAGGCCTCTTCGCCGGATGTGCGGACGGCCGGCGACAGCGCCTCCACGTTGTTCAGCAGCTCGATGATGCCTTGGTTGAAGCGAAAATTCTTGAGGCCGCTGGTGACGCGGCCGTTTTCGATCAGAAACGTGCCATCGCGCGTCATCCCGGTCATGATTTTCTCGAAAGGGTCCACTTCGCGGATGTACCAGAGCCGGGTTACCAGAATGCCGCGATTGGTGGACGCGATCATTCGCTCTACCGGCGTATCGCCGCCGGCGATCACGATGTTGAGCGGTGCTTCACCCACTTCGTTGGGCAGCGGGAAGCCATGGCCGGTAGGTTCAACTCCAGCACGCTTCGCGCTCCCGCGGGAGTAGGCCAACTCGCGGGGAACACCCGCACTCACCAAGTCCAGCCTGCGACGCCGTACGCCTTCGCCATCGAACGGCACGCCGGCCTGCAGCGGATGGTGGACATCATCCGAGATGCTAATGTTGCTGCCGAAGAGTTGCGTGCCCAGGCGGTCCGTCAGGAAGCTGCGCTGATCCTGCATGGCGGTGGCGCTGAAGTCGCCGAACATCTGGCCAACCAGGTCCAGGACGGCGGCCGGTTCCAGCACGACCACGTAGCGGCCGGGTGCGATCTCGCGCGGACTGTGCGAAAGGCGCGCCTTGTCGCTGGCCTGGCGCGCTAACGTCACTGGATCGATCTCGCCACGGGAAACGGCCGATGCTTTGGCCCAGCCGGAGCTGTCCGCGGCCATCGTGGTGATGGAAAACTGCGCCATCGTCTCGGCGTACCACGCAGCGACGCCCCGGGAATTGAAGATTGCCTCGACGCTTTGACCTGTGGAATAGATGCCGGCCGCGGTCTGCCCGGCGCTCTCCACCAGTCGGATGGCCTCCGCTACGGCTCGCGCGCGCTGTTCGGGCGTCGCGCCGGCGGTAGCAGCGTCGAAGCGATCGGATTTTTCAACTGGGGAGGGCTCTGGCAGGGGCAACAGCTCGTCATCGGCCGCGGCAGACCGAGCCAACGCGATGGCCTGGTCAACGGCGGCGGTGATGGAATCGGCATCGAAGCGGTTGGTGGTGGCGCGGGCGGTCTTATGATCCACCACGGCGCGGATGGAAAGCCACTGTGCCTGCTCGGAGACGTTTTGATGAATGGAGTTGTTGGCGAATCGGGTCAGCGCCGAACGATGCGCACCCAGAAGCGCTTCCACTTCGGTCACGCCGCGTGACTTGGCTGCGCGCTCCACGGCGGCGAACAATTCGCGGCCCTGCTGTTCGGTCAACATGGCCCGGTCGGGCGCCTCAACCGGCATATGCAGCCCCTACTTTGATGTCGTGAAACCGCGCCGGGCTGGCCCCATGGCCCGTGCCGATTACTTGTTCCGGCTGTCCCTTGCCGCAATTCGGAACGCCCCACAGCACCCAGTGGTCGCGGTTGGCCACGGCGGTGCATGCGTTCCAGAATTCGGTGGTGATCCCGCTGTAGGTGGGATTGCGCAGCATGCGGATGCGTTTGCCTTTGCGGATCTCCCAGCCGATCTCGCAGCCGAACTGGAAATTGTACCGCTTGTCGTCGATGGACCAACTGCGGTTGGTCTCCATATAGATGGCATGGTCGACGCCCGCGAATACCTCCTCCAGCGTTTGTTCGCCGGGCTGCAGGCTGACATTGGTCATGCGGATCAGCGGGAGTCGTGACCAGCCTGTAGCGCGCATCGTTCCGTTGGAGCGCTTTTGCCCGATCGCGGCGGCGGTTTCGCGCGAAGTCATGTAGCCCACGAACTGTCCGTTGCGGATGATGTCGGTGGATTGCGCCGGCACGCCTTCGTCGTCGAACGCGAAGGTGCCCATGCCGGGACCGTGGGCCAGTCGCGCATCGCACACCGCATTCACCAACTCCGAGCCATAGCGCAAGTGGTTCAGTTTATCCAGCGTCAGAAAGCTCATGCCCGCGTAGTTGGCTTCAGAGCCGAGCACGCGGTCGAGCTCAATAGGATGGCCGATGGATTCGTGCACTTGCAACCCGAGCTGGCTGCCGTCCACGATCAAATCGAAGCGGCCTTCCGGACACTGGTCAGCGGAGTGCAGCGCGACCGCTTCTTCAGCCACGCGCGGCGCATGATCCAATAGGGCCAATTCACGAACCAACTCGTAGCCCCTGAGCTGGTGTTGGCCGCCGAACGAATTCGGATAGGACCGCTTCTGGATCTGGTCGTCTTTGAAGCTGTAGGCTTCGAAACCAGCGCCGCTGAAGGTGCGGGTCTGATCGATGACGCTGCCGATTGAAGAAACGAAGATCTGACGAGTGCGGTGGAAGACCATCGAGGTTTGCGCGAGCGTGATGCCAGACCTGCGGCGGATTTCGTTGTCGACTGCCGTCAGCAGGCCGAGCTGTTCTTCGACGCTGACCGAGAAAGGATCGATCTGGCAGGGCGAGACCCAAGTGGCTTCGTACTTGTCTTCCGGCGCCAGAACGACGCCCTGCTTCTTGGCGAGCGCGCTGGACTTCGCGATTTCGACCGCCAACGCCGCGGCCGCCTTGACGCCGTTTGCGGTGAGATCGTCGGTGGCGGCGAATCCCCAACAGCCGTCGGCGAGGACTCGAATGCCGACGCCGGCGGATTCAGCGGCTGAGACCTGACCTGGCTTCCCGTTCTTGGTGGCCAGTTCGCGTTCTCGGGATTCGATGGCGCGGACGTCTGCGTAAGTGACGCCGGGCCGCAGGGCCGAATCCAGCGCTTCGAGCGCGAGCTGTTTCATGAAACTAGGATAACCGGACTAAGTATGGCAAAACGCACTCAAGAAGCCGTAACCAAGAGTTCAGACGGCAGGTGTTTGAGCCACTCAAGCTGAGTCGGAGTTTCTGGAATGGCCTGTCCGCGGGCAGCGCTTACTATTTCGATCGCTTTCTCTACCGGTACCCCAGACCCCACCAGTAAACCGGCAGTTACTAGTCCGGAGCGGCCGATGCCTTGACGGCAATGCACTACGACGTTCTTGCCTTCGTTCAAAGCCGTTGCAAGGCGGTTAAACAGAGAGAGCGCGTCCGCCGTGGCCGCTGGAACTCCCCGGTCTGGAATAGGGAAGGCGATGAACTGGACGCTTTTTGAGAGGGCAAGTCCGCGTTCTTGCCCAAGCTGGAATTGATCTACCTCGGGAGCTTCCAGAAGAGAGACGATGTAATCAATTCCAGCTTGACGCAAAGCGGCGATCTCGTCCTCCAACCAGTCTCCGCCTCGCGGGCGCCCGGTGATGGCCAAGCGTCCAAGCCAGGGGCCCTGTATCCAGAACAAGTCGGTCCTCATCGGTCTTTTTCTATTATCTCCCGCCGAAGCGCGTTGATATTCTCCCCGCGTTCGGCAAGAATGGTGAGCCGGTGATGACCATCAAGTACAGTGCCGTCGCTTCGGGCCTTCAACGAGCCAAGCTGGCCCGGAGCAAGCGAGGACTTCAACTCTTCTGTCGAAAGGCGGCGGAAGACATCAAGTTTGAGACTATTCAAGGTGATTACAGAATGCAGAAATTTGAGCTTTGGCCTTTGTGTCGAGTCCATGGACGTGTAACGGTATTGTGTGGCTGCGGGTGTGCATCTCTCGAAAAAACCTCGTGGTATGCTCGCATTCAATGAAGAGATTGATACTTGGTCTGGTGGTGGTTTGCTCGGCACTGGCCCAGAAGGTGACCGTAGAGTTTGACAGCGCGGCCGATTTCACCAGGTACCACACCTTCGCCATCCGCGGCGGGCAATTGAACAGCCGGGATCCGGCGCTCAACAGCGAGTTGGTCAAGAAGCAAATCGAAGCCGATATTCTCAGATATTTCGCTGCCCGAGGACTCACAATGGTCACCACCGGCCCGGCCGACCTGAACGTCCGCTATTCGCTCGGTGCGACCCGCCGGCGAGAGATCGAACGCTACCCCGCGGGTTGGCGGGGTCTCGGGACGCGAGTCGTGCGTGTGCCCTACACGGCAGGCACACTGGTGATCAACCTGCGCGACCCCATCACACGCTCGCTGGTCTGGCGGACGATCGCGACCGAAGAGAAGGAAGACGCCACCAAGATCGCCGGCAAGATTGACGACATGGTGCGCAAGTCGACGGAGAAGTACCCGCCGAAGAAATAATGTCGGATCGCGATGCAATATTGCCCTCCTCGGCCGATAAGAAGTTAGAGAGGTTTTTGAGGTGTCCTCTCAGCGGTCCTATACAAATACGTGGGTGATCGTAGAGGCGTACCGGCGTGAATTCGCCGTGCCCGCGTCCTACGTGCGTGAGCTGACGAGCATGCCGGAAGTAACGGCTGTTCCGCTGCGCCGCCCGCAAGACCGAGGCGTCATCAATCTGCGCGGCTGCGTCATACCGCTGATCGACATTCGCAAGCACTTCGGTTGGCCATCGGTCCCGGAAGAACTCGACGCCTTCTATCAGCTAATGAACCAGCGCGAGCAGGATCACCGCAACTGGCTTAAGGAACTGGATCGTTGCGTTCTGGAAGGCGACGAGTTTCGCCTCGCAACGGACCCGCACAAGTGCGCCTTCGGCAAGTGGTACGACTCCTACCGGTCCGGATCGCCCTGGATTGCTGCGTTGCTGCGGAAGTTTGAGGCGCCCCACCGGACCATCCATGCAGTCGCGTTGTCTGCCACCGGGCTGGTGAAGGCGGGGAAGTGCGAAGAAGCGCATGGCGTGGTTGAGCAAGCTCGGAACAGAGAGCTGCGGGAGATGGTGTCTCTCTTCGAGCAAATCAAACAGCTCATGCGGGAAACGGTGAAAGAGTTGGCAATGGTGATTACCACGCCCGGCAAGGTCTTTGCTGTTTCCATCGACCAAGCCGTCGCTGTCGAGAACATTCCCCCCAGCCAGATCAAAGAAGTGGACACTGGGGCGGTCTTACCCGGACAAACACGAAAGATGGCGCAACGTAATGCTTCCAACTCGCTGGCTGTTGTTCTGGAGCCTGAAACGCTGGTGGTGTGAACCCGCGGCGTTTTCAGTTGCCGACCGTCTTGTTCACCTTCTGCGTCGCGTAGTCGCAGCGGTCCAGCGCAGCGCCGGCTTCGGTCCAGTCATGCTGATTGAGCGCATCCGTCGCTTGGTCCAGGAACAGCTTCAGGTGATTCACCGAAGCCTGTGTATCCGCGTTGAGCGACATGCCCTTCGCCACCAGGCCCAGCCGGATGGTCTCGGCGTTTTTCCAGGCCGACGCCGCCCGCGAGGCGACACCGGCGTAGCGCTCCTTTAGCTCATTCACGGTCTGCCGATCGGCCGCTGAAACGTCCCTGAGCTCGGGTGCCTCGAGCGAAAACGGTGGTTCACCAGCGGCGCGCGGGGGCGGGGCAGCGGCGGGTCCGGGCGGAGGCGCACCGGGTGGAAGTGCGTAGGCGCAAGGGAACGAAGCCAAGGAGCCCCGGAGCTGGCGGAGCGACGTGTTCATCTGCTCATCGCCCGATGCCACCTGGATCGTGGCCAGGTACGCCATCATCTGACGCACCATCGCGCGGTTGGCCTCATAATCGCCCGGAGTGAGACCCACACAGTACTGGCCAGCCAGGGCCAACTGAGTCTGAAGCATTTGCAGGTCGCGCGCATTCACGTTTCCCGAACGGCGATTCATCAGACCGCGAAACGTGCCGCGCCAGTTGGGCGCTCCTGTCGCGCCCGCGGACCCCGGAACCGGCGCTTGCGCGAATGCCGCCGCACAGAACACGAAAGCCATGACCAGCCGCATGGGTTCAACCTCCGATTTCGCGCGCGAAGCGGTCTATCAGCGCTTCAGCCCGTCCGATCGCATCCCGCGCGGCGGCGAAGTCGCGCTCGTTGATCGCCGCCCGGGCTTCGTTCAATGCCGCAACAATGCGGAGCCGCAGCACGGCGATGCGCGGGTGCAACACCGCACCATCTTCCGCCAGGTTGGCTTCAATGGAATCCGCCGAGTGGATATAGGCCGCCGCGCGCGTGGCGGCAAAGTCGAATTGATGCCGGACTTCCCGCAGAGCCGGCGATTCCGGCGCGGGAGCCGGCGGCTTGCTCTGCTCCTGCGCCGTCAGGCTTGCCGCAAGCAGGGCCGCAGCCAGCAGGTACTTCATTTCCTCACCACGTCGCCAACCACGGGTGTGGCCGAGCCGTTGTAATTGCCCATGGAGATCTTGTCCCGAACCATCGTGATGGTAATCTGTCCGATGGGCGTGGTCTGCACGTCCAGCACTTCGCCCGTCGCCGGGTCTTTAATCACTTTGCCTTTGTGATAGACCGTGAAGGTCTGTCCCGTCTGGAGACCGGCCGCGGCTCCGGCATTGATGGTGATGGTACTGCCGCTGACGTCGGCAACCAGCGCATCCAGATCCAGCGTACGGTCGCTCGCGCCGCCTTGCAGGACCTTGCCCGCGATGTCGGCCGACAGCTTGTTAACCGCGTCCATCGTGGCTTCACCAATAATGGTCTCGCCGAAGTTCGAGGCAGTCATGTTGACGCCGCCGCCGCCGAACCCTCCCGGAACCCAGAAACCGGCGCCGCCGCCCGCGCTGGTGCGTTTCGATTCTCCCCGCGCTTCTCCGCTCGCGATCACCTCGCTGGTTTCCACGTCGACGATGCGATAGTCCAGAACGACAACAGCCTTGCCGGTTGCCTTGTATCCTCCGACGACCGCGCCCGCTCCAAACGTGCCGCCGCCCGCTCCGCCACCCACACGCCGGTCATCGCGGCCGAACACGACAATGTCGCCCATCAGCGTCAAGTCCGCGCCCCGAATCTGTCCGATGCGCGCGCCGGTGCCGCGCTTCACGCGGTTGCTGGCATCGAAGTCCTGCTCATGCATCACCTGGTTTACCTTGCGGCGCTCCACCACGGTGAAGCGGCCGTCCTGCGTGATGCGCTGCGTCAGCATGGCCTGGATGCCCTGGCCGATGTTGACCTGCGTGCCGAAGATCGATTGGACCGCTGTCATCACCGCGGAATAATCGAACGGGTCGATCGACAAGGCTTTCTTCGTCTGGGCTGAGCCAACTGCCGTGGAAGCCAGAAGAACGACTACTGCGCCTCGAATTTTCATTGCTGACCTCCAGGAAGCTTCTTGCGCGCGATAAAGCCCACGCCCGCCGCGCTGCCGGCGTAGTTGCCGGTGGCGATTTTCTCGCGGACGCTGACGATGGTCATCTCGCCGGACTTTTGCGTGATGGTGTCCAGCACTTCCTTGGTCACCGGGTCGCGCACTTCGCGCATGACTTTCAGAACCTCGAAGACGTCGCCCACGTTGACGCCGTCATTGGAGCCGGCTGTGATCACCAGCGTGCTTCCGGACACATCCGCCACGCGGGCCTCCACCGGACGCACGGTCTTCTTCATGGTGGTGGTCTGTTGGCTCAGGATGTCCGCCAGCTTGTTGACGCAATCCTGCGTCGCCTCGCCGATGATGGTCGACCCGAAATTGGAGCTGGTCATGTCCACCCCGCCGCCACCTCCGCCCGCGCCCCACGCCCCGCCGAAGCCGCCGATGCCGCTGCTCTTGCGAGAGGACTCGCCGCGGGCTTCGCCGGTCGCGATCACTTCCGAGGTTTCGGCATCGATCAGGCGATAGTCGATGGCCACCACGGCCTTGTCTTCTTCCTTCTTAATGTGAAGACCGCCGAACCCCCCCAGACGGGAGAATCCCCCGCCGCCGATGTTGGTCTTCTTGTCGTCGCGGCCGAAGATGATAATGTCGCCCGCCAGCACGGCATCGGCGCCGGAGATCTGGCCTACGCGAGCGCCCGAGCCTTGCTTCACGCGGTTGCTGGTGTTGCGGTCCTGCTCGGCCATCAGCTGGTTGATTTTGGCGCGTTCCACGACCACTAACTTGTTGGCGTCGGCCAGCCGCTTAATCAACATCGCGCGAATGCCTTTGCCAATGTCCTGCTGGGTATTGAAAATTGCCTGCACCGATGATTTCACCGCCGAATAGTCGAACTCATCCACGATCACGCGCTTCTTCTCGGCCTGCGTGGGCGGGCCGCTGGGTGCGGGAGCAGGCGCGGAGGCCACGGGCGCTGGTTCCGGTGCCGGCGCAGGTGCTGGTTGTGCCGCCGGTGCGGGCGCCGACGCTGGCGCCACCGAAATCGGAGTGGGCTGTGGCGAAGCCGATCCCGCTGGCACGGGATTCGCCGTTGGATCCAGCATGACGCCGATAATGTTGTCGGAAACTCCCGCTTCCCGCAGCTTCACCATGTCGGCTGTGGAAAGATCGATGGGCTTGTTGGTCCTCTTCAGACTCTTGATGATCAAGTTTTCCGACATGCCCGACTTAACCAACTCGATCACGTTATCCACCGGCGATTTGGCTGCCGGCGCGGTGTGCGCTGTGGTCTTCTTAGGCGCCGAGGTCTGTGCCGGAACCATCGTAGCGGCAAGTAAGGCGATCGATACGAGCGAAAAGAACTTCACTGAACCCTCCTCCTCAATGCATTGCGTAAAATCTACGTCGCGCCCGTCATGCGACATCCTGGAGTTAGGCGCGACAGGTCAGGGCTCTAGTGTTTTCACCCCACAAAGAAATCCACCGATCTCTTCGTGGCGCAGCCCATGCCCGCGCCCACCAACCCATTCCCGGATTTCCGTTGCAGGTTTAGTATGTAGAGGCAAGCTCGTGTGTGTCAAGGGGGCAGTACCCCCGATGGCAGGCGAAGTTCGCCTCAAATGGCTGATTTTCCAGCGATTAAGTGAGGGTGCGGGATCAGCGCCCCGGCGATACCGCCGACTTGCCACCCGACTGAAGGGCAGCCAGCGCGGCGGCCGTATCCGCGTAAATGGGGATCACTTCAGACAATCGTGTGAGATCCATTACTTCCCTGACACGATGATTCAGGTTGGCCAAGGCGAAGCGGCCGTCGGCCACCTTCAGCACGCTGCTGTAGATGCCAATCAGGAACCCGATGCCGGTCGAGTCGATGTAATCCACTCCGGCAAGGTCCACCAGCACTCTGGAGCAGCCCGTCTCCTTCAACTCGTCTGCCTTGCCATGCAGATAGCTGGTATCGCGCCCGGTGGCGAAACGCCCCTGGAGACGGAGCGTGCAGATGCCGTCATGCGACTCGAATTCTACCTGCATAAAGTCTTAAGACTAAATCGTACTACAAGCTAGGGCCTAGAGCGTGCCTGGTCCTATGCGCCGGCCTGTTTTTCGGCGATCGGACCGACGACGGGAAGGACGACCTTATCCCCGTTGTAGGTCTTGAACATCAGGTAGAGCCAGGAGATGAAGCCGCCGATACCCAGAACGAAATAAAGCACGGCGCTCAGCAGCGCGCCCAGCACGGGAATCACATGCAGCGCAATCGCGACGATGGCCAGCACGATCCACAGCACGATCAGGCCAAGATGCCAGAAGATGGACTGAAAGGCGTGGAACCGGATGTTGCGGTTTTGGTTGTAGGGCGCCAGGACCAGAAACAGGATGCCGGTGATCAGCCCGAACACATAACACAGCGCGCCCGCCATGTTGTCGGTCATGCCGGCGCTGGAGGCCATTGGTGCGGGAGTGGGACCCGGGTTCATGCCCCCGCCGACCGCGCCTCCGCCCGCCGGAGCGCCGCACTTGGGGCAGAATCTTCCGTCCACCTGCGATCCGCAACTTGCGCAAAAGGCCATCGTTCCGCTCCTCCGTTCTGAAACACTGTATCCGAAGTAGCCCGGATTATCAAGTAGCCAGGGGCTTACAAGGCTTTACCCGGCTTTACGCATCCACGATAAACCCTAGCCGCAGCCTCCCGTCGTTATGGGTAGGAGAACCACTTATGAAACTCTTCAGACACAAGATCGCCGCATGGACCGCCGTGGCCGCCTTGGGAGCAGCCAGCCTCTTTGCGGCACAGACGGCTCCGGCCCGCTTTCACGAGCACGGCCATGGACGGATGGGGGCTTTCTTCGGCAACTACCTGAATCTCACCGATGCCCAGAAGACGCAAGCTAAGTCCATCTTCCAGGACGCGCGGCAATCGGCGCAGCCGGTCCGGCAACAATTGACGCAGACCCGGCAAGCGCTGCGGGCCGCGGTCCAAGCGAATGACGCAGCCCAGATCCAGCAGCTTTCCAATACCGAAGGCAGCCAAATCGGGCAACTCACCGCGATCCGCAGTTCGGCCATGGCCAAGGTCTATCAGATCCTGACGCCGGACCAACAGCAGAAGCTCGCACAGCTCCAACAGGCGAGAAAGGCGGCGCGCCAGAAGAACGTCCCGGCAACCCAGAACTAGCGCCAGTACGGGGCGGCCGGTAGAAGACCTCGGGGCCGGATAAACCAGGATCGGGCGGAAGTGCTCCGGCTGGTTTATCCGGTCCTGGACACACATCCTGGCCCGGCTGGACCGCGGATGCGGCACGGCTGCGGACAACCATCAACCGGACCTAAAGCAGCCGCGCGACCTCGTTCCGGAGCACCACCAGGCGGCGCAGCAGTTCCGGCAGGAGACCGATGGACGCAGCTGCGTTCTCTTCGGTTATGTAGTCCCATCCGGTTCCACTAATCCCGAAGAAACGTTCGTAAGTCGTCCCAACCACTACGACCTTGCGCTCGGTATCTGGAATCGAAACCGAGTAGATCATCTGCACATCACGCCCGGCGTAATCGATACGCACCGTCACCGAAGTTTGATCCAAAACCCCGTCGTATTTCATCGTGCCACCGGGCATTTTCTCTTCCTTGGCGCCCAGGAAACCCTGCAAGAGCGGCTTCACCAGCTTCTTCAACTGCGGTGCCTTGGCCGGGTGAAGCTTCGTGACATCCGGATCGTTGACCAGCGGCACGGGGGCATCGTCGCGCGGCAGGTAGCCCAGCGTCGAACGCGTTTGCCGCATCATCGCGACTGACTGCGCATCATTGAGCATCGCCTTTGCCATACGAATGCTCTGGTAACGAAGGCCCATGGCAAACGGTCCCTGCTGTTTCGCGTTCCGGTATTTGACTATGCCCGGATTCGACTCCACCAGTTGCAAAATCTCCTGCTGCGTAGCCGGTGTAAGCACAAAGCCCAGAGCGGTAACCCGCGCGTGCGCGTCGAGAAATTCCTCCCGTTCGGTCGGCGAGATGCTCTCGAGGTAGTCAAAGCAGGCGGTCGCGTGCGTCGACGGAATCCTTCGCAGCAAAGGATAGCCGGCATCGGCTTCCGCGTGCATGTAATCGCGGACCAATGAAGCGATCCGCTCCATCTCCGCCATCGTACCAAGGCGCGACAAACTCCGTCGCATGGACCGATCGCGTCTCGGTCCGTACCGTCGTCATCTCGGACTATGGCCCGGACGTTGCGTTGACCACTACGCTGGCGGACGTCTCAACCAAGGGATCGGCGTCGCATCCCTGTAGTAACATTCACTGCTATGCTGTAAGCCAGCATCGCTGCGATAAAATCGTGTCGCCTGCCTGGTGGAAACTCTGCTGATTGTCCTGGCGTGCGTCGCCATTCTCTTGGCGTGCGGAGCTCTCTATCAGGCCCTAGGAACCGCGGCGGATCGCCGCCGCTACCCTCCGCTGGGCCGCCTAATCGACATCGGAGGCCGGTGCCTGCACTTGTTCGAGAAAGGGCAGGGCAGGGCGGTGGTCTTCGAGTCCGGAATCTCGGCGACCTGCCTCAACTGGACCGTCGTTCAAAACGAAGTGGCGCAGTTTGCTCGAGCCTGCACCTACGACCGGGCATCGCTCGGCTGGAGCGATCCGGCGAGTTCGCCGCGAACGCTGTCGGACATGGTGGATGACTTGAACGCCCTGCTCACCGCCGCGAACCTATCGGCGTCACACGTTCTGGTGGGGCATTCCTTCGGCGGCCTGCTGGTCCGCGCTTATGCCGCGCGCTATCCGGATCAGGTGGCGGGATTGGTCCTGGTGGACCCTGTGTGCATCGCCGACTGGGCGAATCTGACGCCGCAGCGCGCCCGGATGATCGCCGGCGGAGCGATGCTGGCGCGGCGCGGAGCTTTGCTGGCGCGATTGGGCGTGGTTCGGTTCTCGCTGGCGCTGCTGATGCACGGGGGGAGAAGAGTTCCACAAACGATCGCCAAAGTGACCAGCGGGCCGGGCGAAGGTGTCATTTCGCGGATCGTCGGCGAGGTCCGGAAAATGCCGCCGCAGGTGTGGCCGATGATCCGGGCACATTGGTGTTTACCCGCAAGCTTCCGGGGACTCGCGGACTACTTGGAAGCGCTCCCTCCGTCGGCGATGGAAGGCGCCTCACTGGAAGTCCCGGCCCGGATCCCGATGACGATTCTTTCTGCCACAACGGCCTCGCCCGCCGAATTGGCCGAGCGCGGCGCACTAATTGCCCGCTCTCCGCGAAGCAGACACGTCATAGCGGCGAAGAGCGGGCACTGGATCCATCTGGATGAGCCCGAACTCGTGATTCAGGCCATCCGCGAAATGCTGGAGCTGACCGGCGGCGCTGCTACTGTTTCTTGATCAGTTCGATGTCGAGCTGTATCTGCACATCATCGCTCAGCATGAAGCCCCCGGTTTCGAGCGGGGCATTGAAGGACATGCCGAAGTCGCTGCGCTTGATCGTCGTGGTGGCCGAAGCGCCGTTCCGCATATTGCCCCAAGGATCTTTCGATTCCGCCGGCGCCGTTTCCACATCCAGCGTGGTCGACTTGGTCACGCCGCGCAGAGTCAGATCGCCAGTCACTTTCCAGTGGTTAGGACCGCTGGCCGACACGCTCTTCGACACGAACGTGATCTTGGGATACTTTTCGACGTCGAAGAAATCCGCACCCTTGATGTGCGCGTCGCGCTTCCCATCATGCGTGAGTAGCGTCGTGGTGTCGATGCTGGCGTCGACCTTCGAGTTGGCCGGGTTCTGCGCGTCGAAGACGATGCTTCCGTTGACGCCGCTGAATCCGCCGCGCACGTGCGCGATCATCAGATGCCGGATGGCGAAGCTCGCGCTGGAATGCGCGGGATCAATCGTATAGGTGACAGGCGACACTGCCGTACCAGTCTGGCTCATGCAAAATCTCCTTTGGGGCGAACGAGGCCGTTCGCGCTCTTCCTTTGATGCACGCAGCCCACGGGCCGGTGCGGTTATTCGGCCGGCTCAAACCGGCATCCTCATGTAGTTTACACCGGCTGGCCGCTCGGGCGCGGTCATCGCCCGCTGATATGCGCGTATCCGCGCATCTCCAAATTGACGATCGTCGTCAAGGCCCAGAGGTCCACTTCGATTTCAGGCTGGACCGTCTTAGGATCGATCTTGCGTCCGAGCAGCGCCTGGCCGCAGACGCGAAAGTCGACGCCGGCCTTCTTCATTTCCCGAATCAGTGCGATGTTCGGGTTGTCGTGACCGTGGAGTGCCTTAAAAGCTTCGTTGTTCAACACGACGTCCGTGCCGCCCTGGTGAAATACCACCGCGATCTTCCGGTGGTCGGCAGGCACTCCGTATTGAGCCAGCGTATTGACGAAACGGGTCACGCCTTCGAGCATGGGGTTCACTTCGTCGATCTTCGGAGCGGCGGTAGCGACGTCAAACACCACTTTGTACGTCATGTTGGGATCGGGCAGTTCCTTGCCGCCGCCGGGAGGTTCCTTGGCCACCTGGCCCTCGGGAATCGGCAACTCCGCGAAAACGGGGACGGAAAGAACGAACAAAGCGGCCAGTGCGGCCGCGGCGAAGACTGAATGTTTCTTCATCATGACGCCAACTTTATCACCATTACCGGCGGCGCAAAAACTATTGCGACCCTGGCCCCCAAATTGCCATCCAAATCGCCAGAAGGTGGGAACGTTGTAATGCTGGTAGGAGCTATCGTTGGTGGTTTGTTGATCTTCGGACTTTTCTTGTCCATGCTCTCCTCGTCGCCCAAGAACGACTCGGAGTGGCATTCTGACACAGACGCGTGAAAGAATTGCACAGCAGCGCCGGACGCTCAGTGCAGCGGCACGAGCGTGAATGTCAGCAGGAAAATTCCGAGCGCGGCCAAGCCCAGCATCAGCCGGTTCCCGTCCATGCGTGAGAGATCGTAGATCACCGGATGGCGCAATCCAAAGAAGAAAAGCAGCGCCGCCCAAAGCAGCCAGGTGTGCGCATAGAAGATGCCAAGCGGCACCAACGCCAGCACGAACACGCGCGATAGCAGTTTGTGCTTCTGCCCGATAAAGGCGTAGAGGATGTGCCCGCCATCCAGTTGCCCGATCGGCAGCAGATTCAGCGCCGTGGCCAGAATTCCTACCCAGGCTCCCCGCGCCACTGGATGCAGGGAGATATTCTCCGGCGGAACCCCAGGAAAGACAATCCATTCAAAGAACCTCTGAATCGCGGGAGTTCCGAAAATCAGATCGCCGTGGTTGGCGATGCCCGGAATCACTTTGGAGCTGGCGATTCCGATGGCCAATGCCGGTACTAGTACGACGAATCCGGCCAAGGGCCCCGCGATTCCGACGTCGAACAGCGCACGCCGTGTGTAGATCGGCGAGCGGATGCGAATGAATGCCCCCAGCGTCCCGATGGGTGAAGGAAATGGCAGAAAGTAAGGCAGGCTGGCATCGATCCCGTAGTATCTGCAAGCGAAATAGTGCCCCAGCTCATGGGCCAGCAGGATCGTCATTAACGTCAGAGAGAACGCCAGGCCGTCGGCAAGCAGCGCCGGCCGGGCCTGCAAAATGCTGAACACGTTGAGGTATTGATCCAGATCCAGCGGATGGTTGGTTTCGAAGCTGCGCGCCAGAACCACCCCCACGATGGTCGTGGTGACAAGTGTTAACCCGAGCAGCAGCCAGTGCACCGCCCAACGGGCAGTTGAAATGGTGTCTTGCGGAAAGGAGAATGCAGCTCGCAGATCGCTGGTCGCGCGTGGAACCACAACAACCTACGCTACTGCAGCGACTGCAGCTCCTTGCCGGGCTTGAAGCGCACCGCTTTACCCGGAGGGATGGCCACTTCGGCGCCCGTGCGCGGATTGCGCCCGATGCCGGTTTTCCGGGGGCGAACGTTGAAGATGCCAAAGCCGCGCAGTTCAATGCGTTCACCGTGCGCTAAAGCCCGCTTCATACTTTCGAAAACTGTTTCCACGGCCATTTCGGCCTTGGTTTTTGTAATTCCCGTTTTGTTTACGACTTCGTTAATGATGTCGAGCTTGATCACGGTTTCCCCGCTTTCCTCCGGCGCGCCCCAGGGTAGGAGCAAACTTCATGATAGGATTAGGGTTACAGTCTTGTCAAGCGACGCGTTCGAGCCGGCTCAGGGATGCAGCCGCGCGAGGCTGGACTTCGTACATCTTTATCTCGCCTATACCAGGTCAACGCTGGAAACCACTGGTACTGCGACCCGAGCGGCTCTACAACTAGCAGATCACGCGCCAGTCCTTCTTCGTCCTTCGTCGCAATCAACAACACGGTTCCTTCCAACCTCTGCGACGCCCCAATGGCCGAGGTCGGCAAGCGTCCGAGGTCGGATGGCTGCTCGTCCGGGCTCCGCGAAAGACGAGATGGGCTCGTCGACTCAGGCTTGGAGCCGCGAACGGCCGGATCGCAGGTCTGGATGCGCCGCCGGTCGCCGGTTTTGCCATCAGCGTGCGGCCGACGAATCCGGCACAGCGATGACCTCGATGCCCAGCGGTGCATCGAGCGATGGAAGACCCTCGAATGGCAGCATGGTGCCTGCCGGAGAATGCGCGCCGAAGCGTACGGCCTCTTTGGCGACCATCCGGCCAGCCAGCCCGTCCGCTGTCAGATAGACGTGCGATGCGACCACCTGATCCAGGCGCGTGTTTCTGGCCGCCAGAGCTTTTTCGAGGCGATCGAAGGCCAGCTTCAGATCGGTATCCTTGCTGCCGAAAGCGAGCTGCGTGCCAGTGAAGACGACTTGCGGGCTGGATACCAGTGCGATTTGCGGCTCGACCGACGATGTTGGCCTGGCAAGCCGGGCCCGGGCTTCGCAAGCCGCCGCTGGCGCAACCGGCCCTCGCTGCATTTGCACATAATCGAACGCGGCGCGGGGGAAGGCTTCCGCCATGCTTGTGCCGGCGTCGCGCTGGCTGTCGAGCGAGCTGACGAAGCAGGTCACCATGAGCGCGTCGGAAGCCTCGATTCCGGCAGACGCCAGCACGCTCTTGAGCTTGCCGAGCGATTCGGCGACGCTAGCCGCTGGCTGGGCGGAGAGAAACGCGACGCCATTCGGGTTGACCACTTTCTTGTCGACCTCGATGCTCTCGATCACTACCTGAGCGCCCTCCCGCGGGAGCGCACCAACTTGCACGACGGTCAAGACCGGCAACGGCTGGTGTTTGTCAGTAAAGATTTCGCCCACCAATTCGCCCACGCGGCGCAGATCGCCGGAGCCGGCCACAAAGGCGCGCAGTTTGACGATGGTTCCGTGATCGGCTTTGAGGAGCGCCTTCAGGGCATCGCGCGTTTGTTGCGAAAGCAGGCCGCGAGAGGATAAGGGCGAGACATGAAAGGCCAGCCGGTCCGTTTCCGCCGCGATCGTAAGCGGCAGTTCCGTGGGTGGCGGCAAGGTCTGGTTCAGATCCTGGTCTTTCTTCTTGCTCTTGCTATCCGGCGCCACAACGGGAACGTAGCCTTCGTCGTCCGAACCCGGCTTCTTTTTCTTTTGCGCGGAGAGAGATGACGCGGCAAACAGGAAGAGAAGAGCCACTGCCAGAGGATCTCGCGTGTAACGCATCGCAGACAACAATCCGAGACTCGATTCTAACAAAGCTTGCTACATTGAAGCTTGGCCGCCACGATTGCAACTCCGGCCGGAACGCGCGGGGCAAGCTTCACGCGATTCGCCTGGGGTGTGCTCGCGTGGAACGTGCTGGTGGTGCTTTGGGGCGCCTATGTGCGCGCCAGCGGATCGGGCGCCGGATGCGGCGGCCACTGGCCGTTGTGCAACGGCGAAGTCGTTCCGACGGCGCCGCAGATTCAGACCATCATCGAGTTTACCCACCGGCTGATGAGCGGAGTTGCGCTGATTGCGGTTGGCGCGCTGTGGCTGTGGAGCCGTCGAGCGTTCGCGCCCGGGCATCGCGTGCGCAAGACGGCGGCGTTGTCCGCGGTCTTCCTGCTGACCGAGGCGGCGCTGGGCGCGGGCCTGGTGTTGTTCGACTACGTGGCAGGCAATGCGTCGGTTGGCCGCGCCGTGTATTTATCGCTGCATCTGGTGAATACGGAATTTCTGCTCGCGATGCTGGCGCTGACGGCTTGGTGGTCCATGTCAGAAGTGATCGCCCGGCCCTCCGGGATGTTGATGACAGCGCTAGGCGCGGCGCTGCTTGTGAGCGTCACCGGAACCATCGCCGCGCTGGGTGACACTCTGTTCCCGGCGACGTCGCTCGCTCAGGGACTGCACCAGGACATTTCGGCGGCAGGAAGTTTCCTGCTGCGGTTGCGTATCTTCCATCCTGCCCTGGCGATTCTGGCGGGCGTTTACTTCATCACTGCATCGGTTATTTCGTTCCGTACGACCGGGCGCCGTGTCGCTCTCTTCGTTCTTGCGCTCGCCGTCGCGCAACTTACCGCCGGTGCGGTCAACGTCCTGCTGCTCGCGCCTATCTGGATGCAAATCATCCATCTTCTGCTCGCCGACCTGTTGTGGATCGGGCTGGTGCTTCTGGCCGCCATCTAGGCCGAGGAAGGCCTCATGCCCACAGCCGGTCTCCGCAACTCGCTGGCGGCAATGTTCGACCGCGTGTATACGCCCGAGCGCCAGGCTTGGCTGGACCGGGCCGTGGTCAACGTCAGCGTCGCGGGTTTTCTGGTGCATCTGGCGCTCATCTTTCTGGCGCGGACGCTGCCCCATCCGCCGGCGCTAATTGCCGCGGTCGGCCGGAACTATCTGTCGGCGATTTACACGCCGTTCAGCTTCATCCTGTTTTACGAAGTGCTGATGCTGATCGCCGCGCTCCCGCAGTCGACCACGCAATCTATCGCGAAACAGTACGAGATCGTTTCGCTGATTTTCATCCGCCGCTTCTTCAAGGACATCGCTGAGTTGGACGACATCGGAAAGCTGGCGCAGCTCTCGCCCGACGTATTGCCGGTGTTTCTGGATGTGGGAGCGGGCTTGGTGATGTTCCTGCTGGTGACGGTGTTCCTGCACCTGGCGCGCCGGCGGCAAGGCCCTGACACACTGAGCGTGGAATCAGAGGAACTTAAGAAATTCATCTCGCGGAAGAAAGCCGTCGCCCTGGGCCTGACTGTCCTGCTGGTTGGGCTCGCCGCTTACAACCTGATCCAATTCAGCCTCTGGGCCGTTCTGGGAGTCAAGAGCGGCGCCGACACGAACGTGTTCTATTATGCCGACGTGTTTTCAGTGATGATTTTCACCGACGTTTTGGTCGTGATCCTGTCGCTGGTGGTTTCGGACCGCTACGAATTGGTGTTCCGCAACGCGGCCTTTGTGATCTCGACGATCTTGATTCGCTTCTCACTGACTGTGGCAAGACCGTTCAGCGCGGTGCTGGCGTTGGGCGGCATGGTCTTCGGCATCGTGACGGTGGCAATCTACGACTACCATCTGTACGTGCGCCGCCCTCACTGATTCTCGAAGAACTCCTCGACAACGCGTGTGGCTACGTCGGCGCGGTACTTCGCCAGATCGTGGCCCGCGCCTTCGATCTCGATCAGCGTCACGGGCGCGGGGATCGCTTCGATGGCGGCTTTCATTTCGTCTAGCGAGCCGAACGGGTCGCGCGAGCCGTGGATGAACCAGATGGGAGTCTGCAGCTTGGGGAAGTGCTTGGTGCGCAGTTGGTCCGGCTTGCCGGGCGGATGCAAAGGATAGGAAAACAGAAGCAGGCCGTCCACCAGGCCCGGATTCTCGGCCGCCAGAATGCTGCACTGGCGCCCGCCGTAGGAATGGCCACCGAGCCACAGGCGATCGGGCTGTTTATCGGCGCGAGTCAGGAGAATCTCGTTGCGCAGTCCCTCGCGGTCGCGCGCCGCATCGCCCGGACGCGGCGGGCCTTTGGGGCGCACCCGGCGGAACGGTAGGTTGAACCGCTTTACCTCAAAGCCGCGGTCGGAGAAAGCAACATCGATCGCGACCAGCAGCGGCGCATTGCGATCTGATCCAGCGCCATGGGTGAGAAGCAAGTAGTCCATTTAGAAAGCCCGCAAAATGAAAGGGGCCGTCTTCTCCGCGACGGCCCCCTGTCTAATTTGATTGGAGTTTCCGGCTAGGGTCGAATTACATTCTCGGCCTGCAGACCCTTCGGGCCCCGCTTCACCTCGAACTCCACCTCCGCACCTTCATCCAGAGTCCTATACCCGTTCATCTGGATCGCCGTGAAGTGAACAAATACGTCATCGCCGTTGGAGCGCTGGATGAAGCCATAGCCCTTGGCGGCGTTAAACCATTTCACAATACCTTTTTCTCTCACTACTCAATTCTCCTAACTCTGATGCTGCGCTCCGCCCCTGCCGGACACAAATAGCCCCGCAGTGGTTCTGAGGGGATTCGTTCCAACGAAGGGCAACGCACAGTCTTAAGGTAAAACTGGACTATCATAGCACAGGAGTGACATGGCTCCGCAACTGGCAAGTGCGTCTGATTTCATACGATTGGAGATTAAAAGTCCCAGGTGAAAGGGTGGTGGCGCGCACGGATCTTCGCTTGGTGGTACTTCGCGATCTCCGCAGGATTCGTGCTGCTGGCGGTCAACCGGTGGCTGCTGGGCGAGCGGCTCTCGTTGATTCTGCTACGGCTCCTGATCGCAGCGGGCTTCTTCGTTCTCGGCTGGTTGACGTGGCGTACGCCACCTCGATAACGCTAATGTTTTCCGCGATTTAGGCCAAGCGCGCGGATGCGTTTGTGGAGGTTGGTGCGCTCCATCCCGAGTGTCCGGGCGGCGCCGGACACGTTCCAACTGGTCTCTTCCAAGGCGCGCAGAATGTGTTCGCGCTCGGCGGACTCGCGGGCTTCGCGGAGATTGGAACGGGGCGCCGACTCCTGGCTGAGCCTGATCTCGACCGGGATCGAATCCGGCGTGAGGCGATTGCCGGGAGTCAGGATGGCCATGCGTTCGATGATGTTACGCAGTTCGCGGGCATTGCCGGGCCAGGAATAAGACTCCAGGACGCGATAGGTTTCTTCGTCGATCGTCTTGGGATGGAAATTGTTGCGCACGCAGAAATCGTCCAGGAAGTAGTTGGCCATCGGTTCCAGATCCTGGAGCCGCTCGCGCAGCGAAGGCACGCGAACGGGCACGACGCAGAGCCGATAGTAGAGATCCTCGCGGAACTTGTGCTGCGCTACCAGTTCGTTCAAGTTGCGATTGGTTGCGGAGATGACACGCACGGCCACGCGGATGGGCTGCTCGCCGCCGACGCGGTGGAACTCGCCCTCCTGCAGCACGCGTAACAGTTTCGCTTGCGAGGCAGCGTGGAGATCGCCCACTTCATCCAGAAAAATGGTGCCGCCGTCGGCCAGCTCGAACTTTCCTTTACGCGCGGCGACGGCCCCGGTGAAGGCGCCTTTCTCGTGCCCGAATAATTCGCTTTCGAGCAACTCGGAGGGGATGGCGGCGCAGTTCACTTTGACGAATGGGCCGGCGGCGAAGGGACTATCGCGGTGGATTTGCGCGGCCAGCAGCTCTTTGCCGGTTCCCGATTCGCCCATCAGGAGAATGCGGGCGTCGGAACGGGCGGCCATGGCGGCTTGCTCGGCGACGCGCAGAAAAGCCGGGCTGGAGCCGATCATGCGAGGGCCGGAACCAACCAGCTCGCGCAGCCGCTCGTTCTCGCGCCGGAGGCTGACCTGTTCGAGCGCGTTCTTGATGGAAAGCAGCACTTTGTCGCGGCCCAGCGGCTTTTCGAGAAAGTCGAACGCACCGGCGCGCGTGGCTTCGATGGCTTCCGCGATAGTGCCGTGGCCGGAGATCATGACAGCGGGAGCGGCGATCTCGCGCTCGCGGAGCTTTCGCAACAGATCGATTCCACTGCCGTCGGGAAGGCGCACGTCGAGCAGGAGCAGGTCGGCCTGCTCGGCGGTCTTCTTGGCGTCGGCGACGGTGCGGGCCAAGCTGACAGCGTAACCCTCTCGCTCCAGTATCAGCCGCAGCGAGTTGCCGATATTCGGCTCGTCGTCCAGCACGAGGATGCGTTTGGAGGGCATGAGTGTCGCGAGGACTTCAGGCGCATGGAAGCGAAACGCGGAAGGCCGCTCCGCCGAGTTCGCCCGGAACCAACAGGATATCGCCGCCGAGCAGGCGAGCGCTCTTGCGGGCGATCGACAGACCCAGGCCCATGCCGCCGCGCTTGAACGAAATGGCTGGTTCGAACAAAGTGCTGCGGGCCTGCAGACTCAGGCCGGGGCCGGAATCATGCACTTCAATCGCGATCTGGCCGGCGTCGGCGGCCGTCACTCCCAGCACAACTCCTCCGGGCTCGACCGCTTGGGCCGCGTTTTCCAGCAGATTGGTCAGCACGCCTTTGATCAAGTCTTCATCCGCAAGCAGCGTGAGTTGGCCTGGTGCTAGGCGAGTGTCGTAGCGCACGCCGGGATGGGCCGACTTCAGGAAAGCGATGCGTTCCTCCAGCAGCGAGTTAATGTCTACCCGCCTTGGAGAAACGGGCGGTTCGCTGGAGAACTCCGAGAAGGCTCGAACGCGGCGCTCCAGGCTCAACACTTCGTCGACCACGATCTGGGCGGCCTGTTGGTAGAATTCGCCGTCCTGGCCGGTTTGACGCGCGGCGATCTCTTCCATGGTGAGGCGGATGGGAGTCAGCGAGTTCTTCACCTCGTGCGCCATTTTGCGAGCCAATGCCTGCCAGCTTTCCAGTCTTGCCATATACACCAGCCGGGCCTGGGATTGCTGGAGCTGGTCCGCCATGTCGTTGAAGGCTTGGATCGCGGCGCCCACTTCGTCGTTGCGGGCCGCGGGAACGCGGTGGTCCAGGTGGCCGGCGGCGACCGCGGAAAGGCCGGTCGTCAGTTGCTGGATGGGGCGGCTAATGCGGTGAGCAAAGTAGATGAGAGCCAGCAGCGGCGCGATCCAGATGGCGGCCGCGAGAAGCAGGTACGTATAAGTGAATCCGCGCCGCCAATTGTGAGAAGTGGCGGAGGCGACTTGCGCGCGGGCGGCGGTGTATTGATCGGAGAGCTGCCGTAAAGGCACGCCGTGAAGCGAAGCCGAGTAGGCCCACACGCTGTCTCCGTGGCGGACGAAGTAATCCAGGCGGTCGCCCTCTTTGCCGGCCAGGATGAAGCTGCTGGGTTCGCCCGAGGCGAAGAATTCCTGAACCGCGGCTGGCCAGCGCTGGTGGGCATCAGAAAGGTAACGCTCGGGAGCCACTCGGCCTGCGGCGGCATCCTGTTCGAGCGACTGGCGCGCGCGCTGGTATAACTCGCGTCCGGATTTCTGAAGGGATTGTGAGACTTCGTCGAGCTGCCTGGCGGAGGAAAGCGAGAGGCTGTAGCGAAGCAACGACACCGACAGCCAGCCGATGACCAGCAGGGGCGCAAGAGTGGCGATCACGAAGACCAGGATCAACCGGTTGCGCAGGCGGTTCATGTGTCTCAGGGCCTTAAGTCAGCCAGCCGGAAAGGGGCGGACTCGAGCGCCCAGTGTTCCTGCTGAGGGCGCGTGGGACGGCTGAAGACTTCGATCAACGCGGTCAGACTGATTCCATTGTCCTGCGGCATGATGGCTGGTTCTTTTTGCTCGGCGGCGCGAATCTCCAGGCGCGCCCGCAGTGGCTGGCCGGCGGGCAGATTGGCGCTGGATGCGAAGATGTTATCCAGACACCAAGCCTCGGCGGCGCTGGCCGAAAGATGCGATCCGGATTTGCGAAGATCGCGCAATCGGACCACCGAAAACTTCTCCTCCCAGACATCGTAGCTGACCACGAAGCGTTCCAGCGCGCGAGCCACCACGTTATTTCGCGATCCGGCCGCGACGGTGAGCTGGAAATCGAACGGCACGGCGGCGCCATCATGCAAGCGTTGCAACGATTTGCCGGTGAGGAAATGGAGGCGCGGAGCAGCCACATGCAGTTCGTCGGCGGATGAATGCACGGCGAGCTCGGCGCTGGAAATCCCTAAGCCGAGGAGGTCAAAGGCAGTCAGCGCGGCGATGAAGTACCGCAGGGCGGGTTGTCGGTCCCGCTTCGACCGGACGATCAAAAGTTCATTCCCGCAATCAACACCGGTTCGACGTGGCCTTGCCGGAGCGGAAAAGCCACTGCCAATAGAAAAGCGCCCCGGTCCAACAAACCCAGGCCGCTAGAGACTCCGATGCCTGCCGATTGCCTGGCCCCCGGCGTACTCCCTTGATCCCAAACGGATCCGGCATCGTAGAAAACCCTCATAATGTGATACCCATATGTGACGGAGCCATATGCCAACCGGTTTCCGCCCAGGGGATCCAATTCGTACTTGTTCCAACCACGCAAGTACGTGCTGTCGCCCAGCACAAAGCGCTCAAACAGCGGCGCCCGGCCGTAGATAACGCCCGCCAGTACGGTGACTTCCACCAACTGCTGATCGTGTTTGTAGAGGTAATGAGCGTCAAACGAATGACGGGTATACGCCAAATCGGCGCCAAGAAAGGTGGTGGCCGCGCGCAGGCTGTAACCTGCGTCCAACTCCTGTGTGGTGGCATTGGGCGACGACCAACGCTGGTGATAGCGCAGAGTATTTATCACCGCGTTGGCCGCCTCCAATGGCGCGGCCGGAAATTCAGGCTGCATCTGATCGAAGCTGACGCCAAAGGTCAAAGTTAGTGGCTTCGCCAGAACAAAACTGGCGCTGGGCTCAAAGTTCAGGCGGGAACTGTAAGCACCAGCGCCGAGAGAAGAAGGCTTAGTAGAGGATGCAAGTGCGGCCAACGTGGCCGGATCGTACTGGTCGTTGTATGCGTCAAACTCGAAACCCAGCCGGACGCGATCCTGCACCAGATGCCGCGTGTAGCTGGCCTGGACTCCGGCCATCTGCTCGATCGAAGAGTCGTTGTCCTTGAGGGCGCGGAAGCTCAGAGTATTGGCGCCCAGAGTGGCTGTGGCTTCGGCAGCGGCGGTCCAGCCCTGGCCGGAGTAATAACCGAACTGGGGGATGGAAACATCGATCTTGCCCGGGCCGGGATCCACTTCCAGCAGGACCTTCACGGATCCGGGTTCGCCGCCGCGGACGAGCCTGAATGTGACGTCGTGGGCGCGCAGTTCCGCGCGAACCCGCTGGACCAAACGATTGAGGGATTCGGTATTCAGCTTGGCGCCGATGAGCAGGCGCATTTGCTCCAGCGCGGACGGACTAAGCTGGTATTGCGCCGGATCCATGAAGCCGATGCTCTCGATGGTGTAGCGGGAATTGACGTTAAGGTCGGTGGCGCGTTCCACATCGGCTGCGGTATCGGCCCAGGCAGCCGGGTGCGACAGCAGGGTGGCTGCGATCAGGACCAAAGCGAGTTTCATGGGGCCTCGCAGGGGCAATTCGGGTTCCAAAGGGAAGTACCTCGAAACATTATGCCTTAGTGATTCTGACTGTGACGGGGCGGCACACGTGTGCCTGGCCGGGGTGGACCGGTTGCGCGGGCGCAGCGCGTGCTTGCGTTCGTGTTCGAACTAGGAGGAAACCTTCGCAGCTTGGCTGCGCTGGTTAGCGGCAGCCTGGACGCCTTCGAGCGAGGGCACGATCAATTGGCGGCGTCCCAGCTTGATTACTCCGCGGCGGGCCAGAGAGTTCAGAGTAGTCGATGTCGTTTCCCGCGTGGCGCCGATCAAGCTGGCTAGCTCGCCTTGTGACAGCGGAATGGAATACTCCGAGCCGTTGGACCGTGCGCCGAACATCTTAGCTAGCTCAGCCATGTAGTACAAGATGCGGTACTCGACGTCATGCAGGCAAAGCAATTCGACTTTTTTCTCTAATTGGCGCTTTCGAGCGGCGAGCATCGCGGAAATCTCGCGCCAGAGCTGCGGGCGGTCGTCGCAAACGCGGACGAATAAATCGCACGGGATGCCGTAAATGACGCCTTCTTGCAAAACCTCTGCGGCAATGGAGCGGGTCTGTTCGCCTCCCAGCGCCTGTTCGCCGAACAATTCGCCGGCGGTTACGATCTGGAGGATGATTTCCTTGTTGTCGTCTCCGCGCTTGTGGATTTTAACGAGGCCGGATTCGATAAAGAACAGTGAGTCGGCGGGAGCGCCTTCCGAAAAAACTGCAGCGAAACGGCGGTTCGGGGAGAACTTCGTGACCCCATCGTGGTTCAACAATTCATTGCGAACGACGGTCGCGATCGAAGTTGATAGCGAGTCCATTGATCCTGCCTATTATAGTCCGAATGTCAAGGGATTTGTAATCCAAAATATTGATCCAGTTCATCGCAGTACTATCAAGGTACTAGGGTCTCAAGTCTGGCCCCTGATCCCGCCGGCGAAACGGCCGGCGCGGTCGAAGCAGGCACGCATGGGTTCCGGTTCCAGGTGCGCCCTGATTTCCTCGAGTGTTGCGATATAACCCGCGAGCGCTTCGCGGATGGGTTCGCGGTTGGTGGCGAGAATGTCGCCCCAGATGTCGAAGGCGCTCAGGGCGAGCCGGGTGCTGTCCACCAACGCCGGACCGAAGACGCGTGACTGAGGCTCCGGACGCCCGTCCATAAGGGCGGCGAGGGCGGTGGAGGCAAGCTGGGGAAGGTGCGAGGTGTAGGCGACGATGCGGTCGTGTTGGCCGGGTTCCAGCAGGACCGTGAACGAGCCAATACGGCCGATCCAATCGATGAAGCTCTGCACGGCGGGTGTCTCGAGTTCGGCAGGCGAACGCGGCGTCAGGGCGTAGGGGCGGCCTTCGAAGAGGTTGGCTTCGGCGGCCTCCACGCCGCGGCGTTCCCGGCCGGCCATCGGATGACCACCCAGGAATTGGCAGCGCGTGATCGCCTGTGCCGCCCGCTCGACGATGGCTGCTTTGGTGCTTCCCGCGTCGGTGACGAGAGCTTCGGGCCTCACCCAGGCATTCAGTTCGGTCATGCAGTTGATGATCTGCAGGATCGGCTGCGACAGATAGATCAGGTCCGCGGATTGCGCGGCTTCTTGGGCAGTTGCGGCTTTGTCGACGACGCGCAACTCAAGTGCGCGCTGGATGGTATGCTGCGAACTGACTCCGAGAATCTGCCCGCGGAAACCGGCGGCGCGCAGCGCCAGCGCGAAGGAGCCGCCGATCAGTCCTACGCCGAAAATGGCGACGGTTTCCATTACACCGGTTCCATTACACCGAGCGCCCCACGGCCCGCGCGATGATGCGGAGCTGGTTCATCAGTTCGGTGAACTGTTCCGGAAACAGCGATTGAGCGCCGTCGCTAAGCGCGCGATCGGGATCGTTGTGGACTTCCACCAGCAGGCCGTCGGCTCCGGCGGCGACAGCAGCGCGGGCCATCGGGAGAACCTTGTCGCGCCGGCCGGTGCCGTGCGAAGGATCGGCGACGATCGGCAGATGCGACAGGGACTTCACCACTGGAATGGCAGAAATGTCCATGGTATTGCGCGTCGAGTTCTCGAAAGTGCGGATGCCGCGCTCGCACAGGATGACTTCGTAATTGCCGCCCGATAGAATGTATTCGGCGCTGAGAAGAAGCTCTTCGATGGTGGCGGAGATGCCGCGCTTGAGCAGCACCGGTTTGCGGATCTGGCCCAGCTCGCGCAGCAGGTTGTAGTTCTGCATGTTGCGCGCGCCGACTTGCAGGATGTCGGCATAGGAGGCCAGCAGTGGAATCTGGGTTTGATCCATCACCTCGCTGACGAGTAGCAGATGATTGCGGTCGGCTGCTGCGCGCAGCATTTTGAGGCCGTCTTCGCCGAGGCCCTGGAATGTGTAGGGTGAAGAGCGAGGCTTGAATGCGCCTCCGCGCAGCACTTTGGCTCCGGCGCGCGCCACTGCTTCGGCGACGCATCCGATTTGCTCCGGGCTCTCGACGCTGCATGGTCCGGCCATGACGACTACCTGGCTGCCGCCGATCTCGACGCCGCCTATCTTGACCACCGTTCCGCCGGGTTTGAAGTGGCGGCTGGCGAGTTTGTAGGGCGAGACGATGCGGTGGCATTCCTTGACGCCCGGCATCACTTCGAATTCGATTGGATCGACGTCGCCCACCGGTCCGACGCCGCCCAGAACCGTGTGCAGGACGCCGGAAGATCGATGCACGAGAAAACCCATGGAAACCAGACGGTCGATGACCTTCTGGATTTGGGACTCCTCGGCGCCCTCCTGCATGACGACTAACATGGAATGAAACCTGAGCTACCAATATAGCGAGACCGCGGAACCAGATGTCGTGCGGGCGGCTGTCGAATCTGACGACGACGTCAGTCCGCATTGTGTTAAACTCTTTGATGGATTTGTAGATTCCGGTCCCTCCGCCGATTTCGCATTGTCACCATTTATCAGTACTCAGGAATCAGGTGTAGGGGATGAGAGTTTTGGACAGGTGGCCGAGTGGTTAATGGCAGCAGACTGTAAATCTGCCGCTCCTTGCGAGCTACGGAGGTTCGAATCCTCCCCTGTCCACCAGCAACAAGTTTAGGCCGTTGTAGCTCAGTTGGTAGAGCGCGTCCTTGGTAAGGACGAGGTCACCAGTTCAATCCTGGTCAACGGCTCCAGTTCGGGGAGGTGGGCAGACCACCTCCCACCACCAAAGGATTTTATGGCGAAGGAAAAATTTGACCGCAGCAAGCCGCATGTGAATATCGGGACGATCGGGCACATCGATCACGGCAAGACCACCCTGACGGCGGCGATCACCAAGGTGTTGGCCAAGCACAATCCGAAGGTGAAGTTCCGCAGCTTCGATTCCATCGACAACGCGCCGGAAGAAAAAGCCCGCGGCATCACCATCGCGGTGGCGCACGTCGAGTATGAAACCGCCAACCGGCACTACGCGCACGTGGATTGCCCGGGCCACGCCGACTACATCAAGAACATGATCACCGGAGCCGCGCAGATGGATGGCGCGATTCTGGTGGTGGCGGCCACCGACGGCCCCATGCCGCAGACGCGGGAACACGTGCTGCTGGCGCGCCAGGTGGGCGTGCCGTACATCGTGGTGGCGCTGAACAAGGTGGACATGGTGGACGATCCCGAGCTGCTGGAGCTGGTGGAGCTGGAAGTACGCGAGCTGCTGACCAAGTACCAGTTTCCGGGCGACGATCTGCCGGTGGTGCGGGTGAGCGCGCTGGGCGCTCTGAACGGCGAGGAGAAGTGGGAGAAGACGGTCGACGAGCTGATGGCGCAGGTGGACAGCTACGTTCCGCTGCCGGAGCGCGCGGTGGACAAGCCGTTCCTGATGCCGATTGAAGACATCTTCTCGATTCAGGGCCGCGGCACGGTGGTGACGGGCCGCGTGGAGCGCGGGATCGTGAAGGTGGGCGAGGAAATGGAGATCGTCGGTTTCCGGGACACGCGCAAGACGGTGGTGACGGGCGTGGAGATGTTCAAGAAGCTGCTGGATCAGGGGCAGGCGGGCGACAACGTCGGACTGCTGCTGAGAGGCATCGAGAAGGACGAAGTGGAGCGCGGGCAGGTAATCGCCAAGCCGGGATCCATCACGCCGCACAAGAAGTTCAAGGGCTCGGTGTACGTGCTGAGCAAGGAAGAGGGCGGGCGGCACACGCCGTTCTTCAAGGGGTATCGGCCGCAGTTCTACTTCCGCACGACGGACGTGACGGGAGTGGCGCAGTTGCCGGAGGGGATGGAGATGGTGATGCCGGGCGACAACGTGACGCTGGAAGTGGAGCTGATCACACCGGTGGCCATGGACAAGGGGCTGCGGTTCGCGATTCGCGAAGGCGGACGCACCGTCGGCGCAGGCACCGTCACGGAGATTTCGGAGTA
>DATJWO010000054.1:0-4107 GCA_035501155.1 Bryobacteraceae bacterium
ACTACCGTAAGTTTTCGTTCGGTGCCAAGATGCTTATTGGCGGAGTCTGGATCAAATATCCGGTCGTGGCCACAGCAGGATCCACGGGAAGCTATTTCGCGTTCGCTCCCGGCGGGTTCGTGGACTATCGAGTTTCGCGTCACTTCTCGGTCCGTGGCGGTTATGAGTATCAGATACTTCCGTCCGCGCCCGGCTTCTTGGACCAACCCAGTAATGGGCTCACTCCACACGGCTTCACCGCCGGCGTCAACTACAGGTTGCTGGGCGTCAGATAGTGTCAGGCGTCAATGTGAAGGGCCAGGCTACGGCCTGGCCTTTTTCTATGCCCGGATGACCCCTGGATTGCCTCTTCACCAAAAGACATCAGCCCCGGCATATGCCGAGGCTGATGTCGTTCCGTTTGAACCACGGGTCCTAGAAGTGATAGGCCACGCCGATTACCGGATCGTAGATGTTGTAGTAGCGATTCGTGCGCAGGTTTTCCTGTCCAAAGCTAGGCGCCTTCACGATGATGCCCCGGTATTCCGCACGGATATCCCAGCTGGGGCTCAGTTCGTATGCGATTCCAGCCCCGTACAGAATGCCGATGTTGGTGTTCTGGCTGGCGCTCAGAGTCTGGGTCGTCTGGTCGCGGATCGGCGAGAAGATGTAGCCGCCAGGACCGCCTTCCACGAAGGGATTGAAGTTTTTGAAGACGAAGTTGTAGACCACCGCTCCTGAGATTTCCTGAAAGCGATTATGAATCAGCAGGTTGTTGGTTGGATTGCGGTAGTGCTGAACCTGTTGCGCATATTGGTAATTAACTTCGAGTCCGATATGCGGCGTGAGCAGATAGCGATAGCTGACCAGCCCGCCCAGGCCTACCGTGGCGTGCAGCTGAACAGCGTTGCCTGAGACAAAAGGTGGAATGACTGCGGAAATACTGCCGCTGACATCCATGCGGCTCTCCTGCGCGAAACCGGCCACCGCCGTGAAGGGCAGCAGCAAAAGCAGCAACAAACTTTTCTTCATCCGTCTCGTGAACCTCTCCCCGCGCCGCGGCGGGCGCAACGCCTCTGGGGCCCGTTAAATTTTTTGTGAACACGGGGGTGCACCCGGTCCATTTGGTAATTGTACCTGCCGAATCCGGTTTCGACAGCAACGGGCGCTTCAGTTTGGCTCTACCTTGTGGGTTCGCTTCGAAAACTGAAGGGCGACCCGCGCTCCTGTGAAAGTGATTTGACGGCTTTGAGAAATGCCAGGGCCGCGTGGGACAGCGTTGCGTTTCTCCGGTAAGCGAGAAAAAGCTGGCGTTCAATCTTGAGCTCTGGCACAGCAACCTGTACCAACTCTCCTCGCGCAATCTCATCCCGAACGGTCAGCCCGGGAACCAGCGCAACTCCGTTGCCCATTGCTACGAACCGCTTAATGGCTTCGAGGCTGGGCAACTCCACGTTCATGTTCAAGGGAGTCTTGTGCTTCTCGAACAGGTCGATCACGCGGCGGCGAAGGGGAGACACAACGTTGTGGGCGATGAAGTTCTCCGCGCCCAGATCGCGGATGGCCACCTTCCTCTCTCGCGCCAGCGGATGCCGCGGGTTCACGATAAACACGACAGAATCGGTATAGACCCCGATGAGCCGGAGCTGCTCCTCGTCCGGGCGGAAGGTCACAATGCCCATCTCCACCGTGCGGTCGAGGATCTGTTCCGGAATGCGGCTGGCAAGCGCCCGCTGCACCAGCACGCTGATGTGCGGAAAGAGGGCGCGGAACTCGTCGAGCACAGGAAGAAGGTAAAGGCAGGTGTATTCGTTGGCCGCTATGTGCAGGCGCCCGCGCTCGAGTGAACGTAGCTCTTCGATGGCCGAGGCGGCTTCACGGCGGAGTTTCAACAGCCGCTCGGCGTACACGCGAAGAAGCTCGCCCGCAGCGGTAAGTGTGCCTTCGCGAGAACTGCGCTCGAAGAGTGGATCGCCGATTTCTTCTTCGAGCCGGCGGATGGTATGACTGACTGCCGGTTGGGTGCGGTGCAACCGTGCGGCCGCGCGGGAGAACCCCCGCTCTTCCACCACAGCGAGGAACGTTTCTAGCTGAGCAAGGTCCATAAGCAGGAATCGCGTTTCGGGAGAAGTTGCTTCTGCATATTAGCTGGATTTATCGATTCGGTAAAAATTATAAATTTGAATTATACCGGGCATTTTGGCAAACTTATGTTGTTAGCGTTTCGCTTTCAGGTGATGCCGATGCCCTCAAGCCGTGTCCATTTTTTCGATACGACCCTTCGCGATGGTGAGCAGTCTCCGGGCTGCAGCATGACGCAGCATGAGAAGCTTCAGATGGCTCACGCGCTCGCTGACCTCGGTGTCGACATCCTTGAGGCCGGTTTTGCAATTTCCTCAGACGGCGACTTCGCGGCCATCGAAACCGTTGCCCGGGAAGTGCGCGGTCCCGTGATTGCGTCCCTGGCACGTGCCAAGCGGGGGGATATCGAGCGGGCAGCGCAGGCGCTTGAGCGGGCCGAGCGTGCACGGATCCATATTTTTCTGGCCAGCTCTGATCTGCATCTCGAATACAAACTGAAAATCAGCCGCCAGGAAGCACTCGAACAAACAGCCGAATCTGTCGCACTTGCCCGCAAGCTGGTAGACGAGGTGGAGTTCTCTCCGGAGGATTCAACGCGGACCGACCCGGCATTCCTCTGCAAGATTGTCTCCGTCGCGATTGAAGCGGGCGCGACGGTCATCAATCTGCCCGATACCGTTGGCTACGCTACTCCTACCGACTACGCTGCTATGTTTCGAATGATTCGTGAGGATGTTCCAGGTGCCGATAAGGTCGTCCTTTCGGCGCACACGCACGACGATCTGGGACTGGCTGTGGCGAACTCACTGGCCGCAATCGAAGCCGGAGCACGCCAGGTCGAGTGCACCATTAACGGTATTGGCGAGCGGGCCGGCAACGCCGCGCTGGAAGAGATTGCCGCCACGCTTCACGTTCGCGGAGACCGCTATCCGATGGAGAACCGGCTGAGCCTGAGCAAGATGTACGGCGTCAGCCAGTTGTTGGCCAAAATGATCAGCTTCGCACCCTCCCCCAACAAGGCTGTCGTGGGAGACAACGCCTTCGCCCACGAAGCAGGCATTCACCAGCACGGAGTTCTCTCGAATCCGCTGACCTACGAGATCATGACGCCAGCAGCGTTCGGGATCCCAGCCAACCGGCTGGTATTGGGTAAGCACTCGGGACGCCATGCTCTGCGCTCGCGTTTGATCGAACTGGGATACAACCTTTCAGCTGCCGATCTGGATGTCGCGTACCGCGCGTTCACCGAGTTGGCCGACCGCAAGAAGGCGATCTATGACCAGGATCTGATCAACCTTGTCGCGCACCACCAGCGGCACGAAGACCTGATCCACGAAGAGCCGGCACAAAAGCTCCACTGACGTTCAGTCGTTCGGACACGCACCGTTCCAGCAGGGAGACACGAATGAAGCTCAAGATACTGGTCGTCGCCGGAGACGGGATCGGCCCTGAAGTCACCGCGGAGGCGGTGAGGATACTCAGTTCGGTGGCCGAACTCGGTGGCTACGACTTCGAGTTCAGGCATGAACTCATAGGCGGCGCGGCAATTAAGGCTCAAGGTTCGCCGCTGCCGGAAGCGACCCTCGACGCCGCCCTCGAGAGCGACGCCGTTCTGTTGGGCGCTGTAGGCGGCAACGAATTTAACTCTCTTCCCCCAAACCGCCGCCCCGAAGCAGGCCTGCTGCAGCTGCGGCAGGCCCTCGGCGGATTCGCAAACCTGCGGCCGTCCTTTGCATGGCCGTCGCTTTCGTCGAATTCTCCACTGCGCGCCGAAGTGGTCGATGGCGCGGACATACTTTTCGTGCGGGAGCTGCTCGGCGGCCTTTACTTCGGCGAGCCGCGCTCATGGGACAAGGAAGCAGGGTCTGCCTGGAACACGATGCGTTACACACGCGACGAGGTGATCCGCGTAGCCCGCGTCGCATTTGAGCTGGCGCGCGCGAGGCGCAAGAAAGTGACCTCGGTCGATAAGGCGAACGTGCTTGAGGTTTCGCAGCTCTGGCGCGCGACGGTGACGGAGATTTCCGCACAATACCCCGACGTTGC
>DATJWO010000055.1:0-208085 GCA_035501155.1 Bryobacteraceae bacterium
GGACCTCGCGCACCAGTTTCATCAACTCCATCAGCGCATCGCGTTCGAGCACCTTCTGCACTTCGACGCGGACGCCGGTGGTGGTGCGGGTCAACACTTCGGTCAGTTCGCTGGCGGAGGGGTAGCCGACGAGGATTTTAAAGAAGAAGCGGTCGAGTTGGGCTTCGGGCAGCGGATACGTGCCTTCCTGGTCGATGGGGTTCTGGGTTGCCATCACAAAGAACGGCTCGACCAGTTTGCGAAGTTCCCCGCCCGCGGTCACCTGGTGTTCCTGCATGGCCTCGAGCAGGGCCGACTGCGTCTTGGGCGTCGCGCGGTTGATTTCGTCCGCCAAGAGGAAATTCGTGAAAATTGGCCCCGGCTTGAACTCGAATTCCTGGCTGTGCGCGTTATAAATCGTGACACCCAGCACGTCGCTCGGCAGCATGTCGCTGGTGAACTGTAGCCGGTGAAACCTCGAGTGCACGGCCCGGGCCATGGCCTGTGCGAGCGTTGTTTTGCCGACACCCGGTACGTCTTCGATCAGCAGGTGCCCGCGCGCCAGCAGGCACACGGTTGACAGGCGCACCACCTCGGGTTTCCCGCGAATGGCTGTGTTGAGCGACGCCTCCAGTTCGTTTAGTTTGGATAGCGCCGCCGGCGCGGCAAGCATCACAGCTATTGTACCGTGTCGCTTTTGCGGAATGTCGTTAATTGCGCTGCGTGGAACGGCCGTCCTCGAGTAAGCGGTCTCCCCGGGCGGTCTCGGCCGCTTCCTCGGCCTCAGCCCAATCCACGCCCTTGGCGGTGACGGCATAGCGCCCGTTATCGGTTCGAGCCACCAATCCGTTTTCCTTGAGATACCAAAGGCTGAATTCCAGGTGCTCCCGCGGGCATGCCAGCAGGTCCTCCAGTTCCATCAGGGTCATGGCCGGCTGAGCCGGCTGATTCCGCCGTGCCGTATACAGCAGGTCCAGGATGCCGCGCCGCTTGGCCTTTTCAGCGATCTTGCCTACGGCCGCCTCGCGCTGGTCGAACAGCCGCCACCGAACCTGGCGGTAATGGTGCAAATTGACGTCGTAAGCCGCCCGCTTCTCGGGATCGCTGAGGGTCTTATACGCCTCTGTGACCGCACGGAACGCCGATTCGTCGCCGCTGTCCGCGTTGTCCGGATGATAGCGCTGCGCCAGCAAGCGATACACGCGGTGAATCATGTCCGGATCCGCGTTCGGGCTGATTTGCAGAATCTCGTAATGATCCGCCACGGCTTCCCCCGGAGGCTTCGCTGCCGTAACAGTCTCGTACTCCAGACCCGCCCGGTAGCCTTCGCGGATCGGCTGGCAGTGCACAACACGCACTCGCGTTTCGCCGCGTCCCTCTATCCCGTGAATCAGCAGCGTCCCATTAGGCTTCAATGCGACGGGCGTCTCCACGGTGATTCCGGCGTCGTTCGAATCTACCAGCTTCGCCCGCACGACAACGCTCGACCCGGGTACATTCAGCAACGTAACCCACTTCGGTTCGCCAAAAGAGATCGTCTTTAGCCGCGGTTTCTTCCGCCGTTCTGAGGCTTGTGACATGAGTGTTCGCTTCCTTCCCTCATCGGCACGGAGCGGGCAATATGTTAGCCTTGCTGGTTTGAAACCCGACATCCCGCCCGAACAACTCGAACGCATTCAGCCGCTTGTGGACCAGCTTCTTACCCTGCTGCGCCGCCAGGCCCTGACCCTCGCGCCGGATGCCGATTCGGCCCTGATCTATAAGCCCGAACCCGAGGAACAGCCGTGACCATCCGGGAAGCCGGCGCGGCCCTCCGCTCGCGCCAAATCTCCTGCGCGGAGCTGACCGAGCGCTCGCTGGACCAGATCGCCAAGCTCAACCCGCGCCTGAACGCCTTCATCACCGTCACCGCCGACGCCGCCCGCGCGCACGCCCGCCAGCTCGATCGCGAATTGGCGTCCGGAACTGTTCGCGGCCCGCTGCACGGCATCCCCATCGCACACAAAGACATCTTCTGGACCAAAGGCGTCCGTACCACCTCCGGCTCCAAGATCTACGCCGATTTCGTGCCGGACTCCGACGCTGCGGCGGTCGCAAAACTCCAGGCGGCTGGCGCGGTCACTATCGGCAAGACGGGCCTGCACGAGCTGGCCTACGGCATCACCTCCGACAACCCGCACTTCGGCACAATTCGCAACCCCCGCGATCCCCAACACTCCCCTGGAGGGTCCAGCGGCGGATCGGGCGCAGCCGTCGCCGCGGACATGGCGTTCATGGCCACCGGTACCGACACCGGCGGATCCATCCGCATCCCGGCCGCGTTCTGCGGCGTTACCGGCCTGAAGCCGACCTATGGCCTGATCGACCGCTCAGGCGTCCAGCCGCTGGGCCTGAGCCTCGATCACGTCGGCCCGCTGGCACGCACCGTGGACGACGTCCGCCTGGCATTCGAAGCAATGGCGGCGGGCGCGCCGCGCAAACCCGCACTTGCCCGCATGGAAGACATCCGCATCGGCCTCCCCGAGAACTTCTATTTCAACGAAGTCGCGCCCGAGGTCAAAGCCGCCATCGAACGCGCCGCACGCCGCGCCGAACAACTGGGCGCGCGCGTCACCCCGGTCCGTGTCCCTGACATCGAAACGCTGAACGCGGTTGGCTTGACGATCCTGCTCGCGGAAGCCTCCGCCGTCCACGAAGCGCACCTCGCCCGCCGCGCCGACTTCGGCGCCGACGTTCTCGCCCTCCTCGACCAGGGCCGCCTCGTCCCCGCCACCGACTACGTCAATGCCCAGCGCCTGCGCAAGCGTTTCCTCATCGAGTTTCACTCCCTGTTCCGCAACATCGACTGTCTGTTCACTCCCGCCGTTCCCATCACCGCGCCGCGTATCGGACAGACCGAAGTCACGCTCGAAGGCCGCGTCTACAACGTTCGCATGGTGATCACGCGCTTTGCCCGCGCTTTCAACGTGCTTGGATTCCCGGCCCTGGCCATGCCCTGTGGCCGATCCCGCGAAGGCCTTCCCATCGGCCTGCAGATCGCCGCCCGCCCGCACGAAGAAGATCTCCTGCTGATGCTGGGCGAGGCCTTGGAAGAGCCGGTCATTTAGCCGGGAATTGGCCTGCTAAACTGGCATTTGGCCGCGTCCTTCAAATCCGCCGCCTTGTCCGGCGAGCCGGCGCCGCTCGCCAAGGCGATCGCTGATCTGGCTCGAACGGCCCCCTGGCAGGACGCGCTCGCCTGGTTCGTCCGTCAAAAGCAGTGGATGAACGACCAGCACCTGCAGCTTTGCCGCATCCCGGCGCCGACGTTCTTCGAGCAGCGCCGCGCCGAATGGATGCTCGCGCAATTCCGCGCCTTAGGCTGCGTCGCGCGCATCGATCGCGCCGGCAACGTCATCGCTCACCCTCTCGAGAACCGCGACGGCCCCTACATCGCCCTCACCGCGCACCTGGACACCGTGCTGGCACCGCGCAAGGACGACGAAGTTTACTTGGGACCCGACGGCCGGCTTCACGGCCCGGGCGTTTCCGACAACGGCGCCGGACTCACCGCTCTGCTTGCCATCGCGCGGCTGGTGACCTCTTCGCCGGATCTGGCCGATGCCTGCCGCAACCTGCTATTCATCGCCAACATCGGCGAGGAGGGCGAGGGCAATCTCAGCGGCATGCGGCACCTGTGCCGCCAGTCCAGTACCGGCGCGCGCATTCGCGCCTTCGTCATTCTGGACGGCCCGCACACCGATCACGTCACCTCCCAGGCCTTGGCCAGCCGGCGTTTCGACGTCACCGTCAGCGGCCCGGGCGGCCATAGCTGGAGCGACTACGGCGTCGCCAATCCCGTCCATGCGCTGGCGCGCGCCATCAGCGCATTCACCGAGCAGCGTCTTCCTACCAACGGCAGCCCGCGCTCCTCTTACAACTTCGGCATCCTCGAAGGCGGCACCAGCATCAACTCCATTCCCGCGTTGGCACGCACCAAGGTCGACATCCGTTCGGAAAGCGCCGCCAGGCTGGACGAAATCGCAGCCGTTCTCACGAATACGGTGGAACGGGCCATCGAAGTGGAGAACGATCGCGCTACCGGCGGCAAAGTCTCCGGGAAAATCAGGGAAATTGGCTCGCGTCCCGGCGGCCGCCTGCCTGACGACGCATATATTCTCCAGGCCGTTCGCGCGGCGGACGCGCACTTGGGTATTCGCTCTCACCTCGACTGCGCTTCCACCGACGCCAACATCCCGTTGTCCATGGGCCTGGCAGCCGTCTCCATCGGCGCTGGAGGCCATGGCGGCGGCGCCCACACGCCCCAGGAGTGGTTCCATCCGGAAGGCCGTGAGCTGGGCCTCAAGCGCGTCCTGCTGACCCTCGCGCTGCTGCTGCACGATCTGGAAAGCCGCGCCGACTCCCGGAACGGTGGATGAGCAGCGGCCAACGCCCTGCCGGCTGGATGGTCGACCTCAGCCTGGTTGGCGTCAGCCTGATTTGGGGCGCCACCTTCGTGCTGGTCAAGCAGGCCCTGGCCGACGTCTCCACCCTTCTGTTCCTGACGCTGCGCTTCACGGCGGCCGCGGTTGCTTTAGCCGTGATCTTCCGCGCCGAATTTCGCACGCCCAACCTCCGCCGCAGCCTGCTGGCGGGCCTGACTGCTGGAGTGTTTCTCTTCAGCGGCTACGTGCTCCAGACCTTCGGCCTCAAGCACACCTCCGCATCCAAGGCCGGCTTCCTCACCGGTCTCTACGTTCCTCTGGTGCCGCTCTTCGGCGGGCTGGTCTACCAGAAACTGCCGCAGTTTGCTGAACTCGCCGGCGTCGCGACCGCATTCATCGGAGTCGTATTCCTAACCGTAGAGCGCGACATCTCGAGCATCGGCCTGGGCGACGTTTTGGTGATCTGCTGCGCGGCCGCCTACGCCTGCCACATTTTGATCCTGGGCCGGTTCGCGGCGTTCCTCAACATCGGAATCCTCACGGTCGGTCAAATTGCGGCCGGAGCTGCTCTGGGCGCCGCAACCTTCTGGTGGGCCGAGCCGGTCCACATCCACTGGAGCGCCAGCCTGTGGATCGCCCTCGCTGTTACCAGTCTTCTCGCTACCGCCCTCGCTTTCCTGGTGCAAACCTGGGCGCAGCGTTATAGCAGCCCCACCCGAACGGCGCTGATTTTTTCGCTCGAGCCGCTGTTCGCCTGGCTCACATCCTATCTTGTAGCCGGCGAAGTACTTTCCCGCCGCGGCATGGCCGGGGCCGCGCTCATCCTCGCCGGGATTCTGCTGGTGGAGCTGAAACCATTGCGCTTGCGGCCACATCCTTCAGCTAAGTAGTGGAATGTGTTCGGACGATTCATATATAGTGTTATAAGGGCTCCCATAGAAAGGCGAAGGTAACGGCCATGCGGTGGTTTCAATTCATGCGGCAGCAGAAATTGCTGTCTCTCAGCCTGCTACTGGTCACACTCTCCATCGGGATTGTGATCGGCACGCTCCTCAATACAGGCGTGCATGCGGCTCGCGGCCAGGTTGCGGCCCCCGATGCTTCCCCACTCGTCGTCCCCAGCGCCGTGCAGCTCGGCAACGAGTTCACCAAGCTCGCCAAGAGACTGGAGCCTTCCGTCGTCTATATCACCGCCGACTACACGCCCAAAGTCGCCGAAAAGCGCGACCCGCAGGAAGGCGGACAGGATCCGAGCCAAGGCAATGGCAATGGCGACGGCCTGGATCTGTTCAAGAAGTTCTTCCATAACGGACCTTCCACCGAGGATCTGCCGCCGCGCGCATTCCGGCAGGAACAGTCCGGCACCGGCTTTATTGTTGACAAGAACGGCTACATCATCACCAATCACCATGTGATCGCCAAAGTGGACCACATCAAAGTGAAGCTGCATGGCGACGACTCCACCGAATACCGCGCCCGAGTGGTGGGCATCGATCCGGAGACCGACCTCGCAGTGATCAAGATTGACCCGCAGCGGCCGCTGCAGCCCGTGACCATCGGAAATTCCGACGCGGTCCAGGTGGGCGACTGGGCAGTGGCCATCGGTTCACCCTTTGGCCTGGAAGCATCCGTTACCGCCGGCATCGTCAGCGCCATGGGCCGCGACATCGGCGGCGCATTGCAATTGCAGCGTTTCATCCAGACCGACGCCGCGATTAATCCGGGCAACAGCGGCGGCCCGCTGCTCAACATCCGCGGCGAAGTGATCGGCGTCAACACCATGATCGCCACACAGAGCGGCGGCTACCAGGGCATCGGCTTCGCGCTCCCCGTCAACATGGTGGCGCGCGTTTATAACGACATCATCCGCACCGGCCGCGTTACGCGCGGCTCCATCGGCATCGAGTGGTCCAAGGCCGACGACAAGCCCGAGCTCTTCAAAGCGTTGGGAACCAGTTCCGGCGTGCTGATCAGTAAAGTGCAGAAGGATGGTCCGGCGGACAAAGCCGGAATCAAAGCGGACGACATCATCATTGCCCTCAACGGTAAGCCGATCAAGAACGGCGACGATCTCGTTTCCCGCGTCTCCGAGACTCCCGTGGGCAATTCCGTGGACGTAACCGTCGACCGCGACCGCAAGCACATGGAGTTCAAAGTCACCATCCTGGACCGCGCCCAGGTCTTCAAGGACCGCCCTGAGTTCGCCGAGTTGCGGCAGGATACGCCCGAATCGGACAAGGCCGAAGAGCAGCCGCAATACAAGTTCGGCATCAAGCTGCACGTGCTCACCGACGCCGAACGCACCTCCATGGGCCTGGATGCCAGGGCCGGCCTCCTGGTACAGGGCGTCGACTCCGGCTCGTTCGCCGAGGACATCGGGCTGTTCGAGAAGGACGTCATCGTGGCCATCAACCGCCAGCCGGTCAGCACAGTGGATGACGTGCGCAAGATCCAAGCCACGTTAAGACCCGGTGACGCGGTGGCCTTCCGCATCATGCGCTCGAGCGGCACCGGACGCGGCCGCGCTCCGCAATGGACCACGTTCTTCGTCTCGGGCACGCTGCCAGTGCAATAAGTAGTCGCTGTCATCTCAGCAATTTAGCCCGTGACCATTGGCACGGCCCGCCCCGTCCCTAGTACCAGCGGGCTAGACCACGCCTGATTTCCCCGTCAGCGAAAACCCCAGCCAAGAACTAGGGGGAATCGCTAATGGTACGCCAAACCGTTCCCCGGTACGATCAGTGTGGGGCAACACATGACCGTACCTCGGAGACGCGCCACACAAAGCGGCAACACCATCCTGGAACTTGCCCTCATCATCACGCCTTTCCTGGCCATCACGCTAACTCTGGTCGAGCTGGCCCTGCCCATTTTCAAGAAAAGCACCTTCGAAAGCGCCGTGCGTGAGGGCTGCCGCTATGGCATCACCTTCCAAACCACTTTCAACGGCACCACTTACGGCAGTCAAACGGACGCGATCAAGGCCGTCGTGGAATACAACTCCATGGGCTTTCTGAACAGTACCAACGCCAACCTGATTCACGTCAACTATTACAATTCCGCAACGTTTGCCGACGTGACCGGCAGCGCCGGCGCAAATGCGGACGGCAACATTGTGCAGGTTTCTGTCCAGGCGTATAGCCATTCTTGGATCGCTCCGGTCCAGTGGATTTATGGCAGCACAACCTTCGGGCTCAACAACACTTCGCTTTCCATCAGTGCGGTATCGGCTGACCGGCTGGAATCGCTGCCCGTCGGATCCGCCCGGCCGACCCCGTAGTCTTCAACAAGGCTCCAAGCATATGCGCAAAGAAATCAAAAGATCGAAGAAGGAAGAAGGGCACAGCGTCCTGGAGTTCGCTCTCGTGGCGATTCCGACCATCTTCCTGATGCTCGGCACGGTGGTCATTGGTATCGATCTCGGGCGCGCCGTTCAGGTGTTCCAGATCTGCCGCGACGCCGACGCAATGTACGTTCGCGGAGCGCCCCTTTATTCCACCTCGGGGCAAAACTTCCTGGTTCAGCTTGGGCAGAACATGAACTTGCAAACCAGCGGCGGCGACGGGCTCGTCACCCTGTCCAAGATCCAGTTCATCCCCGACTCCTCCTGCGGCACGCCACCCGCTGCGAACTGTACGTCCGGCAAGTACGTACTCGTGCAACGGATCATTGTTGGGAACACTTCGCTTCCCGGTACCCACTATCCGACCGCCGGAGCCGTTACCTACGACAGCCTGGACCAAGTCGCAAACTACACGACCGATCCGAATGCCGTGGTCAGCAATTTCTCCAGCAGCCTGCAGCTCAAGCCGAATGAAGTCTCCTACGTCGCAGAAACGTACTTTCAAACCACTTCGGTGAACTTCGGAAGCGAACAAACCAGTCCGGGAATTTACTCTCAGGCGTTCTTTTAAGGAGAAGGTATGGCCATGGATCAACATCGTTCAACGCGGCGGAAGGGCGAGCGCGGCTATTTCGTCATGAGCATGTGGATGATGATGATGGTCTGCGTCATCATTCCCATGATCGGACTGGCCGTGGACGCCGGCATCCTCTACACCATCAAAGGGAAGCTACAGGAAGCCGTGGACGGAGCATCGCTCGGCGCCGCGCGCAGCCTGAACCGCTCCCAGGCCATTGCCGATCAGGAGGCGGACGCGAGTGATGCCGCCGTCCGCTATTACCATGCCAATTTCCCGACTGGCTGGATGTCCGTAAGCCCGGTCAACGATCCGACGGTTACTTGGCCGACATCGTCCAATCCTGCCACCGCCATCATTCACGTCCAGGGTGATATCGACGCGCCCACTTGGTTCATGCGGATTCTCGGTTTCAACTCGGTTCATTTAACTGCCGTCGGAGAGGCCACCCGCCGCAACGTCAACGTGCTGATGGTTCTCGACCGCTCGGGGTCACTCGACACCAGCGGTTCCTGCGTTCCGATGGCCCAGGCCGCCCAAGGGTTTGTCAATTTGTTCTCGGATAACCGGGACCGGATGGGAATGTTGACCTTTGGCACTTACTACAACCTCGACTTCCCGTTCAATTACGACTTTCAAAGTGGTTTGACGACAGACTTGAACAGTCTGTCTTGCGTGGGCTGGACCAACGCCGCGGCCGCGTATTGGAAAGGCTATCAGGCGTTGAAAGCATTGGGCGACCTCAACGCGCTCAACATCATTCTGTTCTTTACCGACGGCCAGCCGAACACGATCACATTCGGTACCGTCGATGGCGGTAGCGGGCCTCTGCTCCCTTTGAAAGCCGGAAGCTCCTGCACCGCAACACCGGGCTTTTCCGGCACCGTAGGTGGAAACGCTGACGGCGTCTACAAACAAACCATCGCCACATACCCGGCCCCCGCCGACGCAAATCCCTACGATGAGGTCGTGATTGATTCCTCCTATGGTTGGAACGGCGGTTGTTCCTTCCACAGCGCAGTCGGCCGGTCGATCTCATCGGATGTGTCCTACCTGCCGAGTACTGATGCCTTTGGAAATTCAATTAGCACAAGCCTTCTAGGCGGAACGGGCTTCCCGGCCTCCGTTACCAAGAGCGGCGGAAACGTCCAGGTCACCTCTGGCAATGTGACCAACGGAGGAACTAACGCCCTGGACAATGCAGCGCAGCGCGCACGGCAAGACGCCGCCGCTGCGAACATGCCGTTCATCGTCTACACCATCGGCCTCGGTAACGCCCCCGGCGGCGTCAATAACGAACTGCTCAAGCGCATCGCCAACGATCCCACGGCGCTGGCATATCAATCGGCGTACAGCGCTGGAACATATCTGTACTCGCCCGACGCGGCCCACTTGGCCGCTGCCTTCGCGGCCATCGCCGACGACATCATGCGCATCTCCAAGTAAGGCGCTTCCCTGGGAGCCTAATGCACCCGGCGCCGCCCTGTTACAATTGAGGCAATCCTCCTCAGGACCGGGTAAGCGCTTTTTCGGCCGGGTGCCCCATGGATCTGGACCAGCTGCATACATTTCTCGAAATCGTCCGCTTGAAGAGCTTTTCCAAAGCGGCGCAAACCTGCTACCGCACGCAGCCGGCCATCAGCGCCCAGGTCCGCCAGTTGGAGCAGGAACTGAACACCACGCTGTTTGAGCGCCTGGGCACCAAGATCTCGCTCACTACCGCGGGCCGGATCTTCGCCGAATATGCCGAACAGATCCTGGAGCTGCGCCGCCGCGCCCAGGACACCATCAACGAGCTGGACCGCGTCCCCCGAGGCGAACTGGTGATCGCCGCCAATGAAGCCACCTGCATCTACGTGCTGCCTGCGGTCTTCTCCGAATACAAGAAGATGTTCCCCAACGTCCAGCTCTCCGTCGACCGCGCCTACGGTTCGCGCGTGGTGGAGGCGGTGCTGGAAAACCTGGCCGACTTCGGCATCACCCAGCTACCGGTCCAGGAAAAAAAGCTGCAAGTCGCCCGCATTCATTCCGATGAGATTGTGTTGCTGCTACCTGCGAAACATCCGCTGGCGGCCAGGAAGTACGTGACCGTCCGCGATCTGATCGGCCAGCCTTTACTGCTGCCCAAGTCCGGCACCACCCGTGCGCGCCTGAATTCGTGGCTGGAGCCGGTGGAAGACGAGATGCAAATCTCGATGGAACTGGACTCGACGGAGATGATCAAGCGCTTCGTCATGGCCGGCCTTGGCTGTTCCTTCCTGGCGGTCTCCAACTGCCGGGAGGAAATGGCGGCCGGAAAGCTGTCGGCCGTCTCGCTCGGTCCGGATCCAATGGTCCGGAAGGTGGGTCTGATTTACCGGAAAGACAAGGCGCTCTCGAAAGCCGCTTTGGGGTTCATTCAGGTTATACTGGAACACGCCGGGAGCGATGGCTCCGCGGTGGCTACCCCCAAGCTGCCCGAAGCGGTGTCGTCCTGAGCTGGAGAAGGAATGCCATGTCCCGCGTCACTTTGAAGAGCTCAACGATCTTCATCTCGGTCGGCGATAAGACCGAAGTCTACCGCTCGGTGGCCGACGTGCCGCCGCAACTGCGCAAGAAGCTGGAACAGTCCACCAACGGCATCAATTCCGCGACCATCCTGATCGCGGACCGCAAGGGGAAAGAAGAAATCGTGCGCGCCATCCGCGGGCTGCCGTCCAGCCTGCGAGCGCGCATCGCAACGTCCTCCAAGGAGGAAGCTCGTCCGCAGCGCCGTTCCCGCATTCACTGGGCCGCGCTCTGGCAGGATTGGGCCGAGTTTCTGCTGCCGGCCGCCATCGGCGTGGCCGTCTGGCTGCTGTTCACCACCAAGTAAGCCCGGCTATTCGGCCTGCGCGTAGTTCGCCAGCTTCCGCCGCAGCGCGTCGGCGGTACTGCTATCGGGCGCCACGATCAGTATGGTGTCGTCGCCCGCCAGCGTTCCCACGATCTCCGGCCAGTCCTCTTTGTCCAGTGCCACCGCCAGCGCGTTGGCGTTGCCGGGCGAAGTGCGCGCCACCACGATGTTTTGCGCCGCGCGAACGTCGCGAAGGAACTCGGCGGCGACGGTGGCCAGGTCCGGCCCGCCTGACGGCGCCACCTGGCGGTAACCCTCCGGCGTCTTCAGCAGGCCGAGTTCACGGATGTCTCGCGACAGCGTGACCTGGGTGGTGTCGACGCCGTAGCTCAACTTCAGTTCGCGCGCCAAGTCCTCTTGCGTCAGGATCCGTTTGGCGCGGATCAGCTTCAAGATCTGGCCTTGGCGAAAGGTCTTGTTCATTGCTTCGAACGGGCCAGGCGCGCTTCGGCTTCATCCAGGGCGCGCGCGACGGTGGCGGGGCCGGTGCCGCCGGGGATTTCGCGCGTCTTCATGCCTTCGCTCGGATGCAGCAGCGCGGCCATCTCCGGCGTGAACTCCGGCGCGAATGCCGTCAATTCCTCCGCCGTCCAGTCGAGCGGCTTCTTGCCCTGCTGGATGCTCTCAAGAACTAACTTGCCTACCAGTTGATGCGCGCGATGGAAGGGCGTGCCCGAGCGCGCCAGAGCCTCGGCCAGATCGGTGGCAACGACCCAGCCTTCGTCGGCGGCGTCGGCCGGTTTGCCGGGATGCAGCCAGGTAGATTCGATGACCGCCTGCATCATTTCGAGCGATGCCCCCATTTGCGCCGCCGCGTCGAACAGCGGCTCCTTGTCTTCCTGCATGTCGCGGTTGTAGGTCATGGGCAGACCTTTCATGGTGACGAACAGCGAAGTCAGATCGGCAAACACCCGGCCACTCTTGCCGCGGATCAACTCGAGCGAGTCGGGATTCTTCTTCTGCGGCATCAGGCTGGAGCCACTGGTGACGCCGTCGCCCAGTTCCAGCCAGCCGAATTCGTCGCTGGAATACAAGATCCAGTCTTCAGCCAAGCGGCTCAGGTGCAGCATGCTGACCGACGCCGCGTATAGGAAGTCGAGCGCGAAATCGCGGTCGGCCGAGACGTCCATGCTGTTGCGGGTGATCGCGGCGAAGCCCAGGTCGCGCGCGATGGCCTCGCGGTCAAGGGCGAAGCCGCTACCAGCCAGCGCGCCCGATCCGAGCGGCATCACGTCCACGCGGGCGCGGGTTTGAGTGAGGCGCTCGTGGTCGCGCGCGAACATTTCGAAATAAGCCAGCAGGTAATGCGTCCAGAGCACGGCCTGGGCGCGGCGCACGTGTGTATAGCCGGGAACGACGGCGTGCGGATGCTTGCGCGCCATCGCCACGAGCGCGGACATTACGCCGGTCAAGCGTGCCTGAATGACATCGATCTCATCGCGCAACCACAGCCGGACGTCGAGCGACACTTGCTCGTTGCGGCTGCGCCCGGTGTGGATTTTGTCGGCCAGCGCGCCCACGCGCTCTTTGAGTTTCCGGATGACCAACGTGTGGACGTCTTCGTCGGTCGCGTCCTCGAAGAACGCCGGTTCGCGCGCTTCGGCGCGGATTTGCTCGAAGGCCTCCACCAGGCGGGCGGATTCCTCAGCGGTCAGAATGCCCGCACGCTGCAACGCACGGGCGAAGGCCTGAGAACCGCGGCAGTCGACGTCAACCAGCTTTCCGTCAAAGTGCAGCGACCCGGAAAAGCGCTCGAAGACCTCGGACGGCCCGCTCGCAAATCGACCGCCCCAGAGTTTCATTTGCCCGATTTGGCCGCTTGCGCGCGCACGCGGATCGGCAGGCCGATCAGGTTGATGAAGCCCTGCGCGTCTTTCTGATCGTACTCGGCGCCCATGGTGAAGCTGGCAATGTTCAACGAGTAGAGCGAATACGGTGACTTGCGGCTCACCGGCTCGACGTTGCCCTTGTAGAGTCGCAGCGTCACTTCTCCGGTGGTGGTTGCGCTGGTGGCTTCGAAGAACGCGTCCAGCGCCTCGCGCAGCGGCGTGAACCACAGGCCGTTGTAGACCAGTTCGGCGTAATCGAGCGCGAGCTTCTGCTTGTAGTGCAGCGTGCTCCGGTCGAGAGTGAGCGCTTCCAGTTCCTGATGCGCCTGCATGATCAGCGTGCCGCCGGGAGTCTCGTAGCAACCGCGCGACTTCATGCCGACGAAGCGATTCTCGACCAGGTCGATGCGTCCGATCCCGTTCTCGCCGCCGATCTTGTTCAGCGTTTCGAGCAAGCTGACGGCCGAGCCGCGCTGCCCGTTCACCGAAGCAGGCCGTCCTTTTTCGAAGCCGATGGTAACGTCTGTTGGCTTGTCGGGCGCGTCTTTGGGACTGCGCGTGAGCATCCAGATTTCGTCCGGCGCGGCGTTGGCCGGATCTTCCAGCGCGCCGCCTTCGTGCGAGATGTGCCAGATGTTGCGATCGCGGCTATAGATCTTGGTAGTCGTCGCCGAGATCGGGACGTTGTGCTTGGCCGCGTACTCAATGGCGTCCTCACGCGACACGATGTTCCACTCACGCCACGGCGCGATCACGGCCAACTGCGGGGCGAGCGCTTTGTAGGTCAACTCGAAGCGGACCTGGTCGTTTCCCTTCCCCGTACAGCCGTGCGCCAGCGCGTCACAACCGGTGGCTAAAGCGACTTCGACCTGCCGTTTTGCAAGCAGGGGTCGAGCAATGGACGTGCCCAGCAGGTACTTGTGCTCGTAGATGCCGCCCGCGCGCACCAGCCGCCACAGGTACTCGCTGACGAACTCCTCGCGCATGTCGGCGATGTGGACCTCGGTCGCACCGGTCTTGCGCGCCTTCTCTTCCAGGCCCTTTAACTCATCTTCGCCCTGGCCGATGTCGCCGCAAACGGCCACGACTTCGCACTGATAGTTCTCCTTGAGCCACGGAATGATGATGGATGTGTCCAGCCCGCCCGAGTAGGCGAGCGCTACCTTTTTGGGTTTCATAATTAGGAAATAGGATGCAGGCTAGGAATGAACGCTAGCCGATCAACATCAATAGTAGCGCCTTCTGCACGTGCAGGCGGTTTTCGGCCTGATCGAAGACGACCGACTGTGACGACTCGATGACGTCGTTGTGCACCTCTTCGCCGCGCTTGGCGGGCAGGCAATGCAGGAACACGGACTCGGGCGCGGTATGCGCAAACAATTCCTTGTGAACCTGGTAGGGAGCGAAGTCCGCGAGGCGCTTTTCCTTTTCGTGCTCCTGGCCCATGCTGGCCCAGACGTCGGTGTAGACGGCGTTGGCATCGCGCGCGGCTTCGACCGGATCGTTGGTGATGGTCAACTGCGCGCCCGCGACGGCTGCGAGGGCTTCGGCCTGCGTCACGATGTCGGCGTCGGGCTCGTACCCGGCGGGCGTCGCAACGGCGAAGTTCATGCCGAGCCGCAGCGATGCGAGCATCAGCGAATGCGCGACGTTGTTGCCGTCGCCGACGAAGGCGAGCTTCAGGCCTTTCAGGTCGCCGAATCTTTCCTGGAGCGTGAAGACGTCGGCCAGCGCCTGGCAGGGATGGAAGCGATCGCTGAGCGCGTTGATGACAGGCACGCTCGACCAGTGAGCCAGCTCATCGATGGTCTTCTGCGAGAAGGTGCGCGCGACAATGGCGTTGGTCCAGCGGTCGAGGTTGCGCGCGACGTCCTTGAGAGGCTCGCGGTCGCCAATGGGTCCGACGGTTAAAACCGCATCGCCGCCTAATTGTTTGGCGGCGAGTTCGAAGGTGAGGCGCGTCCGCAGCGACGGCTTTTCGAACAGCATGCTGATGTAGCGGCCGGTGAGCGCCTTGGCGAACCGCGAGGGCTGCGACTTGAGCTGGTGCGTGAGGTCGAGAAGCGCCAGCAGTTCCTGTTGGGAGAGATCGAGATCGCGGGTGAAGTCGCTGGCCCCGATCCTGGGGAGCGATTTGGGGGGCGGCATTCGTTTGACCGGCTTGAGCGAAGTACCAGCAGACGGGGGCATGGCGGCGTTCACCTCCTTACGTGGCTCAAGTCTCGGAGTGAATGATTATTCACTCACATGAATAATAATACAGAAATTGGGTTCGTTTTGTCAAACGGAAAGTTGTTGAGGCGGTGGGAGTTGGAAGACGGTGGGTTCGTTTGGTAATTTTGCCCTTCACGATCGGACTTTCACGTTCCGGTTGACACTTGCCACCTCTCTCGGAACCGGGAGTCCTCTCTGTTGATCAAGATTTCAAGCCCAACCAGCGCAACTGCTCCGATTGTTTCAACCGCCATCCCGGTCTGATCTCCATGCGAGTGTCGCTTAAGAAAGATACTCGCGCCCCACAGGATCACCAGATTGACAATAGACAAGACGATAAGCCACGTCTGCCTGGATGGTCTTTGCCATGGTCTGAGCCGACGGATCAACCTTTCCGGGTAGTAACGCCAACTGTACCAGGTAAAGGCATTTCCAGCTGGAAGGACGATCAGAGCGATAATCCAAGCGGTTCGGACCGGCTGGTCCAGACTGAAAAAAATAAACCAAGCCCCAAGTACGGCAGCCAAGTTCCCGATAACAGTGCGCCGAACGAGCCATCTACGCACGACTCCCTTGGTTCCTTCGTCCAGCGGCTTCTGCTGCGGCGCCACGCCGTCGGTGAACCGATAGCCGCAGTCGCACCTGAGCGTCCCAGCCGGACTCAGCAAGGTGCACCTGGGGCATTCGAGCGGCGTGCTGGGGGACTCGACGAGGTTCATCTGGTTCCTCGAGAACATTTTAATACCCGGGCGGCGCACTCAAGGCCGGCTCCTTCCGAACCGGCCGTCGGCTGTGCAATCCTAGATGCAACTTATGCACAAGGCTACAGTCGGTTTGCTACTGATTTCGGCCTCGTCGCTGATGGCCCAGTCGAGCGGGTCCATCACGGGGACGGTGGTTGACATCGGCGGGGATCCGGTCGCGAATGCGGTGATTCTGGCGACAAACGCGGAATCGAAGGCGGTCTACAAAGCGACTACGGCCGCCAAAGGTCAGTTCACGCTCACGCAATTGCCTGCGGGCAAGTACGTGCTATCCAGTTTCACGCCGGGATTCAATCCTTTCGTGCGGCCCAACGTCGAAGTGGAGGCCGGGCGGGAATTGCATCTCGACCTGCATTTCCTGGACGTCCAATTGAACACGCTGGGCGACGGGCGCGAGTTTTTTACCGCGATCGATAGCGGTCACAAGGCGCCGAGCGGTCCAACGCCGCGCACCGCGGACGGCAAGCCGGATCTCACGGGAGTCTGGTATCAGCGCAGAGTCGTTGACGCCGGCAAGCCGGAGCCGAAGCCGTGGGCCGCGAAGCTGATCAAGGAGCGCGCGGAGAACTTCGGCAAAGATATGCCGCAGACCTACTGCATGCCGCTCGGCCTGATCGGCAACACGCTCCAAATGTGGAAGCTGGTGCAGACGCCGGCGCTGCTCGTAATCATGATCGAAGGCGAACTGCCGCGCCAGGTGTTTCTCGATGGCCGCGGGCATCCGAAGGATCTGAATCCGTCGTGGTTAGGGCACTCCATTGGACACTGGGAGGGCGACACGCTGGTGGTGGACACGGTCGGATTCAACGACCGGTCGTGGCTGGACATTCAGGGCCGTCCGCACACCGAGCGAATGCATCAGATCGAGCGCTACCGCCGTACGGACCTGGGGCACATGGAGATCGAGATCACGATCGACGACCCCGGCGCCTACGAGAGGCCGTGGACCACGCGGTCGGTCGCGGATCTGGCGGCGAATGAAGAATTGATGGAGTACGTCTGCACCGAGAACGAGCGGGACCGGGCGCACATGGTCGGCAAGTAGGTCGCCACTTTTTTCCCCTGCATCCTTTCGCGGTCCGGCTTCATCCCAAGGAGCGGACTCTAGTAAGCCAATCAAAATAGCAGAGGAGCAATCATGGGAAAACTCGAAGGTAAGGTTGCGGTGGTGACCGGCGCATCCAAAGGGATCGGGGCCGCTATCGCGGAGGAACTGGCCAACCAAGGCGCTGCGGTGGTCGTGAATTACGCGGCCAGCGCGGGCGCGGCGTCGGAGGTAGTGGCAAAGATCCAGGCGGCGGGAGGCAAAGCGAAAGCGATCCGCGCGGACGTGAGCAAGGCCGGCGAGGCGCGGCAACTCATTGACGCGACGCTCAAGGAATTCGGGCGAGTCGACGTCCTGGTGAACAACGCGGGGGTGTTCGATTTCAAAGGGCTGGCGGACGTGAATGAGGAACATTACGACCGCATGTTCGATCTCAACGTGAAGGGGCTGTTGTTCGCGACGCAAGCGGCGGCGAACGCGTTTGACGGGCGCGGCGGATCCATCATCAATATCAGCTCCATGGTCTCGGTGGGCGCCATACCGGGAGCTTCGGTGTACAGCGCGACGAAAGCCGCGGTCGATTCGCTCACGCGGACGCTGGCCGCCGAACTCGGCCCCAAGAATGTTCTGGTGAACTCGATCCTTCCTGGACCGGTGGAAACCGAGGGCACGCGTGCGATGCCCAACTGGGACGACTTTCAGGCTCAAATGATTCCGCGGACGCCGCTGGGACGCATCGGCAAGCCGCGGGATATCGCTACGATCGTGTCGTTCCTGGCTTCGGACGAAGCCGGGTGGATCACCGGGCAAATGATTCCCGCTGCCGGCGGATTGCGAGCCTGAGCAGCGCGCTGGGATTTTGAGGAAGATCCGAAACTTAATCCGGTGATGCGGAGTCAAACGAAAAGAACGGGGAGGCGATCGAGTCCTGCGCGGGCCGCCGTGCCGTCGAGCACCCCGCATCGGCCGCTCTCCCTGATCACCCGTCGTGCAGCCGCCCTCCACTGGCGTGCCATCGCAAGAAGGAGGAATGATTCGTTTTCGATGGAGCGACGCGACTCCTTCGGATCGGCCAGTGTTTCTGCTGGGCTCCGGCCGTTGCGGTTCCACGCTGCTGCAATCCATTCTGAACAGCAACCGGGAGTTCCTGATTTGGGGAGAGCATAACGGGTTTCTGCGCCAACTTGCGGAGGCTTACTACCGGGCAGCGCATCCGCATTTTCCGGCGGCAGATTCGTTGGGCGTGCGCGAACGCGAGAAGCGGCTACGCGATCCGGACCGCTGGATCGCGTGGGACAACCTTTGCGGCCAAGACGATTTTCGAAACGGGTTTCGCGCCTTTCTTCGTTCGATGTTTGCCGATCCAGAGGGCAAGTGTCCGCGTTGGGGGTTCAAGGAGATTCGCTACGCCCTCGATGCGGACGACAACTCCCTGCGGCTGCTGGCCGAATTCTTCCCGGAAGGGCGATTCGTGATCCTGATTCGCAATCCAATACAGACTGTGTTCAGCATGATCGCTCACTGGGTTTTGGTAGAACCCGGGGTTTCGCTCGGCGCCGCCGAACTGGATGAGCAGATTCTTTCCAGAACGGTCACCTGGACCGAACAGTACATGCAACTCGGCGCGTTCTCCGGGGCGCACGCATCGCGCTGCACCAGCGTCCAGTACGAGGAACTGCATCGTCGGGAGACGTACGCGGCCCTGGCGGATTTCCTGGAATCTTCGTCTTTCGACTACCGGGCGCACCTTCATCGGGTGCATGGCGCCGCCAACAAAACGGGTGCCGCGGTTGGCTTGCTTCGGGAGCGGATCGAGCTGCTTCGGCCGCGCGTGGAGGAGATTGCACGGCCCGCCCTGCTTCGATTCGGGATCGCCGCGAGCGCAGCGGGAATGCGCTAGATCGTCCGGGACCGGTGGGCGCTTGCGCCGCCGCACGCTACACTATCAACAGCCCCCGGAATGAAGATCTCGGCCGCGATCATCACCTTCAATGAAGAACGGAACATCGCGAGGGCGCTCGAAAGCCTGAGGTGCTGCGACGAAATCGTGGTAGTGGACAGCGGGTCGACCGATCGCACCGTGGAGCTGGCCGCCAAGCTGGGCGCGCGCGTGATCGATATGGCGTGGCGCGGCTACGCCGGACAGAAGAACTACGCGTCCGATCAATGCACGCATGACTGGGTTCTGTCGCTCGACGCCGATGAGGCGCTGAGCGAGGCGCTGGAAGGCGAGATCTGGCAGATCAAGAAGAACGGGCCGGCGTTCGACGCTTACACCATGCCGCGGCTGGCGCAGTATCTGGGCCGCTGGATCCTGCATTCGGGCTGGTATCCGGACCGGAAGATCCGGCTGTTCGACCGGCGGCGCGCCAAGTGGGTGGGCGAATATGTACATGAGTCGGTTGTGGCGGAGGGCACAGTCGGACACCTGAAATCCAACATTCTGCATTTCACTTGTAATTCGCTGTCTGAACATTTGAAGACGATGGACCGCTACACGACGCTAGCTGCCGAGCAGTTGGTGGAGCAGAAAACCCCGGTGGGTTGGCCGGATCTGGCGCTCGATCCGGCGTGGACGTTCTTCCGCACGTACGTGCTGCAGCGCGGCTTTTTGGACGGCTTCGAGGGGTTGGCTATCGCGCACATGGCCGCGCTCTACAATTTTCTGAAGTACGCCAAAGCCAAGAACATGAGCCCGCGAAGGTAGCTTTGGTCATTCTGCATATCGACACCGGGAGCGGAATGCGGGGCGGCCAGTGGCAGGCGTTCTACCTGCTGCGCGGGCTGGTGGAGGCAGGACACAGCGTGCGGCTGCTGGCTCCGGGCGGGTCGCCGCTGCTACAGGCGGCGCAATCGCAGCAGATGTACGCGCGACGGCTGCATTGGATGGCGCTGGCGGGTGCGGTTTCCGGCGCGGACCTGGTTCACGCGCACGACGCGCGGGCGCACACGCTGGGTGCCTTGCTTCCCAAGCCGCTGGTGGTTTCCCGGCGGGTTGCCTTTCCCGTGCGACGCGGGCTTCTTTCGCGCTGGAAATACGCGCGCGCAACGCAGTACATCGCCGTTTCCGAATGCGTGAAGCAGGAGCTGCTGGATGCCGGCGTACGGAACGAGCGCATCAGCGTCGTTTACGACGGCGTTCCTACTTACCCGGAAGAGACCGGGGAGGAGCGCACGCAAGTGATCGCGCTAGACTCCGACGATCCCGGCAAAGGCAAACGGATCATTGAGGAGGCCGCCGCACTGGCGGACATCCCGGTGCATTTCTCACGGAACCTGCCGCGCGATCTGCCGCGCGCCGCCCTGTTCGTTTACATCACGGATTCGGAAGGCCTGGGATCGGCAGCGCTGCTGGCCATGGCGTACGGCGCGCCGGTTCTGGCGAGCCGTGTAGGCGGGCTCCCGGAGGTTGTGCAGGACCACGTCACCGGAGTATTGACCTCCAACGAGCCGGAAAAGATAGCCCGTGCAATCCGGCACATGCTGGACGATCGAGCGCAGACCGCTCGGATGGCATCCCGCGCCCGGGCGCGCGTGGAAAGAGACTTCAGCATCCGCCGGATGGTCAGCGGGACCGTCGGTGTTTATGAGAGGATTCTGAGTTGATTCCCGCGTTGATTGCCGCGCTATTCGGTCTGCTCATCGGCAGCTTTCTGAACGTGTGCATTTACCGCTTGCCGCGCGACCTGTCCGTGGTCCGGCCCCGGTCTTATTGCCCGCAATGTGACGCCAGCATCGCCTGGTTCGACAACGTTCCGCTGCTGAGCTATCTACTGCTGGCCGGACGATGCCGCAAGTGCGGCCAGCGCATCCCGGCGCGTTACCCGGTGGTGGAGCTGCTGACGGCCGCGGCGTTTGGTTGCGCGGTTTGGTTTTTGGGGCCAACTGCGGCGGCGGGCAAGTATTGCGTGTTCGCCGCCATTGCGATCACGCTGCTGTTCTCGGATCTGGAAGAACGGATTCTGCCGGATGAGTTCACCATCGGGGGCGCAGTGGCGGGCATCGCGTTCGCCGCTTTTGTGCCGCTGAGTACCGGCCCCGTCGCGCTGCTGTTCTATTCGTTGAAGCATCCGCGGCTGATTTCGATGGGCGAAGCTTTGTTCGCCGCCGGATTCTGTTCCGGCGCGCTGTGGCTGGTGGGCGCGCTGTACCAGAAAGTGCGGCACCGCGAAGGGCTGGGCTTCGGCGACGTAAAAATGGTGGCGATGATTGGCGCATTTCTGGGAATTCAGGGTGCGCTGCTGACGCTGATCGCCGGATCGCTGCTGGGCGCGATTGTCGGCCTGTGCTACATCTGGTTCACCGGCAAGGACGCCTCCACGTACGAGCTGCCGTTTGGGACTTTTCTCGGCGTGGCCGCGCTGGGCGTCGGATTCTTCATCGACGTGATCGCGGTCTGGTACACGAAGCTCGGCACATAGCAGCTACGATAAAACTGTGCGGCTGACCTGGTTCCTGCTGCTGACAGCAGCGCTCGCGCGCGGCGCCGAAACCGAAGATCTGCGGTCGGTTCAAGCAGTGTTCCAGAAGCAAGACACTTCGCTCGATTGGATTGAGGTACTGGATAAAAAGCCGATCGACGCGTCGGATTCTCTGATGTTGGTGGGAGCCGCGCCGACCGAACCGTGGCGCAGCACTTCGCGGCGCGTGCCCGTTTATCCCAAAGAGCAGATCGGTCTGTTTGTGGTTTCGGGCGAGACGAATCAAGTCCAGTTGCTCCTGGACAGTTTTCCTCTGAGCAGCGTGGTGATGGAGCGGCCCAAGCTCGAACTGGCTGGCGGAGGCACGGCGTATTTGCACTTCTACTCGTCGTACGGTTTCTATCAGGGGAGCATCAAGTATGTTTTCGACCTGACGAGCCATCGGCCTTCACAGAAGATCCGCTACAGCATCCTGGCGCTGACAACGGTAACGCGCGAGCGCGAGACGTTGCTCTACCAGGCTTCGTCGTACGGAGGAGGCAGCGAGCCTCTTCCCGGATGGACCGAACGCCAGTACGTGATCACGATTGAGCCGCGCGGCGGCGATTCCGTGCCGGATTACCGCATCGTGGATGCCGCGCCAAAACGAGACGCCGCTCCGTCCGCACTGACGCCACTGCGGCTGGCGGACGGCCAGAAGGTGCTGGTTGTCCACACCTCTTCACCCGATCAGAGAGCGCAAGCGGCAGGCGTCGAGCTTACCGCGAACTCAGGCAGGAAGCTGTTCTTTCCGCTCCCCATTCCGACGCAATCGCAATATCGCGCTCTGCGTCCGAAAGCGCAGAGAGCCGAGAACCTGGAGAACGACATCGGACCGTACGCCGTCGCCGGTACGAAGCTGTGGTTCGCCGACACGTTTTACGATGGCGAAGGAGTCTCCGGGGTGGGCGCCATCGGGAGCTTCGACGCCTTGACGCATGCATTCGAGATGCGCAATCTGCCGGAGATAGCGGCTTGGTCCGGATCGGCACTGGTTGTGGATGGTCGCGACCTGTGGGTCGGATTGATGGGGAGGCCGGAAGGCGCGAACTACGGCGGCGGATTGCTGCGCTACAACATGGACACGGGAAAGGTGACGACCTATCCGGTGCACGATTTGATCTACACGCTGGACATCATCGGCGACACGCTGTATTGCGGCACTTCCCGTGGGCTTTACACGGTTCGCGGCGGCAAAGTCACGCAGCTGCGCTTCGAGCCGGATGTCAGCGGCACGTTGAGCATGCTGGCGCGTGAAATCCACTGAGCGGCGGGCTGGCGGCGAGCGTGGGAGTTATGCTCGTTAGTTGGCTGCGCTGCTGATCTTCGCCATCACGTATCTCGTCCTGGCCGTGGGCAGACTGCCGGGTTTTCGCGTGGACCGGACCGGCGCGGCGATCATCGGCGCGAGCTTCATGGTGGGTGTGAACGCCCTGTCGCTCGAGGAAGCCTACCGCGCCATCAATTTCGACACCATTATTCTGCTGTTCGGGATGATGATCGTCGTCGCGAATTTGCAGCTTTCCGGTTTCTTTGAGTTGGTAGCCGAGCGCGTGGTGGAGCGCGCGCGAAGCCCACTCGTTTTGCTGATCGCAATCGTGGCGGTAGCAGGGTTCTTCTCGGCCTTCTTTGTGAACGACACCATGTGTCTGGTGCTGACGCCGCTGGTGCTGGAGATCGCGGTGGCGCTCCGCAGAAATCCGGTGCCGTACTTGCTGGCCGTGGCGATGGCGGCCAATGCGGGCAGCGCGGCGACCATCACCGGGAATCCACAGAACATGATGATTGGCAGCTTCTCGGGTATAGCATATCGGCATTTTCTGGCGACGCTCGCGCCGGTAGCGGTGCTCGGGCTGGTACTGGCGGTGCTGGTGATCTTTGTGGCGTACCGCCGCGAGTTCATGACGACAGAGTCTGTGCGGGTGGCGCAGCGGACCGTCCAAGTAGATCGCTGGCTGATGTGGAAGTCGCTCATGGTTTCGTTCGCCATGATTGTGATGTTCTTCGCGGGCTGGCCGGTACCCAAGGTGGCGATCGTGGCCGGGGCCGTGCTGCTGATCTCGCGGCGCGTGAGTCCAGAGAAGGTGTATCGCGCGATCGACTGGCCGCTGCTGGTGATGTTCGCGGGCCTGTTCATCGTGATCGCCGGGGTTGGGAAGACGTCGTTGGAGCAGGATCTGGCGGTGGTCGCGGGGCGGCTCCATCTGGACAATGCGTTTGTGTTGAGCGGGCTTTCGGCAATGCTGTCGAACGTCGTGAGCAACGTACCCGCGGTGCTGGTGTTCAAGCCCTTTGTGACGCAACTGGCCAATCCGCAGCGAGCCTGGCTGGTGCTGGCGATGGCGTCGACGCTGGCGGGTAATTTGACGGTAGTGGGTTCGGTGGCGAATCTGATCGTGATTCAGCAGGCCCGGCACAAAGTGCAGATCGGGTTCTGGGAGTATTTCCGGGTGGGCGCGCCGTTGGCGGTGCTGACGATTCTCGCGGGCTCGGCATGGATCACGTGGCGCGGCTACTGACCTTTTAAACATTTCCACAGGGAAATGCTCTATCCTGGAAGCGTGGCAAACTGGGTATTTTTCGTCGCCGGCCTGATCGCGGGCGGCCTGATCATCGGCCTGTGGATGCGGGCAAGGCTCGTGCGGCTGGAGGCTGAGCGGCGGTTCGCCGACACGGCGGCGGCGAGCATGCGCGACACGTTCCAAGCGCTGGCCGATGCCGCGCTGCGATCCAATCAGAGCGCCTTTCTGGAAGCGGCGCGGGCGCAGATGACAGGCGATCAAACCGCCATCCAAGGGGTGGTCCAACCGTTGAATGAATCGCTCAACCGGTTGGATACGCAGGTGCGCGAGTTGGAGCGCGCGAGGGAGAAGGCTTTCGGCAGTCTGGGCGAGCAACTGCAAGCCTTGTCACGGGAGACCACGACGCTGGCGACGGCGCTGCGGTCGCCGCAAGCGCGCGGGCGTTGGGGCGAAGTGACGTTGCGGCGCGTGGCGGAACTCGCCGGGATGGTCCACAACTGCGATTTTCTGGAACAAGAGACGCGCGATACCGACGCCGGGCGTATCCGGCCAGACATGATCGTACGTCTGCCGGGCGAACGCTCCATCGTAGTGGACGCCAAGGTGCCGCTGACGGCTTATCTGGATGCGGCGGGCGCGGGCGATGAAGCGTCGCGCAGGACGGCGCTCGCGCGGCACGGGCAGCAGGTAGCCGAGCATGTGCGGCAGCTATCGAGCAAACAGTATTGGAGCCAGTTCCAACCCGCGCCGGAGCTGGTAGTCCTGTTCCTGCCGGGCGATCATTTCTTCAGCGCGGCCCTGGAGAGCAAGCCAGAGTTGATCGAGGAGGCGCTGGCGCGCAAGGTCGTCATCGCGACGCCGGTGACGCTGATCTCGGTGCTGAAGGGCATCGCCTACGGATGGAACCAGGAGCAGTTGGCCGAGAATGCAGAGGAAATCCGGCGCGTGGCCAGCGAACTGTACCAGCGCGTGGAGCAAGTGCACAGCCACTATGCCGACACGGGGCGGATGCTGGAGAAGACGGTGGAAGCGTACAACCGATCGGTGGGGTCGTGGGATCAGCGGCTGGTGCCGTCGCTGCGGAAGATGCGGGAACTGGGCGTCGCTGGTGGCGAGGAGCCGCAAGCGCCGGAGCAAATCGATTTGCTGGCGCGCAGACCGAGGGCTGTGAGCGGGTTTTAGGGCTATTGCCCGAACGACATATCGATGATGTCGAAGCGGAAGCGCTCGGGCGGAAGGAACGAAACTGGTGAAGGGCTGAGTTGCGCCCAGGTGTCGAACGCGGTCGAGGCAACGCTGGAGTTTAGGTAGAACAGGAACTGGTTCGAGAAGCAGGATATCGGCGGCGGCTGCCGGAAGGTGAGGCGCAGGCCGACGGCCTTTTCGAACTGAACAGCCTCGGTCTGGGTGGCTTTATCTTCCAGAAGCATCACGAAGCTGGAGCGGCCCGCATGCGGCCAGACGTCTGGACGCAGCAGGTTGCGCAGTTCCAGGCGGGCGCCGAAAGTGATCTCGCACTGGCGGATCCATTCCAGGATGCTGTCGCCCCACTGCCATTGGGCGATGAAGCGGAGGTACTGGTCGGCCAAGTTGATGGCCAGGTCCATTTTGCGGCGATCCATCTCGAGGTCTGCCGCAGCGCCTTCGATTGCAGAGGCGAGGGCGGAGGGAGCGATCATGTCCTCGGCATCGATGAGATCGTTGGCCATCCCAACGACGCGGTCCAATCGCTTGACGTCGGGAGTAGTGCGAACCAGCAGCGGCGGCAGTTCGTGCGTTTTCTCGCCGGGGACTTCTACGAACTTTCGGTCTCCGATAATATCCATATGTCGGACCTAGCTATCTTATCGACGACGGAGGCGAGAACCTTCACTCTAAAGGACGCCGGCCGGGTGTCACCCGTTACAGCGTCCGGGGGCCCGGGGGCGGCCCGTTTACATTAAAACAATTTTGCAATACTTGTAGGATTCTGTAAAGAGGGAGTTTGCTGGCGAGCGGCGAATGAAGTACTGCGACATCAGCTTGCCCGTGCCGCTCAGCCACGGGTTCACCTACCGGCTGCCCGAGACGCTATGGCATCGGGTGCGGCCGGGCTGCCGGGCTTTGGTGCCATTCGGAAGCCGGAAGCTGACCGGCGTGGTGCTGGCGCTGCACGATACGCCGCCGGCCGAAATGGCAAGAGACGGATCCGTGAAGGAAGTCCTTCGGTTGCTGGACGAGGAGCCCGTCCTGGACGCCGAACTTCTGGCGCTGGGCCGGTGGATCGCCGATTACTACTGCGCGCCGCTGGGCGAGGTGCTGCGCAGCATGACCCCCCTTTCGGGTGAGGTCCGCAAGACCAAACTGTACTCGCTTACCGATGCGGGGAGGGACGCGGCGCGGCAATTACTGCTGAGCGTGGATGAAGACGATCCGGCGCTCGAGGTGCTGCGGCTGCTCGAGCATCGGCCTCTTTCCGCGTCCTATTTGAAGACCAAGCTTCCGGCGGCGGCGAACGCCATCCGGTCGCTCGAAAAGAAAGGCTTTATCGCGATCGAGGACCTGCAAGCCGAGCGCGATCCGCTGCGGGCGTCGGCGGCACGGCTGCGGGCGTCGTGGCTGGCGCGTGCGTCCGAGGACATGAAGCTGACCAAGCGTGAGCGGGAGCTGCACGCGTTTCTTGAGTTGCATCCGGGGACGCATAACCTGGAGCAGCTTGAAGCTTCGGTAAAGGGCGCGAGCCAGGCGGCGCGATCGCTGGCGCGGCGGAAGCTGATCCGGCTGGAACCCGAGGCGCCTACCGGCATGTTTGCGGCGTCGGCGCCGCCCAAGACGCTCAATCCGCATCAGCTCCTGGCCTATCAGGAGATCGAAGAGGTGCTGCGCGGTGGGAAGTTTCACACGTTTCTGCTGGAGGGCGTGACGGGATCGGGCAAAACGGAGGTGTATCTCAAGTCGATCGATGCATGCATCGCGCTGGGCCGTAGTGCGTTGTTGCTGGTGCCGGAGATTGCCTTGACGCCCGCCGTGGCCGGGCAGTTTTTCCAGCGCTTCGGCGACCGCGTGGCGATTCTGCACTCGGCGTTTCATGATGCCGAGCGCGCGGAGCAGTGGCGGCGGATTCGCGGCGGGCAGGCGACTGTGGTGGTAGGTACAAGGTCGGGCGTGTTCGCGCCTGTGCAGAATTTGGGGCTGGTGGTGATCGACGAGGAGCACGACGGGAGTTACAAGCAGCAGGAGACGCCGCGCTATAACGGGCGGGACGTCGCGATCGTGCGGGCACAGGCGGCGGGAGCGGTGGTGGTGCTGGGTTCGGCAACGCCAAGTCTGGAGAGCCGCTACAACGCCGAGCGCGGCAAATACACGCTCATTCAGTTGCCGGAGCGCATCGAAAGCCGGCCGATGCCGGACGTCGAAGTGATCGATATGCGGCAGGAGTTTCTAGAGACGCGGAAGCTGGCGACGTTTTCGCGGCGGCTGGTGGAGGCGGTGACCGAGCGGCTGGCCAATCACGAGCAGACCATGCTGCTGCTAAACCGGCGCGGCTTTTCAAGCTTCGTCGCCTGCCGGGCCTGCGGGGAGCGGGTGGAGTGCGTCAACTGCGCGGTGACGTTGACCTATCATCGGCGGGATCGGCGCATGCTGTGCCACTACTGCAATTACGCGCAGAAGGTGCCCAGCGTGTGCCCGAAGTGCGGCAGCGAGTATCTGCAGTTCATCGGGACGGGGTCGGAAAAAGTGGAAGAGGAGCTGCATCGCGACTTCCCGACGGCACGGATCGCGCGGATGGACCGGGACACCGTCAGCGGCAAGCGGCATTTCGAGAGCATCCTGCACGGGTTTCGCGAGGGCGATTTCGACATTCTGGTGGGCACGCAGATGATCGCCAAGGGCCACGATATTCCGAACGTCACGCTGGTGGGCGCGGTGTCGGCCGACATCGGCCTGGGGCTGCCGGATTTTCGCTCAGCCGAGCGCACGTTTCAGCTTCTGACGCAGGCGGCTGGGCGCGCCGGGCGCGGGAACCTGCCGGGGATCGTGCTGATCCAGACCATCAATCCAGAGCATTACGCGATCCGGTTTGCGTCCGAACAGAATTACGAAGGCTTTTATCAAAAGGAGCTGCAGTTTCGGAAGCTGATGCGGTATCCGCCGTTCGCGGCGCTGGCCAACGTGCTGGTCCGAAGCCAGCGGCAGGAGCAGGCGTTGGAGATGAGCACGGAACTGGGGCGACTGCTCGATCCCGCCCCCGAGGGCGTGAAGGTCCTGGGGCCGGCCGAAGCGCCGGTGCCGAAGTTGAAGAGCGAGTTCCGGTATCAGTTGTTGCTAAAGGCGGCGAGCCGGAAGCGGTTGAATGAGACGCTGCGGGACTTGCAGCGGTTCGCGATGGATCAGAAGTGGGCGCCGACGGGGTTGGTTATTGATGTGGACCCGCTGACGCTGTTGTGACGAAGTTGCGCGTCAGCGTGCTGACGCGCGGGCCGGGGAGGATGATGCCGGCGAGGTTGAGGGGGTCGGCGTTGGAGACTTCGGCGCTTTCAGCCTCGGCGTTGGAGCGGCGAAGGGCACGCAGGAGGTCCAATGCTTCGGGGCGGGCGAACTGCTCGCCGCTGAAGCCGTCGACGAAGCGTCCGCCGCGGATGTCGCCTTGGGCTTCTTTGCGGCGCAGGACGGGGAGAAGATCGCGCCAGGGTGGCGATAGCGTTTCGCGGGCCAGCAAGTCGCGGAAGATGACGCCCCAACGGGCTAGCAGCTGATCGGCGAAGGCCGCGGCGCGGGCGCCGTTGGTGATCGTGGCCGTGGCGTGCCGGACCAGCGCCCAACGGCCGGCCGCGTGACGGGGACGCGCGTGCCTTCCCCGCCCTTCTCCGCGGCGGCGCTTGGGATCGACCAGCGCGCGTAAGTTTTCGAAGCCGTCGGCGGTGACGATTCCGGCGGCGACCAGTTCCCAGAGGCCGTCTTCCACTTCACTCGCGAGACGTCCGCTGCCGCGGACGAGGTCATTGAAGAATGATGCGCCGCGCTGTTCGAGTTGGGCGAGGACGTCGGCGGCGGCATGGGATAGGGTCGGCCGCTGGGACTGGCTTTCGAGCCAATCGGCGCTCTCGCGCAGGAACAACGCGATTGGCGCGGTGCGAGTCGGCCGCACGCGGCGCGGCTCGGGATCTTCAAAGGCGGGATGCGGCGACAGGCGCGCCCACATGACTTCGCCGGAGAGACAAAGCTGATCCAGAAAATCCGGCTCGTAGTGATGGACGCGGCGTGCGAGAACCTCCGGCTCCCAGGCCGCGGCGGAGATCTCGTAGCCCTGCAACTGGCGGATGATTTGCAGCGTGCCATCGACGCCGTGCAGGCGGCTGCCAAGCACCACGTGCTGCCAGCGATGCAGGAAACGCTGGAATTGAGCAGCGGTGACCGGCTCGATTTCGCGGCGCAGCTGGCCCAGGGTCAGGCGATGGATGCGCGCCAGAATGCGGCGGTTACACCATTGGATTTCCTCAGAGGCGAGCTCACTGTTGAAGCGGCCACGCATGACCTGGCCGTCGGATTCGAGCTGCAGAAGAGCCTGCTCGACGGTGTCGCGCGGGAGTTCCAAGCGTTCGGCAAGCGCGGTGGCGGTGACCGGCCCGACCGAATCCATCCAGCCGCGGACGATCGGGAGCGGCTCGTCTTTGAGATGCAGGCGCTCGGTGGCGATCCAGAATTTTTCGAACTGGTGTGCGCGGCCGGTGGCGGCGAGTTCGTTGAACCAGGGCTGCCAGGGCTCGGCGGCGGGGAGCCGGATCAAGGTAAGAAGCGCATCGTGTAATTCGTCGGAGTCGCGAACGTCGGGCCAGGATTCTGCGGTGACGGTCGCGATGGCGGCGGGATCCAAGATGCCTGCGCCGCCGGAGAGGTCGGTGCGCAGAGTTCGGCGCAAGACTACGGCTCGCGCGCGGCGTTCTTCGAGCGGCGCATCATCGAGATAGGCGTATGGATTGGCGTTGAGAATTTCGTGCGAGAACGGCGATGGCTCCGCGTTGTCGATGGCGACTTTGCGGATGGCGCCGCTTTCCATGTCTTCGAGTATTCGGCGCAGGCCGTCGAGATCCATGGCCTCGTGCAGGCAGTTGTCGATGGTTTCGTTGACCAGCGGGTGATCGGGGATGCGGATTTCGCCCGTAAGATTCTCGGCGCAGGCGACCTGGTCTGGAAATACGGAAGCCAGCAGATCCTCGGCGCGCATACGCTGGATGGGGGGCGGAACCTTGCGGCCGCCGTTGAAGCGCAGAATCGCCAAGGCACGGGAAGCATTCCAACGCCAGCGCGCGGTGAACATGGGCGCTGCCAGCATAGCCTGGGTTAACACGTGCTCCACGCTTTGCGGCTTGAGGAATTCGAAGACCAGCTCCAACGGAAAAGCGTGCTGCTCAGTGAGCGAGATGTTGATGCCGTTGTCGGTAGCGGCGGCTTGCAGTTCGAAGTTGAAGGACCGGCAGAAACGTTTGCGAAGCGCCAAGCCCCAAGCCCGGTTAATGCGCGAGCCGAACGGCGCGTGGATGATGAGCTGCATTCCACCGCCTTCGTCGAAGAAGCGCTCGGCGACGACGGTCTTCTGCGTGGGCAGCGCGTTGAGCATCGCGGCGCCGGCTTCGACATAGGCGATGGCTTGTTTGGCGCCCGCTTCATCGAGACCGCACTGTTCGGTGAGAAAGCTCGAAGCTTGTGCCGGGTGGTTGGTGATTTCTTCGCGGACGTTCGATACAGCTTCCGAGAGCTCGAAAGTCCGGCCGGGGGCTTCGCCATTCCAGAAGGGAATGTTGGGAGGTGCGCCCTTGGCGTCTTCCACGCGGACGCGGCCCGGCTCGACGCGTTTGATACGCCAGGACGTGGTGCCAAGCAGGAAGACGTCGCCGGCCAGGCTCTCGACAGCGAAATCCTCGTCGACTGTGCCGACGGTCTTGCCGTCCGGCTCGGCGACCACCATGTAATTGCCGGTATCCGGGATGGCGCCGCCGGAAGTGATCGCGGCCAGCCGAGCTCCACGTCGGCCTCGCACGCGTCCGTTCACCTGATCGCGATGGAGGTACGCGCCGCTGCGGCCGCGCTGCGTGGCGATGCCGTCGGACAGCATCGTGATGATGGTGTCGAATTGGCCGCGCTCCAGATTGCGATAAGGATACGCGCTGCGTACCAGAGCGTACAGATCGTCTTCCTGCCAATCGCGGGCGGCGCATTCGGCGACGATCTGTTGGGCCAGGATATCCAAGGGCGCGGCGGGAATCTCCAGGCGGTCTAACTGCCCTGCCCGGATGCTGCTCACCAGCGCAGCGCATTCGATCAATTCGTCGCGCGTGGTGGCGAAGAAGCGGCCTTTCGGTTCGGCGCCGACCCAATGGCCGGACCGGCCGACGCGCTGGAGAGCAACGGCGATGGAACGCGGGGATCCGATTTGGCAAACCAGATCGACGGTTCCGATGTCGATGCCGAGTTCGAGCGAAGCGGTGGCCACGACGGCCCGCAGCTCGCCGCTCTTTAAGCGTCCCTCGGCGTCCAGGCGAAGCGCGCGCGACAGGCTGCCGTGATGCGGCAAGACCATGTTTTCACCCAGGCGCTCGGCTAGAGCGTGCGAAACGCGCTCGGCCAGGCGCCGCGTGTTGACGAACACCAGCGTGGTCCGGTGCATCAGGATCAGCTCGGCCACGCGATCGTAGATCTCCGCCCACATTTCGTTGCTGGCAACGGGACCAAGCTCATCGCGCGGCACTTCGACGGCCAGTTCCATTTCGCGGCGGTGGCCGACGTTGACGATCTGGGCATCCGGCGAGAGGAATCGGGCAACCGCTTCGATGGGATTTACCGTGGCCGACAACCCGATCCGCTGGGGGGCATTCCGGCCTTCCGAGGCTAAAGCGTCCAACCGGGCAAGCGACAAAGCTAAATGCGAACCTCGCTTGTCGTCGGCCACGGCGTGGATCTCGTCCACGATGACAGTACGCGTGGTACGCAGCATCTGGCGCGACTTTTCGGCAGTCAACAGAATATAGAGCGACTCGGGGGTGGTCACCAGGACGTGCGGGCGGTGCTTGCCCATCTGCTGGCGCTCGGACGCCGGCGTGTCGCCAGTGCGTACGGCGGTGCGAATCGGGGCCAGCGCAATGCCGCGGCGGCGCGCCAACTCGGAGATTTCGGCGAGCGGCACTTCCAGGTTCTTATGAATGTCGTTGCTCAGGGCCTTGAGCGGCGAGACATAGACAACTTCGGTTTCATTCGCCAACTCGCCGCAGCGGGCGGCGCGCACCAGGCGGTCGAGACAGATCAGAAAAGCAGCCAGCGTTTTGCCGGAACCGGTTGGCGCGGAGATTAATACGTCGCGCCCGGCATGAATTTGCGGCCAGCCCTGAATCTGCGGCTCGGTGGCGGAAGAAAATCGCGTGCTGAACCATTCCGCGACGAGCGGGTCGAAGGCCGCAAGGATCGATTCAAAGGGGACGTCAGGCATCGCGGTCACCGTTCATCAATCTGCCATCAGAGGCTGCTACCATTAGACCTCACCCGTCAAGTTAGGCGTTTTGTGGTAACCTGAACAGGTTACCCGCGAAGGCGAGGCAACGCTTGAACTTTTTGAGGGGAAATCATTGACGGGATGGTTTCTTAGAGGATGAAGGTTCGGCTCTTTTATCGATGCACCCGCTGCGGATCGTCGTCGTTCCGCAGGTCACAGACTCGCACGCTCAAGGAGTCACTGTTGGGGTACATCGGTGTGCATCCGCAGCGCTGCCACATGTGCCGGCGCCGGTTTTTTCTGTTCAAGCCCACGAACCTGAAGGCTTTTCTGTCGGCGCTCGATGCGCCGCCGCAAAGCGAACGGGAAACCAACACCAGGCCGATCGCGGACGCCAGCGACGCGTAGCCTTTTCGAAGGGTCACTGGAAATCCCCGCAGTGACGGTTCCGTAGTAACGCACTGTACGCCTTCTAACTAAGGACTCTCGTACTAGTACGCACCTTCCGAACTGTTCGTCTTGCATCAGAGATTTCTCGGTGTACAATACGGCCATGGGATTGGCGTTAACGGTTCGGTATAACCTCACATTCTGGTAAGGATGTGAGATTTCCAACATAACCGAGGTGATTTAGATGACCCTCAGTCCCAGTGTGCTCGGCACAGGTGCGGTGATTGACCGACCCGCACAGGAGCACGCGGAAGCGATCACCTCAGTCTGCCCAGAGGAACGACACAGTTCGCCGCTCGCTCGCCCGCTGAGCCCGGACCAAGAGCGGATCTGGTCCTTGCAGGAATTAAATCCGGACGTACCGGTCTACAACGAGTCGGAGGCTGTTCGTTTGAGCGGGGAGCTGGACGTGGAAGCTCTGGAGCGGGCTCTCCAGTCGATTGTGTCCCGGCATGAAGCGCTGCGCTCGACCATCCAGGCAATCGACGGCCGGCCGTATTCAATTGTCCACGAAAGTTGGTTGCCGCGGCTGAAGGAAGTCGACTTGAGCGCACTCCCTTCCCTTCAACGCGAATCGGAAGTGCGGCGGCTCTTGATTGACGAGCCGCGTGCCCCCTACCGCCTCGCGGAGGAGCCGGGAATCCGGGCCACCCTGCTCCGGCTGGGAGATCGGGATCATGTCTTGGTCCTGATGATGCACCACATCCTCGCCGGCTGGAGTTCCCAAGGCGTTTTCTGGCAGGAGTTGTCGGCGCTTTACCGCTCATTCGCGCGGGGGATATTGGTCGCGCTGCCCGTCCGGCGCGTAAGCTATGCCGCCGCAGGAAAACGCGAGGAGTCCGCGCGAGGCAGTTTTGAAGAAGATCTGGCGTTTTGGGAGGAGAATCTGCGTGGTGCGCCGGCGCTGTTGGAGCTCCCGGCAGACCGCCCACGGCCGCCCGCGAGGTCGTATCGCGGCGCTCGAGAACGCTGGACGCTGAGTCGAAAGCATACGCAGGCGCTACGGAACCTCGGAGAGCGCGAAACTGCCACGCCATCCACCGTTCTCGCGGCCGCATGGAACGGCCTGTTCTACCGCTATACAGGCAGCGAAGATATCCTCCTGGGCGTTCCAGCCGCGGATTGGGAAGAGTCGCAAAGTGCGACGGGCTCGATCCTGAACGTTCACGCTTTGCGAACGCTGTTGTCCGGGCAGATGGCCTTTCGGGAACTGCTGGCCCACACGCAGAAAGGCCTCCAGGAGTTGGATGCTCACCGTTCCGTGCCCTTCGACCAGGTTGTGCGGAAGCTGCGTCCTAAGGGTAATCCCAGTTATTCGCCTTTGTTTCAGGTGATGGTGGTCTGGCGCGACCGGGATCAGCAATTGGCGTTCATCGGACTGGATGGCGTGGAAGTAGAGCCGCTCGTTTCCGGAAGCGGAACTTCCAAATTCGATCTGGCTCTGTTTGCGACCGACGCTGGCGATGAAATCTGGCTGGAAGCCGAATATAGCACGGATCTTTTCGACCGGGACCGCGTGCTGCGCATGTTTGGCCATCTCGAAACGCTGCTCGAAGCCGTCACGTCCGACTCTAGCCGGCGGCTGGACGACGTGCCGCTGCTCACGGCAGCAGAGCTCCAGCAGCTCTTGATCGATCCAAACCGGACCGAAGTCACTTGGCCGGACCAGCGCTGTCTGCACGAACTGATTGAAGAGCAAGCCCGGCGCTCGCCGAACGCGGTCGCGGTGGTGTTCCAAGCGACGCAGCTCACCTATCGCCAACTCAACGAGCGGGCGAACCAGCTGGCTGGACGTCTGCGAGCACTCGGTGTCGGCCCCGGAACTCTGGTCGGCATTTGCCTGGAGCGGTCAGCGTCGATGGTGGTGGCGCTGTTGGGGATTCTGAAAGCCGGCGCGGCTTATCTACCGCTGGATCCGGCTTATCCGGCAGACCGGCTGGCTTTCATTCTGCAGGACGCAAAGCCGGCGGTGCTGGTAACGCAACCGCGCGTGCGGGAGGCAATTCCCGCTTATGCGGGCCAAATCATCGATTTGGATTCTGTGCTCGCGCCGGAGCCGCAGTTTGTGCCGCTGCCGGTGGACGGCGGCTTGCGGCGAGATAGCGATCTGGCTTACGTGCTGTATACGTCGGGCTCGAGCGGCACACCGAAAGGAGTCCAAATCTCTCACCGGGCTTTGGTGAACCTGCTGAGGTCCATGCAGCAGGAACCGGGGATCTCGGCGGACGACACGCTGCTGGCAGTGACCACATTGTCGTTCGACATTGCGGGCCTGGAATTGTTCCTGCCTCTCATCCGCGGAGCGCGCGTGGTGATCGCTGCGAGCGAGGATGTGGTCGACGCCCGGCGCCTTGCGAAGCTGATGGAGGAGTGGCGCGCCAATGTGATGCAGGCGACGCCGGCCACTTGGCGGCTGCTGTTGGAATCGGGGTGGTCCGGCGACAAAAGCCTGACCATACTCTGCGGCGGCGAGCCCTGGCCCGCGGAACTGGCCTCGCAGCTTTTGCCGCGTTGCCAGTCGTTGTGGAACATGTATGGTCCAACCGAGACCACGATCTGGTCGTCTGCCCGGCGGGTGCAACAAGACGAGCCTGTATTGATCGGTGCTCCGATCGCCAACACGTCCTTTTACGTGCTGGACGCTCACCGCAGGCCCGTGCCCATGGGAGTGCCCGGCGAACTGTATATCGGTGGAGACGGCCTGGCCGAGGGTTATCTGAACCGGCCGGAACTCACGGCCGAACGATTTGTCGGTAACCCGTTCAGTCAGGATCCGAAGGCGCGGCTGTTCAAGACGGGCGATCTAGTGCGGCACAGGCCCGGCGGCGGGATCGAGTTCCTGCACCGGATCGATCACCAAGTGAAGATCAGCGGTTTCCGGATCGAGTTGGGTGAGATCGAGGCTTGCCTGGAAAACCATCCGGAAGTTGCTCAGTGCGTGGTAGTGGTTCACGAAGACGGCCAAGGCGAGAAGAGCCTGGCTGCTTATCTGGTCCCCCATTCGCAGCATGCCCCACGTATCGCGGCGCTTCGCGACTTCCTGAAGCAAAAGCTGCCCAATTACATGATGCCGGCGACGATTGTCATCGCGAACCAATTGCCGCTGACGCCGAATGGAAAAATCGACCGGAAAGCGTTGTCCCGGCGGGATAACGGTCCGGCAAGCGCATCGCGAGCCGAGTCCGTCACTCCGCGCACGACCCTGGAACTTGAGGTGGCGCAAATCTGGGAAGAGTTTCTGGGAACCCAGGTCAGCAGCGTCGATGACAACTTCTTTGAGCTGGGCGGCCGTTCGCTCGCGGCCGTGCGTCTTCTGACCAAGGTGAATACGGTATTCGACGCAGGCCTCACCATTCCATCTTTCCTGAAGGCTCCCACGATCGCGGGCATGGCGCAGCTTCTTCAACAAAAGAGCGCAGCGATTCGCGAACCGCGTTTGATTCCCTTGCGGGCGGGCGACCGGCCGGGAACCGTTTTCCTTCTCGGTTCGGGAGTCGGCATCTGCAGGCTGGGCCAAGCGCTTGAGGGGCCGTCTACGTTTGCCGCGGTGGTTCCCTTCACCGTTTCGTCCTCGCAGCAGTCCACCCTGGACGGGCACCCAGGCGTTCCATCGCTCCAGCGGATAGCCTCCGTGTATGCCGATCTCATCCGAGGCAGTCTGGATGGCGGGCCGTGTGTGCTGGTGGGCCACTCTTTCACCGGTCTGTTGGCCTTCGAGATAGCGCATCAGCTCATCAGCGAGGGGCACTGCGTCGATATGGTCGTGCTTCTTGACGCCTGGGCCAAGGACGTGCCCTGGTGGTGGAAGCTGAAGTCTCTGTCGCCGGCTCGGGTGTGGTCGAAGTTAAACCGGATGCTCTCCGGGCTATCGCGGTTCACGCATGCGGGTGGACCGTTTCCCGGCGCAGCGCCGCAGAGTTCGTACCTTTCCATGGACGAAATGCCCTGGGACACTTTTCAGCGCCTCACCCGAAACGCCGTGAAAGGCTACCGGCTCTCGCCTGTGGAGACCCGAGCTGTATTATTCCGGGCCACGGAGAGTCACAAAGCGCACCTGCACGCCTTCGATCCGCATTTAGGATGGGATGGTCTGTTCGCAGGTGGAGTTAAGAGCATTGGAATGCCGGGCGGCCATTCCACCATGCTGCTCCAGGAGAACCTCCCGGGACTTGCGGGACGGTTTCAGGAGCATCTCGACGAGCTCGCAGCGGAAAACGGGTTCGGCGCCGAGGCGATCTCCGCAGTCGACTTTCCGTTGGCGGCCGGCGCTTAGGCGAGCAGCGTCGCGCGGATTCACCCGGCTCTCAGCGGGCATGCTTCAGAATCGCGCCCGAGATTGCGGGCAGCGGAAGTACCTGGCCGGCGGCGCCGCGTTTGATTGCCTCGTTCGGCATCCCAAACACAACGCAGGTGGCCTCGTCCTGGGCGATGGTCGAGGCTCCGGCTTCTTTCATCTCCGCCATCCCGCGGGCGCCATCGTCGCCCATACCGGTCAGAATCACTCCCACCGCGTTCGCTCCCGCATAACGCGCCGCCGAGCGGAAGAGGACGTCGACAGAGGGGCGGTGCCGGCACACCAGCGGCCCGTCCTTGATTTCGACGAAGTAGCGAGCGCCGCTGCGCTTGAGCAGCAGATGGTGATTGCCGGGCGCAATCAAGGCGCGGCCGCGGATCACGCTGTCGTTGCTTTCCGCTTCCTTGACCGAGATCTGGCAGATGCTATCCAGACGGTTGGCGAAGGCGCGGGTGAAGACCTCCGGCATGTGTTGCACGATGACGATTCCGGGCGCGTCCGGCGGCAAGGCTTCGAGCAGGGCGCGCAGCGCTTCGGTGCCACCCGTGGATGCGCCGATGACGACGACTTTCTCGGTGGTCTCCACCATGGCGCCGGTGGGGCGGGAGAGAATCGCGTCGGCGGTCAGCTTCGGTTCGACGACGCGCGAGGGGGTGTGAAGATGCAGGCGGGCTCTCGCGGCGGCCTTGACGGCTTCGCAGAGTAGTAAAGCCGACTCTTCAAGGAATTGTTTGGTGCCGACCCGCGGCTTGGCGATGATGTCCACAGCTCCGTATTCGAGCGCCCGGAGCGTGCTTTGCGCGCCCTCCTCGGCCAGGCTGGAGCAGATAACCACGGGAATCGGATGCTGGCTCATGATCTTTTGCAAGAAGGTCAGGCCGTCCATGCGCGGCATTTCGATGTCCAGCGTGATGACGTCGGGCAGTTGCTCGCTGATCCGGTCGGCGGCGACGAAGGGGTCGGCCGCGGTGCCGATGACTTCGATGGCTGGGTCGTCGGAGAGAATGTCGCTTAGAGTCCGGCGAACGACGGCTGAATCGTCGACGATCAGAACGCGCACCTTGGATCCACTCATGGCTCGACCTCCCCGAGTCTTTGAGCGGCGAGCTGCTCGCGCAGCACGGCATTGTCGCTCCAGGATGCCAGCCGGTAGACCAGCACATCCCCGGAACTGGTGTGAAACTGAATCCGCCGGCCGCGCACGCCGCCGAGATCAGAAGACCGGACGATGAGCCCTTCTTCGGCCAGGACCTGGATCGCCGCCTGGCAATTGACCGAGCCGACGGTGGCCCGTCCGGCGCGGGCGATGGGAAGGACGTCCGCTCCGCCGAACAGTTTCACTTCCAATTCATCCCGGCGCACACCGAGAGCATCGAACCTCTGGATGAGATAGCGGATGCTGGAGTCGACGTAGCGATGGCCTTCCGCGGGGCTCGATGCCAGCGTCAACGGCGGGCAGCGAGGAAGGATGCCGTGGCACATCGCGCCAGCGCCCAGGCGAGCGCTCCAGAAGGTAGCGCTCACGCAAGAACCCAGAATCGTTCGCAGAATGGCCGGCTCACGCGCGAGATACACTTCTCCGGGTTGAAGGTCTACCTCGAGCAGGGCGGGACCCGTGTCGTCGCTCATTGCGCCTTCCTGTATACCGAGGCCGCCGCCGGGACCAGGGGCAAGTCCATGCCTTGCAGCGACTCGGAGTGGCCCGCGAAAAAGTAGCCTCCCGGAATGAGCTGGCGCACGAGTTTCTGAAGGATGCGAACCTGAGTGGTCCGGTCGAAATAGATGATCACATTCCGGCAGAAGATGATCTCCCGCGGCTCCGGAAGCCCGAGATCGGCGTCCATGAGATTCAAGCGGCGAAAGTCAACGGCGCCCCGCAATTCGGGAACGACGCGCACGAGGTCCGATCCGCGGTCGCGGCTGCGCATGAAATATTTCCTGCGAAGATCACTGGGGACCGGGTTGATCTGCTCGGATTTGAAGATGCCCATCCGTGCCTTTGCCAGCACGGCCGTGGAAATGTCGGTGGCAAGAATCTGATACCGGAAGCCGGGGCGGCCCTGTGCGTATTCGGCGAGGACCATGGCCAAAGTGTACGGTTCCTCGCCGGTGGAGCAGCCCGCGCTCCATAAGAGCGAGTTCCGGGCCACGCCGTGATGGGCGGCCAGCTCCGGCAGAGCTTTGGAAATCAGGTAATCGAAATGGCCGGCTTCGCGAAAAAAGTCGGTCTTGTTGGTGGTGACGACGTCGATTAAGTGGACCACTTCACTTTGGCCATGGTTTCCGTTAAACACGTAGCCACAATATTCCGAGTAGGATGAAATATTCAGGTCCTGCAACCGGCGCTTGATGCGGATCTCCAGCATGGTCTTCTTTTCGTCACTCAGGTTGATCCCGGCCTCCTGATACACCAATGCACGGAGCCGGTTGAAGTCCGCCTTGGAGAGGCTGTCAGTTTGTGTGTTCATGCGGGAGGTGAATTCAGGCAGGGCCGGCCACGTTCAGCCGGCCCCGCTAGCTTTCAGGCAACGACTTCGGCTGGAGCGCGGTTGACCTCCGAGCCCCGCACAGCAGCGAGTTCCTCGGCCGAGAAGACGCGGTCGATATCCAGGATCATGATGAACTGCGTGTCGCGCTTCCCCATGCCGTGGATGAACTCGGTCCGGATTTGGGTGCCGATCTTGGGCGCGGGTTGAATCTGTTCCGGCTCCAGGTCGATCACCTCCTCCACCGAGTCCGCCAGGGCGCCGATCACCGTCGATTCACCCTCCAGATTCACCTCCACCACCACGATGCAGGTATTGACGGTCTTGTCGGTGCGGGACATTTCAAAACACAGGCGCAGGTCGACTACTGGCACGACGTTGCCGCGCAGATTGATGACTCCGCTCATGAAGTCCGGCGTGCGCGGAATTTTGGTGATGGTGCTGAATTCAAGCACCTCACGCACTTTGGCGACGTCGATGGCGAACACTTCGTCGCTCAGCTTGAAAGTGAGATATTGGCGGGTTTCGGTAATTGCAGTAACGCTCATGGCATTGTTCCTTTCGCGTTCCGAGGACGGCGCGAGCCCTCTGTGGGACCCGCGCCGCGCCGGCTAGTAGCGCTCAAACTCCTTGTCAACCGCGTCGCCGTTATCCCGCATTTTCAAAGCCACCCCGCTCTTGGCAGGCTTCTTGGGAGCAGAGGCGGCGGGACCGTGTGTGACGGCCTCCTGCAATTTTTTGAGCGGTGCGCCGGATTTGACACCGGCGGAACGGGCCGCCGGGGCCCGGTTTTCGTCTCCCGTGTGGAAGAACCCGATGGCGCTGACCAACTGGTCGGACTGGCCGGTGAGCTCTTCGGTGGTGGAGGCCATCTCCTCGGCCGCGGTGGCGTTCTGCTGGATGACCTTCTCCAGTTGCTGCAGAGCTTTGTTGATCTGCTCGGCGCCGGCGTCCTGCTCCTTGCTCGCGCCGGTGATCTCCTGCACCAGCTCGGCGGTCTTCTGGATGTCGGGAACGAGCTTCGCCAGCATCTCGCCCGCTTTCTCCGACACCTTCACCGTGGTACCGGAAAGTTGGTTGATCTCTCCGGCCGCCTTCTGGCTGCGCTCGGCCAGTTTGCGGACCTCGGCCGCGACGACCGCAAAACCTTTCCCATGTTCACCTGCACGTGCGGCCTCGATCGCCGCATTTAAAGCCAGCAGGTTGGTCTGCCGCGCGATCTCTTCGATGATCGAGATCTTGTTGGCGATTTCCTTCATGGCCGCCACCGCTTCGAGCACGCACTTTCCGCTCTCCTGAGCGTCCTTGGCGGATTTGGTGGCGATCTTATCGGTTTGCTGCGCGTTGTCGGCGTTTTGCTTGATGTTGGAGCTCATTTCCTCCATGGAAGAAGAAGCTTCCTCCGCCGATGCGGCCTGGGCGCTGGCGCCGTTGGAGACCTGCACCGAAGCCGTGCTGATGGCCTGGCTCGCCGAGGCTACTTCACCGGCTATGGACCGTATGTCGGTAACCGTGCGGGTGAGGCCGCTGACCATGGCGCTCAACGCCTGCATCAGTTTGTCCTGCGCCGAGCGTTCCCGAATCGTGACCGTGAGGTTGCCCTGCGCGATCTCCTCGGCCGCTCCCGTGACGTCGTCCATCGCACTGATGAGCGTGTTCAGATTGTTCTTGATGGTGTTGAATTCGCCATGATAGGTGTCGGTGATCTGCGGCGGCAGGTCGCCTTTGCTAATGCGGTCCACATAGTTGGCGGCGACATTGAGCGGCGTAATCACGGCGTCCAGAATCGCGTTGACGCCGCGCACGATGCCGGCGTAGGCGCCCTGGAACTCGTCGGGCTTGCCTCGTTCGGTGAGCCGGCCTTCCTTGGAGGCCTCCGTGAGCCGCGCCAACTCTTTCTGCAAGGTCTGGACCACGACGGCCACGTTGTTGACGGCCTGCTTCATCTTTTCGTGGTCGCCCTTGTAGGTCTGGGCGATCAGTTCGTCGATTTTGCCGCCCGAAATCTGCGCCAGGATGCGGTTGCCTTCGCCGATGGGCAGCAGAATGGCGTCCAGCATAGCGTTCATGCCGCGCACGATCTCGGCGTACGCGCCCTGGAAGTGATCCGCTCTGCCGCGCTCGGAGAGCTGCCCTTCTTTCGAGGCCTCTGTTAAGCGCCCAAGTTCTTTCTGCAGCGACTGCAGCACGACGCCGACGTTGTTGACGGCCTGCTTCATCTTTTCGTGGTCGCCCTTATAGCTCTGCGCGATCAGCTCGTCGATCTTGCCGTTGGAAATCTGGGCAAGAATGCGGTTGCCTTCGCCGATGGGCAGCAGGATGGCGTCCAGCATGCCGTTGACGCCGCGCACGATGTCGGCATATGCGCCTTGGAAATGCTCCGGCTTGCCGCGCTCGGCCAGTTGCCCCTCTTTGGAGGCCTCCGTGAGCCGCGCCAACTCTTTCTGCAAGGTTTGGACTACCATGGCCACGTTGTTGACGGCCTGCTTCATCTTTTCGTGGTCGCCCTTGTAGGTCTGGGTGATCAGTTCGTCGATCTTGCCGTTGGAAATCTGGGCAAGAATGCGGTTGCCTTCGCCGATGGGCAGCAGGATGGCATCCAGCATGCCGTTCACGCCGCGCACGATGTCGGCGTAGGCGCCCTGGAACTGCTCGGGCTTACCGCGCTCGGAAAGCTGTCCGTCTTTGGACGCCTCGGTCAAGCGCGCTAGTTCCTTCTGCAGGGTTTGGACCACGACGGCTACGTTGTTGACCGCCTGCTTCATCTTTTCGTGGTCGCCCTTGTAGTTCTGGGCGATCAGTTCGTCGATTTTGCCGCCCGAAATCTGCGCCAGAACGCGATTGCCTTCGCCGATGGGCAACAGGATCGCGTCCAACATCTCGTTGATGCCTGCAAGCATCTGGCGATGAACGCCCTCGAACTGATCGGCGCGGCCGCGTTCCTGGAGGTGACCCTGACGGGAGGCCTCGACCAGGCGCTCGATCTCTTCGAACACACGCAGGGTCTCCGCGTCGGCGGCTTCGTGACCGGCGCCGTTGCGCTTTCCGTGAGCGGCGCCATTCTCCATCACGGTTGTGCCGCCGTTTGCGGCGTGTGATGTCTTTCCATTTACTTTGCGTAACATTGATCCTGTTGTCCTTTCGGGTGAAAATGCTGTTCTACGTTGCGCCGCCTGTCCGTGCCGGGTAAGCTCCCGGCGCCGGAGCGCTCTGAGGCGGTCTGGATTACGTTGTGCACCAGGCGATGCGGATCCAAAATGAGGGCCACAGTTCCATCGCCGAGAATGGTGGCTCCCGATACTACTTGGACGTTCCGGCACAGCCGGCCCAAGTTCTTGATGACTGTCTGGTGATCCCCGAGCACTTCATCCACGGCGAAGCCATATAGCCCGTGCTCGGTTTCCACGACCATGATCTGCTCGCGGTCCGGCCGCGCCGCGTCCATTTCGAAATACTCGCTGAGCCGGATGTAGGGGATGAGTTCGTCCCGCACGCTGGCTAGATGGCTGCCGTGCGCGGCCTGGATGTCTTCGCGCGTCAGCTCGACGCATTCCAGGCTGTTGGCCAGTGGCACGACAAAGTGCGTGGCGCCCACGCGAACCAGTAGGCCGTCGATGATGGCCAGCGTCAACGGCAGGCGGAGCGTTACCGTAAGGCCCTGGCCAGGACGGCTGGCAAGCTCGATGGAGCCGTGCAGCGCCTCCACGTTCCGGCGCACCACGTCCAGGCCCACACCACGGCCGGAAACGTCGGTGATTTCGCGCGCCGTCGAGAAACCCGGCGCGAGAATGAGGGAATAGATTTCCTGCTCAGAGAGCCTTGCGCTGCTTTCAACGAGGCCTTTCTCCACCGCCCGGGCCCGTAAGGCGTCGGCATCCAGGCCGCGGCCGTCGTCGGTGACGCGAATGAGAACGTTCGCGCCCGAATGCAGCGCGGAAAGGTGAATGCGGGCGGTGGGACGTTTGCCCGCCGCGCGGCGCGTTTCCGGAGTCTCGATGCCATGGTCCATGCTGTTGCGGATCAGGTGCACCAGGGGATCGTTCAACTGATCGATGACGGTCTTGTCCAGTTCGGTTTCGGCGCCCTCGACGGTCAGCTCCACGTCCTTGCCCAGATCCACTCCCAGGTCGTGCACCAGGCGGCGGAAGCGTTCGAACGTGGCCCGCAGGGGCAGCATGCGGATGCTCATCGAGTTCTCGCGCAGCTCGCTGGTCAGCCGCTCCACCGACTCGGCGACATCCAGCATCCCCGGGTCGCTGGACCGGGCGGCGGCCTCACTCAAGCGGGCCTGCACGGTCACCAGTTCACCCACCAGATTGACCAGCTGATCGAGCTTGGCGGCCGCTACCCGGATGGAAGCGGCGGCCTGCGCGGTTGCGTTTCGCACCGGCGCGCGGGGGCCGGCAAGCACGGCCTGCCTGGCGTGCGGCTCGGGGGACAGCGGTTCGATGACGAGTTCGCTGTCATCCTCGACGAAAATGAAGACGTCGCGGATCGCGTCCCGCCCGGCCGCAGTGGCCAGCGTCATGTCCCAGGCCAGATAACAGCGCTCCGGCAGGATCTTGCGAAGCGGCGGAATGGCCGAGGTGTCGGCCGCTACCCGGAGCTCGCCCAGTTGACGCAGCTCGTCCAGCAACAGCAGCGGATTCGTGCCGTTCACCAGCACATCCGGATTGGGCCGGAAATGAATGCGCCACTCCCGCACCGGCCCCGTACCGTCGCCAGAGGCGGGCTGAGGGGGCGGGCTGGCAGGCCGTGCGGCGGAAGCGTCCCCCGCGCCGGTCAATTCATTGACACTGGCCAGGATCTCGGCCGCGCGGGATTGATCCGCCGTACCTCGGCCGGCGGCCTGCTCCAGCATTGCCTTGATCTGATCGCTGGCCGCCAGCGCCAGGTTGGTCAGCCCGCTCGTGACGGCCAGTTGCCCCGTGCGCACGCGATCGAAGGCCGTCTCCAGGTGGTGCGTGAAGCCGGCCAGATCGTCGAAGCCGAACATCGCGCCCGATCCTTTGATGGTGTGGAGCGCGCGGAACGCCCGGCCCACCAGTTCGGGATCATCGCGCTTGTCGTTCATCTCCAGGAGCGCCAACTCCAGTTCCGCAATCAACTCGCGTGCTTCCTCGAAGAAACCTGCCTGGAAGGCGTCCATTATCCCAGCACCTTCTTGACTACGGCGAGCAGCTGCTGTGCGGTGAACGGCTTGACGATCCAGCCCGTAGCGCCGGCCGCCCTGCCCTCCTGTTTGCGCGACTCCTGCGATTCGGTGGTCAGCATAATGATCGGGAGACCTTTGCACGCCGGGTTGGCGCGCACACACCGGATCAGGCCGATGCCGTCGAGCGCAGGCATGTTCAAATCCGTGAGCACCAGGTTCACCGGATTGGCCAATTTCGCCAGCGCATCTTTTCCGTCCACGGCTTCGATGACGTTGTAACCCGCCTCGGAGAGCGTGAACTTGACCATCTGGCGGACGCTGGCCGAATCGTCAACGGTCAGGATGGTCTTGGCCATGCGCTACTCCGCCGCCTGGCAGCCGGGAAATGCAGGAAAACCGGCATCCCGAGCGATGCCGTCCGCCTGGTCCGATAGCCGCTGGACGATTCCGGGGCCGTTCCCGCGTTCACGGGCCGCGGCCCAAACCAACTGTAGAACCGTGATGTCGATGCGGCCGGCGCGTTCCAGGTTGAGCCAGAGCTCTTTTCCCGAAGCGATTCCTTCGATCAAAAGGGTCTGAAGTTCCGCGGCCAATGTGACTCCCACGTCGCCCTCCAAGCGAATCAGCCAGCAGCTTTCGCCGCGATCGACGGAGAGACCGTTTCCAGTGGCCGCACACAAGTTGTCCAGCGCCCCGGTCGTAGCGGCCGAGAAAATCGAGATAGAGTCCTCAGACTGGCTCAAGTCAGGTTGCTCCCCAAGGTGTCTTCCGGCTCCGCGGCTCCTGAGCCGGCGAAACGGCCGGCGGAAAGTTCCACTCCCATGCGGGTGGAATCCAGGTGCGCGACCCGGCCGATGCCCCACGACGAGAAAGGCTTTTCTGGCTGGTCCGGCAGCTCAAGCTCGACCGTCACCACTTCGTTCAGTTCCAAAGAAGCCGGACCATCGATCTGCAATCGCATGCCGGAACTGCTGATATCGATGGCGGTCGCGTAAACGCTTTCTCCGTTCTCTTTGCGCAGCAGCACCTGCGCACTGAGCGGATAGCGCGGTTCCTTCCGCCGGTCGCTGGACTTTTGATCCATTCCTCTATCTGGTGGTATAAGCGCCCCCAAATTCTCCTCATCGGTTCGCGGGCCGGTAGTATGACCTTCTGGTCAAGAGAGCCTGGCGCGATTGCGGCCGATATGGAAACCGTTGACGCCTTCGGTATGGATGGCGGCGGAGGAAACGAGCAGAAAGTGAGCGGTGCCACAGTATTCCGTAAGATCCACAGCCGGCTGGCGGCCGTCGGTCTTGGATTCCGCGCGGCCGAGCCGGGCTGGCGGAAAGCTCTCGAACAGGTAATCGAAGATCTCGAGAACCTGAATCGGTCCACGGAGCAGGATTTCCTGGCTGTCGGCCAGAAACTGATGGAGTTCCGGTCGGCCGCGCGTCAGGTGTCCTCCGACATGGAGGCTTTGAGCGAATTGATTTCCAGCCCAGCAGGACAAGCAGCCTGCCAGGCGCTGACCCGCGTTCTGGAACACACGCAAGCGATGGATGGCCGGCTGGCGGAAACCGGAGCGGCGCTCGAAAGCGTGCGGGCTCTTTCCGGCCGCTTGCAGCATGCTTTCTCGGCTCTATCCAACAGGGTCATGGTATTTCGCACGCTGTGCACGCTGACGCGCATTGAAACCGCGCGCTTGGGCGGATCCGGCGTAGATTTCGGAAATCTGGCCGAGGAAGTGCAACCTTTGTCCGAGCAAATACAGTCCAGCGGCGAGGGCGTGCTGAGAGCCGCCGCGGTGCTCGATCAGGGAGTTCATGGGGCGCTCGCCGGCGGCGCGGAACTTCGGGCCAGAGAGCTGAAGGATCTGCACGAGATCAGCACGAACGCAATGCGCAATCTCAGGTCCTTTGAAGAGCGCCGGGAACGCGCGCGTGGCGCCAGCGCCCAACAAGCCGTCCAGTATGCAGCCGTCTGCCAGGCAATCGACGATCTGGTGCATTCGCTTCAGTTCCACGACATCACGCGCCAGCAGGTGGAACACGTAATAAAAGCCCTGCGGGCGCTGCGTTCCGAGGATACGGTGCCGGCCCGGCCGGTTCTGGAGCTGCAGAGATCGCAAATGTCCAGCGCCGCGCAGGTGTTCGCTTCCTCGGTGGGGCGGATTGAGGCCGATCTGGCGGGCATTGCGTCGCGCGTCGGGGAGATGGCCGCGGCAAGCCGGGTCCTGCTGTGCGACTCCGGCGACGACCAGAACGTTTTCTTCCTGGAGATGGAGGAGCGTTTCACTTCCATTTTGAAGGCGGGACGCGGCTGTAGCGGGACCGAAGCGGAAATCGGAGCTACAGCGGCGCATCTGAAAGAAACGATCGACCAGATGCGGGCGTCGGTCGCAGGGATCGACCGGACAGAGATCCAGATCCAGCGCATTGCGATTAACGCCACGCTGCGGGCCACTCAGCTCGAAGCTTCCGGAGACGCACTGGGGGTTGTCGCGGAGGTCATGCAGCGGCTGGCAACCGAGTCGAACCAGAACACGGAGGCCGTCGCCGTAGTGCTCGACTCGATGCGAAACGCCGCTGATCGGATCACGGGGCCGGAAGCAACAGCGGCGCCGGATACGCCCGGGATCTTCGGCGAGATGCAGTCGGCCATCCTCGAACTGCACTCATCGAGCGAACGGAGTTTCAGCCGGCTGAACCAGATCGCATCCCTGGGCGCGCGGCTGGCCGAGGATGTTGGCGCGCTCCGCAACGGCTTAACCGCGGGGGGGCTGTTTGAACGGGTGGCACTGCGGGCGCTCGAAGAGCTGGAGCGCATCGGAGCACTGGCCGCGAGCCAGCATTCGCGAGCCCGCGATGGCGCCCCGGCGACGGAATTAGCGAGCCTGGCCGGGCAATACACGATGGAACGCGAGCGCGACGTGCACCGTGCGGTGGCGGAGGGTGCGGCGGCACCCCAGGCTTCCGCCGAAGTGCCGCAAGCCGTCCTGGACGGCGGAGATTTTGGAGAGAATGTGGAGCTGTTTTGAAAGTCGAGGAGGTGCAACATGCCGGATGATCCTGCTAATACGATGTTTCTCTGGACCAACGATTGGGCCGTCGGGGTGCGGGAAATCGACGCGGACCACCAGCGCCTGTGCGCCCTAGCCCAAAGCATGCACCGAGCCATGCTGGACGGAAGGAGCAAGGCGTTCGTCGAAGAGCTCCTGGCGCGCCTGCTCGACTACACCGACTACCACTTCACCCATGAAGAGCGGCTGATGGCGCGCATCGGCTATCCCGAGCTGCGCCAGCACCAGCGACAGCACGAAAAATTGCGCTCGGAAGTCAGGGCCATGCAGGCGCGAGCGGCGTCGGGCGAAGTCACCATGACGATTGAGGTGATGCTGTTTCTCATGAATTGGCTCAGGCAGCATACCGCGGCGAGCGATCAGCGGATCACCGCATATATGAAGCGGAGTTCCGTCGGCCCGGCTACGGGAAGCGAGCAAGCGTTAGTGCGCTGACAAGCCGGGCTGCGCGGCGGTGCGCCAATAGGCAGGTAGATCCGGCTTGGTCTCGCGCAGGATTTCCAGAATCGCGCTCCGGTCCTGCGGGGTCAGACGCGCGAACCGCTCGCTCGTGTCCTTGCCCGTGAGGACATCGAACAGCTTTGAGTAGACCTGCTGTTTGGAGGCGTCCGGCAGCGCGTCGAAGGCCGGGTCGTAAATCATATAGCTGAGCGGATATTTGAAAAGCCGGGTCTTCAAATCGAAGTCGCGCAGAGACCGCCCTTGTTTGTCGCGCGGGCCACGGGCGGGGAAAGTCCTGGTAAACGTCGATACGCCCGCCATCGGCTCGCGCATGGGGGCTTCGTCGGCAAAAAGCATGTAGGCCACCAATTCGTTTTCAACGAAGTCGAGCCGGTCGTGCTCCTCCTTCAGCTTGCCGTCGGCGATCGCGATGCGCGTCTCCCAGCCCAGACGCGTGATGAGATTCGTGACCCGCGTCTGATGCTCCAGCGTCATGAGCGCGACCAGATCGCTGGTGGGCTCCAGATAGGCGCTGGTGTCCAGGCGGCCGGCCAGGCTGGTCAGGTTCCCGGTGTTGCGGAGATCCAGTACGTCCGGCTGGTCGGGATTGGGCGCGACGGCGTTGCCGCGATCCTGCAGCGCGCCCGACGTCCCTGTGACGTACCAGCCGCCCCAGCGCTGATCGAGCGGCGTGCGGCTGTCGACGATTACGGCAGCGGCGGCGAACCGCGGCGAACCGTCCGGCGCGGGGATGACGGAGGTGGCCAGCAGGCCGGGGACGTTCAGCGTTCCCGGAATCAGGTGGCAGGAGATGCATTGATCGGTGCGGCGCAAAAAGCTGGGCTTGTCCGTCTTTTCCCGTTCCAGGGTGTAGAAATTGACGCCCTGCGTTGGATCGGTTGCGGCGAATTCCATTAAGTCGCCGTCCTGGACGAAGCCGACCGCGACGTTGTCGTTGAAATACAGCGCTCGTGGCTTTTTGGGCGAGATCTTCGGACCCTGAAAGCTGGTCTTCGAGAACACGAGCATCTGGGAGTCCGTGTTGACGTTGAGATGCTTCAACAAGCTGGGAAGATATCCCCACTTGGGATCGTAATCCAGCTTGACCGTGCCGGAATCGATCTTCTGCTGCAGTTTCGCAATCGGGTCGTTGGTCGGGCGGGCGGGATATTGAATGGCCGCGTGATCGTACGGGATGTACGGATAGTCGATCGCGTCGTCGTGAGCCGCCCAAGCGACGGTAGCCACCCAGACGAGGGCCACGGGCAAAACCAGCTGGAGTTTCATTCCTACTTCAACTCTATGTCAGACGCGACGCCCCCGCTGTGACTTAGGTCACGCCGTGGTACCTGTAATAGACGATGGACAAGCCAGCCGCGCTCGGCCGCACGGTACTTTTCGGCAATCTCAATCCGCAAGAATTGCAGGAGCTCGCGGCGCTGGCCCACACTCGGGAACTGGCGCAGGGCGAAATGCTGTTTCTGGCGGGCGAGCCGGCGGCGGGGCTGTTCGTGATCGCATCCGGTCGAATCCGCGCCTTTCGCGTGAACGCGCAGGGGCGTGAACAGACGATCCATATCGAGCAGGAGGGCGCCACGCTGGCCGAAGTACCGGTGTTCGATGACGGAGTTTATCCAGCAACAGCCACGGCCGAACAACCTAGCACCGTCTTGTTTTTGGAGAAGGGAGACGTGCGGCGGTTCATGCTTGCTCATCCTGCAGTCGGCCTGACTGCTTTGAAGCTAATGGCGGCGCGCCTGCGGGGCCATGCCGAACTGGTGGACGCTCTGGCGCTCCAGCAGGTAGGCCAGCGATTGGCGCGATTGCTGCTTTCCGAGGGCCGGGCGCGCGGCCAGCGCACCGCCGCAGGTGTGGAATTTGATCTGACGCTCTCCAACACGGAACTGGCAAAACGCGTCGGCTCGGTTCGCGAGGTTGTTTCGCGAACCTTGACGCGGCTCGAACGCCAGGGGTTGATCGCGCAGCCCAAGGGTTCGAACAAAGGAAGACGCCGCTTGGCCATCACCGATGAAACCGGGCTGGCCCGGTACGCCGAAGAAGAGACGCGCGACGGGTAACTTCTGTAACAGCGGGTTTGTAAACGTGCGCGCTCTCGTGCGTCTAACTTCCAGATGCGGGTTTCGACATACGCCTCGGCCGTCTTGCTTTTGTTCTCAGCGCTTCCCGGACTCAGTCAGTCCGCTGACAGTAACGGTGATAGCGGACCCGCGCCGCAGCAGAACGGTTCCGTTCTCAGCGTGCAGCCGGGCAGTGAAGCGATCAAGCCGAAGGACCGCTTCGACAACACCGGCTATCTACATCCCTTTGTCCGCATGCCCCGGTTCGTGCTGGAGGATCAAAAGACAATTTGGACCAGCCCGTTTCACACCAGCAAGAGGGACTGGAAATGGTGGGCGATTTTTGGCGGCGCCACCGCCGGACTGATTGCCGCCGATCAACACATCGCGAAAGCGGCGCCCAACAATCCCACGCTGGTGCATCTCGGGAATGATTTTTCCTATCTCGGCGCGCCGTATACGCTCATTCCCGCTGCCGGCGGGATGTATTTTCTGGGTAGCTGGGCGGGCAACGACCGTGTCCGCGAAGCCGGAATGCTCTCGTTTGAGACTTTAATCGACGTCACCGTGGTGCAACTCGCCGTGAAGTCGATTACCGACCGCGAGCGGCCCAACGAGGGCCAGGGCGAGGGCCATTTCTGGGCGTCCACCAGCCCGCGCTACAACTCGAGCTTCCCTTCCGGCCACGCGATCGAGACGTTCGCACTGGCGTCGATCCTGGCGCACGAATATCACGATAAGTTGTGGGTGAAGATTCTGGCGTACGCTTATGCCGGAGGCGTGGTGGGCGCGCGCCTGGCCGCGAATCAACATTTCCCTGGCGACGTCATGGCGGGCGGCGCAATGGGATGGTTCATCGGCGATTACGTGTATGGGCGGCGGCACGATGCGGAGTTGGATCCGAAGGAGAGCATGCTGAAGAAGGTGCTGAAGCACGTTCAGATTTCGTTTGCGGGGGATTAATCCGGCCTAACTGCCGCGTTCGAACAAAAGAAGATCCTGTAGGCCGTAGCGTGTCGGCCCGACCACCCGAAGATCGCACCGCGATGCGACTGCATGCACAAAGGATTCCGTGTAGGCTACGGCGTGAGTCGGGTAATCCGCGCGGCTCAGCGCAGCGTTTTGAAGCACGCTTCGAAATTTGATGCCTCCGTGGCGCTGGAGCCCCTCCCGTGCTTCGGCAAACGTGCTGCACAGAAAGAACGTCGCGTAGACGCGACCTTGGGGCGCCAGCAATCGCGCAGCTTCTTCCATATAATGTTCCATGTCCTCTTCCAACATGTGGGTGAAGACAGAAATGAAGAGAATTAGATCAAACGCGCCGTCGTTAAAAGGAAAGACATACGAGGCCGGGGCGCCTCGTCCGCCAGGATTGTAGGAGGGACTGGCGCAATCCGCGTGGAAGAAACAAAATTGAGCGTTACGCGAAGTGATGTGCCTCTGGCACCATCGAATGTTGGACTCGTCAATATCCATGCCTTCGTAGCAGATGCCCAGCGTCTGCAGGTCTCGATCCACTGCCATCGCATACGCAACTCGGCCGCATCCACAGCCCACGTCCAGGATACGGCTGCCCTGGCGTAGTAAACCCAAGACTCGAAAATCGTCCAGAAACCAATGCCCCACGTCATCGAAATCGGAGCCCCCGACGAAGGATCGTAATGAATAAGGCGGCCAATGGCCCCGTCCCGTGAGGGCTCGAACAATAAGGTCAGGCACGTCCAGCAACAACCGATGCGCCCATCGTCGGCTGATGAAGCTCCGCCGCAGCTGGGTAATTGAGTTCACGGTGCGACTCTAACATGTCCATGTTGCCGCAGGCCCGCGGTCTCCTGCCGCGCTCGCCATATCCGCTCAAGAGGACCAGGGGTAGCCGGGCTACTGTGGGCCAGAGGTCTGCTTCGCGTCTAAAGAGTCTTCGAAAATCTCTGCCAGTTGTTCGCGTAGGCGCCGGGGGCCACCCGTGGACAAAGGATGATAGAAGACGCCATGACCGCCCCCGCGAAACTCGAGAACCCGGCGAGGGTTTATTTGGTAACGGACCACCAATTGTCCCGCTTCGCTGTAGAACTCAAGAATAATATCTTTCCGGAAGCTGGCCGGTGACACTTGCGCGCCCGGATTCGACCCGTAACTCGAGACGGAGTTGGCCCAGTTACTGAAGGATTGGTCCTGAGTTATTCCACGGGTCAGCGTGACGTCGTCGAACTTACTCCGCCCGGTCAGCTTGCGAGGCGACAAGCCGCCGTCGTCGCCTTGCCGATACTCAGCTGGGTCGGGTTCAGAAAGAACCGCCGTAACCTGGCCGGCCCAAGCGCTAAACGATGGATCCCCAGTGACCCCGCGGTCCAACGTGACGGGTTCGTAGGTAAGCCCGCCGGGCGATTTGAAGGAGGTGGAAGGGTCGTCGCCAGGCCTGTGGCGAACCACTTCCGGTGGAACCAGACCCGTCACCTTGCTGCCGAAGTAGGTGTTGACGCCATCCCACAGGAAGAGTGTGTAGTCCTTGTAAGGATCGGGACGCGTGGAGCGGAGCGAGGTAGGCACGGGCGAAAGCTCCACTCAGTCAATTATATTGGCGCACGCACTGAGCGCAATGGCACACCTGGTCGCCAATTTCCTTGCGCGAACCGGCTGGGCGAGCGAACGCTAGGACCGAGTTTTGGAGACGAGCTTGCACTCGCACGGCATGGGATTCTATGCGGCGGAGCAGTCTCACGGCAATGATTCTCGTGTTATCCAGCGTTACAGCGAAGCCGGCCGAGCACTATAAGGCGCATCCGGTAAAGAAGTATGTAAAGAATACATTCAGCCCATTCGCTGTACTGCGGGCCGGGGCTGGGGCAGCCATAGAACAAGCGCGCAACGTTCCGCACGAATGGGGCCAGGGTGCAGGAGGTTTTGGCAAACGCCTTGGATCGGCTTTCGGCAAACACCTTGTTGACAACTCTATTCACCTTGCCGTGGCAGAGATGCGGCACGAGGAGATCGGATACCGCCCTTCCGGCAAGAGACATTTTGGGCCGAGATTGAAGTACGCACTTGTCAGCACAGTGGTCACTCGCAAGACCACAACCGGGAAGAAGACTGTCGCGACCGGAGAACTTGCCGGAGCATTCGGGAGCGGAATCATCTCGCGCGCTTGGCAGCCTGCCAGCACGCGATCAATCGCGCTCGGCTTCGGTTCCGGCGGCATCACCTTAGGAGTGGACGCAGGAACACACGTGCTTCACGAGTTTTGGCCGGATATAAGGCACCCGCATCGCCATCGTCACTATCGCTCATCCAGGGCCGGATAGGGAATGCCGCTGAGGCTCTGGCGGACAGGCAGGCGGCGCCAGCACAAGTATGAGCTGCGTTCCGAGTATTCTCAATTCGCGTGGTGTAGACTGGCGTAATGCATCAGTTGCTGTGCGCGGTTTTGACCCTCGCGTTGCCTGTAGCAGCCCTAGCCAATGTGAATGGCAGCGTTCTGCTTCAAACCAACATGGCGCTGAACCTGGAATCGGGCGCAGTGTCGTCCTCTGGCGGCGACTTTCTGTGGGACGGGAATAATCTCACGCCACAAGGCGTCGCGAAGATCGGGGGCCCGCTTCACATCGGGGCGACGGACTTCGCCGACTCGAATCAATCGTTTTGGGCCAACTACCAAAGCGAGGCAAATTCCAAAGCCATCCCGGCTGCCAAGCTGGTTCCCGGCGACGCGGTGATAGTGGTCACTACAGCGGGGCATTTGGGAGCAGCCTTTATCGCCTCCAACAGCGGCGGGACGATATGGTTCATGTATGTGACTTTCGGCGTTTCAGGTTCGGCGAGTGTGCCGGTAGTGGGATCGGTTCTGAACAACTCCAGCCTGACACCGCCGCTGCTGCCCAACTATGGCGTTGCACCGAGCAGTATCTTCCTGATCACAGGCAGCAATCTTGCCGATCCGGGACAGCCCATGCTCCAGTCGAGTTCGTCGCCAGGCATTCCTCTCACTCTGAATGGGACCAGTCTCACCGTTGTGGTGAACGGAGTCACTACACACCCGGGGCTGTATTACACAAGTCCCGGCCAGCTTGCGGCGGTGCTGCCGGCGGCCACTCCGGTGGGCAACGGAATCATCACGGTGACGCATAACGGCACTACCAGCGCGCCTGCGCCGATTCAGGTGGTGGCGAGCGCGGTAGGAATCAACTACTTTCTGTACAACACTGGGGTCGCCACCGACGCCCTGACCGGCGCAATTTTTACCTTCAACAGCTCGGCCACGCCGGGCGAGATCATCACTCTGTGGACCACCGGACTCGGCGCCGATCCATCCGATAGCGATACGACGTACACCTCGACGCCGCACGTCATCCATACTCCGTTGCAGGTTTTCATTGGCGGGCTGTCAGCAAGCATCCTGTATCAGGGAGCGTCGACATATCCGGGAGTGGACCAAATTAATCTAACGATACCCAATGCGGTAACGGAAGGCTGTTGGGTTTCCATCGTGGCGCAAACCGGAAACATCATCAGCAACGCCGCAACGCTGCCGATTCACAAAGGCGGAGGCCCGTGTCTGGACCAGGTGACGGGCCTTACGGGCAATCAGGTTTATCCGCCGCAGGGCCAAACGCTCAAGGGCGGATTGCTGGCGCTGGGGCAATCGACTTCGACCTCCAACAATGGCACGCAGACCGTCAGCAATACTACGGACGCGGCGTTTGAAAAGTACACGGGCCTGTATAGTCCCGGACAGCAAGTATCGCCCGGGGGCTGCGTAGTCGGCCCGATTATCCCCAACGTGCCATCCTCTGTCACAGGACTGGACGTCGGATCGATCACTCTGACCGGGCCCAACGGGCTCTCGGTGAAGCTTGGGTCACAGGGCGTTCCTGGTGCATTCTATTCGACGTTATCTTCGACTGCGATTACGTCCGCAGGAGGAATGTACACGTTCACCGGCTCCGGCGGTAAGGATGTGGGTGCGTTTACAGCCGCGCTGAATCTATCCAGCCCGTTGTTCACCGTGACCAAACCGCCACCAACGACGGTCGACCGAACACAGGGCTTGTCCATATCGTGGAGCGGCGGAAATCCGGGCACTTACGTCGCGATCACCGGCACCTCGACATCCACGGGCCTCAACGTCATCGCGGGCTTCACCTGCGTGGCGGAGATCGACCTGGGGCAATTCACCATCCCGTCTTCCATTCTGCTAGGCCTGCCCCCCGGCAAAGGCGGCACCGCAATGCAGAATGACATCTACTCGCAATTCACAGCCTCAGGACTCGATTCAGGCTTGATTGGCGCGGATATCAACTTCCATCCCGGCGCAACGACTTTTCAGTAGTGTCGCCGCGGAATCGAGCATTCGAGGTTCTGGCGGAGAGGGGGGGATTCGAACCCCCGGTAGAGCTTTATGGCCCTACGACGGTTTAGCAAACCGCTGCTTTCGACCACTCAGCCACCTCTCCGGCGCTTTGGTAGGTCTTAACCGGATGGTATCACAGCCTCTTACGCATTCTCAAAAGTCCACTGCGGCCGCTGGCGTTAGAAGGAACGGCAAGGAATGGAGAATCCATTCAAAGACCTTCGCATGCGCATGGCTTTGGCCTTTGCCGCTTTCCTGATTGGGAGTGCCTATTTCGCGATCGTGCATCATGTGCTGATTGGGAGAAAAACAATCGGAGAGGTCCCGCCGGCCGTGGGCGTCATCTTCGGCAGCATTTATGCGGTCGTCGCTGTGGTTGTGCTGAGGTACGCCCCTAAGGTGTACCGAAGAAATGCGGCACGAAAAAGTCAGTGATTCGCTCGACCACGTCGATCAAACACCTACTTAGCACTTGCCAATAGAAATGATCAAACTCCGTAGGAAGCAGCGCCGCGAAGGTTCAAATTAAAGAGAAAAACGCGTGTTCGAGTGAATGTTTCTGGAGCAACTCCGATGAGTGTTGAAGAAGCGCCCAGGACTAACCCATATGTTCCAAACTCGCATGCTCAAAGTACTGTTTGCCGCTGCCGCAGTGGCTGCATTCTCCTCCGCCTACCAACCTGGAACCGTTGAAGTACTGGAAGTCGACAATTTCCACGATGGAACCAACCGCACCCGGTTGTTCCAGCGCACTCCGGAAGGGACCGTCGAACTGCGGGAAAATTCTGCAGACCATGCCACCCTTACCGCGCTGGTCCGCGAAGCTCACGGGGCTGTCCTGCGGCCCGAGGCACCGGCGGGAACTTGCAGCGCTACGGGCCAACAGAATGCTGCGATCATTCTCGTGTCCTTCCCCAGCAAAGCGCTGCTGTCTTCCGTTACCCCCGCGCTGGTGCGCTCCAGCTTTTTCGGGGCCGGAAGGACCGTGGACACATTTCTGCGGGAGTCGTCGTTCGGCAAGACATCGATCACGGGCTCTGTCTTCGGGCCGTACGTGCTCGATGCCGATTACTTCGACCAGCCGCTGGCTGTGCGCGACGCGGCGGTGCGCGCTGTTTCTCCGCACACGAACCTGAAGCAATACAACCGAATCATTGTCGTAGCGCCGCAGGGACAGACCGGCATGGACTCGGGCGGCATGGCGCTGCTCGGCTGCGGCCAGATTGCGTCGCCGCAGGGCGAGCTGAATGCCTCATCCATCTGGATGGGCGCGGAGAGCATGGTGGCCGCAAAGACGATCGTGGATATCGCCACGCACGAGCTCGGCCACGCGTTCGGCCTGGAGCACGCTCGCTTTGCCGACTACGGCGTCGACGTCCTGGGACCCGCCGGCCAGGCTCCCGCGCCGTGGGACGCGGTGCACGAGTACGGAGATTCGTTCTCCAGCATGGGCCGGAACTCCGCCCAGTGGGCCGCGCCGCACAAGGCGCTGCTGGGCTGGCTCAGCAGCGGGACCAACTATAAGAACGTGACTGCCGCGGGACACTTCACTTTGTCGCCTTACGAAAAAACCGGCAGCAATCAGGTAGTGCGCGTGAGCCGCAACGGGGCGGCGGGTAGCGACTGGTTGTGGCTCGAATATCGCCAGCATCAGGGCACCTTCGATTCGACGCTGCCTTCGGCCGGTGTTGCCGGTCTCCTGGCGCATTACACGGATCCGGCGTTGACCGCCACGCTGGAGGGGCTCGATCCGGCGACGTACGCCAACCTGGTCAACTTTCATCCGTCCACATTCGCGAACGACCCTGAGTTGCACCCCGGCGAGACATGGAAAGATCCCTACGGCACTCTGAGCCTCACGGTGAGTTCGGCCAACGCGTCCGGCCTCACGGTAGTCGTCTCTTATGCCGCGGCGCCGGTGTGCCCCGCCTCCGTCGGTGCGGCGCAGGCATTCAGTGCATCCGGAGGAACGAGTGCCGTCCCGGTCACGGCGCCAGCGAGCTGCTCGTGGACCACTTCCGCGTCGGTTCCCTGGATCAGCGTTACCTCTTCTGGCTCCGGAAGCGGGAATGGAAGCGTCACGTTCACGGTCGGGCAAAACAACAGCATGGCGCCGCGTTGGGGCAAGATCACCGTAGGTAAGGCGTTTGTGATCGTCACTGAGGCCGGCGCTTCGGGAAGCTGGATGACCCTAAGCCCGGAAACCGGCGCGCTTCCCGCCGCCGGCGGAACCGGACAGATCCAGGTGGCAACGAATGCCCCAGATCTTTCGTGGACCATGGGAACGGACGCCGCGTGGATTACCGATGTCGAGTGCTCCTGCTTCCTCGACGTTGGTCCCGCGACCATACGCTACGTCGTGGCGGTGAATACCGGGCAGGCCCGGACAGGCCACATCAATATCGGAAGCCAGACGTTCACCGTGAACCAGGCGGGCAATGCGGCGCCTTCCACGGTTACCTTCACGCAGCTTTCGCCGCCCGATGCGCCTCCTGCGCGCCTGGAACAGGCGATGGCGCCGTTCGGGCACACCGGGCAGGCCATCCTTTATGGCGGCGCTTGGGACGGCAATTTCAACGCCGTAACCTGGCTATGGAACGAGTCGAATTGGACCGCGTTGAACCCCGCGAACAACCCCGGCCTGGTGGCTCAAGAAGCCATGGTGTACGACGAGGCGCGCGGCAACATCGTGTTGTTCGGCGGAATCAGTGGCACTACCTTCGCCGCTACGAATGAGACCTGGATTTGGGACGGCAACAACTGGACCCAAATGCATCCGGGCACCAGCCCTCCGGCGCGTTGGGGCCATGCGATGGCCTATGATGCCGTGTTGGGCAAGACGGTGCTGTTCGGCGGCTACGGGGATTTTGGCGACATGAACGACACCTGGACCTGGGACGGCACGAATTGGGCGCAGGTGGCCACCACGGTAAGCCCGCTCCCGCGGGACGGTCATGCCATGACGTTTGACGCGGCTCACAGTCAAATCGTGCTCTTCGGCGGCATGCTCAGCACGGGCACGCTGACCTGGTATGGCGACACCTGGTTATTCGACTCAAAGGGATGGCATCAAGCTCTGACGCCAACTCCGCCGGCGGCCCGATTCGGCCACTTGCTCGCGTATCATCCCGCTCTGAAATCCGTTGTGATGATCGGCGGCTACGGTGGCAAGGACGTCACCGCCAATACCTGGAACTACGATTTCCTCCGCGAAACCTGGCTCTGGAACGGCAAAGAGTGGACACAGCAGTTTCCCGCCATCCAGCCAGGGCCGGCCTACACGATTACGGCGGCCTACGATGACACCAAGAACGCTCTAACGGTCCATGTGGGCGACGACCTGACGTGCATCTCGCGGGGGCCCAAAACGTACCTGCTCACCGCAGCAACGACCCAGTAGGTTGAAAAGGGACGCGTCCCTTACTACTTCTTCATAAAAACTTCAATGTGCTGGCTCTTGGGCACCAACACGCCCTTCGACACCAAACGAAACCCGTTGGCCTCCACTTCTTTGATCAGGTCGTCCTGATCCAGCCGGATGTGCTGCACCGCGCGGTTCGGATCGCCGCCGCCGGCCCGTGCTTGGTTATCGCGTCTGCGGTGGCCGTAACGGTTAGAGAAGGGCTAAATAGGAAGCATTCGACTATAGAATAAGGGCCAGACAACTCTGGAAGCCTACGCGCTTGGAAAGGATGTCACGACATGGCTCGATATTGTTGGTCGCTTCTTGTCGTTGCCTTGTTGACCCCTGGCTCTTGCCTTGCGGATGGAATTAATCTCATCGTAAACGGCTCTATCAACGCTACAGGTACTGTGGGTTACGTTTGTGGTGCAGGCCTCCCGTGCATAGGAGACGTCATTGCCGAGAGCTCATTGACGCTGGCAGGCACCAATACGGAAGGGAGCCTGTCGAGATCGGGACAGACTTCGGCCTTGCTGGCTACCCTTTCGATGGAAGTAAACCAATCTGTGACGGTGACCTCCGGCGCGTTTGGTGAACTTGGCGACCTGATCCAAATTACCCTCTCCAATTTCGAGACCCCCGGTGGAGCTTTGGGCGGGGGCGCGAATACTCTGACCAGCTTCTGGTCGACTTCGATCAACAACGACATCGCGGCGACATTCACTCTCAATAGAGGAACCACGGTGAGTCTAGGCGCCGGCGGTACTCCGGGATTCTCTCATGAGTTGCTGGATTCGGCAGGAAATCCGGTTAGACAACTTAAGAGGCCCCTCTCCTATTTTCTTGAAGCCGGGAACATATGAGCTCGTGGACGACTTCACTGGACAGATCGACGGACTTGGTTTCAATAACCCGATTGGAGTGCAGACTGATACGGCATGGGTCTTTATCCCCGCGGTTCCCGAGCCTCAATGGTCGTCGGCGATATTAGTGCTGTTGGTGGCTCTTGGATCTTGCGCCTATCGGCTCCGCACAAACCGTACTACTTCTTCATAAAAACTTCAATGTGCTGGCTTTTGGGCACCAGCACGCCCTTCGACACCAAACGAAACCCGTTGGCCTCCACCTCTTTGATCAGGTCGTCCTGATCCAGCCGGATGTGCTGCACCGCGCGGTTCGGATCGCCCCCACCCGGCATCGCGCCCGGCCTCTTGTAGTACTCGACGATGATGAGCTTGCCGTCCGACAACAGGCTGTCGCGGATGTGGCTCAGCATGGCCTCCGGATAATCGAAATGGTGATAGACGTCCAACACTAGCGCGGCAGACAGCGTGTCGGCCGGCAGCTTCGGATCTCGGTCCGTGCCCAAAACGAACTCCACGTTCTTCAACTGGTGCATCTGCACGTTCGACTTCGCCTTGTCGAGAAAGTCCTGCTGGATGTCCTCGCCGATCACGTGCCCCTTGTCGCCGACGGCCTGGCTCAAGTAGGGCAGCATGAACCCTACGCCAGTGCCGATGTCGGCCACGCTTTCGCCCGGCTTCAGGTCCATGGCAGCCACGATGTCGCGGGGCCGCTGGCGCTCACTGCGCTCGGGATCGGAAAGCGCCTTCGCGACAGCGGCGCGGCCCTCCGCCGTCTTGTAGCCTTGGTTGGCCTGCGTCGCTACCTGCGGCAGCGCGGCCACGGCGCAGATCAATAACAAGCACGCCAGTTTCTTCATAACGATTTCTCCATGGGCATCGCGAAGGGCGGCTCCACCAGAAAGTCGTGCGTCGACATTTCCGCCAGAGCTTCGCGAATGGATTGCTCCGAGGTCGGTTCCACGGTGATGACGAACGGCAGGTCGTGCCGGTTCTCGGCCGGAAGCTGCAGCACCGCCTCCAGGCTGATGTTTTTGCCGGCCAGCACGCGGGCCAGGCTGGCGATAATGCCCGGCCGGTCCACCACGCGGAAGCGCAAGTAATACGCCGCGTGCTGCTGCGTCACCGGCAGCGGTTTGTACTCGCCCAGGCGCTCGTGCGCGAACGGCGATACGCGCTCCGGACTGCCTGCGCGGATCTCGCGCGCCACGCGCATCAGGTCACTCACCACCGCCACTCCGGTAGGCGCAGAGCCCGCGCCCCGGCCGTAATAAAACGTGTCCGCGCCATATTTGCCGCGCACCCAGATGGCATTATACGCGCCCTGCACGCTGGCCAAAATGGTGGATTGCGGGATCAACGCGGGCCGCACCGAAAGAATCAGCCCCTCGGCCGTCTGATGCGCCGCGCAGATTTGCCGGATGGTATGCCCCAGTGTGTGCGCGTACTGAAAATCCAGCGGCAGAATCCGCCGGATGCCCTCTGTATAGATGTCGGACGGCGTGATCTTCTCGCCGAACGCCAGCGCCGCCAGTAGCGCCAGCTTCGAGCGCGCGTCGTAGCCGTCCACGTCCGCGCTCGGATCAGCCTCGGCGTAGCCCAGCCGCTGCGCTGCGCTCAGTACGTGTTCGAAGGACGCTCCGTGCTTTTCGATTTCGGTAAGGATATAGTTGCTGGTGCCATTCAGGATGCCGTAGAGCGCCGTGATACGGTCGCCCGAGATCCCCTCGCGCAGCACGCTGTGGATCGGAATGCCTCCCGCGACGCTCGCCTCCATCGCAAGGTTGATGCCGGCCGCAATGGCGCGCTCCCAGATTTCGGCGCCGCACAGCGCCATCAACTCCTTGTTGGCCGTGACCACCGATTTCTTATTCGCGATGGCCGCATCGATGATCTCGCGCGCGACGGACGTGCCGCCGACCAGCTCGGCAACGATGTCCACCTCCGGGTGCGCCACCACTTCGCGCCAGTCCGCCGTCCGCAAGGCCGTCGACACGCCCGCCGGCAGTTTCTTACTGGAAATGGACGGACTGCACAGAGCCTTTACGCGCAATTCGAAGCCGAGCTTCAGCGCGATCTGCCCAGCGTTCTCGGTCAGGATCGCGAGCGTCCCCATGCCCACATTGCCCAGTCCGACGATTCCCACGTTCACCGCTTGCATATGAGGCCATTATCGAAGATCCGGCCAGGACTCACAACGCGTTTACAGCCGATGGCCGCCGGTCCCCCTGTTTTCCCCCAACTACATCAAGGCCGTGCTTCGTTAGAATAATCGAAACTGACGCGCATGAACATGAAAACGACCGGGAGACTCTACATATTCGGATTGCTCATTGAGGCGCTCGTCCCAAAGTCCATGTGCTGCTGGATATGGCAGTGAAACAGCGTCAGGCCCGCTGGTGAGAAGGCTGGTGAAAACTGCGTCGGGGACGTCGCTCAGAATACAGGAGGGCCCAGGCGCTTGCTGCTCGAACACTGGCTCCTGGTTTGGCGCCGAGCTCAAATGGCTGCAAAACGAAAGTTTTCCTCGATTCCCCACTCTTCGTGGCAACTCGCGAAGGATGTGGAATCTTCCCTCCATCACTGCTCCCGCCGCCATCATTGCCGTCTGCTTGCGTCAAGGCTGAGCTATGCCCGAGATGATGGATATATGGCGAAAAGACTGGAAGACGTGAAAGAATCAGTTACTGCCTCCTGCGCAAGAACATCCTGTCGCCGGAGACTACGCGATGCGAAAAGGGTCTGCGAGGAAGCCACAAGAGGACGCGCCTGCGACGCCAGGCAAGAACTACATAACGCCGGACGGGTTGCAGCGTCTCAAAGATGAGCATCGGTTTCTGCTCACCAGGGAACGCCCGGCCGTCACGGAGGTGGTAGCGTGGGCTGCGAGCAACGGCGATCGCAGCGAAAACGCCGACTATCACTACGGCAAGCGGCGACTGCGCCAGATCGATGGGCGCATTCGCTTTCTCGCGAAGCGAATCGAAGCCGCCGAAGTAGTGGACCCGCAAGCTCCCAGAGCGGCTCAGGCGGCCGCGAGGGCATTCTTCGGAGCGACCGTGCGCTATGCCAATGCCGCGGGCGCGGAGCGCGTGGTGAGCATCGTGGGCACCGACGAGGTCGATCTCAGCCGCAACCACATCAGTTGGGTGTCGCCGCTGGGGCGCGCCTTGATGAAGTCGGCAGCGGGCGACCGCGTACTTCTCCGAGCGCCGGCCGGTGCAGAATACCTGAGCGTGCTGGAAGTGCGCTACGAGCGCATTTCTGTGGAACCCTTCCGTGAGCCGCCTGGAGCCGAGGCCTCGGCGAAGGGACTCCCTCGCCGGCGCCAATCCACCTGACGCCAAACCCACCTGACAGCGACAAGGGCTTCGGCACGTGCCACGGTCCTGCCTACGATCCACGTCCGGGTGCGCCACCACTTCTCGCCAGTCCGCGGTCCGCGATGCTGTTGAGACGCGGGCACCTTCGACACAGCTCTATCGCTTCCAGCCAACCGCAGCATAGGCGACAACTCGGTCATGTGGATTTCAGAACTTGGAGAAATTAGGAAGTAGGACCGAAAAAGATCGCCTAACTTCTGCAGCAAGGTTCTGTGAACTGCGAGGCCGCGTCAACCTCTTTGAGCCATCGATTTTGCAACCGACTCTTGCAATACGCAAGGCCCAATGTTTCCAGCTTTCTCGCCAGATGCAAAAGTTATCATTTATGAAACTGACACGGCTTCAGCTCAGCCGATGATGTCTGCCGCTGTAAACTCGCTCGCCACCTGCCCATCGATCTCGTGAAATAACCAGCGCAGAGGCTCTCGCGATTTGCCCTCTGTGCATCCGTCGATGATGTTGAACGCGAGAAACAAGCTCCAATCCTTTATCGCAGCAATGAGGTTGTTGAATCGCTCCGGGTTATATTTGCCCTTCGCCTCAAATTGGCGGTACAAAGCAAATGGCTCATCGTGGTACTGAACCATGGCGAGCAGATCACTATCAGGGCAGTATTCGGCAAGAAACGATCTCGCGAGCGAGGCATGGCTCATTGGATCGCTAATCGCCACACCGACTTTCGCGTTCGCCTTAAAGCTGTCATGCGTGTGAATAATTAGCTTCAGCTTCCAATAGTCCTGATCGCTGAGCTTCGAACGGAGTGCTTCAAGGTTCCCCTCAATCTCGGCAATGTGTGCTCGAACGGTTCCTTCCGGGTGACCTTCCCTGGCTTCGCCCCAATCGAGATTGGCGACGTATTGCGGGTCTAGAACCATTGAGTTGAAGATGGATCGGTAGTCGAGCATGAGAATCGCGGGTACGTAACTATCCTATCCGGACCGGCCCGTCCAAAACACAACAGCGATCGGCGTTCGACTTGTGCAAGGGACCACTCAGCTGCGTAGTTGTGTCACATGGCTGAATAACGGCCTACCCGCCGATCTGCCCATCCGCGCGGGCGAGCTGGCCCCTCACGGCACACTCCGACCGTAACCCGCTCAAACGTTGACACCACTTCTGCGTTTAATCACGCCTCCCGCCACAACTACTTACACCATTCCCGCCGCCATCTCTTCCTTCCGGCAGCCGTAATCTGGTTTGGATGGACCACTGGATTGCACGAATGCGAAATTTCCAGCACGGCAAAATTACCAAACGAACCCAATCCCAAAATCGAACAGCGCGCCGTCCCCCTCTTTGGGGTTCAGCACGAGTTTCAGCCGGCTTCCCCGCTCCCGCTTGGCCTATCATGAAAAGGGCGCAAATATGAAGCTTCCCACTCTCCTTCTTCTCGCCGCCGCGCTGGCCATCCAGGGCCAGCAACCAGACGAGCCGCCTCTCTTTCCGGAAATCCCGCCGCACGACGTGCGGCTTCCCAACGGAAAATTGCAACGCGAGGAAATTCTCAAGGCCGATTACAAAAAGACACTCGAGGACGCCCGCGCGCTGTCCAAGTTAGCCGACGAATTAAAAGCCGACCTGGAGAAGAACGACTACAACGTGCTGTCCATCGCCACGCTCAAGAAGACCGACGAGATTGACAAGCTCGCGAAGAAGATCCACGATCGGCTGAAACGTTATTGATATGTTACGCTGAAGCGTCTGAACGGAATGGTTCCCACAAGAGAAAAAGCGCAGTTGATGAGCGCGTCGGAAATCGACCGCACCCTGGTGCGGCTGGCGCACGAGGTTCTCGAAAAAACCGAAGACCTGCATAAGCTGGCCTTCATCGGCATCCGCCGCCGTGGCGTCCCACTGGCCGTCCGGTTGGCCGAAAAGATCCGCAATCTGGAGAAGCTGAACGTTCCTGTCGGATTTCTGGATATCAATCTTTACAGGGACGATCTTTCCACCGTTTCGGAGAAACCCGTTCACAGCGCAACCGATATTAATTTCCCCGTCACGGGCAAGGATGTCGTGCTGTGTGATGACGTGCTGTACACGGGCCGCACCATCCGCGCCGCTTTGGACGCTTTATTCGACAAGGGGCGCCCTGCGCGCGTCCAGTTGCTGGTGCTGATCGACCGAGGCTGGCGCGAACTGCCCATCGAAGCGCGCTACGTCGGCCGCATGGTGCAGACCAGCGCCAACGAGATCATCGAAGTGAAGCTGAACGAAATCGATCACACCGAAAAAGTGCTGCTGGTGGAGAAAACCTGAGGGCGCTCCATGGCGGGTGGATTGCTGGGAATCGAATCGCTCGAGCGGACCGAGATCGAAAGCATTCTGGACCGGGCCAAAAGCTTTCAGCCGCAACAGAGCGCCAGCCGCAAGTCGGACTTGCTGCGCGGGCGCATGATCGTTAACCTGTTCTTCGAAGCCTCCACGCGCACACGCACCAGTTTTGAGATTGCCGCCAAGCGGTTGGGCGCGGACGCCATTTCGATCACCGCGTCCGGATCCAGCGTGACCAAGGGCGAATCGCTGGTGGACACACTGAACACGCTCGGCGCCATGCGGCCCGACGCGATCGTGATGCGGCATGCCGCCTCCGGCGCGCCTCATTTCCTGGCGCGCTACCTGCCGACGCCCATCATCAACGCCGGCGACGGAACGCACGAGCATCCCACCCAGGCGCTGCTCGATGCGCGCACTATTTTGGACCGCCGCTCCACGCTGGAGGGACTGAAAGTAGCCATCATCGGCGACATCGCTCACAGCCGCGTGGCGCGCTCCAACCTGTTTCTGCTGTCGAAGTTCGGCTCGCGGATCGTGCTGTGCGGTCCGGCGTCGCTGGTGCCGCCTGAACTGGCTCAGCTCGCCGCGGGTGTGACGATTGCGCATCGGATCGAGGAGGCCATCCGCGAAGCCGACGTCATCATGATGCTGCGGGTGCAACTGGAGCGCCAGCATGAAGCGGCTTTTTCGGCCAACGAATATTTCCAGTTCTACGGCCTGCGGCTGGAGCACATGTCGCTCGCCAGCCCCGACGCCATCGTGATGCATCCCGGGCCCATCAATCGCGGGCGTGAAATTTCGTCGGAGGTAGCCGACTCGCAACGCTCGGTGATTCTGAACCAGGTGGAAAACGGCATTTCCGTGCGCATGGCCGTGCTGGAGCGCATCCTGAGCAATTAGTCTCATGCCGAAACTTCTCATTCGCAACGGCCGTGTGATCGACCCCGCCAGCCGCCTGGACGCGGTGCGGGACGTGGCCCTGGACAACGGCAAGATCGCCGCCGTCGGCGAGAACCTGGACGCTACCGGCGCGGAACAGTTCGATGCAAGCGGCCTGATCGTCGCGCCGGGCTTCATCGACATGCACGTACACCTGCGCGAGCCTGGTTTCGAGTACGCCGAAACCATCGAAAGCGGATCCCGCGCAGCGGCGGCCGGCGGATTCACCACCATCTGCTGCATGCCCAACACCTCGCCGGTGAACGACAGCGCCACCGTAACCAGCTATATCATCGAACGCGCCGAGCGTCATGCTGTTGTAAACGTGCGGCCCATCGGTGCGATTACAAAAGGCAGCGCGGGCGAAGAGCTGGCGGCCATTGGTCTGATGAAGCAAGCCGGGATCGTGGCAATTTCCGATGACGGCCGTCCCGTCATGAACGCGCGCGTCATGCGCCGCGCCATGGAGACCGCGCGCTCGTTCGGCCTTCCTGTGATCGACCACTGCGAGGATCTGAACCTCAGCGCGGGCGGCGATATGAACGAGGGCGTCCCCAGCGTGCGGCTCGGGCTGCGCGGCATTCCGGCGGCGTCGGAAGACGTGATGGTGGCGCGCGACATCCTGCTGGCCCAGCTCACTGGTGCGCGGTTTCATGTGGCGCATATCTCATCGCGCTACGCGGTGGACATGGTGGCCGCCGCCAAGGCTCGGGGCTTGCCGGTCACCTGCGAGGCTACGCCGCATCACTTCGCTTTGACGGATAGCTCGATGCCGGACTATGACAGCAATTACAAAATGAAGCCGCCGTTGCGTTCCGACTGCGACGTTGGCGCCGTCACCCAGGGCATCGTTTCCGGAGCCGTGGACGTCATCGCGACGGACCATGCGCCGCACGCCGGCAGCGAAAAGATGCAGGAGTTCGAGAAGTGTCCGTTCGGCATCCTGGGCCTGGAAACGGCAATCGGGCTGGCGTTGGAGAAGCTGGTGCATCCTGGCAAGATTCCGCTCATGCGCCTGGTGGAGCTGTTCACCACCGGCCCGGCTCACGTGTTGAACCTGGACCGCGGCACGCTCGCCGTGGGAGCGCCGGCCGATGTCACCATCCTTGATCCGGACCGAGCCTGGACCTACGATGTGAACCGCTCGGCATCCAAGAGCCGCAACTCGCCGCTGGACGGCCACACCTTCCGCGGCGGCCCGGTAGCCACGATCGTCAACGGCCGGATCGTTTGGACCGCTTCGCAATAGAGTACAGTTACTAAAGACAGACATTGGACCCATCTTTTCGTCATCGCCAGATTGAGGGCGCCCAAGGCCGCGCGGGCTGCCTGTGGTACCTGGTCGCCGCCATTGTTCTTTTCGTAGCGGCGCGCTGGCTGTGCTCCTGGGTGATCGACTACCAGTGGTGGCAGGAGATGGGCCAGGTGCACACCTGGTTCAGCATTCTCACCTACAGCCTGATCCCGGCCAGCGCCGCCACTGTGCTCGGTTTCGTCGTTTTCTGGATCACGCACGCGCGCGCCCTCAAGCATGCGGGCACCGGCCTCGGCGAGCATCCACTTTACGCGAAGCTCGCGACGGTCGCGATCTTCTTTCTGGCGTTGATCATCGCGACGGCCACGCTGGACACCTGGACCGTCGTCCGCTATTTCGGCGGCCGTGACCTGGGCGGCGCGGCCACCGCCTGGCGCGATCCGGTCTTCAACAATCCGCTGTCGTTCTACTTGTTCAAGGTTCCGTTCTACTCGGACTTGCTCGGCTTGCTGCTGGGCATCGTATTCGTCGCGGCCCTGATCTATTGGCTCACCGCGCGCGGCTGGCAATTGCGCGGCAGCGTCGGCGACTTGCGAAATATGCAGGAGTTCAACCTCGCCGAGTTCCGCTTGGTGGGCGCGCTGGAGAGTAAGTTCCTGCGCGGAATGGGCGCCGTGTTCCTGCTGGCGCTTGCCGTGCGCTTCTTCCTGGGCCGCTACGGCATGCTGCTGAACGAACACGGCAGCTTCATGGTGGGGATCGATTACGTCGATCAGAACGTCTCCCTGCCCTTGCAGTGGCTGGTGATCGCCAGTTGCGTCGCCGCCGCCGGATTGCTGGTGGCTGCGCGATGGAAGACCGCCCTGATCGTACTCGTTGGCGCGATCCTGCTCCGCAACATCGTCCCGCCCCTGGTCGCCACCGCTTACGTCCGTCCGAATGAGATTTCCATCGAGCGGCCGTACATCCAACGCCACATCGAGGCCACGCGGTCGGCCTTCGGCATCGACAAGCGCACCGCCGAGATGGAATTCACAGCGCAGCCGGATCAGAAAGTCGACTTCAATCTGCATAAGCCGCTCCTCGACAACGTGCGGCTCTGGGATTGGCGCGCGTTTCACGACACCATCACGCAGCTGCAGCCCTACCGCCCGTACATTTATTCGGACACGGACGTCGAACGCTATACCATCAACGGCCAGCTTCGCCAGGTGATGCTCTCGCCGCGCGAAATCGACCTCAGCCAGCTCGGCGACGCGCGGTCGCGCTGGATCAATCCGCACTTTATTTACACCCACGGCTACGGCATCGTCATGGCGGAAGCCAATCAGGTTTCCGAAAACGGCCTCCCGAATCTCATTATTAAGGACGCGCCGCCCGAGATTAGCGAACCCGGACTGAAGCTCACGCGCCCCGAGCTGTACTACGGCGAGAATGTGCAGAGCGAGGTGTTCGTGCACACCGCTCAGCCGGAGTTCGACTATCCTTCCGGCGACCGCAACGTGGAAAACCACTACGACGGCAAGGGTGGTTTTCCCATTTCGTCACTGCTCATGCGGACCGCGGCGACCGTGGCGAATGAAGACATCAATATCTTGCTCACCAGCTACCTGACTCCGGACAGCCGTATGATGATTCACCGCAATGTCACCGAGCGCGTGAGCACGCTGGCGAATTTCCTTACCTGGGATTCCGACCCGTACCTGATTCTGACCGATTCCGGCCGCCTGGTGTGGATCATCGACGGCTACATGACCTCGAGCTTACATCCTTACTCGCCGAGCGTCGATCTGGAAGGCGTCGGGCCGGTGAATTACATCCGCAACTCGGTGAAAGCCACGGTCGACGCCTACGACGGGTCGGTGCATCTGTACGTTTTCGATCCCGATGACCCGCTGCTTCAGGCATACCGGAATCTTTTTCCCGATCTGTTCGAGCCGTCCTCGGCCATGCCCGCCGATTTGCGCCGCCACGTCCGCTATCCGGAGACGATCTTCCACATCCAGGCCGATATCTACCGGCTGTACCACATGCGCGATCCCGACACGTTTTACAACAAGTCCGATGCGTGGGACACGGCGAAGTTCACCAACGAGCAAGGCGGCACTCCCGGCCCGGTGGCGCCGACGTATGTTGTGGCCACACTTCCCGGAGAAACGAAACCGGAATTTCTGCTGCTGACGCCATTCACGCCGCGCAATCGCGACAACCTGATCGGCCTGATGATCGCCCGCTGTGACGGCGAGCATTTAGGAGAAAAAGTCGTACTGCTGCTCTCCAAGCAAGAGATTATTCTCGGGCCCATGCAGGTGGAAGCGCGCATCAATCAGGATCAGAACATCTCGAAGGATCTCACGTTGTGGAACCAGCAGGGCTCGCAAGTGCTCCGCGGGCAGATGCTGGTGCTGCCCATCGAGCATACCTTCCTCTATGTAGAGCCGATTTACATCCAGGCGTCGCAAGCGAAGATGCCGCAGCTCAAGAAGGTCGCGCTCGCGATGGGCAACAACCTGGTGTACGCGGATAGCTATCCAGAAGCGTTGGCGCAATTGGCGGGCGAGAATGTGCAGACAGCTCCTTCGCCCCCGCCGTCCCCACAGCCAGCCGGGACGACAACCTCCAGCACGCCCGCGGCGCCCGCTCCGGACGCACGAATCATGGAAATCCGGCGTCACATGGAGCGTTACCGCGAACTGGTCTCGCAAGGCAAGCTGTCCGAGGCCGGCAAGGAACTGGAAGCGATCCAGAACCTGGTCCAGAAATAACTAGTCGGCGAGCCCTGCCAGCGTCGCGCTAACTTCCCACAAACGTTTTGCCGCATCGTCATCCTGCGCTGCGGGCGACGGCCTTGCGGGCTTCGAGTTGTAGAAGTATTCGCCGGTCGTCTGCGCGACATCGCTGGAAGAAGCCAGATAGACCATAGTCTGGGCCCCTTTTTCAGGGGTCATGGCAAAGACTTTGAGCACGCGCAATATGCCGCTCGAGACCGGTGCACTGCCGTCGTCGCCGAAGCGCGTCGCAACAAAGCCGGGATGTAGGCTGTTCGCAGTGACCCCGGTTCCGGCCAAGCGCCGAGCCAGTTCGCGCGTGAAAAGAATGTTGAGCAGCTTGGAGAGTCCGTAGGCCTTGAAGCCGGCATAGCCGTGCGACGACTGCAGGTCGGCGAAATCGAGTTGGCCGCGAACATGTGCACGGGACGACGTATTGACGATGCGGGCCGGCGCCGAGGCCACCAGGCGGTCGCGAAGTCCGTGCGCCAGCACAAAGTACGACATATGATTCAACGCGAAGGTCATCTCCAGTCCGTCTTCGGTCAGGCGGCGCTCGTAGAAGATGGCGCCGGCGTTGTTCATCAGAACGTCGATGCGTGGCTCGGCCGCGGAGATCTCGCCGGCCACGCGCTTCATTTCCCTCAGCCGCGATAAATCGGCGTAGTGAATGCTGTGTGATTGTCCGGGAGCAATGCCCCGCAACCGCGCCAACGTTGCTTCTCCGCGTGCCTTGTCTCGCGCCACCAGCACGATCCGCGCGCCCATGCCGGCCAGTTGCTCCGCCGCCACCTGCCCGATGCCCGAAGTGCCACCGGTGATCACCACCACTTTGCCCTGCATTGCTGCCGACAGTGTACCAGACGGCCGCGATTGCCCGGCCCGCTCCGCCTCGCCGATAATTGTGGAGCATGCTCGTGCAACGCATTTTGCCGGCGGCGCTTGCGGCCTTGATTCTTACCGGCTGCCACAAGCCGCCTCCGAAGGTGGTCGTGCCCGCCGTCTTCCGCGTCCGATTCGACACTTCCAAGGGACCTTTCGTCGTGGAAGCGCGCCGCGAATGGGCGCCGCACGGTGTCGACCGCTTCCACGAATTGGTCCGTATCCATTACTTCGACCAGGGGCGTTTCTTCCGTGTCGTGCCGGGCTTCATCGCCCAATTTGGGGTCCACCGCGACTTCAGCGTCCACGAAAAGTGGCGGGAGCTGTTCATTCCCGATGATCCACCTGTTCTGAAGAACCTGCGCGGAACACTCGCCTTTGCCATGTCCGGCCCGCAGACACGCGCCACCGAGATCTTCATCAATCTGGCCGAGAACGCCGTCCTCGATCAGCAAAGCTTCGTGCCGTTCGCCAAGGTCGTCGAGGGGATGAACGTGGTGGACCAGTTCTACGCGGGCTACGGCGAGATGCGCCCCGAAGGCAAATACATCGAACCGGGCCGCGTTGAAGGCGAGGCGAACGAATACCTGGTGCAGCGCTTCCCGAAGCTCGACTACACCATCAAGACCACATTCCTGCCTTAGCTAGCGTCTCCAGGCCTGCACGAGCAGGATCGCGCCGATCACCGCCAGACCTACGTAGACACACTGCAGAAACCGGTGGCCGCTCAGACGCCGGTTCACCAGCCGGCCCAAGACAACGGCGACAAGGACCAGCGGAAGCGACGCCACATAGTAGCCGCTGACGGATCGGGTCCACAGGCCCGCGATCCAATAGCCGGCCATGCCCACCAGGCTCGCAATCAAGAAGTAGCCCTGCAACGTCGCGCGAAATTGAATCGGCGTCCAGCGTCGTAGCACGCCATACATCACCAGCGGCGGGCCATTCATTCCGTATGCGCCTCCTAGCACACCGGAGCTGAAACCGAAGAGCCAGGCGAGCCGGTCGTGTTGCAGCTCACGCTGCTGGCGGGTCGTGAGCGAGTACAGCGAGAAGCCGAGAATCACGACCGCCAAGATCGTCTTAACGATGAATTCGGGTGCGGCCTTGAGCAGCAACAAGCCCAGCGGAATGCCGGCGAGCGCGGAGCCTGCCAGCCAGCCCGCGCTGCGGACGTGAACGTTCCGCCAATCCTGGAGCACCACGATCGCGGCCACCGTAATGGACACCAGGACGGCGACCGGCGCGGCCACTTCCACCGGCAGAACCAGCGCCAGGAGGGGGACCGCCACCAAGGCTTCGCCGAATCCGAATGCGGAGCGAATTAGAGTTGCTAGGAACAGAACGGCCAGGACGTGCAGGGTGGTCGGGCTCGCGAGAGTCGGAATCACGCCGTGAAGATGTTGCGGCTCGCGTCGATCTTGCCGTAGATCAGCGCCCCAATGACGCACAGAGCGGAGGTCACGAAGAAAGGCACGTTCCAGCTATAGCCTTTGACGAGATACGCCAGCAGCGCGGGCGAGATGGCGCCGCCGATGTTGCCGCACATATTCATGACGGACGCCGTGGATCCGGCAAAATCGCCGCCGATATCCAGAGGAATCGCCCAGGAAACGCCCACGGTCAGTTCCAGGCCGCCGAATGCCAGGCAACTAAACGCGACGCACGCCCGAGGGTCGGTGGTGAGTGTCGCCGGCAGAATTCCGAGCGCCGCAATCAGGAACCCGGCGATGCCTACAATCCGCCGCGAGCGCGTCACCTGGCCCGTCCAGCGAAGAATACGGTCCGAGAGCCAGCCGCCGAGCAGATCACCGAGTGTGCCCGCCAGCAGCGGCAGGCTCGCGTAGAAGCCCATCTGCGCCAGTGTGAAACCGCGCGACTCTTTCAGATAGGTCGGGAACCAGTCCAGGTAAACCGCGAGCGCGTATTGGTAGCAGAAATACATCGCCGCGAGTTGCCACAGTGTGCGGCTCGACAAAATGCGCCGCCAGGGCACCGCCGCACCGGCCTTCTGCCGGGGACCACCCGTGGCGGAGTGAATCAACTCACGCTCCGCCGTGTTGACGCCGCGGTGCTCATCCGGGGTGTCGCGATAGTAGAACAGCCACAGCGCGACCCATACCAGCCCCAGGACGGCAAACGTCAGAAACGGCGCACGCCAGCCATACCGCACGATCAGGAGGACCACCAACGGCGGAGTAACGGCAGCGCCCAGCCGCGAACCGGCGTGCGTGATCCCTTGCGCGAATCCACGCTCGGCCGGCAGCATCCAGCGCGAAAGCGAGCGCGTGGCGATGGGAAACGCGCCCGATTCACCTACGCCGAAGATGAACCGCACCACCACCATGGATGCCGCGCTCCATGCCAGCGTGGTCAACGAAGTGAAAACGCTCCACCACGTGACGATGATCGAAAGCGCGCGGCGCGGACCGATCTTGTCGCCGAACCAAGCACCCGGTATCTGGAACAACGTGAAGCCCCAGCGGAAGCTGGCGAGAATCCATCCGATGGTGATGAGCGAAAAACCGAACTCAGTGCGAATCGCCGGAATCGCCGATGCGATGATCGTGCGATCCATGTAGGTGATCATGTAGATCGCCACGGTCATCGCCAGTACAACATGGCGCACGCGCGTGGGACGTTCGGGCGTTGTGGCGGCGCGCAACGGGGCGGCCGCCTGCGGGGATTGCGCGGGATTCACGTTTGAGCTCGGACCCGAGTCATCATATCATTGCGCCGCGCTTATCCGGCCGAATCGATTAATTCGTCCCAGCCGAGAGCGTGGCCTAGAGCGCGCTTTAATTCGGGCTGACGCCGGGCCGAAAGCTCTCCAATGCGCTTCATCAGGGACGATTTCGGAATCGTCCGGATATTGTCACAGTTGGCGACGCACTTTCGCGCCAGTCCCTCCTGGCGTCCTAACAAGACTTCGACTGCAATGTGACGCACCGTAGAGGTGACCTCCACGGCCAGGAACTTATTGAGGTAAGAATAAGCCCGATCACGGCTCAGCAGCACAACCGGGCGCCGCCCGGCAGGCTGAGGCAGAGAGGCCCACCAGATTTCGTATTGCTTCAAGGCTTCCACTCTTCGGCGCTGGACCAGTCGTCTGCTTCGGCTTCGGAGTCGGGCTGTTGGAGATATGCCTGGCGCGTACGTTCTTCTTCCGCCTCGCGGATGGCCTTCCGGATGGCGCCCCGCACGAATTCAGCGCGCCGGCGTTTGGCGGCTGGGGCTACACGATTCAAGGCACGGTAGGTTGGATCATCGAGTTGAACCAACAACGACTTCATATACTTCGACTATATCAAAGTTTTATATAGTCAAATCCCTCTGCGGCGCGACCGCGCTCCCCGGCTTCCGCTATCGTGCCGCGTGCAGCACAGCCCCGCGGGCTTCCTGCGCGGCCGTAGTGAGATAGTCGAGCGCGGCGGCCACACCGCCTTTGGAGTGCGGAACGCCAGCTACGGCCAAACCCATCTCGACTCCGCTCAGTGTTCCAGCCAGCATCAGATCATTGAAATTCGCCAGATGACCGATGCGAAATACCTTGCCCGCCAGCTTGCCCAAGCCGCTGCCGAGCGCCATGTTGAACTCGTCCAGCACGACCTTGCGGAACTCGTCGGCGTTCGAACCCGCCGGCATATAGACCGCCGTTACCGAGGTGCTGTATTCGGCCGGGTTCAGGCACACAACCTCCAGGCCCCAGACCTTCACCGCGCGCCGCGTGGCCTCGCCATGACGGGCATGCCGCGCGAAGACGTTGTCCAATCCTTCTTCATGGATCATCGCCAGCGATTCCTTCAGCCCGTATAGCAAGTTGGTTGCCGGCGTGTAAGGGAAGAAACCGCTCTTATTGTTGTTGAGCTGGGCCTGCCAATCCCAATAGGATTTTCCGAAACGCGCCGTCTTGGCGGCCGCGAAACCCTTTTCGCTGACTGCATTGAAGCTCAGGCCGGGCGGCAGCATGAGACCCTTTTGGGATCCCGCTACGGCCACGTCCACGCCCCATTCATCGTGCCGGTAGTCCATCGACCCGAGCGACGAAATCGTGTCCACCATCAGCAGCGCGGGGTGTCCCGCCCGGTCCATCGCCTTGCGCACGGCGGCGATGTTATTCGTAACGCCGCTGGAGGTCTCGTTATGCACCGCCATGACCGCTTTGATCTGGTGCGTGCGGTCTTCGCGCAGCTTCGCTTCCAGATCAGCGGCATCGATGCCGTGACGCCAGTCTCCAGCCACGAAATCCACGTTCAGGCCCAGGTTCACCGCCATCTCTTTCCAAAGCGTGGCGAACTGCCCGGTTTCGAACATGACAACTTTGTCACCCGGTGAGAGCGTGTTCACAATCGCAGCTTCCCAGGCGCCGCTGCCGGAAGAGGGAAAGATGATGACCTTACCGTTGGTCTTGAAGATGGACTTCAGCTCATCCAATAGCTCCAGGCCGAGGCGGCTGAACTCGGGGCCGCGATGATCGATGGTCGGGCGAGCGATGGCCCGTAAGACCCGGTCCGGCACGTTCGTGGGGCCGGGGACTTGAAGAAAGTGACGTCCACTAGTGTTAGGCATAAGCGACACTCCTAGTGTCGCGCAGATGCCCGGTTAAATACAAAACGATCGGCGCGGCTATTTCTCGTCCTTTTCCGAGCAGGACGAGCGGAGCCACTTGGAACTGAAGTCCGTGGCGGTGGTGGATGTGCGCTCGCCAGCCGCCATGTTGATTTGCATTGTCCCCTTGATGTTCTCCGAATCGACGGCCTCCACGCGTACCGTGCCCGTCTGTTTGCCGCCGCCGATCGCGCATTCGAAGTGCACCTCCTGTTTGCTCGAATTCGAGGTGATCACCTTGTGCGTGCATTCTTTGGGCTGGTTCGTCAGATCGTAAGGCTTGTCGAGTTTCTCTCTAGTCATGCAGCTTCGGGATATAGTCGTGCGCGGTGCTTGCGCCGCGTGAGCTTTCATGGCCGCCTCGACTTTGGCACGCTGCTCGGGTGTCAGCCGGTTGAGCATGTCCGGCGGAAGCGCAGGCATGCCGCTCATCTGGTTGCGTACCGTGGTTTCCCAAAGCCCAGTCTTGACGTCGAGGGGATGAAAATTGTCAGCGCCCCACGCCGTCACCGCCAGAACGGCCGCCCCCAGCAAACAAATCGTCTTCATCATCAGCCTCCATCAACGGATGAACCCGTTCTTTCCAGAATAAAACACATCGGCAGACGGGCGTTTTTTCATTAGTGCGGCGCCGGGGTCAGGCTGGCTCGCAGCAGCTCGAAACCGAACTCCAGGGTCATGCGCGCGGCGCGCGCGGCGTTCAATTGCCGCGCGAACACCCAGAGCATGCGCAGCGCCTCACGATGCAGCCGGAGGGAGTTTAATTCTCTCACGGTTCCGCGGGCGGCCTGTTCCAGAACCCAGCCTCTGCCCTGCTTCTCCAATTCCGCCGCTGCTTCCCGCTCCGCCTGCGCGTAGGACCAGTCGGGATGACGGAAAGAAACAACAGCAGTCTGCGCGCAGACCACCTGCTGCCAGCGGCGGCTCAAGCTCATTCCCCCCGTGGTGAACCGGTAGCGCAGCAACGGCGCCGGGATATTCGCTAAACGGTAGGCCTTCCCCGCCCGTAGCCACAGGTCGTAATCTTCCGAGTTCTTGAACTCGGCGCGATAACCGCCTAACGCGAGAATTGAGTCCCGGCGCAGGATCACGGACGGATGATAAATGCAATTCCTTACCAGAAGCGTACGCACGATCTCGTCATGCTCCACGGGTAATTGCACCAGGCGGTCGTAGCGCGGCTCGCGGCCCATGTGATAAGCGAAGGAGCCCGCTACGGCCACATTCGGGTGCTCGCGCATAAACCGGACTTGCGTGGAAATCCGTTGAGGCAGCGCCATATCGTCCTGGTCCATGCGCACGACGAGGTCAGCGCGCGACTCTCTGAGACCCTCGTTGAGTGTCGCCGAAAGACCCATATTCCGCGGATGAAACAGGGCGCGGACCCGCGCATCCGCCGAAGCGTAGCGGCGAATTACGTCCGCTGAACCGTCGCTCGAGCAATCGTCGATGATCAGGAATTCGAAATCGTTCTCGTCCTGGCCCAGGATGGACTCAATCGCCGCCGGCAAATATTCCCGGCCATTGTAAACGGGAAGCAGAACGGAACACTTCATTCAGGCAGTGACGATGCCGGCGCGGATCTCATCGCGGCGGGCCGAAAGCATGCCTTCGATGCCCGAGCGTAATTCGACGCGCGGCGTCCAACCGAACTCGCGCTCGGCTTTGGCCGGGTTCAGCACCACCCAGTCTGCCAGCCACTCGCCATGCTTAGCGTCGGTCTGAATCTGCAGCGGCTCGCCGTGCAACTCCTCGATCATCCGCAGAACATCGCGCACCGAATGGCCGCGGCCGCTGCCTACATTGACCACGGTAAACGGCTCACGCGGCCGCGCAGCCAGCTCAGCCATCGCGCAAAGGTCGTCCAGGTGAACGTAATCCCGCACGTTATCGAGATTGCCGAATATCCGGACCGGCCGGCCGTGCAACACATCATTGATGGCCACGCCGATCAAACCTTGCAGCCGGTGGCGCGGCAACAATGTGCCGTATCCATTGCCCGCGCGCAGAACCGTGGCGGTAAGGTATCCTCGCTGCGCCGCCAAGCGCAGGTAATGCTCGGCGGCGAGCTTCTGGATGCCGTAGGAGGAAAACGGCAAACATGCATCGGTTTCCCGGTAAGGAACCCGGTCCTGCTTCGGCCCGTACACTGCCCCACCGCTGCTGAAATACACGATGTGCGGCTTCGTTCCCAGATCCTTCACGGCTCCCAACAAATTCAGCAGCGGCACCAGATTCACTAACGCATCGTTGGGCTGGTCGTAGTCGGAATTTACCGGCGTGTTGGTATGCGCCAGATGATAAATGACGCGCAGATCGGCCGCAAATCGCTCGCAATCGGCGCGGGAATGCAGGTCGCCCGCGACCATTTCGGCGCCTTCGGCAGCCTCGATACCCGATGCGCTACGGAAAAGCAGTCGCACATCCGGGCATTTGCGAGCGAGCAGATGCCGTGTCAAATAGGAGCCGATGAAGCCCCGCGCGCCTGTGATTCCAATCGACATCCGGAATACGCTCATCGTAGCCTATCGTTCCGTTTGATCACAACAACACTCGGTGCGTTCGCGTGTTAGACTTTTTGGCTAAGGCAGAAAATGACTACCGACCGGCCTGTTGCCGCGGAAAGTCTCCGCGAAAAGCAGGCAGCGACCAATCGGAAACCGTTTGAAAACGCCGTGGTCGCGGCCGTAATTGTCTTGTTGTTGGCGCCTAGCGCCGTCTGGATCGCGCGCGACCATTCGGTATGGCCGTGGGATCAAGCCTGGTACGGACAAGTTGCCACGGACCTTTGGTTCGCCGCAACGCACTCGCTCCGCGCCTGGCAGATCACCATGTTACATGCGATCGACATGAAGCCGCCCGCCATCACTTGGATCGGGCAATTCTTCGTTCCCTTGCGGGGCGTCTTGGGCTCGGTCGAGAACGCGCTGCTATTTTCCATCCTGGTCACGCAAGGCGCGCTTTTGTGGACGATTTTCAAGATCGGTGAAGCCGTATCGCGTTCCAGGTTCGTTGCTTTCACCGGGGTGGTCTTCGCCGCGGGCGCGCAGGCCTTTGTCGGGCTGTCGCACCAAATGTTCGTCGAGCCGCTGCAGGCTCTTTGCGTGGCCTGGGTGGTGTACATCGCCGTGATGTGCCGCGAGTGGCCTGTTGCCAGAAGCATCGTGCATCTGGCGAGTGCGTTGCTCTTGGGCGTTGCAGCCAAAACAACCACTCCCGTGTACTGTCTTCTATTTCTGATCTACATCGGCGGAATCCTGCTTAGCCGGCGATCCAGGCCCAACTTCCATGCCGAGTGGAGGCATTGGCCCTCGCGAATTTTGATTTGCCTGTTCGCACCCGCCGCCATCGCCACCAGTGCCTGGTACCTGTTCACTTTTCGGGCGGCATGGCGCCACGCACGCGACTCGTCCTATGGCGACCTTGCACTGCATTACGGCTTCCGCGCCGCGCTGGGACAGAAGCTCGTCATCTGGACGCGCCTGTTCGATCAATCGCTCCTGTACCCGTTTCTCGGGTGGGGTTTTCTTGCCGCAGCGCTGCTCGCTGCCATGTTTGTTCTGAGGTCGTCCCAGCGAAGGCCGGCGCCAGCGGCCATCCTGCTCTGGCTGAGCGCGGCTCAATCGGCTTTGCTGCTGCTGATTTTCGCCTCCAACATTACGGTCGACGCCCGCTACATGTATGCCCTCGTCGTTTTTGTCGTGCTTCTGTTCACGGGGCTGTGCGGTTCGGTTCCTTCCCGTTGGGCAATCGCCGCGCTGCTCCTGATTTGCACGATGCAATGGGGGGCTACCAACGCGGTTGCTCTGGGCGCACGAGGAATGTTCGCCAATCAATTCGGGAGGCTCGTCACCCCGCAGCCGGACCCGTCGCAATACGATGAACTAACGCGCGCGGTCCAGCGGACGTCTCTATCCAACGAGTGGACGAACGTGATCGGCGTGGAGGAACCGTGGTTCAATGCCAACTCCGCGGAGTTTTTCGCCGCCGAGCAGAGCCTTGTCACCGGAGTACGCAGCCACTATATTGCGCTTGGATACGCCCAAAATAGCGTGGACAGAGCCATGCACCGGATCTTCTCCTATCGCGCGCACTACATCGCCACGCTGGATGAGCCACATCAAGAACCGCGGCCCAATTACCTAAACCTTGTTGCTCTGCCGGTTCTACGCGACATGAAGAGCGACTCGCGTTTTCAACAGATCCCCTTTTCAAGCAACAAAGGCATCCTGCTATTCGAACGGCGTTAGGAATTGTGGAGGCGATGACAGGCACGGCCGGCGGCGACGAGTTGGATCCGGCGTATTTGGAAGCGTCTCTGTTTCTGTCTCGCGCGCGGAGTTTGGAACTCTATAAAGCCGCCCTCGAATCCGCGCCTCTGCCCAATCCCGCGGCTCCGGCAGTCCTTCTCGCGATGCCCTATCTCAAGGAGGGCGGCGCCGAAGCCAGCCTCAGCGGATTGTGCGGCGAGTTAAAGAAGGCCGGATTCCGGATACTCATCGTGACTACCGAACCGTCCCGGACTTTTCCCGGAGATACGACGTCCTGGTTCAGGCCGCACGCGGCGGCTATCTATCACCTTCCCCGGCTTCTCGAGGCCGGATACTGGCGCGCGTTCGTCTTTTATCTTCTGCGCCAGCATTCTGTCCAACTGATCTGGCAGGCGGGATCGTCTTATTTTTACGACCTTCTGCCGGACCTCAGGCGTTTCTTCCCGGGCATCGCGGTTGCAGACCTTTTGTTCAATCCGAGCGGTCACGCCGAGACGCACCTCAAGCACAGGCGTTTCATTGATCGAGTGATTGTCGAGCACGATGGCATGAAGCAGTGGCTGTCCAGCCGCGGCGTTCCAGGCGGCGCAATCTCGATAATCCCCAACGGAATCGATCTGGACCGCTACCGGCCGCTGCCCCGCAAGGACTGGCGCACGGCGCAATCCCGCACGGCCGGCCCGCCCTACGTGATTGGATTCTTCGGCCGGTTTTCCGCGGAAAAAGGACCGGACATCTTCCTTCGGATCGCACAGCGCTTCAGCAATCGCACGGATCTCGAGTTTCTGTTGTGCGGCTCGGGGCCCGATGAGGCAGCGCTGCGTTCCCAGTGCGCTGCGCTCGGGGTCGAAGACAAGGTCCACTTTTTGGGCTTCGTGCCGGCGCGCGATTACCTGCCCTGCTGCGACCTTACAGTTGTCCCATCGCGCATCGACGGCCGCCCGAACATCGTCATGGAGAGCCTGGCCATGGCCGTTCCCGTCGTAGCCAGTCGCACGGGCGGCATCCCGGAGATGGCGCTGGAGGGAGAAGGGACCAGGCTTTGCGACGCCGGTAACATCGAAGAATTTCATCAGGCTCTCGAGCAACTCGTCGACGATGCGGCGACGCGCCGCCAGCTCGCTAACACTGGACGCCTCTGGGCCGAGAAACATTTCTCCGCCGCTTTCGCCGGCGACAGTTATGCCGCAACGTTCCGCGCGATGATTCAGCAACGTCACACCGACGCTCGCCCGATTTCTGCGGAGGAGTTGCTGGCGGCGTCCGAACTACCGCAGCTCGGCTCGGACACCGCGGTTCCTGGCGCCGTCGCGGCGCTCCTTCGTTTCATTCGGTCCGTCTTATCGCCCCGCGAGGCCGCCGGTAATCTTCGGACTCTGGCGCTTTACTGGAAACTCCGGCGCAACACCGCGGCTTCACGCGAGCTTGCGGCTTTGTTCGACGCCGCCTATTACACCGCCAACTGCCCGGATGCCGCGGCCTCCGGAATCCGTCCGCTGTGGCATTATCTGTTATGCGGATTCTGGCAGGGCTACGATCCTTCGCCGCAGTTCCATACGCGCTATTACCTCACTGCATATCGGGACATCGCGCACACGGTGGTCAATCCGTTGCTGCATTATGTGGCCGCGGGCCGCGCGGAGGGCCGCACCGGTCAGCCGGACTATGACCTTGCCTGAGCTGCGCCGTCACCTGATCAACGCGGAACTGCTCTCGTGGCAGGCCTGGATTCGTCATCCGGCGCGGTCGATGGCGCGTCTCATTCCGCTACGTGCCAAGGAAGCGATCAACCAAGCAGCCGGGCGGCCCATATTCGACTTGTCGTTTTACCTCCAGTTTCAGCCGAATTCACTGCCGGCCTTCCACATTGCCATCGATCGAATCGAGTATCTGCCGCCACCGGCTGGCGTGAAGCGCGTGACTTTGGTGACGCCGCATCTGGGCCCAGGCGGTGCCGAGGCGGTGCTTCTAGAGATTGCCTCTGCACTCTGCGGCTCCGGCTTTGAGACCCTGCTGATCGCCACTCATTCGCGCGACGACCGTTGGCGGCAAAGATGGGACGCCAAGGTCGCGCATGTGTACGACCTTGCCAGCGCGGTACCGGTAGAGCACAGGGTGGCCGAAGTTTGTTCCATCGCGGCGAGCTGGAATTGCAACTTCGTGCTCGTGCAAAACAGCCTGTTTGGTTATGCCGCACTGCCTCCTATTCGCCGCCTCTTACCGGACGCGAAGCTCATGGATGTCGTGCATAACGTCGACGAGTCCTGGGATATCGTCGCGGCGACCGCATCGGTCGCGCATTGCCTCGATGTTCGCGTGGCCGTGTCCGATCTGGTTCGCCGCCGGTTGCTCGCGGCGGGGACTCCGGAGGATCGAATCCACCTGATAAGCAGCGGCGTCGAGCTCGACCGGTTCCGGCCGGCGCCGGTTCACTCAGGCCCCGAACAGCAAATCCTGTTCGCCGGCCGGCTGGACCCGGTGAAGCGTCCTTTGCTGCTGGTGGACATCGCCGCCGAACTCACGGCGCTGCGGAAAAAACGCGACTTTCGCTTCATTATCGCGGGCGATGGGCCCGAAGAAGAGCCGCTGCGCAATCGAATCCGCGAGGCTGGTCTGAATGACGTCTTCGACCTACGCGGGCAAGTGCACGACCTGGCGCATCTCTACGCCGCCTCCGATGTCGTGATCCTGCCATCGCGCAGCGAAGGCGTGCCGCTGGTGATTTTGGAGGCGCTGGCGAGCGCACGGCCCTTGATTGCGTCGAACGTCGGCGGCATTCCGGAGGCGTTGGACGCAAGCTGCGGCTTTCTCATTGATCCGGCGCCAGATGAAGCCGCGGCGTTCGCACGCGCGTTGACCACACTGCTGGATCAACCAGAGCTTCGCGCGCGAATGGGAGCGGCAGGCCGCCGCCAGATTGAAGCCAACTACGACATCCGCCGCTCCCGCGAGGCGTACGCCAGCTTATTCGACTGACCTTTGTTTAGGGAACTAGGGCGCGTCCGTTTCCGTTTCCGACACCAGACGATCCACCGCAACTACGTAGATCGCCATTTTCCCGTCGCCGTCGCTCTGGAAAAACACCCGCTGGCTGTTGGGGGAAAACAGGAGCACGACTTTCCGCGGATCGCTGGCGCGATGCTCGCATAGTGTCAGCTCGCGTTTCACCGAACGGACCAGCAACAGAATGTACGGCGACGCTTTGCTGGCGCTCGCGCCGACGAACACGCTCGCGTCTGCGTTGCGGTTGAAGGTAGCATACTGAGTGGTCTCTGAAACCTGGCGATCTTCGTTCGTGTCGGGCGTGAATTCGCGAATGTTGTGGAGCTGCTTCGGGTCGGTTGGCAGGTTGAGATACAGCACAGTACGCCCGTCGGCCGACCAAACCGCATTTCCGAGCCTCCCTGGCGCCACGCGCAACTTCCTGTTCTGCGCGCCGTCATAGTTCACCAGCCAGAGATCGTCAGCGCGACGATACAGCACACCGGCACGCTTGGGGCGCGGCTGCGGATCGGAAATGGCGTCAGGGGATTCAGCGAGCGTCGTGCCCGCGCCCGTCCGCATGTTGATTAGCCGCAGCCGGCTGGCAGCTCCGTTCTGCTCCACCAGGGCAGCGTAAAGGCCGTCTTCGGAGAGACTGAAGCCGCGGCCAAACTGAAAGCCCTCGGCGGCCCCGTAGACCGCGCGGGCTCGCACCGCATTGAGCCGCGACAGGTACAACGACCGCCCGGCGAGATAACAGAGCTCGCGATCATCGGGAGTGAGCGTGAGGGAGTCCGGCGCGAGTCCTTCCGCGTCGGTGAGCAGGTGCGACTGCCCGTTCTTCAAGTCCATTCGATAGGCCTGGACGGAACCGGAGCGGTCGCTCGCGTAAATCAGAAAGTCGTTGTGCCGCGAGATACAGTGGCTGTACGGAGTCGCTAGCCAGCTCTGATGCGCGGGGTCGGTGAGCCGGACAATCTTGAAGTCGGTGGCTTCATCGGTAAAGCGCTTCACCTCGGACGGAAAAACCTGTCCTTTCTCCGCTCCCAGCAAGTAAGCGCCGGCACTGGCTAGCGAAGAAACGAAAAAACGGCGAGTGAAACTCAAGTTGGCTAGTTGTGACTGGTCTGATAGTGCTCTTTGAGGAGATCGAGACCGAAGTCGCCGTTAAAATCGCGCCACACCGAATGAATATGATTGGCGTGGTCCTGCGTGTCGTCGAATTCAATAAGGAACGCGGGTGACTGGATGCGGTAGTAGTGTCCCTCGCCGGGTTGCTCGCCGCCCGCCCAGGCGAAATACAGGTTGCCGTTGGCTTTCTTGATCTGCTCTTCGCGCATCTGCGCGACGGGATCGGGCATGTTGTAGCAGTATTCGTCCAGCAGATTCTGGAAGATCTCGCGCTGGTGCGCGGTCATCTTGGAGGCTTCCAAGCCGCTGGGCTGGCCTTTCAGCGCGGCTTTCCGCGATGCCTCGGTGAGGATCTCCTTGGGCGCGTCGGCGCTAACAATGGCGATTTTCTTTTGCTCCGGCGTGAGGGATTGGACCAGTTCCCTGCCCAGGTCTTCTTCACGCCCCAGCACGCGCAGGCCTTTGCGCGGCCCGTCTTTGATTTCGGCCGGGTTGGTGCCGAAGAAGCTCGGCGCGTCCTGAATCTTACCGTCAACGACCGTGAAATTCTGGCTGATGTGGTGGCCTTCCACGCGGTAGCCCCAGGTTCCGCTTGGCACAGGCTCGCCGAAGACACTGAAGAAGTAACCGTCGGGATCGCGCTGCGGCCCGGAGCCCTTCTCCATCCGCTTGAGCACTTCATCCAGGCTCATGATGCTGACGGCCTTGATGTAGCCGCGCTGGCTCAAGCCGGCCGCGAGCAGCGCGTGCGCGAGTTGCTTCTGTTCTTCTGTCATGTCGCGCAGCGGGAGACCTTTGCGGACGCGCGGGATGTAATGCCAGTTGAGCCGTTCTTCGTCGACGAACTGGAACGTGGCGCGGGCGCGCTGCTCCGGATTCAGCGAGTTGAGAAACGCTTTCGCGGCGTCGGCCATGATGGCCGAAGAATGCATACGGGTGTACGCGGACGTGAGCAGGACCAGTCCGAGAGTGATAGCGGCAATGCGGAGCGCGGCAGTTTTCACAGCGGTCTCCTTTCGCGTTACCAGCTTACATCACGGATGGCGGGGATTGGTGGCTGGTGGTTGGCACTACGCCGGAAGGCCGTGTGGACGCTTCAACCGGGGAAGCATCCTGATTGAGGTGCCCGCTTTCTTCTGAGCCAACCGAAGTTCGTAGATGCTTTGTAAGTTCAGCCAAAATTCCGCGCTAGTGCCGAAGAAGTGGGCCAAACGCAAGGCTGTGTCTCCCGTGATGGCGCGCTGTCCGTTCAGAATCGCAGTGATGCGGTTCGTCGGCACGTCGAGTTTCCGCGCCAGTTCCGCCGCGCTCATGCCGAGTTCTTTCAGTTCTTCGGCCAGGTGTTCGCCTGGATGTATCACAGTCAATGCCATGGCGTGCTCCTAATGATAGTCAACGATTTCCACGTTCGTGGGTCCCTGGGTTCCGCTCGGCCACTCAAAACAGATCCGCCATTGATCATTGACGCGGATACTGAACTGGCCTTCACGATCGCCCGATAGCGCTTCGAAGTGATTCCCCGGCAAGACCGCCAGGTCCCTGACCGTTGCGGCGGCTTCCAGCCGGTCGAGTTTCAAGCGCGCCGACCGTTCAATAGCCGAGAAAGCCTTTACCCACTTTCCGGCCGCGAAGTCTCGAGTGTGCTTATCCCGATAACCGAGGATCACTCATTAGGATAGCGATCATTACGTGTTACGTCAAACGTAACGAACGCGGCCGGAACGGTTGAAGGCCTAGTCGAACGGCAGGTCGCGTTGCGAATGGGCCGCCACGGCCGACGTTGAGCGCGCGAGATAAGGATAGGGATTCACCGGGATACCGTTGATGCGCACTTCATAATGCAGGTGCGGGCTGGTCACGCGGCCGCTCGCGCCGGACCGTGCGACCACGTCGCCGCGCCGAACTTCTTCGCCCGGAACTACGTCGAAGCGCGACAGGTGGCCGTAGTAGGTCTGCAAGCCATTGCCGTGGTCGATGATCACCAGCTTGCCGTAGCCGCTTTCCCAATCCGCGCGAACCACAACGCCGTCGGCGGCGGCATGCACCGGTGTACCCATAGGTGCCTGCAGGTCGACGCCTTTGTGAATGGCGCCTTCACCCGAAAACGGATCCGTACGCGCGCCGAAAGGACTCATCAGCCGGCCCTCCACAGGCCACAAGCTGGGCCGCACGTGCGTCTGCCATTGCTTCGGATAGTTGTGGTAGATGGTGGAAATCGTCGCGGACTGCAGGAAATTGTACTCGCTGAGCGACTCGCGGAAGGTGGGTTTCAAGGTTGGGCCGCTGGCGACATCGCCGGACGTTTGCGGGCGCTTATTCAGCCCGTAGGCTACCGAGACTTCGCTGGCGAACGTTTCCAGCGTGGCCAGTTGCTCGCTCTTCTGATTGTTCACCCGCTGCAACTCCTGGTATTTTACGCGCAGCGAGTCCACTTCCTGGCGCAGCGAATTATAATGCGCTACTTTCCAACTCATCCGCAAGTAGCTGGAAAGACAGGCCAACATGGTCACGAATACGAACAAGGAAAAGACGAAAGCTGCGTACACTGCCTTATGAGGGACGTGGATGCGGCGCAATCGTCCGTGAAGCGAGTGCGCTAAGACAACCACAAAGTAAGGCTGGTTCGGCATGGATCTCCTAAGATTGATTCGGCTCGACCCAGGAGAATCTACAGAACGCGGGGGCCGTAGGCCGGAGAGTACCAACTAGAAGACGGGTTCTAGTATTTGAAACAAAGGCTAAGGATACTTCATGCCCTGGACAAGTGTCAATGGAGCGTAATAGTAATCTGTCTTACCCTGCCCCGCCCTTGCGCTTGACATCGATGTTCAGTCGCTTGATCTTCTGATTGAGCGTCGACAAAGGGATGTTCAGCTTTTCGGCTGCCTCGGTCTGGCTCCAGTTGGCGGCCTCCAGGGCTTCCACGATCTTGCGGCGCTGGAAGTCGGCCACTACTTCGAACAGCGAGGCGTCGGGCGACAGCGTGCCGCTTTCGTCGCGGCGGATCCGCACGCCGCCTTCCTGCAGAATGGCCTCGGGGAGAACATCCACCGGGACGGTGGTCTGCGAGGCTAATACCACGGCCCGCTCGATGGCGTTTTCCAACTCCCGTACGTTGCCGGGCCAGTTGTAGTCCAACAGCAACTGCATCGCATCGGGCTCGAAGCGGAGCTGGCTGCGGCCGTCGTTGTCTAAGAACTTCTCGTTCTCGCGGCTGAATTTATTGAAGAAATGTTCGATCAGCGGCGGGATGTCTTCCTTTCGGTCACGCAGGGGCGGGAGAGCCAGATTGATCACGTTGAGACGGTAGTACAGATCCTCGCGGAACTTGCCTTCGTCCACCAGCTTCTTCAGCTCGGCGTTGGTGGCGGCGATGATGCGCACGTCCACTTTGATGGTTTCCGTCGAGCCGACCGGCATGAACTCGCGCTCCTGAATCACGCGCAGCAGTTTGGCCTGCGTTTCGGGACTGATGGTGCCGATCTCGTCGAAGAAGATAGTGCCTTTGTTGGCGGTCTCGAAGTAGCCCTTGCGCGATGCGATGGCGCCGGTGAAAGCGCCCTTGACGTGGCCGAACAAAGCCGACTCCAGCAGATCGGCCGGCACCGATCCGCTGTTCACCGGCACAAACGATTGGTCGGCGCGCGGGGAATTGGCGTGGATGGCTTTGGCAATGAGCTCCTTGCCAGTCCCGGTCTCGCCGGTGATGAGGATGGTAGCGCGGCTAGGGGCAACTTGCGCCACCAGGTCCAGAACGCGGAGCATCCGGTCATTCTTGGCGATTATATTGGGGAAGCTGTATTGCTTGAGGGCGCGCTTGAGCTGGGTATTCTCGCGCTCCAGGCGGCTGTGCGCGATCATGCGCTCGATTTCGATCAGCAACTTCTCGTTGTCCCAGGGCTTGGAAAAATAGTCGTTGGCGCCGTTCTTGAGCGCCGTCACCGCCACTTCGACCGACCCATAAGCGGTGATCATGAAGACGGGCGTTTCGGTGTCGCGCTCGCGGATCTCGCGCAGGACTTCCATGCCGGAGCGGTCCGGCATCATCAGGTCCAGCAGGATCAGGTCATAATTGGCAGCTTCGGCGCGCTGCAGGCCGTCGCCGCCGTTTTGGGCCAGATCGACGCTATAGCCTTCCATGCAGAGCAGGGCTTCCAGGCTCTCGCGGATGTCTCCCTCGTCATCCACCACCAGGATGCGGCCTTTAGGGAGAGGAGAGACCGGTTCGTCAGGCGGAAGTCGATCAGGCATGTACCGGTTTTCTGACTAGCGGAAACTCCACACGAAAACGGGAGCCGGCTCCAAGGCGGCTCTCTACCTCGATGTTACCGCCATGCTCGCGCACGATGCCGTAGGTAACCGCCAAGCCCAATCCGGTGCCTTTGCGCGCGCCCTTGGTGGTGAAGAACGGGTCGTAGATGCGGGTCAGGTTTTCCGGCGCAATACCCTGCCCGGTATCTTTGACGTCCACGCGCACCACTCCCTCTTCGCACCAGGCCTTGATGGCCAGCGTACCGCCGGAATCCATGGCGTCGCGAGCGTTCAAGAACAGGTTGAGGAAGACCTGCTGCAGCTTACCCGAATTGCCTTTGATCACGGGCAGCGGCGGCAGCGTGTCAACCTGCACTTTCACAGAGGACTTGCTCAACTGGGGCTCGATCAGCGCCAAGGTGTCCTGGATGATGCGGCCCAGGTCCACTTCCACGAATTCGGTGGTCGCAGTTCTGGAGAAACTGAGCAGTGAATTGACGATTTCGCTCGCACGGAAGGTTTGCTTGGCGATCTTATCCAGCAGTTTAGACTTTTGGTCGTCGCCGGAGATCTGCTTGGCGAGCATTTGCGCATACGTGGAGATGACTGCCAGGGGCGTATTGACTTCGTGTGCCACGCCAGCAGCCAGCAGCCCGATCGAACTCAGCTTGTCGGCCTGGACCAGGCGGCGCTCCAGTTCGTCGCGGTCGGTAATGTCGTCGAAGATCACCAGGCGGCCGATCTGCTGCATGTCTTTGGACACCAGCGGCGCGATGGCCAGATTCAGGATGTAGGTGGGCGGCTGAGGGTGCCCATTGCCATTGCCGTTCCCGTTGCCATGGCCATTCGCCCCTGCGGGCGGCCGCAGGACAAACTTGTAGACATTGTGGACGCCTGTATCGCCGCGGACCTGGTCGAGTTTTTCGCACAACTCGTGCGGGAACAATTCCGCCAGGCGACGGCCTACGGCCTCCTGGCGCGAGATGCCGGTGAGGCGCTCGATTTGGGTGTTCCAGCTCTCCACCCGGTCGTCCAAATCGGCCGCGAGAATGCCGACGTTGATGGATTCGACGATGTTCTCGCTGAACTCCTTGAGCCGCTCGTATTCCTCCACCTTGTGCTGCAGTGACCGGTACAGCCGCGCGTTTTCGACGGCGATGCTGACGTAGCCGGCGAGCGTGGTGAGCAGCTCCACATCGTCGCTCGACAGAAAGTCACCTTTGTCGGTGCGGCTGAGCGCCAGATAGGCGATGGTCCGGCCCCGCACCGTGCAAGGGAAGTAGTAGGTCAAATCCAGATCGGCGATGGTGCGCCGGACCGAAACCGGCCACTCATGAGAAACGACGTCCAACAGGTGCCGGGTGCGCTCGAAGAAGAGATACGGCGGTCCAGGGCGCGCGCTCAGAAAGCTCAGATCCAGTTCCTGAGCTGTCCGGTTGCCACGCTCCTTGCGATTTCCCAGCGTCATGTGCAGGCGGAACTGGTCTTCATTTTCGCCGGACAGGAAGAACGCCACGTGCTGGATCGACAGCGTGTGAACCAGCCGGTCTGCCACCGAGCGCAGCATCTCGTCCAGGTTGGTTTCCGAACCCAGTTCGCGCGCGAACTCGATCAAGGTGCGCCGGTAGTCGTAGCGGTCCTTATAAAAGAAATACCGGTCCAGTTGTTCCTGCAACCAGTCGCGAATCGGCTGGAAGATGAACGTCGCGAACAGGATCAGGCCAACGATGGCGGCCGCGCTCAAGCTCTCCGGCTGGGCGAACGAAAAGATCAGGCCGTAGAAGATGCCCAGGACAACCAGTGTGGCCAGCGTATAGACGTAGCCTTGCTGGAAGATGATGTCGACGTCCATCAGGCGGTAGCGCAGGATCGCGTAGGCCCAGGTGATGGGGACCAGGATCAGCGACAGCACGGCCATCTTCTGGTAGTGGCCCGGCAGCGCGCCCACTAGATAAGGAATCGCGTAGATCACCGTGAACGGGACAATGCCGAGGAGCGCGCCATTGCGCAGGTACTTGAGCTGGCGGCGCACCAGGGGGTCTTCGGCGTGCGGAGTCTTGAGAACCAGGACGGCGGTACCGGCCAAGTATAAGCAGCACAAGAACAACAGCCAGACACGATCCAGGAGCCAGTTGACGTCCACCGGCGATGCCGCCACGCGCAAAATGCCCTTGGCTACCAGCACATAAACCGCTAGCAGCAGCGCTCCGGGAACGTAGAGCAGAGCACTGGCCGCGCGGGCAGAAAACCACTTCGGCCGGTCTGGAAAGACAAGGCAGAAATGCAGGAACAGCGTCGGCGCCAGGATTCCCGCCGCCACATTGCCCCAATAGATGGCTTGATCGAAAGCATTCAATTTGCCGGTGAAGTGGAAGGTGGATAAGACAAACGAAGCCAGACAAAGCACGAAGAAGTGAACCGACCGTGGCGCTCCGACGCGGCGGTAGTAGACAAACAATCCAATCAGCAGGTAGACCAGTCCAACCGCGTACTGATAATACGTGGACCGGTCCACTACACTTTCGCCGACGATGACCTGGGCCGAAACCGTGACGTTGCCCCGACGCAGGGAGTATTTCGCCGGCAGATAGATGCCGACGCGCTGCAGGTCCTGGGGAACGTCGACGGTCTTGGCGATCAGGTGCCCCGCCACTTCCAAGAGAACGTCGCCGGCGTGGATTCCAGCGTTATACCCCGCGCTGCCGGGGGTTACGTGTAGGGCGACGACCTGATTTTGTCCCGCCGCACCGGCGCGGTCGACCCATGTGACGCCGTCGTCCGGCAGGCGGTAGAGGCTTTGCTGGCGGAAATTGATGATTGCGCAGCACACCGCTCCTACTGTGAGTACGAACAGCAGCGCGCTGACAAATTGGGTCTTCAGGTCCCTCAAACAGCCGCCTCCGCTACGACTTCGTTAGGGCACACTTACCGCTTTCCCCTTTTTGCGACACTTCGTGAGCATTTGACATGCCAGCCCTGGGCCGTAGGCTTTACTCTTGAGAATACAAGATTTACCATACCGGTGCCAGTCCCGGGACTGCCCACGGAATCTGTTTTTCGGGATTTGCCACTACTGGAAAGTGTATGGTATCTAAAAGACCGAAGTGGTTCATGAGACTGTACAATGGTAAGGGGCTATTGACAAGCTACCCCGATGGGCTTAACATCAGTTGTTCGAAGCTGGTCCGTTTGCCAGTTAACAGCCGCGAATAACGAAGCTGTGGTCAACGTATGACCTTATTTCAAATTGGCGAGAAAGTCGTGTATCCCAACCACGGGATCGGAACGGTAGAGAATATCAGTTCGCGCTCGTTCGGCGCCCAGTTCGAGCGGTACTACCTCCTCCGACTTACCTTCAACAGCATGACGGTGATGGTTCCTTTTTCTCACGTCCAGGAGATCGGACTCCGGCGGGTGACCCGCAACGGGGAAATTGCCCGGGTGCTGCAGTTCCTGGCAGAGGGCAGTGCGAAAGGTAAGGCGGATTGGAAGGACCGATATAAGGAAAACTGCGACAAGATGCGCCATGGCAGCTTGTTGGAGATCGCCGAGGTGTTGAAGTCGTTGCTGGTCCTGCAGGCCGAGAAGCCGCTCTCGTTCCGCGAGAAAAAGATGCTGGATCGCGCCCGGCACATGCTGGTGACCGAACTTTCAATTTCCCGCAGTTTGGCCGAATTCGACGCCATCCGCGTGCTGGAGGGCGCTCTCGGAAAGGCGTCCTTGTCGTTGCCGGCGGCGGGATAACCAGTCCGTCCGGGCTCCTAAGAAGAACCTCTTAAAACTCTTCGAGTTGTAGGCACAATTGCCTACCTTCCCTAAGCAATTTACTGCGTGGTAATTCCCTTGTTGGAGTCCTAACATGGGAACGAGAACGATTAGGCCTTCCAATGAGGTGTCGTTACTGTAAAGTTCGGCTGGCGCCACTCCGCAGTCTGACCGACGGCGAGTTCTGCTGCGATGACCATCGGCACGCCTACGCGCAGGAACATCCCGAGGCCGAGAGCTCGGTTCCGGAACCGGAAACTACTGCGGGTTTGATCGAACTGCAAACCAATCTAGGGGCGGCGGAATCTGCAACTCCAGCAGTTCCCGCACTTGCGGCGCTACCGGCGGAGTTTACGCCAGATCCGGTTTGTGTGAGCAGCGAGGTTTCGGTCCTGCAGAAGCTGCCCGACCCGGATTTGCTCTTGCCGCTCGACCTGGCTGCCCAGGTCTTCAACACTGCCGAAGAGCTCCCCTGGGAAGCGGCGAACGGCTTGGAATTTCCGGGCGCGCCGCAACTACCCGTGGCCGACATCGAACTGGCTCAAATCCCTTACGAGCCCATACCGGAATTGCCTGCCGGGCCTGTGGCGGAGCCTGAGCCGATTGCCAGGCCGGCTGCCGCCTTCGAGGCGACTGTAGCGGATGCCGCTGCCGAAGAATATCGGGCAGCCCCGGCCTACGAGACCGAAGAGGGATCTTCCTTCCAGCCCCTAGAAGGTGAGGCCGCCGAAGACCTGCCGTTCGAGGAGGAAGAGTCCGGAGCTGCGCGGTCCCATCCCGCACGCGAGATGGCGGCATCCTGGCGGTGGCTCAGCACCGCTTGGAAGAGCGCGCCGCGCGATCTGAAAGTGGTGACGGTTCTCATTCCCTTGTTGATGGCCGTGGCCCTGAGCCCGACGGTGCCAAAGGTGAAAGTGGCGCTGCCCAAAGTAAGCAACGGTGACGTCCAGCAGGTGCAAAAGGCGTTTTCCGAGCGTTGGAAGTCGCTGAATCAAACGATTTCCAACCGCGCGGCCGTCGCCTTCGCCGATGACTTCCGCAGCGGGCTGGATGCCTGGGAGAGCCGCTCCAATCTGACCCGGAGCTGGTCTTACGACGCCGCCGGATTCGTGCGGCCGGGTCCGCTGGCTTTATTCAAACCCAGCATGGATATGACCGACTATCGCTTCGAGTTTCTCGGCGAACTCGACCAGAAGGCCCTGGGCTGGGTGTTCCGCGCTCAGGACTTGCAGAATTACTATGCCATGAAGCTGGTGGTGGTCCGGCCCGGGCCTCTGCCGCTGGTGCACCTGGTTCGGTATGCGGTGGTTAACGGAAAGGAAGTCTCGCGGGTGGACCGGCCGCTGCCGATGACCGTCCGCGCGGACATGATGTACCGCATCCTGGTGGACGTGCACGGAGACGACTTTACGGTCATGACGCAGGGTCAAGTGGTCGATTTTTGGTCCGACAGCCGGCTGCGGCGCGGAGGAGTCGGTTTCTTCTGCGGCCGCGGCGAGCGAGCGCGCCTGCGCTGGGTGGAAGTTTCACATCAATACGACGCACTGGGGAAACTGTGCGCTTATCTTGCGCCCTACGGTATGGAGGGCAGAAATGGAAATATCAACTGATTTATGAGCCAAGCCAAATTAAACGACTCGAACAAGCCAGCCAGTCTCGCGAAGGCCGTTTCGCTGCATCTGGAAGGGAAGCTTCCCGAAGCGCTGGATGAAATCAACCGCGCGATTGAAAACGGCGACGCCAGCATGGAGATCTTTTCGGCCAAAGCCCAGATCCAATTTGAGCTGGAAATGTTCGAGGAGGCCGCGCAGAGCTATGCCAAGCTGCTGAGCATGAATCCCCGGCACGCCGGCGCCAACCTGAACATGGCCGTCTGCCTGGAACGGCTGGGACGCTGGCAGGAAGCTCTGGAATTCTTCGAAAAAGCGGCCGAAGTGCAGCCGGACCGGGTGGATGCCCGGCTTGGCTTGGGTATCGCGCTGCTGCACCTGGACAAGGCGGATCAGGCGGCCGAATACTTCGATCAGGTTCTGGCCAACCAGCCCGATCACACCACGGCATTGTTTGGCAAGGCGGTCACGCTGCAGCTGCAATGGCATTTCGACGAAGCGGCGCGAATCTACCAGCAGATTCTGGCACAGAATCCCAACTTCGAAGAGTGCCTGATCAACATGGTCACCATCGGCATGGCGCGCAAGGACCACGCGATGATTTCCGATTACTCCGAGAAGCTGCTGACGCTGCGGCCCAACTCGCAAACCGCGCTGGAGGGCCTGGCCACATGCGCGTTCGCCGCGGGCGATTATCAAGCCGCCCAGCGCTATTGCGCCCGGCTGGTGGAGTACACTCCGGAAAGCTTCGACCGCTGGTTCAACCTGGGCGTGGCCGAGCAGAAGATCGGCAACCGCGAGGAAGCCGCCAAGGCGTACGCCGAGGCAGTGCGCATCCGTCCCGACGCCAGCCAGGCCTATGTCAACCTGGGCGTGATTTACCAGGAAGCCGGCGACCTTCCCAAGGCCCGCACGGCATACGAGCGCGCCCTCGAGATTACACCGGATCAGCTGGAAGTGCTGCACAACCTGGCCGCAGTTTATGACAAGCAGGGATCCAAGGACGAAGCCGAGCGGCTGTACACGCGGCTGCTGGCCAAGAATCCGGACCTGGAAGACGTTTCCTTCCGGCTGGGCTACCTGCGCCTGGAGCGCGGCGACCACCGCGGCGCGGCAGAGGCCTTTCGCGCCTGCGTCGAGAAGCGCGCGGATTGGCCGGAAGCGCAACTGAACCTGGGCATCGCCTGCTGGAACATCGCCGATCACGAAGGCGCCGGCAAGGCATTTGAAGGCGTGCTGGCCGCGAATCCCGAATCCATCGACGCACTGCGCGGCCTGGCCGCTCTGGCCGTGGAGCGCAACGACTTCGATCAAGCTCTGGATTATCAAGCCCGGCTTATCGAGAAGGGCGAACGCAGCCCCGAGCTGTTCTACAACACCGGTCTGCTCCTGCAGAAATCCGGCCAGTTGGACGACGCCGTCCGGTTGTACCGCGAAGCGCTGACCGAGCGCGAGCAGTTCCCTGAAGCGCTACTCAATCTGGGCCACGTGCTGAAGAGCCTGGGCAAACAGGACGAAGCGCGGGACTGCTGGAAGCGCGCCTTGGAACAGAAGCCGGACTTGGCCGAGAATTACTTCGGCAAGGCCAACTAAGCCGCTCTCTCAGGGCCAGAACAACAGGCACAGAAACAGCACCAGCCAGATCCCGCTCAAGAAGTGCCAGTAGAGGGCGGTGGTGGCGGCTCGTCCGCGCTGGCGTCTGAAATCCAGCAGCACGACTTCCGGCCGGACTCGCGCCTTAATCAGCAGGTAGCAGAGCGCGATCATGCCGCCCAGCAGGTGCAGGCCGTGGGCGCCGGTGATCACATAAAACAGCGAGCTGTGCGGATTTCCACGCAACACGTTGCCTTGGAGCATCAACTCGCGCAGACCGAGGAGTTGCGATCCCATAAAGGCCACGCCCAGCGCCAGCGTGACCGCGAGCCAGCGCGTATATCGCCAGCTATTCCGCCGCTCGAAGGCGCCGCGCGCCATCTCGATCGTCCAACTGCTGGCCAGGATCAGCGCCGTGCTGAGCCACAGCCAGTGCGGCGCCTGGATGTGCCGCCAGTGGCCTGGCAAGCGGGCGCGCGCGTGATAGGCCACGCCCACGGTCGCAAACAGCATGGTTACCGAGACCAGCAGGAAGCGCATGGCCAGCAGGCCAGCGCCCGGGACGTAGTTACCGCCGGGATCCGGTCCGCCGCCGTCGCCCCAGCCGCCGTGGTCGCCGGGGCCGGAATGCGGAGGTTTGCCCCCATTCCCGTCGGCTAATTTTGGTTTCTCGGTCTCAACCGCCGGGGCCATGTTCTTAAGATAGCGCCGCGGGCACTGGACCGGCGTGGTTCGTGATATCAAAGAGGGTATGCCTGAACTCAGCCGAAGAGAATTTGGCGGCGTGCTGCTGGCCCTGAGCGCCGTCCCGCGCCATCTTCTGGGAGCCAGCGGGATTGAACCGGCCCTGCGCGCGGCCCTAGCCCGAAGAAAAATCCCTTGCGCCACGGCGATGGTGGCTACCGCCGGCAACATCACTTATTCGGGAGTTTTTGGAACGCGCGATTCCACGTCGGGCGTGAAGGTGAACCTCAACTCTATCTTTGCAATCGCGTCCATGACCAAAGCCGTCACGTCTGCGGCCGCCATGCAACTGGTGGAGCGAGGAAAGCTGAAGCTGGACGAACCGGCCGCGAAGCATCTTCCTGAACTGGCAAGCCTGAAGGTGCTGGCAGGCTTCGACGCGAGCGGCAAGCCGATTCTCCGGCCGAATCCCAAGCCATTGACACTGCGGCTTTTGATGACACATACCTCAGGCTGTGTTTACGACACTTGGGACGCCGACATGCTGCGCTACGAGAAGGCCACCAACGCGACGCCAGTGTTGGGCAGCGTCGCGCCGCTGCTTCCGTTAGCCTTCACGCCGGGGACGCGCTGGCAGTATGGAACCGGCATGGACTGGACCGGGCGGCTGGTGGAAGCGGTCAGCGGGCTCACGCTGGAGCAATACTTCCGGCGGAACATCCTGGATCCGCTCGGCATGGCGGACACGACCTTTATCCTCCCCGCGGACAAGTTCGATCGCCTGGTCGCCCGGTATCATCGCGGGCCTGACGGAACCCTCAAAGAGGACCCTCGGACGATGCCACCGGCACCCAAGGCGTACAACGGAGGCGGCGGTCTTTACTCGACGGCTCCCGATTACGTCCGGTTCATGCAGATGATCCTGCGGAAGGGGCGCGGCCCCGGCAAGGAACAGATCCTGCAGCCGAAGACGGTGGAAATGATGTCGATGGACCAGACCGGTGGGCTCAGCGCAGGAAAGCTGAAAACCGCGCGGCCTGACATTTCGAGCGACGTCGACTTCCATCCCGGCGCAAAGGATGGATACACCTTCGGATTCCTGATCAACACCACAGCGTACGAAGGTGGCCGGTCAGCAGGCAGCTTGGCCTGGGCCGGCGTTTACAACACCTTCTACTGGATCGATCCGAAGCGGGGCATCTGCGCCGCGCTCATGATGCAGTTTCTGCCGTTCGCCGACCGCGAGGCCGTCGCCGTTCTGCGGGATTTCGAACACGCGGTGTACGCTGCCTGAAAAGCGCTACTTCCACCCCATGCGCTCGCGCAGCGCCGTGATATGCGCCACGTGATGACGGCCGTGCCAGGCGTAAAGAGCAGCGTTCTGGTCGAGGCGCACCGGTCCCAGTTCGGGATGCCGGAAAGTGCGCCACCATTCTTCTTCGCCGAGCGATGCGAGCAGCGCAACCCAGCGCTGGTGCAGGCTTTCTAAGAGCTGGAGGGAAACCTCCACCGGCGCCGTCCGGGCATCGGACAGCAGCGCCCATCGGTCTTCAGCGTACGGCTTGATCACCGGATCGTCCTCCGTCAAAGCCAGGCGGTAGCGGACATAGCTGTTCAGATGGCTGTCGGGCACATGATGCACCACTTGGCGCACGGTCCAGCCGCCGGGCCGGTAGGGAGTCTCCAGTTGGGCCTCGGACAGGCCGGCGACGACTGCCCGTAAGCGCGCCGGAGCTTCGGCGATCTCATCGATGAAACGCCGCCGGTCGCCGGCGCTAACGACCTCCGGAAACTGGAATTTTCCGATTGGATAGCGAAGATCCGTTGTGTCCATTCCCCTTAAGGTACCCGAAATGCCTGCGGCAGCCGGCAATATCCTCTGGTATGCTGAGGCAGAAAGTGTTCAGCCGGCATTACAGAAAAGTCAAGGCGATTTTCGGCGCCACCGATGTCCTGTTGATTTCTCTTGCTTTTGCGGCGGCGTACCAGACGCGCCTCCGGCTACCCTTCGAAAAAAACTTCTACATCGACTTTCCAGTATTCGCGCTGTTACTGGTTCTCTCGGCGCTGTGCTGGGTGGCCATCGGGTACTGGTTTGAGGTTTACGAGAAGTTGGATTCGGCCCATCCCAGCGTGGTGCTGCGCGACACGTTCCGGCAGTGCGCCCTGGGCGCCATCTGCCTGGTGACTTTAGAATTCCTCCTTCGGCTGGACCTCAGCCGCTCATTCGTTGGGCTGTTCGCCGTGTACACCTGGATTCTGTTGTGCCTGTTCCGCATCAATGCCGCGCGGGTGATCGGAGGGCTGCGCCGGGAATTCGGGACCGCGCACTACGTGATGGTGGTTGGTTCCGGCGAAAACGCTCGCCAGCTGGGTGAAGCTCTGGAAAGATCGTCCGATTACGGCATCCGGCTGATGGGATTTCTGGATGATGAACCCGGCGAGATCCATCTGTCCCAAGCATACATGCAGTTTCCGCTCTCACGGTTGCCGGAGTTGCTGCGGCGCCAGGTGATCGACGAGATTATCTTCGCGGTGGACAGCCGCCGGCTGGGCGACATGGAAGAGATATTCCTAATGTGCGACGAAGAAGGCGTGCGCACGCGCGTGGTGGTGGATTTCTTTCCGCATGTCAACAGCCAGGTCTACCTGGATCGGCTGGGACCTACGCCGCTACTCACGTTTTCCGCCGCTCCACACGACGAGATCCGCCTGTTGGCCAAGCGCATCACGGACTTCGTTCTGGCCGCGGCGGCACTGGTATTGCTGATGCCGTTCATGCTTCTGATCGCGCTGCTCATCCGGCTGACTTCGCCGGGGCCGGCCATCTTCAGGCAAGAACGCTGCGGCTTGAACGGCCGGCGCTTCGTGTTTTACAAGTTCCGCTCGATGTGCGACAACGCCGAAGAGCTAAAGGCCTCCTTAATGCACTTGAGTCACAAATCGACTGCCTTCAAGATTCCCAATGACCCCCAGCTCACCGGCATCGGCCGGATCTTGCGCAAATTCTCGATTGATGAATGGCCGCAGTTGTGGAATGTAGTGAAAGGCGATATGTCGCTGGTCGGCCCGCGTCCCGCCGTGCCCGAAGAGGTGGATCAATACCAGCGCTGGCAACGGCGGCGCTTGCGCATGCGGCCGGGCTTGACCTGCCTGTGGGCGGTGAATGGTCGCGACACGGTGGACTTCGAAACCTGGATGAAGATGGATATGCAGTACATCGACAACTGGTCGCTGGCTTTAGACTGGAAGATCATCCTGCGCACGATCCCGCGCGTTCTTACCGGAAGGGGAGCGCACTAGGGCCGGGTTCCGGCTTGGCATCATTCAAATAGGACAAACATTATGGAACTGGTTCCAACCCAAGAAGAAGTGGTCCGCCTGTTGCGCCGCACTGGGGCGATCCGGGAGGGTCATTTCGAATATCCCAACGGCCTGCACGCCAATGAGTACATGCAGGTGCAACTGGCGATGCGCTACTTTCAACACGCCAAGGTACTCAGCGTGGGTTTGAGCCGCCTGCTGCGGGCCAACCCTGAGATCCGCGCGATCATTCCCGAGCTTTCCATCGTGTCACCCGACACCGGCGGCCTTCCTGTGGCCTATGGCATCTGCGAGGCGTTGCGCGCGCACCAGGTCTATTGGGCGGATCGCAAGCAGGAAGGCGGGCCGATGCAATTCCGCCAGTACCTGGAGCAGGTTCCCGGTGAAAAGGTGCTGCTCGTGGATGACATTCTGCGTTCGGGCCGGAATCTTTCCGAGCTAAAGCGGCTTGTGGAGTCCACCGGGGCGGAGGTCGTGGGTTTGGCTGTGATTGCTTATCAGCCGACGCCGAAAACGCCGGATTTCAGTCCCCTGCCCTTCTACTATCTGGCAAAGCTGGATGCCACGTACTACATGGACGCCGGATCGTGCGACCTGTGCAAGCGCGGCGTGCCGGCCGAGAGGGTTTGGGTCTAAAGCGTCAGTGGGGGAACGCTGGGTTCAGCGTGCCCTTCGCCCTGGCGATCGGGAGCAGCGTGGGATAGAACTGGACGAAGGTGTTGTCCACCGCGCCTTTCGTTGGATGGCACGTATAACAATCCTGGCTTCGCGGAATCATGCGGCCGGTAGCGGATTTGCCGAACGCGAAAAAGGCCCAGCCGTTGCCTGGGAAGCGGGCCGAGTCCTTCACCTCGCCCTCGATGGCGATCAGATCGCTCTGATAATGGCCGCCGTTATTGATGGATCCCTTGCTGATCGAGCCGCGGATCTCGAGCAGCAACGTGGTATGCTCCGGCCACTTACCGGTCGCGAGAAACGAGCGATAGGCGGCCGGACTCGCGAAAACGTTGTCAAACATCGGCGCGCGGTCGCGATTGGCTTCCGCCGCCGGTCCGTACGTCATACCAAGGCCCGAGCTCAGCCAGACCCATTCGCGGTAGTTGGCCGGAAGCTCGAGCTCGTCCTTGGCGTTGAAGCGCGGCCCGGCGGCGTCTTGGGCGCTCGCGGATACGAGCAGTATGACTCCTAGAAAGAATCGGGGAAGTCTATTCGGCAATCGTGATAACAGGAGCATTCGACATTCTGCCATTTACGAAGATCGCCAAAGGTTGGTCGCCCGTGGGTACTTGCGGAACCACGAAGTTCGTCTGATACAGTCCGACGAACTCCGGCGTGAGGCCCATGTAGGTGACTTTCGCATTGACTCCACCTACGGTAACGGAGTGATTGTTGGTGATCGGCGCGATCGAGTCGGGCGCTGCCATACCGGTCATCAACGCTGCAGCCGGCGTCACCGGTCCGCCGCCGCAAAAATACGCCACCAGGGTGTCGCCCACGTGCGCCGGAGCGTTCGCGGCGTTGACGCTGCCGTCCTGATTCACCACCACACCGCGATTGTTGCCGTAAACGAAAATGCCTGGAGACACGCCCGTCACGTTGACCGCCACAGCGTTGCTTTGCACGCCGCCGTTGGTGACGATGACGGTGGCAAGACCTGGCTTGATGTCCGTGGGTATCTCCGCGTTGATCTGGCCTGGCCCTGCGTAGTAGAGCGGCGCATTCTCGCCGTTGACAGTCACGCTGGTTGTTCCCAGGGTATCGGGCAGCGGCAAGGTGCTGGCTTGTACCGCGCCGGCTGCAAGGTTTTGGCCGAAGATACTGAAAATGGTGGCAGGACTGCTGGCGTTGGGCTGGAAGCTCGCGGCATTCACCACGGCCTGCCCGGCGTTCACGGTCACAGCGTGTCCCCCGCCGGAAAGTAACAGGCTTGGGCTGGACGCAATCAAATTGAAGTTGTTGATTCCCCCCACGACGCTAAAATTGAACACGTATGACACCATGTTGGCGCTGTCATTGAGAGTGGCCACACCCTGGCAATTCGATCCCATCGAATATTGTCCGCCGGCGTTCACTGTTGTAGCGGTTGTGCCGTTCGCCACACTCCAGGTGGCGCTGGCATTCCCTATCCCGTCGAACTGGAAGAGTCCTGTGACGTCCGCAATGCCGGTCACGTTGGTACCTGTGAGCACAAACGCATTGGCATTGAAGGCAAACGGCCCCGTGAGCGTGGCCAGGATGCAGGAAGTGGGAGAAGCCGTCCCGCCTCCGTTGACCACCGCGCCATTCGCGTTCCCTGTTACGGCGAAGACATTGCCGTTATTCCACGCTGTGAGGTTGAGAACCGTGCCGCCCGGTAGCGTGAGGGTACCCGCACAGTTTGCGGCCAGGCTATAGGTAGCCTGGAGCGACTGGGCCTGATTGGTTTGCGCGTTCGAATTAAACGTGACGTTGATGGTAGCGTTGCCATTCCCGTCCAAAACGGCCGTGCCGATGTCTTGACCGACGGCGCCAAATGTTCCGTTTGTCACGGCTCTCGAGTTCAGCGTGAAGGCGTAAGTCTTGTTGAGCGCGCTGTTGCCGCATCCGCTGCTCTGTTGCCCGGCCAACTGTGGGATGGACGCGGACGCCAGGAGGCTCAACCATAGGAATCTACGTGTCTGAATGATCATTTTCACACTCCTGAGCGAATCGAGGATCAAGATGTGGCGTGTCCGGAACCCGAGAAAATCAAGGCAGGGTTGGAGGCAATAAAATTGAAATTGCTTCCGTTGCCCACGACGACGAACGAAAAGACATACGTCGCGTTATTGGTGGAGTCGACGACGGTTATGCCGCCCTGGCAATTGCTCCCCACCGAGTACTGCCCCTTCGCATTCACCGTTGTGGATGTGGTCCCGTTGGCGACGGTCCACGTGGCGGTGAGATTCCCCATGCCGTCGGTCTGAAAGAGCCCGGATATGTCCGCAGCGCCGGTAACGGTGTTGCCGCTCAACCCAAATCCATTGCCGTTCAGCACGAATGTGCCAGCGCCGCCACCGTTACAATCGGCGGCGATCTGCGTGCCGCTGCCGGTTACCGCTTGACTGTTATTATTGCCAGTCATCGTGAATCCACTGGCTTGCGCGTACACAATCAGGTTGAAGGTGAGCGAACCGGCAGTCAGGGTACCTGTACAGTTGGCGTTGATGCTGTAAGTTGCCTGGGTAGTGTTCGCCGTGCCTGCGGCCGTGTTCGAATTGATCGTGGTGTTGAAGGTCGCGTTGCCGTTTCCGTCGAAAGCCGCGGTGCCGACCTGTTGTTGAACGGCGCCGAAAGTTCCAGCCGTCACCTGTCTTGTGGCGATCGAGATCGCATAAGTTCTGTTGAGCGTCGCGTTACTGCATGTTGCGCCGCCGATCTGGGGCTGCGCCATCAGTGACACCCCAGAGAGCGCACCGAGTAGAAAGATCCATCTCCGTTGAGGTCCGGACATGGGGCTGATTCTACCACCCCACCGCCCCTCTTAGAAGCTCCGATCAGGCACAATAGTCTACTATAGCTACGCACCCCGATGACCCTTCCCATCGAGTTTGACAGCGGCGTGTTGGCGAACCTGGCGGAGGCCACCGCGAGAGAATGGCTGGAAACCAACGGCATCGGGGGTTTTGCTTCGTCCACGCTGCTCAACCTTAATACGCGGCGCTACCACGGATTGTTGGTCGCAGCCACGCACCCTCCGCTCGGCCGTTCGGTGCTGCTCTCGAAACTCGAACCCGTGCTGGTCTTGGAAGGCCGGCCCTATGAGCTGGGCGTCAATCAATACGCCGGCGCCGTTCATCCGGAGGGACATCGTTTCCTGAAAGCTTTCCGGCTGGACCCGTTTCCGGTTCTCACCTATGGCGTCGAAGATATCGGGATCGAGCAAACTGTCTTCCTGGTCCACGGCGAGAACACGGTGGTCGTACAATACCAACTCTTGGGCGAACTGCGCGGCCGGAGCTGCTCGCTGGAGATCCGGCCGCTGCTCGCGTTTCGCGACTACCACGGCACCACGCACGCCAATGAGGTGATTCGCCGCGAAGTGGTGCTGCAGTCCGGCTTGGCAACCGTAGCGCCCTATCCGGGCATGCCGCGACTGCATTTCGGCCACAACGCCGAGTCCCTGGACGCAACCGGGTTCTGGTACTACGATTTTCTCTACGAGCGCGAACGCGAGCGCGGCCTCGACTACCGCGAGGATCTCTACGCGCCCTTCCTGCTGCGCTTCGATCTGACCCAAAACACCTCCGCGGCGGTGATCGCCTCCACGCTGCCGCACCAGGCCGAAGAAGCATTTTTGCTGGAAGAGCAGGAAATCGAGCGCCGAACCGAGGTTTTGCGCTCCACTCCTTCCGCGGATGACTTCGTCAAGCTTCTCACCGCCGCTGCGGACCAGTTCATCGTCGCCCGAGCCGAGCAAAAGTCGGTGATCGCAGGTTATCCGTGGTTTGGCGACTGGGGCCGCGACACGATGATTTCGCTCGCCGGCCTCACACTCGCGACCGGCCGCCATGAGGATGCTCGCAACATCTTGGGCGGTTTCGCCGGATATGTCGACCGGGGCATGTTGCCCAACCGTTTCCCCGAGGCGGGCGAAGCGCCAGAGTACAACACCGCGGACGCGACGCTGTGGATGTTTCACGCCGTCCATGAATTCCTGCGCTACACGAACGACTACGCGTTTGTCCGCGATCACCTCTACCCGGTCCTGGCCGAGATCATCTCCTGGCACGAGCGCGGAACGCGTTACGGGATCCGCTTGGATGCCGACGGCCTGCTTCATGCCGGTGAGCCAGGCGTGCAGCTTACCTGGATGGACGCCAAGCTGGATGATTGGGTGGTGACACCGCGTATCGGCAAGCCCGTGGAAATTCAAGCGCTTTGGTACAACGCCTTGCGCGTGATGCAGCATTTGTCCACCACGTTCGCGCGCGACGAGGCGGGGCGGTATCAGGCCTTGGCGGAGCAGACACGCGCGCACTTCCTGCCCGCCTTCTGGAACGAAGCCAGCGGTTGCCTTTACGATGTTATCGGCGCGAATGGACCGGATCCTTCCGTGCGTCCCAACCAGATTTTCGCCGTCAGCCTCCCGTACCCACTGATCGAGGGCGATGCAGCGCTGCGTGTGGTGGACGTGGTCGAGTGGGAGCTCCTCACTCCTTTCGGACTGCGAACGCTCTCGCCGCGCGACCCCAAGTATCGCGGGCGGTATGGCGGGAACCAGCTCAGCCGCGACGGAGCCTATCATCAGGGTACGGTGTGGCCCTGGCTGCTGGGCCCGTTCCTGCAGGCCTATGTCAAAGTACACGGCGGCGCAGCCGAGGCGCGCCAGCGGGCCGACCATTTTCTGGACGCCATGCGGGGACACCTTATGGAAACGGGCCTAGGCCAGATTTCGGAAGTGTTCGATGGCGACGCGCCGCACCGGGCCGGGGGATGCATTGCCCAAGCCTGGAGCGTGGCCGAGGTGCTGCGGACCTATATCGAGGACATCCAGGGGCGGCGGCCGGGGCCGGTGGATTGACGCGCCGGTCTTACCGGTCGCGCCGGCAGTTCACCATTTCTTCCAGCCTCTGCACCACGTCCTCCAGAGCCTGCGACTCCGCGCTGAGCCGCTCGCCGACTTCGGCGCTCTCGCTGGCGTTGGCTGTGCTTTTTTCGGTCACAGAGCGCATGCGCGCCATGGCCGAACCGATCTCCTGCAAGGCCTGCGCCTGCTCGCGGCTACCACTTTGAACCTGATCGGCCAGGGCTGTCACCGCCTCGGTGCCTTGAGCGATAGAGCGGATGTGCTGGGTAAGTTCGTCCAGCCGCGTCTTGCCTTGCTGGGAGCGATTGATGGATTCGCCGATGAGATCGGCCGTCTCTTTAGCCGCCCCTGAGGCGCGCTGTGCGAGTGCCCGCACTTCATCAGCCACCACCGCGAATCCCATGCCGGCCGTTCCTGCCCGGGCTGCCTCCACGGCGGCATTCAAGGCCAGCAGGTTGGTTTGGAAAGCGATTTCGTCGATCGTTTTGATGATTCTTGAGATCTGCTCGCTCGACTCGCCAATCGCGTTCATGGCCTCGCGCATCTGCTGGAGTACGACGTTGGTATGCTGCATCTCCCCATGCACCTGCTGGATGAGCTGGCTGGTCTCAGCGGAATGGGCGGCATTCTGATTCGCGGTCGCGTTCACCTGTTCGCTGGTGGCCGAAGTCTCCTCAATTGAAGCGGCCTGATCGGACGCGCCCTGCTCCACGGCGCGGCTCGCCTGGCGGACTTTCTCAGCGTCTTCCAGCACCCGGCGCGATCCTTCGCTTAACTCCCCAGCGAACTGACGCAGCAAACGGTTAATCTGCCGGATCGCCAGAATGAGAAACACCGCACACGCCAAGCTGACGGCCAGTAGGACCGCCATGGTCCAGCGGGATCGTGCCACGTTGCTTGCCGCCAGGGTCTTCGAAGACGCGCGCAATCCCTGTTGTTCCGCTTCCAGCTCGCCGGCGGCTTTGTCCACTTGTTCCAACAGCGGCACCATGCGGTCCGTCACCAAACCGTGCCCGCCCGCGAAGTCGCCCTTCGAAACCAGAACAAGATACTGATCGAAGTGCTGTTGCCACTCTTCGATGGCGCCGCGAATCGTCTGCGCCGCGCGGCGTGACCGGTCGCTGTGCAGGAGAGGCTGTAGTTCATCGGCGTCCTTCGACGCTGCCGTGGCCAGCTTAGCGAAGTTTTGCCGGTGATCCTCTGCCGCTCCGAACGCATGGCAGGTGGAACACTCGCCCAGCCCTTCGGTCGTCTTGGTCTCCTTGACCTTGACAACATGGCTCACGGAATAGGAAAACTGCGTCGCTGTGGAGAGCTCTTTCATCTCGTGCAATTTCAGCTTCACGGATCCGATCAGATCCGCGACTCTCGCGTCTTCGTTCACCGCCGTCCCCAGCATTCCGCCCAATCGGCGGATCGTATCCAGAGACGACCAGGTCAATAGCCCAGTCAGGACCAATACAACGCCAAAGCTCATGGCTAACTGTTGACACACGCTGAGTCGACGCACGGACACTCTCCTTTGGACGCGCTGGGCGCCCTCTTGTTTTCTTATCGGCACGACAGTGGCAATGCTCTTGCTGTGGCGGCTCTCGGGGCGCCACAATTCGATAAGCTGGATGAAAGGGGCTGTCCGTTTGTTCGCTTCGGCTTTGGTTACTTTGGTCCTCGGGGCCGGGATTCTCGCGCCTGTCCCGGCTTACCACGTCGAGCGCACGCCCACCGCGGACGGGGCGGAGCTGATCACAATCTTCGGGCACCAGCACGAACCGACATCCGGAGCCCAGGATGTGGACGTCCCCCTGGTCGCCATCCTGCGCGACTCGTTGGGCGACAGCGATCCGCGCAACGACCGGTTGCGTTACGTTTGGATCCTGACGCGCACCCGCCCCACGCCTTGGCAGCGCGCCGTCTCGGCCTTATCTTTCGCCTTTTTCCGCCCCGGCAGCCAGCACCGGGCTCACCGCGTTCCCAGTCCGGTGCTCGACATGGCCGCTCCAGCGAAATCCGTGCTGGGCAATCTGGCCAGCGACAGCCTGCAAGCCTTGCAGCTGGATCCCATGGGCATGCCAGTCCGGTCCACGACCCGCACCTACCGGTCCAATTCCAGTGACTATCGCAAACTGCAGATTTTCCAGGCGCTCGGAGCGCTGGACGATTTCAAAAGCCGTGAGGACGCGCAAAACGTCTTATCGGACGCCGAGTTGCGCGAAGTTTATTCCCGGTTGAGCCTCTCCACCCGAACCTTCGGCGGCTTGGTCCGCGAGCGCTCGCTCTCCGCTTATTTCGACCAGCAAGCCAGCCAACTTCAGGAGAATCGGGGGCACAACTGGGAGCTTCTTCGCCAGCGCGCCGAAATGTCCGGCTTGTACTTCGAGCCGCTGGCGCTCGCGGGCAGGACCCCCAGCGCGGCTGTGCTGTGGATCGCGCGCGAGGATCTCGCCACCCGGCAGAAGCAGCGTTTTTCCGGCCAGTTTCTCGGGATTGCCAATCCCTGGACCGACGACCGGCTGCTGCATTGGACCGGTTACACCGAAGTCCGCTATTTCGACTCCGACAATCGCATGGCGCCGCCGGACGCTCCCGGCGCACAGGCTCGCCAGATGATCCCGCTGGCGTTCTACAGCCTGGATTATCCCCGGGTGCCGCTGCTACTGGCCGATTTTCGAGACAGCCTGAAACCCAAGCGCCGCGAACTGGTGCGGGAGGGCGCCGACAGTCTGTTGACCGGCGTGTTCGGGATCACCCGTTACGGCAATTTCTCTTTCCTGGCCGCGGACACCGCGTGGAGTTTTGTGCGGAGCCGCCACGGCGCCGCCAACAACCGCACCGCCCGGCTGCAGGCATACTCCAAGGCTCGCGAGTTTCTCGCCGCCGACAGCAGCCTTAGCGCCGGCCTGAAGTCGGAACTCTCACGCCGCCTCGATCATCTCGCTCTCAATCCTCTGGAAAACGGCGCCTCCGCCGAGGCCACCGTGGCCCGCCAGCAGTATGCGGCGCTGCTGGCCTACGCCCAGTCCCGGCGAGGGCTTGCCGCTAAGCTCGAAAAGGATCGCCGCAAGGAACTGGAGGCGTACACGCGCTCCCCGGGAATCCGGTTGCTTTCGGGTGTCGCTCGCATCCTTACCCGGGGCCCGCATGTCGACCCGGCACATCCCAATCCCGCGGTTCTGGCCGGTTTGGATTCCTACCGGCGCACGGATAGCGAGCAGCAGTTCCTCAGCCGGCTTCTGGCTTCCAGCCCAAGGCCGGAGGTGGTTTGGGACGCGGATGCGGTCCGCGACTCGGTAGAGCGATTGTCCGCGGAACCTGCTGCCGGGCCCCAGGTCCCCCGCCTGATCGGGCAAGTGTTCGAGCGTTCGGCCGACAACGAGCTACGCGCGGTTTGCCTGCGCGCCTTGGAGCGCTTGAATACAGATCGCGCCAGTTCCGGATCGCCCTGCCTCAAGTGCGTCGCGGCGCACGAAGAACTGCTACGCCTTTCCCTCGACCCCAACACGGCCGAATCGTGGCGCGAATTGTCCCGGCTTTACCTGCACGGCGGTGCCGTAACGCCCGAGGCCGCGATCGCACACGGCGAATGAAGCGCGGCGCCCACTTTGCGGTTGGAGCCTTATTTGCCCTGCTTGCAGGCCCGCTGGGCGCCCAAGTCAATCGCGTCGTCATCGTGAAGCTCGACGGAGTGCCCGAGAGCGTGTTGGAGCGCGAACTCGCGCGCGTCGATCCGATCACCCACAAAAGCACCCTGCCCTGGATTGACCGCGTTTTCTCGCAAGGCGGCACGCGCCTGGACAATTTCTACGTCCGCGCCATCAGCTTGTCGGCGCCCTCTTGGTCGCTGCTCGACACCGGGCAACATTTGCAGATTCGCGGAAACGCGGAGTTCGACCGTTACACCTACCACGTCTACGATTACCTCAACTTTTTCCCCTTCTACTTGGGCTATGCACTGTCGCATAAAGTTGACATGCCCGGCGTCGAGGTGTTGGACGACCTCCACATCCCGTTGCTCATCGATTACTTCCCGTATACAGCCACCTACCAAGGCTTTCAGCTCTACCAGCGCGGGGTGCGCTGGAAAACTCTGCAGCACAGCTTGCAAAACCGCTTCTCGCACGGCCTGCGCGACTTGTTGGACGAATGGACCATCGGATTTGAACTCGGCAGCAGCATTCAGGACCAGACTGAGCGGGAGTTGATTGCCAAGCTGGCCGACCCCAAGGTGCAATACCTGGATTACTTCACCGGTGATTACGACCACGTCGCCCACAGCACGCCCGATCCGGCCGCACAGCGGCTGGCGCTTCAGCGGGCTGATTCCCTGATCGGCCGTATATGGACTGCGATCGAAGCCAGCCCGCTCGCCGACAGCACCATGCTCGTCGGCGTCTCCGATCACGGCATGAACACGGAGCCGGGCGTTTACAGCCAGGGCTTTGACCTGGTCCGCTTCCTGGGGAGCCGTGCCGGGGGCGGCCATCACGTCGTCACGGATCGCCATCCCCTCACCGAATACAAGCTAAAAGGCCTGGATCCTTTCGTCTCCGAAGTAGTGACGCCGAGTGAAGATTCGCTCTATTTGAAAGGCGAGGACGGCGATTATCCCACTGCCCTGCTGGACTTGGATGGCAACGAGCGCGCCGCAGTGTATTTGCGCAACTCGGACCTCAACACGCTCCACATTTTGTTGAACGAACTGAACCGCCCCGGCCTTGCGCCCGCGGCGCGCCGTGCCGGCATTGCTGGATTCTTCAGCATCATCGGTCGGCATCGCGCCGCCTGGCAGTCTGAGGTTTTGCGCATCGATGAGGAACTATCGGCGCTGCGGCGGGCGATCGAAGCCAAGCGCCTGGAGGTGAAGGCCACGCCGAAGAAATGGACCGCCGCGCAGCGGGACGAAGGCTTGGATAAAGCCGCCCGCCGTCTCACGGTGCAACTTGAGGCTTGGCGCGACCAGGAACACGGCTACTCAGACTACGCCGCGGCTCTTTCCAAGCTGCTGGCGCTCACCCCGGCCGATTTCGAACAACGCCGGTTCACGGCCGCCGATCTGATCCCCAAGCGCGCCATGGGCGACGCCAATTCGGTTTACGAACTGGAGAACTACGTTACCGGCCCTCGCCCCGACGGCCTGGTTGCCGCCGCTGACGGCTCGCTCGACTTCGAGCGCAGCTTCCAGCACATCAACTACCTGCCGCTGCTCGAGAACCAGTCCGTGCGCAACAACGTGCAGGCGGCCGTCAGCTCGCATCCGGTGGACTTCCTCGCCATGCGCATTCCCAGAACGGCGCTCACTCTGCCGCCTGAGGACGTCCCCGACGAAGACCCGGTCTGGCTTTACGGCGGCGAAAACCGTCAAGCGCTGATCCTGGCGCGGCACAGCCCCACCGGGCAACTCGAACTTCGCTATCTGCCCGTTCGCGAGCTACGCCAGGACGCCGGCGGCGCCATCCGCTTCGATCGGTGCGACGCCGCGCCAGGCTTCCCCCTCAAGATCTTCGAGGATCCTGATTTCGTGGTTCCGGGCGATGATCGCGTAGACTGGCTCAACGCCTGGCACTCCGATTTGGACTGGCTTCGCGCCGTCCACAAGACTACTTATTCCGACGGGATCCTGGCCCTCCACGAACAATTTCTGCGGACATGGCTGCCGGAAGGTAAATCCCCGGACGCCGCCCTGCTCAACCAGTTCAAGGAGCGTCGACGCCGCCTGGCCGAACCGGACTTTCTGATCTTCGCCAACGATCACTGGAACTTCAACGTGCGCGGATTTAACCCGGGCGGCAATCACGGCTCATTGCGGCGTATTTCCACCCATTCGGTACTGATGTTGGCGGGCGGCGCCGCCACCGGCATTCCGCGACATTTGGAAGTGCAAGAGCCTTACGACAGCCTGAGTCTGGTTCCGACCATCCTGGATTTAATGGGTAAGCACAGCGAAGCGGCCAGACTTCCAGGCCGCCCCATTCAAGAGGTACTCCAACACTGAAGCACACCCAGTGCGCCGGTTGGCGAGCGGTGGGAGGCTGTCCTACGCCCCGGCGCCGTCTGGGTGTGCCTATTCGTGCGCTGAAGGATGTGCAACTCCCGTACCATCGCCGCCGGAACGGCAAAACCACAAGATAGCAGCGTTCGCTAGTTCGAGCCGCGTCAGGCCACCCACTCACTGGCATAGTTGATAGCGCCGGAATCCTCAGTTCCCTGGCGGAAGCAGGGGTGATTCTTGAAGTCTCGGTTGGCCATCCGCGCCTCGCGGCCCTGTTCGGACAGCGCGCCCATGCCCCGCAGTTCCTACCGGATGGCGTTCTGGCGCTCCGGAGGCTGGCGCGAGGGTGTCCAGCTGGCCCGAGATGAAGCTAACGGCGAGCCGAGCGCCCTCCTCGCTCCGGTGCGGACATTCCATTTTTCTCTTCCCCTTCATGCCATGTGCGCCAAACGCGCGCGCAGCGCTTCGTAGGCTCGGAACAGCAGCGACTTCACCGCCGATTCCGAACAGCTCAGAACAACCGCGATTTGCGCGTACTCCATTTCTTCGTATTTGTGCATCATCACCGCGGCGCGCTGTTTTGCCGGCAAGCTTTGAATCGCCCGCCGGATCTCCCGCAGCTTGGCCTGGTGCACCAACTTTTCCTCAACCGTCCTCGACCGGTCCGGCACCTGCATTCCGGCGCCATCCGGAGTCTCTTCGTCCAAACTCCGCTGGTGCTTCTCGCCGCGTCCGTCCCGGATGCAGTTCAAACCCAGGTGCGTCGCAATGCGGAACAGCCAGGTGGTGAACTTCGCGGCCGGCTGGTAGCCCGACCGCGATTTGTAGACGCGCAAAAACACTTCCTGCGCCAGTTCCTCCGCCACGGCCTGGTTCTGCACCATACGGAAAAGGAAGTGAATCACCGGCGCACGATGCCGCTCCAAAAGCAGCCCGAAACTAGCCTGATCACCGTCCCGCAGGCGAACCATCAACTCAGCATCCACATCCGCCGGCTCCGTGAATCCTTTTACATGGTTAACCCGCCGGCTCCAGGAAGGTTGCGGTGCGTGAGAGTCGATCGCGTCCGAAGTCATGCCGCCTGAAGCTCACGACGGCAATTTCCCGCGCAGGTTTACACGGCGTGGCGCTATTCGCGCTTCAGCGACCGTTCCATTAGCTCGCGAATGGCGTCACGCGGCGAGCGGCGTCCACTGAGAATCGCGTCCATCTGCGATGCGATTGGCAGATCGACGCCGTGGCGGCGTCCGAGTTCCACCCCCGCTGCCGTGGTCTCCACTCCCTCGGCGATCATCTGCATCGAACCGACGATGTCCGTGAGTGGCCGCCCCTTGGCCAGCTCGATGCCGACGCTGCGGTTCCGGCTCAGTTCGCCGGTGCAAGTCAGCACCAAGTCCCCTAAACCCGCCAGGCCCGACAAAGTTCCGGGGCTTCCGCCCAGTGCCACTGCCAGCCGGGTGATTTCCGCCAACCCGCGCGTGATCAGCGCGGCGAGCGTGTTGTTGCCTAATCCCAGTCCTTGGCAAATTCCCGCTCCGATTGCGATGACGTTCTTCAGCGCCGCGCCCAGCTCAACGCCCACCGGATCATCGTTGGTATAAAGCCGGAACGTGGGGCCGGAGAATTCAAGCTGAACAGACGCCGCTAGCGCGGGATCGTTGGATGAGATCACTACCGCTGTTGGCTCGCCGCGCGCCACCTCGCGCGCGAACGTCGGGCCGGAGAGAACTGCGACGCGCGGCGCGAATTTCTGCCCGATCACCTGGCGCGCCACCTCCGACATGCGCGCCAACGTCCCGGCTTCCAGGCCCTTGGTGGCGCTGACGAACTGCATCTCGGGATGTAGATGCGGCAGCATGGCCTGATACAGGCCGCGGGCGAAGCGTGACGGCATCACGCCGAGTATGATTTCCGCCCCGTCAGTGGCCTCCCGCAGATCGGCCGTCGGCTCGACATTACCGGGCAGAGAAAATCCCGAAAGAAACACATCGTTGACGCGGGAGGCGCGCATGCGCTCCACCAAGTCAGTTTCATGAGCCCACAACTGGATGCGCTCGAACCGCGGTGCAAGGACAATCGCCAGGGCCGTCCCCCAACTCCCCGCCCCAATAATGGCCACCGAATGGCTCATCCCCGTTTGCGAGCCAAGTCCAGCACGCTCTCGGTCCCCGACCGCAACCTTGCGATGTTCGCCTGATGCCGGTACACAATAAACGCACCGGCTATGAGCGCGGCGAAAATCTCGATGACTGGCGGATGCTCGATGAGCCACACTGCCAGCCATAGCCCACCCGCCGCGATAATCGACCCCATTGAGATATGCCGGGTCGCCGCCACGACAATCACGAATAACACCAGCACCGCGGCCATGGGAACGGGCGTCAGATACAGAAACGCACCCACGAAGCTTGCGACGGCCTTGCCGCCTTCAAACTTCAGAAACACCGGATATGCGTGTCCGGCCATCACGGCCAGCGCAGCCAGGCTCATCCACACCGGCGATGCGCCGCTCAGCCGGCCCGCCAGCCAGACGGCGAAAAATCCTTTGGCGATGTCGAGCACCAGCGTCACCGCGCCGATGCCGCGTCCCGTGGTGCGCAGCACGTTCGTCGCCCCGATGTTGCCGCTGCCCATCGAGCGCACATCCGCACCGGTCTTCCAGCGCACCAGAAGATATCCGAAGGGGATGCCGCCAATCAGATAAGCAACCACCAGAGAAAGAAACGAGATCATTTGACTTGGAAAGGATACTCAGAAAGTTTCGTATAGATGGATCCGGCCGATCCGGGCTGGCTGCGGTACAAATAAAAGCGCTCAATCGAGAATGACCCGAACTCGACGCTTTCCAGTTGTGCGATCGCGCTGCGCAGCGCCTGCAAGGGCACCGGGTCCTTGATACGCGCCAGCGTCAAATGAGGTGTAAATGGCCGCTCTTCGGCCGCGATTCCCACAGGCTGCACGGCAGAGTCAATGTCGCTCGCCAGCGCGGCCAGTTCCCCGCCCGCGTGCACGGCCACCCAGAACACGCGCGGATGGTGCGGGTTGGGAAACCATCCTAGTCCCTTCACTTCCGCCGATATGGGCTGCCGTGGCGGCATCGAGCGCAGCGCGGCTTCCAATTCCGGCAATTTCTCTTCGGGAAACTCTCCGATGAACTTCAACGTCACATGCAGGTTGTAGACCGGGCTCCATTTCAAATGCGCAATCGGCCGCAGATGCATCAGCAATCGTTCCAGCCGCTCCCGAACCTCTTCGGGCAAGTCGATCCCGGTGAATAGCCGCATGCTAACCTCCTAGCATACAAGAAGCAACCGGCATTCCCCTCTCTCAACTGCTCGCACAAACCAAGGTGCTGGACCGCAAATTCTACGCGCGGCCAGCAACCGAAGTGGCTCGCGATTGTTTGGGAAAAATTCTGGTGCACGGCAACGCCGCGGGCCGCATCGTGGAGGTGGAGGCATATCTGGGCGTCGATGACCGCGCGGCGCACGCCTGGAGCGGCGTCACCAATCGAACCCGCGTGATTTTCGGCCCGCCCGGCCACGCCTACGTCTATTTCATCTACGGCATGTACGAGTGCTTGAACTTCGTGGCCGAGCCGGAAGGAATGGCCGGCTGCGTTCTGATTCGCGCCTTGGAGCCGCTGTCCGGACTGGCACTCATGCGCCGCCGGCGTCGGACTGCAAAAGGGATCGAGGACCTGGCCAACGGGCCCGGCAAACTCACGCTGGCCATGGGAATCACACGGGGGCTCAACGGCGCTGATCTGGTCGGCGGGCCGCTTCTGGTTCGCCGCCTCCGTCGCGAGCCTCGTTTCGATGTCGCGGTAACGCCCCGCATCGGCATCCGGCACAATGCCGACTGGCCGCTGCGCTTCCTGATCGCGGGCAACCGCTTCGTCAGTAGGGTCAAGACTTAGCCAGCAGAGCGTCCACTTCCGCGCGCGATGGCGCCGAGGTTTGAGCACCGGGCCGGGTAACCGAAATCGCCGCCGCCGCGTTCGCAAATCGCAACGCCAGCTCCATTTCGGCGCCCTCTGACAACGCAACCGCGAGCGCGGCGTTAAAGGTGTCGCCAGCCGCAGTGGAATCCACGGCTGCGACGCGGAATCCAGGAACGGCGAATGTCCGATCGGGCCCGCAGTAGACGCAGCCCTGTTTGCCCAGCGTCACAACGACCGACCGGGGTCCAAGTTCCTTGATCCGCTGACCGAGCGCGACGGCGCCGGCTGCATCCAACCGGCTTTGCGGCAAGCCAGCGAGCAGAAAGGCCTCGCTCTCATTCGGAGTTGCGATGTCCACCAGTTCCAGGATCTCCTTGGGCAACGCCCGCGCGGGCGCCGGATCGAGGATGCAAATAGCACCGGCGCGGCGAGCTTCTCTGAGACCCGCAGTAACCGTTTCGAGCGGGACTTCGAGTTGCAGTAATACACAACGTGCGTCCGCCAGCGCCCAGCGTTGCGAATCCACATCAGCGGAGGACAGGGTATTATTGGCGCCGGGCGCAACCGTGATTGCGTTCTCGCCCGCATCATCCACTTGAATGCAGGCCACTCCAGTCGTTTCGCCCGTAGTTTCAAGCACCGCGCCGATGTCGACGCCCGCGCTCGCCAGATTTTCCTTGAGTGCCGCACCGAACCAGTCGGCTCCAACTCGCCCCAGCATCCGCACCACAGCCCCGTTGCCTGTGAGTTTTGCGGCGGCATACGCCTGATTCGCGCCTTTACCGCCAGGGATGGTGCGGAAGTTGCGCCCCAGAATGGTCTCGCCCGGCAGCGGTAAGCGTTCGACAGCCAGCACGAAATCCATGTTCAGGCTGCCAACCACGACAATAGGAGCCGCCATAGCGCTTTAGTAACTCGCCGTCCCGATCAAAGCCAGACCAGCCACATATCCGGCGAACATCAGTGCGATCAGCGCCTGAGTGCTCTTCGACGCGCCACTGAATTCCCGCCAGATGAAGACGCCCCAGATGGCGGCCACCAGCGTCGCGCCTTGCCCGAGCGCGTACGTAATTGCCGGTCCCGCCACGCCCGACGCCAGCACGTTCAGGCTCAACGCGAGCATCCACACGCATCCGCCCAGCAGTCCAAGCGAGTGCAGACGGCCGCTGCCGCGGAAATAATCGGCGTAGGTGACCTTGCCCGCGCGCATGAAGATCGTATTCACAGCCACGTTGCTGGCCACCAGTCCCACTGCAAACAGGACTAGCGCCGTGTACGGCGTCAGCAAGCCCTGCTGAATCGGGCGCGTGCTGAAATCCGGCGAAATGGCGGCGGCCAGCTGCGGGTAGAAGAAGCCCATCAGACAACCGGCTACCACGGAAAACCCCAACCCTCGCACACGTTTCGCTTTCAAGGTCTGTTCGACGCGCCGGTGCGCCAGCGCCGACATCACCATGGCAAAGACAATTAATGCCACGCCTGCAATTAAGAGCACAGCGTTGCCCTTTGGCGCTTGAACATAACTCTTGACGGTTCCGATCACTAAGGCGAGGCCCACGCCGACGGGAAACGCAACCGCCATCCCTGCTGCGTCAATGCCGACCACCAGAAGGATGTTCGATACGTTGAATAGGACGCCGCTTGAGATTGCCGTCCAGCTCGCACTGCGCGAGGCGCTTCTGAAATTCTCCAGAAACGGCATCCCGGCCGGGCCGGCGTTGCCCAATGCGAACGCGAACAGCAGGGAGAACAGGAAGACCCCGATCGCGAAATCCCAATAGAAAAGCTCGAACGGCCATTGATCTTTGCCGCTCAGCTTCTGCGTATTCGCCCACGAGCCCCAGCCCAGCATCGTAACGATACAAAACAGCACGGCTGTGCTGAGATCGTGCACCACAAACACCGCGGCTTATGCCTCCCGTAGTTCCAGATAACAATTCGGAACAGCGGTAGTATAGCAACCCCGTGACAACGCTCGTCGCCAAATCTATCCCGCTTTTTCAATCCTTTCCCCGGCTATGAGCGTCTGATGGGGTTCACTCGGCAGTACGCTGGCAGCAAACGTGATGTCCCGACGCCTCCAGCCCGATGACCAGGCCGCCGCGCTGCTTCATCATGCCCGTTCCGCCACCCCGTTCTGCTCGCCCGACGGCGAGCCCTGCGCCAGCATTCCAACCAGCATCGACGCGCGTCACGTCCTGCCGTTGCGCTCGGCCGCCTTTCGCGACTGGATTACTGCAAATTACTACAGCGAGCATGAAAGCGCGCCATCGCCAGCCGCTCTGCGCTCGGCGCTGCGCACGCTCGAAGCCCGCGCGCGTTATGGCGATCTGCCGGCGCAAAAAGTCGACCGCCGGCTCAGTTTCGAAGGCGACGCCTTCGTGCCGTCAAAGATCATCCTCGATCTCGCCAACACAGCCGGTGAGACACTCGAGATCACTTCTCGGGGCTGGACGATCGCGGAGAATCTGAAGCACTCCTTTTTTCGATCTCCGGCCGCGCTCCCGCTCCCCCGCCCCTCTCAACCATCCGATGCCGGGCACAATTCCCTGGCTCTTTTTGCGGATTTGTTCCGCCTCACCGGCGCAGAACGCGCCCGCGTATTGGTTTGGCTTGCCGCGGCGCTTCGCCCTCTTGGGCCGTACCCGATTCTGGTGATCCAAGGCGCCATGGCCAGCGGCAAGACGACGCTTGCGCGCGCGTTGCGCGCTCTGATCGACCCCAGCACCGCACCGGTTCGCCGAATGCCCGAGCGTGACACCGACCTGGATCAGCTTGCGCGACGCAACTGGATTCTGGCGTTCGATCCAGTGCGCCGGCTCCCGACTCGCATTTCCGAAGCGCTGTGCGCGTTGTCCTCTGGCGAGGCCGTCGACTTCGCGCAGCCCGATCACCGCGACCCGCTGGTTTTCGAGTTCGCTCGTCCAATCATCCTGGTCACTCCGACCGACGAACGGCGCGGCGGCTGGGCGCGATCGCACGCCCTTACTAACCGGACGTTGACGGTCTCGCTACCTCAACTCGCCGCTCCGAGCCGCAAGTCCGATCTTTGGGGCGCCTTTGAAGCGCTGCGTCCCGCCGCTCTCGGAGGGCTCGCCACCGCGGTCTCTGCCGCGCTCCACAACATTCGGGACACCGACATCGGCAACATCAACCGCCTGCCGGACTGCGCGGCATGGGCGGCGGCGGCCGCTCCGGCTCTCGGACTCGAACAGACGGGCATCATCGAGGCCGTTTCCGATTCTCATTCCGCCGCTGCTCTCACTCGCGGTTAAACTAGAGGGATGCTACTCCGGAAGAGCCCAGGCTCCCTTCTCCTCGCATCCCTGTTCCTCGTGTTCGCAGCAACTGCGGCGCGCGCACAGGTGGGAACTCCCGCCCAATCGTTCCATGCCCAGTTTATTGATCTAAACCGCCGTATTCTGGACATGGCCAAGGACTGGCCGGCCGACAAATACGGTTACCGTGCTACGAAAGACGTCCGTTCGTTCGGCGAAGTCATCGTGCACGTTGCCAGCGGGGATGTCTACGCCGCCAAGGCCGGACGCGGAGAAAAGGTCGAGTGGACCGAGTTGGACCCGAAGAAGTACAGCGGCAAGGCCGCGATTGTCGCACTGCTCGAAAAGTCGATCAATGACGCAACCGCCACACTGAAAGCCACGCCGGACGACCGATTCACCAAGACCGTCCAGCCGTGGCTCGCTGTCATCGAACACGCGGGAGAACACTACGGCCAGCTTGTGGTTTACTACCGCAACAATGGAATGGTGCCGCCCGAGTCCCGCCCCAAGAAATAGCTCAGACGTTGAGAAGATGCGCCATGACCGGCGCTGAATTCAGCCTCGCGACGGCCAGCGCGTACCATCGCAACTGGCGTTCGTAACGCTCGCGATTGGGCGCGATGTCAGCGTCCGTCTTGAAATCGACCAGGCGCCACCGGCCTTCCTCCTCGATCGCCAGATCGATCACGCCTTCCAACACACGATTCCCTTCCAATTTCAACAGAACAGGCAGTTCCCGATGGCAGCGCACGGCCTTGCGAGCCCGCTCCAGCAAGTCATGCCCCAGCGCCCCGGATGCAGCGCGGGCCGCGTGCTCGATTTCCTGCGCCGTCGCGCCCTGCAGGCGCCCATGAATATCAGCCAGGCCGGCGAGCGCCTTGTCGTCTGCATCCAACGGCGCATCGCGCAGAATCGTGTGCACCAGCGTGCCAAAGCGCGGACCTGCAGGGCGTCCGGGCTTCCTTTCCACCGAGTTGAACATCACCTCGACGGCAAAGTCCTTGGGCGATTCCGCCGCCTCGGTCGCGGTGAAGATATCGAACTCCCGCGCCTGGCCTGCATCGTTCATCTGCTCCCGCGCCTCGGTCCACGCGCGGTAAGCAGTCATACTGGGCGATTCGCCTTGCCCAGCCTCACCAGTCAGGATTTCTTCCTGTCGCAACCCGAGACTCGCGGGCGCCGCCAGTTTCAGTGCCCGGGGGTCCCACCAAACCACGCCATGGGGACCCTGCTGCGGTGCATGTAGGCCCGGCTGCACGGATTGCTCCTCTTGGACAAAGTACGGCCGGTCGATTACTGACGCTTCGCCAAACTTCGGACAGCCATGCGCCTGAATCGCGTTTCGATATCGCTCCCGCGCCGGATAGATCGCTTTGTTCAGCGGGCTCAGCCAGCCCTCCAGTTCCTCATCTCCTACCGCCGGAACTACAAGCAAATCGCGCGCGCGCGTTGCCGCCACATACGCCACTCGAACGCCCTCAGCGCGCTCGCGCATTCGCTCCTCGGCGTCGTGCTCGCGCAGTTCCAACGGAGCACAGCGCAGCAGCCGCGTCGCGCACAACCGCTGGCGGGCGTTGACGAAGCGGTCCGGATCGCCGGCCGCGATGTGCGCGGTCATATCGGCCAGAATCACGACGGGAAACTCCAGCCCCTTGGCCGCGTGCACGGTCATCAACCGGACACCTTCCGCACCTTCCTCCAGAACTGGCGCCTCGGCCGATTCAGCCCTTTCCGATTGCGCCTCGAGTTCTTCGACAAATCCCCGAAACGAAATGCCGCCGGAGAGTTCAAAGCTCCGTGCCAGATCCGTGATGCGGTAGACGTTGGCCAGCACCTGATGCCCGGCGGGACGCAGAGCGAAGCCGGCGTGTGCCCGCGTCGCTTCCAGCAGCGCGTTCACCGTGTCGGCGATGGGCCGCCGGTTGCGCGAGCGGTGTAAATCGGCGAGCAACTGCAACGCCTCGACAATCGGCCGAAACTCCGCCGGCAGCGACTCCCCCAGCGTCCGCAACGGATGCAGCCTTCCGCCTTCATGATGAAACCGCAGCAAGAGGTTGTCGGGAATTGCGAACAGCGAGCCCTTCAGCGTCGCGAAGACCGACAGCTCGTCGTCCGGCCATTCGATCGCCGTCAGCGCTGTACGCAGCGTCTCCACCTCCTCGCGGCTGTGAAACGATTTCGACCCAACCAGCAGGTGTGGAATCTCGCGGGCTTCCAGCGCGCGCACGTACTCACGCGTGATATCGCGGCCATAGTTGGTGAACCGGCGGAACAGCACGCAGACATGCTTGGAGGACACCGGCACAAGCTTGCCAGGTTCGTCCAGATCGCGCACCTTCCATTCGCTCTCCCGCACCAGCCACTCGACGAACGCGACGATGGTTTCAGGCAGGCAGCCATCGATGGCCATGCGAGAAAGCCGGGTGCTCCCGTACGGGCGCGGCGCCGGCAGCGCCACCAGGTAGGGTTGGCCTTCAATCGGCGGCGTGTTGCCATATAGCGGCGCATAGGCCGCCTGCCCGGAAGCAGCATCATCCTCCATCTCGGAATGAAATGCCGCGTTCACGCACTCCTGGATGGGCCGCAGCGCTCGAAAGCTGGTGGTCAGTTGCAGGATCCCAACGCCACGCGCACCCAGCGCGTCGCGAATGGCGCGATACAACACCACGTCGGCCCGCCGAAATTTGTAAACCGACTGCTTGGGATCGCCTACCACAAAAAGCTTGCCCGGCCTAGGCGTTACTTCCAGCCAATTCGATTGCGCGGGATCGTCGGCGGCCAGCAGCAGCAGGATCTCGGCCTGTAGCGGGTCGGTGTCTTGAAACTCGTCGATGAAGATGTGGGTGAAGCGCTGCTGAAGGTAATGCCGGACGCCCGGATTGCCGCTCACCAGATCACGCGCGAGCATCAGCAGGTCCAGAAAATCGAGCTTCCCGGCGCGGCGCTTGAGCTGGTCATAGCGCATCACCAGATCCCACATCTCGGCGCGGAGCGTGGACGCCAGATCGGCGCCGGCCGCCTGTTCGAATGCTTCCAGTTGTCCCAGGAAGTGCTCCCGCGCGGCCAAAACCTGCTCGCGAGGAACTCCCTCGGCGAAGAAACCCGCGCCCCTTTGCGAGTTCTTTTTTAGATCTCGCAGAAGCCCGATGAAAAGGCTTTCCAGCGTGTCGTAGTCGCGCGCCCCGGCAGCCTCCGCACGCTCGATCCAATGCACCAGCGCCAGAGCGGGCCGCAAAGCCTTCACCAGGTTGTCGCCCCGCTTTTGGCATCGTCCCGCGGCTTCCGCGATCAACCTCGCCTGCTCCACCAGGCGGTCCACTTCCCGGTCACGGTCAAACTGCACCCGCCGCCAGGGCGCGGGATGGTCCCGCCACTCGATCAGCTTCCAGGCGGCATATTGAAGCTGCTCCGCCGGCGGCAGCCCGTCCACCGAATCCCGCGAAGCGAGCCGGACCAAAGCGCGGCGCAGGCCCGGCGCGCCTTCACCCAGCTTCTGCTGCATCCACGCCCGAAAGGCCCGCTCGTAGATCCGCACGGCCTGCTGCTCGGAGAGCTCTTCGAAGCCGGGATCGACCACGGCCTCCACGGGACGCTCGCGCAGGATCTGCGCGCAGAACGAATGAATGGTCCCGACCGAGGCTTCCTCTAAATGCTCCAGCGCATTTTCGATGTTGACTCGCTCGGCTGGACTGGCCGCCGAATCCCGCGCGCGGTCCAAATCCTGCCGCAGCCGCAATTTTAATTCTCCCGCGGCCTTGTTGGTGAACGTGACGGCTACCATGCGATCGATGGTGGTGACACCTTCGGCCAGCACCCTCACGATGCGCGCCACCAGTTCAGTGGTCTTCCCCGTGCCCGCCGACGCTTCTACCAACAGGCTCTCGTTCAGCGAGGTCCGGATGCGCTGGCGCGCCGCTAGATCGTCGAGCTGGGGTTCCAACGTCGGTGTCATGGCTGATGGCGGATCTCAATCAGCGGGTCTAACCGTCCGGGTTCTTTTCGTCTCACGCGCTGCTCCTCATATGGACCGCAAACCGCCCTGTAGTCGCACAGGCTGCAAGCACCGGTTTGTGGCGCAGCCGGGAGAAAACCTTCTTCGATACTTTGGTCGATGATGCGGAGTATCCGCTTCAGCCGGTCGCGCGCATCGTCAGCCACAGGAATATCGATGCGCGAGAAATCGCCTCGCTGAGTGCAGAAGAAGAGACCGCCGGACTCAACGGGCTTTCCAAGCAACTGCTCGGCGGCGAGCGCGTAAAGCAAGGGCTGGAGCGTCGCGCCCCCTCCCACATATTGCGGACGGCTCGGCGGCGCCTTACCAGTCTTGTGATCGGTGACGCGCAGGATATCGCGCGCAGCGTGCTTTTCCACCAGGTCGATGGAGCCTCGCACGCGGACGCCGCCCAAAATGACGGCCTCTTCGGGCGTGCTGGCCGGGTCGCGACGCGAGTCGGGGGGAAGGCCGAAGCCGAACTCGAAGTGGACCGGAATCCATCCCGCATCGGCAACCGCGGCCTGCTGAAGCCAGCCGCGCAGATCCGTCCGCAGTCCCTCGACGGCGCTGTTCCAGACACGCGAAAGCGCCGGCGCCAGATCGTCCTCGAACCGCGCGGCCACGCGATCGAGCACCCGATCGCACCGATCCAGCGCTTCCGCAAGCCGGGCCGGGGAAACCGGCAAAAGCTCCGCCGCCTCGAGTTCCCGGAATAGCTCAAACTGGACGGCGTGGAAAAGCGCGCCGCGGGTCAGCGGGTCCATCTGTTCGAGCGGTACCGCGGATTCGCGCGGCCGGAATTGAAAGATCGCGTGTAACAGGAAACGATACGGGCATGCGGCAAAGTGCTGGAGCGCCGACGGCGAGTAGCTCCGCCGCGCGAGGCGCTGCGTTTCGAGCGCGGCGAGCGTCGCCTCATCGGGATCGACCAGGCCGTCTGCCGATGACCAGAAGTTGCGCCAGCGCCGGCCGCGGGTGCGCAAAGATCGCGCCAGGGCCCCGTCGAGCTCCATCAGATACCGGGCGCTGCCCTTGGCCTTAGCGCCGCGCAGCTTCAGCGCCGTTTGCAGCGATGCCAGATCGTACTCGGCGTCGTCGATCGCCACGCGCGCGTCAATCGGAGAGGGCCAATCCAGGCGTGCCGGGGCACTCCGTGCGGCCCGGTCTCTTAACTCCCGTACCGAAGGCAGCCGTCCTTCAGCTGCGCGCACCACTTCCAGCGCGTAAAAAGACGGAACGCGAGCGCGGGCCTGCACCACATCCATGCGCGGATAGGACACGACCAACGCCCGGTCAGCCGAGGCCGCAGCGGAGCGCAGCAGCATGCGTTCGTTAGTGACGCGCGCGCTTTGCGTGTCAAGCCCGGCCGACAGCTTGGCCCGGTGTTCGTCCAACAACAACGGGTCTTCGAAAGAGCGCCGCGGAAACAGTCCTTCGGCCAGACCCGGGACAAAGACTACATCGAAATTGCGGCCGCGGGCTTCCTCGATGGAGCCGACAAACACGCGCCCGTAACGGCGCAGCGTCGGCTCGGCGCGCAGGAATCCCAGCCGTTCCGAGAGAACGTCGTAGACTTCATCCAATGTGACCGGCCCGACGTCGCGCATTGGCTCCAGTTCGCCGAGAACAGCGAGTACCGATTCCGGACGCCGCAGAGCCATTTGAGCGACCTCTGTCAGCCGGTCCAGCCAACCGCCCCAGTGCGTTGATCGCGGAAGGCCGCCGAGAACATCGATCAGCGGCAGGGCGAAATGTTCCAGATTCTCTAATTGCTCGATTCGCCGTTGGATGTGCTGGCGGTACGACTCATCTTCGGAGTCGAGATCGCCCAGCTGGGCCTGGAATTCGGCACGCAGGCCGCGCAAGCGGCGCGCCCAGCGATCGCGCCCGCCGATGACAGCGGCGTCCACCAGTAGCTTTTCCCAGCCAGCCGGGACGGTCAGACGAACTTCTTCGCGTTCCGTTCCTTCGGCCTCCTCGCCTGGAGGTGTGGAGGAAAAACTGGCGAGAATCTCGTCATCCGGCTTGACCCACAACGGCGGCTGCTTTTGTGGCGCGCCGTTCCCGTCGAGTGGCGGCACTTGGCCGAGCGATAGATATTCGGCAAAGCGCGAAGCGGAACAGCCCTCGCTTGCGCAGGCCAGTAAGGCGAGAAACGCGCGGCCCGCGGGATCCGGACGCGCGGCGCCGCGGCTGAAGTATCCCGCGATTCCTGCCCGTCGAAGCGCCTCCAGCACCAGCGGCTGGTATTGATCGACATTGCGCAGCAGGATCGCGATGCGATCGAACGGAGTGCCCTGTCCCGCCAGCGCATGAACGCGGCGAGCGATCTCCACGCACTCGAAGCTTTCGCCCGGCGCGGAGAACAGCAGCTCCGGGTCGGGCGGCGCAGCCGGCGGCGTCAAGGGAGAGAACAGGAACGCACGCACGCGGTCGAGCGTTGTAGCCGCGGGCTTCGCATCCAAATCTTCGGCCGTCACGCCGAGCACGGATTCCAGGGATCGGATCGAGTGTTCATCGTCCGTCACCGCCGTAGCAAGAACCGCAGGTGATTTCGCCGCCAGCTGAGCGATCAACTTCTCGTGAGCGGGCGACTCCGGCGCGATTCCCAGCAACACCAGCGGAAGGCTGGTGAAGCGGTGACGGCCCTCGGAAGCCTCCTCGGCCGCCAGCCGCAAGAGTGTCGGCAAATCCGCCAAGGAGCGTTCACGAAGCTCCGCCTCGTAGAGCTCCAGCAGATGAGCAAGGTCACGGCCCGGCGCGCCGGTCCGGGCCAGATCCGCCGCCGGTAGGTCGTGCAGCCGAAGCTCAGTGATCGTCTTGGCTGCCGCGCGCGCAAACCCAGGCATCCGCGCCACTGCGTCAAAGTAAGGAAGGTCGCCAGAACGCTGCGCCGCGTCGACGATGCGAGCCGCCAGCGCCTCCATGCCCAACCGCGAGATCGGCGCCAGCCCCAAACGGCCCACGGACTGCGCCGCCAGGTTCGCCGCCAGTTGGGTGAGCGTCAGGGTCTGCACGCCTTGGCAGCCCGGCTGAACTGTTCGCAGCAAAAATTCGTGAGCGGCCTCGCGCGTGGTTGCAGCCACCAGAACTTCGGCGCGCCCCTGGTCCAGTAAAAACGCGGCCGCGAAATCGAGCAGGCGGGCGTTGGAACGGGACTTTACGAACGTGCGCCGGGCCACAGACAATTATAGGAATTATGGTTCAACTGACGTGGTAGGTCAGCGAGCGGCGCTCCGTGCTCGACAAACGAAACTCATTGTTGTCGCCGGCACGGTTTTCGACAATCTTCTCGATCCAATTGCCCTGCGCGTCGTACTGATAGCGGAAGCGGGCCTCGGAGCGCGTTCGTGTCTCCTTCGTGGGGCCTTCGGAAAGTTGCCCGGTGTCCGAGATGCCATATTCCATGTGCTCATCTTCGTCAACTTCGCTGATTTGATCGCCGTGGCTGTTATAGGTCCATTGCCGCCGGTACTGGCCGAGCAGACCCATTTCACTAATACTCTCGATTCTGTTTCCCATGCCGTCGTAACGATGCAGTTGACGCAGGGGATGGCCGTCGTCTCCGAACATGGTGTGAATCGTCTCCATCTGTGCGACGCTCATCTGCGACTGCGTCTCGGCCGGGAACAGGAACGCAAGTTTGCTCTGCGCCTCTTCGACAAGATTCCCAGCCTGATCGTAACGGAAATCGACGCGGCTCAGCAGAACTCCTGCTGCGTCATGAAACAACACTTCGACGGGGTGTTCGCGTTCATAAATCTTGGTGACGGTCGCCGCTCCCGGCGCGGAAAAAATGCCGACTGCGCCTTCAACGCCCCACCCGTTGATTGTGGGTCCGCGCGGATCGACATGGAAAATCTTCGCTTGCCGTCCCGCGGAAGGATATTCGTAGCTCTCCACCACTCGCTCGCGCCCATCGGCATTACGGGCAATCCGGCGCGTCAAGCGGCCCGCATCGTCGTATTCGCGAATCTCCCGGTTTGATTCTCCAACCAGGCTCTGCGTCCGGATCGCCAACAGACGCCCGTTCCCGTCGTATTCGTAAGTGCTCGTCCACTCCGACCCGTCCGGATTCCTGTGCCAGCGCTGTAGAAGCGCGCCGTCGGGACGAAACTCGACCATCGAAACGTCGCCGCCAGTCTCCGGCTCACACCTTTCCGTTCCGCAACGCATGAATTGCCAGGTGCGCTCCAGCCGGCAGGTGTGCACCGGCCCGCGCAGATTCCAGCGTTCACGGTCGGACGGCATGCAAGTCCAGCATAACGCTGCGCCACGGATAACAATGTTCCAAATCGAGATATGATCGCCCTATGATTTTCCGAAGTCCTTGGCCCGACATTGAACCAGCGCTCGATTCGGTTTGCGACGCTGTGCTTGGTGCGGCCAGGCAATTTGGCAACAAGCCGGCAATTATCGAAGGTGATACGGGCCGGACGCTGTCCTACCAAGACTTGGTGGAACGATCCGAACACGTGGCTGCGGGCCTGGCCTCGGCCGGTCTGAGGCCCGGTCAGGCGCTCGCGCTGGCGCTGCCCAACTCCATCGAATTCGTTCTCACCTGGTATGGAACATTGCGGGCGGGAGGCTGGGTTGTCCCGATCAACCCGCTCTACACGGCTGCAGAGACGGAAGTCCAGATTCGCGATTCCGGCGCGCGGTTCGCAGTCACCGTCCCAGAACGCGCCGCGACGCTGACTAGTCTTGTCGACCACCTTTATGTCGCGGGCGGCAATTGGAGCGAATTGGAACGCGGCTTGGCGCCTCCGGACGTACGCATCCGCCCCCAGGACCTGGCGGCACTGCCTTACTCCAGCGGAACGACCGGCAAACCCAAAGGCGTCATGCTCACCCATGCAAATATCGCCGCCAATATACGACAGCAGTCGGCCTCGTGGCCGCGTTCGGACGACGTCCTGGTCAACATCTTCCCGCTCTATCACGCAGCCGGACTGAACGGGATGCTGAACACATTCCTGTGCGCTGGCGCGACCATTGTGCTGATGCGGCGCTTTGACCTGGCGAACTACTTGGCTCTCAGCGAGCGATACGGCGCAACGATCCTCGGTGCTCCGCCGCCAGTGATCCTCACACTCACGAAGTCTCCATTATGGGACGACTTCCGCCTCGACCCTCTGCGGAGGGGATTGTGCGGAGCCGCTCCTCTCGGCGCCGAGTTGCACGAGTCCTTCGAGCGGAGAACCGGCGTGTCGCTTGGACAAGTGTGGGGAATGACTGAAGCCACCTGTGGGATTGCGTCTGCGCTGAACGCTCCGGGACAGCGGAAATTCGGCTCCTGCGGCCATCTCCTGCCCTCGTGCGAGGCAAAGGTCGTCGACGTCAGCTCGCAGCAACTTCTTGGATCCGGCGAGGCCGGCGAGATTTGGCTGCGTGGGCCGAACATCATGAAGGGCTACTGGAATCAGCCGGACGCTACGTCGGATACCTTGGCTCCCGACGGCTGGATGCGTACCGGCGACATCGGCTACTTCGATGCAGATGGCTGCGTGTTCCTGGTAGACCGCGTCAAGGAGCTGATCAAATACAACGCGCTGCAGGTCGCTCCGGCGGAGCTCGAAGACGTCATTCAATCCCATCCAGCCGTCTCCGATGCCGCAGTGGTTGGCGCGCCCGATCCGTCCGCAGGCGAGATCCCCATAGCCTTTATTGTTAGAAAGGAAGGCGCGGTCTTGGAGGCCGAGGAATTGATGCAGTATGTTGCCGCGCGCGTAGCGCCGCACAAGAAGATTCGTGGCGTTCGCTTCGTCCAGCAGATTCCTAAGTCGCCCACCGGGAAGATCCTGCGGCGGGTTCTGAAGGAGCAAGTGCACGCCGAGCTGGCTGCCAACGCCTAGGATTCCTGGCTCATGAGGACTCCTCGCGATGAGATAAGATGCATTCCATGACTTTCTGGCGTGCCTTGCTGATGCTCTTGTCGGGTTTGACCGCCACGGTAAGTGCGCAACAGGCCGCGCAAGCCGTCATCGACAACCAATGGGTGCACGTCGTCCGCCTTAAGCAAGGTGCACACGAAAAGTCGACAATCAAAGAGACCGCTCCGGCCGTCCTGGTGTACCTGACCGACGTGCATCAGCGCGTCACAGGCGTGGACGGTAAGACGCACGTACTCGCGCACAAGGCGGGCGAGGTGGCTTATCTGACGGCGCCAGCCAGCGCGGAAGAAAACCTCTCGGGCCAGGCCACCGAAGCGGTACTGATCGAATTGAAGCCGGGCGCGCCGAAGTCCCCGCCCGTTGCGCTCGATCCCGTGAAGATCGACCCGGCGCATCACATCGTTCTTCTAGACAACGATCGCGTGCGCGCGTTCCGAACCGTCCTGGAGCCGCACTTGAAAGGTCCTGAGCACGAGCATCCCCACTATGTCGTGGTCTATCTGACCGAGCTGCACACCACCATGAAGCTCGCCGGCGGACGAACTATCGACAATAGGCGGCAGCCGGGCGAAATCGCCTGGCGCGATCCACTGAAGCACATCACGGAAAACATCGGCGATCACACCGCGATGGAAATTCAGGTCGAGATCAAGTAGCGGCGCTACCGTTTGCGCCGCGCACGCTGCCAGTGGAAGTACCCCAACATGGTCTTGGCGTCGACGATCTTGCCCGCGGTCATCGCCGCTTCGATCTCCTTCGGCGTAAACCAGCGCGTTTCGATGCGTTCATCTTCCATGGGTTGGGCTTTGCCTTCGGTTAAATCCGTCGCCAGAAAAATCGTCATCGTCTCGGCGACGTATCCGGGGCTGGGATAAAACAGAACAAGCTTCTGCCACTTTTTCGCGCGGTATCCGGTCTCTTCCACCAACTCGCGCTTGGCGGCTTGCAGCGGCGTTTCGCCTTCGTCCAGGCGACCCGCGGGCAGTTCCCACAGCTTGCGCCGCGCCGGCAGCCGGTATTGCTGGACCAGCAGAATGCGGTTCCGGTCGTCGACGGCCATCATCACCGCGGAACCGTGGTGGTGTACGATGGCGCGCCGGATCTCAAAGCCGTCCGGGTCGAGGGCATGCTCCTCGGACACAGAAAACAGATCGTTCTTGTATTTTTCGACGGAAGAAATGATTTTCATGATTTGCGGATTGCTTTTTCGAACTCCGGCAGTGGCAGCGTGTTCAGCACGTCGCGAGCTTCCAACCAACCGCGCCGCGCTGTAATCACCCCGAATGGCATGTTGATGCCCAGATGCTTGGGATGGTGCGCGTCGGTGGAGATTGCGAATTTTGCGCCCAACGCTCTGGCGGTGCGGACCATCGCGCCCGGCAGATCCAGGCGCTCCGGGCTGCCGTTGATTTCCAGATAGATCTGCCGCCGCACCGCTTCGGTAGCCACGCGCTCAAAATCGAACGGGTACGGATCGCGATTCAACAGCAGCCGGCCCGTGGGATGGCCCAGCACACGCACCGACGGCGACTCCAGCGCTCGCATCAGCCGGTCCGTCATTTCGGCCGCTTCCAGGTTCATGTGGCTATGGACGCTGGCCACCACGATGTCCAGCTCAGCCAGTGCGTCTTCGGCCAGATCCATCGCGCCGTCGCGCCGGATGTCGCACTCCAGACCCGAGAAGATGCGAATGCCGAGTCCATCCTGGTTGATCTTTCGAACCCGTTTGGCAAACTCCACGGCGCGCTTTTCATCCAACCCGTTGGCCATCGCCAGTGCCTTGGAATGATCGGTAATGGCGACGTACTGATAGCCGAGCGCGCGGGCCGCCTCGGCCATCTCTTCCAGCGTGGCGCGGCCGTCGGTTTCAAGCGTGTGCATGTGCAGGTCGCCGCGGATGTCGCCCAGTTCGATCAGCTTCGGCAGCCGGCCTTCGAGCGCGGCCTCAATCTCGCCCGAGTTTTCGCGGAGCTCCGGCGGTATCCACGGCAAGCCGAGCGCCTCGTACACCTGTTCTTCCGTTTCGCCGGCCACGCGCTGCTCGTTGTCCACGCGGAACAGCCCGTATTCATTCAGCGTCAGGCCTAGCTTCAACGCGCGGCTGCGCACCAGGATGTTATGTTCCTTGCTGCCGGTGAAATATTGCATCGCCGCACCGTAGCTTTCGTGCGGCAGCGCGCGCAGGTCCACCTGCAAGCCTTCCAGACCGTACTGAATGCTCGCCTTGTTCTCGCCTTTGCCGAGGACGTTGTGCGCCTTGGGGTGCATCACGAAACGCTCCAGCGCAGCCACGGCGCCCGGGCCAGTTGCCAGCAAGTCGAGATCCCCGATGGTGTCCTTCCCGCGCCTCGAGCTCCCCGCGGGCGTAATTTGATCCAGGCCGCCGGATTCGGCCAGATACGGAATCAATTCATCCGCCACCTTCTTACCAAAACTCAGCAGAAAGCGTCCGGTGCGCTGGCGGTATTGCGCAATCGACTTCAGCACCTTCTCTTCCAACTTCGCGCCCATGCGCGGCAGCTCGCGCAGCTTCTGCTCTTTGCAGATCCGTTCCAACTCGTCGATGGTCGCAACTTTGTAGTGCTGGTACAAAAGCGCGATGCCCTTGGGCCCGAGCCCCTGAATGCGCAACAGCTCCAGCAGCGTTGGCGGGTAAAGCGCCCGCAGCGCATCGCGCTTATCAAAGGACCCGGTCTTGGAAATCTCGCCCAGCGCAGCTCCGATGCCCTTGCCCACGCCCGGAATATCGGTGACTTTGCGGTCCTCGCTCGCCAGGATATCCTCAACGCGCTCGGGGTAGCCTTCGATCGCCGAAGCCGCGTTGCGATACGAGCGAATGCGGAAACCGTCTTCGCCAGCAATCTCCATCAGGTCCGCGGTCTCCGCCAGGATCCGCGCGATCTCACGATTTTCCATGCGTCCTGCTGGAGATTGTAGCGAGGCCGTGCGGCTCCACGTGGACCAGCACATCCGCTACCCAATCCAGTTGAGCTTTTACCCGGTCGCGTACCTGCGTGGCGATCTCATGGGAATCGTAGACGCTCATCCCCGGATCCACCTCCAGGTGCAGGTCGACATGCCACTGCAGCCCAGTCTTGCGCGCGAAACACTTCTCAATGCCCAACGCGCCCGGCACGCCCAACGCTGCTTTCCGGACTTCGCGAAGCGCTTCGGGATTGGGCATGGTGTCCATGAGCTGCAGCATCGTGTCGCGCACCACGGCCGCGCCCAGGAAGATGATGATCAGGCCCACGGCCGAGCCTCCGATGTGATCCGCTATGGAGAACCGGACCGGATTCACCAACGTGATGCTCAGCCCCGCCAGCGCTGTAGTTCCGGAGAGTACGTCCACGGCGTCGTGCCAGGAATCGGCGGCAAGTCCGGCGCTGTGAATCTTCCGGCCGTAGTGCCGCTTCGCGACGCTTCCAGCACTCTTGATGACGATCGATGCAATCAGTGGCCAGATCGCGTACGCCGAGGGAGCGTGCTCGGCGCGCGTGGCCAGGCGGAGCGACTCAAACGCGATGAGCGATCCGCTGCCCACCAGCAGCATGCCCACAACAAGAGCGCTGATCGTCTCCAACCGGCCGTGTCCGTATGGATGCTCGGCATCAGGGGGTTTCGCCGCCATCACGAGCCCCAGCAGCACCAAACCGGAAGCCAGCACGTCGCCCGCCGATTCGATGCCGTCGGACACCACCGCTGTGGAGTGGCCGTGCAGGCCGATGGTGATCTTCGCAACCGCCAGCCCGGCGCTGATCAGCATGCTGGCGATGGCCACGCCGCGTCCGATGCGTTCGGCCGTCAACGGCGCCTCTTCTTGTTGTGGACCAGTTCGTAACTGCCTTGAACCAGCCCCTCGATCTCCTTCCAATCCAGTTTGGTGTTGGCGCGCAGCGAGACCCAGCCATGCTGCCCTACATAAGGCGTACGGTAAAAGCGGCCGTCTTCGAGAAACACCGGCTGCATGTTCTTGCCGACTTTCACGCAAATCGACAGCACGCCCTTGTAAGTTTCCAGCACCATGAACGTTTTGGTTCCTACTTGAAACGTCGGGTGCCCGAAAGTGGTCGTCTCGCTTGTCTTGGGCAGGGCTAAGCAGATTTCACGCAACCTGGCCAGTATCTTCTTCTCGTCCATCAGCGATCTCTACCAGCGTACTTGATGCGTGCCGGTCTTCGCGAGAAGGCAGGGGCCGGCCAGCCGTCACATACACTATCTCTTGGTGTGGAAACGGCCAGCCATCGTAATCTTGGGCGCCGTGTTTGCCGGCGCAGCGAGCTTTTTCGAGCGGGACGTGATTCGCGGCGTGCCGTCGGAGCACTCGCTTCTGAACGTCGAAAGCATCCTGGCATTGGCGTTTGTGGCCATTCTATTGCTGCGTTCGCATCCAAATCCGGCGACCGCGCAAGGGGGCGCCAGAGCCTGGGCCGCCGCGCTGATCACCGGGCTCATTGCTTTGGCCTTTGCAGGCTCGCTCCGCAGCCCTTTTCTCTTTGACGACTACACTCACATCACCGATGCCGCGGCGTACACGTTTCACGTCGCGGCGGTGCAATTTGGTCCAGTCGCCCATCCACCCGGCCTCTTTTTCCGGCCATTTGGCTTCTTTCTGTACTGGTTGAATTATCTCTTCGCGGGCTCAAACCCCGTTCTTTGGCACGCGACCAGCATAGCGCTGCATATCACGTCGAGCGTTCTTGTTTACCTGCTCTGTGGCGCAATTGGACTGCCCCGCTTGCCAGCCTTGGCTGCGGCGTCTCTTTTTGCGATCAACGGCACGACGGCGGAAACCGTGGCCTGGATCGACGCGCGGTTTGACCTGATGGTTACCTCGCTGGTCCTCGCGAGCTTGCTCTTGGTGTGCCGCTATCTGCGAACTGTTCGCCCAGGCTGGCTTGCCGCTGCGCTCTTTGTAGCCGCCGGCGCGATGCTAACCAAAGAGACAGCGTTCTGCCTGCCGATCCTGATCGCCTGCCTGGCATTTTTCCAGCCCGCTAGTGAGCGGCGCCGCATCTGGACCACCTCCGCCTGGATGGCCGGACTTGCCACCGCCCTGTTCGCCTATCGCTGGTGGGCGCTTGGCGGCATTGGAGGCTACCGCGGCCCGGGCGGCACTCCCGGCATCGCACAATTTAGCCTGGTGCATGCGGTCAATGGGCTGCTGCTGCGGGAATGGGCGATCCTGTGTTTCCCGTTCAACTGGTCGCTCGATCGGGGCCCGTTATCGAGCTGCGCACTCGCGGCGATCCCACTCATTTTGGCAGCGTGCGCATTCACGTCCAAGGCGTCTCGAAGCCGCCTCGCGGGGTGCGTTGCGCTAGTCATCGCCGCCTCGCTTCCCGTGCAGCACTTGCTACTCATGGGTTCAACCTTGGCTGGAGCCCGCAATCTCTACTTGGCGACGGTGGGCTGGGCCCTGCTCTGGGGCTTCGCGCTGGATGGAATGAACCGCCGATCCGCAACCTGCATCGCCGGCCTGTTGCTGGCTGCTCAGTTCGTAATCCTCCAACACAATCTGGCTGCCTGGCGCGACTCGGCCGAGCTCGCGCAATCCGTCTGCACTCAGTTCGGACGGACCGCAGCGGCCATGCCCGGCGTCCTCGTCGTGCGCGGTTTGCCGGATACGCGAAACGGCGCCGTCTTCCTGCACAACGGATTCCCGCAATGCGTCGAAATGAACAGCGGTTTTCCCGCCGCGCGGATCTACATTCAGGAGCCCGGCCAGTTGCGTCCGGCCTGGGCCACCCACGAGTTCGTTTGGAACGCCGCGCTCAGCCAACTGGAGGAAACAAAGTCTGAGTAGGACACTAGGCCGGGGCTCGTCTCGCCCGGATGGACATGGAAGCACGCGGGGCTGTCACCAAAGGAAGTCCACATCGCTCCAGAAGCGATTGAAACGAAGGATCGTCGCGGAACGGATCCCACTTGGGCTCGACGGTAAGAAACACCATATGAACATCCCGGTCGAGACGCGCTTTTTCCAGCCATTCATACACAGCGCCGGAATCTCCGAGGCCTGCCTGGAGCAGCGCGACGTTATAGGGCGGAACAAATCGGGTCCGCGCAGTTTCGAGCAGCGTCCGCAGCACCTGCTGCGCTTCGGTGCGGCGGCCCAAGCGAGCCAGGGTGTAGCCTTTTAGAGACAACGCTTCCGTATTCCCTTCCGAGAGCTGAAAGGCCAGATCGAGTTCCGGCAGAGCCGCGGCGACCCGGCCGGTCTGTTGGTAGACCTTTGCCAGAATGAGGTGCCCCAGCCAGAACTCGGAGTGCAACGCTAGTGCATGCCGCGCTTGCTCTTCGGCGTGCTCGAACTGCCTGGCCTGGAAAGCCAATTGTCCGGAAACAGCGCGCAACGCGGGAGACAAAGGATCCAAACGGAGCGCATTCGCCATCACCGCAAGCGCCTCGCTATGACGCCCGAGATTGGACAGGACGTGGGCCAGGAAGCGGTGCGCCGAAGCGTAACTCGGGTTCAGCGAGATTGCCCGCCGCAAGTCCTGCTCCGCACGCCGCCAATTCCAATCTAGCCAGAAGCCCACCGCGCCCGACGACGTGCACGCCTCCGCTAAGCCGCTTTGGAGCCGCATGGCTTCATCCGCCGCATGCCGGGCCTTGGCCCAAAGCTCCGACGGATCGGCGTCGCTAGTGACCGGGAGAACCGCGTAGGTGTCCGCAAGCCCCGACCAGGCGAGCGCAAAGGAAGGATCCTTTGATACGGCCGACTCGAAGAATTCGATGGCGCGGCGAAGAGTGGTGGGCCGGATCTGGTTCCAATAGTGCTTGCCCCTCAAGTACAGGTCGTAGGCATCGGGGTCAGACGTGGTTTCCCGCACGTGAGCGACTGCCGGCCGTTGCGCGAGGCCGCTGTGTATACGTTGCGCGATCGCACGTCCGAGTTCTCCCTGCAGTTGCAGGGCGGACTGAGCGTCCCGATCGTATTGATGATTCCACACCTGGGCCTGATCCCGCGCGCGAATCAATCGGGTGGTCACCCGCACTGCTTCCGCGTCGCGCCGCAACGCGCTCTCCAGAAGGTAGTCCACGCCCAACTCCTCGGCGATTTGCCGCGCTGTTTTCTTGGTGTGCTTATAGCGCATTACCGACGTCCGGGCGATGACGGCCAATTGCTCCGTTCCTAAAGCGGCGATCGTCTCCTCAGTGAGTCCGTCGCTTAAATATTCCTGGCTGGGGTCCCCCGTCAGATTCTCAAAGGGCAGGACCGCGATAGAAGCGCTCCGGGCCGGAGCTGAGGGATCCGCCACAATCACCGAGCCGATAAACCGATAGCCCTTTCCGGGAACCGTTTGAATAAAGGCGGGATCTTTTGGCGAGTCTTTCAAGGCCTGCCGAATTTTGCGAACGGCCGTGTGGACCCCGTTCTCCGCATCGTGGAATACTTGACCGCCCCAGAGGTGTGCCGCGATCTCCTCCCGCGTCACCAGCGTTCCCCGCCGTTCCACCAGTAACAGCATCAATTCCATGGCCAGCCGCTCGACGCGCACCGGCCTGCCGCGGCGCCGCAATTCGTAGGCCGCTACATCCAGCTCGTAGTTACTAAACTTCAAAACCACGTCGGGCCAATTCTACTATGGATTCGCGCACTCAACCACTTTCGGATCAGTGAAATAGCCCTACAGAAAAGCTTCAGAACTTCTAAAGACCGGCTCCATGGCCAAATTCCCCGGAAAACGAGATCCTTGCCAGGGAGGAATGAGCAATGAAAGCTACGATGTTGATCCTGCTCTCAGCCGCAATAGCCACCTGGGCGCAAGGTCAGGATTTTGTCATCCAGCCGGTCTGCACCAACGCCACACTGGAGGGGACTTTTGGATTCACCGTGACCGGAACGAGGCCGTCCGCTCCAGGCGGTCCGGTTGAATCGGTTGTGGGAGTCGCCCTGACCCACTTCGACGGCAATGGCAATTTGACGCAGACGGACAACATTCACGGATCGATTACCGGTGTCGCGGCGCCTGATCGCCAGGGCACCGGCACCTACTCGATCAATGGGGATTGTACGGGCACGATGAAGCTGATCAATTCAGGCGCGCCGCCACTCACCCTGCGCATCGTAGTGGTCGACAACGGCAATGAGGTGCGGGCCGCGGTGGTCGATCCGACCGCCACAGTAACACCGGGCACGCCAGCGCCGCAGGTTATGGTGACCAGTAACGGCCGGCGCGTTGTGACGCGTTCACGAATCACCGGCGTGCTGTTCCCATACGGGCAATAGCAGCACGGCTTATTGCGATGCAGTGGTGGTCTGCCCGGCGTCGGCCGGGGCGTGGCGGACACACTTATGGGGGCCAACTTCCTGCACAACGGCTTCCCGCAATGCGTCCAGATGAACAGCGGATTTCCCGCCGCGCGCATCTATGTTCACGAGCCAGGCCAGCCTCGGCCGGCCTGGGCTGCGAGCGAATTTGTCTGGAACGCCGCCCGGAAACAGTTCAAAGAATCCCACTGATCCCGGGCCGCCCGGTCCGCGAATGAGGCTACTTTACGTAGAGGTAAACGCCGGACGGGCTTGTAGCGTCCCCTATTTTGAGCACTACCGCCTGTTTGCCGGAAGGCGTGCCGCCTCCCAGATGCGCGTTGATCTGCATCAAGCCGACAAACCCCGGCGCCGCGCCTTTATAGTCCAAGGTTGCATCCACACCGCCAATGGTTACCGTCACCGGTAGGATCGGCATGGCCAACGGCGGGTTCCGCGGAGCGCCGGTAACGCTCGCCGGACTGGTAAGTCCTCCGCCCGTCGCGTACATCACGAATTCCTGACCCTGCGCTATCGGCACTTGCGCGGAAACTAACTGGCTTCCAAGCACCGCAATCGCCAGGTCGCTATTGGGTGGGTTGTTCGTGAACAGCCCAGGAGCGCTCGAAGCGAACGGAAGGGTCAGTTGATTCGAAGACTGCTCCTGATATGCGACTTCCACCAAAGTTGTCACCAGAGTCTCGTAGGGAATCTGCGCGTTGATCTGCGTCTTACTGACGTAGAACAATGGCGCCGGTCCGAATCGTGTGTTTACTTGCACACCGGCGAGACTCGTCGGGAGCTTCCCGTCCACCAGTTGCGCGCCGACGCCCGGATCCGGACCCAGGTTGTCTCCAAAGATCGATACGATCTGGCCCGGCGCGACGGCGCCCGACCCGAAGTCCGCCGCATTGAGCACGCTCGAAACCATTGGAGCGCCTTCCGAGTCCTTGCTGCACTGCAGCAGTTGCAGGTAAGGCATTCCGGTGGATGAGGAGCTGGTGCTTCCGGAAATATGATACGTGCCACTGTTGGCGAAGCCTTCCGCGCCCCCCCCGAATGCGAGGATCGCCTGTCCGGGAATCTTAACCGACCCGCTGTAAGACAGGCTATGCGCCCGGTCCTCGCGAGGCTGCAACGGCGGTCCGCCAAAGGCTCCGTAGGGTTGCTGCTCGGCGACGGGGAAACGCCCCTCAGCATCCTGCAACTCACTCCATCCCGTGGGGCAGCGCAGGCCTTCGTAGAAAATCGCCGTTCCCCGCGGAATCGGACCCGGCTGCGGCGCATCCTGCTTCTGGCAGGCCAGCAGTTCGACATAGGGAAGATTGGCGCTGACCGCGTTGGACGTGGCCGAAATGGACTTGGTTCCTCCGGTTGCCAGGCTATCGTTACAGCACCCGGTAAAGGCGATGTAGCCGTTGCTGCCGGTGTTGATGGAGGTGCTGATGCTGTGGCTGTGGGTGCGGTTCTCGCCGTCCTTGAGCGGCGTATTCACCGCGGCAAGAACGCCGTTACTGGGCGCGACCGGCACGATCGTTCGTCCCTGCGCCGGCGCGTAGGGAGCCCATCCTGCGGGACAAGATAGAGCGTGGAAATAGGAGACTGCGAGTTGCGGTATGGGATCTTGAGCCAACAGCATCGCCGGCAGCAAGAATATGACGCGGGAAGCTTTCATTGGCCGCTCCCCCCGGTGAATTCGCAGGTCAGGAAATCGTAGAACGGCAAATTCGAACTGCCCGACGCCGACGCGGAGCCGGTGTAGGTTCCATGGGCCGCGCCGTCGGTATTGCTGCCTCCGTTGGCTGCCACAATCGATTTCGAGCTCAGTGAAACCTTGAAGCTAATGCTGTGATCGTGTGTTGGTGCTGCCTTTGGATTCATTGGCGCCGCAACCGTTTCGCCCACGCTTCCCGGATCGGCGGTAGCGACAATCATAAAGCCGTGCTCCTGGAAAAGCTCCCAGCCGTCCGGACACTGCTGCAGTCCGACGAAGAAACTAACCATATTGGCCGGCATTGCTGCCGGCGAAGACGCCTTTGGCACGGTAAGGGTCGCCTTAGGCGGTTTCGCGGTACAAACTGTTGCGATAGCGATAGCGAGTAGGCTCGCGATGACGATCGGCCCGCATGGGCGGATCCATTGTTTCATTCCGAATTTCCTCCTTCTGAGTCACGCACGTTACTCGTGCATTATACAGAAGGCAGGGTATGTATTTTATTTCACAATCACTTAGCGAGCCCTCAGTGGCTCGCGGACGTGCCGCTTCCCTCCGGCGGTTTGTTGTCGGTGCGGACCACCACGATCGTGAACTTCGCCACCAGCGCCGAAATCGCCCCCAGCGCGGCAAGCAGCGGCGCGAGAACGGCCCCCACAGCCGCCACCGTCACCGGTATCTCCATAAACGTGTTGCCATGCTCATCTTTCACGATGATCCGGCGCACGTTGCCTTGATGGATCAGTTCCTTGACCTTCCCCACCAAGTCTCGCCCCAGCACCTGGATCTCTTCGATGAAGTCCTGAAATGCCACTCTAGTCTCCCATTCAATGCTACGAATCACGCCGGCGTCAGGTTCCGGTTACCCGCAATCGGAGTTTACCCTAGCCACCTTAGTCGCAGGGGGCGACGGCAGCCGACCGAAGCCGGCTAGGAGGCGGCCCGGGCCATCCAGCAGGATCTGGACGGCCAAGTCCTGGGCCACCAGCTCGCTTTGGCAGCCCTGGCGCGTTCCATCTCGACGTTCGGCCAGTTCGACGCGGATGCGCTCGCAGGGTGGCTGGAAGAGACGTACCAATCCTATCCCGGTTTTCCAACGCTCGTCATCGCCAAGACAGAAGGCGTTCCTGTCGCGGCGGAACCCCGCCAACTGGCCAGCGGCGCGACACTGCGCGACCGAAACGATTTTCAGAACACCGTCACAACGGCAGCCATCATCTCGCAGGTCACGATCGGACCGTTATCCCGCGAATGAAATCGTATTCCCGGCGACCCGATTCCGCTGTCGGATTTGATCGCCCGTTACGTCGAGTATTGCCAGGACATTGCCGGCCAGATTGTCGCCCGCTTGTAAAGCGTCCGCCCTCAGTTCGCCACGCGCCAGGGCGAGAGATTCGTCCAGCTCTCTGAACCTACATACTGTGCTGGCGCGGGCAGTGCAGCCGCAAGCAGAAGCAAAAGCCGGACGCGTGGCATTCCTCATACTCATCGCGCCCCCACCGCCTTCAAGAAAGCAATTAGCGCTGCGGGGTCGTCCGTTATGATTCCGTCAACGCCGGCATCAAGGAGTTTTTGCCAGTCCTCCGGCGCATTGGCGGTCCAGGGGACAACTTGAAGGCCGGCCAGATGCGCGGCTTCCACCTGCACGGGCGTAACCAGCGGAAACATCGGCGAGACGATGCTCGCTTCCGCCGACCGCGCCGTTTCTACAAATGGCCGCAGCTCGCCTTCCCACAGCGCGGCCAACCGGATCGCGGGCGCGAGGGCGTGCATCGCTCGCAACACCCGGAAATCGAACGACAACACCGCTACGCTCGACTCCATCGCGTGGCCCCGAATCTCATCCAGCACCAACCGCGCAAAAACGTCCGGCGGCGGCGTCAATTCCGGGTGCTCCGGAAAGCTCTTGATCTCGATATCAAGCTGAACGTTGCCCTCGCCGGCGAGCCTCAGCACCTCAGCCAGCGTTGGAATTCGCGCGCCGGGCACCGGGCGCTGCCGTGCGAAGCGCGGGTTCACCCGCGAACCGCAGTCGTATTCGCGCAGCTCAGCGAACGTCAAATCGCGAATGGCGGCGCCGGGCTGCGGCCCCGCGCAGATCTCGGGGTTGATGTGCGGGTCGTGTGTGACCACAACTGCGCCGTCCTTGGTCACCGCGACGTCCAACTCCAACGCGTCCGCGCCCGCTTCGATGGCGTACGAGAAGCCTGCGAGGGTGTTTTCGGAATAGACGGCCCGGGCGCCGCGGTGGCCGTGAACCAGGATGCGGCGTGTCGCGGTCACCCGCTACAGTTGCTCGTCCGGCGATTTCGGCAGCAAAGCCTCGAACTCCGGCATTTCCGCGTCCGAGGCGTCCGAGGCTTCCGCTTCTGCCGTTTCCGGCGCCTCTTCTAGGCCTGCTGCCGCTTCGTCCTCAGAGCCCGCGCTCACTGCAAAGGCGGTTGTTTCCGGCGGTTCCTCCGGCTCTGCCACCGGCTCAGTCTCGCCGGCCGACAGCGGCACTTCGCATTCGCAGCAATCACTGCAGCGCTTACAGCGCTCGCAGCGGTGGTTCGCGCACGCGTCTTTGGTGCAGTAGGCGCAGATCTCCGTGGAGGCCTCGCCGCAAATGCTGCAAGTGAAAATAGCTGGATTCGCGATCATTAGCGCGCCACCTTACTGCGTTTCGGCGAAGTTTGTCGGAACAGAGCAGCGCGGCAAGTTTGCGCTTCGCGGTCGGCGATCGTGAATTCCTGCTCTTTTTGCGCCGCCAGATCTTGGACATACTGCCGCAAATGATCGCGATTGGTGCTGTTCTCGTTCACTACAAGCTGCAGTTGTCTCGCCAGATCAGGACTTTGATACTTCTGAAGGCCCTGAATCAACGACCCGAGCGTCGACTCCATGGCTTGCATGCGGAAGTATGTGTCCAGCCCGAGCGTCAGCCGTTCCGGCTGCTGCGAAAATGCCGCGCTGGAATTCAGGAGATATTTCAACTCCGCCTGCGCGGCTTTCCACTGTACGGCATAGGTTTGGGGGGCGCCCTTGGACACCCAGCTCTCCGGGTGCACTTGATCCATCACGGGGGTGAGATGTTGGGCTTGTAGGGCCAGACTCTGCAGTAGCTTCTGGACGTCCCACTCCGTTGCAACGCTGGCATCCGAGGTCTGAGCCTGAACGTATCCGAGGGAAGCAGTCAAAAAGCAGAGCACACAGACGGACTTCATCCTGTTGTTAGTGTTGCACAGTTCACTCAGGATTCGAACGCCGGACGCCTGCTACGGCGGGGGCGCCGCAGTCGGCGTCGATGTGCCCGGGGGAGGAGCCTTCGGTGGAGGCGGAGGCGCGCCCTGGCCGTTGGTACCGCACCCGCCGCAACCCGGAAGGCTGACGCCGCGGCCGGGCTGAGTGATGGCCACGCGATACGCTGCATCCCCTATACCGTGCAGGATGCGCCGCCACATCTCGCCCTTGTCGATCACGCTCTTGGCCAGGGGCTCATCGCGGTAAACACGCAGGGTTTCGCCCTCGTTCACGATTTTGGGACTGCCCGGTTTCAGCGCGTGACGAACCTCGACCGAGCCTTCTTCTACCGATACGATCGTGGTCTCATCGTCATCGTCCACGCTAACATCAAAGGTCGTTCCGCGGACAGAAATAACGGCCGTTGGGGTCACCACCCGATTGGGGTTCGGCTGGCCTCCCCACCTCTGGATGTGTATTTTCACGCGGCCGACGAACATGTCCAGCAAATCGCGCAGGCTGCCCGGATTCTTGCGGAAAATGATGTTCGAGTTCGGATAGACCTCGAAAGAGCTTCCGTCGGAAGTTTCAAAACGGGCGAAGCCGTCCGGACCCGTGATGATCACCTGCTGGGCCTGGACGAAATCACCGGCATTCAGCGCCCAAGGCTGCGAATCCTTCAGCACGGAGACCTGGCCCGTCAACGAGACGACCCTGGCGGCGGCTTCCTGGGAGGCAGGGAATAACTGAGCGAAACACACAGGCGCAGCTAAGGCGGCTACCAGCGTGCTTACCAGTCTATAGGTGCCCCTTCTCCTCATAAAGAAACAGACGAAACTAGCCGATCCCACACTAAAGTACTATGTGGAGTATTACTTCCCCCGCCAGTGACAACTCAGTCTACCATCAAAAGTGCGTAGCAAGAAGGTGTCCGTTTGCAATAGATCTGACGAACTGGCTTAAATTCAATCTCTTCGAAGGGATCGGCTGAGTCAAGGGGTTACAATAGACTCGATCTATGTGTCGTAGCGCCACAATCCGGGTGATAACGTTTGCGGGGTCGCTGGCGCTGGTGTGTTGGTACGGCCAGGCGCAGCAAGCTGGTATTGGATGGCGGCGGGTCGGCACCTCGGCCATGGAGATCGGCCTCCCAGGGTTGGCGACGGGCCCGGTGGACCGGGTCTGGTACTCCGACGACGGGGCCATCCTCTATGCCCGGACAGCCTCGGGCCGGATCTTCCAGACCAAGGATCTCGAGCAGTGGCGGCTGACCGGCGATCCTAGAATGACGGTTCCGCCAGAGCATTACGCCCCCAACTACCGGACACCCGAGCCGCTTTTCAAGCTGGCGAACCAGCCGGCGGGCGCGAGCCGCTTGTACGGAATCGGACAAAACGCCTACCGGTCGGATGACGGAGGGCAGAGTTGGTCCAATCTGACAGCCTACAAAGGGCACTCCGTACTGGGCGGAGGGCTTTCGGCCATAGCTGTCTCGCCGCGGGACCCCGACGAAGTGGTCGTTGCCTCGAATTGGGGCGTTTGGCGATCGGTGGATGGCGGTTTGTCCTGGAGCGGTCTGAACGATTTCCTGCCGAACCTTCCCGTTCGTCGCTTCCTGGGGCTGCCCACCGGAACCCGGGGAATTCGGATGTCGGTCAGCCCGGGCGACTTCGAGATCGAGTGGGCGCCGGGCGAAAAGACCGCTTGGCGGCCGGCCGATGGCCTCGAGGTCCAGCGGGAGGAGAACATCAAATCGGCCTTGTCCCAAGTATTGGGTCGATCGATCACCGCGATTGCCACCGCGAAAGACTACATTTATGCAGGCGACTCGGACGGACGTCTCCGGGTTTCCTCCGACGCCGGCGCCACCTGGGGAGTTCCGTTCCGCTTGGGCGATTTCGGCCGCGTGGAGTCAATCTGGGTGGATCCCAATGACCCGCGCGTGGCCGTGGCGGCCCTGGGCGCGAAGAACAGCGCCTCAGCCAATCCGGGGAAACCTGCCTACGTCCTCAGAACCATGAACGGCGGCGGATTCTGGGACGACATTACTGCTAATCTCCCCGACACCGCAGCGGCCCACGGGGTGGCTGCCGATCGTGCGAGCGGCGCAATCTATGTGGCCACGGACGCGGGCGTTTTCTACACGACGACGGATCTGGGCGCGGCCGGCCGGCCGGCGGCCTGGACATCCTTAAGCCTTGGACTGCCCGCGGCTCCGGCCACCGATGTGAAGCTGGACGCCGGCGGCAATCAACTTTACGTGGCCGTGGAAGGCTACGGAGTGTACGCAGCAATCGCGCCGCATCGGCTGCGCGATCCACGCATTGTCAATGCGGCGGATTACAGCGCACGGCCCGCGGCGCCCGGGGCCTTGCTGAGCGTGTTAGGGGCGCGGGTGGAATCCGCGCGCACCGGCGACACGACGGTCCCGGTATTGGATGCCTCCGAAACCGCTTCGCAGATTCAAGTGCCGTTTGAAGCCAAGGGAAGCACGGTTACTCTTTCCCTGGACGCGCCGGGCGAAGGCCGGCTCACGTTCGGCCTGCCTCTGCAGAGCGTATCGCCGGCCATTTTTGTCGACCCCGAGGGGACTCCTTTGATCATGGACGCGTCCAGCGGAGTGCTTCTGGACGCCAGCAAGCCCACTCACGCCGGCGCGCGCCTGCAAATTCTCGCTACCGGACTCGGCCGCGTCACGCCGGATTGGCCCACCGGATTAGCCGCTCCGCTCAACGATCCTCCGCAGGTGGCCGCCACGGTGCGCGCTTACCTGGACGGAGCGCCCATTGACGTAACTCAAGCCACGCTCGCGCCGGGCTATGTGGGCTTCTACCTGATCGAAATTCAGCTGCCGCGGCTCACCAACACAGGCCCAGCGGAGCTTTACCTGGAGGCGGAAGGACAGCAGAGTAATCGCGTACGGCTATACATTCAGCCGTAGGCGTCACTCGCCAACTGATGCCGCAATTTTTACTCTAATGCTTCCAACCTCCTGGCGACGGCTCCTCAGTCTCATCCGCATCCTGCTCGGCATGAGCTGTCTCGCCATAGAACTGGTCTCCTCCAGCTTCGTTTGGACCGACACCGTCATCCTCTTCGCGGTGTATATCATCTACGCCTGCGTTGCATTGTTCTGGCGCAGCTTGGAGGATTCCGGCTACCCGACGCTGGCCTTGATCCTGGACTTCGTATTTTTCTTCATCTCGGCGATCAGCGGCTCCACCTACAGCTATTGGATCAGCTCCGTGTTTTACGCCTACGTCATTCTGGTGGCCGTCATGCTGCACCCCTGGTGGAAAACAATTGCCGTCGCCGGAGCTTCCATTACGCTTTTGTATGTTGTTCCAACGCTGCACTCTGCCGAATTGCTGCGGCCGGCACTGATCGCGGCGGGCATCCTGGGCAGCGTGCTGGCGATCCAGCGCGAATATTTGGAAGAACGGCTTTCCAACGCGTCGCGCCAGACGGTGCTGTACCGCTACGACGCCGAAAAGGCGCGCGAATCCGAGCGCCAGCGCATCGCGGCCGACTTCCACGACGGACCCCTGCAAAGCTTTATCAGCTTTCAAATGCGGCTGGAGATCATTCGCAAGCTGCTCGCGCGCGATTTGACCGCCGCCACCGAGGAACTGCTGCAACTCCAGGAGCTTTGTAAGGGCCAGGTGAACGAACTGCGGGCCTTCGTGCGAAGCATGCGCCCGGTGGACGTCGAAGGAAGCTTAAACGCCACCCTGCGCCGCGTGGTGGAGCAATTCCAGAAGGACAGCGGGATTCCAGCCACGTTCGTGAGCGCCGAGTTCCTGGAGCCGTCCGAGCCCGAGATTTCGCTCGAACTGCTGCAGATTGTCCGCGAAGCCCTCTACAACGTCCAGAAACACTCTTCGGCCTCCCGGGTTGCGGTGAGTGTCGCGCGATCCGATAGTGTTCTGGAGATCATGATCGAAGACAACGGCAACGGATTCCCCTTCAGCGGACGCTATACCTTGGACGAGCTGGAACTGCTGCGGCTGGGCCCCATGAGCATCAAGCGGCGGGTGCGTACGCTGGGCGGCGACCTGACACTGGATTCCAAGCCCGGCCAAGGCGCGGGACTGAAGGTCCGGCTCGCTATCTGATGCGAACCACCTGCGTGGTTCTTTCCCTCTCCGTCATTGTTGTGTGCGGAGCTGGATGCGGGCGCTATCGTGATTTCACCTTGCCCGAACAACCTGGCGGACCGGCGGTGAGCTGGCGTTGGGAAGCGCGTCCCGATCCTGTATTGAAGCGCGGCAGCCCGGGCGAATGGGACGCCGTTGACGTCTTGAATCCCTCCGTCATCCGCCAGGGCGACGCTTACTACAATCTTTACTCGGGCTTCGACGGCAAGGTTTGGCGCACCGGCTTGGCGGTCTCGGCAGACGGCCTGGTCTGGCAGAAGGAAGGCCAGATGCTTTCGCCCGATCCGCATACTTGGGAAGCCGGCGCCATCGCCGCAAATGGATCAGTCATCGCCGGCGATCGCGGCGGCCTGCTTTATTACTACCAGGCCGGACAGCCGAATCAGATCGGCCTGGCTCGCTCCACCAACGGGCATTCGTGGGAACGCAACGGCCCGCCGGTGCTCCCCCCGGGACCGCGAGGCAGTTGGGACGAGCAGGGCGTCGGCGATCCGGACGTCATTCGCATTGGCCAGCGCTACTACATGTTCTTTCTCGGAATGGATCGCGCGCGGCGGCAGCGGCTGGGTGTCGCCGTTTCAGACGATGGCATCACCTGGTCCAAGCTGCGCCGCAATCCGATTCTCGAATTGGGCGAATACGGCGCGTTCGATGAAAACGGCCTGGGCGAGCCGGCCATCTGGACCGCGCACGGATATTACTGGATGCTCTACACCGGCCGCGATCGCGGCGAGATGCGGCGGCTCGGACTGGCCCGTTCCCGCGACGGCGTGAACTGGGAGAAGCTGCCGCTGGTTATTGCCGGCGATCAAGCCTGGGACTCGAAAGTGATCTGTGATCCGACTGTCGCCGCCAACGGGGACCACGTCACCGTTTGGTTCGGCGGCGGCGATATTCCGGGTCCGGACCATAACATTCACGGCCAAATCGGCGTGGCCACGCTAGTGCCCGCCCGCAATTGAGTACGCTAGAGCTATGGGCGCCGCTACCCTCATCCCGGTGGCCGAGTATCTGACCACCACTTACGACCCCGACCGCGAGTACGTCGACGGCCGGATCGTGGAGCGGAATCTGGGCGAGAAAACACACAGCACTATCCAACGAAATCTCATTCTGTTCTTTGGCACTCGTTCGAAGGAATTGGGTCTCAAAGTGTATCCTGAACAGCGCGTGCAAGTCAGTCCCGCGCGCTTCCGCATCCCGGACGTGACCGTGGTCGAGACCTCTCAATATCAGGAAGAAATCTTCACCTCGCCGCCTCACCTGTGCATCGAGATCCTCTCCAAGGACGACACCATGGAAGACATGCAGGAGAAGATCGACGATTACCTGCGCTTCGGCGTTCCCTACATCTGGATCATCAACCCGCGCCTCAAGAAAGGCTATATAGTCACAAAGTCCGGAATGGTGGAGGCCGCTTCAGGTATCCTCGAAACCCAAGACCCTGACGTGAGTGTCCCCCTCGCAGCCCTGTTCGAGTAGAGCTACTGAAAGCCGAAAACTAGAGTCTTCCACCGCGAGGCTGTAATCTAGTACAGCATGCGCATCGGGATCACGTGCTATCCAACGTATGGCGGAAGCGGCATCGTCGCCACGGAACTGGGTCTGGAACTCGCCAATCGCGGCCACGACATCCACTTCATTACCTACGCCAATCCAATCCGGCTGGATCCGGGCACGCCCCGCATCTACTATCACGAAGTGGAAGTGTCCACTTATCCGCTGTTCCAATATCCGCCGTACTGCCTGGCGCTGGCGTCCCGCATGGCCGAGGTGGCCGACGACTACGATCTGGATCTGCTGCACGTGCACTACGCGATTCCGCACTCCACCGCCGCGCTGCTGGCCCAGCAGCTCACGGCCTCGCGCCGCCGTCTGCCGTTCATTACCACGCTGCACGGCACCGACATTACGATCGTCGGCATGGATCGCTCTTATTTCCCCATCACTAAGTTCTCCATTGAAAAGTCGGACGGCATTACCAGCGTCAGCCAGGACGTCTGCCGCCAGACTTACGAAGTGTTCGGCATCCACAACGACATCCGCGTGATCTACAATTTCGTGAACACGGACATCTACCAGCCGCTGGAGAGCCGGCCCAGCGGCGAAAAGAAGTTGATGCACATTTCCAACTTCCGGCCTGTGAAGCGCGTGATGGATTGCATTCGCATCCTCGCCGAGGTGCTGCGCGAAACGTCCGCCCACCTCTATATGGTGGGCGACGGGCCGGACCGTCCCGAAGCGCACCGCCTGGCGCGGGAATTAGGCCTGGAGAGCCACGTCACGTTTCTGGGTAAGCAGGACCACGTGGAGCGCCTGTTCCCCGAAATGCACGTGCTGTTGATGCCGAGCGAAATGGAGTCCTTCGGGCTGGGCTCGCTCGAAGGAATGGCCTGCGGCGTCCCTCCAGTGGCGACGCGCGTCGGCGGTCTGCCGGAGCTGGTCACTGACGGCGTGGATGGATTCCTCGAACCGGTTGGCGACATTCAGGCGCAGTCGGCGCGCGTCATCCAGCTGTTAACCGACGAAAACCTGCACGAACGAATGGCGCAAGCGGCCCGCCGGACCGCCGTGGAGCGCTTCGCCAGTTCCTCGATCATCCCGCAGTATGAGCAGTACTACGAGCAGGTCATCGCCGCCGCTAAGGCAACTTGAACGGCCCCGTAACGCAACCGTGGAATAGATTCGAATATTCCGGCTGGATCTCGTAGTTCTTCCCGTTCAGGTTGACGGTGTTATAGCCGAAATTGAAGTCCTGGCATTCATCGGCAATCTCCGAGCCGAACAGCGCCAAGTCGAAGTGATTCCACCAGGCGTCGCCATCCGGGTCGGTAATCGTCTCGAACGTCTCGTGCGAAAGTACGTCGGCGGTGGAATCCACCAGCAAGCCATTCGGACTGGGCGACTGGACCTGGCATCCCGGCACATTCTGGAACGGCTCCACCGTGAGAAGTACGTGCCCGATGTCGGAGAAATCCACGCTGGCGTGATAAGCGCAGAAGTAAAACGTACTGGGGTTATCAGGCGAGTAGCATTCCAGCGGCGAGCTTCCAGTGAAACATACATCCTGTCCGGGCGGAAGGAAGATGTGATAGACGTGATGGTAACCGGTGCCGAAGGCCGCGGCGCCTGCATGCGCGATCGCGATAATATCGGCGTCGTACAGCACGGGCGGCAGTGCGCCGGTCAGCAGTCCCCCAGTGCCCACGGTGTAACGGTCGTTCGCAAAGGCACCCACGTAGGAGTCCGCAATGTGAATCATCTGGCTCTCGCCGAGGTCGTTCAGGAAACTCGCGGGGGTGCCCCAACAGTTCGGCAGGCAATTCACGTAAATGCCGTGGGACTCCGCGAACGTCACCACCGGGCCGTGCGACGGATCGCTTACGTCGCCAGGGAAAAAACCCGACGGCCCCTTGAAGTTGGAGTGCTTCCCCGCGGCGAAGAATTGGCCGACCGGTTTTTCCGTGATCCACATAGCCTGGCGATTCACTCCGGACAGTCCTAAGGCATGCACCGAAGAAGGGGACGTGGACGCGGCGGCCGCCTGGTCCGTCGCCGTGACCGTGATGTTTTGCGTTTTTTCATGCGCGGCTGCTCCAGCCAGTGAATTAGCCAGCGTGAGCGCGCCGATTACCAAATAAGTCCCGAATCGATAAGAATTCGTCATGCGGTCCTCCGTCTCGCAAGCGCCGGCTTTGAATGAAGGTTTCGCCGGGCGTTCATCGAGAATAAACCAACTCACCGGTAAGTTCAATACTATTGCTTGTGCCAGCGAATTATGCTAATTGGAATAAAGCCCGCGTGTCACAAAGTTACTTCCCGGAGAGGTCCTCGCCCATGGCCGCCAAGTTCATCGCCTTCCTGCTCCTGTGCGCTGCTTTGCACGCTCAGGAACTGAAGCCAGTCATCGACAACGATCGAGTCACCGTTTGGGATGTCCAATGGACCAAGGGCCAGACAAATCCGGCTCGCGGGCACGATACCGACGCGGTTGTGATGTGGATTGCGGGGCCAAAATTGCGAACCGCGTCTTTCAGCCCCAAGGGCGATCCACGGAATGAGCGCAGCTCCGCGGACAGCAACCCACCGCGTTCGCTGATTATCGAGCTCAAGGATCATCCGATGCCGCGATACGAGAACAAAACCGGCTACCCGCTGGCGTTTCCGCGCCCGCACGTCAGGAAATTACTGGAGAACGGTCGCGTCGTCGTTTGGTCCTACCGCTGGAATCCCGGCGAGCCGACGCCCATGCATTTCCACGACAAAGACGTGGTGGTGGTCTATCTGGAGGACACCGCCCTGGTCTCGACGACGCCTGACGGCGCGAAGAAGCTAAATCAGTACAAGGCGTTCGACATCCGGTTCAACAAAGGCAATCGCGCGCACACCGAGTCTCTGGACCACGGCAATGGCAGCGCGATGATGATGGAGCTGAAGTAGCGCCTGACACCGCCCCGCCGGAACGACCTACTTGGCTTTTGGTTTGGGCAGGAGAAAGCGCACAGCCGTCGCCTTCGCCTCCGGCTCCAGCTTGCGCACCTTACAGGTAAGTTGCAGCGCCGTGGCCGAGGAAACAACCCGCGTGACATTTTTCTCGGCATCGAGGCCGGCGAGCACGATCACGTCCGGTGAGGGAACGAAAATCTCGAGCACGCGAAGCGTCTCGATGCCGTTATGTAGAAGGATCACTAGTTCTTCATTTTCCTTGGCGGCCCTTTGCATGGCCTGCAATTCGGCCAGAATGACGCCGCTGATGCTTTCGGCCTCGTGACCTGCAGGAATATTTCCGGGCACCTGCGCTTCCTGGCCGGCAAGGACCTCTTTGACCTGATTGCCAATCGCCTGCTGCGCGATTTGTTTCGCAATGTTGCCAAGCGGCATCGCTTTGATGCTAACAGATCCCGCCTTTCATAAGAGATTCATCCGACTGCAACGAGATCGTCGTGATCCGCTGTTAGATTGGCATGAAGCTGAGCCCCCCACAGCAGTAATGAGGAGGCCGCAATGTCTAACGAAAGGTGATCACAATGAAAAGCAAGGCCGTCATGCTCGGCTGCTTGGCCGCAGCCGCGATCAACACGCTGTATGCTGCCGAGGGGCTCATTCCCGGCAACATGCCGCATCTGGACCATGTCTTCGTCATCATGATGGAGAACCACAGCTACAGCCAGGTCCTCAACAATCCTAACGCGCCATTCACTACCCAGGAGGCAAACCTCGCCAACAGCGCGACGAACTTTCTCGCCATCGGACATCCCAGTTCGACGAACTATCTGGAAGTGGTGGGAGGCTCCAATTTCGGCGTGCGCAGCGACAACCCTCCGGACTGGCACAACATCGAGTGCACCCCCAACCTGATTTCGGGAAAGGTTAACACAGACACTCCCTCCAGCGGTGCCGTCTGCCCCATTCAGGGAGTGGGCACGGATGCCGAAACGCCTGCCATTGACACGACCAACGAAACCAGCGGCCCTCCGGGCTTGCTCAGTCTGGACGGCGTTCAATCCATCCCGGCCGCCGCCAACACCGCTGGCAAGACCATCGCCGATCAGCTGGCGGAGACTGGCAAGTCCTGGAAGAGCTATCAGGAAAGCCTGCCGTTGCAGGGCGCCGACGGCGTCAACTACAGTGACGGAGTCTACACCACCCTCACCGATTTCACCAAGATCACCCCGGCTCTCACTCCTCCCCTGACCTCCAGCGACCTCGTATATCTGTACGCGGCCAAGCACGATCCGTTTGTTTATTTCGCCAGCATCCAGGAAGGCTTGATTCCGGGCAGCGGCATGGACAACATCGTGGGTTTCGACGCTCTCTACAAGGACCTGGCCACCGGCGACGTCCCGACGTTCTCGTTCATCGCCCCCAATCAGTGCAACGATCAGCACGGACGCGGCAATGCCGGTCCCTTCTGCGCCTATGATCCGAACGATAACGGCACTCAGGCTGGACTGAACCCGGCTTTGATGGCTGCCGGCGATGTAGCGCTGCGCCGCCTGGTGACGGCGATCAAGCAATCGCCCGTTTGGTTTCAGAGCCGCAACGCGATCGTGATTTTGTGGGACGAAAACGACTATAGCATCGCTCCCAATATCAACCAGGTTTTGACGATCGTGGATACCAGCTACGGCGTGCACGGCATACAGAGTTCAAAAGCCTACAATCACTTCTCGCTGCTCAAGTCCATCGAAGGCGCCCTCGGTTTGCCCTGCCTGAACCACGCCTGCGACAGCAATGTGAACGTGATGGCGGACCTTTTCGCCAACGAGCCGTAAGAACTGGGGATCCTCGTGGGGAGGGCTCCTTCCCCACGCCCTAATTATCAACAAGATAGACCTCCTCCGCCGGCTTCCGGAACTTTTCCAGCGTGAGTGGGGTCTACTTCATTAACGATGCTCGATGTTTGAGCTAAAATCTGAGTAGACGGCTGTGGCGGACACTACTGTTGGTCTACATATTGACGGCTGCTTGTTCTCTTTCGCCGAAGAGGATGCACTGGTTGGGGCATTGTGCCGGGGCGAAGAAGAGGCCTACGAAATTCTGATTCAGCGCTTTCAGCAGCCGGTGTACAACCTGGTGTGCCGGTTGATGAGCGATCCGGCGGAAGCGCCCGACATCGTGCAAGAGGTCTTTTTGAAGGTCTTCCGCAACATCGGGTCTTTCCGCGGCGGCAGCAGCCTGAAGACCTGGATCTATCGGATCGCGGTCAATGAAGCATACAACCACCGGCGCTGGTTCTCGCGGCACCAGCGGCAGGAAGTAGCGCTGGTAGCCGAAGAAGGTGCCGCGAATTATGAAGACAATCTGGCGGATCCCGGCCGGTCCCCCTACGACTACGCCGCGGATTGCGAAACCCGTGCCTTGCTGGAGCAAGCGCTCGACAAGCTGAATCCGAGGTTTCGCGCTGCCGTGGTTTTGCGTGACATCGAGGATTTGAGCTACGAGGACATCGCCTCGGTGTTGAACGTTTCTCTGGGGACCGTGAAGTCTCGCATCTTGAGAGGCCGCGAGGCATTGCGGAAGGTTCTGGAAGGACGGTTGGAACGGGAGGCGAACGTCGCCGCCTGGCCGAGCCAGCCGTTGACGGAATAGTATGGAGTGCTTTGCCGTTCGACGCCTTGCGTCGGCTTACATGGATGACGCGGTTTCCGACCAGGATCGGAGCGCGGTGAGACTCCACCTGACTTCCTGCCCGGAGTGTGCATTGGAGTCGAGGAAATATCTGGAACAGCGCCAGGCGCTGCTGTCTCTGCCCCAACGGACACCTCCTGCAGACTTGACGGTGCGGCTACGCGTAACCGCTTCGAAGGTGCGTGCGCAGTCGGCGCGCGGCGCCGGCCGTTGGAGCCACTGGCGCGACGGTCTCGAACTCACGATTCGCAACTTGATGCGGCCCGTGGCTTTGCCCGCGATCGGGGGCTTGTGCTCCGCGGTATTCCTGTTCAGCTCTCTGGTGCCCACGTTCCAATCCGCGTTCGCCTCCATCTCGCCGGGTGATGTTCCCACCATGCTCAGCACGCAGCCGATGCTGAAGTGCACCGCGCCGATTGCCTTCGGCGACGGCGACGCAGTAGTCGATTTGCGCCTGGATGATCAGGGTCGGATTGTGGACTACACCATCGTGAGCGCCCCCGGCCAGCAAAGCGACGAATTGCGCCGCAATATCGAGAACAGTCTGCTGTTCACCGAATTCTGGCCTGCGACGACCTTCGGCCGCGGCGTGGCCGGCACCATCCGTATCTCATTCCGCAGCAACAGCCGCATCGACGTCCGGGGCTGAACTCGGAGTAGCTATCAGCCCGCATCGGTCACCCGCGTGTCTTCCGCGAAGGCCGGGATCACCTCGCGAGCCAGTAGATCGGCGGTTCTTAAGGCCGCGCCCAACGGCAGCGTGCCGAACGCAACGCCGCACACCAAATAGTTAATACGTGCCGTCGCCACCTGTTCCCGGATGTAATCCCTGGCTCCCGCGGCTGTCCCGGCGAACCCGAAGCCGGCGCGCTGATAGTCATCAAACGCATTCGGCAAGTCGAGCGGAAACGGAACACCGCGCTGCTTCCACAACCGTTCCATGTTTGTGCGCCAGGCCGGATAAGCATGGCAAGCCGCGGCGCGGGCGTCAGCGTCGGTTTCGGCCAGGACCATGTGCCGGGACGCGCCCAGGAACGGCAGCTCAGCCTCTGCCTTGCCGAGACGTCCCCACTCGGCGCGATAACGATCGTTGATGCGGCGCAGCACCGGTGCAGGAAGCAGCCCAATGACGTTCACGTTGTTCGCCGCCGCCCACACACTCGTGCCGGGATTCGAGATCCCGTACCACAACGGCGGATGCGGACGCTGCACAGGCTTCATGACCATGGGCACGCGGTCCAGCCAGTAGAACTTTCCGTTGTACGTCAATTCGTCGCAGCGAAGGCCCTGAAGAACGATCTCCAGCGTCTCCTGGTAGCGCGCCATCGCTTCAGAAGACTCTACTCCGAACAGGCCGACCTCGATCGGTGAGGCTCCGCGCCCGATGCCCAATTCCAGGCGTCCGCCGCTCATCTGATCCAGCATGCAGATCTCTTCGATAAGCCGCAGCGGATGATACAGAGGCAGCAAGAACACCAAAGGCCCGAAGCGTAGCCGGCGGGTACGCTGCGCCGCAGCCGACAGAAAGACCGCGGGTGATGGAGCGAAGCCGAGCGGCGTGCCGTGATGTTCCGCCATATGGTAAGAACGGAAGCCGCCGCGATCATAGGCCTCCATCAGCCGCAAGCGATTCTCGAAATGTTCTGTAAGCGGCACACCGCTGTCGTCCAAGTGATCGAAGATGCCAAACTGCAATTTTGTTTCTCCGGGTGAGCGTCGCAAATCAGTCTATCGCAGCACTGTGCGCTGGGGGCGTGGCAAGATAGTCGCTTGGGACGGCGCCTGGGCCAACACTTCTTAGTTCGGCAAGAAATCCTGGAGCGCATCGCAGTAGCAGCGTGCCCGGAAAAGGCCGGCACAGTGGTGGAGATCGGGCCCGGCCGTGGATCGCTCACTTCAAATTTGCTGGTCCGTGCCGAGCGCGTGATCGCGATCGAAGTCGACCCAGTCCTGGTCCAATATTTGCGTGCTGAGTTCCGCAACGAACCCCGCCTCACCATCCTGGAAGCCGATGTCTTAAAGACCGGCCTCGCGCAGTGGGGCGCGGTCACGGTGGCAGGAAATCTGCCGTATTACATCACATCGCCGATTGTCGAGAAGACGCTCGCTCTCGGCCCGCTGCTCGAGCGCGCGGTGTTCCTAGTGCAGCTCGAAGTTGCCGAGCGCCTGACCGCGCACCTAGGCGTTCGCAATTACGGCTTCCTCAGCGTGCAGACGCAGCTTCTCAGCACGCCGGAGCTGATGTTTACCGTCCCGGCCAAGGCGTTTCGCCCTCCACCCAAAGTCGACTCGGCGGTCGTCCGGTTGATCCCGAGAACCGGTCCGCCGCCGCAGGACCGGAAAGCCTTTCTCGAATTCGCCAGCCTCTGCTTCCGGCAAAAGCGCAAAAAGATCCGCAACAACCTGCTCGGCCGTTACGACAAGGCTGTGCTGGATGCAATCCCCGCCACCGCCAAACGCGCCGAACAGCTCTCCATCGAAGAAATGCAGGCACTCCACGCGCAAGTGGTAGGCTCGTCCCCGCGTCCTGTATCCTGAGATTTCATGCTGCGCGTTCGCTTTGCCCCATCACCCACCGGGTATCTGCACATCGGCAGTGCCCGGACGTTCATCTTCAACTGGCTGTTCGCGCGCCACAACCAGGGGACGATGGTCCTCCGCATTGACGATACGGACGTCGACCGCAACACGCAGTCCTCGCTCGATTCGATTTTTGACGGCTTGAAGTGGCTCGATATGGGCTGGGACGAAGAGTATCATCAGTCGCAGCGCGGCGATTTGCACCGGCGGCTGGCGTGGCAGATCCTTGAAAAAGGCCTGGCCTATCGCGACTTCACGCCGGCTTCGGCGGACGCAGAAGAAAAAGGCTACGATGGCGGCCCATGGCTGTTCAATGCCGCGATGCGCGAACTGTCGCCTGAAGAGAGCCAGCGGCGTGCCGATGCCGGCGAGCCTTTCGTACTGCGTTTTCGCGTTCCCCGCGAGACTTCTCGCGCCGTTGAATTTCAAGACGCCGTCTACGGCAACCAAGCCAAGCTGCCCGCCGATATTGAGGACTTCGCGCTCCTTCGCAGCAATGGCGTCCCGACTTATCACATGGCTTCGTGCGCCGACGACGTCGACCTGCGCATTAGCCACATCATCCGCGGCCAGGACCATCTCACCAACACCTTCAAGCACGTGCTGATCTTCGAAGCGCTGGGCGCGGTGCCGCCGCAGTTCGCGCACTTGCCGCTGTTGATCGCGCCCGATGGTTCGAAGCTATCCAAGCGCAGGCACGGACCGGTGGTCAGCGTGCTCACCTACCGCGACGCCGGCTTCCTCGCGCACGCGTATGTCAATTTCCTGTGCCTGCTCGGCTGGTCGCCCAAAGACAACCGCGAGCAGTTGACGCGCCAGGAACTGGTAGACGCTTTCTCTTTCGAAGGCATCCAGCGCCACAACGCCGTAGTCAACTTCACCGACGAAGATCCCATCGATCCGAAAGCCATGTGGCTGAACGCCGAGCTGATCCGTACGCTGCCGGTCGAAGTTTTGGCCGAACAGCTTCTGCCATTCGCCTGCGCCGCAGGATTTCGCGTCGAGCCGGGTAAGATGCGCCAAGTAACGCCGCTGATCCAGGAACGCATCAAGACCTTGCGCGACGTCGTCACGGTCGCCGACTTCTTCTTTGTCGACCAGCTGCCGCCTTACGACGCCGCGAAATTGATTCCGCAAAAGGGCGATCGCGCCTTGGCTTTGCGGGTGCTCGAAAACGGGCGCGAAATTCTAGCCGTCGCCGAGTTCACCCATGCTGGCCTGGAAACGAGCCTCCGCGCCGGCGCTGACCAACTAAGAATCAAAGCGGGCCAGATGTTCCAGCCCATCCGTGTCGCAGTGTGCGGCCGCAAGAACGCGCCTCCGCTATTTGAGACACTGGAAGTGTTGGGCCGCGAAGCGTGCCTGCAGCGCATTGCCCAAGCCATCGAGCTCGTTTCGCGCAATCCTGAAAAGCAATGACCAATCCGACAAGCGAGCCAGACGCCGCTCCGGCGCCATCTAATTTCATTCGCGAGATCATCCTCGCTGATCTGAAAACCGGCAAGTACGGCGGGCGCGTGCACACGCGCTTTCCTCCGGAGCCGAACGGCTACCTGCACATCGGTCACGCCAAGTCCATCAACATCAACTTCGGCCTGGCGAAGGAATTCAACGGCAAATGCAACCTGCGCTTTGATGACACCAATCCCGAAAAGGAAGAAGTGGAGTACGTCGAATCGATCATCGAGGACGTCAAGTGGCTGGGGGGCGATTGGGAAGGCCGCATGTTCTATGCGTCCGACTATTTCGACCAGCTCTACGAATGGGCCATCCAATTGATCAAGGCCGGCAAGGCTTATGTGTGCGATTTATCAGCCGAGGAGGTGCGCAAGCAACGCGGCACGCTCACCGAGCCTGGCACGGAAAGCCCCTACCGGAACCGCAGCGTCGACGAGAACCTGGATCTGTTCACGCGCATGAAAGCGGGCGAGTTTCCCGACGGCGCCCGAACGCTGCGCGCCAAGATCGACATGGCCTCGCCGAATCTGAACCTGCGCGACCCCATCATGTACCGCATCCTACACGCCGAGCATCACCGCACCGGCGACAAGTGGTGCATTTATCCGATGTACGACTTCGCGCACGGCGAGTCGGACTCCATCGAAGGCATCACGCACTCCATCTGCACGCTGGAATTTGAAGACCACCGGCCGCTCTATGACTGGTACGTAGAACAGCTCGGTATCTATCATCCGCAGCAAATTGAATTCGACCGCCTGAACGTCACTTACACGCTGCTCAGCAAGCGCAAGCTGCTGCAGCTCGTGCAGCAAGGCCGCGTGCGCGGCTGGGACGATCCGCGCATGCCCACCATCAGTGGCCTGCGACGCCGCGGCTACTCGCCCGAAGCCATCCGCAACTTCTGCCGCCGCGTGGGCGTGTCGAAAACCAACGGCACCACGGAGCTCGGCCTTCTCGAATACTTCCTACGCGAGGATCTGAACAAGCGCGCGCTTCGCGTAATGGCCGTGCTGCGCCCACTGCGCGTTGTGATTGACAACTACCCCGAAGGCCAAGTGGAGCACATGGAGGCCGTCAACAATCCGGAGGACCCAAGCGCCGGAAGCCGCACCGTGCCGTTCTCCCGCGTCCTCTACATCGAGCAGGACGATTTTCGGGAGGATCCTCCGAAGCAATATTTCCGGCTCTCGCCGGGCCGCGAGGTCCGCTTGCGCTACGGCTACTTCATCACTTGCACCAGTGTCGTGAAGGACTCAAGCGGCAATGTTGTCGAAATTCACTGCACCTACGATCCGGCCACGCGCGGAGGCAACGCCCCCGACGGCCGCAAAGTGAAATCGACCATCCATTGGGTATCCGCCGAACACGCCATCGACGCCGAAGTACGCCTCTACGACACGCTGTTCACGCGCGAAGATCCGAATGAAGTCGAGGAAGGCCAGGACTTCACCGCCAACCTGAATCCGAATTCCCTGGAAGTAGTCACGGGCGCCAAATTGGAGCCGAGCCTGCGCGGCGCGAGTCCCGGCAGCCGCTATCAGTTCGAGCGCCTCGGCTATTTTGCGGTAGACCCCGACAGCACGCCAGACAACCTGGTCTTTAACCGAACCGTAGCACTGCGCGACACCTGGGCCAAAATCGAGAAAAAATCCAAATGATCATCCTCGGACTCAGCGGCATTCCCAAGGATGCCGCTTGCGCGGTCCTCAAGGACGGCGAAATCGTCGCCGCGGTCGAAGAGGAAAAAGTCGCGCGGCAGTCTCGCGCCGGGTCGCTGCCAGAGCCGGCGATCGCCGCCGCATTGCAGGTAGCCAAGCTCACCCCCGCCGATGTCCAGTGCGTCGCGCTCGTCCGACCCTTCGCGCAGGATATTCATATCGCTGTGCGCTCTCATTTTCCGGGCGCCCAGGTGGTGATGGTGGAGCATCACATGGCGCACGCCGCCGCCGCCTACTTCCCTTCGCCTTTTGAGGACGCCACCGTCCTGACCTTGGACCGCGACGGCGATTTCCGCTCCGCCGCCCGATGGCACGCCTCCGCGAACCAGCTCCAACTGGAGCGTGACGCGTATTATCCCGATTCGTTGGGCGATCTGTACGGCCGCGTCACTGAACTCCTGGGCTTCAGCGCCGGAGCCGACGAGCATAAAGTGCAATGGCTTTCCACAGCGGATTCCGGCGAAAAATACCTGCCGTTGTTTGAAGAAATCCTCGGTGGCGGCGACTGGCCCTGCCTGAATCGCAGCTTCTTTGACGCGGACCGTCTGGACGGCGGCGGGTTCAGCGAGAAATTCTATGCGCGCCTGGGCCTCGCCGATGGCGCCGACGTCCCCAGCGATATGCATGCATCGCTGGCTGCCGGACTGCAACGCGCCCTCGAGAGCATCGTCTTGCGCATGGCCGGGCCTGGCGGCAAGCTGTGCGTCGCCGGCGGCGTGGGCTTCAATGCGCTGCTCGTTAGCTCGCTCGAACAATCCAAACAAGTCTTCGTGCAGCCGGCTGCGGGCAACACGGGCAGCGCGCTCGGCGCCGTGTTTTATGCCTGGAACATCCTGTTGGGCAATTCGAAGCGCGCTTCTCTGAACGATCTCTGCTTCGGTCCAGGTTACAACGCCGAAGAGATCAAAAGGGTGCTGGAAAACTGCAAACTGCGCTTCCGCTATCTGATGACCACCGATGAGCTGCTGGACCGAGCCGTGCGCGAGCTGAACGCCGAAAAAATCATCGCCTGGATGCAGGGCCGCATGGAGTTCGGCCCGCGCGCCCTGGGCAACCGCAGCATCCTGGCTTCGCCGCTCAACCCCTACTCCACCGAAAACCTCAACATCTACATCAAACATCGCGAACCATTCCGTAAATTCGCGGCCTCTGTTCCCGCCGAAATCGCCAGCGAATATTTTGACGCCGGCCCGAACGCCCGCTATCTGGCCACCGTCGGCCGCGTCCGCCCGCAGCATCGCAACACCTTCGAAGCTGCTGTGATGGGACAGGACCTGGTGCGCGTCCACGCCGTGCATCGCGACGACAACCCGCTCTATCATCGGCTGCTGCATGCGGCCGGTAAAGCCACCGGCCTCCCGGTCTTGTATAACACCAGCTTCAATCTGTTTGGCGATCCACTGGTCTGCTCTCCGCGCGACGCCGTGCGCAGCTTCTATTCCTCCGGTATCGACACGTTGTTCGTCGGAAATTTCGTGGTCGAAAAGTAGCTCCCCACACGCACCTTACAATAGAGGTAGATGCAGGCCCGGTTCATCGTCCTCGCCAGCCTGATTCTTGGGTGGGCGGGGCACGGTGCAGCGCAGGATCGGTTGGTTGCGCAGGGTTACGACCATTTCTACAACCTCGAATATGATCAGGCCATCGCGGATTTCAAAACCAACATCGCCCAACGCCCGGATGATCCGTCGGCATGGAACCACCTGGCGCACGCCATCCTGTATCGCGCCATGTATCGCAGCGGCGCGCTTGAAAGCCAGTTAGTAACGGGTTCCAATCCGTTTCTGCGGCGCGATAAAGTCAAAACCACCTCCGACGAAGATCAGGAGTTCTACAACGTGATTAACAAATCCATCGGCCTGTGCCGCGCGAAGCTCGGTGCAAATCCCGATGCGGCCGACACATTTAGGGCCATGGGCGTCGCGTACGGACTGCGTGCCAATTACAACTTCCTGGTCCGCAAATCCTGGACGGACGCGCTTCACGACGCCAGCCGTGCGAACGACGTGGTCCGCAAGGCGATCCGCCTGGAGCCCAGCGATGTCGACGCGCGCCTGATTCCCGGCGTCTATGACTACGTCGCCGGCAGCCTGCCCTGGGGCTATCGATTCTTGAGCTTCCTCGCCGGCTTCCACGGCAATCGCGAGCGCGGCATGCACACGCTCGAAACCGTGGCGCGCGAGGGCACAACCGACAACGTGGACGCGCAGATCCTCCTGATCGCTATCTACCGCCGCGAGAAGCGCCCAGCCGAAGCTCTGCCGCTGCTCAACGATCTCATCCCGCGCTATCCGCGCAATCATCTGCTGCGCTTCGAAGTCGTGCAGATGTACAGCGACTTGGGCGATCGCGACAACGCCATGCGCGAGATCGACCACATCTGGATGCTGCACCGCGAGGGCGCGCCCGGCTATGCCGACTTGATGTCCGAAAAAATCGATTACCTCGAAGGTAATTTTCTATTCTGGTACAACGATCTCGATCGCGCCGAAGCGCATTTAAAGAAGGTTACTGCCAAAGCGGGCAGCCTGGACCTCAATACCGCTATCATGGCGTGGATGCGCCTGGGCCAAACCTACGATCTCGAAGGCCAGCGAAAGGTGGCTGTCGCGGCATACCGGGAAGCCGTCGCAATGGCGCCCAATTCCGAAGTTGGCAAGGAGTCTCAAAGATACATCGGCCGCCCCTATAAGCGCGCTCAGCCTGCGGTCGCCGCTGAATCCGCGCAAGCGAGAAACTGATTTGCCCAACCACCTGATCGCCGAGAAAAGTCCCTACCTGCAACAGCACGCCCACAATCCCGTGGACTGGTATCCCTGGGGCCCGGACGCTTTCGAGAAGGCGCGCCGCGAAGACAAGCCCATTTTTCTTTCGATCGGTTATTCAACCTGCCACTGGTGTCACGTCATGGAGCGCGAGTCGTTCGAAAACGATGCCGTTGCGACGATTCTCAATCGCTCCTTCGTCCCCATTAAAGTGGATCGCGAAGAGCGTCCCGACGTCGACCGCATTTACATGACCTTCGTCCAGGCGTCCACTGGCAGCGGCGGCTGGCCCATGTCGGTCTTCCTGACGCCGAACCTGAAGCCATTTTTCGGTGGAACCTATTTTCCTCCCGACAATCGCTATGGTCGCCCCGGGTTCGGCGTGATTTTGGACCGGATCGCCGAAGCCTGGAAGCGCGATCGCGATCGAATCGAGCAATCCAGCAACGATGTCGTCGGGCAACTGGTGCAATGGACATCCGCGCCCGCCGCCGGCGCCCCGCCGGACAAGACCATTCTGGACGGCGCCTTCCAACATTTCCGCCGCATGTTCGACTCCGCGCACGCTGGCTTCGGAAATGCCCCGAAGTTTCCCCGCCCCGTCGTCTTCAATTTCCTTCTGCGCTATTACGCGCGAACTCGCAGCCAGGAGGCGCTCGACATGACGCTCGAAACGCTCCGCGCGATGGCCAACGGCGGCATGCACGACCAGCTCGGTGGCGGCTTCCATCGATATTCCGTCGATGAGCGCTGGTTCGTGCCCCACTTCGAGAAGATGCTGTACGACCAGGCGCAACTCGCAATATCCTACCTGGAAGCCTTTCAGATCACACACGACCCGTTTTACGCGCACATCGCCCGCAGCACGCTGGATTACGTTTTGCGCGACATGACGCATCCCGATGGCGGGTTTTATTCCGCTGAGGACGCCGACAGCGTCATCGATCCCGCACAGCCCAAGGTGAAGGGCGAGGGCGCGTTCTACGTGTGGACCGCCGGCGAGTTGCGCCAGGCTCTGGGCGACGATTTCGCGGCCTTCGCGGCATCGTATGGCGTCGAGGAAAAGGGCAATGTCCAGGATGACCCCCACGGCGAATTCCCCGGAAAGAACATCCTCTGCGTCCTGGAGCCTGCTCCCGAACAATTGGTAGCGGCCAAGGCAAAACTCCTCGAGCTTCGCTCGCACCGCGTGCGCCCGCATCTGGACGACAAGATCCTGACGGCCTGGAACGGCCTCATGATCTCGGCATTCGCCAAAGCCGCGCAGGTGCTGGACGACCCGCGCTACCTGTCCGCCGCACAGCGCGCCACCAGCTTCCTTCGGAATCGCATGTACGACGCGTCCTCCGCCATCCTGCAGCGACGTTTCCGCGACGGCGAGTCCAAGATTGATGGCTTCCTGGACGACTACGCGTTCTTCGCCAACGCGCTCCTCGATCTCTACGAAGCCGATTTCGACCCTACTCATCTGGAAACCGCAGTCGCCCTCGCCGTCAAGATGCGCGAACTGTTCGAAGATCCCCAGGACGGCGCGTTTTTCAGTACAGCCGTGGGCGACCCGAGCCTCGTCCTGCGCATGAAGGACGATTACGACGGCGCCGAGCCTTCCGGCAACTCCGCCGCATTGCTCGTCTTGCTCCGACTCGCACACCTGACCGATCGCGCCGATCTGCGCGAAGCCGCCGACCGCACTCTCCGTGCGCTTGCATCCAAGATCGCTGCACAACCTGTTGCCGCCCCGCAAATGCTGGTCGCCCTCGATTACTGGCTCGGTCCCCGCCGCGAAATCGTCATCGCCGGCGAGCCGCACGCGGCCCTCACTCGTGACTTCCTGAGTCATGTTCACGCCCACTTCCTGCCCAACACCATCACGCTCCGAACCGGCGCCGACCTTCCCCGCGAGCGCCTCGCCCGCATCTTCCCCGCAGCCGCGAACATGGAACCCGTCGCCGGCCAGCCCACCGCGTACGTCTGCCAGGACTACGTTTGTCAACTCCCCACCATCGAGCTTTCCAAGTTCGACGAGTTGCTACAATAGGTCCGAAATTCAAAAACTACAACTGACTTAAGGAGGATTCATGGAAAGACCTGGAGCCACGACGATGAGAGGAAACCCGCTGACGCTGCTCGGCCCGGAGCTGAAGCCCGGCGACAAGGCGCCCGATTTTGAAGCCGTCGGCGATGGACTCCAGCCCGTGAATCTGGCCGGGACCGGAGCGACCGTTCGCATCTTCAGCGTCGTCCCGTCTCTCGACACGCCCGTGTGCGACGCCCAAACCAAGCGCTTCAACGAAGAGGCTGGCAAGCTGCCTGGCGTGAAGATCTACACCATCAGCATGGATCTGCCGTTTGCGCAGAAGCGCTGGTGCGGGGCCTATGGCGTGGACAACGTCAAGATGCTTTCCGACCATCGCTCCGGCTCGTTCGGTGAGAACTACGGCACGCTCATCAAGGACATGCGCATCGAGAGCCGCGCGATCTTTGTGCTCGACCCGAACAACACGATCAAGCACGTCGAGTACGTGAAAGAAGTGGCCGATCACCCGAACTACGACGCCGCGCTGAACGCCGCCCGGTCGCTGGCGAAGTAGGCGCTAACCGCGCGGCGATAAACGGCCCGCGATGAAAGCACGATACACAGTCGCGTTGTTTATCGGATTGTGCGGAGCATGCTCTGCGCAACAACAGTCCGCCTCGGAACTCATCCGATTTCTAACGTTCCAAACTGATCGACCAGACAAGCTGATGGCGGAAATGGGCCTCACGAGCTGCGGAGTACCCGCCAATGACTTTGATGCAGCTACTTCGCTCGTGCAACTTGGCCCCTCCGCGATCCCCAACATCGAGCAAGAGCTCAGAGCGATGCAAAAGCGCGGCGATCCGGGCCTCGGAGCGTCTTGGATCGAAATCGCATACGCCCTGATTAAAGGGCCCGCTGCCTTCGAGCTCTTTCGCGAAATGGAACAGGACCCGAAGTTTGGCTCCGATCAGCAGGGCGGCGATGACACGGCCCGCCGCCAATTGGACCGAGCGATCGCTCTATCGTTCAATCTCACCTCGTTCGTATCCGCCCCAGCCGCCTCGAAGACGCAATCCGAACCTGGACCGCAATCCGAAACTGGGCTTTTGCAAATCATGTGTCGTGCCTCAGAGCCGCGGGAGGCGCTGGACTACCTGATCCGGGATTTTGAGAGGAGCGATGGTTTTCTGTCTGAGGCTGAGTTAGGCCCGGAAGCGAAGACCGCACTGGAGTCGCTCCAGAAAGAAAAGACGTGGAGCCAAATGCGAGCGGAGCTTCTACGAAGCAAGTCAGCCGGGGACATCGCCGTGGGCTATCGATTCGAGCCGTCCGGACGCTGGTCTGAGCCGGACGCCTCCCTGATACGAAACAGATTTGGCCATGACACCCCGGAGCACGCCGTGCTGGCGACGCAGTTCACGACTCGCTCCGGAGCCGATTGCGGAAGCTACAGAGTTAACTTCGAGCTCACTTCGGCTCCCCGACGGTTCCCCTCCCAAAACGCTTACCTGGTCAACAACTCCGACCTCGGTGGACTCCTTCAGGTGATCGCCGCCTGCCTCGCGAAGAACTAGTGACCTAGCCGTCGGAAGCTGCCTTGGTGTGTTCATTCGGCTGGTATCCCTGGCAAGTCACCACCGGCAGCCGCGGATACTTTGGAAACCGGGCGTCCGTCTTCGAACGCTCGCACAAGTAGAACACTGACCCGCGATCTGACGTGACGCGCCGCACGTTGACGCACGTCGAGCACAACCCGGCGCGTTCCACATCCCGATCGGCCTGCTTCGTCATTTTACGCTCAGAGCTGCGATAGCATAAGACTAGACCAGATTTGGATGAACGCCAATATCAATTCGAGTGGGACGAAATCAAAGCAGCGGCGAATGTACTTAAGCACGGCATCTCGTTCGAACTCGCATCCACAATTTTCGCTGACCCCAGGCTGCTTACAGTGGCGGACCTGGAGCACAGCGCGATCGAAGAGCGCTGGTTTTCAATTGGCTTGGCAAACGACGGCAGAATGCTCTCTGTCGCATATCTCTGGTCAGAGTTCGAGCCACCCATCACAAAAGTCCGTCTCATATCCGCGCGCCGAGCGACCCCAACAGAGATTCGTCACTACCAGGAAAGCCAATGAGCAACCAACCCATAGACGAAAACGGCATACCTGCTGAAATAGACTTCGGCATAGGTGTCCGCGGCATCCATCACATCCCGCCCGATTCCAAGGTCTTCCTGCCCGCTTCCATCGAGCGCAGCGTTTGGCAGTACTTCTCGGATAAGGCCAAACGGAACGGCGTCGAACTGTCTGAACTGCTTACCGACATCCTGAAGCGGGACATCGAGATCAATGAGGCATTGAAATAACGCAACTTCATTGCTTGGAGACGGAGAGTATGGCCGGCATCGGGTCAAGCCGGTCTGTCGTCGTATCCCCTTTCTGAGATTCAACAGACGCTCGAACTGTTTGCAGGTATCTGCGTAAAACCGGAAACGCGGTTTCCCTGGTGGTCTCCCCGCGCCAAATCGCGAAGCACGCTAGAGTGACCCATCCAATAGGGAGATCAAGATTCTCATTATCACGATAGACCGAAGTTATCATCGCGGCGAGATCAGAGAAGTCTCTCCGCGTCGAACCTGGGTTTAGGGCGTACTTTTCGGGTGCCGTCGGACCGTTCACCTGCCGGTGAAGTGACCATCCCTCAATAATGCCCTCGAGGATTCCCTCTTCCCACATCGCTGCCGCCGACCGCTGGACTTGCGCGTCGGCATACAACTCTCCAAATTTTCTAACTATGATCATTTGAAGCTCGTCTCTAGCCTTGATGTCGCCCGTGGTAACGACCCCGTCCGGCCTAAGGGGCGGAATTGCAGGCAATTGCTTTGGCATCTCCGGAAGCTGGATTCCGGCTTGGGAATACTTGTTCCAATGCCGCCCGTTGAACAGACCAAATGTGAGCTCCGATTCCTGCCCAAGCGCGGATACAGCGCTAGTTAAAACTAACAGAGCTGCGATCCCGCAAGACTCGATCGATCGTGAGAATCGATGTATTCCCATCCTTACGCCTCCGTGTTGCGTTGCTTCGCTATCTTGATCCGATCTCTTGGTGCCACCGAGGAAACAACATCGACGTTCGCACTCGTAATCCAATCGCTCTCGGGAAAAGTGGCGCTTACTGCCCAATTGTAAACTGGAATGAGGCAACTGCATCAAGGAGGGGCTGCCTATGGATCAAACCGCAAGGGGAGGAGAAGACAGGATCACCTTTGCGCTTGAAGGGCGTCAGTGGATGGAGTGATCTCCTAATCACGGACTTTACGACGATATCGGAATGTACGACAAACGAGCCGGAGTCTACCAGCCGCCCAAATCTGCTAACCTAATCACTTAAAGCGCCTTCGTCCGAATGCCCGCTCGCATGAGCGAAAGCTTCATCCTGCAGACCTATCCGTTTCGAGAAGCCGACTTGATCGTCAGCTTCTTCACACGCGATCAGGGAAAGCTTCGGGGCGTGGCCCGGCGGGCGCGCCGGCCCAAAAGCAGCTTCGGGTCCGGCCTGGAACGGCTGTCGCACGCGACGGTCGCCTACTTTCAGAAGGAGAATCGCGAGCTGGTTAGCCTCAATTCCTGTGACCTGTTGCAGTCCCAATTCAACCTCGCCGCCAACTATGAAACGAGCGTCGCACTCGACTACCTGGCCGAAGTTACCGAGCAGTTACTGCCGCCCAATGAAACCAACGAGCGCCACTTCCGCCTGCTGATCGCTGTGTTGGACTATCTGCACGCGGGCGGCAACGTCTGGGCCGCCGTCAGCTACTTCGCGCTCTGGGCCGTGCGTCTGGCCGGGTTCCTGCCCGAACTGCGCGCCGGGGCGGAATCGCGATCCATTGCCGACGAAATGCTGGTCACGCCCATCGCGCAGCTCACCCCGCGCGAATGGACCAAGGAAACCGCGCGCGACCTCCGCCGCCAGCTCAACCGCCTGATCGAAGACCACGTGGAGCGCAAGCTACGTACACCCTCGATCCTGGAGACCGTATGAGCACCGCCCCGACGTTCCAAGAGACCATCTTCCGCCTGAAGAAATACTGGTCCGACCGCGGCTGTATCATCCAGGAGCCCTACGACGTCGAAGTCGGCGCGGGGACCATGGCGCCGGAAACGTTCCTGCGCGTGCTTGGCCCAAATCCCTACAACGTCGCTTACGTCCAGCCGAGCCGTCGCCCCGCCGACGGCCGCTACGGTGACAACCCCAACCGCCTCTACAAGCATCAGCAGCTCCAGGTGATTCTCAAGCCCGCGCCCGCCGACGTTATCGATCAATACCTAGGTAGCCTTGCTGCCATCGGCATCGACCTCCGCAAGCACGACATCAAGCTCGAAGAGGACAACTGGGAAGCGCCCACGCTTGGCGCCTGGGGCATCGGCTGGCAGGTGATGTTGGACGGGTTGGAAATTAGCCAGTTCACCTACTTCCAGCAGTGCGGCGGCTTCGATCTCGACCTCGTCCCCGCCGAGCTGACCTACGGCCTGGAGCGCATCGTTGCGTTCCTGCAAAACGTCGAAAGCGTTTACGACATCGAATGGACCGCCGGCGTCAAATACAGCGACGTCCGCTTCCTTGACGAGCGCCAGTTCTCCAAATACAACTTCGAGCTGGCCGACGTGGCCATGCTCTGGCAGCTCTTCGACCTGCACGAAAAGGAGTGCACGCGCCTGCTCAAGGAATCCGACGCGGTGTTGCCCGCCTACGATCAAGTGCTCAAGTGCTCCCACGTCTTCAACCTGCTCGATGCCCGCGGCGCCATCAGCGTCACCGAGCGCGTGGGCGTGATCGGCCGCGTGCGCAGGCTGGCGCTCGGCGTCGCCAAAGCCTGGATCCAGCAGACCGTGCCGGCCGCGGAGTCCGTCCCGTGAGCATTCCTTTCCTGCTCGAAATCGGCACCGAAGAGATTCCCGATTGGATGATCGTCCCTGCATTGAATCAGTTGCAGGACACATTTCAAGCTTTGCTGGACCAGGAAGGTTTGGGCGGAAAGGTCACATCAGTCGACGCGACGCCGCGCCGCTTGGTGCTGCGCGCGGAAGGATTGCTGGAACGGCAGCCCGATGTCGAGGAGCTGGTCCTCGGTCCGCCCAAATCTGCCGGTGCCGGAGCTGCCGCTGGGTTCGCCAAGAAGATGGGTACGACACCCGACAAACTTGGTGCCGAGACGACAGCCAAAGGCGAGTACCTCAGTTTTACCAAACGAACCCAAGGCCAGGCGACGGCTGCTATTCTATCCCGCGAAATCCCCAATCTGATTCTTGAGATTACATGGCCTAAAACCATGTATTGGAATGGGAAAGGCTCGGAGCGATTCATCCGGCCAATCCGCTGGCTGGTGGCTTTGTTTGGCGATGCCGTTATACCTTTCGAGATCGGCGGCATCCATTCAGGCAACACAACCGTAGGCCATCGTATACTCGGCAAGCCGTCCATGCTGGTTACCATCGCCGACTTCGATGAACGGCTCCGCACCGATGGCGTCATCCTTTCCGCCGACCAACGTAAACGAAAAATCGAAGCCGAAATCGCCGGACTCCTCGCGGACAAGAACCTTGAACTGAAGGCCGATCCCGACTTGCTGCACACGTTAACCTACATCACTGAGTTTCCAACCCCGATCCTCGGCAGCTTCGACCGGTCCTATCTGGCGCTGCCACAGGAAGTGTTGGTTACCGTGATGCGGCATCACCAAAAGTATTTGTCTGTGGAAGATGGCTCCGGAAAGCTCGCGCCGCACTTCATAGCTGTGATGAACACCAACGCCGATCCCGACGGCCTGGTCCGCCACGGCAACGAGCGAGTCCTCCGGGCCCGTTTCAACGACGCCCGCTTCTTCTGGAATCAGGATCAGAAGAAGAAGCTGGCCGAACGCGTCGACGACTTGAAGAACGTCACCTTCCAGGCCAAACTTGGGTCGTATTTTGAGAAGACCGAGCGCGTCGTTGCACTAGTCAAAGAACTGGGCGGCGACGAAAACGCCCAGCGCGCGGCCCGGCTCGCCAAGTGCGACCTGACCACTGACATGGTAAAGGAGTTTACAGATCTGCAGGGAATCGTCGGCGGTCTGTACGCCAGGGCACAAGGTGAGGTGGAGGATGTCGCCCAGGCCATCTACGACCACTACAAGCCACTCAGCATGGAGGACGCAGTCCCCTCCACGCTCAACGGCTGCCTCCTGAGTCTCGCTGACAAATGGGACACCCTCACCGAGTGCTTCAAAGTTGGGATGGCGCCCACAGGCTCACGCGACCCCTTCGGACTCCGCCGTGCGGCGCAAGGCATCGTGCGGATCAGCGCCGAAGGTGATGTCAACTTTGACTTGCCTCAACGCGGTGAACTGGCTGATTTCATGCGCGACCGGGTCGAGTACTACTTCCGCGATGTCCGCGGCTTCGCCTACGACGAAGTCCGCGCTTGTATGGCCGCAGGCTGGAGCGATCTGCTCGATCTCCAGCGGCGCTTAGGACGAGTCCAAGCCATCCGGCCGACGCCCGACTTCGAGCCCATCGCCGCCAGCTTCAAGCGCATCAAGAATATCTTGAAACAAGCTTCGTTTTATAACGCCGGCCCCCTCGACGCCGCCTTGCTCGAGGACGGGCCCGAGCGCGATCTGTACACCGAAGTGACCCGCACCAAGGGCCAGCCGCTGGAATCCAGAATCGGGCCGCTCCGTCCGAAGATCGACCTTTTCTTCGACAAAGTTCTGGTGAACGCGCCGGATGCCAAAGTCCGGCTCAATCGCCTCACCATGCTTCAGAACCTTCTTACTGAATTCTCGGAGATCGCTGACTTCTCCGAGATCGTTACAGAAAGGCAAGCCTCATGAAAAAATACGTGTACGCATTCGGCGGCGGCAAGGCCGACGGCGACGGAAAAATGAAAGACGTGCTCGGAGGTAAAGGCTCCGGGTTGGCTGAGATGAGCCGCGCCGGCGTGCCGGTCCCTCCTGGCTTCACCATTTCCACCGAAGTCTGCAACATCTATTTTCAGAACAACAACTCGCTCCCGAAGGACATTGAGGAAGAAATCGCCCGGGCGCTCGCGAACCTGGAAGGGCAGATGGGCAAGAAGCTCGGCGGCGCGGACGATCCCCTGCTCTGCAGCGTCCGCTCGGGCGCCAAGTTTTCCATGCCCGGCATGATGAATACGATTCTCAACCTGGGCCTGAACGATCAGTCCGTGGAAGGCCTCGCGCGCAAGAGCGGCAACCCGCGCTTTGCCTACGACTGTTACCGCCGCTTCATCCAGATGTTTGGCGAAGTGGCGCTCGACATGGACATGCACAAGTTCGATCACATCTTCGACGTGCGCAAGAAGAAGACCAAGGCAAAGCTCGACACCGAGCTTACCGCGGACGACTTGAAGGCTATCATCGAAGCCTACAAGGCGCTAGTGAAGAAAGAAACCGGAAAGCCGTTTCCTCAGGACGCGCGCACACAGCTCGCCATGTCGCGCGACGCCGTCTTCCGCTCCTGGTGGGGCAAAAACGCCACCAACTACCGGCGCATGGAGAAGATCCCGGATGATCTGGGCACCGCCGCCAACGTGCAGGCCATGGTGTTCGGCAATATGGGCGAGACTTCGGGCACGGGCGTCGGCTTCACACGCGACCCCGCGACCGGCGAAAAGGTTTTCTGGGGCGAGTTTTTGCTCAACGCGCAGGGCGAAGATGTGGTGGCCGGGATCCGCACGCCGCATCCCATTGCCGATCTCGAGTCCATCATGCCGGACGCCTACCGGCAGCTCCGCGACATCACCAGCAATCTCGAAAAGCACTATCGCGACATGCAGGATTTCGAGTTCACCATCGAAAACGGCAAGCTGTACATGCTGCAAACGCGCAACGGCAAGCGTACCGGCGCGGCCGCGCTGCGCATCGCCGTCGAAATGGTGAAGGAAGGCTTGATCGACAAGCGCGAAGCCGTCCTGCGCGTGGCGCCGCCGCAGCTGGATCAGTTGCTGCATCCGCTGTTCGACGCCGCGTCGCTCAGGACGCTGACCAAAATCGCCAACGGCATCGATGCCTCGCCCGGCGCGGCTGTTGGACGGGCTGTCTTTACGGCAGATCAAGCCGTGGTGGCGTCCGAGAAGGGCCCGGTCATCCTGATTCGCAAGGAAACCACGCCGGATGACATTCACGGCATGGAAGTGGCCGAGGGTGTGCTGACGGCAGTCGGCGGCAAGTCGAGCCACGCGGCCGTGGTCGCACGCGGCATGGGACTGCCCTGCGTGGTGGGCGCGGGCTCGCTACACATCGAAGAGCACAAGAAGCAGTTCACCGTGAAGGCCGGCACGAAGGACCTTGTCGTGAAAGAGGGCGACTGGATTTCGTTTGACGGCACCACCGCCGACGTGTATCTCGGCCAGGCCAAAACGAAGGAGCCGGACCCCAACTCACCGCTGTTTGTCGAGTTCATGAAGTGGGCCGACGAGTATCGCGGAAAGTTCGGAGTGCGCGCCAATGCCGACATCCCTCGGGATGCCAAAGCCGCCCGCGCGTTCGGCGCCGAGGGCATAGGTCTCTGCCGCACCGAGCACATGTTCTTCGCGGCGGACCGCATCCCGCACATGCAGGCCATGATTCTGGCGGAAGACGAAAAGACGCGCGACAAGGCACTGCAGAAGCTGCTGCCCATGCAGCGCAAGGATTTCGCCGGACTGTTTGAAGCCATGGATGGCTACCCGGTGATCATCCGCACACTCGATCCGCCGCTACACGAGTTTCTGCCGAAGCGCGAGAACCTGATGGTGGACATCGCGCGCCTGCCGCATGCCAGCAGCAAAGAAAAGAAAGAGATGTCGGAGAATTACGGCATCAAGGTCGGCGAGCTGAAGAAAAAGCTGCCGGACCTGCTGAAGCGCGTCGAGGACCTGCACGAGTTCAATCCGATGCTCGGCTTCCGCGGCTGCCGCCTGGGCATCGTCCACGCTGCCATCACCGAAATGCAGGCCCGCGCCATCTTCGAAGCCGCCGTGCAGGTGGCCAAGAAAGGCGTGAAGGTGATTCCCGAGGTCATGATTCCGCTGGTCGGCTTCCAGCGCGAACTCGCCATGCAGCGCGAGATTGTCGACCGCGTCGCCAAGGAAGTTCTGGCCAAGGCCGGCATGAAAGATCTGAGGTACATGATCGGCACCATGATCGAGATCCCGCGCGGCGCCGTCACCGCCAACCAGATCGCTGAAGTGGCCGATTTCTTCAGCTTCGGCACGAACGACCTGACGCAGACCACGCTCGGCATGTCGCGCGACGACTACACGAAGTTCTCGAAGAAGTACGAAGAGCTGAAAATCTTCAAGGCCGATCCGTTCCAGACCATCGATCAGGAAGGCGTCGGCAAAGTGATCGAGATGGCGGTGAAACTCGGCCGCTCGACCAAGCCGCGTCTTGAGATCGGTATCTGCGGCGAACACGGCGGCGATCCAAGTTCGGTGGAGTTTTGCTATCGCGTCGGCATGGACTATGTGTCCTGCTCGCCCTACCGCGTGCCCATCGCGCGGTTGGCGGCGGCTCAGGCGGCTATCGCGGGCGCGGACCGCACCGAGACCATGCGCACGGCGTAGCGCTTATTGCTGATCCGGAGGCTTCTCACCGGGACGATACAACGTGGGGGGCTTCCGTTTCGGCTTCTCTGCCGCCGCCTCCTTCTTCTTTTCCGATTTCTCTTTGTCGCCGAGCAAGGCCTGCTTCTCTTCGGCTTCCTTCTTGTTTTGCGCGGCTAGCTGGCCGGCGCGCTGGTGCAGGTCTTCTTCGGACAGTTCTTTGCTGTCCGACGTGGTGTCAATGGCGTTCTGCAAAACGAATTCATACCGCGCCATGTCCTTGGGCGCGGAATCTGCGACCTTTTTCAGCGTCGCCAGCATCTCGTTTTCGGCGGCAGTCACTTCTTTCATCCCCAGGGTCAGGTCGACCTTGCGCTCCAGCGCGTCATCGGACACCGTGTCGATGGCCTCGATGATGTGCGTGTAGTCCTCCAGCGTGTCGTGGATCAAGGCGGAGCGCCCGGGTTTCTCCTTGCTCAGGTATTGCTGCAACAGGGCCAGGCGCTGGCGGGCGAACTCGACGTACAGCTTCAGGCGCTCATTCGGCTCCTGCGCTTCGCGGACCTGATCGACCTCGTCCGACGTCAGGAAATCGCGGTTCTGCGCGAACGCACCGGCCGCGAAAATACAAACCACTGCCAGAATTCGCATGGCTACTTCCTCTTGCTCATGATTTCACCGAGCAACTCGTCGTGGGTGCCTGAGACCTTCTTGATGACGGCGTCCACCTTGGACTGGGACTCGTAATCCACTTCGTCGCGCAGGGTGGTGAGCCGGCGCAGTAGCGCGCTCAGTTTCAGCTCGGCCCGCTTGTAGTACCTGCTCTTGCGCGGCGTAGTATGGGTTTGCTCCAGCGATTGATAGCACACCGCCACCGAATCATCCACTTCGGCCAGGGCCGCGGTCAACGCCTTGTCGTTGTTGGCCTGAGACGCCTGATGCGCCTCGTCGAGGGCCTGGTTCGCATTCTGCAGCGCCAGCTCCGAACGTTTGTTGAGATCGGGCTCCGATTTGACGGCGCCCAGATCGGCAAAGGCGAGAAAGATAACGAGCGCGAATGTCACTTGTTCACCTCTCTTTCGAGAAGTTTGGCGCGCTGGCGGGCTTTCCATTCCTCATCCGGAAACACGCCGTTACTCATGGACAGAAATCGCCGGTATGCTTCCAGCGCTTCTTTTTTTTGGTGCGTCTTATCCAAGACAATAGCACGCAGGTAGACGTGGCCAGGCTTTTCCGCGTGGAGAGCCGCGATCCGGTCGAGCGCGGCCAGCGCCGCCGGGTAATCTTCAGCCATCACCAAGACGCCCGCGAGTTCACTCCATGCTTGCGGTGAGTCGGGTTTGAGCTGTGTAGCTAACGCAAATTCGTGCGCGGCCTCCGGGAAGCGGCGTTGATCGCGAATGATCCGGCCATGCAGCATGCGAATGTCGAAACTCTTAGGATCGGTCGCGAGGATCTGCTCGACCACTGGCAGCGCCTTATCTGGCTGGTTGTTTTTCAGATAGGCTTCGCAGAGCGCGGCGCGGTTGGCCTCGGTGGGCGACTTGGCGACCGACGCCTCGAACGGAGGAATGGCATCGGCAGCGTGGCCGGACGCGAGCAGCAGCTCGCCCAAGCGCTCCAGAGCGCCGGGATTGTCTGGGAATTCCCGGTAGATCGCGATTGCTTCGTCGGGCTGTCTGGCGGCCTCGTAGAGCGTGGCCAGCTCCAGCAGGTCATTACGGTAGTTGGGATCCAAACGGGCAGCGTTCTGAAAATGGGGCGCGGCATCGGCGAGCCGATTCTGCTTGACCAGCGCGTGCGCCAAGCCCAGCTCGGCTTCGGGTGACTTGGGATCGAGCGCCAGCGCCGTTTGGTATGCCTGCTCGGCTTTGGCGAAATCGCCCGCGCCCAGCAAAGCCGACGCCAGATAGTAATTCGGGCGATATTCTTTGGGCTTCTGCACAACCGCGGCGGTGAGATAGGGCAAGGCCTCGGCCGCGCGCTTCTCGCGCAACAGCGAAATACCCAGGTTCAGTTCAGCCGGATAAAGATCCGGCTTGAGTTCCAGCGTCTTCTTGTATTCGGCGGTTGCGTCGGCGTCCTTGCCGAGCAGGCTGTAGGCGAGCGCCAGGTTGAAGTGCGCGCTATAGTCCTTCGGATCGGCCGCAATCGCTTGCGAGAAATCGCCGACCGCGGCGTCGTATTGCTTGGCATCCAGCGCTTTGAGGCCCTGCTGGGCAAAGTTGATTTGAAACGCGAGGAGCAGTACCAGCGCGGCGGACCACATATACGCTGTTTCTATTTTCCCGCAGAAACGGTTACTTCGCCGAGACCAGGCGCGCAATCCCGAAGGCGGCGGCCGCGGCCAGTCCGCCGATGATGGCCGTCCGGAAGGCGCTGGCGCCGCGGGGCATGCCGGTGTAATGGCCCTTCACCGCGCCGAAGATGGCCAAGGCGAGGATGGTCGCGATGACCGAAGCGATGAGCGCCGAATAGGCCGAGGCCATCAACATGTAGGGCGCAAGCGGGATGAGGCCGCCGGCGATGTAGGCGCCTGCGATCGTAACTGCACTGCGCACGGCACGCTTGGGGTCCGGTTCCTCCAGTCCGAGTTCGAAGCGCATCATGAAGTCGACCCATTGCTTAGGCCGCTGGCGCAGCGAGTCGACGATGGGCACCGCTTCGGCGTGCGTGAGTCCGTAGCTTTCGAAGACTTCCAGAACCTCGTGGGCTTCCACTTCGGGGAGCTCGACGACTTCGCGCTCTTCGCGCCGGAGTTCGCTCGCGTAGTGATCGGCGTCGTTCCTGGCAGCGAGATACCCGCCCAGCCCCATGGCGATGGAGCCGGCGGCGATTTCAGCCAGACCCGCGACCACGATGATGCGCGTGGTGGTATCCGCGCCGGAGAGCCCGGCCGCCAGCGCGAAGGGCACGGTGAGTCCGTCCGCCATGCCGATGACGATGTCGCGCACAAATTCCGATGCCGTGAAGTGCGACTCCACGTGCGGGGTTTGGGGCATATCGTTCCAGTATCGCGCACGATGGTCTTTCCTTCGGTGGCTCTAGCGGCTCTTTTGCATCTCGACCACGAGCTCCCGGTAGTTCCCCTGCATCTCCCAGGTGCCGGTGTAGCCAATGGGAAGCACCAGCGAGTCACCCGGCCGATACTCGTGCTTTGTGCCGTTGGGCTGGGTGAGAATGAGCTTGCCGCTCAGGACGTAGACGAACTCATCGATGTCGGTTGGCCGCTTGCGATGATTGGTTTTGGCCGGCGTTGACTCGAAGACGGAGACTCGCAATTCCTTGCCCTGGAAGAGTGTCGCCATGCGCATGTTCAACTCGCCGCTAACGAGGATGTCCTTGAAGGCGTCCGGCGGAATCGCCGGCAGACCGAGACCCGCTAACTTGTCGCGGTCGAGCGTCACCGGCGCAACGCTGTCATCGGCCAGCGCCCTCGTGCCGCCAGAGATGGCCACGCAAAGCAAGAGAGCGCTGAACAACGCGCAAGTGGATAGCTTGCTCATAAAGATGTTCCTCCTACTACTTCGCCGGTTCGATCCGGATGAGCGCGCCGGCATTTTCAGCGGTGAGGATATAGAGCAGGCCGTCGGGCCCCTCACGCACGTCGCGAATCCGCTGTTCGAGCTCGCGCAGCATGCCCTCCCGATGCAACTCCTCCCACTCGGTGTTGAAATCGACGCGCTCGAGATGACCCGAGCGCGGCACCTCGCCCTGGCGCATGCCGCCGATGAAGAGGTTGTTCTTCCAGTTCGGGAAGCGATCGCCCGTGTAGAAGGCGAGGCCGGAGGTGGCGATGGAAGGCACCCAGAAGATGACCGGCGGCTCCATGCCTTCGCGATAAGGGTTCGTCGATACACGCGGGCCGCCGTAGAAACGGCCGTGGTTCACCACTGGCCAGCCGTAATTCTTGCCAGGAGCGAGAATATTCACTTCGTCGCCGCCGTTGGGCCCGTTTTCGCATTCCCAGATGGCGCCAGTCGCGGGATTGATGGCCAGACCAAGCGGCACGCGGTGTCCCAACGTGTAGATTTCGGGACGATATCCAGCGCGCCCAACGAAGGGATTGTCTGGCGGCACGGTGCCGTCGTCGCGCAGGCGGAGGATCTTGCCGGCCAGATCGTTAGGGTCCTGAGCGCGCTCGGCTTGGGGCGGATCGCCGGAGGCTACCGACATATAAAGCATCCCGTCGCGGCCAAAGATGATCCGTGAAGGCATATTGGCCTGCACCGCTGAAAAGAGATCTTCGAATCCAGTGATGGCCGATCCATTCCAGCGTCCCCGGCCGAGCGTGACTGTGCCGGGGGCGTTCGGACTCGTGTTGCCTGCCGCAGGCGGCTTGACATAGGTGAAGTAGATCAACGAATTTTCCGCGAAGTGCGGGTGCAGCGCCATGTCCATCAACCCGCCGATGCCTTTGGCATAAATGGGCGGCAAACCGGCGATGGGCTCAGGCTGCAGTACGCTGTTGCGGACCAAGCGCAGACGGCCCGGGCGCTCGGTGACGAGGATATCGCCGCCGGGAAGGAAGGCGATGCTGTAGGGCTGAACAAGCCCCTTGGTGATGACCATGCGAAGGTTCCGCTCAACGCCCGTATCGAGTGCGATGGGACCGTCCGGAAGCTCCGGGGAGGGCCACAGGATGGGCTTCGGCGTAGTGCCGGTATTGACCGCCTTGCCCACTGGTTGTTGCGCTTGCAATAGTGCGGCCAGGAAGGTGGCCGCGCTCAGGATCCACAGAGACCGTTGGCGGGACTTCATGATTCCCGATTGTACAGCAGCGGGCGGCAATGGAAGCACGGCGGCGGGAGACTTGCGGACTAAGTCTTTCTACCGATTCCTTTCCCGAGAGCCCATCTTTATACTCAGAGTTGATGCGGCGCGTGATTTCGACGCTGTTGCTCGGCACCTGCGTGTTGTTCGGGCAGACTGCGCCGACTCCTCCATCTCTACCGCATTGGCTGGTTCCTTACCCGGGCGCCTCGGCAGCCACATCTGCTTCCTCGACGCTCGTGGAGAACTCCTACACGGCCGAGGCCAAACCGGAAGAAGTGTCCCAACACTACACCAAGCTGTTCGCAACGAACGGCCTTACTTTCGTGTCGAACTTCGACGGCTTCGGGACGTCGATCCGCGCCTCGGCGCCGGAATGCGATCTCCTGATCAAGATCCGCGAATCGTCTTCCGGAACCGTCGTCAAGGAAAGTTGCGCTTCGAAGGAAGTTGCAGCGCAACCGCAGGCTGAATCCGGCAGCGCGGTTGTGGTTACGAACGGAAGCGGCATTCACGGCGCTTATGGTGCGGGAAGCCGGGGTGCGGCCTCCGGTTACCACCTGAAATCCGCTGAAGAAATCAAGCAGTACAACGAAGAGCGCATGCGCGAGATCAAGGCTAAGCGGGAAGCATTCGAGCGGGAAGCCAACGCAAGCATGCAACGGTACGACACGCCCGTTTATCCGCAATCTCAAACGCCGCAGGCGCCCCCAGTCGCGAATCTCACGGCCCCAGCCGCTCATTATCACGACGACGCACCACCGCTTGTGTGGCCATCCTGGCTGGTAGCCGTCAATGGCGAGCATCTGTCGGAGTCAACCCGATCCAGTCGTGGACCCGAGTCCTCGCTTTCGCGCAAATATCAGACAACCGTCCCGATGACCGAATTGCAGCAGTTCTACAAACAACGATTAACGCAAAGCGGATTTACGGTTCGTAAGAGCTTCATGGCGGCAGGCAGTACCTCGTCCGGTGTGAAACAGAACGCCTCAGGGGAGGTGGAAGGAGATCGCCCGGAGGGCAGCGGTATGAATCCGCCGACCACGACGGTCAAGATCAGTTTCAGCCGTAACTACCTCAATGAACCGATCACGGTCTGGATCGCCGTGTCGGTGAGAGGCAGCTTCGGTCGATAGCGCGACATCCTGCAGCGCGGACTGATAGGATGCAATGCATGAGCCGGTCCGTTTTCCTGGCACTCTTCAGTTGCAGTGCGCTCTTTGCGCAGGCGTCGAATGCGCTGGTATCGGAAGCGAAGTTCCCGTGGACCGTCGTACGCGACAACCTGCTCAAGATGGCCGAGAAGATGCCTGCTGAAGACTACGGCTTTAAGCCGACGCCCGAGATCGAAAGCTTCGCGCAGCGGCTGGCGCACATCGCCGGCGCGAATCTGTTCGTTTGCCAGGGAGTCATGGGGCACGAAACTACGTTCTCTCGTCCGAAAGCGGCTTCTAAACCGGAGCTGATCGCCCTGCTGAAGCAGTCGTCCGCCGCCTGCGATTCGGCTTTCGACTCGCTCTCCGACGCGGCGGCGATGGAGAAGATCAACTCGCATCTCGGGGGACCAATCCCGCCCGAGCCAACGCGGACGAAACTTGCCACCCTGAACAACATGGTCCGGCACTCCAACGAAGTGTATGGATACATGTGCGTTTATCTGCGTTTGAAAGGCATCGTGCCGCCATCCAGTGCGCCGGAGTAGGATGCCGCTCGATCCTGAAGATTGCCCGCCCGTTTCCAGCGAATCCCGCCGTAACCCTTTCGCAATTTACGCGTCTTAACTTCCAATATGCTCCAAGACCTTCGCATCGGTGTCCGCATGCTGCGCCGCAACCCTGGATTCGCCGCCCTGGCGATTCTGTGCCTGGGGCTGGGAATTGGGGCGACCACGTCTGTGTTCAGTTGGATCGAAGGAATCCTGCTGCGGCCATTCCCCATGGTGGCGAACCAGGACCGCCTCGTTGCCCTGACAGGAATGGACCGGAACGACCGGGACGATGTTTCCTGGCCCGACTTCCAGGATTTGCGCAGGAGCTCAACGACGGTTGAGTCGTTCATCGCCGAGCACATTGGCCGTGCGACCATGAATGTCGGCTTTCGCGCCGAAAGAGCAACGGGAAGCGTCGTTTCATCAAACTACTTCGAGGCGCTTGGCATCCGCCCAATTCTTGGCCGCACCTTCAGTCCGAGCGAGGACGTCGGGCGAAACGCGCACCCGGTCGTCGTGATCAGCTACCAAATGTGGACCGATCACTATAAGCGCGACCCGGACATCATCGGCAGGACGCAGATGCTGAATGGCGTCAAATACACGATCATCGGTGTCACACCGGCGGGTTTCTATGGGACCTTTGTCGGCTACTCGTGGCAGTTCTGGGTTCCGGCGTCGATGGAAGAAGCGTTCGAGGGCGACGGCTACAAGTTGGAGAATCGAGGCGCGCGCTGGATCGAGGGCTTTGCGATCTTAAAGCCGGGCGTGACGATCCAACAGGCTCAGGCGGAAATCTCGGCCGCCGGCGCGCGCCTGGGGGCTGAATATCCGGCGACCAATCGCGGATTCAACTTCAGACTGTATCCGCTATGGCAAACGCCGTTCAATAACGCGGGCACCCTGCTCCCCACTCTGCGCATCGCCCTGGTCGTCGCCTGTCTGGTGCTCTTGATCGCGTGCGCAAATGTGGGGAACCTGCTTCTGGTTCGGTCCTTCGCAAGGAACCATGAGATGACGGTGCGGATTTCGGTGGGAGCGGGGCGCGCCCGATTGCTCCGGCAGCTACTGACGGAGGGGCTATTGCTTTCCGCCGGGGCGGCCGTGTGCGGGCTCGTGCTCGCGTACTGGTGCCGCGACTTGTTGAAGATCCTGTTCGCGCCGCCGGCGCCAGGTGTGCTCATTAGTCTGCCCGCCGAAATGGATTGGCGAGTGCTGGCGGTCAGCGCGGGCGTCTGCTTGATCGCAACTGTTCTGTTTGGATTGGTTCCGGCGCTCCAAGCGAGCAATATCGATCTCGCTGGCGCTTTGAAGTCCGATTCCGGCGGCGTGGTTGGGGGCAGCGGAAAGGCGTGGATCCGGTCCGGACTAGTGATGGCGCAGGTGTCGCTCAGTTTCATCCTGTTGGTGGGGGCTGGGCTGCTGCTGAAAAGCCTGCAGGCCATGCAGACCTCCGACGTCGGCTTTGCGACGCAGGGAGTGCTCTTCGGCAATGTGGACCTGGTTGCGGCCGGCTACGATTCGGCGCGCATCCGCAATTTTCAGGATCAATTGCTGGATCGTGTGCAGGCAATTCCAGGCGTCGAGTCGATGGTGTGGTCCAAGTGGGTGCCGTTCTCTTATCGCAGTCCTGCTTCATCCGCGATCGTCGTGGAAGGATACGAAGTTGCTCCGGGTGAACAAAACGTCGTCGAATACAACGAAGTCGGGCCGGGCTATTTCGCCACTACCGGCACCGTGCTCGTGGCCGGTCGCGATTTCAGTCTGGCCGATAGCCCGACAACGATTCCGGTAGCGGTGGTGAACGAAGCCATGGTTCAGCGGTTCTGGCGCGGTGAAAATCCGGTTGGAAAACGATTTCAAGCGCAGGGCCGGTGGCTGCAAGTGGTGGGGGTCGCGAAAACCGCAAAGTATGACAGCATGGTGGAGAACAGCAAACCATTTTTCTATACCGCGCTTCGGCAGGGCCAACCTGGAGGTATGAATTTCCAGATCCGAACGCGTCTGGGGCCGGAAGCAATGGCCAACGCCCTGGCGCGGGAGATCAAGAGCATCGACGACAACCTGGCGCCAGGCGAAGTGATCACGATGCGCGAACAGGTGGATCGCCGGACCTGGAGCCAGCGCGCTGCGGTTACCTTGCTGGGAATTTTCTCGGGCATCGCGTTGCTGTTATCGGGCATTGGACTGTACGGCGTGATGTCCTACGCGGTCTCGCAGAGCGGGCGCGAGCTTGGCTTGCGAATGGCGCTCGGCGCCACCGGATCCGATCTGTTGCGAATCGTAATGCTCAAAGGAATCCAGGTGACACTGGCAGGGATCTGCGTTGGCGGCGCCGTCGCGTTGGGCTTGACACGGCTAATGGGCGATCTGCTGTATAAGACGAGTCCATACGATCCAGGACCGTTTGGAGCAGCATTCGCGACCATGGCGGTCGCTGCCGTTGCTGCCTGCTTGTTCCCGGCCTGGCGAGCGATGCGAACGGACCCGGTGCGGGCGCTTCGCGGCAATTAGGAGGCCGCGGTGAGCAACTATCTCGCGCAGCGCTTCCCCGATTGCCAAACCGGGCGCGCAGCTTCTTCAGGCCCGCTCGCGCTGTCGCCGCGACCTCCGGCGAATACCGCCCGATTGCCTTGTCGAGATACGCCTCTTCCGCAGCCATTTGCAACCTCGACTTCATATGCAGCACTCCCCGGGGCACACCCGCGCAGTCTATTATGAATGAGAACTGCTACTGGAGAAAATCGATGAAGAACCTTTACAAAATCACAATCGCGGTACCCGCCCTGCTGCTGGCAAGCACCGCACTCGCCCAAGTGAAGTTGGACTCGGTGCGAATCGGCGCGAAAGACACCGTCGCAGTGGCCAAGTTTTATGAGTCCGCGTTTGGCATGCAAGAAGTCAACCGCATTCAGGCGCCCACCGGACCGGAGATTTTTGTGAACTTCGGTGCGACGGCCGACGCGGCCAAGGCCAACAAGAGCGGACCGATCGTGATCATGCATCGCGATTCCGACGACGTCAAGGACCCGATTCCGCATGTGATCCTCGACATAGACAACATGCCGTCGACCGTCGCGGCTATTAAGGCGGCGGGTGGTTCCATGGCCACCGAACCGCGTCCGTTCCGCAACACCGGCATTGTTATCGGCATCGCGATCGATCCGGCGGGCAATCGCGTTGAGCTGATTCACCGACCGTAACGTTTAGCCCCCGGCCGGCCGATGATCATTACAAAACATTAGTGTGGGTATTTGTGTCTGCGAGGGTCGCCGATCGCGGCGCCCTGGAACAAATCTGCCCAAGAATGCGTTGTGGATGATTGGAGGCTCTTGTGGCGAAAGTTCTAAGAGTGGTTCTCGGTCTGGGGCTAGCCGGCTTACTAACCTCGGCGATGGCGCAGAAATTCCCATTGTGGGAGCGGCTGCTGCAGTACTACGGCGGCAAAACCGACGCGACGCCGGTGCCCTCGATGAAAATGGGCAACCACATGCAGATGTCACTAAAAGGCAAGTCGCAAACGGGCGATGAACAGCGTGCCAGCGAGATCGTGGCCGCAGCTCGCGAAGTGGTTGCGCATTACGCCGACGTGAACACGGCGCTGCGCGACGGCTACAAGCCGTTTTATCCGACGGGCAAGATGGGCGAAGAGGTCCACTACACGAACTATCGCTACGCCCGGCTTGAGCAGCAGCATGTCGATTACGGCCGGCCGGGATCAATCCTGTACAAGCGTACGCCGGAGGGCATGCAAGCCGTCGGCGTCATGTACACGGCAGCACAGGCTGCCAGTGCGGAACAGCTGAATGCGGTCGCGCCGCTCAGCATCGCGACCTGGCATCGGCACGTAGACTTCTGCGGCACACCGCGAAACGTGCCGCTCGCCGAGACGTTCGGGCCGCAGGCGCAGTTTGGGCCATCCGGGAGCATTCACACCGAAGCGGCGTGCCAGCAAGCAGGCGGGCTTTGGATTCCCGTTGTTTTCGGCTGGATGACTCACGTTTATCCCAATGCCAAACCGCCCAAGCAAGTCTGGGCGGGAATGGACATGCCGATGGAAGCCAACACCGATACGCCGAAATAAAGAAGTAGGCGTCCGAAGGCCGCGCGGCGTCAGGCGTCGGGCAAGCGTTCAAATACGATGTGCCGCTGCATTTCGCCTGGAAATCTTAGCTTCACGCGATTTCCGGAAAATTCGTAGTGGCGCACCAGGTCGACCCCGATCAAGCCGGGGCTCGCGGCGGCTTGCAGATGATGGGTTATGGTCTGTTTGGCTTCATCCACGTCGTAGGTGCCGAAGTACGTCATCAAGCCGGAATTCATTTCGCGGTATTCTTCGAGCGTCGGCATCCTGGGGTTGGCGGGCGGCTTACGCCCTTCATTGTAGAGCAGCACCCAAACGCGCCCGGAGCGATCCCACGAAATGTGGCCGCGTTGGCGAGGCGCGACCGGAATTTCGCTGCCGTCCTTGTCTACGTTGTACTGTTTGATGCATTGCCAAACTCCGAAGAATTGCTCTCGCGCTGAGGGCCCCGCGCTCAATTGCGCTGCCCCTGCTAGACCGAGGAGCGCCAAAACATCACGTCGCTGCATGATTGAGACTCCCTTTGCAATCGAGTCTATCAAAGACACCGTCGCGCGCCATGCGTCACTTTGCCCCGGCGGGAGGCGGTGGCGCTGGTGGCGGCGTTCCGCAGTCGCGCGTGCAGCGCGGCGGAATGGTGAACTTGTCCTTGATCTTGTCGCGGAATTCCGGATACATCGTGTCGGCGCCGCCGAGCGCCGCTTCCTGCGGGATGTGGTAGATCCTGTCCATCTCGTTCACGAACGGATTCTTGCCGGGAAGATAATGCGGAACCTTGCCCTCCGGCACGCCTTCGTATCCGATGATGCAGGGCGGGCCGCCAGGAGAAATGGGCCGCGGAGTCAACAGGTACGTGCGGGTGATGATATACGGCTCCGTCAGATAGACAGGGTCTTCTTCCACCAACACCAGTGTCAGCATGTCACCGTGGCGGAAGAATGTGGTGGTCAAAGTGGCCTCGTCGCTGGTGGGCGCGCCATTGCGGCGCAGATACCCGCTCTTCATGTGCGTGGTGTAGGCGGTGAGCACGTCGCCATGCCACGTACCGGTGGTGAAGCCGGTCTCCAGGTGTGGAGCATTCTTGGATGGATGTGGGCGGCCATCCATCCAGATGATCATGTCGGCGCGGTCCTCCCACGCGCCGATATACCACGCGATGATTTTACCTGTCACGGGATCGTTCTGGCTCCAGATCTTAAGACCGAACGGACCGTCGGCGATGTGCCACTGCGTGTAGAACCAGCAGGTGCGTTCCGGCATAGAGATAACGGACTGCGTGTAGCTGAGAGCCTTTGCGCGGCCGGATTCGTTGAATGGAAGGCCGGTGAAATCGTCAGGGTTCGGGCCGGCGCCGCGCTCCATCGCGTCCTCGTGATTCTTGGCGGCCCAGGAGCCCGAGAGATCGACTTCGGCCAGGGCCGGGAGCGCGAGGCAAAGAGAAAGTAGAAGAGCAATTTTCATGTGATTACCATCGCGAGGAACAATCGGTGGGTTTCCATCCGGTATTGCCGGCCAGCTTCTTGAACTGCGAACTGATAATGAACGGTTCGCGGAGATAGGTCGGGTCGGTCACGGTGATGGTGACCACCAGCAACTGATCCCCGTTGCGCTCACGCAACATGTCGTAATACTCGCTCAGCTCTGCGCTCTCGCTATAGGGCACGCCGTTCTTACGGAGATAGCCAGCTTTCAGATGAGTGGTTGTGACCTTGAGCGATCCGCCGACGGTCTTGGGGCCGTCGCGCTGAAAGTCCCACTCGGCTACGGAGTCGCCTTGCAGCGTGTGCGCGTCGTCCTTGGGCTTCCAATCGCCGAAGTGAAACAGACGGGTTTGCTTGCCGGCGTCGGTATCCATCCGCAGCGTGTTGTCGTCCTGCCAGGTGATGTGAAGGTGCTCGGGCTCGCGCAGCAGCGCCGGCGCGCCGTAGGACTTGCACTGGTCGCCGGCGGCCTCATCTTTGGCGGGGTCCCAGGTGTCGGCAATTTTGATTGCCGCGGGCGTCATCGGAACGCTTTGGTAATCGCCCTGGCGTGGTGTGACCATGCGGTAGCGCCAGTCCTCGGTAATGATCGACACCCAGTAACCGGTTAGATCGATGGGCGCTGCAACCTTAGGATCCTTTGGCGGAGGCGGCGGGCCGCCCGGAAACTGAGCGGCGAGCGGGAGCATCATCAGAATTGCCAGCGCGAGTGATTTCGTTGAATATCGCATGATCTTCACTTCTCCGCCGTAATACTTTTGTAAACCGACTCGACGAACGCGTCGGTGACGCCCGGCCCGGCACCGTATTCCGTCTCGTACGGCTTGGCAGGATGCGCTGCTTTGATCTGCTCGAGCGTCATGTCGTGTTTGATCATGTCGGCGATTACGTCGCGCACGACCACCACCATGTCGCGGTAGTCGACCACCTCCATTTGTTCGCAGAGGCGGCCGTGGCCGGGAATGACGAACGTTCCGGGTCCTTTATAGATGAATGGCGTCGGAGGAATGGCCAGTTCGATGAGCTTGTTCAGCGCATCGATTTCACCCTGGATGCTGCCGCCATCAGCGAGGTCGATTACCGGGAAACGGGTTGTGTCGATGACGTCACCCGCGACCACCACATCGGAGCCGCGGAACAATACGAAGCTATCGGCGTTGCTGTGAGCCGCCGGCTGGTAGAGGACTTCGATGCCTTCGTCGTTCATGCGCAGCGTGTAACGCTTGTTGTAAAACGCTTCGGTGGGGAGCGCGTCGTCAGGAAAGGGAGCCTTCTGGCCGGTGGGAGCGCTCATCCGCTGCAGGATGCTGTCGTGCGCGAGAATGGACGCCGCGCCGCCGTTGGTCATCGCGTTGGTGAACGTCGCATTGCCGAGCACGTTAGTGAAGATTGTCTTGCCGGCTTTGGAGAGCTTCGCGTTGCCCCCGACGAAATCGCGGTCGGCGTTGGTGTCAATCACGTAGCGAATGGGCAGCGGGGTGATTTTCTTCAAGGCAGCGAGCACCTGGCCGGACGCCTCTTCGGTTCCCGCGTTCACCAGCACCACGCCGTCGGAGCCGATCTGAACGGCGATGTTCCCGCCGGCCCCAGCGATCATGTAGAAGTGCGGACGGACCTGAATCACGTCCAATGCGCCGTCTTCCGGTTCGGCGGCGCGGCTGGATCCAGTGGTCAATGCCGCGACCGCAAGAGCGGCCGCGATGAAACTGACATTGCTGAAGCGCATAACTCTGGCTGGCATCGTATCATCTGGCGAGGCACTTCGGGCACGGAACCATTGCATGCAGGACTGTGAGCATCTGACCGAAGGGCGGAGTATCTGCAATGGGAATGTAACCGGCACTTCATGAACCTCTAATCGTCTTCGCGTACGATTGGCACCAGGTTTCAATCCAACAACCAGGAGAATCTGACCTCGTGCACTCGATTATCGCGCGTACTTCCTTGATTGCCGCAGCGCTCGGGCTATTGACCGCCTCGCATTGCCAGGCCCAAATCACTTTGCTCGCGGCGGGAGAATTGGACGGATCCCGCGCGGGTTCCCTCGCCGATCTCTCCGGACTCCACTACATGCTGGAAAATGGCGCACCGGCGAATTTGCTCGGCGGTTTGGGCTCAGCACTTGCATACGCAGGCGGCTATACGTTTCTTGCACTACCAGACCGCGGGCCGAACGCCGTGAGCTTCGATGCATCGATTGACAACACGGCCAGCTACATCAACCGTTTTCACACCATCACGATGGACTTGAAGCCTAACACTGAGGGCGCGGGGCTGCCGTTCACACTGATCCCAACTCTGCGCGCCACGACTTTGTTTTGGAGCCTGACGCCGCTCGTCTACGGAACTGGCGAGGGCTTGGGCGTGGGGTCTGGCGTGCCCCCCGTCAACAATTTTTTGCAGCACTTCTTCACGGGACGCTCCGATGACTTCGATCCGGACCAGAATTCCGGCGATCCCAAAGACGCCCGACTGGACTCGGAAGGGATCCGCATGTCCAACGACGGACTGAGTGTGTTCGTCTCCGACGAATACGGGCCCTATGTATATCAGTTCAGCCGGTTCACTGGCGTGCGCATACGCTCGTTCCAGTTGCCTTCCTCTTTTTACGTGAGCAGCTTGAGTCCCGTAGGCGCTAACGAAATCAGCGGCAATACTTCGGGGCGAACCGCCAACAAAGGGATGGAGGGTCTGGCGATTACTCCCGATGGTAAGACCCTGGTGGGTATCATGCAGAACGCCCTCATTCAGGATGCCAACGCAGGCGCCAAGAAGTTGCTGCGCATCGTTACCATCGACATCGCCTCCGGCCACGTCACTCATCAATATGCCTACCTGTTGACCACTGGGTCAGGCGTCAGCGAAATTTGCGCGTTGAACGAGCATGAGTTCCTCGTCGACGAACGCGATGGCACGGGGCGCGAAAGTAACAACGGCGACGCCGGCAACGCCGCTGTCGTCAAACAGCTCTTCAAAATCAATTTGTCCGGCGCCGTCGACGTGAGCGCGATGGATGGGCCCACGGCGGCGATGAACGCGGTGGGCAAAACACTGTTCCTGGACGTCGTCAAGGCGCTCACTGACGGTGGGATCGCCGCCGACGATATCCCGTCCAAAATCGAGGGCGTCGCATTCGGACCGGATATCAAGCAGGGCGGCAAGACGCTCCATACGCTGTGGATCGCCAACGACAACGATTTCATCGCAACCACCGAAGACCCGAGCGGCAACCCGCTGCCCAATCCGAGCCAGTTCTTCGTCTTCGGCCTCACCGACGCCGACCTGGGCGGTTCGACATTCGTTCCGCAGCAGCTTCGGGGACTGCCGCCGCTCGTCTGGTAAGCTGCTTCCTATTCTTGGGCAGGTGACTGATATATTCGAAGGCGTGGTCAAGAATCGCTCCGTACCGACCGACGTCGTGCTGCCGCATATCACCTATTCCAACGTCCCGCGTGCGCTGGATTGGTTGACCACGACCTTCGGGTTTGTCGAAAATTTCCGCTACGGCCAACCCGTTCAAGGCGCGCAGATGCATCTTGGTGGCGCATGCATCATGCTCTCGAGCGCGCGACCAGGGCGTGTGAGCCCGATCGAAGCCGGTCACGCAACTCAGTCGCTGACTGTTTTCATCGAGGACGTGGATGCGCACTACCAGCGAGTTAAATCGACTGGCGCGAAGATCCTCGAGGAACTCCACGAAACCGAGTACGGCGAGCGGCAATACGGAGTAGAGGACCTGGAAGGCCACCACTGGCTCTTCTCCAAGCACGCTCGCGACGTAAGCCCCGAAGAGTGGGGAGCAACGTCTCCCAGCGTTACTTGATCTTCTTCATCCAGGCCAGGATGGGACCGGAAACGGTTTTGTCTTTCGTGCCGATGGAGAAGACTTCCGACATATGGCTTTCGCCCTTAGCCACGAGCAGCGTGGGACAGTGCACCGGACCTTCCTTGCAAAGTTCATCGTGCAGCATTTTGTTGAACGGAACCGCGCCGCCATCGACAGCGGGATTCGCGCCAGGATCGAGTTCGGCGCTCGCCAGCATGATCTTCAGAGAGGTTTTTTTCAACTCCGGCAGGCTGGAACGCGCCAGACGGGTGGCAGCGTCAACAGGAGGACCACCAAACCCGCGCGGCGGACCACCAGCGGGACGGCCAGTGGCTCCTGGAGGCGGGCCGAACGGTGCATCGGGACCGCCGGGCTGGCCTTCGGTGCGACCGGGCAGCGCGCCAGCTGACGACATGGCACCGCCCTTTTCGCCACAAGTCTTTCCGGCATTGGCGAGCATCGCGAAAGGATTCGATCCGGGCGGAGGCGGCGGCAGCTCGAGCGGCGCGATATCGAATGCGGCCGGCGACATAAAGATCACGCCCTTCACACCCACGCCTTTCGGCCCCCACAGTTCGGGCCGGCCGATGTAGGTGCCCAGCGGATTGTTGCCCGCCGAGTGCGCCCAGATGATCATGTGATCGGGATTGCCGTGGTACTTCGCAATGTTCGCCTGCACCCACTGGATCATGGCGGAGATGTCTTTCGCGCCGCCGTCCCAAGTGCGGCTGGCGTGCCGCTGCATGTTGACGCCGACCATGCCGTTCTCATTCGCCCAGCGCATGATGTTGTCGTAGAACGCGTTGGCTTCCACGTCTTGCAGCTCTATCTTGTTGCCCGCGCCGCCGGGAACGTAGATCAGAACCGGGCGCGACGCCGGGCCTTTGTCGGCGGTGAAGATGTCGACGACGTCTTTAGGATCGGAACCGAAGGAGACGTCGCGCGCGATGGTGATGCCCGGATAGAGCGGCGTTACGCTACTGCGGATATCGTTGGCCGGCATGAGCGGCCTGTAGAGTTTCGCGGTGCACGGCGGATCGACGATCTGGCCGATCTTCACCAGTTCCTTTTCAATGTTGGCCGGAACCTGCGCCTGGGCCAACGCGGCCCAGAGCGAGAGAGCCAAGAACGCGCCGGCGAGGCGCCTAGCTTCCAATTTCACTTGCAATCCTCCTTCAGCGTGACTGCCACCGCCATTCATCATACTGAATGAAGCCCTTCGCGTGGATGCGAGGGTGCGTTTATTGACGCATGTCCGGCGGCTTCAACGTCCGCCAATGCGATCTAAACCCGCTTTTGACGACATAATTCTTGCCCGCTCGGTTGAACACCAAAACACCCACGGCGCGGCCTTGCGAAGCATCCAGGGGGCCCAGCTCCAAACGCCGGGCAAGACCGCGCGAAGAGGCCTGGAACCGTCGAACGCCGGAGTCGGTTGTAGCGGCGAAGGGGAGCAAAACTCCCTCGGTATTCAACGTTCGCAACCTTACTTCGACGATGAGGCGGTTGGACATGTAGTCCCTTTGCATCTCGACGATGCGCCCGCTGACTCGAGCGCCTGCCTTCACGAGGATTTTGGAATCCCGGCCACGGATGGGCGAAACAAGCTTGGCAAGGATCAGATCACCAGCGGCTGCCACGGTCGAGTCGATGGGTTCCGTGAACGCCAGCTCAAACGGCAAGCCGGGCGGGATGAGCGGCGCGCCGGCCGCGGTCTCGTCCTTTTCAGCAGCGGATTGGCCCGGCGCCGCCGGTGGATCGAAGCTCAGCGTGGATTCGCCCACGAACTCATGACAGGCGAAGTAGACCGCATGATTCTCCGACTCATCGACGGGGCCAAATATATCCAGGCTGGATTCGGCGGCCAGAAGAAAATCACCGCCGCCGATATGCAGGTGGCGATAGTCAATGGTCTGGGTGCCCTCGCAAGCGTCGGTGTGGGGAGGAAGAGCGTCGTGCACCGTCAGGCGAACCAAATCCAAAGTATTGGCGTCAGCCAGAAAGATGCCATCATAGGGCACCCGTACGTGCTGGCCGCGGTCCGCGCCATAGTAGTACTCAAACGTGCTCTTGTTGATTGGAACCCGGTATCCGAATTCAGCGAGCACGCGGCCGCCGATGGTGCGGTCGCCGTTATAGGTGAACTGCGCGCTGTTGGTGCCGAAAATGACGGAGAGAAAAGATACGAAGGACCCCGTGGAAACGGCGCCTTCACGCACCAGGTCGAACAGGCCGCGGTCATCGAAGCGAGTCTGGCCGACCCACGAATACATCTCGTTGGTATGGCTGAGCTCCTCCTTGCTGGCTCCGACTGCTACGTCGAGGCGAAGACGGTCGGAGATCGCGAGGCGGCGTTTCCATTTTCCAGCCTTCCGTGCGGCGGCCAGTGCGTCACAGGAACGACCGTGCCCTTCGTTGAGTTGGTATTGAGCCCGGTCGATGGTGACTGTGCACATATACCTGGGAAGCTGGCTCACCGAATCCATTACCTTATGACTGATGGCGATGAGCAGATCCTTAGGATCGTCTTGCGCGCTTAGGGCGGCGGCCATCAAGAGCAGCAGAAACAGGCGCTTGCCATAAGCTTCCAATTTCACTTTTCGCCCCTTGCGTGTAGCTGCTGCCGCCATTCATCATACTCGAAGACGCGCTTTCAGCTGCCATCCGGATATCCGCCGCGGTGGAGCACCATAGGGAAGTGCGGCAGCGTCTTGGGCTTGGGGACCTTGGCGCGCCAGCCGTCCGGGTAGGGCTCCAGGCCGCGGAACAGAGGCGATGACGAGGCGGTTGCGCCTCCAACCAGCTGTGTAAGACAGTCGCGCATTTCGGAGATCGTGTCCTTGCCAAAGCGCGCCTGCCAGCGCTGCTCGTTAGCGCCGAGCAGATTTCGATGGGCATCCTGGGCGTCGCGGCCTTTGGGTGTAAGCCGGGCGATCTTCGCGCGCGTGGCACCGGACTCTTCTTCGACGACTGCAACGCCCCTCTTTTGGAGGAAACCGAGCGCCATGGCGATCGCTTCCTTCGAAACGCCCGAGAGCAGCGGAAGGTCGCGAACCCGCACGCCGTTCTCGTCGAGCACTCGCACGACGTTGGCGCTGACGGCGAGCGACAAGGCCGACTCGCGCTCAAACTCAATGGCGAACACGAGCAGGGCGCGGGCGAGGAGCGCCACGAGCGGGAGCGACTGCAGGTCGTCCTCGTTCGAGCCTGCCTGATCTGGCGCGCGGCTGACCAGCCCGTACCCTAAGATCGGGAGGCAGTCCGGAAGCGTCAGATCGATGCTGCTGACCAGCGCCCGCAGACTATCCTGAAGCCGATCGATCTGAGCGGCGCCAAAGCACGAGCGCCAGCGCTCTTCAACGACACCTAACAGAGGACGCCAGATCTGCTGGGCCATCCGGCCTTTGGGCGTCGGGCGAATCAGCCAGGCTGAGGCCGGCGATTTGGGCCGTTCGTCGGATGGATCCGGTCGAACGGTGATATAGCCCCAGCGCTGCATGCCGTTCAAGTTCGTCTTGGTGCGCGCGAGGCGCGCCAATTCACGCGCTGTTATCCCTTGCTCTGTAATGAACCGCATGCAGGTCCACCACATCGCCGCCGACACCAGCCAGGGGCCGCCGGTTGAGCCGTGCCGCGAGGTGCTATGCGGCGCCTGATGCTCAAACTCGTTGTCGAACTCGATGGTGAACGCGACCCATACTTGGGAAAGCAGGGTTGGCAGCGGCAGGCCACCGCGTTCGGATATGTTTTGACGAGAAGTCACGACTCACGCGCGGCGACGAACACGCCCAGGCCGATCATCATTGCTCCGGTCGCACGCCGCTGATTTCTGCGCGCACGGCGGGAGGCGAGCAGTCGCTCTCCGATCGGTCCGGCGAAGATGGCTACCACGATATCGGCGCATGAGTTCAGAAGAACCGTGATCGCGCCAAGCAGTAGGAATTGGGCAAATACGGCGCCGGCTTTGGCATCCACGAACTGCGGAATGAAGGAGAGGAAGAAGAGCGCGGTTTTGGGATTCAACAGTTCGGTGAGGACGCCCTGCGGGAACGGATGGCCCGCCGGCGGTTTTCCCCCGATGGAATCAGGCTCGCCCGCGGTTCGAATCATGCGGATTCCTAAGTAAATGAGATAGGCCGCGCCGGCCCAGCGAACTAGTTGGTAAGCGACGGCGGAGGCTGCGAGGATGACCGAGAGTCCGAGGCCCGCAGCAAAGACGTGTACAAAACCGCCTGCAAATGTTCCGAGCGACGAAAGAATGCCCTCGCGTCGTCCGCCGGCCAGGCTACGCGTGAGGACGTACAGGATGCCAGGGCCGGGCGTGATGGCGAGCAGGATCGAGGCAGAGAGAAAGGCGAGGAAGGCAGGAAGATGCGGCATTTGTTCAGTGTACGGCCCTAGCGAAGCCCTCGAAAAGACCTTAAACGGCTGGGGTGTCGGCCGACCGCGTCCGATGAACGAGTGAGACTCTATGCAGGTCATTACGATTGTCGGGATGGCGCTCTGCTTTACGGTGCTCTACTACCGCATTCGGAAGGCGCGCTCCGGCCCTAGAAGCAGCACCAAGCGGCGTTTCAAGACGCTTCATCTATTGTTGGGCGCGATCCTGGTGTGGCTGGTCATCAGTATGCACTTGCGGCATCTGACGAACGCGCTGAGCGGCGAGCCGCAGGCTCCGGCGTCGACGTGGGACCGGGTGGTCCAGACGCTGGATGCGTTGTTTTGATGCCTTGTCCCGAGCGCGCGTGTTGGCCGCAAGGTTTATGAGGCCATCTGTAAAGAGGCCTTTTCACCGAGGGCGCGCTCAATCGTCGTAAGTTCGCAGACGAATGAATCTACCGCTACTGCTTCGCTTCGCGTCTTGGTCAAACCAAATGACTTCGAAGTTGATTCCTTCTTCCACTTGAGTCGGCCACCGAGGCATTTTGAAGCATACCGTGGGCGCGACCGTTTACCGCTCGGCCTTGGCTGCGGGTTCCGAGCAAGGACACTTAAACTACATTAATCTTCTATTCATGAAATCCGCGGTCTTGCCGGCTAGAATTTTGTCATGCGAGCCCTCCTGTTTTTTCTTACTGCGGCGGGTACCCTATTGGTCGCCCAAGAACGAGAGCAGGAACCGCGCCCCGCGATGGTACGGGCAACTGGAGAAGCCATGGTCTCCGTCCAACCGAATCACGCACTGGTGCGACTCGCGGTGATCTCGAGGGCTGGAACCACCGAGCACGCCCGCGCGAGCAATGCTGAGCGGGCCACGCAGGTGATCGCTCGTGTGCGCGAGGCTCTGGGCCAGGACGCGGACATACAAACAAAAGACTACTTGCTGACTCACAGTGAAACGGACGGGTACGTTGCTCGCAACATGATTGAGATACAGGTACATGACCCGGCGCTCGCGGGCAAAGTTATCGACGTTGCGACTAGAGCGGGAGCGAATGTGATTAGTGGGATCAACAGTTCCGCCACGGATGACCAGAATGCGCGGGCAGAAGTGGTCAGGGAGGCGGCAGAAAAGGCACGATCCAATGCCGAAGCATTGGCCGCGGCCCTTGGCCTGCGTATCGTGCGAGTGATCTCAGCGGAAAGCTCGGAACCGCCCGCTCCGACGTCGGTGCTTTCAACAGTCGCTGTGTCAGCCAAACGGAGGGCCTCGGCGATAACACCACTGGAAGCGAGCGCGGTGGAATTTCGAGCCCGGGTGACGGTGACCCTTGAAGTAGCGCCGTAGCCCTCACCGCGCGGCGTTGGCAGCGAGTTCCTTCAGATATCTTCCTGTATAGGAATTCTTCGCCGCGGCGATTTGCTCCGGCGTGCCTTCGGCCACGATCTGGCCGCCGCGTTCGCCGCCTTCCGGGCCGAGGTCGATTACCCAGTCGGCGCTGCGGATCACGTCCAGGTTGTGCTCGATGATCAGGATGCTGCCGCCGCTTTCGATCAGGCGGCGGAAGGCGGCCAGCAGCTTGGCGATGTCGTCGAAGTGCAGGCCGGTGGTTGGCTCGTCGAAAATGTACAGCGTGCCCTGGCAGGTAGCCTGCGACAGGTGCGCGGCCAGCTTGACGCGCTGCGCTTCGCCGCCGGAGAGCGTCGTCGCGGATTGGCCCAGCCGCAGATACCCGAGTCCGACGTCAACGAGAATCTTCAGCCGGTTCACCAGCCGCGGCGTTTCGGAAAAAAACGACAGCGCCTCCTTGACCGTGAGCTGCAGCACTTCGTGAATGTTCAGGCCTTTGTAACGAATATCCAGGACCGCGCTTTTGAAGCGCGTGCCCTTGCATTCCTCGCACAGCAGCTCGACGTCGGCTAGGAACTGCATTTCGACTGTGACCGTGCCGTCGCCCTGGCAATTGTCGCAGCGGCCACCGGGGATATTAAACGAAAAATGTCCGGAATTGTAGCCGCGTTTGCGCGCGTCGGGCGTGGAGGCGAACAGCTCGCGGATCAGGTCGAAAGCCTTGATGTACGTCACTGGGTTGGACCGCGGCGTGCGACCGATGGGGGATTGATCCACCAGCACCACTTCGCGCAGCAACTCCGCTTTTTCGACGCGGCGGGTGGTGATCTTTTCGGCGCGCGGCGCGAGTTCCTCCAAGCCTTCGGGCGCGGGCTGGCGCAGACGCTGCGTCAGCGATTGGTAAATGACATCGTGCACCAGCGTGGATTTTCCGGAGCCCGAAACTCCGGTGATCGCGACCATCATGTTTAGTGGGATTGCCACGTCGATGCCCTTCAGGTTGTGAGCGCGAGCGCCGAAGAACTTCACGACACGCTTGGGATCGATGGGCCGGCGGGCGGTGAAATGCGCGGCTTCCAGTTCGCCGCGCAGGTAGCGCGACGTCAGAGAGCCATTGCCATCACCGAGAACCTTGCGATACGAGCCTTCGAAGACAATCTGGCCGCCCAGTTCGCCGGCGCCGGGACCGAGATCGACGATATGATCGGCCGAGCGCATCACGTCGGCGTCGTGCTCCACCACCACGATGGTGTTCCCCAAGTCGCGAAGTTCTTCGAGGATGTGAATCAGGCGGCCAGTGTCGCGGCTGTGCAGTCCGATGGAGGGCTCATCCAGCACATAGCAAGCGCCCACCAGTCGCGAGCCGAGACACGTCGCCAGCTGGATGCGCTGCGCTTCTCCGCCGGAGAGCGTGGACGACAGGCGGTCCAGTGTCAGGTAATCGAGGCCGACATCATTCAAGAACTTCAGGCGCTGGCGGACTTCCACGAGAATCTTGTCGGCGACGGCCGATTCCTCGGGCGCCAGCGTGAGCGACTCGAAGAACTCGTAGGCCTGCGCGATGTTCAGCCGGACCAGATCCGCGATGGTCTTGTCAGCGATCTTCACGTTCAGCGCGTCGCCGCGCAGCCGTGAACCGCCACAGTCCGGACACTGAGCATAACCGCGGTACCGGCTCAGGAACACGCGCACGTGGACTTTGTATTTCTTGGTCTCGACTTCGGCGAAAAAATCGCGGATGCCTTGATACACAATCGCCCGCTCTTCAGGCTTCAAATCGGCGAAGGGCACGTTCCAGCGCACCTTCGCGCGCGTGAGTTTTTTCAGATGCCCGGCATACCAGGAGTATTGCGGCTTGGTCCACGGATCGACGGCGCCTTCCTCGAGCGACAGGCCGGCGTCGGGGATGACCAGGTCCAGATCGTAGTCGATGGTGTTTCCGAAGCCCTGGCAGCGCGGACAGGCACCCATGGGATTGTTGAAGCTAAACAAGCTCGGCTCGGGCGTTACGAATTCAATGCCGCAGCGTTTGCAGGCGAATTTCTCACTGAAGCGTAGGGTTTGGGGTGGCGGGCTCGCGGGCGTGGCTTCCTCGAAGATCACCTCGCCGGCTTCGCGATAGCAAATCTCCGTGGTGTCCACCAGCCGCTGATGCAGATCGGGCGCGATGACAAAGCGGTCCACCAGGATGAAGACGGGCTCCGTGAAGTCGATGTCCAGCAGCGACTCGGGCGTGGAGAATTCGAACACGCGACCCTTTTGGTAGAGCCGGTTGAAGCCTTTCTTGCGCAGCTCGAAAAGGTGATCGCGGAGCGATTCGGTAGTCGTGCCGCCACGCACCGGGAAAAGCGCGTACCAGCGAGAGCCTTGCGGTTGTGCGAGCATGCGCTGCGCAACCTGATCGACGGTGTCGCGCTGCACTTGATCGCCGCATTTCGGACAATAGGTCCGGCCCACTCGCGCGTAAAGCAGGCGCAGGTAATCGTAGATTTCGGTCGAAGTGGCGACGGTGGAACGCGGGTTGCGAGTCGTGTTCTTCTGGCGGATGGCGATGGGCGGGGCAATGCCGGAGATCTCGTCCACATCCGGCTTCTCCATGCGCTCCAGGAATTGCCGCGCGTAAGCCGAGAGCGATTCGACGTAGCGGCGTTGGCCTTCGGCATAGACGGTGTCGAAGACCAGCGACGACTTCCCCGAGCCGGACACGCCTGTCACCACGGTGAGCTGATTGTGCGGAATCGCGAGCGAAACGTTCTTCAGGTTGTGGACTCGCGCTCCACGAATAAGTATGGATTCTTCCAAGGGATGCTTCAAGGAGAGCGGGCGCTGCCCCGCCTTCTACCATTGATTATCCCAGAAACAAAAAAGCCTCCAGAAGCCGCTTTACGCTGACGGCTTCTGGAGCTCCATTCTGGAGAAGGAAAAGTCTAAACCGCCCTTCTGCGCGGCCGGCACGCGGCGGTTGTGGCCGCGGCGTGCGCGCCCGAGGCAACAGCGATCAAGTCTCCGGCTCGCTGGCTCTGCCGCATGCGATCCGCGGCGGCGGCGAGCGTCTCGCTCAACGGCTGATTCCGGGCCTCCACGCCACCCCAGGCGATCCGGATGGAACCTGCCCGTTGCCCCCGCAGCTGGCATTCCCACAAGCGCATCGTGATTTGTTTCAACCGCTGAGGCAGGTCCTGTTCTTGCGGGCAGGCAATCAGAAATTCGTCGTAGGCCGTGCGGCAGCCAAATCCGCGTTCGCCCAGCAGGCCTGCGATGTCCTGGCTCACCGATCGCATGAGGGCCGGGCTATGCCACATGCTTCCGTCCAGATCGTTCACGCTAATGGAAACCGCGACTCCCGTAAAGGCGCGTTCGGAAGCGATCGCCTGTTGCCAGTCCGCTTGGTTCATCATTCCCCGTGGACAAAGCGCAGCATCGGAAGTGTCGTGGACGGATTCCCACAAGTAGGCGTCTATGGCGTGCTGAGGGCAGGGCGCGGGTTGTGGATCGACAACGGCCGGTGCTTCGGGCGGCGCGAGTTCGTGCCCGGCAGCAACAACCTCCGCGCAGACCGGCACCGCCGTCCGCATGGCCAAGGTGCTCAGCCCAGTGCTGGAGTGCATCCTTTGACCTTCGAAGCTGGCTCGGCGATGGCGCCCGCGGCCATGACCATGTTGCTGCGCGGCCGGCCGGAAGAAGGTTTTGCGCAAGAAATCGCAAACCACCACCATGGATACCGCGCACACCAGGAAAACCGCGATCAGCGTCATTTCGATGCTGTCGAATGGCATGACGAGTTTGATTTTACGGACGGGTGGAAAGGCAAGGAATAGGCGGAGGGTTTCAAAAGGGCGCGTACGAACGGTCAGCCCGGAACTAGAGCGAAGGTACTAAGGATTGCGGGGAACGGCTGGCCCTTACGGAATCGGCCAGGAAGAACGCTGTTGCTTCCGGCTGGGGGCGGGACCGGGGCCGTCATTGTTGGCGTGCGGCATGGGGTTGCGGAAGTCGATATCGGCGGTGTTGAATTCAAGCGGCCGGTCGGTCACCATCTCCACGGTAGTCCCCCGCGCCAGCACGGCTTCCGGCCCGCGGCTCAGAAGCACGCCTAACAGACCAGCCGTCGCGCCAGCTGCCGCGCCGATGCCTGCGCCTAAACCCGCGTGTCCAGCCGCCGCACCCGCTAAGCCGCCGAGCGTTGCGCCGCCGGCGCCGGCTTCACCGATTGTCTTCAGGTCACCGGCCTTGTCGCCCTCGCCTTTGATCTGGCCTTCGTTCTTGTTCAACGTTTCCGACGCCGTCCCGTCCAGGCTGCTCATGCGCGCCCGGAAATCGCGTGTGACGCCGTTGGGCAGCGTTAGGGAATCGAAGCGGATCCACAGCTCGCCGCGTCCCTTCACCCGGCCGGGCCGTTTTGTCTCCGTCACGGTGCCGGCGACGTAGCTTCCTGGGGGAATTACGACGTGGCCATCCACCAAAATCGGAAACACCGTCTCCAGATACACCCGGTCGCCGTCGGCGGCGGTCTTAGTGCTGATGCTGTTGATCATGCTGAGCGGGACTTTGGTGCCAGTGGGGACGACAAACTCTTTGGCTTTGCCGGCGTTGGCTTCGCGCGTCGTGATGGTTCTGTTTTCGGCGGGGCTCGGCGCGCCCGCGGCGCTAGACGAAGGAGTTGATTCTTGCGCACTCAGGGCAAGCACGGCAATCAATACACCCGGCGCCAGACGAAAGTACATAGTCGGGTCCCCCTCTCCAGTTTAAACGTGCGCGGGCGCCAGCGGGTTTCCGCCGGGGGGCCGGGCAGGCTCCGCTGACGCCCGCTTCCACGGTTCTTAGGAGCCCGGAACCATGATGTGGGCAGTGGTTGTGCCCGCGTTCATGACCCACGCGCCGCCCTCGGTGGGCTTGTCGGGGATTCCCAGCGACTGGGCCGTCGCGCCCGGCACCGCGATCGTCGTATGCTTGCGAGCGTGCTCTTGATCGGGACCCATCAGGTGGATCCATACCGACCCGAACTCGGGCTTCAGGCGGGTTCCATCCTTCTCGGCAGCTTCCAATGCCGCCTGAACCTCTTTCCTGTCGCCCTTGGCCTCGTACTTCAGGTTTTGGGCCACACGATCCAGGTTGGCCATGCTGGTGCACTCCACCGTAAACGGCGGATGGTTGGGGAAGCCGGACAGGTCATAGCAGACCAGCTTGTTGGTGCCCTTCTTCAACGTTTCATATGTGAAGTCGGACTTCCACTTGATGACGGTAGCGCCATCTTTCATTTGGGGTGGGGCGGCGAGCAGAGCTTTCTGAATGGCTTCGTCAGCGCTCTGTGCGAACCCGCCGGCCGAAATAACTAACGTAGCGAGAACGACCGGTAGTATGCGTTTCATCGTGTGATCTCCTGTTCATCCGCCTTGAACTTGCTTGTCACGCGAGCGCCAGCGGAATAACTTACATCAGAATGGATAGACGCGTTCCGCGAACAATAGTCTCGGGGACTGGGGTTTAGTATATCGCGTCGCGGCCCGCTACGGTTTAATAGAATTAACAGGGAGTTTCACGCCCGCAATGTTAATGGCGTCGCCCAGCGCGACACGCAACTCGGGATTGGCGCCGGTGGAAGCGGGCAGCCGGAGGTTGATTTGATAGAGCCCGGCGAAATTCGGACAAACGCCGGCGTAGAGAACCGCGCTGGGATCCACTGCGACTCCGTCGAGCAGCAATCTCAGGTCCGCCATGCGACTGAGGGGCGCGGCCGCGGTCGGCACTTCGCCGTATCCGACCGGCGGCACAACTTGCCCCAGCCCGGTCGCATAGAGGACCACGACGTCGCCCGGCTTGGCCGGATCGTCCGGAGTGACCACCGTGCCATCCGGCCGCGTCGCCACCGCGTTAACCAGATCCAACTGAAACAGGCCGGGGGCCGCGGCGGCTAACTGAATCGGAATGGCCGGACCCGCCAGACTATCGACCACCAGTTGCACGTTGACGGGTCCGGGTAAAAGGATCGACGGCACCAGGAAGTTCACCTGAGTCGGCGAAACGTAATACAAATTGGCCAGCAGGCCTCCGATCAGCACCTGAACGTCGGAAAGGCCCAGCGCCGTTGGCAGAATTCCACCTTGAATGTCGCTGGCTGTGAGGGCCCGGGTCGTGTAGGCCAGGTTCTTGCCGTAGACCGTCCCAATGGTATTGGGGGCCAAGGCCCCGGATTGATTGTCGGCGGAGTTGACGATGCTGGCGGCGGTATAGACGGGCGCTTCGCGAGGCTGAAGCGGTTTGGTGGCTTGGCCCCCGCAGATCGCTAGAGGCGCGAGCAGGAACAACACGGAACGCATGTATCGAGGTAGTGCGCCAGGACGGCAAAGAATCTCAATAACGCGGTACGGTGGGATCGATCTCTATACTCCAGCGGTCTATTCCGCCAGCCATGCTTTGGCAGGCTGCGACCCCTTGCTCGCGCAGCCACTGGACGACATTCAGGCTCCGGACGCCGTGATGGCACAGCACGATCAGCGTCGTCTCTTCGGCCAGCGCGTCCAATCGCTGTAGTTGCGCGGGCACTGTGCGCATAGGAATCAGCTCGGCGCGCGCGATGCGCGCCAATTGAAACTCGCCCGGCTCGCGGACGTCGATCAGCGCGATATTTTCGCCCGAATCCAGACGCCGGCGGACCTCGCGCGGCACGATCTCAAGCGGCAATAATTGATCTGGCAAGTTAGCCTCCATTGTCATCGTACCTGCATGCAAATGTTAACGCCTGAAACTACTTCGGTTGTGTTATCGTCATATCCGCTGGTACTTTCGACATGACACGAACCATTACTCTTACGCTCAATGGAAAGAAGCGGACCGACACCGTCGAACCCCGCCTGTTGTTGATTCACTACCTTCGCGAAACCGCCGGACTGACCGGCCCGCACATCGGCTGCGAGACTTCTTTGTGCGGCGCTTGCACCGTCCATGTGGACGGCAAAGCCATCAAGAGCTGCACCATGTTTGCTGTCCAGGCCGACGGCCGCCAGGTTCTGACGATTGAAGGTCTGGCCGCCGACGGGAAGCTCGATCCGATGCAAGAAGCTTTTTGGAGCGAGCACGGTCTGCAATGCGGCTTCTGCACACCCGGCATGATCATGACCGCCAAGCAGATTGTCCAGCGCAATCCCAATCCCACCGACGAAGAGATCCGCGACGGTATCGAAGGGAATCTGTGCCGTTGCACGGGCTACCAGAACATCGTGAAGGCTGTTAAAGCCGCCGCGGCAGCGAAAGCGTAAGGGGAGGACACTATGGCCACCACTACCACCAAGACAGAAACACTGGTTGGCAAGCGCATCAAGCGCCGTGAAGATCCGCGCCTCATCACCGGCACGGCCACTTACGTGGACGACATTCAGATGCCGGGCATGCACCATGCCTGCATCGTCCGCAGCCCGCACGGCGCGGCCAAGATCAAATCCATCAACATCAAGCCCGCGCTGGAATTTCCCGGTGTGGCCGCTGTCTTCAGTGGCAAAGATACCGAAAAAGTAGGACCGGTGCCCTGCGGCGCTTCTCTGCCCGGCCTCCGCGTTCCGCACCACCACATCCTGGCCATGGATCGCGTGTATTTCTTAGGACATCCGGTAGCTGTGGTCGTCGCGAGCGACAGGTACATCGCGCGCGATGCCGCCGAGGCAGTCGAAGTCGAATACGAACCGCTTCCGGCAGTGACCGACGTCGAGAAGGCGATTGCGCCGGGCGCACCCGCGGTGCATCCGGAATGGTCGGACAACATCGCCTTCAATTACCACCAGGATGGCGGCGACATCGAGAAGGCCTTTAAAGAGGCGGATGTTGTAGTCAAACAGCGGATCACCAGCCAGCGTCTCATCCCCACCGCCATGGAAACGCGCGGCGTGGTGGCCGAGTGGCTTGCAGGCGATCGGGCTCTCACGCTGCATTCCTCCACTCAAATCCCGCACTTGCTGCGCACGCTGGTGGCCCAGATGCTGGGCCTCGAGGAAAATCGTGTGCGCGTGGCGACGCCGGAAGTTGGCGGCGGGTTCGGCAGCAAGCTCAACGTCTACGCCGAAGAGGCGCTGATGGGCTTCGTGGCGATGAAGATCGGCAAACCCGTCAAGTGGATCGAAAGCCGGCGCGAGAATTTTCAGTGCACCATTCACGGCCGCGGCCATGTGGATTATTACGAAATCGCCGCCAAACGCGACGGAACCGTTCTGGGGATCAAGCTCAAGCTGATTCAGGACCTTGGCGCGTATCATCAGCTGCTGACGCCGGTGATCCCGACGCTCTCGGTTTTGATGATGCCGGGTCTGTACAAATGCCAGAACATTCGCGCCGACATCGTCGGTGTTTTCACCAATGCCGTGCCGACCGACGCTTACCGCGGGGCGGGCCGGCCCGAGGCCACGCACGGCATCGAGCGCATGATGGACGTGCTGGCGGTCGAGTTGAAGATGGACCCGGTTGACGTTCGCAGGAAAAACTTCATCAGCAGCGACGCGTTTCCTTTCGCCACGGCGACCGGCCTGATGTACGACAGCGGCAACTACGCCGCGCCTCTCGACAAAGCGCTGGAGGTGGTGGGTTATACGAAGCTGCGCGAGGAGCAGAAGAAAGCACGGGCCGAAGGCCGGTTAATGGGTATCGGCCTGTCCACCTACGGCGAAATCTGCGCCATTGGCCCGTCGCCCGCCACACCCGCCGGAGGCTGGGAAAGCGCCACGGTGAAGATCGAGCCTTCCGGCACGGTCACCGTCATGACGGGCTGTTCTCCGCACGGCCAGGGCGAGGAGACCACTTTTGCCCAGGTGGCCGCCGACGAGCTCGGCGTCGGACTCGATGACGTGCTGGTGGTGCACGGCGACACCGCCGTGGTCCAGTATGGCATCGGAACATTTGGGAGCCGCGGCACCGCCATCGGCGGCACGGCCATGTATTACGCCATCCAGGAGCTGAAGGAGAAGATCAAGAAATACGGAGGGCTGCTGCTGGGAAGCGACGATGTTTCGTTCGTCAACGGCGCCTGCGTGGATAACAAGACCGGTAAATCGGTGCCGCTGGCTCAAATTGCGGCGGCCTCTTACCGCGCCATGAAACTGCCTCCCAACACCGAGCCGGGTTTGGTGGCGACCTACTTCTGGGAGCCGCCCAACTTCACCTTCCCGTTCGGCGCGCACATCGTGGTCACGGAAGTGGACAAAGACACAGGCGCCATCGCCATCAAGCGCTACGTCGCGTGCGATGACAGCGGCAACATCCTCAATCCGATGATCGTGGAAGGACAGGTCCACGGCGGAGTTGTGCAAGGCCTGGGCCAAGCTTTATGGGAGCAGGCCGTCTATGACGATAACGGCCAGTTAATCACGGGAGAGTTGATGGATTACGCAGTGCCCAAGGCCAGCAACCTGCCCTGGATCGAGACCTCTCACACGGTCACGCCTTCGCCGGTAAATCCCTTAGGGGTCAAAGGCGTGGGCGAAGCCGGCACCATCGGCTGCTCACCGGCGATCGTCAATTCGGTAGTCGATGCGCTCAGTCCTCTGGGCGTGCGGCACATCGATATGCCGATGACGCCGGAGAAGATCTGGAACCTGGTTCAACAAGGAGGCAAGGCATGATCGCCCAAAACTTCGACTACACTGCTCCCGCGAGTTTGAATGAAGCTCTGACGCTGTTGGCCGGCGACGACGTGAAAGTGCTGGCGGGCGGCATGAGCCTGATTCCGCTCATGAAGCTGCGCCTGGCCACTCCCGGGCAGCTGGTGGACATCGGACGCATCGCGGACCTCAACTACATCCGCGAAGACAAAGGCGTGCTGCGCATCGGCGCTACCACCACGCATTACGAGGTCGAAAGCTCCGCCGCGGTTCGCTCTCGCTGCCCCCTGCTGGCCGAAGCCGCTTCCTTTATCGGCGACATCCAGGTGCGCAACCGCGGCACCATCGGCGGAAGCCTCGCGCATGCCGATCCGGCGGCCGACTACCCCGCTTCTCTTCTGGCCTTGGAAGGCCGCGTCGTCCTGGCAACCGCCAAGAAACAGCGCGAACTGGCGCTGAGCGACTTCTTCGTCGACACCTTCACCACTGCACTCGAATCCGGAGAAATCATCAAGGAAGTGGTTGTGCCTGTGGAAGATCAATCCGCCGGAACCAGTTACCAGAAGAATATCCAGCCCGCTTCCGGTTTCGCCATCGTGGGCATCGCCGCGCGCGTGCGCAAGTCCGGTGGAAAGGTCGCAATGGCCCGAGTCGGCGTCACCGGCCTGTCGGGTAAGCCTTATCGCGCCACCAACGTCGAAAAGGCCCTGGAAGGGACTGCGGGAAGCACGGCGGACATTCAGAAGGCGGCCGCGCTGGTGGCCGACGGCATCGACGCCAACTCCGATCTGCACGCCTCCGCTGACTATCGCAAACACCTGGCCCGCATCTATACCATGCGGGCTCTGGCGGCAGCCCTCTCGAGGGCGTCTTGAAGATCAGCGGCTCCTATACGGTTCCAGCCGCCCGCGAGCGCGCCTATCAGCTGCTGCAAGACCCGGCCGTCCTGGCGAAGTGCATGCCCGGCACGGATCATCTCGACAAAGTCGGCGACAACGAATACGAGATGAAGATGAAAATGGCCATCGCCAGCATCGGTGGCCTGTTCTCCGGCAAGGTCCGCATCGCCGACCGTAACCCGCCTGAAAACTTCAAGTTAATCGTCGAAGGCAACGGTAAAATTGGCTTCGTCAAGGGCGAAGGCCTCCTCACCCTATCCCCTCAGGGGGATTCCACCGATGTCAGCTATGATGGCGACGTCCAGGTGGGTGGGACGATAGCAGGCGTAGGACAGCGCCTGCTCGATACCACCGCCAAGATGATCATCAAGAAGTTCTTTGAGAAACTCTCGGAAGCTGCAGTACAATAAGGCTATTATTTAGAACAAAATGGCGCGGCCCATGGCATCGAGCCGCGCCAACCAGAGGAGGAGAAGGTAGATTGACTCACGCTTCTCTGTGTAATATGACGTACAGAAATCGGTTTTGGTTGCAGGTCCTGCTCCTCGTCGCAGCATCCGCCCCGATTTCCGCTGCGACGTTGATGGTGACCACGACCTCCGTGTCAGCCACGGTCGCAACACAATTGAACTTTCAACTGATGGCCAGCGGCGGCACGGCTCCGTATAACTGGAGTCTTGATCCGGCGTCGAACGGCGTCCCGGGCTTGATGCTGGGCAGCGATGGCATCCTCAGCGGCACGCCGACCACAGCGGGACGTTTCCCATTGAACGTCGAAGTCACGGATTCATTGGGCAACGGAGGCAAGGGCACGGTCTATGTCAACGTGGCAGCGTGCGTCCCGACGATCAGCAATACGACCCTTCCACCGGCGGATTACGGGGTGAATTACTCCGTTGCTCTGATGGGTAGCGGGTGCTACAGCCCTTATACATTCGTTCTTTACGACCCATTCCTGGCTTCGCCGCTCCCGCCAGGTCTGAATCTCAAAGGCAACATTATTAGCGGAACCCCCACACCGCTCGAAACAGGAGCCAAAACCACTAATGCGAGCTTCACGATCGCGGTCACTGATTCGAAAGGAAATACGGGAAACTCGCTGCTTCAGCTGACCATTAATCCGCCGCCCTCGTTTCTGACCCCTTCCGTACTCCCAAGTGGAAGCGTCGGAACGCCGTACACAGAGGCCATTCAGGTAACGGGCGGCACGCCTCCCAATGTTTTCTCAATGCTTGGCAACCCCACCTGGCTCACCATCAGCCCGGGAGGTTTATTGAGTGGAACGCCGCCATCGGCCGGCACAGTTATGTTCACCATCGGCGTGCAGGATAGTCTCGGAGGCCGGACCTCCTCGCAATTCCAGGTGACGTTTGGCAACTCGGTTCTGCTGGTGAACCCGGCCAGCCTGAGCTTCTCCGCCCCGGCGGGCGGCAGCGCTCCGCTCAGCCAGTCTCTTACCGTGGTTCCGAGTAGCAAAGCGGCGCTGCCGGCCGCATATCAGGTCATGGTGAGCACCGGACAGCAAATCGCTACGGCGGTTGTTCCCAGTTGGCTCAGCGTGGCGCCGGGTGCGGGAGACGCACCTGCCAGTTTGCTGGTGTCGGTGGATCAGGGCGCAATGCCCGCGGGCGTCTATAACGGCCAGATCAGCGTGCTGGATCCGACAGGCATCCCTTCGAACATCCCGGTGACTCTGACGGTAACCAGCGCTGCAGCCCCCGAGTTATCCGTTGTGCCTGGATACCTCCGGTTCGCCGCTCGCCTTGGGGCCCCGGGAATGTTGACACAAGACCTGTGGATCAGCAACAACGGCGGAGGATCGCTCGGCTTCACCGCATCGGTGACCGGCGGCAGCTCCTGGATCAGCCTGCAGCCAGCTTCCGGACAGACCACTCCAAACGCACCCACCGCGTTGCACGTAATCGTCAATACGCAGGGTTTGGGCATTGGCGCCTACCGGGATGTTGTGCACATCACCTCAGTTGGCGGTAACGTGGACGTGCCAGTCGCCTTGTTCGTTCAGGGCAACGGCCCCATCCTGGGAGTAGACACCACCGGCGTGCTCTTCCGGACGTTGCACGGCGACAGTTCCTCCAGCTCCCGCACTGTCGAAGTGTTGAACCTCGGCGATCCGGCTGCGCCGCTGAACTTTTCGTCCAGTCTGGCGACCAATGCGAGCTGGCTGAATCTCGGATCGGCCAACGGCGGAGTGCCGATGAGCGCGCCAACGGCATTGCCTCTGACACTGAGCCCGAACGCCTCGCAGCTTGCCCCCGGCACTTACTATTCGTTGTTGCAAATTACTGATCCGAATGCGCTCAACTCGCCGCAGTACGTGACCGTGGTTCTGGATGTGGAAAGCGCCGGCTCACCTTCATTGCCCGATCTTTCGCCAGCGGGCCTGTACTTTGTCGCCACTGCGGGCGGATCGAAGCCCGCGGGCCAGCGGGTCGCCGTCAACACCAGCAGTTCTTCGGCGGTAGCCTTTCAGGTGGCCCCATCCACGCCGGACAATAGCACGTGGCTCAGCGTTAACACGACATCGGGTAACGCTAGCGGAGCTCGCGCAGGGAACTTCACTGTAAACGTGAATCCTGCCGGCTTAACCCACGGGATTTACACAGGTAGTGTGAACGTGTCGATGTCCGGAACGTTGGCTACTGTCAACGTGACGTTCGTCGTGCTGCCGGGCGCCGCAATCACGGGCAGCGTTCGGCCGCACGTGAACTCGCCGGGGTGCACACCCGCCAAGCTGGCCCTAACCGAGACGGGCATGGTGAACAATTTCACGGTACCAGCCGGCTGGCCCGCCACTTTGATCGCTCAGCTCAACGACGATTGCGGTAATTCTGTGAACAACGGATCGGTCGTCGCGAGTTTCTCCAATGGCGACGCGCCGCTGACCTTGCGGGGCGATTCGCTGGGCAACTATTCCGCCACCTGGCAG
>DATJWO010000056.1:0-8602 GCA_035501155.1 Bryobacteraceae bacterium
CGGCGACACGCTGGAGTTCTCCATCGCCCCGGCCTGGAATCAGACCTCTTGGTTCTACGCGTCGTGCGTAGCCGCGTTTCTGGCCGTGCTCTGGGGGCTGTACCGGCTGCGGCTCTACCAGATCCGGCGGGAGTTCAACGCGCAGTTGGACGGGCGCGTGGACGAGCGGCTGCGCGTCGCGCGGGAGTTGCACGATACGATGCTGCAGAGCTTTCAGGCTGCGCTGATCCAGATGCAGGCCGCATACAACATCTTTACCCGCCGTCCCGAAAAAACCGGGGAAAGCCTGGAGAAAGCCATCAACACGGCCGCGGGGGCGATCGCCGAGGGCCGCAGCGCGATCCAGGACCTTCGCCTCCATCCGGCCGGCGGGGGCGATCTCGCGGAACTAATCACGACGGCCGGCCAGGAATTGGCGCGCTCCGACGAGGCGTCGGGGAATCCTCCCGTGTTCGGGGTGACCGTGGAAGGTGCGCGGCGGGATGTGGCGCCGCTGATCCAGGACGAGGTCTACCGGATCGCCCGGGAATTGCTGCGGAACGCGTTTCGCCACGCGCAGGCAGGCCGGATCGAGGTGGAGATCCGTTACGACAGCCGCCAGTTCCGCTTGCACGTCCGCGACGACGGAAAAGGGATGGACTCCGAAGTCCTCAAGGCCGGCGGGCGTGCCGGACATTACGGGCTCCCGGGGATGCGGGAACGCGCCAATCGATTTGGCGGCAAACTGGACTTCTGGAGCGAAGCGGGGGCGGGCACCGAAGCGGTGCTGACCGTGCCGGGCGGTGTGGCTTACGGCGGCCCCAATGGCGGCCGCTTTGCATTCCTCCGGAGAAAGCTGTGGATCCATGAGCGCTGAAACCAAGACGATCCGAATTCTCGCCGCAGATGACCATGCGCTTCTGCGCCAGGGCATCGCGTCGCTGATCGAGATCGAACCGGACATGGAGTTGGTGGCGCAGGCCTCGACGGGGCGCGAGGCGATCGAGCAGTTCCGGCGGCACCAGCCGGACATCACCCTCATGGATCTGCAGATGCCGGATATGAGCGGCATGGAGGCGATCATCGCCATCCGCGGCGAATTCCCCAATGCCCGGATCATCGTTTTCACTACGTACGCCGGGGACGTCAGTGTGGTGCGCGCGCTCAAAGCGGGCGCGCGCGGCTACCTGCTGAAGGGGAACGTACATACGGATCTGCTGGAGACGATCCGCGAGGTGCACGCCGGACGCAAACGGATCCCGCCCGAGGTCGCCTCCGAGCTGGCCATGCATACCGCCGAGGACCAGTTGACCGAGCGCGAACTGGAGATTCTCAAGCTCATCGCGAAGGGGAACGCGAACAAGGAGATCGCCGCCCAGCTTTCGATTCGAGAGGATACCGTGAAGAGCCACGTTGGCAACATTCTCGAGAAGCTGGACGCGAACGACCGCACGCACGCCGTCACCATCGCGCTCAAGCGCGGAATCATCGAGCTGTAAATCCCCCAAAAGTGGGGTGCGGCCTCTGCGCTATCTGATGTTTCAAACCCGTTGCCACTCCCGTAAGCTGAAATCGGGATACATGTGCAACGGCTCTTCTCCACGTTCGCTGAGGGTCCGCCGGGCGCCGGACTCCTGATCCAGCGACTGCTGGTCGGCACTGCTTTGCTTTACTGCGGCCTTGCGAGTTCCGGTGGGACGGCTGCAGCGCCGCAAGTGATCGGAGCTCTGGCCGGTGTCCTTCTCATCGCCGGTTTGTGGACGCCCGTCGCCGGAGTTGTCGCCGGGTGCGCCGAAGCGTGGATTGCCTTCTCGTTGCGTGCCCATATGTGGAATTGCGCCATGTTGGCGGTGTTCGCCGTGACCCTGGTGCTGATTGGACCCGGCGCATGGTCTATTGACGCCCGGCTCTACGGCAGGAAGCACTACGCGCCTCCGCCGCTTTAGTACGGTGGGGCCGCATTTTCCCCTGAAAGTGGTATTGGCGCGTTGAACCATCCAACCACTTCCGTCCCCAACTAAATGAGGTTTTCGGCGGGGAGAAGAAGCGGCAGAATCAGACATCGAGGTAAAAACCAGATGGCAACCGCAGCAGTGATCGACTTCGGGTCCTTTTCCAGCCCTTTTCGTGGCGAGCCGGGTCAGCCGGTGTTGGTATCGCGGATCGGCCCGGGCGAGCTCAGGGCGTCCGAGTGCGACCAGGATTCGAACGGATTCGAGGGAATCGTCGGGTCAAGTGCGGCGTTGCGCGCCGTCCTGGATCAAGTTCGCCTGGTCGCGGCCACCGATGCCACGGTGCTCATTGGAGGCGAAACCGGTACCGGCAAGGAACTCATTGCGCGGGCCATCCACACGCACAGCGACCGCCGGCGGCGGCCGTTCGTCAAGGTGAACTGCGCGTCCATCCCGGCGGAACTGCTCGAAAGCGAGCTCTTCGGGCACGAGAAAGGCTCGTTCACGGGAGCGATTGCGCAGCGCATCGGCCGCTTCGAGGCGGCGCACGGCGGCACGCTTTTCCTGGATGAAATCGGCGAATTGCCCCTGCACCTTCAATCCAAGTTACTGCGCGCGGTTCAGGAGCAGGAGTTTGAGCGCGTGGGCGGCAGCCGGACCATCCAGGTCGACGTGCGGATTGTCGCGGCCACCAATCGGGACCTGAAGGCGATGGTGGCGGAGAACAGGTTCCGGGCGGACCTGTATTACCGGCTGGCGGTCTTCCCAGTGGACGTTCCTGCCCTGCGCGAGCGGCGCGAGGACATTCCGTTGCTCGCCCGCTATTTCGTCCGGAAACACGCGGCGCGCATGGACCGGAACATTGAAAGCATTCCGGCGTATGCGTTGGATGCGCTCACCACCTACGACTGGCCGGGCAATATTCGGGAACTGCAGAACGTGATCGAGCGGTCCGTGGTCCTGAGCGACGGGCCGGAACTCCACGTTGCCTTGCCGGAGTTCGATGGCAGGCCCGCCCCAGTTGCGGTGCACGTCCGCGCTTCGAATGTGACCGACATTTCCGAGCGCGCGCGCATTCTGCAGGCCTTGAAGGAAACGAAGGGGATGGTCGGCGGAGCGGATGGGGCCGCTGCCCGCCTCGGTTTGAAGCGGACGACACTGCAGTCGCGCATGCGGAAATTCGGTATCGCCCGCCAGTTCTGCTGATAGGATTTCAGAGAACCCGGTTATTTCTTGCCACTCCCCGGGGGATAGTTCCTGAACAGCTTGGCCATTGCCTTTTCGAGGGTCTGATAGTTCTTGTTGGGATCCTTGCTGATATTGAGCGTTTTGGAAGCGGTTCCGCGCCACACGAGTTGTTTGTTGGACGGATCGAAGAGACCAATCACCAGCTTACCGATGTCAATGGTGGACGTCGTCACCCGGGTGTTGCCCCACCCGAACGGACCACCCCATCCACCCCAGCCACCTCCCCCGAGGCTATTAAACTCCTTCTCCTGTGAAATACCCGCTTGATAGCCGACAACGAGATCACCGCCGGTCTCGACGCGCCGCAGGCCTTTGCCGGCGAGTTGCTCGTCCACGGCGCGCTTGATGTCCTGATCGAGCAGTTGGTCACCTGGCGGCACCGGCTTATAGTCGATCCACTGGTACGTCTTGTAGCTGCTGAAGTTTGCCGACCGATCGTAGTCGAATTGAACGTCCTGGGCGACGGCGGCGACGCTCAGGCACAGGAATGCTATGAGATTCATGGGTTTCACGTTTGGGTTCTCCTTCAAAATTGGTTAGAGTGCATCGGGAAATGCACGAGGGCCAGTTGTGGCGCGTTGCGCTTCACTTGATCACAGTCAGGTCTGCGGCCTTGCTTGCCAGACCGCCAACGCTGACGACCACAGGCTGCGTTCCTGTCCCGACGCCGGAAGGAACGGTGAAGTTGATCTGCAACACGCCCACCGACCAGCCTGGTTCTCCGATATACGACATTGGCGCGGCGACACCTCCTACCGTCACCAGCGTCGTGCCTTTCGGGACCGGCGTAGTGCCGCTCGAGGGCGCCGATCCGTCAGCGACGGAAGGGTTCAAAGCGCCCGCGCCATTGACGTACATGGTCAACGTCTGACCGGCTGAGGCCGTCGAGTTGGGTGTTAGGTAGCCGCCGCCGTCCGTGTAGATGCCAGGCGCCGCTGCCGACATGGTGATCGTCGCGGATGCGGACTGTCCATTGTCGCTAACGACAACCGTCGCTTTGCCGCTTGTGGGCGTTTCGTACGGAATCTGCACGTTGAGCTGAGTGGGTGAAATGTAGTAGAGCGGCGCGGCGACGCCGTTGATCGTGACGTAGACATTGTCCAGCTCGGCCGGAAGCGGAGTGGACGAAGCAGATCGAGTGCTCAGCGCCAGGTTCGAGCCGAAGATCGCAAGCGCCGTTCCAGGGGCATAAGTCTCTCGGTAAGAAGCGGCGTCCAGCAGCCCGCTAATTGCCGGTTGCGCGGCGTACTGGCTCAACACATTGAGGGCCGTCGTTGCGGTAGCTGCGTTGTTGATGTCATCGCCGCCGTATGACGCGGTAATCGTATTGGATCCGGAACTCAGCCCGGTTGCTCCGCCGTTGATTTTCAGCGTGGCGCGCGCCGTTCCGGAGGAGCCGTCGAGCGTGGCTGTTCCTAACGTAGTTGAGCCGGCCGAAAAGGTCACCTTTCCGGAGGGAGTATCCCCGTTCGAATTCAGGACCGTCGCTGTAATCATCGTGCTCCCGCCTGTTGTGACTGCGTCAGGGGCGTCCGTCACCGACATCTGAGGGCTGACCTTACCGGTGTGCCAGGCGGTAATGAAGTTGTACCCATCGACCGAGCCGAGCCCGGTTGTCTGATCGTAGCCCGTTCCGGCGCTATACCCTTTTGAGGATGAGCAGAATGGACCGATGCACGATTCGACTACATTGTCGCCGGACGTAATGTCATGGAAGGCGTTAGGCGTGGAACTCGCAAGCGGATACAGGCGGCTGTTGACGTTGCCCAACCCGCTGCTGGATTGATATCCGTTGGATACCAGATATTGGTTCAGAAGCGCCAATACGCCCGAAAAGGTTGGTGCGGCAGCGGACGTGCCGCCGATCACACTCCACCCGGCGTCCAGGCCGGTAGAAGAAGTGTAGACCAGGTAACCATCATGGTCGGCGGAAGCGGGAAATGCCACGTCGGGCACATCGCGCGCGCCGTCGCTGGGCACGCCGGCGCCCGTTTGCCACGAGGGCTTGGAGAAGAACTGGCTGGCGCCGCCTCCGGTCGACGCCGGGCTGCCGTTCGCCTTGCTGTCGTTCCATGCCACCTCAGGAATGTAGGACTTCGCTGACGCCTTCGTGTTGCCGTTTCCGCTGTTCCAATACGTTCCGCTGCCTTCGCTGAAAGTAGTGCCGCCTACGGCGGTAACCTCTGGGACACCGGCCGGCAGATCGACAGCCAATGCCAAACTATCATTGGGCGGGCCGAAGGGTCCGCCGGAGGATTCGTAACAACCCGCTGCCCCGGAATCCCCGGAAGCCGCCACCCAGGTAAGTCCTTCCACGTTCGCCTGCTTCGCCCAACTCTGCATCGTGCCTGCATCCGACTTGGTGTCCGACTCCTCGCATTCTCCATAGCTCATGCTGATCACCGGCGCCAGATCTTGATCGATCGCATATTGAACCGCGTCAAGCACGTCGTAGGAATAGACGAAGAGCAGAGTCGCGCTGCGCGCCACGGCAGCCGACCACTGCAGGTCAAGATCAGATTCCTGGGCGTCGACGACGGAATATCCGGGAACCTTTTTGTTCGGCACGAGCACGGTTTGGAAGCTGACCGTATCCATTCCGAAATAACTGGTGAACGTGGACAGGTGCGAGGTATCGATCTTACTTTGGCCTACAATTACAATCTTCTGCCCAGCGCCTTTGATTCCGGAATTATAGACGGAAGTGAGATTGAAAATGGTCGCGAAATCGTCGGGAGCAAGATAGTGATCGCCCTTGGAGGAGGTATATGCCGGCGCTAAATGTCCGGCGTCACCGAGCGGCACGACTTTCCGCACCTTCGGCTTCATTCGGAAGTCATGCAACCCACGGACGGCTCCTATCATATTCCAGAATGCGGCCGGCACCGAAGGTTGGGTGGAGTTGGCATAGTGAGTCTCCCCGTTCACCTTGTAAAGATGAATCTCGGTGTGGAACGCGGCGCCAATTTGCGTCGCCGAACCCGAGAGCGTCAGCGCATTTCGGCCGCGCGCCGTACCGTTTACCGTCAAACCCTGACTGCGGGCCCAATCGCCGATTTTGGCCAGATCGCTCACGCTCGCGCCGAAGCGATCGGCATACTCTTCGGGCGTCAGCCAGCGATGATACATCGACGACTTGGGATTCTGCTGATCGAGGAGCAACCGATCCAGGGCCGACTGCTGGGTGTCGGAGGGTTTCAGCACCAGGGTCACGAACTGTATCTGTACGGAGTCTGGCGCTTTGCCCTGGTCATATTCGCTTCGAGCATTGGCGTGCACATGGCCGGGCAGCGAGGCCCACTGGCTCGTATTGATGTTGCCGACGATCCTGGCCGGCTGCCCAAACATATTTGCGCTGGCACATATAATAAGGCCCACAATACTGAAAGTCTGCATGATCCCTGTCGGGGTGGAATGAAGTGATCTGGAGGCAAGCTGCGCGCGCGGCGATAATCTGTTTCGCATATTGGAGCCGAGTGCACGATTGTGCCCGGCACGCCCTTTCTGAACCAAAGGACTTACTCGGTGACCGATCAGTCACATCAGGCTCATGCCGCAGCAGTTGCCAAAATACTCGTCGCCTGGCAGCATCGCGAACCGGCTGGCAGTGGCTTACCAGCAGGTGACAGAATCGGAACGCTCCTCGTCACGGTCTAGGCCCAATCGGCAAAACTCGTCCGTCGGTTGGCGATTCGTCACTCGGCACAAGCCGAAGTTTTCAGCGAGAGACATCGGCAGATGACCGGCTGTGCCCGGACGGTCAGGACTCCGCGTCAGCATCTCTCTTGTGTTCAACTCTCGTATTCACAACAATTTCATGTCTACGACGAGTTTTGTGCGAAGACTGGTGACTGGCATGCCTCATAGGTCCAGCACGGGGCGCCGATCACTCGAACGCCTCGAAGTGAGGGAGGGGCATGAAAAAGCTGTGGGCTAGCTTTGCGGCTGTCGTAGTCGCTTCGTTTTTGGTATTAGGTTGGATCGGCACCCGGATTTATGAAGAGAAGCCGCCGATTCCAGCCCGTATCGTCGATACCACCGGTACGGTTGTCGTTGGCGATGGAGACATCGGCCGCGGGCAGAACGTCTGGCAGGCCCTCGGCGGTATGGAAGTAGGCTCGATCTGGGGCCACGGCAGCTACGTGGCACCCGATTGGACCGCGGATTGGCTGCATCGCGAATCTTCCTTCGTTCTCGACGAGTGGGCGAACGCAGAGTTTTCCAAGCCTTACGGACAGCTCGATGCCGAAGAGCAGGGCAAGCTGCGCGGGCGTCTGGAACAGATATACAGGCACAACGGTTACGACGCCGCGACCAACACCATCACCATCGAACCCGTGCGAGCTCGGGCGTTCGAATCGTGCCTGGCGCACTTCTCCGATATCTTCATCAATGGGAATAGCGCCTATGCCATCCCGCCCGGCAGCGTTTCGACTCCGGCGCGCATGCGGCAGTTCGCAGGGTTCATCTTCTGGACGGCGTGGTCGGCCGCGGCTGAACGACGCGGCCAGACCGTCTCGTACACGAACAACTGGCCGTATGAGCCGCTGGTCGGCAATCGGCCCACCGGCGACAGCGTGCTCTGGACGGGCGTCAGCATCATCATGCTGCTCGCCGGCATTTGCGCGATGGTGTGGTGGTACGCGTCGCAAAAGGCGTCTGAGCCCGAAGGACCAATTCCGCACACAGATCCGCTGGGCACTTGGGCTGCAACCCCATCCCAGCGAGCCACGCTGAAATACTTCTTCGTGATTTCCGGGCTCATCCTGGCGCAGATTCTGCTGGGCACACTGACGGCGCACTATGGTGTGGAAGGCGACGGATTCTACGGCATCAAGATCTCGCACATCCTTCCGTATGCCGTTACCCGGACCTGGCACGTGCAGATAGGCCTCTTTTGGATCGCCACCGCCTGGCTTGCGGCGGGATTATTCATTGGACCCTTGATCAGCGGCAAGGAACCGAAGTTTCAGGCCTTCGGTGTGCATGTTCTGTTCGCCGCCCTGCTCGCAATCGTGGTTGGCTCGTTAGCCGGAGAATGGATGAGCATCCAGCATAAACTCTCCGACGCGAACGCGTTCCTGTGGGGACACCAGGGCTACGAATACGTCGATCTGGGGCGGGCATGGCAGATCCTGTTATTTGTCGGGCTGCTGATCTGGCTATTCCTGGTGGTCCGGGCTGTCCGCCCGGCTCTTAAGGTCGCGCATGAGCATCGCAGTTTGCTTACTCTGTTTCTACTGGCCGCCGGAGCAATCGCGCTGTTCTACGGCGCCGGCCTCACCTGGGGCCAGCACACGCACCTTTCCATCGTGGAATATTGGCGCTGGTGGGTTGTGCACCTGTGGGTCGAAGGGTTCTTTGAAGTCTTTGCCACTACCGTCATCGCATTCTTCTTCACCCGCCTGGGGCTGATCCGCCCC
>DATJWO010000057.1:0-115456 GCA_035501155.1 Bryobacteraceae bacterium
CGATGTTTCCACCGCGAGATGGTCGAAGGCGCCGCGCCCAGCTGTTCCTCGATCGCGCGGTAGGAAGTGCCTTCATCCAACAACAAAACGATCCGCATCCGTTGCGCCACGCTCGCCGGCAGGGTGCGCTTCCGCAGGTACGCTTCTAACTCTCCACGTTCGCTCGGTGTCAGGTGCAAGACTTCCATCTTCGCCATAAAATTAAGAGGCGAATTTGGAGCGCTATCGGTGACTTAGGGACAGCCCACTAGAACCACATGTGAGGAGGGGCCTCACTGCTTCTGGGTGGCTTTCGGCCGAAAGATGATGACCGTCGCCTGTGATTCGCCATGCTGACCATGTTCCAGGACCTCGTACTCTGCCTTGATGATCTCGATCATTGCTGTGAGCCGATGCTTGTTCTTGCCGCTGTTGCGAGCCCCCGTAACCATTCTGACGACGAACACTCCACCGTCTTTCAGGAAATCTGAATACCGCGACAACATCGGCTTCACTTTGCCAAGCGGCACATGGTACATGGCCTCGCGGAAGAGAATCACATCGAACTGTTGTGTTGGTTCATAGTCGATGAAGTCGCCCTCAGCAAACCGGTTCTTTCCTCCTCGACCGTTTTCCTCCGTCCGCCGCCGCGCTTTGACCACGGCCGCCCCTGATATATCCACCCCTACATAGGTGTGGTATGCAGTTGCGGCCAACTCGTTGGCGGTATTTCCTGGCCCGCATCCCAAATCCAGTATACTTCCGTTTTGGGCATATTTGGCGAGGTAAGGGTAGACACAATCGCCGACAGTATTGTCGATGAAATTCCAGTGTCCCCTGGCAAACTCCTGATCCCACAGACGTTTTTTCGTCTTAGACGGAGCGTGCCGCTTGAGAATCCCGCGCATAATCGTCAACGAGTTCTTTGCAAAATGCATTTGTGTGGTTTTTCCTTGTGCTGTCTTAATACCACTTCCGGTATTCATAGGCCAGCGAGCCGGCTCCAGGTGACTCAGTGCTGTTTCATCGCCTGGTGATGAACTTCCTTAGCCTTCGCATTTGTTCTTTTCTTCTGAATTGGACAAAGTCATCGGGCACCTGTATGTCATCGGTAACCATTCCCCAGATGAAACCCGCGAAACGAAGGGCTCCATGTAAGAAAAGTGGCCTCTTGGTAGACTGATAAATACACTGAAAAAAGGCCCAGATCGGATGGCTTCCTAGAATGTAGTCCTTCCGGCCCATATACAGGGGCACTTTGAGAGCGCCGCGGCCCGCCGTGCTCATCGGCCTGTGATGCATGTAAGTCTTTTCGAGAAACGCTCTTGTCTGCCAGCCTTTCATACGGGCGGTGGTGACCGCTACGAGGTCGATTCCGCCGAGTTTTCTAGGCATGTATCCACCGATGTCTTGGAAACACTGGCGCCGGAACAACTGGCATTGTCCGGAAACGTGCTCGGTACTCGTAAAGCGGTAATCGTATCGAGAAGATTCGGAGCGCCCTTCCCGGAAGGGCGTTCCGCCTACACCCAAAGCTGGGTTGTCGGCGAATTGCTTCATGAGGAACTCGAAGTATCCAGCATCAAACGAGACATCGCCGTCCAGGTTGCCGATGATATCGTAATTCAAGCCCGTTACCTTGGCGTAGCCTGTGTTAAAGGCATGGACTTTCCCGGCGAAGTGACGCTCTCGACGCGGCGGCATCTTGATGAGCTCGATCCAGGTGTGCTCCGCGGCATATTTTTCCACAATTTCGTCGGTTCTGTCAGTCGACCCGTCGCTCACAACTAACCATCGGAGCGGCCGAAGGGTCTGTGATACTACAGACTTCAGGGTCAGTTCGATGAATTCCGCCTCGTTCCTCGCCGGGGTGATGAGAACGTACGCAGGAAGTGCTGCCATTCATGCCTCACTCGAAAGGCTAGACAGGTTCGTCAGATTTCCACCCCCGCAGGGTTCCGGAACTCGAATGGCTTTCCCTCACTGCGGATACCCAAGACGTCCGGGGAGAAGTGCAGATCGAACTGCTGCCTGTCGCCGGACAGAATCGCCTCCCCCGCCTCAATGCCGGCAAGCGTCGCGATGTCTAGGTCGGTCCGGTTGACTGAGTATAAGTTCTGGAACTGCCTCAACTCTGCAAAGAGTTGTTGCCGCTCTTTGCTAAACCAGTTGTGCCGGTTTTGCGATGCGTCGGCGCCTGGAAACTTGATCACCAGCGTATCGAAGCATGCTCCTCGCTTGACCAGCCCGGCACGACTGCATTCGTCCAAGGCGAAATCGGCCATTTGCCGGTCGTCAAGTTCAAGCAACGGATCCTCCCCAAAGCAATAGTATTCGCAACAGATTGCCGTTTTTCCCTTTGGGACCATATCCGAGTTCAAGGCTGCATAGTTTGCGATTCGTCCGACCCTCAGTTTCTGGCATGTGACCTGCAGCCAGAAGTGTGGGAAGCGTGGCTCCTCGTCGAGAAAGAGGTAAGCGAGTACCACTACACGTCGTCGAGCAGTCGAAGACTTTTGCCCAGCGACGTTCGAGCCGTGTCCACTCAAGAGAAACTGTTGCAGAAACTCAGCGGGCGCACTGGAAATAACATAGGTTGGCCTGAAAACGGCGGTTTCGCCAGCCATCTCTACTGTTACCGAGGTTATCACGCCTTCTGATGCGGCCATATCCAGAACCTTCACGCCATGATGAACACGGCCGCCACACTTCAGGATTCCACATTCGAGCGATTCGCAGATTTGACCGGTACCTTTGGCTGGATGACGCCAGATGTTTTTGTAGGTGTTAGTTTCCTTCGACGAAAGCCCGCGCGCTACGGCCTGCTGAAGCGTGCGCAGAAAGCTCTCGCTCCCATTGTAAGCGGCCTTTTCCGGAAGCACTACGTCTGCCCACTTCCGCCCGACTAACTTCTCTTGAAACCCCTGGTTGGCAATCTGAGTGAGTCGGCGTCCCCGCTGTTGGTACCAGTACTCCTCAAGATTGCGCGGTGGTTCTAGACCGGGTCTCATCCGCCACCAGAGGAGGTCCAGCCCCGCGGCAATAAACATCTGCCAAGGCATTCCCCGTCTGAAGCCAAGATACTTTCGGGACATATCGATGATCTGTCCATCGTACAGAATCCCGCCGCGGTGTTCGTATGTTCGGTAATCGGCCCCCAGAAGATCACTCCAGAATTCGTCCACTTTTGCGAGGCGATTATATAGCTCCTTTCGGCCCACATCAACAATAAAGTCACAATGACGGATAGAGCGCATCAACCCGCCGGAGACCTTGTCTTTCTCTAACACGGTTGGTTTGATACCGGCCTTCGCGAGTACGTAACCGGCTGCCAGACCGGCTGGCCCTGCGCCAAGAATCAGCGTGTGGATGTTTTCGCTTCTCATAGGAAGATAATGCTAGGTGAATCCTTCAATTGGTTGTTGAGACTGCGTCAGGAGGGTAATGCTAAAGATGTTTGCTTACACACGGGGCTGGAGTAAGCTGGCGTGCCAGGTGCTCCCTTGGGCTGGATGACCCGTGCGTAACGCCCGAGTCATGGAGGAGGGTGGCGATGGCCAACAGCATCCAGGCTTGGGACCACCGCATGTAGGGGATACGAATCGTAGAAGTCCTTAAGATCCGGTAATAGAAGAAGCCGCGATTGTCCCACATGTGGTCGATGGCCCATCGCAGCACCGAATAGGCCAGCTGCACGTTGCCCGGGTCAAGATCTTTGAATTGCATTAGGGTGATAATGCTTTGAGCGGTGCAATGAATATCAACCGGATATGTGCGGTTATGGAAATAGCGCGCCGCACCGTCCTCACGGAAAAAGTGATTTCGGTAGAACTCAAATCCTCGTCGGATCGCCACGTCGAACTCAGAAGTCCCAAGAGACTCGGACATACACCGCAGTGCACCGAGATTATAGCCGGTATGGAAATTGTCGATCCACTGGTTCGTTTGGGCCTCGCCATAAGCCCAAGAGCCGTCGGCGCTTTGCTTTCCGGCGGAATAACGGGCCACGCATAGGGCCGGCTTGAGGAATCTTTCCTCACCCGTATGCTTGTAAAGCCGGCAAAGCAGAGCGGCCGCTAGAAAGTTGGCGTTGTGGATGGGTTCGCGGATGGCGGCCAGCGGATAGCTGAAACTCGCAACATCACTGCCGCGGGTCCAGAACAGCTCGTTGATGAGGTATTCACCCGCGCTGAGCGCCATCGTTAGGCATTGCTCGTCATGCCTTTGCTCGTACAGATCCACTAGCGCGTTCGCCACAAACGTAGTGCAAACTAGGTTCGGCGCCCCACGCGGGACGATAATCGTCCGTGTTTGCCAAGGAAAACTGTACCCCCAACACCAGTAACGGCTCTCTGGTGACCGAAGGAGTACCAGTCTCTCCATCAACGAACCGATGAGTTCTCCGCTTCCGAGCTCCGGACTCTTCAGCAAGGCTGCTAGAAACAGTGCTATCCCTTTGGGATTCTGCGTTTTGGGGATCTGCAGCAAACGACGGACGTTGATTGGACTTCGTTTCAAGGTCTGGGTGAGGACGAGCCGTGGAATCCGAGAGTCAAGCAACGGCAGGGCTGTGAGCAGCCTGCAGTTCAGCGCATCATAGGGATCGTAGCCAGCCCAATTGTTTGTCTGGCAGTAGGCCAACAGTTTACGTGCGGTACTCTCGACCTCTGCCAAATGAGCTTGATCGTTCATTGTGTATAGCGTGGGACTGGGTGTTACGGAATCGAACTACTTAGCGACCACCCCCGTGCGCACGATCGATGGCTCTTCCGACACACGTTCTGCAGAGCCTACCAGATCTTTAATCAATCCCAGGTATCGCTGCTTCATCAAACTCCAACAGAGTGGTGCGTATTCGTCCTTCGCCTTAATCGGCAGCTGAGCGCGCAATTGTGGATCTCGGTAGATACCCAGCATCCGTTGCGACAAATTAGCAGGGTTGTCCGGCTCAAAATATGCAAGTGCGTCCTCGCTGAAGTAGTGCCGTATGGCCTTCAAGCGAGAGACGATCACGGTCTTGCCCATGACGATGAATTCGGGCAGTTTGTTCGGAAACGCAAAGTCAAGGAAAATGTCGCGACGAATGGGGAGAACACCGACGTCGCACTCACTCAGCCAGCTCGGGATTTCGGCCGACTCGACCTGTCCAACCAGCCTGACCTTTGAAGCGACTCCGCGCTCTTGTGCCAAATTGCTCAACGCATCCTTTTCGGGTCCAGAACCAAGAATCCACAGCTCTGCGCCTTCCATCTCTTTGTGGACCAGCGCAAACGCCTCAATGGCAATATCAAGTCCGTAGATGTGCGTGAGTGTTCCGTGGTACATCATCACGAACTTCTTTCGATCCAGAGGGCCCAGAGCAGCGGGCAGGTTCGATTTCTCGAAGAACCGAGCTTCGTCGACCGCGTTCATGACGATCGTCGATTTTGAGCGTGGCAAACCCCTGTTGACCAGAAGATGCTGGATCGGATCGTTGATCGTGATCACGTGATCAGCGAAATTGAAGCTGATCTTCTCCAGGCATTTCATCAGACGAACCCACAACGATGTCTCAGGTAGGCCGTACTTGGACATGTAGAACTCTGGGGTAATTTCGTGCATGTCTAAGATCAATTTGGCACCCATCCACCTGGCCACGACCGGCGCGAAGATGAGGAAGTCAGGAAGAGTGTTAACGTCAATGGCCGCGTATCTTCTACGCAGCATTTGCAGAGGCATTCGAACGAACACCCATAAGAAGAAGGCACTGTACTCGAACAAATAACGTGCCAGAGAGCCCCGCTTCTTGCCTAATGAGACTGTCTCGACAGTCACACCGTTGAGTGAATAGCTCTTCTTGCCGTGAGCAGCGCGCAAGGCGAGCACGTCAACCGAGTACCCAGCAGCGACAAGAGCCTCGGCCTTTCGTCTCACTCGCACGTCGACATCGTAGACCATCTGAACAATGAAGCAAACAGATTTCATGGCGGAGAATTCTACTGTCCAACTGCAGAGAACGTGGCTGACAAGTGTGTGTCCATCTCAATTCCCAGTTTGTCGGCAGCTTTGCCGTTCCAGCAAAGGTCGACGAAATCTTTCGTAGCGTCACCCACGAGGTCGCCGTTCTCTCGCGGACGTGACGGCGTGAAAAGTCGTATCTTCAACGGAGGCTGAACCTCCTCGCCCTCATAGTGAAGGCGCACGCGTACACCGCAGGAAACCTCCACGTGCTCGAAACGCACCTCACGGCGCTTCCGGAACCAACTCACCACCTGCGCAGCCGTACCGAACCATCCGTCCAGAGATCGCAGCATTTGAAGAAGTCTGATGTAAAACTCGCCCCAGAACCGCTCTGGAGCGTGACTTCTGTCGTGCCACAGAAGCGTGAGTACACCGCCGAACTTTCTGGCGTTGTCAATCAGAGCCTTGCACCGGTCTTCGGCCTCCGCCTCCGTCAAGTCCAGCCGCTGTGGATAGAACAGCGCACCATCCTGGATATGTAGAGGAAGTTCGAGAAGGGTCTGCGCACCCAAGGGACGGAACACCTGGCTGGTTCCGGCGCGATATCCTACCGTCTCGTTGTATCCAAAGGTGGAGTCGTATTTGTACCCTGCTCTTTGTAGTACGGACGACGTGTTCTCGTCGCACAGCAGCCAGTGCATCCGGATGCCAACGCTGGACTCGCCAGTAACTGCTGTGAGCGTGGCAAGCTCCTCGCGCCCCTTCTCAACGCTATGCCAGGCATCGATTCCATGAACACCGATCTCACAACCCCGTTTTAGCAGGACGGCCGTCCAACGGGGCAGGTCACTGACATCGTAGGCCGTTGCCCGGCGCGACGGATAGCGCCCAGGCACCTTCTCGCCGGGACGCCGCTTGAACGGAATCAGGAAGTAGGTGGCCGGAAGGCCTTTCTCTGCTCTCAGGTACCACTCAAATGGCTCCCAGAAGTCTCTAGCCCAATTCGCGAACACGAACGGCAGCAAGGTAACTGCACGCCAATTCCTGAAAACGTTTGCCAAAGAGAGTCGGCCCCGGACGAAGTTGTGCAGTGCGCCGACAGTAGCCCGGTAAACGAAACCCCACATCGAGTGGTCGCACTTGTGGTTTCGTATCCCCACGAAATCGATGTCATGAGTCAGACACACCACAAAACTGTGCTGCGCAGGAACAGGAGGAATCTCGATGAAAGAGATTCCGGCGTCCAAGATCCACTTCCGGAGCATCCGAATGTGAACATCTAAAGTGGGGATGTGTGCATGTTCGATAGGTTGACCGGAGGAAAGGAGTAACTTGACTTCATCGAACAAGTCGTATCCAAGTCGCATCACAGTGCTGTCGGCCGAAGCAGTCTTGAGACCTGCTATTTCAGCGTTCGCCATGACGCAAGGTATCCCTTGGCTGCATCCTTCAAACGTAAGCACCCGGCTGTAAATCGGAAGCAGACAATCCTGATCGTTCAGGAGGGCGCCTTGAGACTGACTGCGAGCAGCAATCCCAATTTGCGCATCGATACGTTTCGTGGCTGGGCCGTAAACCAGAAGCAGTTTGGCGTGGACTTCCGGGATCTCGTCCGCCGTGACGATTATCACGTCGTAAGCTTGCCCAGGTCGGTGAGGCTCCCACGGCGTCTTGAAGAGTTCGAAGAACTCTTCCACGACTGCCATCTGATCGTCTCTAGAAATTACTCCAACCAAACAATTTGCTCCATCTCTGCGTGCTACTGAGCGCTGGTCGCAGCCAAAGTGGCGTGGCCAAGCGCAATCTCTTGGGGTCGATTCCCAACGAAGAACTCGCGGACGCACTCGACGACAAAGCGGGCCTGCGGCTCTGTCAATTCTGGATGAATCGGCAGTGCGAGTGTTTCCTTTGCCGCACGTTCGCTTTCGGGAAACGAACCTTCTGCGTGTCCTAAGTATGCAAAGCACTCTTGCAGGTGCATGGGCACGGGATAGTACACCTCGGTGCCCACACCATTCTTTTGAAGATGTGACTGCAATGCATCGCGGCTCGAAACGCGGACCACGTATTGATTGAAGATGTGGCGATCGGTCACTACCGGAGGAAGCCCAATTTGCAAGCCGGCGTCGCGGAAAAGCTGGTCATATCTTTGGGCATTGTGTTGGCGAACAGCACTCCACTCGTCGAGATGCGGAAGTTTGGCAGATACAACAGCCGCCTGAATCGCATCGAGACGGAAATTGCCTCCAACCATCTTGTGATAGTACTTTGGCTTGGACCCATGACCGCGCAGACAGCGCAGTTTCTCGGCGCGTTGTGCATCGTTCGTAACCACCATGCCCGCGTCTCCGGCTGCACCGAGGTTTTTTGAAGGGAAGAATGAGAAACAACCATAGTGTCCAATCGAGCCCGCCCGGCGTCGTTTGTACTCGGCTCCGATGGCCTGGGCGGCGTCTTCGATGACCACTAGGCCGTGCTCGTCAGCCACCTGCATCACAGCGTCCATATCAGCCATCTGCCCGTAAAGATGTACGGGGATAATGGCGCGCGTCCGGGCTGAGACCTTCGGCCGGATTTGGCTAGGATCGAGGTTGTAAGTTGCCGGATCGATATCGACGAATACTGGTGTGGCACCAAGCCGAGCAATAGCGCCCGCGGTTGCGAAGAAAGTGTAGGGAGTGGTGATGACCTCATCGCCGGGGCCGATATTCTCCGCCATCAGGCAGGCCAACAGAGCATCGCTCCCCGACGAGACCCCAATCGCGTGCGAGCATGCCGAGTAGGCGGCAATGGCTTTTTCGCATTGCTCTACTTTCGGCCCTAAAATAAAGTGCTGCGATTCGAGCACTTCCGCGATGGCTGCACCAACCTCGTTCTTGATAGTCGCGTACTGCGCCCTAAGATCGAGCAGCGGCACATTCATATTTGGCTTCCTCTTTCATTTGTCTGTAGGTCTTGGTGCCGACACTTAACTCGGTCGGCAGCGGGGCTTCCTCGTCCAGGTCGAGGCATCGAAGAACTCCAGGCTCGACCTCCTGGTATCGGTAACCGCTCTCCGGGCATTGCATCACGCCATTTGAGTCCGGCGAGCCGAGCCGATGGCCATGTCGGCTCATCCACGCAACTTGACGCGCGGGATTCCCCACCACCAGCGCAAAGTCCGGGACGCTCTTAGTCACAACGGACCCGGCTCCCACAAATGCATAGCGTCCGACGGTAACTCCGCACACGATCGTCGCATTAGCGCCGACCGTACATCCGCGCTTCAGATCGGTGGTCTCATAAAGAGAATGCCTGTTCACCTGCGAGCGGGGATTGGTCACATTCGTCAAGACGCAGGAAGGCCCGAGAAAAACATCATCTTCGATCACCACTCCTGTATAGACCGACACATTGTTTTGGATCTTGACGTTGTTTCCGATCGTTACCCCGCCATCGACGTTCACGTTTTGTCCAATGACGGACCGTTTGCCAATCCGCGCGCCCTTCATGATGTGGGAAAAATGCCAGATCTTAGTGCCAGATCCAATCTGGGCGCCATCATCCACATATGCGGATTCGTGCGCAAAATAGGGCAGCTCCGTCTTGTCGACTTTCGATTCGGCGGGAGCAAGGGCGATAGCACCGTTCTGTATGGCGCGCTGACATGCGTCCAGTACGCGCAGCACTCGTAGGCCCTCTGCCCCATTGCTTACCGGCGCGGTTCTGGACTCCACACATTCCAGGAAATGCTGGCATTCCGCGCGGAGTGGTTCGCGGACATCCAGCGCAACGATCTCGCCTTGCGCCTTCACGGCTGTTGGAATCCGGTTTTTCCATTCGACCTTGTGCGGGTATAAGACTAGCTTGTGCTCTGCCGTGTCATCAAAGACCGCCATCTTCTCAGACCCCACGACCACTAACCGCTGCTCTTTGAACGGATGGAGCCAACTGACAAAAATGTGGGCCTGAACACCGCTGGGAAACTCGAAGTGGCTCAATGTGACATCAGAGACGTCCCGATTCAGGTGGCCAGCGCCGTGGCAGTACACGCGAGCCGGCATCTCGTTCAGAAGTGCGAGCATTACGGAAATATCGTGGGGGGCAAAGCTCCAGAGAATATTTTCCTCAGTGCGTATTTTCCCGATGTTCAGACGGTTGGAGTACAGGTAGTTGATCTTGCCCAGTGCTCCCTCTCGAATCAGCTCCTGCAGCTTTAGAATCGCGGGATGATAAAGCAGGATGTGCCCCACCATGAGGATTCGGCGCCCGGCAGCCGCAAGCTCCACTAGCTCCGCCCCTTGGCTTACGTCAGTGGCCAGGGGCTTCTCAACAAAGACGTCCTTGCCAGCTTCCAGCGCGGCTTTGGCGAACTCATAATGAGTTACGGCCGGCGTTGCCAGAGCGAGAGCGTCAATCGAGGGATCGGTTAGCACCTCGCCCAAATCGCGGCAAAACTTCACGTCCCCGTATTCTGACCGGCAGCGCGCTTCGGCAGAATTGTCAGAGTCACAGAGTGCGGCTAGGGCTCCCAGTTGATGAAAGTTCCGCACAAGGTTCCTGCCCCAGTAACCGATCCCAACGACGGCTACCTTGATTTTAGAATTACGGACATTTCCGTTTTGCATCGATACCTCGTTTACTGCAGCCAACGCACACAGCGGGCCGCTGCGCAACCATCTCCGTATAGGGATGGACGTGACGCCGCGGGTACTACTGAACGTACTGCCTGGACGATCTTCTCCGAATTAGACCCCACGAGTGTGTTCCAACCCGCTTCTACCGTTTCGACCCATTCCGTTTCCTCACGCAGTGTGAGGCAAGGTACTCCCAACCAGTAGGCTTCCTTCTGCAGTCCGCCGGAGTCCGTTAACACTAATGTCGCGGATTCCGCTAAGCCCACCATGTCGAGGTAGCCTAGGGGATCGATCAACTGGACATGAGACTTAAGTTGGCAATCCACTCTGGTGATGGCCTTGCGCGTACGAGGATGCACGGGGAAAACTACTGGTTCGTCGAGGGAGTTGAGCGCACTCAGAATGCGTGAAAGCTTCGACAGGTCGTCTGTGTTCTCGCTGCGATGGACGGTCGCAAGCAGGTACGACTTCTTCTTCAAGCCGAGTCGATCCAGAAGCTGCAGCGGTTTCCCAGCGGTGCGTTGCCTGGCCCAGTTCAGCACGTCTAGCATCACGTCCCCCACCAGGTGCACGTTCTGCGAGACACCTTCGGAGGCCAAGTTGCTCAGAGCTGTTTCACTCGGGCACAGCAAAACGTTAGAAAGATGATCAGCTACCACCCGATTTATCTCCTCGGGCATATTGCGATTGAAACTTCGCAGACCAGCTTCAATGTGGGCTACTGGCACGGACAACTTCGAAGCAGCCAAGGCGCCAGCGAGGGTGGAGTTCGTATCCCCGTAGATGAGGAGCCAGTCCGGGCGTTCGGCAAGCAACACGTCTTCAATTCCCTTAAGCATCGAGCCGGTCTGTGCCCCATGCGAACCTGAGCCGACGCCCAGATTCACCTCGGGCGGTGGGATATCGAGACCATCAAAGAAGATGCCAGACATTTCATAGTCATAGTGCTGGCCAGTGTGCACTAGGACTTCCAGGTGCCCCTTGCGCAATTCCCGGCTTACCGCTGCAGCCTTGATGAACTGTGGCCGAGCCCCCACAACGGTTACTACCTTCATGCGCCTCCTGGCTGAAGTCTGTCCCGAATTCGACAAGCTTCGTGGAAAGCAGCTGAACGACTACTACGTCCAAATCCGAGCAGGTCCTCTAAACGGTCGCTGCCATGGTTTGAGACTCAGCGGAAACGAAAGCACAGACTCTCTCACCGACTCTATTCTGCTGCTCTGCCGTGAGCCCGGCGAACATAGGCAGCGATACAATTTCCGATGCCACCTTCTCGGCCACTGGATAAGCCCCATTCCCGAAACCAAGATGCTGGTATGCAGCCTGCAAATGCAGCGGAATCGGGTAGTGGATCGCAGTTCCGATTCCAGCGGATGCCAGGTGCTTCATTAACCCCTCACGGTCTTGAACTCTCACCACGAACAGGTGATATACGGCTACAGCGTGTGGGGACTCATGCGGCAGCACAATGCCACTAGTACAGCGAAACAATTGACGGTAGCGAGACGCGGCATCACGACGGAGTTCCGTCCAGGTCGGCAAATGCTTTAGCTTCACGCTCAAGAACCCAGCCTGGATGGCGTCCAGCCGACCGTTATAACCTTCGACATCGTGATAATACTTCTTGCTCTGTCCATGATCGCGGAGCATGCGCATCTTGCGTGCCATCTCCGGATCGTTCGTCGTGACGGCGCCACCTTCGCCACAAGCGCCCAGATTCTTGCCGGGATAAAAGCTAAATGCCGCTGCCAGGCCCATCGAGCCGGCCTTCTTCAAGCGATTGTCTTTTTTCGAGAAATACTCGGCGCCGTGCGCCTGGCACGCATCCTCAATCACGATGAGGTTGTAACGCTCTGCCAGGTCCAGGATCGGATCCATGTCCGCTGTCTGCCCGTAGAGGTGCACGGGAACGACAGCTGTCACTGTCAGTCCGGTTTTGCGGTTCTTGAGTTTTCCGTCCTCGGAGTAGCACTGCGTCTCCAGGTACTCGCGCAGCTTCTCCGGGTCCATGTTGTACGTACGTTCGTCAATGTCCACGAAATCCGGCCGGGCGCCTGCCTGCGAGATCGCCTCGGTGGTCGCGATAAACGTGTTTGGAACCGTAACTACTGTGTCGCCTGGCTTGATGCCAGCGGCGATCATCGCGAAGCGCAGTGCGTCGGTGCCATTCGACACACCCACGCAGTACTGTGCATCGCAGAACGCTGCGAAGTCCCGCTCAAACTCCTCGACCATGGGGCCGCCAATGAAACCCGCTGTACTGAGAGCCTTCAGGAAGACTTCGTTCAGTTCTTCCTTCAGCTCCTGATGGGGAGTAACCAGATCTAAAAAAGGAATGCTATTGTTCATAATCACTTTGTGCCAGCACCCGCTGTCGCAGCGAGTACTCGTAGCGTCCGCGCTGGGTTTCCAGCCACAATTGCGTAAGCAGGAACATCTTTGGTTACCACGCTGCCCGCACCGATAATCGCGTGTTCGCCCACGGTCACATTGCAGAGAATGGTCGCGCCCGATCCGACTGAAGCGCCCCGCTTGATCACGGTAGGGTCCACTCTCCAATCCTTTTCGGTCTGGAGCGCTCCATCTTCGGTGGTTGCCCGGGGGTAGGTGTCGTTGATGAACGTCACGCCGTGCCCGATGAACACGTTGTCCTCGATCAGCACACCTTCACAGATGAAGCTGTGGCTCGAGATCTTGCAGTTGTTGCCGACCTTTGCGTTCTTCTGAATCTCCACGAACGCGCCGATCTTGGTGCCATCGCCGACCTCACAACCATACAGGTTGATGAACTTCGACAGTTTGACGTCCTTGCCCAACCTGACGTCGGGTGCGATGCACACGTATTCGCTCACAGTTGAACGGGCCTTCCTTGTTGCTTGAGCGATTTGTCGGCCGCCTCGAGCATCTTTACAACGCGCAGGCCGGCGGCGCCGTCATTAAACGGCTTCTCGTTCTTTGAAACACAATCGACGAAATATGCGGTCTCGGACTTCAACGCTTCGGTCTGCTCTACTTTTGGCGCCCACATATCTCCCGAACGGTAACTGACGAGCAGGTCGTGAACACCCTGTCCGTTCTTCATCTCAACGCCCTTGTCGTAAACTTTGATCTTCTCGTCGGCGTCGAGATCATTCCACACCAGCATCTTCTTCTCGCCGCCAATGAGCGTCGTCCGCACCTTCACCGGCGAGAGCCAATTGACATTGATGTGGGCAATCGTCTTGTCGCCGAAGTGGATCGTGACATAGGCCAGGTCCTCGTGGCCGTTCAAATGTCGCTGACCGCTCGCAATCACATAGTCCGGCTTCTGCTTGATGAGATCATCGACGATCGAAAGGTCATGAGGCGCCAAGTCCCAGATGACGTTACAGTCGTGCTGGAACAAGCCCAGGTTCACGCGCGTAGAGTCGTAGTAGTAGAGGTTCCCCAAGGCTCCCTCGTTGATCAGCTGGCGGATTTTCTTCACGGCGCCGGTGAAGAGGAACGTGTGATCCACCATAATCTGCAGGTTCTTGGTGATGGCCAAGTCAATTAATTGCTCGGCTTGCGCCGCGGTCGACGTGAACGGCTTCTCCACGAAAACGTGCTTCCCGTTTTCAAGAGCCCCCTTGGCCAGATCGAAATGCGTCCAGACTGGCGTAATCACTGCGACCGCGTCAATGTCAGTGGCTGACAGCACGTCGCCGGGGTCGCTGGTGACCTCTACGCTGGGATACGCTTGTTTTGCTCGTTTCAACGCCGACGGGCTCTTGTCGCATACGACTGCAACTTCACAGCCCTCGACGGCGTGAAAATTCCTGACGATGCCAGGGCCCCAATAGCCGTAGCCGATAACTCCGACTCGAATCATTGTTGTGAACTCCTTGGGTTCAGGACACGTAGGCGGCCAAGTCTTTAGGCAATGGCCGGCTGAAAGGGAAGGGAACTAGTAGGCGCCTTCGCCCGAAAACACTGCGCGGGGAGTCCGCAGAATGATTGTGAAGTCCGTCCAAGGTGTCCAGGAACTCGCGTATTTCAAATCCATGCGAACCATTTCATCGAATGTTGTCTTGCTTCGGCCGCCGACCTGCCACGGCCCGGTGATCCCCGGCTTCACCGCCACCAATCGCTGCCTGTGCCACATGTCGTAGCACTCGAATTCATAAGGGACGGGCGGACGCGGCCCCACCAAGGACATCGAGCCAGTCAAGACATTCAGGAATTGTGGCACTTCATCGAGACTTGTCTGCCGCAGGAACCTCCCAAACGAGGTGATTCTGGGGTCATTTGTCAACTTGTAGACTTCGGGCTTGCGGCCATTTTCTTCTTCTTGACCGATCGTTCCCGCGATCAATCGCTTCACATATTCCTGGTGGATCGTGTGGTCGCTCGAAACATACATGGACCGGAATTTCAGAAATGTAAACCTTCTACCGTATTGCCCGATTCGCTGCTGCCGGAAGAGAACAGGACCCTTGGATGTCAGCTTGACCGCAACCGCGATTGCGATAAACACGGGCGAGAGAAGGACCAGTGCAAACAAGCTGCCCGCAATGTCCATCGAACGTTTCACTAAGCGCGAGGCTTTCTTGGGGTCGGTTGTTTGTCCGAGATCCGGGTACAACGTAGAATCTGTTGGCCCACCGGGGCCGTGCTCGTTCGAGTGTTCCGGAAACACGTGAAAGGAGAGCTTGATCTCATTGATCTGTTCAATGCTCAGCGTCGTGCAGAGTGCGTTTGTCACTTTGGTGAGCAGCGCGCTCGCGACGGACTTTCCCTCGGCCGCACCGAGCTCGGTGAAAATCACACCAATCACGGAGTCGTCCTTGTACCACCCTTTGATATCGGTCTCCCGGGTGGAATGGGAAAGTGCGGCGACCACCTTGTCAAAAGCGTCGCGTTCTTCGTCTGCCTTGAGCAGGCCGCACGCCTCGAGCAGCATGAGCACGAAGCGCCTATGGGACCGCTCCGTTCTCTTTCGCTCCAGACGGAGCATGGTCATGAAGAGCTCTTGATCGAGAAACTCAGGGTGTGACGGCGCAGTAACAACGCCGTCAGCGGGGACCGACCGCGAGCTTGTCTTCGGCTGTGCAATGCTCGACATAGTCTCACCAACCTCGCGGCTTTGAAGCGGTCATCTGCATAGACGCCGTAACAAGAGAGTGGAACTAAGCGCAGGGAGCGTGGGCGGCCAACGTGGGCCTGATCTGGATCCCTATTTTCCTTCCACTTGCGTCCAGTGGCCGGACCCAGTGCCGGTCGATTTCCACGGCGATCGATCGCTTGAGAAGGCTAACGGAGACGGCGACGCGCTGCTGCTTGCGAACTTCAACGAGAAAACCTTCGAGACCCGCCAAGGGACCTTCCTCTAGTAGCACTCGCTGTCCCGCTTCCAAAAAGGGGTACGGCTCAACCAGAAGGCCTGACCCCATCGCGGTCTGGATGGCAGCAATTTCGGCATCGTCAATTGGGGCCGGCACTCGGCCGATGCCAACGAAACTCATGACGCCCGGAATAGTCAAGAGAGGAAGCCGAAACTCTGGATTTAACCGGCAAAAAACGTAGCCAGGAAACAGGGGAAGCTCCACCGATTGAAAGCGATCCGACCAGCGGCGGCGGCTTGTATACAGCGGTAGGAATTCTTCGAATCCCTTGTGACGGGCGATTGTCGAGACAGTTTTCTCGGCACGCGACTTGACGCGAAGGGCAAACCACCGATACGAGACCGAATCGCTGCTTTCTTCCAAGTACATCGATTACCTCAATCCAAGCTTTTGGCCATGCTACCGCCCGCTGAGTCCCATTCCGACACTTTCTTTGGGAGTCGGGGAGGCGTCTGGTGTTCTGAGGAAAGGCAGTTCGATTGCCATAGTCATCGTCGAGTCAACCAATTTGTTCTCATGCATTTGACAATTCGCTAACGGGAAGCAAGCCTGATTGGGTGAAGATGATTTGGACTTGGTCCTAAACCGTGAGACTAAAGTCGCATACTACAATTCGGTTTCTGCCAAGACTTGCCCTACACCCTTCTCCATTGCGCGGCCACTCGGGAGAATCCGTTTCCCGATCTTCGAGCGAATGGGTCTCCCTGACTTTCACTCCCTTGGCAGGGAAACTGCAAGTGCAAGATTACGCAGGGCCAGCGATGTGGCCGCCTCAATGGCCCATTGCGTGTAGCAGAAACCAACGGAAACCTTGAGGAGTTCTCTGCCCACGTGCGCGATTCTGCTTCTGGCTACGCCCGGTGTGTTTGCGTCCCAGCTCACGCTCCCGGCCCAATCAGCTAGTCCAGGGGCGAGCGTCCTTGTTCCCGTCTCGTTTGCAGCTCAAGCCAATTCGGTCAGCGGTGTCCAGTTCGACATTCAGTACGACAATTCCGCCATGAGTCTGGTGGTCACTGTTGGCGATCCCGCCCGCACAGAAGGAAAAGACCTCTTCCTCGCTGACTTGGCTCCGAACAAGAAGCGCGTACTACTGACCGGCCTGAATCAGAATCTCATCCCGGATGGGGCGTTACTGAACTTGTTTGTGAATGTGAACGACAACGCGGCTGGCGGGACCTACACGCTGCAACTTTCCAACGTCTGTGCTACAGACCCGCTTGGGCGTACCGTTCCTGTGACTTTCGGCAACGGCGTAATCACGGTAACTGCCCAAGGTGGCGTTGTCACATCGCTCCAACCGAGCGGTGTTCTCAACTCCGGCAGTTTCCTTCCCGGGCCAGTCGCGCCGGGCGAACTCATCACGTTGATCGGCTCCGGGATTGGTCCGGCGGTTGCCCAGCAGGCCACCGCAATCCAAACGACATTGGGCGGCGCCAGCGTACTGTTTGACGGCATCGCGGCCCCGCTCCTCTATGCTGGCCCCAACCAGATCAACGCCGTGGTTCCTTTCGCTCTATCGAACAAATCCTCAACCCAGTTGCAGATCATGAGCCGGGACCAGAAGATTGGAGGCGCCGGCCTGTCCGTGGCAGCGACAGCGCCGGCTATCTTTACCTTGGATTCGTCCGGAATCGGCCCAGGAGCCATCCTCAATCAGGACTCGAGCGTGAACTCCCCGGCAAATCCGGCCGCCAAAGGGTCGATCGTAGCCATTTACGCCACAGGCGCGGGTCAAACGAACCCGCCGAGCGTGGACGGACAGATCACAGGAGCCACCCTCTCCACGCCCGTGCTGCCCGTCTCTGTTCAGATCGCTGGCCTGGATGCCAAGGTTGTCTACGCGGGAGCGGCTCCCGATCTGGTCGCCGGCGGCATTCAAGTCAACGCCATCGTCCCAGCCGGTGCACCTTCGGGCGCAACCGTCCCAATCGCACTCACCGTTGGCACGACCCGTAGCCAATCGGGCGTCACGCTCGCCGTCAAATGAACAAAGCCCAAATGGTTCACGTCGGGTCGACCTCCGGTCAGGCAACCCGGCACTTATGCGGCGTTGTTCTGTTCCTGGCCGTCCTGGTCCTCTGCTGGCCAACTGTTAAGACAGTGGCGAACCTGGGGCTTCAGGATGACCGCTACGTCCAAATCGCCGCGGCGCCGTTCCTGGTCGCTTTCCTGGCCTATTGGGAACGCAGTCGCATCTTCCGCGACGTGGCTTGGAATCCGCGTCTTGGAATAGCATCGCTCGTGTTCGTCTTTGCAGCTTACTTCGCCTTTCTGCGCAGCTCATCCTACCGCCCCGACAGCCTCCGTCTACCCTGCGCCGTATGCGCTGTCATCCTTGCTTGCATGGCTTCCTTCATCTTGTGCTACGGGCTGCGAAGCTTTCGGGCGGCGTGGTTCCCCTTATGCTGCCTCGTCTTGCTAATCCCCGTTCCAGCTCCGATAATGGATCGGTTCACAGTTGCCTTAGAGCATGCCTCAGCCGCGACGAGCTACCAGATGTTGCGGCTGGTTGGGATACCTGTCTTGGCTCAGGGGATGAAACTAGCGCTTCCAGGCCTCGAAATCGAAGTGGCGCCTGAATGCAGCGGCATTCACTCCTGCTTAGCCCTCGCGCTAGTCGGACTGCTGGCAAGCCGTGTCTGCTTGCGAAGCGGGTGGAACCGGTTGGCGCTGGTTGTCTCCACAATCCCGATTGCGATCTTTAAGAATGCCATCCGCATCAGCGTTCTGGCATCGCTCGGTGCGTACGTGAACCGCGACGTCCTTCTGAGCCCTCTCCATCGAAAAGGTGGCCTGGTTTTCACCCCACTCGCAGTTATTCTCCTGGTGGTGCTCCTAGTTCTGCTGCAGAAGCGGGAAGCATGGGCCGCAAAGCGGCGAGGTGTTACGCGCGATATCCCTGGCGTGCTGTGAAGGTCAGCTCTGAGCATGAAGCCGAACTTGGTCGGTCAACGCTGAGGGATCCGCTGAAAGGCGAAGATAATTGTGAGTTGATTCCGAATCGCGGGCGGGGAACTGCAAGGAATCGCGGGTTCGCGCTAGGGCTACCGGTTAAACTGGAACTTACGCCCTCTGAAGAAGCCAATCAGACAAACCAGTACAAGCAAGTCAGCACCTAACTGGATTGGCGTCGACGCCTCGGGTACACTAGGCGCATCTACGTAGAGAAATTCTTGCGGTGGACCGATGCCTCCCACCGGACTGTAAACAAAGACGTTGGAGTAGCTACTCACTTGTCCCGCATTGGCTGCTTCCTTCAACCAGTAGTTGGCATTGTATAAATTATTGCCGCTAAGCTGCCCGAAGGGATTGTCGGTCGGATCAAACAGTTGCCAGATAGCGTATTGGATATCGCCGACACAATCCGCCACTTTCGGACATGTGGTAGCCGGGTTCATCAACTGCTCGGCCAAGTAAGCGGCCTCGGCATAGTCTTGCTGCTGTTTTGTCGCGGAAGACTTGTCAAACAAAACGGTTGTTGATGCGGTTACTTCGCCAGCCAAGCTCGCAACGTCCGTGACGTTGGCTTCCCACGACGGAGGGCCAACCCAGGACTCGTCGGCATAGTCGTCACAGATTACGGGCACCGGCGTACCGCCGTCGATTGTGGCGAAGTAGGGAGCCACATAGACCCCGCCCAGAACGTTTCCGCCCGGGCTCGTGAGCTGCATAGTCACCTGGCTGAATGCGCTTGACGGCAAGCAAACAAGGGCTGCCACGAAGAAGCCCAGTATTCGCGGGCTATCAGCGCATGAGCCAAAGACTTTCGCGACTTGGCGCGCGGTCATTCCCATAAAACCACTCGTCCGATTCTAAGGTACGGCGGCAAACCGATCAATCGGACCAAAGGGCAATCGCATCCAGCCGAGTACCAGCCGTGCGTTCTCCAGTACCAACGCCTCGGTGGGTGAGAGTCGTCCGATCTCAGCCGCTCAGGCCTATGTCTATGGCGAAACTTCCTGAAACATCTCGCCCTGCCAAACTGTCATACAGGCAACCTGGTCGAGATGCGGCCCCTACTAGCACGGGACCCTACGGCTCGGCTTGCGCGAGAAAAGCCGCACCTCCCAGGTTGCTCAGAATCTGACGTAGCTCGAGCCGCCCACGTTTAGTTTGTCTTTTTGCCATCTTCAACATTTTCCGCGAAAATGCGAAAATAGCGAAAACAGCGCTGAGAGGAGCGTGCTCGGGCGATGGTATGCACGAACTGTGGGGCAACCAACGCCGAAACTCTGTACGCTTGTTTACATTGCGGTCACAAGCTGTTCCAATCGAGCCCAGCCCCACCGGGAGTAGCCCCAGGCCCCGCCGGTACCGCAGCCGCACCAGCCGCGTCCGATCGAACGCAGTTGGAGACCGGCGTCCTCTCTCCGCCTCCTGACAGTTCGCAATTCGCCACCCAGGCAATTCCACCCCTCGCCCAGCCTGCCTCGTCCTCTGCGATCCAGCCCGGCGCCGTCTTCGCCTCCCGATACCGCATTGAATGCCTGCTCGGCCAAGGCGGCATGGGCGCGGTCTACAAAGCTCGCGACGTCGAACTCGACCGCACGGTCGCTCTCAAGCTGGTCCGGCCCGAGCTCGCCTCAAGCCCGCAAACCATGGCGCGTTTCAAACAAGAGCTGCTGCTGGCGAGCAAGATATCTCACAAGAACATTCTCCGCATCTACGACCTGGGCGACGCCGATGGAATCAAGTTCATCACCATGGCCTTGGTCGAAGGCACTGACCTGGCCATGCTCATCGCGCGGACCGGGCGTCTTCCTGTGGATCGAGCCCTGAACTTCACCAGGCAGCTGTGCGCCGCCCTCGACGCCGCCCACAGCGAAGGTGTCGTTCACCGCGATCTGAAGCCGCAGAATATCCTCATCGACGCTGCGGATCACCTCTACGTCTCCGACTTCGGCCTGGCCAAGTCACTCGAACCCGACGCCACCTCGATGACCCGCACCGGTCAGTTGCTCGGCACGCCGCGCTACATGTCCCCGGAGCAGGTGGAGGCCACAAGCGTTGACCACCGCAGCGATCTCTACTCGCTTGGCCTGATCCTGTTTGAAATCTTCACCGCCGACGTCCCCTTCCTCGGCGAATCCGCGCTGCAAATCATGTTTCAGCGCGTCACCTCCACTGCTAAGGATCCCCGAACGGTCCGCCCTGATCTGCCTGACTATCTGGCCAACATCATCCTCAAATGCCTGGAAAAAGATCCCGCCGCCCGCTACAAGAGCGCCCGCGAGATTCTGGCGGACCTCGACGCACACATCGCACCTCAAGTAAGTGCGCCCACTCAAGCACGTACCGCCAGCCCACGGCGTCGGAGGCCGGCTCCTTTCTCCTGGCTCGCGGCAACCGTTGTGTTAGCGATTGCTGTGCTCTTTGTTTTTCCGAAGACCCGCTATCTGATTCTGCGGCGGCCGGCAGCTGCGAACCAAAGTGGCCAGGCGGCCATCGAGCGCTACATGGCCATCCTGCCTTTTCGCGTCGCCGGCGATGAGCAGAATAGCCATTACATTGCGGATGGCATCGTCGAATCCTTAACAGCGAAGCTCTCTGGATTGCGGGACGTTTACGTCGCCCCTTCGAGCGCCGTGAACAGCGCCATGAAGCAAAAGGACACGCAGAAGATCGCCCACGCGCTCGGTGTGAAGCTGCTTCTCCAAGGCACCTTGACCACGGGTGCCGACAACCGAATCGCCATCCACGTTGCCCTAGACGATGTCGCCAACGGAAGCCGGAGCCTTCTTGCCGAAGACTTCACCGGTCGGCGCGAGGATCTGCTCACAGTCGAAGACCAGATCTTCAACAGGCTCTTAACCGCCATTGAGATCCGTCAGAGTAGCGAAGAGCAGGCGCGGACCGCCGCCCGTCCCACCCAGAACATCGCTGCTTACGAATACTACATGAAGGGCCGCGATGTGTGGCGCGAGTCCAAGAACGTCAAAGACCTCGAGCGCGCCATAGGCCTGTTCAACCAAGCTATCCAAGTCGACCCACGCTTCGCGCTGGCCTATGCAGGATTGGCGGATGCCGAGCGCCGGATGTGGGACAAGACCAACGACGGCTCCTGGACCCAGAAAGCTCTGAACGCTGCCCAGCAGGCCCGGGCCCTCAACGACAATCTCCCCGAAGTTCATTTCAATCTCGGCAGCCTCTATACCGACACCGGACGAACCGCGGAAGCGATCGCCGAATTGCAGCGCGCGCTCCAGCTTGCGCCAAACTCGGATGAGGTGCTGCGCCGCCTGGGTACGGCCTACCTGAAGGCCAGCCAGCAGAAGGAAGCAATCGCTGCCTATACAAAGGCAACCGAGCTGAACCCGTATCTCTGGACCAACTACAACTCCCTAGGCAACGCCTATTTCCTGTTGGGAGAAAATGATCACTCCCTGGCTGCCTACAAGCACATTACTGAGCTGGAACCGAGCCGGGCCGAAGGCTGGGAAGGCGTCGGCGCCGTTTACTTCCGGATGGGACGGTGGAGCGAGTGCATATCCAGCTTTCAAAAGGCGATTGACCTCCAACCCACCGCCACCTTCTACTCGAACCTGGGTACGGCCTACTACTTCCTCGGCCAGTTCGATCTGGCTGCCGCTACCTTTGAAAAAGCCGTCTCGTTGGCCCCCGATGACGACAACATCCGGGTGAATCTGGCGGATGCCTATCGGTGGTCCGGCCAAACCGCCAAGGCTTCGGCCACCTATGACCAGGCGATTGCTCTGGCTTATAAAAGCATGCAGGTCAATCCGAAGGACTCAGAGACTCTGGGTAATCTGGCGCTCTGCTATGCCAAGAAGGGCGATGGCAAGCGGGCTTTGGACTTTATCGCGAGGGCACGAACGATTGACCCAAACGACAACTCCTTGATGTATGAACAGGCGACCATTTACACCCTCGCTGGAAGAACCGGTGAAGCGATGGCAAGCCTGGTGGAAGCCTTGCGAGCCGGTTATTCTGTTCAGGAGGCCAGGAGCGATCCGGAATTGAGGAAGCTCCATGATATTCCTCAGTTCGCCAGGCTCGGCAACCAAATTTCCGAGGAGCGCAGCAAGTAAACGCCTCATTCCGGCCTTTCCGTTGCCCTTTGGTGCCATTGACACGTTACGGTAATTGTTCATAATTAGCTTGATGCAGTCTATCGGGAGCGGCGTGCTGAGAGTATTGTTGGTGTGTGGCCTGGGGGCCGCGCTTCCGATTGCGGCCTCGGCTGCAAGGATCCTCGTGTGTAGTTCCTGCGATCCCATCCCCATTCCCCTTACTCAAACCAATGGGGCACTGAACGACCTGCAACCGGATGGGAGCGATTCCGTCACGGACGAATTCTTGAACCTTACGGGTACCCTCCTTGATGATTTATCGTTCTCCACGACAATTAACAAGAACCTGGATCCGTCGATGCTGGCCAACGACGGGGACTTCACGTGCGTAGCTCCGAACGGCTTCTACCTGAATTGTGCCGTCACCTATGACCCGACGAGCGGCGCACTCACTACCTACTACTATGGAGTGAACCCTCCCGACTGGCACGATCTACCGGTGGTCGTTATATTCGAGGACATACTCGGAGGAGGTTTCGGCAACACCGGCATCCCGAACCTAGGACTCTTTGAAGTTCAATTGCAAGGTTGGACCAGCGATCTGATGGACGGTAGGACGCAACTATACAGTGGTCTCCCAACTCTGAGCAACACGTTCAATGTTCCCGTGAATTTGCCCGAGCCTTCCGCCGCGCTGATTCTCCTAACCGAGACATTTTTGCTTGCCGGTGTCCTTGCGCTATTCGGTCGCAGACTGAAGTGGAATCGTCACTTCGATCTTTCGTAGGACCGCTAGTACGGTTCAGCTCGCTTAGCCCATCCCTTCATGATCGGACGCATGGTAAGCTGGCCACTGCGAGCGCTGCGTTGCGAGCTATGAAGTCCCCGGGTATCAAAAAACTGAGCCTTCTGATTTTGGTGCTGGGACTCTCGGCTGGCTGTTCGCGCGACCCCAACGTACAAAAGCTCAAGTACCTGAACAGTGGGGAGAAGTACTTCAAACAAGGCAAATTCCAGGAAGCAATCATCGAGTTCCGGAATGCGGTTCAAATTGACCCCAGATATGCCGCCGCACACTATCAGCTCGCTAGATCCTATGCCAGTTTGAGGAATCCAGCAGCTGCCTTCCGGGAGCTGCAAGAAACCGTCACACTGGACCCCGACAATTCGGATGCTCAACTGGACCTCGGCTCCATGCTGGTTGCGGGTCGGAATTACGACCAGGCGCAAGCGGTCGTGAAGAACGTCTTAAGCACACATCCGAAGAACCCGCAAGCTCACGCCATATTGGCCGAAGCGTTTGCTGCTAAGCGCGATCTTCCCAACGCGATCGTGGAGCTTCAGAAAGCCATCGAGTTGGATCCTCGACGCGTGGAATACTACGTGGTCCTTGGGACCCTCTACCTCTCTGCCGGACAGCCCTCGGATGCCGAAGCCATCAGCAAGAAGGCCGTAGTAAACAACCCGAGTTCATCACAAGCTCATCTGGCATTGGCCCAATTTTATATGTCGCAGCGCAACACCATGCAGGCGGAAGCGGAACTTAAGAATGCTTCTGCTCTGGATCCACACGGTGTCAGCCCAAGGCTCTTTCTGGGGCGCCTGTATGTAACCACAGGGCGAGTACAGGATGCCGAGAACGCATATAAGGGGCTCAAGGCCGCCGCGCCGAATGACCCGCAGGCCTACCACGCCTTAGGCGAATTCTATGCATCGAGCGGCCAGAGCGTCAAAGCGATTACCGAGTTCCAGTCTCTGGTTGCCTCGAAGCCAAAGGACACCGCGGTCAAGAACCGTCTCGTGGAGTTGCTGCTGGATGCCAGCCGAATCCCGGAAGCCAAGACGCTCAACGACCAAATTTTGAAATCAAGCCCGAACGACGCGTTCGCCCTCCTTGCTAGCGGCCGGATCCTCCTCACCGAAAGGAAATACCAGGACGCCGCGACAGCGCTCGGGAACTCCATCAAGTCCGATCCACAGCGATCCCGCAGCTACTACTTCCTCGGGCTCGCACAGAAGGCTCTAGGACTTTCCGACTCAGCCAAAGCTTCGTTGAATCACGCTCTCCAACTGCAGCCGCGCCTGACCGAGGCCTCGGTCGCGTTGGCCACACTCGACGTCCGTAGCGGCGATTACGACAAAGCAGCGCGCGAGGCTAGCGGCGCCCTGCAGACGAATCCAAACTCGCCCTCTGCCTACGTGGCCAACGCCCAGGTGGCGCTCGCCAAAGGCGATCAGAAACACGCTGACGCCATGCTCGCTGAAGCGCTCAAGCGCGATCCCAGCTCCCTGGGTGCCCTATCGATGCTCCTGAAGCTGCGCCTTTCCCAAGGGCGTGGGCCGGAAGTGGTGGATCGCTTGTCGGGCCTCGTCCAGCAGCAGCCACGGAACGCCGGCTTGCACTTGCTTCTGGGACTCGCCTACTTTGGTTTGCGTGCCGTCGACCAAGCTGAAGCCAGCGTTCGCCAGGCCATCCAACTGGACCCCCGAACGCCCGAAGTCTATACCCTCCTCGCCGACATCGACTTCGCCAAAGGCCGCGTCGAGCAGGCCAAGTCGGACCTGCGTACTGCCATCGATGCTAATCCGCACAACGTCCGCAACTATATGACCTTGTGCGCCCAATACGAAAGAGAGGGCAACTGGGATGAGGCGAAGAAGATCGCCGAGCAGGCTCACGAAATCGACGCTTCGGCGCCCTTTGTCTCAGACGAACTCGCCTTCATTTACCTCGACCACGGTGGTGACGTGAACGTCGCTTTGTCTCTTGCGCAGCAGGCAAAGCAACGACTGCCGGATTCCCCAGTGACCGCAGACGCGCTCGGTTGGGCCTATTATAAGCTGGGCTCGCCGGATTCAGCGCTTCCTCAACTGAAAGATAGCGTACAGAAGATGCCGTCGAACCCGATGTTCCAGTATCACCTCGGTATGGCCTACATGGCGGCAGGCCGTTTGGACGCGGCCCGGCGGTCCCTCGAGACGGCGCTCAAGACCAATCCCAAATTCCTCTTCGCCGCCAACGCCAAGGCCGGTCTCGACCGGCTCTCCAAGCTGGCACGCTGAGCGGGCTTTACCCTCGCTTCAACACTGATTCTAAAGTAGTTCTAGGCCATGACCGGCCTTAGGATCTCCCTGTGTCCGCCTCTCCGGAGTAGGAATCTCCGCAATCCAGTCCCAGTAAATCTACCCAGAGCAGATCAGGCTTTTTGAGCATAGGCGGCAACCAACGCGGGTACTATATTCGAGCTTGGGAAGAAACATTTGACCGTCCGGCCACTCTAACATGTTGTTCCAATTGGCAATCTCATCGCGGCTGGCCCGCTTGGTACTTCTAGTGTTGGCGGGCTGCGGCTACAGCTTGGCGCAAGGTGTCGCCCTCAGCCTTTCTTCCGGTTCGGGAAACCCTGGCTCGGCCGTTGTACTCGACCTTTCCCTGGCTGCTACCAGTGCGTCGCCCGCATCGGTGGAGTGGACACTGAACTATTCAACAACGGATTTCTCCTCCGCCACTTTTGCGGCCGGACCTTCAGATTCAGGCAAAACTCTTTCTTGCAGCAACGGTCCGGGAACGACCACCTGCCTGGTATGGGGCCTGAATAATTCGGTGATCCCCAACGGCGTGGTCGGCACGGTCACACTCACGCTCTCATCATCGACGAACAATAGCTCCTCATCGCTTCAATTGGGCGCCGGAATGGCGGCCGACACGATGGGATCGTCCATCGCCACTTCCGCACTCGGTGGCACCGTCACAATCAACCAGACCCCTAGGTTAAATGGTCTTACCTGCAGTCCCACCACAATCAGCCCTTCTTCAGGCACCTCCTGTTCGGTTTCGCTGACGGCGCCAGCTTTGAGCGGAGGCGCGGCGATCAACCTGAGTGCGTCTCCGGCCGACGCCAATCTTCCCTCTTCAGTGACGGTCGCACAGGGCCAGACTTCCGCAACATTTTCAGTCGCGGCAGGAACGGTGACTTCAGCGACCCCAGTCACCTTAACAGCCTCTTATTCGAGTGCTGACACAACGTTTGGGATCACGGTCGATCCACCTCCGCCTGCGCTCAGCAGCCTTTCGGTGAACTCCAGCATGATCGCGAGCGCCGGTACCGCCACCGGTACGGTCACGCTGACATCGGCCGCAGGCAGCGGCGGCATCGCGGTATCGCTCTCGAGTTCCAACAGCTCGGCTGCCAGCGTTCCGGCTTCGGTCACAGTGCCTCAAGGGCAAACCTCGGCGACCTTCACGGTCACGGCGGGAACAGTGAGTTCAGCGACATCGGTCACTTTGACGGCCTCGTATTCGAGTGTCAATAAGACCTTCGGTATGACGGTCAATCCTCCGCCACCAGCGCTGAGCAGCCTTTCGGTGAACTCCAGCACCATCGCGAGCGCCGGTACCGCCACGGGTACGGTCACGCTGACATCGGCAGCGGGTAGCGGCGGCGTCTCGGTCGCGCTTTCAAGTTCCAACAGCTCGGCTGCCAGCGTTCCGGCTTCGGTCACAGTGCCGCAAGGGCAAACCTCGGCGACCTTCACGGTCACGGCGGGAACAGTGAGTTCAGCGACATCGGTCACCTTGACGGCCTCGTATTCGAGTGTCAATAAGATCTTCGGTGTGACGGTCAATCCTCCGCCACCAGCGCTGAGCAGCCTTTCGGTGAACTCCAGCACCATCGCGAGCGCCGGTACCGCCACAGGTACGGTCACGCTGACATCGGCCGCGGGCAGCGGAGGCGTCTCGGTATCGCTCTCGAGTTCCAACAGCTCGGCTGCCAGCGTTCCGGGTTCGGTCACAGTGGCCCAGGGCCAAACCTCGGCGACCTTCACGGTCACGGCCGGGACGGTGAGCTCGGCCACTGCAGTGACTCTGACGGCCTCGTATTCGAGTGTCAATAAGACCTTCGGTGTGACGGTCAATCCTCCGCCACCAGCTCTGAGCAGTCTCTCGGTGAACTCCTCCACGATCGCGAGCGCCGGTACCGCCACGGGTACGGTCACGCTGACATCGGCTGCGGGCAGCGGCGGCGTCTCGGTCGCGCTTTCGAGTTCCAAGAGCTCGGCTGCCAGCGTTCCGGCTTCGGTCACAGTGGCCCAGGGCCAAACCTCGGCGACTTTCACGGTCACGGCGGGAACAGTGAGTTCAGCGACATCGGTCACCTTGACTGCCTCGTATTCGAGTGTCAATAAGACCTTCGGCGTGACGGTGAATCCGCCGCCACCTGCGCTCAGTAGCGTCTCGGTCAGCACCAACACAATCACGAGCGGTGGAACGGCCACCGGTACCATCACCCTCACATCGGCAGCAGGCAGCGGCGGCGTCTCGGTATCCCTATCGAGCTCCAACACCTCGGCGGCCAGCGTTCCGGCTTCGGTCACAGTGGCCCAGGGCCAGACCTCGGCGACCTTTACCGTCACGACTGGCACAGTTACTTCAGCGACCTCGGTCACCTTGACTGCATCCTACTCCAGCGTGAACAAGACGTTCGGCCTGACGGTCGATCCTGTTCCACCGGTCCTGAGCAGCCTCTCGGTCAATGCCACCACCCTAGCGAGTGGCGGGACCACGACAGGCACGGTCAACCTGACCGCCGCGGCTGGAAGCGGCGGCATAGCGGTATCGCTATCCAGCTCCAACACTTCAGCCGCCAGCGTGCCGGCCACGGTTACCGTTGCACAGGGACAAACTTCAGCGACATTCACGATCACGGCCGGCACGGTGAGTTCGGCGACTTCTGTGACGTTGACGGCCTCTTACTCCAGTGTCAAGGTGACATCTGGGATCACGGTCAACCCGCCGCCACCTGCGCTCAGCAGTCTGTCGGTCAACTCCAGCAAGATCGCGAGCAGCGGCACCGCCACGGGTACGGTCGCCCTGACATCGGCCGCAGGGAGCGGCGGCATCGCGGTCGCGCTTTCGAGCTCCAACAGCTCGGCTGCCAGCGTTCCAGCTTCGGTCACTGTGGCCCAGGGCCAGACCTCGGCAACGTTCACGGTCACGGCCGGCACAGTCAGTTCGGCAACTTCGGTCACTTTGACGGCCTCGTATTCGAGTGTCAACAAGACCTTCGGTGTGACGGTCAATCCTCCGCCACCAGCTCTGAGCAGCCTTTCGGTGAACTCCAGCACCATCGCGAGCGCCGGGACCGCCACGGGTACGGTCACGCTGACATCGGCTGCGGGCAGCGGCGGCGTCTCGGTCGCGCTTTCAAGCTCCAATACGTCGGCTGCCAGCGTTCCGGCTTCGATCACAGTGCCGCAAGGGCAAACCTCGGCGACCTTCACGGTCACGGCGGGAACAGTGAGTTCAGCGACATCGGTCACTTTGACGGCCTCGTATTCGAGTGTCAATAAGACCTTCGGTGTGACGGTCAATCCTCCGCCACCAGCGCTGAGCAGCCTCTCGGTGAACTCCAGCACCATCGCGAGCGCCGGTACCGCCACAGGTACGGTCACGCTGACATCGGCCGCGGGCAGCGGAGGCGTCTCGGTATCGCTCTCGAGTTCCAACGGCTCGGCTGCCAGCGTTCCGGGTTCGGTCACAGTGGCCCAGGGCCAAACCTCGGCGACCTTCACAGTCACTGCCGGGACGGTGAGTTCGGCCACCGCCGTGACTCTGACGGCTTCCTACTCGAGCGTCAGCAAGACCTATGGCATGACGGTCAATTCGCCGCCTCCGACGCTCAGCAGTTTCGCGGTCAACGCCAGTTCCATCGGCGGCGGGGGAACTGCGACTGGCACAGTCAGCCTAACCTCGGCCGCAGGCAAGGGAGGCGTCTCCGTATCGCTCGCCAGCTCCAACACCTCGGCCGCCACGGTTCCAGCCTCGGTCACGATTGCGAAAGGCCAGACTTCAGCGACATTCACCGTCACGGCAGGGACTGTAAGTTCGTCGACTTCGGTGACGTTGACCGCTTCTAATTCTGGCGTGAACAAGACATTCGGGGTGACAGTCAACCCGCAGACGGCGGCGCTGAGCAGCCTTTCGCTCGCCTCCTCCGTGCTTAAGAGTGCCAGTTCGACAAAAGGCACGGTAACTCTTACGGCTGCAGCAGGCAGCGGCGGTGTAACCCTAGCCCTGTCCAGCTCGAATGCCACAGCGCTTAGTGTTCCGGCCAACGTGGCTGTCCCGCAGGGATCCACTTCGGTGAATTTCTCGGTGATTTCTGGAACCGTCCCAACTGCAACCTCGGTTGCCTTGACAGCCTCCTACGCAGGCGCTAGCCGCGCCGTCAGTGTAACCGTCAATCCGCCTCCCTTCGCCCTCAGCAGTGTCTCGATCAGCCCCAGCCCGATCATGGGCGGCACCTCTGGCACAGGCCTAGTCGCCATGACCGCAGCCGCGCCGTCGATGACGATCGTAAGTCTGACCTCCTCCCAGCCCAGCATCCTGGGTGTTCCTGCAACCGTGACAGTCGGAAAGGGAGCCACTTCGGGGAGTTTCACCGTAAACGCTCCAACCAGGGTGAACGTCGCAACACAGGTTACCATCACGGCGACGTATAACGGTGTCCGTGTGACATTTGCAGCCACAGTAGAGCCTAAGAGTACGGTCGCCGCTACCCTTAAGAGCGTATCGGTCAATCCAACCGCAGTAGCCAGCGGCGGCTCTAGCACAGGAGCGGTCAACTTGACGGCGCCCGCCGGCAGTGGCGGGGTCACGGTATCGCTCTCCAGCTCGAACGTCCCTGCTGCGGGCGTTCCGGTCTCCGTCACGGTCCCCCAAGGCCTGACGTCAGCCAGCTTCACGGTAACGGCTGGATCCGTTAGCACGGCGACTTCGGTGACACTGACAGCTTCGTACTCCGGCTTTAGCACGACCACTGGACTCACCGTCGAACCTCCGCAAAGCCAAACACAGGGTTCGACCAGTGCCGCTCTCAGTAGCGTGTCCGTCAGCCCCAACTCAATCACCAGCGGCGCCTCCGGCACAGGGACAGTCAGCTTGACGGCGGCAGCGGGCAGCGGCGGCGTGTCCGTATCGCTTTCCAGCTCCGACAGTACAGTCCTCAGCGTCCCCACTACGGTCACGGTACCGCAAGGCTCCACCTCCGCAACCTTCGCCGTTACAGCGGGAACCGTCAGCACAACTACTTCCGTGACGCTGACAGCGTCTTATTTGATCGCCGGCACGACGTTCGAAGTGACTGTCGATCCTCCGGCCCAGCAGCCCATCACGAGTGGATTTGGCCTCAGCGATGTTTCGGTAAGTCCCGGGATGATTCTCAGTGGCCAATCCGGCATCGGAGAGGTGACGCTCACAGGCAAGGCCACGAGCCCTATTACCGTAGCCCTTTCCAGCTCCAACCCGGCGGTCCTGAGCGTTCCGGCGTCGGTTGTGGTCCCCAAGCGCTCCAGTTCAGCGACGTTCTCAGCAACAACCGGATCCATAAGCGCCGCGACCGCTGTCACGATAACGGCCTCCTATGGCGGCCTCAACAGCACATTCACAGTCATCATCAATCTGCCGGCACCCGCGTCTGCCTCCTTCCAGAGATTTGACACCACCACTCAGGGAAACTGGAAGGGTACTTACAATTACAACAATGTGACCATCGTAGGTGACGCGGCCTCCAACGCGTCATATACTACGCCGGTACCGTCGCAGGATATCTACAAACTCTGGAGCTCTACCACCACCGACGTTCGCGCTCCGGAGCGAGTGACATCGAATGCTCGAATCGCGGCAAGCTGGTTTTCAACAAGTCCCTTCTACGTGGACATCAACTTCACCGACCAGTCGGTGCATCAAGTCGCCATCTACACCCTGGATTGGTCTTCGGTGGGCGGCGGCGAGACCATTGAGGTTCTAGACGCAAACACGAACGCCGTTCTGGATACCCGCACGCTTTCTGCCTTCAATCTGGGTGTCTATGTCGTCTGGAACGTCACAGGTCACGTAAAATTGCAGTTGTCGCCCTCCGGCCGCGCCAACGCGGCTATCAGCGGCGTTTTCCTGAATTGACGGATCCGGCGCTCTGCCAAGGCTGAGCGTGGACTTATCAAACTTTGGGATTGATTTCCCATGTCTGGCACAGGATAAGCAGCTGCTTCAACCAAATTCCTTTATTTTTCAATCTGATGGCACTTTGGCTCTCGTTTTGCGATCAGTAGCGAGGACGCGTGTAGTTATTGTGCATCCTGATGTCTACACATGAGCCACGGCCGCAGGTCCCGTAGGCTTCTTACTTGACTCTAAATAGTGGCAACCCAAGACCAAGCGATCATGCCTAAGGGACAGCGAGGCGGAGCGAAGCGTAGCCGACCGGTCCGCGCCGAAGCTCACCCAGTTTGCCCTTACTGCGGAATCGGGGAGCCTTCAAAATTTGCTGCGCCCGTACCCACCGCCAAGCTAATCCATTCCCACGGGGAGCTAACCAATGCTTTGCGCGTGGCCGGCCGGGAAATGCTTCAGTTCCAAGATGAGAATTCTCACTGCTTGGTTCGAATACGAGAGGTGCTGAAGGCTGCTGAAAGCGTTCGTGAAGAGCTAAAGAACGCCTACCGGTTGCATAAGGGAATTGGATCCAGTAGGGCGCGCAAGCCACTGCAAACGGCAGACCCTGGCGAAGCGTCTGAAACAGCGAACCCCGAAGCCGGCAAGCAGGATCTCAGTCCGGCGCAAGCGGGCAATTCCCAGCCGAAGCACCGATTCACTCGTCCGAATTCGTATCGAGTTCTGAAATTCCCGATCCGCGTACGGCGGGGCAAATACGATTGAGCCCGTTTTCCGCGGTTTGCAGTCATCTGCCCGCTTCCTGAGTTTTCGATCACAGCCAGGTTGGCGCATCATGTAATGAGACGATGCGAATTATTGTTATTGGCGGCGGTATCGTTGGTCTGGCAACGGCGTTCCGTCTTGGGCAGTCACTCAAGAAGGCATCTGTGACCGTCCTCGAAAAGGAATCCGGAGTCGGTCAGCACCAGAGCGGGCACAACAGCGGCGTGCTGCACTGCGGACTCTACTACAAACCGGGCTCTCTGAAAGCTCGTCTGGCAGTGAGTGGAATACGCCAGATGATTGCGTTCTGCCAGGAGCACAGCATTCCGCACGAGATCTGCGGGAAGCTTGTCGTTGCCACAAACCCGGAGCAGGCATCGCGATTGCGCGGTTTATTCGAGCGCGGCCAACAGAACGGACTGCGGGGTCTGCAGATGCTAAGCCCCGACGAAATGTGCGAAATCGAGCCGTACGCCAGAGGTGTTGCGGCCATACGCGTACCCGAGGAAGGCATCGTCGACTACGGGGCGGTCTGCGAAGCTCTCGTGCGCTGCATCCAAGCACACGATGGTGAAGTCGTGACTCAGTCCTGTGTGGTTCGTCTCGAGAGTGCCGGTCCAAAGTGGGTAGCCCAAACGGCCACGGCGGCCTATGAGGCGGACTATATCGTGAATTGCGCTGGATTACATTGTGACCGGGTTTGTCGTCTTACGGGGGACAAGCCGAGTTCGAAGATCGTTCCGTTCCGCGGCGAGTATTACAAACTCCGCACGGAACGGGAGTTTCTGGTTCGCAACCTGATCTATCCGGTCCCGGATCCGCGCTTCCCTTTTCTCGGCGTGCACTTCACACGCTTGATTCGCGGAGGAATCGAAGCAGGTCCAAACGCCGTGCTGGCCCTGAAGCGGGAGGGTTACGCGAAGAGCGACTTTTCGGCTCGCGATGTCATCGACACGCTCACCTACCCTGGGTTCTGGCGTTTCTTTGGGAGGTATCCCCACATGTGTTGGAACGAATTGCGCCGGTCCTTCAGCAAGGAGCTCTTTTGTCAATCTCTGCAGGCGCTCGTCCCAGACGTCCGGCCCGACGACCTTGCGCCTGGTGGCGCCGGAGTTCGCGCTCAAGCAATCACGCCGGGAGGTGAAACTCTGCAGGATTTCAGCTTCGTCCGGGGCGAGCGCGCTCTCCACGTTCTAAACGCTCCCAGTCCCGGCGCCACCGCGTCGTTGGCAATCGGCCAGGAGATCGCAAACGAAGTTGCTAGTGCCCGCTAGGCTTGATCTCCGGCTCGTCGAACTGCAGCGCAACACAGTCCGGCTCAACCCGGATCACCTCTCCCAAAAGCGTCAGTTCAGCCTTACCAATCTTGCTGGGTGCGACCAGATCTACCGTCACCGCGACTCGGTCGCCGACCTCCAAGGCATGCTGAACTCGCAGCAACATTCCGGATCGACTTACCGAGATGGTTTGTCCCACTCCGGCAATCGCTGGCGACGGGCGATCACAGACGCGATACCTCACCTTTGCTACCAGCGAGAATCGGATTTCGCTACGCCTGTCCATGACCGTCGCAACTCCGTCTCTTAGCGTGGAGTTCCCGTAAGAACGATATCGTGAGACTCAATCTTAGGCAATCCTTTATAGGGAGTACGAACGAGTACGTTTGAGCTAAGGCGACTATCCAAACCTTTACAGACCTATCCGTTGAGATAGTCAACCGGACGCGGCAAGCCGAGTCAGAGGTATAAAAATCAATAACTTGAGTACAAGATGATGGGTGGACAATAAAGTGCAACTCCCGAAAAGCGTTCTGGGAGTAGATTCGGACCATGCGTGGGGCCCGTGCCAGCGAGTTGCCCCCACGGCCGCCCGCGCTCCCAGCAAGTTAACCGGTCAGTCGGTCAAAGTCAAGGCCCCAGGCCGACGGGGACAGTCCTCGCTAGAAGGGCCCGGCAAAACGAAAACGTTCGAGAGCCATGATATTCTAACTCTGGCGTGTTCAGCCGGCACTACAGAAAAGTCAAAGCTGTCTTTGGCCTCATTGACGCCGTCCTGGTTGCGGTAGCCTTCGTCGCGGCTTACCAGACCCGCATCCGCCTGAATTTCCACAAAGTCTTTTACTTCCTCTTTTACATTGAGTTTCCGATTGCAGCATTGCTCCTTGTCGTTTCTATTCTTTGTTGGCTCGCTATCGGCTACTGGCTCGACATCTATGAGAAGCTGGACTCCGCGCACGCTCGCGTTGTATTAAGAGACACCTTTGTTCAGTGTGCCTCGGGGGCAGTTTGCTTGGTACTCGCCGAATATCTCTTGCGCCTCGACCTCAGCCGGTTTTTTGTCCTCATCTTTGCCACCTACGCCTGGATACTCCTGTGCCTGTTCCGGATCAACGCTGCGCGCGTGATCGGTGCCGTACGAAAAGGATTCGGAACGGCACATTTTGTCATGGTCGTAGGTTCAGCCGAGAGCGCGCGCCGCCTCGGAGAAGCCCTGGAACGTTCCGCTGATTATGGCATTCGCCTGTTGGGATTTCTGGCGGAAGCGCCGGGTCAAGTCCAACTTTCCCGGATCTATGAGCAATATTCCCTGGCACAACTTCCGGAGCTGTTACGAAGGCATGTGATCGATGAAATCATTTTCGCAGTAGACAGTGGGAAGCTGGCCGAAATGGAGGAAGTCTTCCTTCGCTGTGACGAGGAAGGTGTGCGAACACGAGTCGTCGTGGACTTCTTTCCGCATGTGAATAGCCAGGTCTACTTGGACCGTCTGGGGACCATGCCCCTGCTGACCTTCTCGGCGGCTCCTCACGATGAAATCAGGCTCTTACTGAAGCGGGTCACAGATGTCGTTTTGGCTTCGGCTGCGCTGGTCCTGTTACTGCCTTTCATGGTCCTGATCGCCCTGATCATCCGGCTGACCTCTCCCGGCCCGGCAATCTTCCGGCAAGTGCGATGCGGCCTCAATGGCCGGCGATTTACGTTCTACAAGTTTCGATCCATGTGCGACAACGCCGAGGAACTGAAAGCGTCCTTGATGCATTTAAATCGCAAGTCCACGGCATTCAAGATCCCGAACGATCCGCGGCTCACTCCCGTCGGCCGGGTGCTGCGCAAGTTCTCTATCGATGAATGGCCGCAATTGTGGAATGTGGTCAAGGGCGAGATGTCTCTAGTGGGTCCCCGGCCGGCAGTTCCTGAGGAGGTTGACCAGTATCAGACCTGGCAGCGCCGGCGACTTCGTATGCGGCCTGGACTCACGTGCCTGTGGGCCTTGGCCGGGCGTGACCGGCTCGACTTCGACACCTGGATGAAAATGGATATGCAATACATCGATAACTGGTCGCTGGAGCTGGACTGGAAAATCCTGCTCCGCACCATTCCTCGGGTGCTCATCGGCTGGGGAGCCAATTGACGCGAGTTCCTTGCCGTTCTTGAAGTCGCTACTCTAGTCGAGCTTCAACTTTTTCATTTTGTACAACAGGGCCTTGTAGTCGATTCCCAACAGGGCGGCAGCGCGCTTACGGTTCCACTGCGTCGAGTAGAGCGCCTTCATGATGACCTCGCTCTCGGCAGCCCGGCGAGCTTCATCCACCTTCGCCAATTCAGATTCCTCCATATAGGTTGTGTCTGGAATAGACGGTAGGGGTGTCGACGATTTTGGGTTTGATGGGGGAGATGTGCGGTGCGAGGCCGTGCCGGAAAACGCCGGTCCCCCAACTGCAGCAGCCCAGGCCGCTTCGCTCACGACTTTTGCCGGTCCCCTCCGGTTCTCCTGGACCCTGCTACTGCTTCGATTGAGTTCCTCAACGATCAGGTCGCTGTTCCGCACGACTAAGTATCGCCGCATCACGTTCTCCAACTCGCGAATGTTACCCGGCCAATGATGACGATACAGAGCCGCTCTGAGCTCCGAGTTGATCTCCGGAACGGAAGTGTCCCCCGCGTGTTTCCTCAGGAAGAACGAAGCGAGAGGCACGATTTCATCCAAACGCTCCCGCAACGGCGGTATCACAAAATTGACAACATTCAGCCGATAATACAGATCTTCGCGGAACTGTCCTTCCTCGATCCTCGCTTCCAACTCCCTGTGGGTTGCAGCGATGACTCGTACGTCCACTCGCGTGGGTACCTTGGCTCCAATCCGATAGAACTCACGATCTTGAAGAACCTGGAGCAGTTTCGCTTGGAGCCGAGGGTCCATGTCCCCGATCTCGTCGAGGAGGATTGTTCCGCCATCGGCCAACTCAAACTTTCCGGCGTTACTCTTGAACGCGCCGGTAAACGCGCCCTTCTCATACCCAAACAATTCGCTTTCCACGAGTTCAGGCGGAAGGGCTGCGCAATTCAGCTTCAGAAACGTCTTCCCAGAGCGGAGCGAGTGGTCGTGAATGTAACGTGCCAGGACCTCTTTGCCAACACCAGTTTCGCCTTGCAGCAGGATCGGCACGTCGAATGTGGCGAGCCGCTTGAGCAGCGGTTCGATCTTGCGGCTCCAATTGCCGATTCTTAGACCTAACTCCGTCCTGCCGCCCGGTGCACCGGTCCCATTGGAGATGGGAATGACCGGCGTCGAAGGGAGGAGAAGATCCACGGCTTGACATAGTTCTTCATGGGAGACTGGCTTGGTCAAGAAACGGTTGGCTCCACTTTCCATCGCTGCGGCTACGTTCGAAGCTGAAGAGACTCCCGAAAGCATGATCACGGGGAGGCTGGAATTCTGACGCCGGATCTCCTTGAGGGTTGTAATCCCGTCCTTGAGCGGCATCACGACGTCCAAGATAACCAAGGAGGGCAACCGGGCCCCTTTCCCAAGCGCGCCGAGGACTTCCTCACCATTTTCCGCAAAGTCGACGACAAAGTCCGGTCTCGACAAGGCAAGTTGCAAGTAATCGCGGATCTCTGGTTCATCCTCGGCGATGAGAATGTGCACGGGTGTGGAGGGGAAGGTGGAGGTGTTCATGTCTTTGTATGCGATAAGTCATTGAAAGATTGCGTCATCGGCAACAGCAACGAAAACGTAGCTCCCTGGTTGTCAGAGCTTGCCCAAATCTGGCCGTGATGCGCTTCGACGATCATTCTGCAGATGGCCAAGCCAAGTCCGGAACCCGATCGGTCCAGGGGATCGCCATAGGAAGTATATTCATCAAAAATCCGCTCAAGGATGTCAGGGCTGATGCCCGGGCCGGTGTCGCTAATGTCGAGGCGATAGACCGCGCTAACCTTTGGAGCGCCAACGGCTCGTGACTGCTCAGCAGTAACTGAGCTTCCCCGGATCGTGATGGTTCCGCCCTTGGGAGTAAACTTACATCCGTTGTCGAGCAGATTTACAAGAACTTGTTCTATCTGGCTGGGATCCAACCAAAGCGGGGCACTTTGAGGTTCCAGTTCCACGTCGAGGGTAATCCGCTTCTTCTCCAAGAACGGCAACATTTCATGGACGGCTTGCTGTACACAGGCTTCCAGATCGGCGTTTTCGAACTTGGGTTGGGTGTTCGTTTGAGCGCCCCCGCCTAAACCCATCACGGCCTCTGCGATCCTGCGAAGACGGGTCACACTGCGGCGCATACGCCCCAGAATCTGAGCCTGCTCGTGATGAATCGATCCCACCTGGCCCGCTAACAGCAGGTCACAATACCCCTGAATGGCCATGAGCGGCACACGGATATCATGAATGGCACGTGTTAGAAAATTGCTGCGATCCTGGTCGTATTCATGGAGCTTCAGATTTGCTTCCAGAAGCCTCTGCAGGAGCAAGTCACGATCGAAGTTCAGACCCATGGACGAGTTCGCCACACTCTGAAGCTGCAGGCGCGCCAAGGCCGAGCCTAAAACGACCCGCAGAGAGAGGGAAGTTACTGGCTTGCCCACGAAACTAAGGTCCTGACAGGGCAGATTCTGTTGGGTATCCAACAAAGAACCTTTTTCAACAATTACGAGCTTGGCTGCAGGACTCGTTGCCGCCATCGCGGATGGTAACGCGGGGCACGACACATAGTCCCAAACGTAAATGTCGCAACCGTAGGGTACCTCGGACGGTCCCTGACACTGTGTAATTGAGTAACCAGCTGTGCAAAGGTGCTCAAGCTGAGACCCGCAAGCCACCGCCAGTTCTGGATCCGAGCTGATGACACACAGCATCATCGGCCGATCCGGAATCGCGCGGGACGCTGCGAGTCCGCTTAAATTGATCTCAGGCACCGGTCAGGTTCTCCTTGGCAATCCTGGATGTGCGGAACGAAAGCGTCGATCCCCACATGTACGCCTTATTTTGAAAACTTTTTCAGAGCTTCCAAAATAGAGCCATAAAGTGCTAGGGACAAGGGTTGTTTCTCCGTCCCCCAGGGTGGGCAGTTCCACCACCCCTGGGGAAGATCTACTACATTTTTTCCAGATGCCAGATAAGGGATCAGCCCGCCGCAAGACCAGGATTACGCGGTGCAGCTTGTGACTGAGGAAACAGGTGTGTGCCGGATTTGCCAATCTTCCGATAAAGCCGGCGTTTGTGCCACCGAACGGTTTCAGTACTGATAAACAAAGCTGAGGCGATTGCAGAATTCTTGTAGCCTTGGGAGGACAACTCAAAAATGCGCTGTTCCTGCGGCGTCAGAAGATTTTCATCCTTACTAGAAGCACTGCTCGCGCATTTCAACAGCTCTGAAAGGAGGAACGAAACGGCACCCCGAGGCGCCCACAACTCTCCGTCCAGGATGGCAAGAATGGCACGCCGAAGACATTTGGAGGAAAATCTCGGGGGCAGGACTCCGCGGCAGCCAAGACGGAGCATCTTTACTGATGCGTCCAAACCATCTGTTCCTAAAATCGCCAAGATATGAACACGCCCATGGTTACTGAGCCGGGAAAGGTCTTTTGTTGTCAGCTGCAGAATAAATTCTTGTCTCGCAATCAGAACGGACGCCTCGAGCTTGTGACAAACAGAGAATGCGCTTTCCCGGTCCTCTGGGCAACGAACTAAAGTAAATCTGAGGGCCTGGTTAGCAGAATCAGTGAGAAGTTTGCGGTGAGGCGAGATCTCGCCACAGAGCACGACCGACAACTTCGGTGGCTGCGGAGATAAGCCGTCTTTCAACAACATTGCCCCTTTAATGGTCAATCGCATGCAAGAAATCGCAGGCGAGGTCCGGGCTGTTTCCGAATTATGTTAGCAACCTTCTTCGGACCTTGCAAAGTATATAAGTACTGCTGGTACTGGGTTTCGACCCAGCAAAGTCGCTGTTAATACGGGGAGGATTGGCCACATGAGTAAGCTGGATTACTGTTCTGTGCTGCCTGGTATGCGAAAGCCGAAAGGACTGATCGTTGCTCAAATCGGTTCACGTTCACTTCCCGATTCGCCTTCTAGCACCAGAAATTGGATTGCTTGCGGATTTTTCGGATGAACGACGAAAGACGGCGATTACCACGATTTCGCATGCGGTGCCCTGTGTTTCTTTGGAAGTCTACAGACGGCACCTTTACTCGTACCGTCACCGAGAACTTGACCGCGAGCGGCTTCTTTTGCCTCTCCCCAGACAAGTATCTTCCAGGAGAGAAACTGGAAGCGATGCTGGAAGTCCCGGCCGCGAAGTGGAATAAGAGGCGGCATTCCACGGTGCTATTGCGATGCACCGTGGAGGTGGTCCGAATAGACGCCTCGCCCTCGCAGGGCTTCGCCTGTCGAATTCGGGACTTTCTGGTGACTAGCGCACCGGCGCCATCAACAATTGGAAACAAGTGCTAAGTCCTCCAACGGCTAAGTCCTCATTGTTAAGGTCCTCGGCCTGCTTTGGTCTATGCGTGTCTGTGCAATCAGGCGAAGCTATTCAGCCGGCTTGTTTGGCGGGTGGTTCTTCCGCCTCTTCGACCCATAATCACGTTGATTTCTAGGCCGCGGAGCTTGCCTACTCTAGCGCCCACCGATGGGTCAGAAGTTAATGGGCCCGGTGGAAATGATCCGTTAAGTCGGCGGTGGCAAGTAGAGAATCGGCCTGAGGGAGCAAACAGACAGAACGCTTTGAGAACGGCCGCCTCTTCGGCGTGGCCTGCCGCGCGGATCCGGATGAGCGACTCAATACCCGCCGGAATATGGAAGGTCTCAGGCGCTGGCCAAACCTCTAAGCAGGCTTTTGGCGGCCCTTGTAGTGCCTGCGAAAAGCCAGCGTGGCAAGGAAAATACCGAGTGGGATCAAAGTGTCTGGCTCTGGAACAACCACACCATCTAGGAGAGTATTGGTCAAAGTGATGTGATCGGCCAGGCCGCCGACGTCATAAGGACCGTACTTGACGTTTCCAGAAGCATCTTCATTCAGGAAAACGACATCCGAAGAAAGCCCTTTATGGCCGAGTCTATGGTTGTCGTACCTCTCGATGAAGGCGTTCAAATCCGTGCCGGAAAAAAGGCCCGCCGTATTAGCGTCCTTAGCTACGTCGGTGACGTAGGGACCCTTGGCGGAATTGTAGAACACCAATACGTCGCTCCAGTCCGAAGTTGGAGTCGAACTGTTGCAGACAACGCCAAAGTCGCAGAAAACCACGTCGCCTGCCTTCACGATTGTAAAGAGCGATTCGGAGGTCCCCGCCAAGAGTAGGGACTCTAATGCCGTTCCCGCACCGGGCTGATTGCCTCCCAGGACGTCGGTCCCGGGCCCAAAGGGCACACGTTTCGCCACGGCAACCACAGGCACAAAGCAAATCATCATCACTGCAATCGTGAATTTCGACACCCTTGATACCTCCTAACTAGGCACCGAGTATAGCACACGATGGTGGGGTATTCCAGACAATGTGGTTCGCTTTAGAGACGATAGTACCAGTCTGGGGCGAATAAAGTCATAGCCGAAAAACGGATGTGACCGCTTATTTCCCCAGAATTCGAGAGAACGTATCAGTGTCGTGTATCCGACATAACGGTTGCGGCCCTCCGGTTCCTGAGTTGCAGTTTCGCGGAAGTATTTCGATGGGCTGAGTTGTTTTACAGTCAAACATTTACCATCGTGAACGGAAAGTACCGCGCGTAATCACGGGCGCTGCTGAGCTGTATGCGGCTGCTGTTCCCGCCTGCTTGTAGACCTGTTACGTGAACGGAATTCTTGCAGGCTGCCCATGTTGCAAGCAGAATGCGTTGTCGGCGGCCTCCGGCGCTTTTCACACCTTCCGATCAAGAAATTGGTTAGCGGTGGACGAAGCCTAGTCGAGCAATCGAATCAGTACTTTGTTTACAACTTTCTTCTTATACTCAAGGCAGTCAGCACCATAGCGATGCCGACGGACAAGGTAATGCCACCAGACAACGGCAACGAAGCAAATTCGATATCTCCTCCATACACCACAAACACCATCAACCCCGCAAGGCCAACAGCTGTCAAAATGAGGCCGACCGTAGCGAGAGCGGTTTTCATGGTTTTGGCTGGGGGCGCGAAAGACCTCTCGATCAAAAGGCTGGTCGCGCCCGTCATAACGAGAATCCAGATGGACTCCACCACATCCAGAAGTGTAGTCCAAGAGATGACCGGAAAATGTCAGCAAAGTACGGGTTACGATGTTCGAGTACAGAAAAATATGTCCGGTGAATTAGACGTTGTTGCTCAGCGAAAGGGTAGGCTGCGAGAGTCCCGGACTGATGGGCGCCCGGCGGCCCGACAGAAAATGGGACGTCTGAAACAGCCTGTGAAGGCCGGGAGACTCCCTCAGGAACAGCGATACCGCGAGTGTGGGTTTGTCGATGGTTTCGACCCTCCTACAGATCGCCGTGTAGAACTCTACTCAGTTCGGAGCGCCAACGGGAGCCGTCTGGTGGTGACCGCGGGGACGGCCGAGCAAAAGGCCTGGGCGTTGAAACTGTCGGCGGATAGCAGCTACAGCATCTTCACGGAGGCGTTACTGAAATCGTTGCGCGACGGCGGCGCGGATCGAAAGAACCGCGGCTTTGTGACCATCGAACAGGCACTCGCCGACACTCAGGTCCAGTTGGGCGAGATTACACGGAAGCTTGGGCCGGGCCATGGAATGAAACCGCAGCTAACGCCGCTGAAGGCCAGCCTGAAGGGAACGTTCGTGTTTCTGAATCCGAAGGCGCAGAAGCCGTCGATTCCGCAGGGCGACGTCACGTTCATGGGATTGACGGTCGCGAAATCGGGGAGCGGGAACCCCGAGTCGGGACCTGAATTGGAATTAGCCTACTGGAAGGCCATAGAGTCATTACACGACCCCGGCCTCTATGCTCTCCACTGCAAGCAGTTTCCTAACGGGACCTTTTGTCCGATCGCTCGCAGGCTCATGGAACTGCCTGTGGCGCCGGCGGCTCCCCGAGGGCTGGTTGCTCTCGTTGACGGGCAAGGTCCTACGAAAGAGGAACTCGAGCGGGACAGCGTCGACCAACTACAGACTTTGATGGCCAACGGAAATCGTGATGCCATCACGCAGCTCGGCAGCGCCTACGAATCGGGCGCGCAGGGCGCGATCCAGGATTTACCGGCGTCGATTGCGTATTACACCAAAGCCGCCGACCAAGGCGACGGCGCGGCCGCGCATCGGCTGGGCGCGATTTACTACTTCGGACGCAAGGGAGTGCCGCCAAATCCGGAGGACGCCGTGAAGTGGTACCAGAAGGCTGTGAGTTTGGGTGATGCTGCCGCGATGTTCGATCTGGGTGTCTTGTACGCGAACGGTAAGGCTGGCTTGTCACGGGATGACATCAAAGCGGCGGACCTCTATCTCAAGGCGGCGAACGGCGGGGACGCGAACGGCATGGTCGCTCTGGGAGGCATGTATCTGCGCGGTGCGGGCGGCTTGCCACTGGACGAAAAGAAGGCGGCGGGTCTTTATCAGAGGGCATTTGCCATGGATAACGTTCCGGCGATGGTGGTGCTGGGCGCGATGTACGAACATGGCCAGGGCGGCTTGCCTATGGACGAACACCATGCCGTGGAGTTGTATCAGAAGGCGGCTGACCGCAAAGACCCCAAGGGACTCGCTTACCTGGGTTTGATGTACGAAAAAGGCAAGGGCGGCCTTGCTCCGGATGAGGGCAAGGCGGCGGATTTGTATCGTCAGTCGGCGGTCCTGGATGGTGAAGACGGAATCGCATTCCTCGCTAACATGTACGAGCCAGGCGGAGGCGGGCTGCCCACGGATCAGGGCGAAGCCGTGCGTCTTTACAGCCGCGCAGCACAGATGGGCAATTCCTATGCGGCGCAACAGCTGAAGCGTCTGCAAGCAGACAAGAACTGATTGGCGCGGGTATACTGGACGAGTTCGGAGGACCGATGCGTTCGCGATTCTTACTAATAGTGATTTTCTCGGCAACGACCGCCACGGCCCAGTGGCCGCAGGTGGCGTCGAAGAAATTGCCGCGCACGGCGGATGGCAAGGTCGACTTGAACGCGCCGGCGCCGCGGACCGCTTGGGGCACGCCCGATGTATCCGGTCTTTGGGAAATGTACAGCGAGACCGACCCGGGACCGCCGAAACTGCTCGTGAATCTGGCCTGGGGCTTAAAACCGGGCGATGTGCAAATGCTGCCGTGGGCCGACAAGCTCTACAAGCAGCGCCTGGCCTCGAATGGCAAAGATCATCCGGGCGCGCATTGCCTGCCGTCGGGCATGCCGGAGAAGGACACTGTCCCCGCACCGTATAAGATTGTGCAGACACCGGATCTGATCGTGTTCCTGTATGAATCCCGAACCATCTACCGGCAGATTTTCATGGACGGCCGCACGCTGCCCGAGGACCCGAACCCCACGTGGCAGGGGTATTCGGTGGGGCATTGGGACGGCGACACGCTGGTGATCGAGACCGCCGGCTTCAACGGAAAAGAATGGCTGGATATGGCCGGGCATCCGGAGACCGAGACGACGCATCTGATCGAGCGCTTCACGCGCCGCGACATCGGGCACATGGACGTTCAGTTCACGATCGACGATCCGAAAGCCTACGCGAAGCCTTGGACGGTTTCCGGCAAGATTCACCTGGTTCCGGATGGCGATTTGATCGAGTACATCTGCGAAGAGAACAACAAAGCACCGGGACACATGGTGGGGCGGTAACGCTGGGGCGCGGCACCGGCGGGCGAAATGCGTCACAATTGAGTTTTCGCGCCGGACTGGACCTAGTGAACACACGAGTCTCGCTGTTCGTCACCTGCATCGTAGATCAGCTTTTTCCGCAAGTGGGCATCGCCATGGCCGACGTGCTGGAGCGGCTCGGCTATGCAGTGGATTTTCCCGAGGCCCAGACCTGCTGCGGGCAGCCCGCGTTCAACAGCGGCTATCCGGAGGAGGCTCGCACCGTCGCGCGGCATTTTCTGGATGTGTTCCGCGACGCCGAATATATCGTGGTGCCGTCGGGTTCGTGCACATCGATGGTCAGCCATCATTTTGAGGACATCCTGCAGGGCGATGCCGGGAGGTTGGCGGAGGCTCGGCGGCTCGCGCCGCGCGTTTACGAGTTCTCTCGGTTTCTGCTGGAGGTCGCAGGTGTCGAGGACGTCGGTGCGCGGTTCGACGGAGTGGTCACGTACCACGATAGCTGCCATGCGCTGCGGGAACTGCACGTCAAAGAAGGGCCGAGGCGGCTGCTCTCGAAAGTCCAGGGGCTGACGCTGCGCGAAATGGACGCCGCCGAAGAGTGCTGCGGATTTGGTGGGACATTTTCGGTCAAGTTCGCCGAGGTCTCCGGCGCGATGGCTCGAACCAAGATCGACTCGATCAAGAAGACCGAGGCCAGCGCGGTGGTGTCGATTGACTCTAGTTGCCTGATGCAACTGCAAGGCGCGATCCAGCGCGCGGGGCTGCCGATCCGCACATTGCATCTGGCAGAGGTGCTGGCTTCCCGGTAAATCGAGATGACAGGCGCACCCGAACAGGAAATCCACCAGACGCTCGCCGATCCGCGGCTGCAGCTTGCCATCTATACCGCGACCCGCAGGTTGATTGATCATCGCGCGGGCGTGGTGAATCCGGGCGTTCTGCCGCACTACCAGGAGCTGCGGACCCAGGCGAACGCGATCAAGCGGCACACGATCGAGAATCTCGATCACTACCTGGAGCAGCTCGAATCCAACGTGGTCGCGCACGGCGGCAAGGTGGTGTTCTGCCGCAACGGCGGGGAAGTGACCGATTTCGTGCTGGGTCTGGCTAAGGAGCGCAAGGCGCGGATCATCGTGAAGTCGAAGTCGATGACCAGCGAAGAGATTCACTTCAACGAGCACCTGGAGCGGCACGAGCTGGAAGCGGTGGAGACGGATCTGGGCGAATATCTGCTGCAGCTAGCGCACCAGCGGCCGTATCACATCGTCGCTCCAGCGCTGCACATGACGCGTGACGACGTCGCGGACATTCTCACAGAGAAACTGGGCGTCGAAAAAGAAGTGGTCATCGAGAAGCAGACCAAGATCGCGCGCGGCGTCCTGCGCCGGAAATTTCTGGAAGCGGACATCGGCGTGAGCGGGGCGAATTTTCTGGTGGCCGATTCCGGCGCAATCGTGGTTGTCGAGAACGAGGGCAACGCGCGGCTGAGCACGTCGGCGCCGAAGATCCACATCGCCATCGCGGGCATCGAGAAGGTAATTCCGCGGGCGCAGGATCTGGCAGTGTTCCTGAACCTGCTCGGCCGCAGCGCAACCGGCCAGCCGTTGACGTCGTACACCTCGTTTCTTTCGGGGCCGCGGCGGCCGGGCGAAGTCGATGGTCCCGACGAGTTCTATCTGCTGCTGCTCGACAACGGCCGCACCAAGCTGCTGGCCGACGAAGACAAGCGGCAGTCGCTGTACTGCATCCGCTGCGGCGCGTGTTTAAATCACTGTCCGGTGTATCGCAAGATCGGCGGGCACAATTATCCGTGGGTTTATTCGGGTCCCATCGGCGCCATCATCACGCCGCAGTTTCAAGGCGTGAAGAAGGACACCTGGCTGCCGTTCGCGTCGAGTCTGTGCGGCGCGTGCGCGGAAGTTTGTCCAGTCAAGATCGAGATTCCGAAGCTGCTGATCAAGCTGCGCGAGGAGACTACCGAGGCGAGGAAGCGGGCAGGAAGTGGCAGGCTGGAGCGGCTGGGGTTCCGGCTATTTGCGTGGGTAATGGCGCATCCGAAGATTTATCGGGTGCTAGCGAGGCTCGGAGCGAAGGTAACGCCCGCGCCGCCGGCCATTGGTCCGTTGCGCCAATGGGCCAGCCAGCGCGAGCTACCGCGTCTGGCCAAGCAAGACTTCCGTCAGTTGTGGGCCGCGCGACTGGCTCACAAGGGAAAGGTCTCGCAGTGACCGCGCGCGAACAAATCCTGGGGGACATTCGCACGGCGTTAAAGAGGGCCGCGGGCCAGCCTCCTCGCTCGGAGACGGCCCCTCTCCCGGCCCCCACAATGCGGATCCCACGATCGGACCGCAGTCTCTATACCAATCTCTTCGTCCAGAGTTTTGAAAAACTATCGGGAAAACCTTTCGTAGTACGAAATGCTGCCGCCGTGTTACCCGCGCTCACGGAGTTGTTGGCTAATAAGAACGTGGTTGCGTCCAACGCGCCGTTTCTGCGGGCTTGCGGCGTAACGGGCCTCGCGCAGGTTCACTCGGGCTTCACGGATCGCGATGAGCTGCGCGCGGCCTGCGCGGGCGCCGACATTGGAATCACCAGTGTGGATTACGCTTTGGCGGCCACCGGTTCCTTCGTGATGATCGCCAGCCCGAACGAGGCGCGCCTGGTCTCACTGCTGCCGCCGGTGCACGTGGCGGTGATTCCGCAGTCGCGCATTATCGCGAATCTTGACGAATTGCTGTCGCTCGTGCCCAAGCCCGCGGACAACACCAGCTCCATGGTGCTGATCACCGGGCCGAGCCGCACGGCCGATATCGAGCAGATCCTGGTGCGCGGCGTGCACGGGCCGGGCGAAGTGTACGCGGTGATCGTCGAAGAGAGTTAGTCGAAGAAATTAGCCGCGGAGCGGGATGCGAATCAGCACGTAAGCGAGGCTTGCGAAGCCCAGAAGCGACAGCCAGCCACCCCACTGTGCCGCGAAGCCGAAGCTCACGATGGAGTGCAAACCGGTAAGAAAGACGACGGCGAGTAGGATTCCGACGATGGCTTCTCCGGCGATCAGGCCGGAAGCCAGCAGCGTGCCCTTTTCGTTGATGACGAGCTGCTCTTCGGCGCTGCGTTTCGCCGTCCTCCTGTCGACGATCCATTTGATAAGGCCGCCGATGAAAATCGCCGAGGTCGTGCTGAACGGCAGGTACATGCCGACCGCGATCAACATGGGCGAGCGCGCGCCACACAACAGCAGCGCGATTCCGAACGCCGCGCCGATGCCGAGCAGTCCCCAGGCCATCTGACCTCCCACGATTCCCTTGGCCAGCTGGGCCATCAACCCGGCTTGTGGAGCGGGCAGCTCGCGGCCGCCGATCCCGCCCGTGGCCAGATTAGCCTGATGCAGCGCGATGATGGGGCCCATGAGGAAGAAGGCCAGCAAGATGACCGAGATGATTTCGACGATCTCCATCTTCCAGGGCGTGCCGCCGAGCAGGTGGCCGGCTTTCAAATCTTGAATCAGCGATCCCGAGACCGAGCAGGCCACGCACACCACAGCGGCAACGCCGAGCACCGCCGCGACTCCGGAAAGACCGGTCACGCCGATGACCAGCATCACCAGCGCCGCGATGATCAGGGCAGCCAGAGTCAAACCGGAGAGCGGCTGGTTGGAGCTTCCGACCAATCCAACCAAATAGCCGCCGATGGCGGATAGCAGGAACCCTGTGATGGTCATGATCACGGCCGAAACGATGGCCGCGCCGATGCCGCGCGTGAAGTAGTAGTAGATGGCCGTGATCGGTACCAGCAGCACGAGCGTCGAGAGGACCACCCAGCGCGGCGGGATGTCGCGCTCGGTGCGGTCAATGGCTTTGCCCTCGTGCGCCGCCGCTGCGGACGCCGTGAAGATGCCGCGCAGCGAACTCCACAGAGATTCGCGCATTGAGTACATGGTGCTGACGGCGCCCACCAGCATGGTGCCGACCGCGATGGGGCGTACGACGTTGAACCAGACCGTATTGGCCATGATCGCCGGGTCGTCGGTTCCGATGCGGCGGGCGAGATCCGGATCGAAGAACAGCAGCAGAGGAATGAGAATCCACCAGGCGATGATGCCGCCGGAGACGTTGATGGAGGCCAGCTCGGGTCCAATGATGTAGCCGATGCCGATGAGGGCCGGCGAGAGGCTGGGCGTCGACCAGGGGATGCCGCCGAAGTGAGTCACGTTGCCGATGGGCGTTCTTTCCAGGTTGAAGTGCTGGATCACGGAACGCGGAAATTTGAGAAATCCTTCGGTGTACTCGCGGAAGATCTGCGCGCCTTTTTCGTCGGTGAGGATTTCGATCAACCCGCCGAAGCCGAGCGCGCCGAAGATGTAGCGCGGAGCTTTGGTGGCCGACGCTTCGCCGGACTTGACGATTTCGTAGCTGGCCACGCTTTCCGGCCACGGCAGCGGGGCGTCAACGCACAGCGGGCGGCGCAGAAGAATGATGAAGAACACGCCGATCAGACCGCCTACTAGCAGCACCAGAGTGGCTTCCCAATAGTGCGAGCGCAGATCGCTCCATAGGCGCTGGCCGTTGATCTCCACCATCATGAAAGCCGGGATGGTGAAGATGGCGCCTGCCACCAGTGCCTCGCCGACTGAGGCCGCAGTGCGCGCGATGTTCTGCTCCAGGATGCCGCCGCGAAAGGCGGGAATGCGGAACAGCGCCAGCGCAATCACGGCCGCGGGAATGGTGGCGGCCACAGTCTGGCCGGCTTTCATGCCGAGGTACGCGTTGGCTGAGCCGAAGACGAACGCCAGGAAGATGCCCAGAACCACCGCCTTGATGGTCATCTCCGGCGGGGCTTGATTTACGCTGTTTTGCACCTACGCATGTTAGCAAAGCCTCTTAGCTCAGGCTTTCGGCGCTGTAGCGGGCGATCAGGCCGGTTCGGACGGCGTGGCGATAGACTTTCGTGAACGTCCAGCCAGCGGCCAGGACGAAGAGCACGTCCAAACCCGCGCCCGCCGCGAGCAAAGCAGGAGAAAACGCCGCGCCTCTGACGATGGCGCGCATGCCTTCGAAGACGTAAGAAGGCGGCAGCACGTGGCCGACGTATTGCATCCAGCGCGGCAGCGTCGACAGCGGATAGAAGACGCCGGCGAACGGAGAGAGCAGCGCGGGGATGGGCCAGATCAGCCATTCAGAGGCGGGGCCGAGCCGCAGGACCATCGCGCAGGCGAAGACGCCGAGCGCGATGCCAAACAGGAACAGCACCAGCAGGAATGGGACGAGCAGAACGCCATATGAGAGCAGCGAGAGGCCGAAGATGACGCCTGCCAAAACAATCATGACCACCAGGCCGAATGCGCTGGTGGCGACGCTGGAGAGCACCAGGCCGGCGATGTACTCGGAAATGGTGAGGGGCGTGGCGAAGATGTTCAGGAAATTGCGCGACCAGACGTCTTCGAAGAACGCCGTGGTTACGCCCTGCATGACGCGGATGAAGAAGTCCCAAAGGAGCACCGCGCCCAGCAAGGCGGGAACGAAGTTGAAACCGGAGGAAACGAAGCTGTTGAGATAGCGCGTGATGAATCCCCACAGCACCATGTCCACCGTGACCCAGGCGAAGAGCGGCAACACGCGTACGGGGCTTCCGCGCAGCAGATAGAACTGCCGCAGGACGATGGCGCCGGTGCGATTCATCTGCATCAGGCCTGCTCCAGGGCGAGCGGCTCGCGCGCCACGGTGATGAACAGTTCCTCCAGCGATTCCTTGCCGTGTTCGGCGGGTAACGTTTTCGGGTCGCCTTCGAGCAGGATTTTTCCGTGCGAGAGGAAGAGCACGCGGTGGCAGACGTCCTGGACTTCATACATGTTGTGCGAGGTCCAGAGCACGCCGCCGGTTCCTTGCGCGGCATACTCGCGGATCTGGTCGCGGATTTCGCGCGCCACGGAGGGGTCGAGCGAGGCGGTGGGTTCGTCGAGCAGGAGGAGCTGAGGGTGGTTCAGCATGGCTTTGGCCAGACCCACGCGCGTCTGCTCGCCCGACGACAGCACGCCGCTCTTGACCTTGCGAAAGGCCTCCAGGTCGAATTGACGGATCAGCTCGTCGATGCGCGCCCCAAGATTCTTCACGCCGTAGATGAGGCCGAAGAAGTGGAGGTTTTCCGAGACCGTCAGGTTGCCGGGCAGGGGCGCATAGACGGCGGCGAAATTGGTGCGCTCGAGGGCCTCGGTTCGGTGCGTGGCAAGGTCCAGGTCTTCAATGCGGATGGTGCCGGCGGTGGGCTCCAGCACGCCCAGCAACATGTTGATGGTGGTGGTTTTGCCGGCGCCGTTGGGGCCCAGCAGGCCGACGATTTCGTTGCGGCCCACTTGGAAGGAGATGTTATCCACGGCGAGGGTTTCGCGGTACTCCTTGCGCAGGCCGACGACGGAAAGGACGGGAGAAGCCAAGTCTTCAGTCTGGCACAGGGCTAGGGGAAACGCGGATATCCAGTAGGAGTACCTAGGGTTTGCGCCCTACCACCGAATTTCGGGCGAAGTGCCGATAAAGCAATTAGGTCATGGTCCCTGAAACGAACCCGCCCCACGCCGGCGAGCGCAACGAGATTGCGCTGACGTCGTACCTGAACGCGATTCTGGCGGTCGCCAAATGCATGGGCGAAGTGTGCCCAAGGGAAGGGCTGATCTTCAGCGACCGGTTGAGGCGTCTGCCGCGGCGCCTGGCGTTCGATGCGACACCCCGGGCGATTGAAGAAAGCCGCGAGGCGCTGGAGGCGGACCTGGCGGAATACGCGCAGGCCGTCTGCGCCTGGATCGATGCGGGCTCTGGTTTGGCTCGGGAACTTCTTGGAAGTGTTGCGGCGCTGCCTCAAAGCTCGGAGGACAGACCGGCCCCGCGAGCGGCGTTGCTTCAGGACTTGGCCGAGCAGATGGAAGTATCGGCGGAAGTGGACGCCGAAGTGGACGTGCGCGCCGGGCTTCGGCGCTGGGCCGCCAGTTTGCGGGCCTATCAGCCGGGCAAGAGCGGCGAGCCGGTTCCTCTAGCTGACCTGGAGCGGCTTGCGGCGAAGCTGGCTGAGTGGTTGGAGCGCGCGGATCCGGAGATGAGCATTGACCCGTTGACGGGCTTGCTGAACCGGGAGGAAACCGAGCGGCAATTGCAGGTGTTTCTGGATTCGGGACGGGTGTTCTCCGTGCTGGCGTTCGGGTGGGACAGAGCGCAGCCGAACCCGGTGGTGAAGCAACTGGCTGACAACCTGGTGGGTCTGGTGCGGCCACGCGACATTGTCGGCCGCTGGGGTCCCAATCAGCTGGCTGTGATTTTTGAATGCTCGGCGAGCGAAGCGGATGCGCGGGCGGCCAAGATATCCGAGTGGCTGTCGGGCGGCTACTCGGTGGTAGTAGATGGCAGCGTCTTAAAGGCCAGGGTAGAGGTAACTGTCACGGTCGCCGAGCGGCGGCCCGAAGACACACTGGTGACCTTGGTTCAGCGGATCGGCAGCGCGGCTGCTATGCCGGACGGCGGAAATAGCCGCGAGCCAGTTCCGGCTTGATCTCCAAAGCCTGCACCCAGCAGGCGCGGGCTTCTTCGTTCTTACCGAGTGCGTCCAGTGCATGGCCCAGGTTCAGCCGTGCTTCGGCGAAATCGGGCTGGGCTTCGAGGGCGAAGCGGTAGAACTGGGCCGCGTCTTCCACGTTGTTCAGCTGCTGCGACAGCAGACCGGCATTGTAGAGAATCTCGGGCGTAACCACTCCGGCATCGATCAGGCGCCGGTGATAGCTGAGGGCTTTTTCACTGTCGTCGCGCTTGAGCGCGATCGCCGCCAGGCCTTTGAGCGCATCCACGGACTCGGGGTGCCGTGAGAACAGCTTTTGGAGAACGGCTTCGGCCTGGTCGTACTGGCCGGCCTTGGAGTGCGCCAGGCTGAGGTTGATGGAGGCTTCCGGCCAATCGGGCTGCTTAGCCAGGCAGGCTTCGAACGCCGCGATGCTGCCGGCGCTATCGCCGCGCTCCAGGCGCAGGTAGCCCAGGCGGAACCAGACGTTCTCCAGCGCCGGGTTCTTCTCCACCAGTTTTGCGTAAAGGGCTTCGGCTTCATCGGTACGCTCCTGCCGTTCGGCCATCCAGGCTGCCTGGAAACGCAGGTCCTCGCGGTCCGGGGCGATTTCGACGGCGCGCTCGAAAGCGGAGCGAGCTTGCGCCAGGTCGCCCAGTTCCTGGTAGGCGACGCCCAAGTTCACGTGCGCGTAGATCGCCTCTTCGCGGATCGAGCGGGCGCGCTGATAAGCCTGAATGGCTTCGGTAAGGTGGCCCATGCGCTGGTAAGCGACGCCGAGGTTGAACCAATGATCGTAGACGCCCGGCGCCAGATCAGTGAGGCGGGCGGCGTGTTTGGCGGCCGTCTCGAAATCCTGGCGGGAAAACGCAGCGGCTGTAAGACCTTCCAAGGCAGCTACGGCATCCGGGCGAATGGCCAACAGGCGCTCGGAATAGCCGCGGACCAGGTCGTAGTCTTTACGCTGCAGTGACAAGCTGATCATGTTGACCAGCGAGTCTTCCGCTTGCGGGTTGCGGTCGAGAATGCGCTGATAGATGACCGCGGCCTCGTCAAACTCCCAGCCCATCTGCAGAGCGACGGCCTTGCCAAAGAGCGCGGGTTCGGAGTCCGGCGTGCGTGCCAGAGCGGCATCGAACGCTTCGCGAGCTTCCTGGTGTTTGTTCAAATGCAGCAGGCCGGCGCCGATCGCCAAGTGCGTCTCCACCGGCTTGGAGCCCAGGGCGAGCGCCTGCCGGAAGCACTCCACGGCTTCGGCGTCGCGCCCGAGATTCTGCAGGCACAGACCCAGCGTGAAGCGGGCCTCGGCATCATTGGGACGCAGCGAGGTGAGGCGCGTATAGCTGGCGGCGGCTTCGTCGTAGCGCTGAAGCTCCAACTGGAGCTGTCCGCGCGCCGCGGCGATCTCCGCCAAGCCGCTCTCGTTCGCCCCCTTCTCGGCCCCTTCCAGAGCCTTCAAAGCGGCGTCTTTGTCGCCTTGAATGTGGAGCGAGACGGCGTTGGCCAGATGACGCAGGGAAGCATCCGCCTGCACCGAGCCGGTTCCATTGCTGATCAGCTCGGTTTCGGCCGCCGGACTTGGGGCCGAACCTAGATCTGTCTTAAGCAGTTGTTGCATTCAATCCACCTCATATCCTTCGGCCTCTCTTACGAGCTTTCTGGACCGAATGGAACGTTTACCCTCCCCGCCTTACGCGGCTAGGGCCCTTAAGTCGTTTGATCGGCTTTCTAAGGCATTCTCTTTATAGGCGGGGCCGCTTGTTTTAGGAAGCAAAGGAGAGAAGTGACCGGAAACCGCTCGATAAAGCCCGAGCCAGGCGCTGCCGGGATGACAGGACAGAAATCTCACGCGGTTGGGCGGCTGGCGGCGCAACGAGACCACTGGACAGACCTTCGCCGAAGGATGCCGGGCAAAGCGCGGGGGAGTAGGCCTGAGGTGCCGTCCAGGGCAATGCGTTCACGACCGGCGGATGGATCTCCCAGTCCAGACAGGTCTGGCGGGGAGGAGCGCTCACGAGCTGCTTCGCGGCGTTCACCAACGTCCCGGAGACTCGCAGCCCGGCGGCAGAATCGATTCGCGGCAGACGGGATGAGCCCGGCAGCACGGGCAGGCTCGCCGGTTGGATTCGGCCGGCGCCCATCGGAATTTGCTCGATCCCTGCGCTGGCCGGAGGAAGCGACTCGACATGAAGCGGGTCTGCGTCCGTGACTCCCGGCAGAGCGAAGCTCACTCGCGGGCGGTCCGGGCAGGGCAGAGCAACGCGTCTCCCGGAGGTGGCCTGTGAGAAAAGCGGAACCGAAACGGCCTGACCTTGCATCAGGTTCCAGGGCGCAACCCTGGGCTGCTCGAAGCGGGACAGCGTCGTAACGGAAGCGGACAAAGGCACCGCTCGGGGCGCCGTCAGTAGCGACAGAGGACTGGGGCGAGCGGCTTCCAGGCGCGACAGCCGGCGGCTTTCCGGCTGGCCCTTCCATTCCGTTTTCACGAGCGCTTCGTCCCACCAAAGCGGACGGATGTTGGCCGAAGAGCGCAAGGCAAAGGGCGTCGAGGCGCTAACGGTCCGCGGCCAATGTGGATTCACCGAAGTGGAAACTGGAATCGGTGCAGGAATCGCCAATTCCGCAGGCAGCGGGAACCGGAGCGTAGCTGTGAGCTCGATCGTGAGCCAGTCAGCCGGCGCCGCCAGAGTGTTGCTCGGTGGCGTGGCGGCTACGGGCGCAGACGAGCGAAGCGCCGCGCCCGATGCGAGCGGTGCGGCGATATCCGCTGCTTCTGTCCGGTTTATGAACGGCAGCGATGCGATCTCGTGCGTCGCGGCCGAAAAGACGGGCGTCAGGTGTCTTGGCTCCACCGTGCCGCCCGGCAATGCAGGAGCGACGTGAATTTCCTGGCCGAGACCTGAAATCGTCAGGCTTGGCGCAGCGATCCCCAAAGAAAACTGGAACGCAAGTCTGCCCGCTGTGGACAGCTTTGCGGGCGGAACGGAGCCAGACGCCCGGCTGGGCAGTTTGGCTCGTTCCGCAGCCTTCGGCAAGGATGGACGGAAGTCCGGCGCGGGCGGGCGAAATGGCAACTCGCGCGTGGATGGCTTGGGACTTGGCAGCGCTTCGGCCGACAACGGCAGAGTCGGGGGAAGGCAGGCAGGCTGTACTGCTTCCGGCGGCACGCGGACCGGCAGAGATCGGGTAATCGGTGGTACTGACTGGAAAGTGGGCGGCTGGTTCGTTGCCGTCGAACTCGGAAACGTGGCCAGGCCGGCTAACTGCCGAATATTCGAGAACGCGCCCGCGACATCGGGGAGACGAGGAACGCCGACTGCGAGCCGCCACGCGGTAGACTCAAACGCCGTTCGCGGTGTCTCTGCTATAGGAGGCGACAGCCGGAAGGGCAGCAAGGTCACGGGCGAGGCGAGCGAACACTGTCTTTCGTCTACTTCGAGCGGGCTTGGCGCGCAAAGCTCCACCGACTCGGGTAGAAGTGGCAGGACAACTTCGGCGTTCGGGGATCCGGACCTTGAGGCGGCCGGCTGTAGTTCGCGAGTTGCTCCCGCTCGTCCGAGCAGACCCTGAACCGCAGCATGGCTGCCCGAACGGCTCGGTGCGCGCGCACCGGAAGATCGGGGACGCAGTGCGCCTACCGGTACCACTGGCGGTGGAACGCTACTAGCTTGCTTTTGTTCCGGCCAGATGGCTCGCGCGGGGGCCGGTGGAGGTGGTGTCAAGCCGTCGGCGCGCGTCGCCGCTTCGGGCTGAGCGTCCAAGCGGACGAGCGCTGGTGGACTGGGCTGAGCCACGAGGTGTGGTTTAGATTCAGGATCGGGAACGGACTCCTGGGGGGCGTGTCCTTCGAGCATGGGCAATGAAAGCAGCCCGGGTTCCTCCAGAACGACGATCCGCGTGACAGGCGCCGGCACGATGCTGGGCTCTTCCGCTTGGCGCTCAGTAGGCGCGCTCCACCGGGGGCCGTCGTCCGGTACATCTACTGGCGCTACATCCAACTCCAGTGGCGCGAGGGACGCCGCCGGCGGCTCAGGTTCAGCCTCAACGGGTTTGCTCGTGCTCGCCGGTTCGACGGCGAGCGGCTCCGGCCCGGGACTTGAGGGAAGTTCCACCTGCCCGGAGAACGGCTCAGTGATGGTGCGCGAGATCAGGGCCACAGGCCGGTTCCGCGGGTCCGGTACCGACTGCCTCAGGAAAGGTCCCTCGGGCGGGTCCTGGTCCGCATCGGGAGCGATCCGAGGAGGCTCTGGTTGGGCAACTGGTTTCGCGACTACGGCAACGTCGGCTGGCGCTTCGATCGGCGCCAGGTCAAGCGGTTCCGCCGGTGACGGCGTGGCGGGCGCGACGGGCTCAACGGGCTCGCCTTCCTCGCTAAATGAAGAAAGCAGCCTCTTGATGGCGTCTTTCGACTGCGTGTTGAGATACAGCTCGCGGTGCTCTTTTGAGCAAAAAGGCTGCCCGCTCAATAACTTGAAGACGCTAACCCGTTTATGGCAATACTGACAATGCATTCTGGCGAGCCTACTGCCCCCTTAATATAACGGCAGTTTCGGGCCCGATCCTTAGAGGAGATACCTTAGCGGAAGTCAGAAGGCAGAAAGCGGAAAGCCGATGGCGGGCGGCCGTGCCTTGCGCTTCTACACATGGCGCTCTAGAGCAGCGGGCCGGAAGCGTTAGCGCCGAGCGCCAGGCCTTAACACAAGAATAGCCACTGCTCTCTGATGCATCGACAATCCTCCCTGAGAACGCGCGTGGAATATTTGGCGCGCGGATTTGAACTTGCACTCGATTCTAGCGGCGCGCATGGCTTGCAGGTTCTTGCTGGCCGCTTGGATAAAATTAATGCGTTATGTCACGTTCGGCGGACGTGGTGATCATCGGCGCGGGAATCGTCGGTTCCAGCATCGCCTTTCACCTCACGCAGGCGGGCTGCCGGGACGTGCTCATCCTCGAACGTGAGACACGGCAGGGCCTTGGGTCCACCGGCAAGAGCATGGGCGGCGTGCGGGCGCAGTTTTCCACCGACGTGAACATTCGGATGTCACTGTACTCGATTCCGTTTTTCGCGCGCTTCGAGGAGGCGACGGGACAGCCTTCCGGCTACAAGCCGCATGGCTATCTGTTTGTCGCGACGAACGAGTTTCACATGCAGTATCTGCGCGCCAACCAGGAGCGCCAAAAGCTGCGCGGCCTGAAGAACGCGCAAATGCTGAAGCCCGAGGACATTCGTCAGGTTCTGCCGCAAATGCGATCGGACGATGTCCTAGGGGGGAGTTTCTGTCCGACCGATGGTTTCGTCGATCCCAACAGCGTCATGACCGGCTTCACGACGCGAGCGATGGAACGCGGCGCGACACTGCGGCGCGGCTGTGAAGTAACCGGCATCGACGTCGCGAACGGCGAGGTCGCCGGCGTGAGAACGAGTGCCGAAACCATCTCCACGCGCACCGTGGTGAACGCGGCCGGGCCGTGGGCGGCATCCGTCGCAAGAATGGCAGGCGTGGCTCTGCCCATCGAGCCGCTGCGCCGCATGCTGGTCCCCACGGAACCGTTTCCGGGATTGCCCGAGCGCTTGCCGATGATCATCGACATGACCAACGGCTGGCACTTCCGCCAGGAGGGACTGGGGCTGTTGATGGCCTGGGCGCATCCGGACCAGGCGCCGGGCTTCCGCACGGACTTCGATCCCGCCTTCATCGAGCAGATCCTGACTCACGCCTCCAACCGCGTGCCATGTTTCGCCGATCTGGCCGTCAATCCGCGCCGGTGTTGGGCGGGCATGTATGCCATGTCGCTCGATCATCACGCCATTCTCGGTCCGGCTCCCGGCGTCAAAGGCTTCTATCTTGCCAATGGTTTTAGCGGCCACGGCGTGATGCATTCACCTGCCACTGGGCACATTCTTGCGGACCTGATCCTGGAAGGCGACACCGGGCTGATTGACTATAGGGACCTTAGTTTACAACGGTTTGCGGAGGGCCGGGCGATCGAAGAGACGGCTCTGCTGTGATTTTGAGAACTTTTTTTGGAACAAATCGACCTTTCGTTCGTCTTAAACAAACAATAGGAGGGCGGATGAAGTTTCTTCTATTCGTTGTGCTGGCAGGTGCGATGCTGGCTTCAGTTTGCGTCTTTGGCGCGCCGCGCGATACGGACTGGGAGTCCGAGTGCCGGGTCGAAGCCCGTCGAGCGGCGTTGAAGGCTAGCGAGAGTGCTCGCGACGGACAGAGGGAGGCGGCACGGGCACGTCGTGAAGCCCTGCGGGCAGCGCGCGGGATCCGCGAAGAGGCTTCCCGCGAACGGCTCGAATTGCAGCGCGAGCAGACGCGTGCGCGCCGCGAAATCATCGACGAAGTTCAGCGCGAACTGCACCGCGCCTGGGTGGACTAGTTTCCTCTTTCGTACAGCACCTTTCCGCCGACGATGGTGTAGTCTGCCTTCGCCGAGGGAATCTGGTCTTCGGGAATCGTGAGGATGTCCCTGGAGAGGACCGTGACATCCGCCAGTTTTCCGAGGCGCAGTGAACCTTTTTCCTTTTCCTCGAAGGCCGCGTAAGCGTTGTTGTAGGTATACGAGCGCAGCGCTTCCATGCGGGTCATGCGCTGATCCGGGAAGAAGACCGTACCATCCTTCAGCTTGCGGCTCACCGAAGCGTAGAAGCCGGCGATGGGGTCCACATCTTCCACCGGTGTGTCGGTTCCGTTGGTCACCACAGCGCCGGAACGCATGAGCTTCTGCCAGACATAGGCGCCGGCCTTGGCGCGCTCGTAGCCGAGGCGCGCGATCACAAACGGACCGTCGGAGGTGCAGTGCACGCCCTGCATGGAGGCGATCACGCCCAGTTGGCCGAAGCGGGGGATGTCGGCGGGATCGAGATGCTGCGCGTGCTCGATGCGCCAGCGGAGATTCTTTTGGTCGGGATGCTCCTTGAAGATCGATTCGTAGAGATTCAGCACTTCACGATTCGCGCGGTCGCCGATGGCGTGCACGCAGAGCTGATAGCCGTTGCGGATGGCGAGTTCGGCCGTCGCGCGGATGTCGGACACCGGTTCTGTGTTGATGCCGGTGCGGTTGGGCGCGCCGGGAGGCAGGTCCGAGTAAGGAGCGAGCAGCCAGGCGCCGTGGGAGCCGAGCGCGCCGTCGGCGAAGCGCTTGATCGCTCGCACGGTGAGATGGTTGTCGCCCACGCCGATCATCCGGTACTTGGCCAGATTTGGCGACAGTTCGTTGTTGGGTGCGCGAAGCATCACCCATAGGCGCAAGCCGAGCTTGCCGCGTTCGGCCATTGAGCGGAACAGGTCGACGGTGGCGAGCGGCGAGCCGGCGTCTTCGAACGTGGTGATGCCCTTCGAGAGGCATTCGCGCTCGGCAAGTTCGATCTCGCGACGCGATTCTTCGGCGATTTCCGCCGCGCTGCGCTTCGCGCGATATGCATCCAAAGCCCGCTCCACCAGTTCTTGCGCGCGCTCCTTCAGCAATCCGGTTGGCTGGCCGCGAGCATCGCGCAAGATCTGGCCGCCGGGCGGGTCGGGCGTTTGCGGGCCGATGCCCGCCAGACGCAGTGCTTCCGCATTGGCGAATCCGGCGTGGCCGCTGGCGTGCGTCAGCCAGACCGGGTTGCGCGGTGAGACGCGGCTCAGGGATTCGTGTACGGGAAACCCTTCGACGCTCGGCGAAGGCGGCCGATCCCACTTGGCTTGATGAAATCCATCGCCGAGAATCCATGTTCCGGGCTTGGCCTCATGCGCGGCAGCGGCCACCTGGGCGACGATCGCGTCCCAGTTGCGAGCGCCGCGCAGGTTCAACTCCATCTTTGATTCGCCGAGCGCCGTGAAATGCCCATGCCCTTCGATGAACCCCGGAATCGCGAGCCGGCCGTGCAGATCGATGACGCGCGTCCGAGGGCCGATCCAGCTTGCCATCGTTTGGTTGGACCCGATGGCGACGATCCGGCCGTTTTGCGCCGCCAGCGCTTGAGCCTCCGGCTGTCCCGCTTCGAGCGTCACCAGCTTGCCGTTTCGCAACACCAGGTCGGCCTGCTGCGCCGGCGCGAGTGCGGCAAACATCAGGAGCACGCTGAGGTTCCACTTTTTACGAAATATCATTACAATCAATGGGGGCCTCACTCAGAGACTCGCACCATTATGGCGCGCCTTCCAAGCCGAAGCGAGATGCACTTAGCCGGGCGCTCCGTCCTGATCCGGTGGATTTTCGAGCCGCCTCGGCGCTGCCCTCACTGCCGGTCGCGCGAGATCCGGTTTTCGCATCGCCGCACGTTTTGGGATTCTGCGCTGGGCTATGTCTTGCTCGTGCCGTTCCGCTGTCTGGATTGCCGGGCGCGCTTCTTTCGCCCTTCACTTCCGCGTCCGGAACAACCGGAACCAGCGGCTGGGTCGCACCTGGTTATGGAGGCGAGGAGTGAGATGCTCGGACCCGCGGCGCAAGAGATTGCATACCTGCCGGTGCTGCCGCCCTCCGTACTGATCCTGGACAGCGATCCCGCCGTTCGGAAGCTGCTTCGCCGGCTTCTGGAACGCAGCGGCTATTTCGTCACCGAACTGGCGGGTGTCGAGGACCTGGAGTTGCGCCCTCGCAGGTTCAACCTGTTGATTGCGGACCTCGGCCCGCTACGGCAGGCGGACTTGGAAATCGTCAAGCAGCTCGCCGCCATGCACCCGGGCATGAAAGTCATCCAGCTCTCCTCGCAGCCTCTGGCTGGCGCGGCGCCCGACGGCTCGCTGGTCTTGTCAAAGCCGTTCCACGGCGACGCGCTGTTGGAGGTGGTGCGGCAGGCGCTCGGCGTTTCAGAGGCGAACAGCCCATGGGCCGAAGCTGGCCCGCACGTCAAGGCTGAGGGTGCTTGATCCGGTTGGATCGCGCGATGCGGCAGTTCAGGCACAGGTCGATGGTCACCGTGCCGTCTGGATTCTCCGTTCCCCGTGCGTTCATCGCTTCTGCTTCCGCTTTCGGCACCGCTTGCATGGCGAGGCGCGACGCGGGAGGCAGCTTCTGGCCGCAGCCGTCGCAATACCGTCCGTCGTCTTTGAGCACTGCTTACTAAAATAGAACTTGATCTCACCAGCCCGCCAGGTTGCGTTCGACATCCTTCGCAAAGTCAGCCAAGGCGGCTATGCGTCCGACCTTCTGCTGCAGCGCTCGGCCGCTCTGGACTCGCGCGATGCCGGCCTGGCGTCGGAGATCGTCTTCGGATGCCTGCGCTTTCAGGCCCAACTAGACTGCCTGATCCGTCTGCTGACCATGCGCCCGCTGGACCCCGAAGTGCGCATCGCGCTGCGCATGGGCATCTACCAGCGACGGTATCTTGACCGCATTCCCGCGCACGCCGCCGTGAGCGAGAGCGTCGAGCTGGTGAAGCGCGTGGGGAAACGTTCCGCGGCCGGGTTGGTAAACGCTGTGCTGCGCAAAGTGGATCGCACGCCGATTGATTGGGACCGTGTTACCGGACTCTCGCTGCCTGCATGGCTGCTGGACCGCTGGGACCGGCGGTTTGGCGCCGAGACCGTGAACCGCATCGCCGGCGCCTTCCTGCAACCGCCCGAGACGTACGTTGCCAGCACCGGCCGCGTGCAGGACATCGGCGCGCAGTCCATCGTGCCGTCGCTGGATTTGCATCCGGGCCAGACCTTTCTGGACCTGTGCGCCGCGCCCGGCAACAAGACGGCCCAGGCTTTGCAGTATGGCGTGCGAGCTATCGCCTGCGATGTTCACTTGAGCCGGATTAGGCAAATGCGCGGGCTCGCGTGCGATCTGGTGGTGCTGGACGGCACGCGCGAGCTGCCCTTTCGCGCGAAGTTCGACCGCGTGCTGGTGGACGCGCCCTGCTCGGGCACCGGGACGTTGGGGCGCAATCCGGAAATCAAATGGCGGCTGAAACCTTCGGACCTGGTCGAGCTGCATTCGAAGCAAGTGGCGCTGCTGCGGAACGCGCTGCACTGTCTGTGCCCCGGCGGGCGGCTGGTTTACTCCACCTGTTCGCTGGAGCCGGAAGAGAATCAGCAGGTGATTGAAGAGGTCGGCGGCCAGTGGGAAACGACGGAGCGGCTGCCAGGCCTGAACGAAGGCGACGGATTCTTCATCGCGGTGCTGGCTCAACCCCTATTTTGAATAGACTGCGTAGGTGCCAGATCCCCCGTCCCCGGCGACGAGACGGACGGTGCTGGAAGACAGACAATTGAGGTCCCCAGTGGACCTTTCGAACTGAAAGTTCACTTGCAGCGCGTTCACCAGGAGGCCGGGAGAGCCTCCGGCATAGAGGACCGGCAGCGCTTCATCCCCGCAGTTCCCGAATCTGGGGAGCAGGATGCTCACATTGGCGACCGGTCGCGGCGCTGGATTGCCGGCGACACTTCCGTCCGGCATCGTTCTGTCCAAAACGCCAGCTCCGCCGCCATAGAGCGTCAGGATGTCTCCGATCGCCGCCGGGTGGTCCGGACTATTCACCGTGCCGTCCGAATTGACTACCACAAAAATGTTGGGCTGAGTTGGTACAACGAAGAGCTTCAATGTTTGCGACCATCCACCGGGCGTGCTGACCTGCATCGTCGTGGTGGACCGGCCTCCGATTTCGTAAGGAACCAGGACGTTGATCTGGTTCGCAGAGACCCACAGCAGCGGCATCGGTTGACCGTCGAAGAAAACCAGGACATTCGCCACGTCGTTGGATAGCCGGCCAGAGGAATTGAGGACTGCTCCCACCCCGGGTACTGGCCCTAGGCCCGTGCCATAAACGCTCAATAGTTCTCCAGGCGCCACCGTGCCCACAACGTTCGCGGTCACGGCGGAATCGGCGACGCCCAATATGGAGATGCCTCCAATCGCACCCGGGGGTACGCGTAGCAGCGATTCGGTGCCGTAGAACGCCGCACTCGAGTCGGGTATGGTGAAAGATCCGTCCGGGTTGGATAGAATTCCTCCGGGGGCGGCGCCGGGGATGTGTTCGGACGTCAGCAGCCGCGATCCGTCCGCTGCCAGTTCAACAATCAGCCCCGATCCCAACTGCAACCCTCCCGCGATGGTTGGGAAATCCGGCGATTGCGTGTTGCCAGAGATCCACGCGTTGCCCTGCGCGTCGGTCTGCACGCCGGCTAGCGAGTCGTCTTTGGAGCCGGTGAGGTATGTCGAAAACACCCACGCTGTTCCAGTTGCGTTGATGCGTGTGACGAATCCATTCACTGGGTTAAGGTAGGATTTCCGCGGCGGGAGTTTCGGTTGTAGAGCCCCCGGCGTGGCGGGAAAGTTCAGATCGTAAGTCGTGCCTGCGACTACCGCGCCTCCATCCGGCTCCAGAGCGAGCCCGGTAACGCTCTCGGTCTGGTCAGCAAAATAGGGATCCGGAGCACCACCCAAAAACGTCGACCAAATCTGTGTCCTCAAGTCGGCTGAAAAGCGGGTGATGAAGATGTTGCCCTGTGCTCCGTGGCAGTCGCACATGGGCTGAGGGGCTCCCGGCGTAATCGGATAGTCCAACGTGTTCGTCGTTCCCGCTACTGTGATCGTGTCCTGCGCATCGAGGGTGATCGCGACCGGTTCGGTCCGAGCAAAGGCGCAGAAGGACGACGGGCACTTCGGGTTTGTACCGGCGACGATAGTGGAGGCCAGCCGGACGCCTCCATCAGAGAAGGTACTGATGAACCCGAAGTCATAGAGGGAGACATCCGATGGGGGAATGGAAATCGACGGGAATGTTTGAAAGGCGCTTGGGCTCACCGGGAAATCCGACTGGCTCGTCGTGCCCGTTATTGCGACAGTTCCCGATGCGCCCACGGTCAACGCCGCGACTCTTGTCACGCCGTTCGGGTCCGAGCCGCCCAGTGGAATCGACAGCACCACATGGCCGAAAGAGTCGATTCTGGCGAGCGTGTGGAAGCCGGCCAGCCAGAGATCTCCGTTGGGAGCCGCCGCGACGGCCACAGGATGGAACGGAACAGTAGCGGAGAGCGTTCCGGCCGGATTCAGACTGGCATCAAATCGCAGGACCGAAACGTTGTAGGTGTCACCCACGGGATTCGACATGACTACCGATGTCGTCCCGTCCGGCGTCACGGTAGCGCAACATTGCCCGGCAGTTTTTGGCGTCTGAAAATACGTGATCCGCGCACTCGATCCGGCGGCAGCGGCAGTTGCCAGGGAAAAAGCGGCGCCGACGAGCACGATCTTCCACATACGGAAACGCTGATGCAGTCTAAATGCCAATCAGGGCCGGTGATAAGCGGCTAAAGTTGCGCGGCCTTGTTCGAGCTTCAGCGTGTCGTTGCGCGACAGCGGTCGTGTCCGGGGACCACTCAATCGCCGAATCGCTGAGCGGAGCGAGCCTTCGCTTTGGCGGCTTCTTCCTCGCGGTTCTTGGGCGCGGCATCGGTTTCTAAAGAACGCAGAAACCGGCCCGAAAGCGCGGCGATGTCATCCACGGCGGCCAGAAACGCGCGCTCGTTCGCCTTCGACGGCTTATTGAAGCCGCTGATCTTGCGCACAAACTGGAGCGATGCCGCGCGGATCTCTTCGTCGGTGACGGGCGGGTCGAAATTGAAAAGGTTCTTGATATTCCTGCACATTGTGGGCGCCTTGGCCTATAATTAGCACGAAACGGGGAGAGTCCAGTCGATGCAGAAGAAATCGAAGCTGACCTATGTCCTTTGGACGGTTCAAGTGCTGCTTGCGCTTCTCTTTTTGATGGCCGGCGGAATCAAGCTCGTAATGCCGATCGAGCCGCTGGTTCAGCAGACGTCTTTGCCGGGGACGTTCCTGCGCTTCATCGCCGTGTGCGAGGTGCTGGGCGCCTTTGGGCTGATCCTGCCGGGGCTACTGCGCATTTGGACCTTTTTGACGCCGCTGGCGGCAACGGGCCTCATCGGGATCATGATTGGCGCGGTGATCGTGACCGCGAAGACGATGGGCGCCGGTCCGGCTGCACTCCCGCTGATCACGGGACTGCTGGCCGCGTTCGTCGCTTACAGCCGCTGGCGTGTGTTGCCCCTGGCGGCGCGCACCGAGGCTGCGGGCACGGCGTACCGGTCCGTCTCGACGGGTTCCTAATCCCCCGCGGCCTTTAGGAACGTCCCCTGCTCCAATTCGTCGAACGCCTGGCGGAGCTGCTGCTGCGTGTTCATCACGATGGGCCCATACCAGGCTACCGGCTCCTGGAGCGGCTTGCCGGAAACGAGCAGAAACCGGATGCCGTCTTCGCCCGCCTGCACCGTGACTTCGTCGCCATTATCGAACAGCACCAGCGAGCGGTTGTCGGCGTCTATCGGCGGATTCGTATCGGCCCATCCCACGCTCTCGGTCGGCACGGCCAGCGGCCCGGAGGCATTGCAGAACTTGCCGTCGCCTGCGAAGACATAGGCAAACGCGTGACGATACGTCTCCACCGGCAGGCTCTTGCGTTTACCTGGCGGCACGGACACATCCAGATAGATCGGGTCGGCCGCGACGCCATCCACGGGACCGTGTTTGCCCCAGAAGCTGCCGCAGACAATGCGCACCGAGGTTCCGTCGTCGTCGGTGACTAAGGGAATCTCGGGGGCCTTCACTTCCTGATAGCGTGGCGCGGTCATCTTCAGCGACGAGGGCAGATTCGCCCACAGCTGGAAGCCGTGCATGCGGCCGGTGGCGTCACCCTTGGGCATTTCCTGATGGATGATGCCGCGTCCGGCGGTCATCCATTGCACGTCGCCGGCGGCGATCGAGCCGTGATTGCCCATGCTGTCGCCGTGATCGACGGTTCCGGCCAGAACGTAAGTCACAGTCTCGATGCCGCGATGCGGGTGCCAGGGGAAGCCCGACAGATAGTCCGCCGGGACGTCGTTGCGGAAATCGTCGAGCAGGAGGAATGGATCGAAATCGGTCGTGTTGCCGAAGCCGAAGGCGCGCCGCAGATGGACTCCGGCGCCTTCCAGTGTCGGCTTGGATTTCACCAGCCGCTTTACGGGTCGAATGGACAAAGGGCCTCCTACTTTTGCGCGGGCGCGCCGGCGCCGCAGAACCGGTCGAAAGCTTCGGTCAGCAGTTGGGAGATTTGAAATGGATCGCGCCCTTCGATGTCGCTGCGATGCAGCATGTAGACCGGCTTGCCGTCCTGAAAGAGCGCTATGGAGGGCGAAGACGGCGGATAGTCGGAGAGAATCCGGCGCAGGTGCGCGACAGCGGCTTCATCGCCACCGGCAAAGACCGTGGCGGCCTTGGCGGGACGCACGCGATGTTGCAGCGCCATTCCGACGGCCGGACGAGCCCGGCCAGCGGCGCAACCGCAGACCGAATTCACCACCATCAGGACGGTGCCGTTGTCCGGGGCGATCAGGCGGTCAACGTCTTCCGGTGTCCGCGCTTCTTCCACGCCATGACGGGTCAGATCCGCGCGCATGGGAGCAATGAGATGTTCAGGGTAGGCCACGACTCGATTCTAGCAATGCTGTCAATCGCCGGGCCGGTTCATCAGGAATGTGGTCGTGGAATCGAAGAAGGAATCGAAGATCTGCCGGACCTCGGGTGGGAACTGTGATTCATCTAGTGCCCGCTGCATCAACTGGAACCAGCGGTCGCGCGCGACGCGTCCGATCGCGAATGGCATGTGACGCCCGCGCAGCCGGGGATGCCCGCGCTGTTCGATGTAGACCGGCGGACCGCCGAAGCGGTAGATCAGGAAATCGCGCAGCCGCTCTTGGGCGCCGGCCAGATCCTGCGCGGGATACATCGGGCCCAGAATGTCGTCGCCGGGGACTTGTTTGTAGAAAGCGGCCACCAGGCGCTCGAAACCTTCCTGGCCGATAGCCGAATAGACTAGATGCTCTTCCACTGAAGTCGATCGTAGCATCCGGCGGCGCGATTATATGCCTTGCATGCACCGCGTGCCGACCGTCTTCCGCGATACGGTAGACTAAGGCGAAGCAAAAACCTGGAGGTTCCTTGACCATGTCGATCCGTGCGAACGTGGCACGCGCTACACTGCTGTGTGCCGGTCTTGTTGGGGCGCTGCAAATCGGAGCGCAAGCGCCGAGCGGTCCCAGCCTGCCGCCTATCCCTGGAGGACCCGGCGGCGGACTTTCGCCCTTCGCGTCGCTGCCGTCCATGCCGGCTAAGGCCAGCCCGCTCGACAAGCTGACGCCGGTCACCGACAGCATGCTCGACAATCCTCCGGTAAGCGACTGGCTGATCTGGCGGCGCACTTATGACGACGTCGGCTTCAGCCCGCTCAAACAGATCGACAAGAACAACGCCGGCCGCCTCCGCGTCGCCTGGAGCTGGGCGTTGCCTGCCGGGCCGAACGAAGCGACGCCTCTGGTGCACGACGGCGTGATGTTCGCCTTCGGCTTCGGCGACCGCATCGAAGCGCTGGACGCGGCTACAGGCGACCTGCTCTGGTATTACGCCCGCGAGCTTCCCAAGGACGCGCGCCCGGCGGTGAAACGCAACATGGCGCTCTACGGCGACAAGCTTTTCTTCGCCACCTCCGACAGCCACATGGTGGCATTGGACATCAAGACCGGCCGCGCCGTTTGGGATCACGAGATCGCGGATTACAAGTCGGCTTTCCGGCTCAGCGGCGGTCCGCTAGCGGCCAAGGGCAAAGTGATGCAGGGAGTCGCGGGGCAGGGAGCCGGCGGCAATTACATCGTTGGTCTCGACGCCAACACCGGCGAAGAGGCTTGGCGCTTTTACACCATAGCGCGGCCGGGCGAGCCTGGAGGCAATAGCTGGAACGGGCTGCCGCTCGAAAAACGCAACGGCGGTTCGGTCTGGACCGCGGGCAGTTACGATCCCGCGCTCAACATCGCTTACTTCGGCGTCGGCCAGACCTACGACACCGGGCCCCTGGTGCATCCTTCGAGCGAACCCGGCGTCACGCGCGACGCGCTGTACACGGATTCCACGCTGGCGATCAATCCGGATACCGGGAAGCTGCTGTGGTATTACCAGCACGTGCCCAACGATCAATGGGATCTCGACTGGGCCTTCGAGCGGCAGTTGATTCCGCTGCGAGTGGGCGGCGAGACGCGCAAGCTGGCTATCACTTCCGGAAAGATGGCGATCTACGACGCACTGGATGCCACCACGGGCAAATATGAATTCTCCATCGACCTCGGTCTGCAGAACGTCGTGACCGCGATCGATCCCAAGACCGGCGCCAAGACAATCAATCCGAAGACGCTGCCCGGCGACGGTGAAACGAAACTGGTTTGTCCGCACGCCGGTGGCGCGAAGAACTGGACTCCGGCGTCCTACGATGCGGCGACGCAAATGCTGTACGTGCCGCTGGTGGAGTCGTGCATGGACCTGATTCCCACCAAACCCGGCGAGCGCTACAGCCTTTCTTCGGGCGTCCGCTGGGCCATGCGTCCGCGACTGGACTCCGACGGCAAATACGGGCGCGTGATGGCCATCAATCTCGCAACGAAGAAAGTCGTCTGGACCGAGCGCGAACGTGCGCCCATCACCACCGGCACCCTGGCCACAGCGGGCGGCGTAGTGTTCGAAGGCTCTCAGGACCGCTGGTTCCGCGCGCGCGACGCTGCGACAGGCAAAGTGCTCTGGCAGGAGCGCCTGAACGATGTGCCCAACGCCGCGCCTATCAGCTACACGGTCAACGGCAAGCAATATGTCGCCATGACGGTGGGCAACGGTGGTGCGATCCCGGCAACATGGGCGCAGCTCATTCCCGACATTCAGAATCCGCCGGGCGGCGGCGGTGGCGCGGTATGGGTTTTCGAGCTGCCATGAGCCGCCTGGCTTGGTTCGCTGTCTTATCGCTGCCGGGCGCCTTGTTGGCAATTGACTGTGGCTCGGCCGATCTGATTGTTACTAACGGCCACATCATCACGATGGATGACACGCGCCGCGTCGTGTCCGCCGCGGCCGTCCGCGACGGAAAATTCGTGGCCGTGGGCGACGCAAGGCAGATTGCCGCATGCGCAGGCAAGGACACGCGCAGGGTTGATCTCGGCGGCCGCACCGTTCTTCCCGGCTTCATCGATGTGCATACCCACGCGCATGAGTGGTCCAACGGAATCGTTCGTGGCGACGTGGATGCTTCGGCGGCCAAAGTGCACAGCATTGCCGAGATCGTCGCGGCCGTCGCGCAGCAGGCGAAAGCGCGTAAACCTGGCCAATGGGTGCTGGGCTTCGGATGGGACGATGAGAAGCTGGCCGAGCATCGCTACATCACTCGCCAGGATCTCGACAAAGTCGCGCCCAACGTTCCCGTCTTGCTCACTCATGTCACCGGCCATCTGGACGCCGCCAATTCAGTGGCGCTCAAGCTGGCAGGCATTACGCGCGATACACCGAATCCTCCCGGCGGCGAGATCGAGCATGATGCCAACGGCGAGCCCACTGGCGTTGTGAAGGACACCGCGATGCGCGTGGTAGAGTCCCACGAGCCTGCCGATCCGCCGGATTTGAGCGCTCGCGCCGCGCGCTACGCCTCCGAGCAGGCGGCAGCCGTTGGGCTGACCACGATCCATGACATCTGGGGCGGTTCCGTTCCCTTCGCCGAGACCATGCGCGGCTACCAGGAGGCATATCGCAAGGGCTGGCTGAAGATTCGGGTGCAGATGGCGCCCGGCGTGGCCAACGTCGCAGATGCCGAGCGGCTGGCGGAATCCGGGCTCTACACCGGATTCGGCGACGATCATTTGAAGCTCGGCGCGGTGAAGATGTTCGCCGACGGCGGCATGGGCGCGCGCACCATCGCGATTTATCCACCCGGCCTCATGGAAAACGGCCACGAAAATCTGGGCCTACTGCTGTGGAGGCCCGCGGACATGCAGAAGGCGCAACTAATTCTCGCCCGCGCAGGCTGGCAGCTTTCCACGCACGCGATCGGCGACCGCGCCATGGACGAAGTCCTCGATTCCTACGCCTACGTCACCCAACAGCTCGGCTTGACGGAGCCGCGCTTCCGCATCATCCATGGCGGGCTTTCCACTCCGGCAATCTTGAAGCGCCTGCGCGAACAGCACGTTCTGGTCGATTCCAATCCCGGCTTCGTCTATTGGATCAGCAAGTTTTTCGATAAGTACGGCCCTGAGCGCATCCGCTGGGCCTATCCCGGAAGATCGTACTTCGATAACGGCATCGTCGCCGCCGCTACCACCGATGTCTTCGTGACGCCCATCAGTCCTTGGCCCGGCCTGTACGCGGCCGTGGAGCGGCGCGCCATCGGAACCGGAAAGCTCTATGCGCCCGAGGAACGCCTTCCGGTTCTGAAGGCTCTGGAAATGTTTACCCGCAATCCCGCCTACATCGGATTCGAAGAGAAGAAAAAAGGCTCCATCGAAGCCGGCAAGCTGGCCGACTTCATCGTGATCGACCGCGACGTGCTCTCCGTTCCTTCCAACGAGCTCAAAGACGTCAAGGTGCTCAGCACCTGGGTGGGCGGCGAGCAAGTCTTCGAAGCCCGCTAGTGCAGTGCGTCAGAAATAGTAATGATTATAATATTCGTTCGTTGGGGCTCCAACGACGATGGGGTAAGCAGGCGCGGACTTAGCGCTGTGCTAATTCGCCGAAGGTTCCTCAACGCGATCGACGACGAGGACTTGCACTGGGCCTTTTGTGACTCAGATCGATCTTTGGCGCAACCCGCATTACTTCGTCTCCCATTATGAGAGACGACCAGATATCATAAACGTTACTATTTCTGACGCACTACAATAGCTGCCGATGGAACTTACCGCTTTCATCGAGTTCCCCGGGACAGTTATACGTTCTGGTCCAGGATGCGAGCGACCGAAAAATCGTTCCCAGAACCGACGGTGTAGATCATTTGCCTGATATTTACATTGCCGTTCGTAACGGTCGAATCTGGCTGTGGAGTATCATCCGCCGGCTCCTGGTCCCGCCTATCTAACTTGCTACCTGAGTTGGGATACCTCGGATCGCCACGATCACTGCCTGCCCGGTGGTGGGCCGCCAGGCGCTCCCGGGCGTCCACCGCGCGCCGGGCCGAGCGGTTCGATGAGATAGTCTCGCCATTCCTGAACCTTGCCGCCCTCCACGCGAACGAGCGCGGCAATCGGGGTCGTGATCTCGTTGCCGTTAATCGACAGCGTGAGGTTCCGCTTGAGGAGGACCACCGTCGTCCCCGAGCTCCCTCCGATGGCCGTTGCCTGCGTGACCTCGATGCTTTTGGCGCCGCGAAGGCGTGCCACGTGCTTGCGGAGCGCAGCGCGACCCATCCGCACCGGCTCCGTCGGAGTGCCCTGGAAGACGATGTTGTCGCCAACGATCGTCGCGGAGGCGATCTTGTCCGGATCGCCCGTCTGCCACGCGGCAAACCATTGCCGGACCAGCTCGATCGCCGCGCGTTCCTGCGGAGTGTTGGCCACCGTCTGTGCGCGCACGTAACCGGCCAGCGCGAGCACGAGTGCCACACCGCAGACCGCCACCCATCCCTTTCTTGCGTGACTCGTCATGACATCAGGCTCCTCATCTAACGTTACACCATCTTCAACTCGAACCCCTTCGACTCCCCGCCGCCGACCGTGGCCGTTGCGCCGAAAGATGATGCGAGAAAGAACAGTCGTTTCGTGAAGCTTCACCGTTTGCACGAGGCGAGCGAGTCGGATCACTGGTGGACGTATGGGACAAGCGACAGCGAAGCCAAAGCGAGCGTCGCAAGCCTCGTCGACATTTATCGCAGGCGAGGAGCTCTGTTCTTTGCGAAATTCGAGCCGTTTCTGCAAGTGTTCGAACAAATAACCCGAACTGAAATGGATGCCGGCGATCTCTCAAACATGCCGCCCGGAAACTTCACACAAGTATTGGCCATCCTAACCATGGCACGCATCATGAACGACCTTCGCCACCATCAAAAATGTCGTGGCTTTGCGGAAGTCGGTCTACGGCATCTTGGTGGCGCTTCCGGGCTAAGGGCAGCTTGGAGCGCTTCCGAGATTCAAGCTGAAGGTCACAGTTGAATGTCAGGCCTGCCGAGGGCACGACTTGCTTAATCGTTATTCTGTTTGACGCACTACACTAGCTACTGGTTCAGCAGCGGAATGTCTTTGGCCGGTTTCGGCTCGGGAAACGTCTTGATGTAGGCGTAGATGTCCGCCAGATCCTGATCGGACAGGACCTTGGCGCGAAACGGCGGCATGCTGCCGGACCGCGGATTGCGCACGTAAGCGATGAAGGCGGCTTGCGGCAGCTTGATTTGCGACAAACGCGCGCCGGCCAGTCCGCCTTGCCCCTCGTGCCCGTGACACTGATAGCAGCCTTTCTGCTCGAACAGTTGCTTGCCGTGCGCAGTATCGCCGGCCTGCGCCAGTGCGAAGCCGGCCGGCAATAGCAGGAGAACCAGGATCCGTTTCATCGCGGTTGCGTCACCACATCCACCAGCGCCGGTTCGCCTTTTCTCACGCGTTCGAGGGCGCGCTTGAACGCCCCACCCAGCTCCTGCGGATTGCTGATGGGGCCTTCGGCATACAGGCCATAGCCTTTCGCGATGGATGCATAGTCGATATTCGGCCCGTTCAGCGCCGTCCCGATGTCCGAGATTCCCGGATCACGATCGTACTTCGCAGCAAGCATCGTCAGATACATGCGTTCTTCGTGATAAGCGCGGTTATTGTGGATCACCATCAGCAGCGGAATCTTGTGATGCGCCGCGGTCCACAAAACTCCGGGCGCGTAATTGAAGTCGCCATCGCACTGGATGCTGATGCTCAGGCGCCCGTACTTGCGGTTGGCCAACGCCGCGCCCACCGACGCCGGCGATTGATAGCCGATGCCAGCGCCGCCCTGTGCGCCGATGTACTGGTAGTGCTTGCTGAAGTCCCAGAGCCGCGTGGGCCAGGAGCTGACAAAGCGGTCGTTGGCAACCAGCGACCAGTCGTCATTCTTGATCTGCGCCCAGAGCTCGGCGGAAAGCCGGGCCGTGCTGATCGGGCTGGCGTCCCAGGCGAGCGTGGCCAATTCGCGATCATGCTCGCGGGCACGCCGGTTCTCATCGGCGAGCATCCGCCCGCGCACATCGAATCCGTGGTGCTGGCCGATCGTCCTGGTCCTCTTGATCGCTTCAATCAGTTCGGGCAGCGTCGCTTCCGGATCGCCAGTGATGGATAAGTCCGCTTCGAGATACCTGCCGAAGTCCTGATAATTCGATTTATGATTCAACTCGACCGCGGAGATGTCGATAATCTTCGCGCCCGGTTTGGTGGTGGGCTGCTCCTCCATGCCGAACTTGTTCAGGCCGGTCATGCGGTGTGTGAGGCCCCAGAAATCCTGCACTTCCAGTCCGAGAATCACATCGTAGGCCGAAAGGTTCGGCGTCGCGATGGACGGCCCGGGATGCCCATACAAAGGATGCAAGGAGGGGAAGTTCATGCGCATGCGCTGATCGAACACGCGCGCCTGGAGCAACTCGGCCAGCTCCACCAGAAGTTCGACGCCGCGTGGCGTGCGGGCGACGCGTCCGGCCACGATCACCGGATTGTCGGCGGCGATCAGCATCCTGGCGGCTTGCGCGACCGCGTCGGAATCGCCCTGCGGCGGCGCATTCAGCGTCAGCTTCGGAATGCGCAGGTTCTTGTCGGTAACCGGTTCTTCCTGGAGCGTGCCGTCCGCGACGATGACCACGGGTTCAGTAGGCGGCGTCATCGCGATCTTATAGGCCCGCACGGCGGACTCGGCGAAGTGGCTCAGCGATACCGGCGCGTCGTCCCACTTGGTGTAATCGCGCACCATCGCGGCGGCGTCCTGAACGCTGTGCACCCATTCGGCGTTGCCGCGGCGATAATTCACGTCGAGGATGTTGCCGAGCACGATGTACACGGGCGCGCGGTCGCAATAAGCGTTGTAGATCGCCATGGAGGCGTGTTGCAGCCCCACCGTGCCGTGCGCCATGATCATCATCGGCTTGCCTTCGATCTTGGCGTAGCCGTGCGCCATCGCGACGGACGATTCCTCATGGCAGCACGTGAGCCATTCCGGACTCTTATTCCCGCCGTAATTGATAGACGATTCCTGCAGGCCGCGGAAGCTGGAGCCGGGGTTGGCCGCGATGTATTCGATGCCCAGCGTCTTGAAGACGTCCACCATGAAATCGGAGCCGGGCTTCGCGTTGCTGGTTACGTCGACGGCGGCATGTGCTTCCGGCTTCAGCGCCGCGTTTTGTGCCAGTAGGACCGGCGGTGTGCTCGCCGCGAGCCCCGCGACGCCGGCCGCAGCCGCCGCGCCGGTAAGGAAACTCCGGCGATCCACTGGGTTCTTTGATTTTTCCGTTTCTTTTTCCATAGCGCGCGCTCCTGGGCGACTTGTGGGTGATGCTATCGCGCGCGTGGTGTGGGTGTCAATGGTCGAAGGATGCAGTGCGAAGAAGTGTGGTATAACAGTGATACCAGATGCGTTTTTGCTTTGACCCGCGTAAAAGCAAGCGCCTGCGGGCAAATCCCAGGCGCGGCATCGGGCTCGAGGAAGTGCAGGAACTATTCACGCGACCCTATTGGCTCGACCGGCGGTCCGATGTACCGGAGCAGTATGTGGCCGTTGGCTGGGTCGGTGACCGCCTGTACAGCGTGATCTTCGAAGCAAGGGAGGACGAAGATGGAGAGGTGCTTCATTTAGTGACGCTTTGGAAATCGACGAAAGAGGAGATTCGGTTGTATGAAGAAAACTCGTAAGACCGCCAAACCGGTTTCCGCCGAGGCGATCGCGCGGTTAGCGGATCAGGGCAAGGATGTTGCCAAATTCTTCACAGGCCGTGGCCGGATGGTTCAGCCGATTCAGCGCGTCAATGTGGATCTCACGGCCAACATGTTGGAGGAGTTGGATAAGGCAGCTCTGGATCTCAACGTGAGCCGGCAGGCTGTCATCAAGACGTTAGTGCGGCAGGCACTCGATCAGCACTACCTGGCTCAGCGGGCGCGGCGATCCTGAGCTGGGTCCCGCTTCGATAGAATCGAACTCACATGGACTGGCTCGGCGACGTTCGCTTCGGCTTCCGCACGTTGGCGAAAAATCCCGGGTTTACGACCATGGCCGTTGCGATGCTGGCGCTCGGCATCGGCATCAACGCCGCGGTCTTCACGGTGACCAACGCAACGCTCTTCAAAGGCTTCCCGCTCGTCGCCAGTAACAACCGCATCCTGTACATTACCACGGGCATAAATTGCTGCGTCTCCTATCCCGACTTCAAGGACTGGCGGTCGCAAGCGACGTCGTTCGACGACATGGCCATTGTGCATGGAGTTCAGAAGGCTTACCGCGACAACGCCGGCTTTCCCGAAACCTCCTACACCACCGAAGTGAGCGCCAACACGTTTCAGCTGGCCGGCGTGAAGCCCATCCTTGGCCGCGATTTCTTGCCTTCGGACGAAACTCCCGGCGCCCCGCAAGTCGCGATCCTGCGCTACGGCTTCTGGGAGCGCCGTTATGGAAAAGACCCGGGCGTGATCGGCCGCAAAGTGCAGATCAATGGCACGCCGGCGACGCTGATCGGCGTCATGCCCCAGGGCTTCTCGTTCCCCCAGAACGAAGACATGTGGGTGCCGCTGGTTCCCATCGGCGATGTTCTGAAGCGGGACAACCGCGACACCTGGTTCGTCTTCGGCCATCTCAAGGACGGCGTCACGCGCCACAGCGCTACAGCCGAGATGGAGACCATTGGCAGCCGGCTCGCTGGCGCTTATCCGGCGACCAATCAGGGCCGGAATTTGCTCCCACACGTCTACGATTTCGACGACTTCTTCATCGGGTCCAAAGCGACACTGATCTACGAAGCCATGTGGGGCGCGGTCGGCTTCGTGCTCCTGATCGCCTGCGCCAATCTGGCGAATCTTCTGCTGGCGCGCGCGATCGGCCGATCTCGTGAGCTTTCCATTCGCGTCGCACTGGGCTCCGGGCGTTGGCGGATTATCCGCCAGCTCCTCGTCGAAAGCGTGATATTGTCCGCGCTGGGTGGGGTTTTCGGTTGGTGTATCGCCCGGCTGTGCGTACACACGTACGGTCTGTTTGCCCATGGCGCAGGTCTGTCGGACGCCATCGGCGGCACTTGGTTCGATAACGTGCTGGACTACACCATGGACTCCCGCGTGACGATTTATCTGGCCGCGATTTCGCTGGGAACCGGCTTGTTGTTCGGCCTGGTGCCGGCGTTGCGCCTCTCGAAGCTGGACGTGAACTCCGCGTTGAAGGATGGCGGACGCGGCGCCACCGGCGGCGAGCGCGGTAGGCATCTGTCGGGCCTGCTGGTAACCGCGGAAGTGGCGCTGGCAGTCGTGCTGCTGTCGGGCGCGGGCCTGATGATCCACAGCTTCCTGAATATCTATTCGGCGGAGCCAGGATTTCACGCCGAAAAGGTTCTCACAGGACTGTTGGCGCTTCCTAAGGACCGGTATCCGGACGCGGCATCGCAGGTCTCTTTCTTCGACCGCCTCTCTGTGCGAATCGCTGCAATCCCTGGCATAGAGTCCACCGCTATGTCCGAAGACATTCCCACCTGGGGCTCGCGCCACCAGCCCTATGAGCTTGCCGGCGCTCCGCCCGCCGATCCGCAGACGCGACCTACCGTTTCGGATTTGGTGGTCAGTCCGAGCTATTTCCACGTGCTGGGCGCGTCGCTGCTTTCAGGTCGCGACTTCAATGACCGCGACACGGCTTCAGGCCCTCGTGTCGCGATCGTGAACCAACGGTTGGCCAGCACGTTCTGGCCAGCACAGAACCCCGTTGGCCAACGCCTGCGACTGTTTGATAAAACCACGCCGGGTCCCTGGCTGACGGTGGTGGGCGTGTCGTCGAACATCGTGCAGAACGACGCCACGCGGCAGAACTTCGATGCGATTGTTTACCTGCCATACCGCCAGCGGCCTGGGAGAGCGATGTGGGTCCTCGCGCGAACCGCTGTTCCGTTTGGAAGCCTCGCGACCGCCTTCCGCGGCGAGATCCAGGCGCTGGACCCGAATCTCCCCACGGCGCTCGGCCCCATCCCCCTGGCCCAGCAAATCGCCGGAGATTTTCAATACCAGGGCGTCACCGCGATTCTGTTCCTGATTTTTGCGGCCGTGGCGCTGCTGCTTGCTTCAGCCGGCCTGTACGCGGTCATCGCGCATTCGGTCAGCCGGCGCACTCAGGAGATCGGCATTCGCATTGCCGTTGGCGCGGCCGAAGGCGATATCCTCAGGCTTGTCTTCCAGCAGGGTATGCTCCCGCTGGCGACAGGTTTGGCCATCGGACTAGTCGCGGCCGTTGGTGTCAATCGCGTGCTTCGGTCTTCCCTCGTGCACGTCTCGCCGGCCGACCCTGCGACGCTCGTGCTGGCGTCGGCGGTGTTGATCGCGGCGGCCGTTCTGGGTTGCTGGCTGCCCGCCCGCCGCGCGATGCGCGTGGACCCGGTGGTCGCGCTCCGGCACGAGTAGCGTTCACCCGCGCGATGCCGGCGGCACGATCCCAGCCAGCCGGCTGTACACCACAAGCTGCCCGTAATGTTCGGCGGTGTGGCCGATAAAGGAAACCGCGAGTTCGGCGATCTTCAGGTTCTGCTCGTTGGCGTGCTCGCCCAGCGCCGCGGCTGCCTCGTCGGTGGTTTGCTTCAGTGCTTTGACGATCTTCGCTTTCGTCGCGTATTCGGCCAACGGCAACTCGTTCGCCGCGTCCTCGGCCTTCTTGCCGCGGGCGGTATCGGCGACATACTGGTTCCAAAACGCCAGATGGCGGAGCACGCTGCCAAACGTGCGCACGCCGTTCGCCGGCGTCGTTTCATACTTATCTTCGGGAAACGCATCGGCCAGTTCCGCCACCTTGCGCCCAAGCTGAGTCCATTGATTGACCAACATCGTAACCGCCGTTTCCTTCTGCGCTGCTTTCGCGTTCATGAGTTCGACCTCCCTTGAAAATTTGACGCCCGGTGGAACGTTGTTTCGCACCGGCTATGCTATGTTGTAAGGCCAAAGGGGGCCGGGATTCTTGGCAAAAATTGCGGCCGCAACGGAGACCAGTCCGGGCAGGGAAGTGCTCGCGCGCGGTGCCGGTTGGGAGGTCTCCGACGTGCGCTGCACGCTCGGCCCGCGGGACCGCCCGTTCGAAGAACAGCACTCCGGCGTCTCGATCGCCGCCGTGGTGGCTGGAACTTTTCAATACCGCTCGTCGATCGGTCGCGAACTGATGACCCCGGGCGCCTTGCTGCTCGGCAACGCCGGCCAATGTTACGAGTGCGGGCACGAACACGGCGCGGGCGACCGCTGCGTAGCGTTTTCCTACGCGCCCGAGTTTTTCGACCGCCTCGCCTTCGACGCGGGTGCTCCGCGCGCGCGTTTCAAAGTGCTGCGCTTGCCGCCGCTGCGCGCGTTGTCGCCGGTACTGGCGCGGGTTTCCTCCGCCTTGGCCCGTGGCTCGAATGCGGCCTGGGAAGAGCTCAGCGTTCAACTCGCAGCCCGCGCAGTTCAAGTGGAGCGAGGCCTTTCGCTGCAGGCGGCAAGCGCCGAACCGGGCGCTGTGGCCCGTGTCACGCGCGTGGTCAGGATGCTCGAGCGAGATCCGGACTCCTCACCGGCACTCAGAAGTCTGGCGAGAGAGGCTCGCCTCAGCCTTTATCACTTCCTGCGTGTGTTTCAGGCGGTAACCGGTGCCACGCCCCATCAGTACGTACTCCGGATGCGCTTGCGCCGCGCCGCTACCCGCCTCGTCAACGAACCGGAAAAGATCCTCGACGTCGCCTTGGATTCCGGCTTCGGCGATGTATCCAACTTCAACCGCGCCTTCCGCGCCGAATTTGGCGTCAGCCCGCGCCAATATAGGAGGTCGTCATGACAGAGTTGAGCGCACTGTGGCTTCCCATCCTGTTGTCCGCCGTGGCCGTCTTCCTGGTGAGTTCCATCGTCCACATGGCCGTGCCATGGCACAAGAACGATTACCCCAAGGTCCCGAACGAAGACAAAATCATGGAGGCGCTACGCCCTCTCGCCATCCCGCCGGGCGACTACATGATCCCGCGGCCATCCAGCCAGAAGGAAATGCGCACGCCCGAGTTCCAGGACAAGCTGAAAAAGGGCCCCGTCATCATTGCGACCGTTCTGCCAAGCGGAGGGACGTCGATGGGAACGAATCTGGTCCTGTGGTTCGTTTATGCCCTGATCGTGAGCCTGTTCGCCGCCTACATCGCCGGCCGCGCGCTGCCCGCTGGCACGCTTTACCTGCGCGTCTTCCAACTCGCCGGCGCGACGGCCTTCATCGGATACTCGGTAGCGCTCTGGCAGATGTCCATCTGGTACCGCCGCGCCTGGAGCACGACTATCAAGGCCACCATCGACGGCCTGATCTACGCGTGCCTGACCGCCGGAGTATTCGGCTGGCTGTGGCCCCGCTAAGGGGCAGTACTTCTTAGCGTAGCTGGCTCTGTTGAAAACTGCGGAGCGTGTGGAGCGTTCACGAGACTCTCCAACGCCGCCGCTCTGGCACGAATCGGCTTCAGTTCCTCGTCGCCCAACTCCCCCGCGCAGCCTTCCACGATCCTGCGGCCTCGCGCCGCCAAAATCTGCCGGTAGTCGGGATCGGGCGTCGTCATGACGATGTCGGTAAGCGCGCGGAGTAGGCGCAGGCTCACCGCAACGTCGGAGCGGGAATACAGACGGATCTGTTCGAAGGCCGAATCCAGCAGTTGCTCGAAGCCAATCCAGGACACGTGGACGCGAAACAGGCCCGGAGGATCATACAGCATCGGGTCCGGCGTTTCCCGCGCGGCAAACCGGATCAGGATACGGCAAAGCTGGTCCACCGAACCGATCGCCGTGGTCGGGTCGTTGACCGCGGGCGAAATGGCTTTCAGCGCGATATCGACAATCTGCAAAACACCGAACTCCACGTCCTGCTGCAAGGTTCGTGCAGGGCCGAAATCGAAGGCCCCGCGCAGTTCGTCCGCTCCATCCGGCGGCATCCGGTCCCCTTTGGAGAGGATCATCAGCGGGACTCCGGCAGGTACGAAATGGCCGACGCGGCGCAAGACGTCGATTTTCACATGATGCGCCTTAGCCAGCGCCACCAGCCGCTGGATGTCAATGAAGCGGATGTAACCGGAGACATCGCTGAGGATGGTGGTTTCCCAGGCGTACCCCCGGCGCGGGTCGTCGGTTACCGCATGTTCCAGGCGGTGCGGCCAGGGCATCATGTCGTCGATGATGGCCTCGGTTTCCGTCGCAATGCGGTCGACAATGTGGTTGACGCTGATCGCGCGCGAGATGTGATGGATGAAGAACAGCAGCCAGCCCACGCACGCGACAGCCAACAGCATCGCGCCCAACACGGTGGCGACTGGAGCGAAGGGGCGGGGAAACGTGCGCGCGGCCGGCAGCGCGGTCATGCAGTAGCAGAAGGTGCCCAGAAAGATGCCCAGCGTCCATTGCGTCACGCGATCGCGCGAAAAGCTGACGATGATGCGCGGGGAAAACTGCATGGACGCCAGCGTCAGCGTCATCAGCAGGATGGCAAAGACGATGGAGACTACCGTCATCGTCGACGTGGCGATGTCTCCCAGAATGACCTGCGCCACTTGCGGGTCGGCATGGGATGGAAACAGCGCTTTCGAAACAAAATTGGAGAAGCCTGGGACCACTTCTTCCACCCGCGAAAGCACCGCGCCGGCGCAGCCGAGCGTGAGGGCGATCATGAGCGGCCGAACCAGGAATCCGCCGCGCAGGTTGTACATCACCTGCCGGATCACTAATGCGAAGGGCCGGTCCATGGGATTCCGCTTGTTCCAGTGTAGACGCAAGGTATAGGTAGCTGCAGGGCGCTTCTGTTTTGTTCGCACGACGTTAGGGGCTTTCACTTAGCTTTCGGCCCCCTGTGCTACCATCGATCTTAAGTCGCGGAAATGGTTGAAATTCTTCCCTCCATCCTCTCGGCTGACTTTGCGCGCCTGGGCGAAGAAATCGCCAAGGTGGAGCGCGCCGGAGCCTCCATCCTGCACGTCGATGTCATGGACGGCCACTTCGTGCCGAACATCAGCATCGGGATCCCGGTGGTGGAGTCAATTCGGAAGATCACCCGGCTCAAGCTGGATGTTCACCTCATGGTCAGCGACGCCGACAAGTACGCGCCCGAGTTCATCCGGGCCGGTGGCGACCATATCCTGGTCCATCAGGAAGCCTGCAATCACCTGGACCGGACGCTGCGCATGATCCGCGGCGAGGGTGCGCTGGCTGGTGTCGTTCTGAATCCCGCCACGCCGGTCGCGGCCTTGAGCGAGGTGCTGGATCTGGTGGATCACGTGCTGATTATGAGCGTGAACCCGGGTTTCGGGGGGCAGACGTTTATCCCCAATGCGCTCCACAAGATTCGGGATTTGGCGCGGCGCCGCAAGGAGTTAGGGTTGAATTTCGCGATCGAGATTGATGGCGGTGTGGGGCAGGAAAATGCAGGTGACATCGCCCGTGCCGGGTGTGACTGGCTGGTGGCAGGGTCGTCGATTTTTCACACTCCCGATCCCGGCCAGGCTTTCGTGGAGTTGCAGCGCGCTGCCCGAGAGGGTACGCTCGTTAGGGTTTAGGTACGAGGGTCGAGGTTTTCTTTAGGTTGACTATGGCTCGATATATTCTTGTCGCAATGATGCTCGCGGGTCTTCTGACCTCCTGCGGTTTCCACCGCAAGAAGTACGACGATCCGATCACCAAGGACACCAAGCAGCCGGACAAAGTCCTTTTCGACCGCGCCGTCAATGACATCGAACACGGCCGCTATGAAATCGCGCGGATCACGCTCAACACGATGATCAACACCTACGACCAGAGCGAGTACCTGGCCAAGGCCAAGCTCGCCGTGGCCGATAGCTGGTATCGCGAGGGCGGCGCTGCCGGGTTGGCGCAAGCCGAAGCCGAATACAAGGACTTTATCCTGTTCTACCCCACCATGCAGGAGGCGGCCGAATCCCAGGAAAAGATTTGCATGATCCACTACCGACAGATGGAAAAGGCCGACCGCGATCAGGGTCAGGCTCTGCGCGCCGAAGACGAATGCCGCCAGTTGATCGTTCAGTTTCCCAACAGCAAATACGTCCCCGAAGCGCAGCAGCTTCTACGGAACATCCAGGAGGCAATCGGTGAGGGCGAATTCCTGGTTGGTAATTTCTATTTCAAGCGCGGCGACAATTCCGCGGCGGCAAACCGCCTGGGCCACCTGGTGGACCAGTATCCGCTCTATAGCAAGGCTGACGAGGCGCTGTGGGAGGAGGGCCAGGCCTATGGACGGCTCGGGAACCGCTTCCGCAAACAGGAAGGCGACGCCTACGCCAAGATCGTCCGCGATTATCCATTGAGCGAATGGGCCGACGACGCCACACGGGCGCTGAAGGATTTGGAACTGCCGGTTCCGGAGGCCGATCCGGCCGCCGTCGCGCGGATGCAATACGAGAAGGAGCATCGCGTTAGACCCGGCATCATCGCGCGCGAGACCGGGTTCCTGCGCCGCGGTCCGGACACCAGTTCGGCAGCGCGATCGGGCGCGCCGGCGATGACCACGTTGAAGGCTTCTGTGCCGCCCTTGGTTCCACAGCCCGGCGGGGCTGCGGCAGGCTTCAGCGGCGACGTGACCGCCACCACGGTCGGCAACTCTTCGGCGATCGACACCAAGCCGGATGCCCGGGCCAATCCGCCCGCCGAGGGCGCCGCGGCAGCCCAACCGGCCGATTCACAATCGCCGCAGGCTGCGTCCGGCCAGGCTTCCTCCGCCGATCCCCCAGCCACGACTCAGAACGCGAAGAAGAGCAAGAAGAAAGAGAAGAAGCAGAAGCAGCCCAAGGGACAGCCCGCTGATAGCCAGACTACGGCGCCGGCCAGCCCGTCCAACTAGCTACACTAGCTCCAGATGAGCCGCATCCTGCTGGCTGACGACAGCCCTCACGCCCAGCGCATGGGCGAACGTATTCTGCGCGAGGAAGGCTTCGAAGTGGTCAGCCTTACAGACGGCGAGGCTGCCTTGAAGCGCTTGGCCGATGTGGATCCCGACTTGATCCTGGCCGATGTTTTCCTACCTGGCAAATCGGGCTTCGACCTTTGCCGCCACGTGAAGAACGATCCGCGCCATAAGCATGTGCGAGTGGTGTTGACTGCCGGGCTCCTGGAGCCGTTCGATGAGGACGAGGCCAGGCGAGCCGGTTGCGATGCCATACTAAAGAAGCCTTTCGAGGCCTCGAAAGTAATGAGCACCATCGATCCATTGGTGAAGGAAGCGCAACTGGCCCGCGGGCTTTTCGCAGAGTCCCTGCCATCGGCCCCCGCTGAACCCGAGCCGGAGCCGCCTCCTCCACCACCGCCGCCGCCCGCAGCCGACATCGATCCCGAGCGTGTGCGCGCCGCCATCACCATCGCGCTCGATGCTGCGCTTCCGGCCATGATCCAGGAAATCACGGAGCGAGTCCTGATAGCATTGGGTCATTGACCCATGCCCGATAACACATTCGATATCGTCTCCAAAATCGACTTGGCGGAGGTGAGCAACGCCGTCCAGCAGGCGATCAAGGAGATTCACACCCGTTTTGATCTGAAAGATTCCAAGTCCGATATCCAACTGAACGAGAAGGACAACAAGCTCCTGTTGGCCAGCATGGACGAATTCAAGTTGAAAGCCATCACCGAAGTGCTCCAGCAAAAGCTGGTGAAACGCAAGGTGCCGCTGAAAGGCATGAACTTTGGCACGATTATCCCCGCCGCGGGGTCCAGCGTGCGCCAGGAGATCACCTTGCAGCAGGGAATTCCTATCGAGAAGGCCCGTGAAATTGTGAAGGCGGTGAAGGACAGCAAGAAGAAGGTGCAGGCGTCCATCCAGGGCGACTTGGTGCGGATCTCCGGCCGCGACCGGGACACGCTGCAGGAGGTCATCACGCTGCTGCGCAACCACGACTTCGGCATCGACATGCAGTTCACCAACTTCCGCACGAACTGATGGCGCGCCGGATTGAATCGCTGTTCATTGCCGGGCCGGCTGGGCGCCTGGAAGCCGTACTGGAAGAGCCCGAAGAACAAGATCCGCGTGAGGCGGTGCTGGTTTGCCATCCGCATCCGCAGCACGGCGGCACGATGCACAACAAGGTTGTATACCGGATCGCCCGCGGGATGCGCCGCGCCGGCGCCGTCGTGCTGCGATTCAACTACCGCGGCGTCAACATGAGCGAAGGCAAGTACGACAACGGCATCGGCGAGACCGAGGATGCCCGGGCCGGGCTGGCTTTCCTACGATCCCGCTACCCCGAGCTACCGTTTTCGATCGCCGGGTTCTCGTTCGGCTCGCGGATCGCTTTGCAGCTCGGCTGCGACGTTCCGGGCGTCTCACGAGTCATCGCTGTGGGATTTCCCGCCGCGGGTTATGGGGAAATCCAGGGGTTAGGCCAATGCCCGATTCCGCGCACCTTTATCGTGAGTGACCACGATGAATTCTGCCCCGTCCCCGCCATGGAATCCTACTACGCCCGGTTGATGGAGCCGAAGAGCCTGATTTGGGTTGAGGCGCGCGACCACTTCTTCGGCGGCGCCTTGGATCAATTTGAAGATTCGGTTTCTCGCGTAGGAACTAGCTTGTAGCGTGCCGCATCTCACGCTCTACTTTACGTGCAGCGCGCTGGCTGATCAGGTTGGCAACCTTGCCAAGCAGCCCGGGTATGTCTTCCGGCTTGATCAGCATGCGGGACTGTTTCTGCGGCTTAGCTTCCTCGCTGGCGTTCTGATAAGCGGTGACGATGGCCGTGGCCGGCTTGTAGTCCATCATGCGGGCGTGTGCTAGCACTTTAAGGCCAGCCTCGGGGGATTCCATCCGCAGATCGCTTAGTACCAATTCGTATACCTGCTCATCCAGCTTGCCGAAGGCTTCGGCTGCTGAAGCAGCGGCATCGACTTTGTAACCGCTGGCTTCCAGAACAGTTTGTAGCGTGAGGCGGGAGGTTGGATTGTCATCCACCAGAAGAACTCGGGCGAGTTCGATCTCCACACACCGATCTGAGCCAGCTATATTCTTCATCCGCACTACGCTTTCTTAGATATAGTTTAATCGAATGCAGCAGAATTGGAAGTACAGATTTAGGGGTACGTTGGTCCTAGGACTCGGGAAAGACGCGCCCGAAGATGCGGTCAATGTTCGCTAAGTGCCTGGAAACAGAGAACGATTCAGCTATGTCCGATGGGCTAAGGTGTCTACGTATTTCTGGATCGCCCACGATGGCTTCCTGGAAGTCTCCGTCCGTTTCCCAGGCGTGCATGGCGTGCGCCTGCACTTTTTTGTAAGCTACCTCACGTAACATGCCCGCGGCGGCAAGGTCCAGGAGCACCTGACCGGAGAAGACAAGACCCTTCGTGGACTCGAGATTTCGCCGCATTCGCTCGGGATAGACGCACAGGCCTGAGATCAGCCAGTGGGTTCGGGCGAGCATATAGTCGATCAAAATTGTGGAATCGGGCAGGATGATGCGCTCCACCGAGGAGTGGGAGATGTCCCGCTCGTGCCAGAGCGCGATGTTCTCGAAAGCGGCTTGAGTGTTGGAACGGACGAGCCGGGCCAGACCGCAAATCTGCTCACAAGTCACCGGGTTCCGCTTGTGCGGCATCGCCGAGGAGCCTTTTTGGCCTGCCGTGAACGGCTCTTCGGCTTCGCGGACCTCGGTGCGCTGCAGGTGGCGGATCTCGAGCGCGATTTTTTCGCAGGTGGCGGCAATCAGGGCCAGCGTGGAGACATAGTTGGCATGGCGGTCGCGCGAGATCACCTGGGAAGCGATGGGGGCGGCCTGCAAGCCGAGGCGGCGGCAGATCTGCTCTTCGGCTTCCGGGCCGATGTGTCCGAACGTGCCGACGGCGCCGGAGATTTTGCCGACCCGCATCTCCTCGGCGGCGGCGGAGAAGCGGGCGGTGTTGCGGCGCAGCTCGTCGTACCACAGCGCCAGTTTCAGGCCGAACGTGATCGGCTCGGCGTGGATGCCGTGCGTGCGGCCGATCTGGACGGTGTCCTTGAACTCGAAGGCGCGCTTCTTCAAAACCCCGGCGAGTTCGTGTAGTGCTTTCAGGATCAGTTCGGAAGCGCCGTGCGCCATCAAGGCTTGCGCGGTGTCGACGACGTCGTTCGAAGTGAGGCCGTAGTGGAACCAGCGGGACGCTTCGGCATGCCCGGCGGCGGCCATGCTTTCTGCGACGGCGGTGGTGAACGCGATGACGTCGTGCTTGACCTCGCGCTCGATGGCCTGGATGCGGCCGACGTCAAAGTTGGCGTGCTCTCGCAGCAGGCGCGCGGCTTCCGCCGGTACCGTCCCCATGTCCGCCAAGGCTTCCGACGCCGCCAACTCCACCTCCAGCCACTGGCTGTACTTGTTCTCTTCGCTCCAGATGCGGCCCATCTCGGGCCGGGTGTAGCGCTCGATCATTTAGTAATTGAAGACCTCGGTCAGTTGTTTGGGCTCGGCGACCACCAGCCGCGTGAAGAGCGCGCGCCCGGCGCGGTCCAGAGCGCGGTTGGCCAGATTGCGCACGATCTCCGGATGGTTGTTGTGCTCGCTCAAATGTCCCAGGACCAGTGTATCGATGGAGGAGTCCAGATCGGCGCGGATGAAATCGCAGACCACCTCGTTCGACAGGTGCCCTTTGCGGCCCATGACGCGCTGCTTCACGGACCAGGGGTATGGGCCGACCTTCAGCATTTCGAGATCGTGATTCGATTCCAGCACCAGCAGGTGTGAGCCGCGCAAGTGAAACTTGATGGAATCGGTGACGTAACCAAGGTCGGTCACCAAGCCGACCTTGACGCCTTGCGAGCGGAAACAGAAGCCCACCGGATCGATCGCGTCATGCGGGATGGTGAAGCTGTCGACGTCGATGTCGCCGACCGAAAACGTGGTGCCGGCCTGGAAGCAATCCAGCTTCGGCGTGTACTCGCCCCAGGGAATGGCCGGCGCGGTGAGACGCGTGATGAAGATGGGCACGCTGAGTTGGCGGGCTAACGTGACCAGGCCGCTGACGTGGTCGGAATGCTCATGGGTGACCAGGATCGCGTCGAGCTTTTCGGCGTCTTCGTCAATAGCGGCGAGGCGGGCCAGAATGTCGCGCTTGGCGAGGCCAGCATCCACCAGGATGCGCGTCTTTTCCGTGCGGATGAAAGTGGAGTTGCCCGAACTGCTGCTCGCCAGCACGCAGACTTTGACGATAGCGCGCCTCCGTTATTCCAACGCTTCCGGTTCCCGCTGGATGTTGTGCTCGCCCGCGGCCTTCTTCTCCCAATACTTGCGCAGCCAGGCCTCCCAGCTTTTGCCGGCGGCCGTGTCGCGCCCCGTGAACGCCAGTGCCTGGATGTCGGAATAAGGAATCGAGACTTTGGCGTCGTTGTTTTTGGGAAAGACGCGCACGCGGGAATCGGCCAGCGTGCGGCCGGTTTGCCGGTCAAAAATGTAGCCTTCCACCTGCGCGCCGTCCTTGAGCGTGATGGTGACGTCGCCGCGATAGTCGAACGCCTTCTCCAGGGCTGCCCGGATCTCTTCGTCGCTGGCAAGCGGCGGGATCCAGCCTTCCAGTTGATCGTGCGAAAAGCCGGGGACTACTTCGAGGCTGTCCAGCTTCTCAATGTCGCTCATGCCTGCTGCGACTCGCCGGCCGGGTTTTCGAGCTGAATGTTTACGAACGGATTGTGAGCGTGCACCGGCTGGACCGGCTCCTCGAGCAGGCGCGCGGCGTCTTCATCCGGGTAAGCCGTGAACAGATAGGAACGGGCCATCGCTGCGAAGCCGCGCAGCGAGCTGAATCCATCGTGGACTGCCGACGGTTCGTAGCCGCAATGCACCATGCAATTGGCGCACTTGGGATTGCCGGATTCGGCGCCGTAGTCTTCCCAAACCGTGCTTTCCATGAGCTCGGCGAAAGTGTCGGTGTAGCCGTCCTGCAGCAGGTAGCACGGCTTCTGCCAGCCGAAAATGTTGTAGGTGGGCATGCCCCAGGGCGTGCAGGCGTAGTGGCGCTTGCCCATGAGGAATTCCAGGTACAGCGGCGACTGATTGAAGCGCCAGTTGCGCTTGCGATTCGACAGAATAGCGCGGAAGGTGCGGCGCGTGCGAGCGCGGCCGAGGAAGTGCTGCTGGTCGGGCGCCTTATCGTAGGAGTAGCCGGGAGCGACCATCATACCTTCGACGCCGAGGTCCATCATTTCGTCGAAGAAGGCGCGGACGCTTTGCGGATCGACGCCGTCGAACAGCGTGCTGTTGGTAGTGACGCGGAAGCCGCGCCGGATGGCCTCGCGAACGGCGTCGACAGCGATGTCGAAGCCGCCTTCGCGGCAGACGGAGAAATCGTGATGCTCGCGCTGGCCGTCCAGGTGGACGCTGAAGGTCAGGTACTTGCTCGGCTTGAACAGCGAGATCTTTTCCTTGAGCAGCAGCGCGTTGGTGCAGAGATAGATGTATTTCTTGCGTGCTACCAGGCCTTCGACGATCTTGTCGATCTCGGGGTGCATGAGCGGCTCGCCGCCGGGGATGGAGACCATGGGCGTGCCGCATTCGTCGACGGCTTTAAAACATTCCTCGGGCGAAAGGTTTTTCTTGAGGATGTGCGCCGGGTACTGAATCTTGCCGCATCCGGCGCAAGCGAGGTTGCAGCGGAACAGCGGCTCCAGCATGAGGACCAGCGGGTAGCGCTGGCGTCCTTTCAAGCGCTGCTTGAGGACGTAGGTGGCTACCGTCCACATCTGAGAGATCGGTACGGGCATAGAGTCCTAAGGGACCATTGTAGCGGGTGGCTAGGATTGGGGTCTAGGGGCTAGTGACACCGGAGACGCCGGCAGCTCCGGCACGCGTTGCGCGTCGAACAAACCCTTTGTCGAAGGAAACAAAAGCAGCCCCCTGCGGCCGGCTGGCAAGGTGCAGCGCATCGGCGAGTTCGACACCATGGGACGCGAGCCCAAGCGCGGCCACTACGGACGGCTTGTCCTCGGCCCGCACCTTTTTCAGGCCGAGCAACTTTGTGAAAGCCTCGAGAACAGCGGACTGGTCAAAGCCGTACAGACTTTGGAGCACCCAGCCGGTCTCAAGTAAGACAGTTTTCGGGAGCCAAACCGTTTCCGTGGAGAACAAGGATCGGGCCGCGGCCGCCTGCTTCGGATCGTCGCCGGTCAGCAGGCGGACCAGTACGTTAGGATCGACCGCGCTCATGACGCCGGATCACTTCGCATTTGATGGCGGCACGCATCTGCGCGGGCGTTTTCGCTCTGCGTTTGGACCGCAGACAGCCGGCCACCTGCTCCAAAGCGGCCTCCGGGAAACGGCCCGCAGGGCGCAATAGAACTCCTTCGCTGGTCTCTTCGACGATGCATTCCATGCAGGGTTCCCAGGAATGGGAAGTGCGTATGCTCTTGGGAAGGATGACTTGCCCCTTGGTGGAAAGCCGGGTCGTCTCCATGGTAAGACTCCGGTAAGATTATGGCACTTCTGTGCCATGCCCGACAGCACACGATCCACATGGGGCGAGGTTGGTGGCTAGTGTGGCTAGTGCGTAGCGGTGCCGAGGAGCGTCGACAGCCGCACGATGATATAACAGTTATATACTCGAATGCGTTTTGACTTCGACGAGCAGAAGAGCCGCGAGGTAAAGCGAAAACATGGCGTCAGCCTTCGAGAGGCCCAGGAAATCTTCGATCAAGCGTATCTAGTGGACCAGAAGAGCAACGATCCGGAACAATTTCGTGCGATCGGATGGTGTGGAGGGCGTCTCTGTTCCGTAATCTTCGAGATCAGGCGCGATTCCGAGGGCGAGTATCATCATCTGATCACTGCCTGGAAGGCGACCAAGCAGGAAGAGGAAAGCTATGCCGAAAACATCTAGGAAAGCACCCACTGCCGACGAGCTTGCCGAAATGGCATCGCGGGGCGAGGACATTTCAGCGTACTTCACCAACAAGTTCACGGTGGTCCGGCCGGTTCGCCGCGTGAATGTGGATCTGACGGAGGGTATGCTGCGGAAACTCGATGAACGCGCGGCGTGCCTCAATGTCAGCCGGCAGGCGGTGATCAAGACCCTGCTCGAACGGGCGCTCAAAGATGAGCGAGGCGCCAAGCCAAAGAAAAAGGCCGGCTGATCTCAGACTCAAGGAACTCTCCAACTCCGCGCGCTCTGCGCACGGTATACTGAAGTGAACGCGCCGCACTGCCAGCCCCTGCTGCGCTGGTGATAACCCGGCCAATCCAAAAGGCGAGTCGCAGCCCGTGCTATCTGTCAACAACGTCTCTATGCGCTACGGTGCACGCATCCTGTTCGAGGATGTCACCACCACTTTCCTCACTGGACGCCGCTATGCCGTGACAGGGCCGAACGGCGCCGGCAAGTCCACGTTCATGAAGATCCTCACGGGCGAAATCGAGCCTTCCAAGGGCTCCGTGACCCGGCCGAAGAAGATCGGCGTGTTGCGGCAGGATCAGTTTGCATTCGACTCCTATCGCGTGATCGACGCAGTGATCATGGGCAACGCTCCGCTGTGGGACGCGCTCCAAGAGCGTGAAACGCTGTACGCCAAAGATCACAGCCAGTTGACCGACCACGACGGCATGCGCCTGGGTGAACTCGAAGGCATCGTCGGCGACGAAGGCGGCTACACGGCCGAGACGGACGCCGCGATTCTACTCGACGGCCTGGATATTGCCGAGCCGCTGCACGAGCGGAAAATGGGCGAGCTGCAAGGCGGCCAGAAAGTTCGGGTGCTGCTGGCTCAGGCGCTGTTTTCCAAGGCCAGCGTGCTGCTGCTGGACGAGCCCACCAACAACCTGGATCTGGATTCGGTGCACTGGCTCCAGGATTATCTGCGCAATTACGACGGCTGCCTGATCGTCATCTCGCACGACCGCCATTTCCTGAATGAGGTGTGCACGCACACCGCCGACATCGACTACCAGACCATCATCACGTACCCGGGCGGCTATGACGACATGGTGCTGGCCAAGACCCAGGTTCGGGTCAGCGTGGAGGCCAGCAATGCCCAGCGCGAAAAGAAGATCGCGCAGTTGAATGAATTCATCGCGCGGTTCGCGGCCGGCACCCGGTCGTCCCAGGTGACCTCCCGCAAGAAGGAAGTGGAACGCCTGCAGACTTCCGAACTGGCCAAGTCGAATATCCAGCGCCCCTACATTCGTTTCGATATGAAGCGGCCCTCGGGAAGGCACCCGCTGGAAGTGAAGCGGCTCTCGAAGTCCTATGACGGTGTTCCGGTGATCCGCAACTTCACCGCGGCCATCGCCCGAGGAGAAAAGATTGCGTTGATGGGGCGCAACGGCGCCGGTAAGACGAGCATGCTGAAATCGCTGATCCGGAATGCGACCGGCTTCATCGACGCGCCGGACCAGGCCTTTCCGATCGACGCGGGCGAAGTCGTCTGGGGTCACGAGGTCTCGGTGGGATACTTCGCGCAGGACCACCGGGAGTCCATTCGTAATGGCGTCGCTATCATCGACTGGCTGCACGATTTCGAGCCGCAGGCTTCACAGCAGGAGCTGCGCGGCTTGCTCGGCCAGATGCTGTTCAGCGGCGAAGACGCGATGAAGCCCACCGATGCGCTCTCGGGCGGGGAAGCGGCGCGGCTCATTTTCTGCCGGCTGATGCTGCAGAAGCCGAATTTCCTGGTGCTGGACGAGCCCACGAACCACCTGGATCTGGAATCGATCAATGCCCTCAATATCGCGCTGCAGCGATACCAGGGCACCGTACTGCTGGTGACGCACGATCACGACGTGATCGATGAGGTGGCCACTCGTATCTGGCACTTCGAAGGGAGCCGCATCGAGGACTTCCACGGGCCCTACGCGGACTACCTAACTATCGCACAAGCCGTATCCTGAGCCTCACCGACTAAGGGTTGACCGGTGACGACTGCGCGGCTCGCTTCTGGATGGCCTGCGCAATCAGATCCCGCACCCGCTGGATTGGCTGGATGAACGGACGGACGAAAAGATTCAGCTGTTCGGTACGAGGGATGGCCGCTTGATTGAACCTTCACAACTCGTGAACGCTCAGGTCCGTGGCTGCGAAGTCATTTCCAGTGGCCAGTACGGGCTGACGACGCATGGATGCCAGCGCGTAGACGGCACAATCACCGAAGTTGAGTTGTGCCCGATGGCCCATGCCCTTTCCGAAACGGCCGAAAGCGGTGATGGCCAACTGAGCTTGCACTTCATCGAACGGAACCACCTCGCTCACCAGTTCGCCGACTAGCTGGTAGAGCAACGTCAGGGCGCTTTCACCTAGACGCGCGCGAAGCACGATGCTGGCTTCGAGCAACGACACCGACGAAAGTAGCCGGTCGCCGCCAGATTCCAGGGCAGCGAGCAGCCGGGGGCGCGACCGCTCCGACAGCGCAATGGCTAGCAGGGCGGAAGTGTCGATGACCATCAGCGCGGTACACCGAAAACGTCGTACCCAAGTATCTCGTCTGGCGTGCGGGCATCGAGCACGGGAATGTCACCGATCTTGGCAGTAAGCGCATCAATCTTGACGCGACTAAGCGGACGGCCGGTTTGACGAAGCTTGTCTTCCAGGGCGGAAATCACCGCGTCGCTCAGGGTCACGCCCATGCGTTTGCTGACCTGTTCGGCCAACCGATGTGCCGCGGGGTTCTTGATGTAGAGGGTCCGTGGCTTTTTACGCGGAGCTTTGCGAGGCTTCACGACTCCAGCATAGGCAATCCCGCGGGATATACCAAGCTCGGTCAGGCATTGCCTTGCGATGACTGCGCGGCGCGCTTCTGAATGGCCTGAGCGATCAGGTCGCGCGCGCGCGAGCAGGCCGGGCGGATGCGATCAAACCCGCGCGGGGCGCCGCTTAGGTCGGCGTACAGGCAGCCGGCCGTTTTGCGCTCGATCACGATCGGCAGCAGCGCGAATCCGCCGGGATCGAGTGCGGTGACCAGCGCGGAGGCGTCGTAACGGGCGTCGCGCGAGCGGTCAACGAAAATATCTTCCTTCCGATGCAAGGCCGCGCGGATCGGCCCGTCCGCGCCATCCGTCGGAAACTGGAACTGGTTCAACAGGTCATCCACGTTGTCGGCGCTCGCCAGGCGGCCGCGGATGTAACTGAGGTCTTCATTCATCAATCCGAAGACCACCCGTTCAAAGCCGGCGTCGTGCATGGCGTCGAGCAGGCTGGAAATGAACGGCGTCAGGTCCAAGTCGGCGTGGACCAAAGCCAGAGCGGCGGCTTGAATTGCGTCCTCCAGCGGGCTGAGGTCGGCGGTGGCGAAGTTGGAAAGCGAGTCCAGAGCCTGCCGCGCGCGCTCGGCCTGGCTCGAAAGGCGCAGAGTTTCCGTGGGGATCTGCAGCGCGGCGAACGTGGCCTTGGTTTCGACCACGGCGGAATCGACGATGCGGCACAGGTCGCGTACCGGCACCAGCGCCGGCTGTCCCCACGGGTCCAACACGGTTTCCAGATGCATCGTGTCGATCGCCGCGCCCTTGCGGTACAGCGACTGTGTCAGGTTATGGCTGTAGTTGGTGACCGAAGCCAGGCACCGGTCCAGCGAAAATCCAGTGGAGAGCGACGCGTCCATGCTGTGGCGCACCGGGCGCGGCATCTGCCAGGCCGAGGCGACACGCGATCCCACGTCGTCCCAGAAGAAATCGAGCACCCGCATGCAAGCGGTACGCTCCGGAATCTTGTCCTGTTCCATGGCCAGGATAATGCGCGAGTGTTCGCGCGGATAGTGGCAGGCAATCAGCACCTCGCCGATGTTCCTGAAGAGGCCGCAAATGTAGGCTTCTTCGGGCCGAGGGTAGCCGACCGCTGCGGCCACATCGCGGCATTGTACGGCGGTGATCACGGACCCTAGCACCAGTTCTCGCAGGCTCGGCGAGCGGTGAGCAAAGTGTTCAATGTAGCGCACGGCGCTGACCATGTTCCGGACTTCCAGCCAGCCCATGAGAATGACCGCATGGGCGATGCTCATGATGGCGCGGCCGGAGTGGTTGTACATGGCCGAATTTGCCAGGCGCAGCACGTGCGACGCCAGGCCCACATCTTTGAGGATGATGCGAACCAGTTCCTTGGAACTGCCGTCGTCGAGATCGAGCGTGCGAACCATCACCTCCTTGGCATGATTGCAGAAGGGTGGTACGCCTTCACTGTGGAAGATCCGCTTGACGCAGATGTCCAGCTTGTCTTCGCTGGATAAGCCACTGGTCAGGCGGCTGTTCATGCCGCCAGTGCCGTCGAGTTGGACGACCTCAGGAATAGAGTTTCTCCCGTATATCTCTTCGGCTAGAGTGGAGGGAATTTGAGTCTTACCCCTACCGGGGCAAAGGCGGATCTGATAGACTGCGTCTACCGAATGCGGGGCAATCGCGCGCCAATCTGCCTGATCGCTGCAGCTGTACTCGCGGTCCCGGTATCCGCGCAGTGGTTCAACCATAAGACCCCGGGCATTCCGCGAACCGCCGACGGCAAACCGGATCTGAACGCACCCGCGCCGCGCGCTGCCGATGGAACGCCCGATCTATCGGGACTCTGGGAGCCGGTATCAGGCGGCCCCGATCCGCAATTCATGGACATCGCCAAGAACACGCCGGGCGGGCTGCCGTTCCAGCCTTGGGCGGCGGAACTGGTGAAGAAGCGGCGCGCGGATATGAACAAAGACGACCCCGACGGACACTGCCAGCCGCTCGGGACGGTGAAGATTCACTTGCATCCTTATCCGCGGAAGATCCTGCAGCTGCGGGGGGAACTGGTCATTCTGTACGAGCGCGATACCGTGTTCCGGCAGATTTTCACCGACGGCCGCCCGCTACCCGAAGACCCGCAACCTTCTTATTACGGCTACTCGACCGCAAAGTGGGAGGGCGACACGCTGGTGGTCCAGACGATCGGTTTTCGCGACGGGTTGTGGCTGGACATCAGCGGCACTCCGCTGACAGAGGCCGCCAAAGTGACCGAGCGCTACCACCGGCCCACGTTTGGCAAGCTCGACATCGACGTCACCGTGGACGATCCGAAGGCATACACAAAGCCGTGGACCATCCACGTGCACCAGAAGCTGGCGGCGGATACGGAGCTGTTGGAGTTTTACTGCAACGAAAACAACAAAGATGTCCCGCACCTGGTGGGGAAATGATGCGGGTTGGAGGTTAACATGCGCAAGTGGATCGCGAATGCCGCTTTGTTTGCGGCGGGAATCGGCGTGGGAATTTTTCTCATGCAGCCGGGCAAGGCGCAGCAGAGCCAAATGCCGGGACTGCGGCTGAATCACGTGGGGATCTTCGTCAAGGATTTCGACGAGTCGATGCGTTTCTATACGCAGACGATGGGATTTCACGAGGCCTTCACGATCAAGGACAAGGAAGGCAAGCCGGTACTGGCCTACTTGCAGATCAACAAGGAGCAGTTCCTGGAACTGGCGCCGGCGACGGGCGGCCGGACCGTCGGGCTGAGTCACATCGGCATCTGGCCGTTGGACCTGAATGGTACAGTGACGGCGCTGCGCGAGCGCGGTGTTCAGGTAGCCGATCCGCGCACCGGCTCAACCAAGACCAGCATCACGAACGCGATGGATCCCAACGGCGTCCGGCTGGAGCTGCTGGATTTCCTTCCGGGCTCGATGCCGCGAAAAGCGATGGACGACTGGAAATAACGCGCGCGGGTCGTGCGCCGTCTTACAATGGAACATCCATGAAAGCACGGGTGTACGTTTCCATGAAACCGACGGTTCTCGATCCGCAGGGCCAGACCATACGGTCCGCGCTGGCGGGGCTGGGCCACACTTCGATCGCGGCGGTGCGCCAAGGGAAATTTTTCGAGATCACACTGGAGCCGGGCACGGACCGCGAGAAGGCCGGCGCTGAACTGGACCAGATCGCGCGCGATGTCCTGGCAAATCCGGTGATTGAAGAGTACCGCGTGGAGTTTACGGAATAACAGCCGCGATGTCCACGGTACTTGTCACTGGCTCCTGCGGGCTGATCGGCTCGGAAGTCTCGGTATTCTTCGCGCGACAAGGATTCCAGGTTCAGGGAATCGACGACAACCACCGCGCGATTTTCTTTGGACCGGAAGGCGACACCAGTTGGGTATTGGACCGGCTGCGGCGCGAGATCCCCGGCTATCAGCACCATGCTTTGGATATTCGCCAGCGGGAGGCCGTGCTCGCCTTAGTGGACGAACTCCGGCCGGATTTGATCATTCACACCGCGGCGCAGCCTTCGCATGACCGGGCAGCGTCCATTCCATTTGAAGACTTCGAGGTGAACGCGCTCGGGACGCTGCATTTATTGGAAGCGGCGCGGCGTTCGTGTCCGGAATCGCCGTTCATCCATATGTCGACTAATAAGGTCTACGGCGACCGGCCCAATACGATCGCGCTCACGGAGCTGGAAACGCGGTTCGACTACGCCGATCCGGCCTTTGTGAACGGAATTCCCGAAGATTTCTCGATCGACCAGAGCAAGCATTCGCTTTTTGGCGCGTCCAAAGTGGCCGGCGACGTCATGGTGCAAGAATATGGCCGGTACTTCAATTTGCCGACGTGCTGCCTGCGCGGCGGCTGCCTCACCGGCCCCAATCACGCCGGAGTCGAGCTCCACGGATTCCTGAGCTTCCTCATCAAGTGCAATCTTGAGGAACGCGAGTATAAAATCTACGGGTATAAGGGTAAACAAGTTCGCGATAACATCCATTCCGAGGACGTAGCGCGGTTTATGTTCGAGTTCTGGAAATCGCCGCGGGTGGCCGAGGTTTACAACCTGGGCGGCGGCAAAGCGAACGCGTGCTCGATCCTGGAAGCATTCCGGATGGCGGAGCAAATCACGGGGCGACGGATGAAGTACCGATACGTCGACGAGAACCGCATCGGCGACCATATCTGTTACTACAGCGATCTGCGCAAAATGAAGGCGCATTATCCGGCGTGGGACATCCGCAAGACGCTGCCGAATATTTTTGAGGAGATTGCCGCGAGTTGGATGAGCCGGTTGGCGCGGAAAGTGGCCGGATGAAAATCCTGATCACCGGGATCTGCGGATTCGTGGGCAGCTCGGTGGCCGAGTGCCTGCGAGAGCGGCGGCAGGGCGTTGAGATCTGGGGTATTGACAATTTCATGCGGCCGGGCTCGGAGACCAACCGGCCGAGGTTGGAGAAGCTGGGCGCTCGGGTGATTCACGGCGACGTCCGGTCGGCCAGCGATTTCGAAGCGCTTCCGGCGGTGGATTGGGTTATCGACGCGGCGGCGAACCCCAGCGTGCTCGCCGGCGTGCAGCGCGGCTTCAGCAGCCGCCAGCTTTTCGAACACAATCTGGCGAGCCTGGTGAATGTGCTGGAGCACTGCAAGGCGCATGGCGCGGGCTTGGTGTTGCTGAGCAGCAGCCGCGTGTATTCGATCGCGGCGTTGGTGGGCCTGCCCTTGCGCGTGTGCGGCAACGCATTTCAGTTGGACAACTCGGCGAGTTTGCCGCCCGGTGTTTCGGCGGACGGTCTGGGAGTCGAGTTTTCGACGCGGGCGCCGGTCTCCTTGTATGGCAGCACGAAGCTGGCCTCCGAGATCGTCGCGCTGGAGTACGGCGAGACGTTCGGGTTCCCGGTCTGGGTCAATCGCTGCGGCGTGCTGGCGGGAGCAGGGCAATTCGGCACGCCCGATCAGGGAATTGTCTCGTACTGGATTCACGCGCACCGGCGAGGCGACCCGCTGCGCTACATCGGATTTGACGGGACGGGCAAGCAGACGCGAGACGCTTTTCATCCACGCGATCTGACGGCGCTGCTGGATTCGCAGATGAATACCGCGCGCACCGGCGGCCGGCGTGTCTACACCGTCGGCGGAGGGAAGAACAACGCATTTTCATTGGCCGGACTGACGGCCTGGTGCGACACGCGATTTCGCCCGCATCAGCCGGAGGCCGATCTGCGGCCGAGGCCGTTCGATGTTCCATGGCTGGTGATGGACAGCCGCGATGCACGGCGCGATTTTGGGTGGCAGCCGGAGATCGAGATGAGCTGCATTTTCGAACAGATCGCCGTGCATGCTGAGAGCCATCCAGGTTGGCTGGAGTTGAGTGGCCTATGAAGACGCGGCAGCCACCCGAGGCTCAAGAACCGATCCGGCTGCTGTCGGTGGTGATCCCGGCGCGCGACGAAGAGGGCCGCGTGGGCGCCACCGTGGAGCATCTGTACGTTGAATTGCGCGTGCACGGCATTGAGCACGAAATCATCGTCGTGGATGACGGCAGCACCGACAACACCTGGGGCGTTCTGGAGCAGACCATGGCACGCGTTCCCACTTTGCGGCCCATCCAGAACACGGGCGAGCACGGATTCGGCCGCGCGGTAACCTTTGGAATCGAGCAGGCGCACGGGGATGCCGTGGTAGTCATGATGGCGGATGAATCGGACGACTGCCGGGATGTCGTGCGCTACTGGGAAGTGCTAAACGAAGGCTGGGACGCGGTGTTCGGCTCCCGGTTCATTCGCGGCGGCGGCGTGATTGACTATCCGGCGCACAAGCTGCTGCTGAACCGGCTGGCGAATCTGTATCTGCGCGTACTGTTCCACGCTCCGTTCAACGATTTCACCAACGCGTTCAAAGCCTACCGGAGGCGCGCGCTGGAGGGCTGCCGCCCGTTTCTTTCTCCGCACTTCAATCTCACTGTTGAACTGCCGCTCAAGACCATCGTCCGAGGCTACTCCTGGACCGTGATCCCCATCACTTGGCGAAACCGGCGATCGGGCATGTCCAAGCTCAAGATTCGCGAAATGGGCAGCCGGTACTTGTTCATCGCTCTGTATTGCTGGCTCGAGAAATACTTCTCGCGGGGCGACTACTCCAAGACCAGGTCGTCCAAAGCCGTTTCCACCATCGCGTCCAGCAAGTAAGGGCTGCATAGAAACGCGCGCGCCCCGACCTGTACAATGAAGGCTCATGAGAATCCTCGTTACCGGGGGCGCTGGTTTTATCGGTTCTTGCTTTGTGCGGCTGGCGCTCGGAAACTCGGAGCTTGAGATCGTCAACGTCGATAAGCTGACCTACGCGGGCAATCTGGAAAATCTGGCGGCGGTGGCGAATCACCCTCACTACCGGTTCATCAAGGCGGATATTTGCGATCTCGCTCGATTGCGGCAAATCTTCGAAGAGGCTAGGCCGGATGCGGTGGCGCACTTCGCCGCCGAGTCGCACGTGGATCGAAGCATCTTCTCGCCGCAGCCAGTCTTTGAGACGAACCTGCGCGGCACTTTCAATTTGCTGGAGACGATGCGTGCACAGCGAGTGGGCCGGTTCGTTCACGTATCCACGGATGAAGTCTACGGAAGCCTCGATGCTCCGGTTGAGGCGGACGAGCGTTTTCCTTTGAAACCCAGCAGTCCCTATTCGGCTGCCAAGGCTGGCTCCGATCTGTTGGCGCTCGGCTACTACACCACCTACAAGCTGCCGGTGATCGTGACGCGGGCCTCCAACAACTACGGGCCTTTTCAGTTTCCCGAGAAACTCATCCCGCTCATGATCTCGAATGCCCTGGAAGACAAGCCGCTGCCGATCTACGGCGATGGCCTGCAGATTCGCGACTGGCTGCACGTGGAAGATCACTGCCGGGCTATTTTGACCGTACTCGAAAAAGGCCGTGACGGCGAGATCTATAACATCGGCGGCAACCGGTCCCTGCCCAACAAAACCGTCGTGGAAAAGATCCTGGAGATTGCGGGCAAATCTTCCAGCCTGATGGAGTACGTAGCGGACCGTCCGGGTCACGATCGCCGGTACGCCTTATCGAGCGGCAAGCTGCACCGTGAGACAGGTTGGATACCGCAAATCGAATTCGAGACTGGCCTGGCCGCAACCGTCGATTGGTACCGCTCCAACCAGGAGTGGGTGCGGCACGTGCGATCGGGAGAATATCAGAGCTACTACGCCAGAAATTATGAGCATCGCAGCCGGGAGTTGAGCGGCATTAGCAGTGCTTCGTCGTGAAGACGAACTGCCACTATGGGCATCGAAGAATGAGACTGTATCATAAAGAAATGCGATCGCGACGAACCGGAGCCGCCCGATGAAGGGAGTCGTACTTGCGGGCGGCACCGGCAGCCGATTATTTCCCCTCACAAAGATCACCAACAAGCATCTGCTTCCGATCTACGACAAGCCGATGATTTACTACCCGATTCAAACCTTGGTGGATGCGGGTATTCGCGAGATCCTGGTTGTCACCGGGGGGCGCAACTCTGGCGATTTCCTGCGGCTTTTGGCTAATGGCAAGGAATTCGGGCTGAAGCATCTGGACTATACCTACCAAGAGGGGGAGGGCGGGATTGCCGACGCGCTGGCTTTGGCTGAACACTTCGCCGACGGCAAATCGATCTGTGTGATATTGGGCGACAACATCATCGAAGGCAGCATCCGATGCGCGGCGGAGGAGTTCCGGCAACAAGGGTGCGGCGCCAAGATTCTCTTGAAGGAAGTCGCGGATGCCGAACGCTTCGGCGTTGCGGAAATCCATGAAGGACGCATCGTAGGAATCGAAGAGAAGCCCGCGAACCCGAAGTCGAACTATGCCGTCACGGGAATCTACATGTACGATGAAACCGTCTTCGACAAGGTTCGGACGCTGGTGCCGTCGGGGCGCGGGGAACTGGAGATCACCGACGTCAATAACGCGTACATTCGCGAGGGCACGATGACTTATGCTTACCTGGAGGGCTGGTGGACCGACGCGGGCACATTCGAGTCGCTGCTGCGGGCCGGCAACCTGGTGGCGGGAAGCAGGCGGAAATGAGTTCTGCGGTGCGTGAGCCAGCGCTGGAGTTACTGACGCCCAGCTGTGAGAAGGGTATCGGTAGAGTGATCGTGGCGCCGGACTCCAAGGATCTGATCGCCGGCGTGCGAGCCGAGCCGTATGCGATCTGGCCGGACGATCGCGGCTACTTTCTGGAAGTGGCGCGGATGGGGCAAGGACTCGCGCAGGCCTTCCCGAAGGAAACCACACAGATCTCGGCCGCGCTTAGCTATCCGGGGACGATTAAAGCGTTTCATTTCCATCGTCGGCAGACCGACGTGTGGGTGCCGATAGGAGGCATGCTGCAAGTGGCGCTGGTGGATCTGCGCAAAGATTCGCCTACGTTCGGCGCGCGGAATACGATCTATCTAGGATCCTTACGCCGCTGGCAGTTGTTGATCCCGCCCGGCGTTGGCCATGGCTACAAGGTGATTGGGACTGAGCCGGCCACACTGATCTACTTGACGGACCGCTTTTATGATCCCCAGGATGAAGGCCGTATCCCGTATAACGATCCGGAAATTCAGTACGACTGGGAGACCCAACATAAATAGGTGACGACCTGCTTGCTGCCAGGCAGCCTGACCTCCGCTTACAGAGTCTCGACGTCGCCTTTCGCCAACACTTGATGACTGGAGCCGTAATAGATGATTCGATATAGCCGCGTTCCCGGCTGACCCATCTTGAGGTCGATCGGTACGTTGCAGGTCGCTGCAGCGCCACAGTCCACGATGCTGTCAGTGGGGGCATCTAGCGTGTAAGAGTCGTAACCATAGCTCACCGCCCAGCCAGTTGCGCCCGGCACATCCGCGAGCCGCGCCGTCATTGTGGGGAAGGTGATTGTCCCGGGGTAAGTCGCGGGAAACAGGTACCACACCGAATCTCCAGCCTGAAGCGTGATGGTGTCGCTTGTGGTTCCAGCTGAAATTGTTGTGGTGATGATTTTCATGGCATTCGCGATTTGGCGTATGATGGTTTGCCCGGATTGCAAATAGGGCGACAGATTGAACGTTCGCGTTTGCGGGCCGTTGGAAAAATTCCCGCACACCATGGCATCGCCATTACTGCCACCGCGCGCCGTACAGTCCAATTCTTGACCGTAGTCTGGACTGTTCAGCGCTGGTTGAAAGATCAGGCTGGCCCACCGGCTCCAGATCATGCTGGCAATGCTTCCTGCATGCCACGCCGGGACGTTGTAGCCGCTCTCCACGATGGGATGGGTGAAATGCTGATTGAGGACGCCGATAGAGGAATTGTAAGCGTCGTTGAACACCGGGACCGCCGAACCTGCTTGCGATCCGGTCCAACCGGCCTTCGCAATGTTACCGTTACCGAGAGAAATGGCATGATCGAGATACGCTTGCGGATTATCCCATTCTTTATAAAGCCTCACTCCGGCGCACTTCAGGATCATGGCTTCCAAGTATGTTAGAAACGTCCATTCTTTTGTGCCGCCGCTCGCGCCACCGACATTTCTGCCGTGGACATAAAGATTGTCGGGCATAATGTTGGCCGAACCACAGGAGGACGAACAGGAGTAGTTCGGCAATTCGCGGAAGTAATTGGACGAGGTGCTCGAGCTGCCGTTATTGTCGGTCGCGTGCGGTAGGTTTTCGGCTGCGTAAATGTAGGTTCCGGTATTGAACTGCGTGGCGGTCGAACTTGCACCGCCCGTGAAGCCCAGGGTCGCATCGGCCGATGCGGACACGATTGCAAGTGTCGAGGTCGTGCCACTCACGTTAGCCACCACGCGCAGCGCGCCGCCACCGTTGTCGAGCGCCGTCACTCCAGTGGTCTGGCTCATGATATCGGTTGCAATCTGCGTCGCTGTTCTACTTCCAGCTGTCAAGGTCACCGTCTGTGTCGATCCGCCGTTCACTTGGACGGAGAAGCGATCATTGGTTCCTGTCGTAATTGTGAACGGCCCGCCGTTGGACCCCAGTATGTATGCACTCAGGTTGGACATCGTGAACGTCTGGCCGCGATGGTGGTTCACGTTGTCGGTGGCCGACCCGCCGTAGACGAAATAGTTCCCCATACCAACCGAAGTGGCGCTATTCGTCGTGGCGACGAACGTGGGGCCCGTAGCGCCGCTGAGGATGTCCCCGTTCTGGAAAATCAGCGTTCCGCAGTTGGAACAGCCATTGTAGGAGCCAGTCGCTTTGTTGGAGGCGCTTTGAGATAGACTGACTGCCGCCGACGTCGGACTCAGGATCTTGTCGATGACGAGATTGATGGTGCCGCTAGCCCCGCAAATGTTCGTACCCCAGAGCCGAGTGAGTCCAGGGACCGCGACGGCAATGTAATGAGGCGACGAGAAAGTCAGTACATTGCCCTGGCAGGAGGCAATCGGCGTATTTTGCGCGGCAGCGTATGCGTAAATGTGTGGCGTGCCTTGCGTGATCGTGACACGTGGTGCCGTTTGACTTGTGTAGCCAAAGTACTGCCGAAGATACGTGCCCTCGTCGAGACCCTGGGCGTTCGGGCCATCTGTGATGAGTACGTTGTATGATCCCTGTGTCCCGTTGTACCCCTCATTGCCGTGAGTCCAGTAGAGGTCATTTGCCAGGCTGATGCTGCTGACCGGCGTTCCGTTTATCGTGATGGACTGATTGGAATTGGTCGTCCATTGTGGCGTACTGTACTGATTGGTAGCACCTGCGCCAGCCAGCGATGCCCAATACGGAGGCGTCCCTGTGCCGGCGCTCATTTCCCAGATAAGCCGCGCCCAGTCGTCGTAATGCAGGTAGTCGGTGTTCGAGTTGAACCATCCATAGACGCCGTAAGGCTGCATCGTGAAACCCGCGTCGTTCGTGCCGCAACCCGAATTCAGCGTTGTGTTGCAGTACGTGCCTGCAGGTACTGAAGACGGCCACGTGAAATGTGTACTGTCTACCGGCGTGATCGTAACAAAGCTGCCTCCAGGAGTGTTCATACCGGATACCGAGGAACCAGTTATGATTGTCTGGTTGTACGGGAGGAAATATCCGCCAGGAACGGAACTCGCGGAAGTGAGAGCCGTGCAGATTGTTCCGTTACACGTAGCTGAGATCAGCCAGTTTTGAGAACTTCCGCTGGCGCTTCCGAATTGAATCGGCCCTTGCAACGGGTTCCGCGTGTAGTCGTCCACCTCGTCGCCAATGGTGATTCCCAACCACTTGCCGCTGTTCGCGATGGCTTGCATCGCGATGCCCACTCCTGTCAGACCGCCCGGATTCCAGGACGCCTGCGCGGTGCCGCCTTGGACGCTGGTATACATCTGAGAGGCGAGCCGGTTGAAGTTGCTGGCGTCACCGAGATACATCATGCGGGGGCAGCCGGAGATGAGCGCTGTTTGTGAAGCCACCCCTGCATTTGTCCATGTCGTGAACGTGGCGGGGCTTTGTGAGCCGTCCCAGACTTGGCCCGTGTAAGTGCCGATTCCGGTCTCCAGCGCAGTGTAGCCGCTGTTGCAGTAGCTCGTCAGATAGGGTGTCGGGTATAGCTGGCTGAGCAATTCTCCGGCCGATGAGAACGTCGAAGAGAGCAGGGTGCTCTTGCCGGGCGTGTAGGCGGAGCGAATTACACCGTCGTTTCCAAAATTCGAAAACGTGTTGGTCGATGCGACATTTGCCCAGACCGTGCGATAGGGTCCGATTACCCATGAACAATGAGAGCCGACCGTGGCGAAGCTGGCCGTGTTGACGCCGGTCGCATCGCGTAGACCATACAAGTTGTTGACGATATCCACACTGCTGATCTGGTAAGCACCGATGTTGCACCCGCTGCCGCCAGTGATCCAGAGTAGATTCCCCCAGTCCGACCAGCGCGGCGTGTAACTGGGTGAGGTCCAATTGTACGACTGATTCAGCGCCGTCGTTGCGTCCGTTCCGGTGTAGCTGCTCGCTGTGATGCCGATTTTCGTGCTCCCTTGCGATACTCCCGTAACCGTTATGCTCGATCCGCTGGAAGCGCTGATGGTCGCGACCGATGTATTGAAGTCGTAAAAATAAAATGTCGGACTCACTACCGTAGTGCCGTCTGTATTCACCACGGTGGGCGCAAGCATGGTTGTTCCGCCTGCAGGAGAGATTGGCGCCGAGTCGCGCCAGTTCGACCACAACTCGGCCGGCGCCACGGGAGACGTGTTCGAAAAGTTAACCTGCGCGCTCCACTCCCCGGCATTGCTCAGCGCTTGGATGATGTTACTGGGGCCAGAATATCTCTGGTAATGTGCGGAGTTGGCGTCAAACACTTCGAGTGCCACGCTATGCGGCCCATTGAGAGTTCGTGTCGTGTCCAGCGGAAAGGTTCGCGGCGAGGTCGCGTTGCCGATGTTGGCTTGTTGGATGCCATCGACATAGACGTACCAGTTGAATGTGTCGCCTGCGCAGCCCGAGACCGTGCCGGTGATTGTCGGCTGGCCGCTCCAGTTGGAACTGGTCGAAATGCTCGTAGTTACACTGAGGATCGGCGTGCAGGCCACTGGCCAGGGGTTAGCGACAACGTACGGTGCGGGCAATGACTTGCCTAGGACGTTGCCGAAGATGTCGTAAGCCGTCGCTGTAACCTGATGATTCCCGTTCCATTGCCAGAAAGAGTTGTATGCGAACGAGAAAGGCGCGATGTTCGAGCATCCCTCCTCGTACAGCGCCCCTTCCATGCTGGCATCGCCGAGATCCCCGGAAGCCGGATTTGTCGCATGGTGTGCATCTACGGTATAGCAGACCATGGCCGTTCCGATGGGCACCGACCCGACCGTGAACGAGTTGCCTGTCCAACCAGTCCATGTCGGATTGCCGGTAGGCGAAGTGATGGTCTGGCCTCCCAGACCAGCCGTGAAGAAGAATGCTAAGAGCCAATAGCGAGCCATATCACCTCACTTGAACGACGCGATCGCTACGTCATAAGCCGCCGATGCCGCGAGCGTCCAACCCGTCGAATAGGTACCTGTCGATGTAGTCAGCCGGTAGGCAAACTCGACGTTGTCGCTGCTGCTCGGGGTATTTAGCGCAGTAAATGAACTGCTCGGGCCGCTAACCAGTGTCCCCACGTCGGCGTCACGGAGCACAGCGAGTATCAGTTCGCTGGCCCCGGTTGTCGTGATCGAACCTGCGGCCGGAGCAGGCGCGGTTCCGTTGCTTGTATTGTTCTGATCAACCGTGGCCGCCCCGCCACTCCATTCGGACAGGCTTGCCAGGCATCCGCTGCCCGAACACGAGTTGGGCGCGGTGATCGTTACGCTGTTGCCGCCGCCGGCCGCCGAACTGCAATACCAAATCGATGTCCTGCGATTGATGCCGCTCGTGACAGCTAAGGTCCAAGCCGTCGCACACCCGGTGGCGCTGGAAATGTCGGTCCCGGCCGGGTATGCCCCCCACATGAGAAACAGCTTGTGGCCGGACGTGATGTTCGCCGGGAGCGCGCAAGGAACGCTCGTACCACTTGTGGCCATGCAGGTTGATCCGCCACCGGCGTTTTGCTGCACGAATGTATAGGCACTGCCCCCGCCACTAGGTGCGCTGATAGCCGAGCTGACTACGTGGAGGATCTGAGCCGCTGCAGTCTGCGGCGCCAGAGCCAGCCACAGACTAGTTATTAGTCCAAGTGCCTTTTTGCACATATGCGTACCAATGGTTCGTTGCGTCCGAGATCAGACAAACTGCATCACCCAGCGCGCCGCCTGAAACCAGAGTCCCTGTAGAGGTTGTTCCATTTGCACCGTTCAGGTCGATGGAGTTGTTTGTCGTCACGGCAATCGTGATGACGCCGGTTTTTCCCGTGGCATTGCGGTAGCAGCGCTGGTAACCGGAAACACCCGTCGGCAGATTGTAAATGATTGCTCCCGAGGAGTTGTTGTAGAGATACACGCTTGGGCCCCCTGGGTCCGCGACTGGTCCGGTGGTGGCCGTCAGAACTGGCACCGGTCCTGGAACCGAGACCTCAAAGCGAAACGCCGAACCGTCGTAGCAGGAATGAAAATAGCGTCCCGCATTGATCATCCCGGCGGGCAGTGGCGTGGTGCCGTCATGTTCTGTGACCGCTTTGGGCCCTAAACCGTCGATGTTGATCGAAGCCGGATTTGCGGTGTCAGTATAAAAGTCAAAGCACATCCCATTCGAATACGCACTGAGCGCCGCGTTCGCGCTCGTGTAGGTGAGCGCGGTTACCCCGGCAGAGGTGAGCGTAGGAAAGTTCTCGTTGGCATGAATGGTCGCGTGGGTGGGCACTGTTGCCGTGTTGATCGCGGTTGTGCAATCCACCCGATTTGCCCCGGCGTTATCAGCGCAGGCTTGCGTGATACCCGTGCCCGTGTTCGTAAAGTTCAAGGCAGGCCTGGTGCCAACTAGGGATCCGGCGAGATCCAAGCCGAGATTGCCGCTGCCGCCCGAGGAACTGCAATCTGTGCGTCCGTTGCCAGCGTTGTCCACGCAACCACCGCCGGTGAAATTCAAAATAGATTCCACCGGGAGGGCCACGCCTGCGTTGTAAATCCTCGAGATCGCCCCATTCGCGCCCGCGGGACCCTGTGCCCCGGTGGCGCCCGTAGGCCCCGTTAGACCGGCAGGACCCTGCGCCCCGCTCGCACCCGCAGGTCCTGTTAAACCGCCCGGACCTTGCGCCCCGGTTGCACCCGCAGGCCCCGTTGGACCGGCAGGACCCTGCGCCCCGCTCGCACCCGCAGGTCCTGTTAAACCGGCCGGACCTTGCGCCCCGGTAGCACCCGTAGGCCCTGTTAGACCGGCAGGACCCTGTGGCCCGGTCGTGCCCGTAGGCCCCGCTGGACCCGCAGGACCCTGTGCTCCGGTTGCACCCGTAGGCCCCGTTAGACCGGCAGGACCTTGCGCCCCGGTAGCACCCGTCGGGCCCGCGGGACCTTGCGCCCCGGTGGCTCCCGTAGGACCGGCAGGACCCTGCGCTCCAGTCGCACCCGTCGGACCCGCAGGACCAGCCGGCCCGCTGGCTCCGGCCGCGCCTTGGGGGCCGGCTACGCCGGTTTGCTGGCTCCACGAGTTCAGCGAAGTGCAAGCGTACACATTCATGCCTGCAGGAGCGTCTGTCTTGAAAAACATCTCTCCGACCGAGCACGTCGCCGGCAGTGTCGTCCCCGACTTGAAGGGTTTGGTGGTGTCGGCTGATGTGAAATCGATACTCTTGGCTTGTCTTCGCAGGTCCACCATTGTTTGTCCACGCAACAAGCACAACAACAGAAAGGAAAGAAGAATAACTCTCATGTGGCGTATCAGCTGTAACCTTCCCTTGTCGAGAATTCTCAACTAGCCACAATCTAGACCGGGCCTCGGCGATGTCCTCCCCTAATGCCGTGTAAACCGTTGTATGCGCGAGGCGACAAAATGTTCAAATGTTGGGACCGTTGGAGTGCGGTCAAAGCCGGGTTTGGCCCCGAGCAGGTTTGGCTATAGAATCGAGGTGTGCGGGGAGAATCGCCATGAACCGAATTGCGAGCTCGAAAAAAGGCATCCAATCGCCCCTGTTCTTAGCGGCGTTGCTGTGCTTTGCCCTGCATCCACGCGTTCTCGGGCAGGATTCGCCGGCTCAAGGCGCATCCGCCGAACAGGCGGCATTCCTGGCGCAAGGCCTTAAGGTATTTCTGTTGTCTGCCGGTGGCCCGATTGGTGGGCAGCCGACGGACGCTCCATTGATGGTGCGGGTCACCGACCAGAACGATCGACCGGTTGAGGGCGCCAACGTGGTCTTTCGCCTACCAATAACCACCCGCGATGCTGTGTCGTTCGGTGGTAAAAATTCTGTTGCGGTCAGGACCGATGGCTTGGGTCAAGCCTCCGTGTCGGATTTGACCAAAAATGCCAGGGCCGATGCAGTCGCCGTTCATGTGACTGCGACTTATGGAAACCAATTTGGAGAGACAACTTTCTCCCTTCCGGACGTCGTTCGCAGTGTGGTCAATGCGGCGGCGAGACAGCCCTCCAGACCCCAAGAAAACCCGATAAAACTACCCGTCGAGGTCATCGGCCTGGATGGCACTACCGCCGCGGCTTCGTTGAACGTGGTTCCGGCTCCGGACTTAAACGGGCCGCTGACTTTCTACATGCAAATCCACGGATTGCGTTATCCGGAGCAAGCGAGCGTCCAGGTGAACCACTCCGGATGGCGTCCCATCAACGGTACGACTGTGACATTGCTAGGTCTGGCAAATGCGTACGGCGGAATTGGCGGTGGGTTTCACACTCTTCGGATGACCATGAGTTTGCCCCCTGGACTCGTCACCGCGGGAACCAACACGGTGACCTTCAGGTTTAACCAGACCGATGGCAGGGTCAGTGGCTTCCGAGTATTGGCATTCGACATTTGGACGCGAAGCGGAAAGTCCGTGATCGCCCCCGGAACTTTTGTCGAGGACGATCCGAACACCTGGAAGCCGCCTTCAACGAATCCATCGGACATTGCCGCAGGCCGGACTCTTTGGCGTACTGCTGCTCTTACTGTGCCCACCCCCTCAGGGTCCGCACCCATTCGAGCGCGCTGTATGGATTGTCATTCCGAGGACGGCCGGGACCTGAAGTACTTCAACTATTCCAACAAGTCGATTCGCGCCCGGTCCATGTTCCACGGCCTCACCGCCCAACAGGGAGACGAGATTGCCAGCTATATTCGTACCCTCAGTGTTCCCAATCCTGGACGCCCCTGGAATCCGCCTTATCAACCGGGTCCGGGCCTCGATTCCCAGCCCGTGTCGAATTGGGCAGCCGGTGCAGGTCTGAGCGCCGTGCTCAACAGTGACGCGGAGATGCAGCCGTACCTCCTGCCGGGCGGCAGTAGCGCGAAATGGGCCGCGAATGCCTATCTTAATCCGCGCGAGATTCCCATTCCCTTGCAGCTGGAGGACTGGAACTCCTGGCTGCCCCAGATCCACCCGGTGGATGCCTTCGGAGCCAGCTTCGCGGATGGCGCCTTGAATGCCGAGTATCATTCGCTTCGAAAAATCCTTCAGCCCAATAGCGCGGCTGCTTACCGGAACGCCCTGCCGCACTTCAACGACTGGTGGGTTGATGAACAAAGACTGTTGGTGCCGCTGGAATCCAATGCCAACTGGGATGCCAACGATCTTCGCCGCAAGGTCTACTCAGCCGCACAATGGATGCTCGTGAAACAGTGGGAATTGAATCAGGAGTTCGGCTTGGAGGCGATGCCCGAGGTTGCCTTTGGCTCCAAAGCCAATGTGCGCGGCTGGATCGGCAATCAGTCCTTTAACACCTCGCCCGTTATGTTGCACATCCCAACGGGGCAGGGTCTGGGCAACGGTTCCTTAACGGCGCATGAGTACTTGGCCCTCATTTGGTATCAGACCCAGTTGGTGCTCAACGACGGGCAGGGCGGAGAGACAGATAATAATCCCATCGACTTTCCCTACGTCCTGGGATCAATCAAGGATCTTTCTGCGAATACGGGGCACACGCCGGCAGCGAACAATGAGCTGATGTGGCTGGTAAAGGCGCTCCAGGAAGAGACGCAGAAGGGCTACGGGCCACAGTACGGAGTCATCAAAGGCTTTGTGCCCACCACTCCGTCGCCGATCTCCCTGGCTTACGGAAGCTGGGACACTGACTGGTCCGGCACGCCGCGCTCAACCCGCACAGCGCTCACGGAAGCCTATCTGCGCGCGTGGTTTGCTCAGGTTTCCAGTTACACGCCGGCCGACTACTACGGAGGCGTGAACGGCGGAGGGGGCGCTTGGGCAAGCGCTACTCAGAACCCAAGAACTATGGATTACCTGAATACGTTTGGCGGGCAAACCTGGTTCATGCTGCCTCGGTTGCGCTGGATGGGCGTGGACGCGAATTTGGTCGACCGGATCTCCGCTTGGGCGGCCACGGTTTGGCCCGCGGGAGATTGGGCCGCCAACAATGCCGCCACGTGCGCAAATCTAAACCGCTGCACGTCGGATCGTTGAAACCGAGCCCTATCGCCGGACACCTCTTCTGGCGCTAGTCAATGGGCAACGGGCATATCCCCAAGAAGAGAGTTCTGCGTCTGAGCCGCCTGCTCATTGTGGTTCTTCTTGCCTTGGCGGCGAGTCTGGCATTTGGCTGGAAGGATTACCTTTCTTCCCTCGGTGGATTCCTCGTCGACTCGCAGCCTCCTCAAATGGCCGATCTGATTGTTGTCCTGGGCGGCGACTTTTGGGGCCCTCGCGTCCTCAAGGGTGCTGACCTTGCAAGACAAGGGTACGCGCCCCTGGTTCTGTTCAGCGGCGCTCTCTATCGCGGACGGCCGGAAGGCGAATTCGCCGTCAGCTATCTGGTTCAGCTTGGCTATTCCCCAAAGCTTTTTGCGGTCTTCCCTCAGGCCGCCGACTCGACCATCGCAGAGGCCGTCGCTCTTCGAGGTGAGCTTGCCCGCCGTCATGTCAGGCGCGCAATCATCGTTACCAGCAACTACCATTCACGCCGTGCCGCCATCGTCCTTCATCTCTTCTGCCCCGGGATCGACTTCATCTCCATTCCCGCGTTCGATTCCCACTATCATCCCCAGCTCTGGTGGAAAGATCCCAGTTCCCGTCAGATCTTTTTTTCCGAATGGACCAAGATATTCGGGTCCGTGCTGATTGCCTATCCAAGCTACCTGGTCAGGAGATGAGGTTAATGGAGCTCCTGGCCCCTTAGTACCAAACGTTTGCGTGAAATCCCGCGCCATGGCATAGTACAAGAAGTACTTGTCCCGGTCCGGTTCAGGCCATAAAGTGGCGAATATGACTGCCGAATGCCTCTCTGTTGTCATCCCGGCGTACAACGAAGCGGCGTCATTGGTTGCTGTTGTGCAGCGGGTTTTGGCAGTCCCCCACCTCAAAGAAGTGGTGATCGTGGACGATTGCTCGTCCGACAAGACCGGCGAGATCGCTGACGAACTGGCGCGCCTGTATGCCAAGGTGAGGGCCGTGCACCACAAGGAAAACCGTGGGAAAACTGAAGCGCTCAAGACCGGCTTTGCGTTAACGACAGGTGACATCGTGATCGTTCAGGACGCCGATCTGGAGTACGATCCCGCTGAAATGGGCGAGGTGATCGCTCCGATTCTGGAAGGCAGCGCCGACGTGGTCTACGGCTCGCGCTTCCTGGTCCGGAAAGCCGCCCGCGTGCTGTACTTTTATCATTACCTGGCTAACAAGGGGCTCACGTTCCTCTCCAACCTGTTCACCAACGTCAATCTGACGGATGTAGAAACCGGTTACAAGGCCTTCCGCGGTGAAATTATCAGGAACATGACGATCACCAGCTCGGGTTTCGGGTTCGAGATCGAAGTAACCGCGAAGGTTGCCAAGCTTCAGTGCGCTATGTACGAAGTGCCGATTTCGTATCATGGCCGCACCTACGAGGAAGGCAAGAAGATTGGCTTCACCGACGGCCTGGCTGCGCTCTGGTACATCATCAAATTCAATGTTTTGTGCAGCGTGAAGGATTCTTTCCGGGCTTTGCCCGCTAGGCGCGTGGTAGAGCAGGAAGCGCCCGGCAAGCCCAACAGCTAGAAACATTTAGGCGAGAGGTTGATTCGTGGCAATTCACAGCACAGCCCAACATTCCGAACTCCAGCCGGTAGCGGAGGGGACGTCCCCGTGCCTGTGCGTGGACCTGGATGGCACGCTGGTCCGGACCGATACGCTGATTGAATCCTTGCTGGCCTACTTGCGCGCGCAACCGTTACGTCTGTTTCGAGTAATCGGTTGGCTGTTCCTCGGTAAAGCTCGGTTTAAGCAGGAACTAGGCCGAGTGTGCCAGCTTGAGCCGAGTACGCTTCCCTACGACTCCCGGTTCCTGGATTACATCACGACGGAGTCACAACGAGGACGAAAACTCTTGTTGGTAACGGCGGCGGATTCCTCCATCGCACTGCCGGTGTCGGAGCACCTCGGACTCTTCGCGCAAGTAATCTGCAGCAATGGCTCGGAAAACGTCTCCGGAAAAGCCAAACTGGCCGCGATCCGGCGTGCGCTCGGAGACGAACCGTTCAGCTATGCCGGCAATTCGCGCCGCGACCTCGCGGTCTGGAAGGGCGCCGCGAGCGCGGTCGTCGTGGGGGCCGGCTCAGGCGTTCGCCGCGCCGTCGAGCGATCTGGAGTCGCGATCGAAAAAGTGTTTCCCGGTCCTGGATTTTCGATTCGCGCGCTGTTGAAGGAAATGCGCATCTACCAATGGACCAAGAATGTGTTGGTCCTGCTGCCCATCGCGCTAGGGCACCACCTGTTGGAATGGCCCACCGTGTTCCGCGGAGTCCGCGCATTTCTGGCGTTCTCTCTCTGTGCGTCCGCCATTTATTTGTTGAATGACCTGTTGGACCTTTCTACAGACCGGCTGCATACGCGCAAACGCAACCGGCCGTTGGCGGCGGGACAGCTCTCCATAACATCCGCCGTGATCGGCATTTTCGTTCTGATCTTGGGCGCGGCCCTGCTCAATCCCACTCCCGACGCGGCGCTGCTGCTGGCGTTGTACGGCGTCACCGCCATCGCGTACTCGCTTTATCTGAAACGGCTTCTGATGATCGATGTCATCATGCTGGCGGGTTTCTACACCTTGCGCCTGCTGTACGGAGGAACGGCTGCGAGGACCGGCGTATCCATCTGGACCTTAGCTTTTTCGATGTTCATGTTCCTGAGCCTGGCCTTGATCAAACGCATCTCGGAATTGCGCAACAGGACTTCCGACGAGGGCCTCAGTGCTTCCGGTAGAGGCTATCAAATTGCCGATCTGCCCCAGCTAACCGCCCTTTGCGCGGCGAGCGGTTGTGTCAGCGCCCTGATTGTGATTCTTTACGTTCGCAGCCCGGACGTAGTGTCTCTTTACTCCCGGCCCCAATTCCTGCTGGGGCTCTTTCCTCTGCTTGCCTACTGGCAGAGCCGCCTGCTCATCCTGGCAAACCGCGGGTCCATTCAGGAAGATCCGATTCTGTTCTCGCTCTTCGATCGCGCCAGCCAGGCGGTTGCGGTCCTACTCTTTTTGATTGTTGTGGCGGCGGTCTGACAGTCGCACGCTCGCTCCTCAGTTTTTTTCCAAGATTGCGAAGTAGTGCAGGCCTTTGCCCAGTAGCTGATTAATGCCCGGCGGATAGATGTCGATGGAAGTCAGTTCCTTGCTCAACCGCGCTCCCGCGCGTTGGAACATATCCCTCCACTCCGGCAAATTGTTGTAGCGAAATGTGCACGGAACTTTGTAAGGCGCATTCGCCGCCCAATCGAGCAGGCTGATTCGCTGTTGGGCCAACAGTCCTTCCCGCAGATGATCCTTGATCACCGTGTACCGCTTCGAAATGCGAATACTTTCACACAGGAGGTGGTCGGGATCGAGCTCGTGGTGCAGTACATCGGCCAGGATGACGGCATCGAAAGTATTATCGGGCCAGGGCATACGGGTCCCGTCGTAGGCGTGCACGGTAATGAGCTCATCCGGGCGCTTTGCCCTCTCTAAGCCCTCCACCTGGACCGTGGTGGAGCGCTCCATGATCGCCTTTCCAAGATGGCCGAATCCACAACCCACGTCCAAAACTCGCGCGCCGGGCGCCAGGTGAGCCGTAATTAGACCGACGAGAACATCCTGACGGTGTGAGTAAATGGGCGCATGAAGCGACCTCATCAAACGTTGAACAACAGAAGGCATTACAACCTAGAGTAGCGTAAACGAATCATTGAATCGCCGCTCCGCTGAGGGTGACATTGCCGGTACCGGAGCTCATCACCCAGGTGACCATCAGGGTCTGGCCTGCGGCGGCCGCACGGTAGGTTAGCGTGTAGTTGCGGTCATACTGGCCTTGGGTAGTGGGTGTGACCTCGGTGAAATTGGCCGCCGACGAGTCCGACAGATGGGCGTTCAAGGTGCCTCCGCTGTTCCAGCCTCCAACATGCACGATGAGGGTGCGGGTGGACGTGTCGGCCGGGGCCGTGAAGGAGAATCCGTTGCCGGTGGCGTTGATGTACAGGCCGTCGGTATTGTTCGTGCTCGATCCAGTCGGCGTGCCATCGGTCCAGCTCAGCGGGCGAAGGTCGGGATTATAGGCGATCGCCGGGCCGGCGCCTACGACGCTCAAGGTGGTGAGCTGAGCGGTGACGTTGGCCTTGCGGTTCAGGCTGCTGTCACCCCAGTGCACCCAGTCCGACGTTCCCTCGGTTGTGAGATCGAACGCCGTGGTGTTGCTGTTGCCCGCGCCCGATAGCGCGCCGGATGCTGCTACTGCCGTGTTGGTGAGGCTGAAGCTGGCGGGCGTAGCTACACCAGCCACACTGGCGGTCACGGTATAGCTGCCCGTCACTGAGTTAGCGGTTAAGGTGGGAGCCGTGGCTACGCCGCTGCTGTTGGTGGTCACCGTTGTGGAGCCGCCAAAGGTTCCGCTGGCTCCGCTGGAAGGCGCTGTAAAGGTCACCGCTGCGCCGCTCACCGGGTTGTTGTTCGTGTCCAGCACGGTAGCCTGCAGCAGCGTGGCGAACGCAGTCCCTACCGTGGCGCTCTGCGGAGTACCCGCCGTCGCCGCGATGCTCGCCGTTGTCGGGCTGCCTCCGAGCGAAACCGCCGCTGCACTGAGGGTGACATTGCCGGTACCGGAGTTCATCGTCCAGGTAATGGTCAGG
>DATJWO010000058.1:0-285922 GCA_035501155.1 Bryobacteraceae bacterium
GACAAAAACATCGAAATATCTGTTCTCGTCGAAGATGCCGGTGTCCAGCAGCTCGAACTCGAATCCGCGGCCCTCGCGCTTGCGGTTCTCCTCGAGCAGCCGCTCGTAGGGATAGCGCGCCTGCGGATATTTGTACAGATACTTCATGTACGAATGCGTCGGCGTGCTGTCGAGATAGAAATAATATTCTTTGACGTCCTCGCCGTGATTGCCCTCCTTGGGCGTCAGGCCGAAGAGGCGCTCCTTCAAGATGGGATCCTGGCCGTTCCACAGCGCGAGGCTGAAGAGCAGAAGCTGATAGCGGTCGCAAATGGCGGCCAAGCCGTCTTCGCCCCAGCGATAGGCTTTGCTGCGCGCCATGTCGTGAGAGAGGTAATCCCAGGCCGCGCCGTTCGGGCTGTAGTCCTCGCGCACCGTTCCCCAGGATCGTTCGCTGACATATGGCCCCCAGCGCCGCCACAAGAGCGACTTTCTGAGGGTCTCTTTGAGACGGCGGCCTTCTGCGGTATCCGCTACAGGTAGGTTGGTCATCGGGACACGGTTATTGTCCCAAATGCGCCGGCCCGTTCAGGCGGCGTCGGCGGAACGGCGCCAGCCTTCAATGTGGGCCAGTTCGCGCTCGGGCCGTTCGGTGACGACTTCGAGGTGGCCGGCGTAGACACCGCCATCGTTGCCGTCGAGCGACAGCCATTCGCCTTCCTGCATTGCACGATCGCCAATGCGGCAAGCGCGGCGCGGCAGATCGATTTCCAGATCGGCGCACGCGACTAGGCACACCTTGCCCAATTGCCGCGCGACCACGGCGGCATGCGAGGTCCGGCCGCCGGCCGCGGTAAGGATACCGGCCGCGGACAGGATTCCTTCGATGTCGGCGGTTTCGGTTTCGGGTCGCACCAGGATGACCGGCTTGCCCGCGCCAGCCATACGCTTGGCGGATTCAGAGTCCAGGGCGATGGCACCGGTCGCGACTCCCAGGCTCGCGGCCTGAGCGTGCGCCAGCGGCCGCGCGCCCGGATCCGCGGCGCGAGTTCGGACCACGGATGCGAGGTTGATGCCCGCCAGACGGGAGAGCGCCTCGGCTGGCGTGATTAAGCCCTCATCCACCTGATCGACCGCGATATGCAGTGCGGCCCAAGCCGTCCGTTTGGCCGAGCGCGATTGCAGCAGATAAAGTGTGCCGGACTGCAGCGTGAATTCAAAGTCCTGGGCGTCGTGAAACAGCGCCTCCAGCGCGTGGCCGGCCTCTTCGAGCTGCGCCCAAGCCCTGGGAAGCGTGCGGCGAAACTGCCGGTCTCCGTGGGACGCCAGGCGTCCGGCGACCACGTCCTCGCCTTGCGCATTGAACTCGAAATCGAGGTACAGCTCCGCGGCGCCAGTGGCGGGATTGCGCGTGAACGCTACGCCGGCGCCCGAATCGCCGCCCGCATTGCCGTACACCATGCGCTGCACAGTCACGGAAGTTCCGCCGTCCGGGTCGATTCCATTGGCTCTTCGATAGGCGACCGCTTTCGGCGCGTCCCACGAGCGAAAGACGGCCAAGGCGGCCTGCCGCAGTTGCTCGATTGGATCTTCAGGAAACGGAAACCCGGCGAGTTCCTCGAAACGATTGAGCAGTTCGCCAGTCAGGTCTCGCAGCGTGGCGTGGTCGAGTTCATTTTCCTTTTCGACGCCGACGCTCTTTAGACCTTGCGCAACCAGCTCGTCGAACGGACCGCGCGGCAGCCCCTCAACCACTTCGGCGTAACCCTGAACCAGGCGCCGGTAACAATCCCAGGCCAGGCGTGGATTGCCGGTTTGAGCGATCATTCCTTCGATGGTGGCGGTGTTCATCCCAACGTTCAAGACGGTTTCGAGCATGCCCGGCATGGACACAGCCGCGCCGGATCGAACCGATACCAATAGCGGACGGCGCGGCGAGCCGAAACCGAGGCCGGTGGCCGTCTCCAAGGCGGCGATTCCACTAGGCAGTGCAGCGGCGAGGTCCTGATCGCCATCGCCGGCCAGGACAATCCGGCCGAATGCCGCGGATAGCACTAACGCGGCCGGAACCGGCAGACCGGCCGCGGACATCTGCATCAGATTCCACGCCTTGTTTCCGACCTCGCCGGCTCCGCCCTTGGGCAGCGGAGAATGTGGAAGGATTTTGTAGAGATCCACGCTCATAAGGCCGCCCTCAATCGGCCAGCACGTGGCCGAGCAGATAATCGCGAGTCTTCAGACCCGCCCATTTCAACGCATCCGACGCTTCTTCCAGGCTGTTCGCCATCTTGGAACAGATGTGCAGCTGGCGAAAGTCGCGCGCCCGCTGCACAGCGCTGTACGTCAACGCGCGCTCGGCGTCGTCGGCGCGATGTTCCAGCGCCACCAGGGCGTCAATGGAAGTGAGAAAGTCACGAACTTCGTCCTGCGCCACGGCGGGCTTGTCGATGTGCGCTGCATGGCTCAGTGCTTTGATCCATTCCTGAGAGGCTTCGACCAGCGAACCAGCCAGATTCCCGAGCGCATCCAGCACATCGCCGCCCGGTTCGGACGCCACCAGCAACTCCATCAGAAACGCGACTTCTTCGAGTTCGTCAGCGGCGTTGTCGGCGATTTCGAGCAGGCGGAACAGCGGCGTATATTCCGGACGGCGCTCGACGGCTTCCAGGCTGGCGGCAACCAGTTGATCCGCCCTTTGCTCGAATTCCCGCGCGCGCCTGGCCAGGCGCTCGAACCTGCCGTCGTTCTCGCCCGCCCCGATGGTTCGAAATCCATCCCGCGCAAGCGTGGCGATCTCGAAAATCAGAGCCGCATGTTCGGCGGCCAGTTGCAGCAGACGCTTGCCTTCGCTGCTCAGATGAGCTTGCAGCTCGGCGCGCACGCGGTCGTGAATCAAACCCGTGGATTGATGATCCCGCAATCCCTCCGCCGCGGCCCGAAAGACGAAGCGAAGGAAATCCAGAGCGGCCGCATCTCCCAGCACGTCGCAAAGCCGGTCGCCAAAGTGGATCGCGGAGCTGGCGGTGTCTTCAATCGCGCGATTGATGAGCTGCGCGCCGCCCAGCTCGAGGAAGCCGCGATGGCCGACCTCGGATTCGGCGGCCCAACTGAGCAGCACTGTGCGGTCCTTCCGGCGCAGAAAGCTTCGAAGTTCCTTGCGCGCGCGATTCCAGTCGATCAAGAAGACCAGGCGGGAGCCGAGGAAATTGAGATACGCCAGAAGCTCAGCCGAATCTTTCGCCTCGAAGCTGCCGGTGATCAATTGAAACGGAAGGCCGAGGGCAAGCGAGTCCGCCTGTTGGTTGCGCTCTTCGCCCCAAGTCAGATCGTAACGCTGGAGCATCTCGCGAAAGAACTGGACGCGCTCGGGGTGCACATCGGTATGCGTGATCTCAACCCGCAGCCCTTCGACGTGGATCACCAGGACATGCGCGTCCGTGGTCCCGAGATCGTTCTGAATGACTAGCCGGTTCCCGATGCGGGTCGCCGTGGTCGCGAGGCCAGGATGGTTGAACTTGAGCGGTGCGGTCCGATTCAGGCCGGCCGCGAAAGCGGAGATCAACGGGCGGTCGGACTCGTCGATGTGATAGACGGCCGCACCGTCCAGGCGCTCCTCGGCCAGCTCAGCCTGCATCGTGTTGAGAAGCTTATGCAAATCCATAACAAGACGGTGCAAGCTGTCGGGCGCGCCATCGCCTGCTCGGGTGATGGCGTCAATGGCGCTGGCATCGATCAGGTCGTTGTCCGGCTGGGGAAGCCCAGCCACCAGGCGTTCCACGCGGTCCCGAAGCTCGGTAGTCAGCGCGGTTGGGTTCGTTTCGCAAAATACGGGGTCGGCCATGGTGCGGACGTCGCCGGCGATCCGTTGCAAGACGCCCGCACAACCCGGCAGCCGATATAAGTTATTGTCACGGTGTGAGTTAGCCACCAGGTCGTCCAAAGCCCGGTCCTCGACGCCGCTGGCCAGACGCTCCCGGGACAGCGATTCGGTGGGCTGCTCAGGATGGTCGGCGTGCGCCAATGCAGTCTGTAGCAGGCTGAAGTAATACTTAATTCGAGAGTTGGCTGCCAGGGCTGCTTCGATTTGGGACGATCGATTGAATTCCTTCTCGCCAATCGCTTCCAGGACTTGGGATTTCATATGATTGCTTTCAGCAGCGTTTCTCGCAAGCGATCTACCATATGACAGTCTCGGGGGGAGCGGGCGTCCGGCTTCGCGACCGGGTGGCCTGCGTAGTTCGCCCCAAACCAGGCGAGGCTTAAATCACCCAGGCTTGACTCTCGCGAGCTTTCCCCGGAATATTGATGGAACGGGAGGACCCAGTGAGTCCACGCTATTTCGCTGCTCTGTTCTGTCTGGCCGCCGCGCCGGTTGGCGCGCAGTGGTTGAATTACAAGGAGCCAGGCGTACCGCGCACCGCCGACGGCAAGGTAGACCTGAAGGCGCCGGTGCCGAGGTTGCCGGACGGCAAACCCGATCTTCAAGGAACCTGGTTGAGCGGAGAGGGGTACTTCACCAATCTGGCCAAGGATTTGAAACCGGGCGACGTGGAGATGCTGCCGTGGGCCAAAGCCTTGCAGGCTCAGCGCGAAGGACGGCAGCACCAGGACGATCTTTTGGCCGCGTGCATGCCACCCGGCGTGCCGCGCATCGACATGACCGCCGGCAGCATGCCGCATCCGTTCAAGATTGTGCAGACGCCCAAGCTGGTGATCCTGCTGTATGAGACGTCCGCCAACTCGACGTTCCGCCAGGTGTTCCTGGACGGCCGGCCGTTTCCGGTGGATCCGCAGCCGACGTGGCTGGGTTATTCCATCGGCCACTGGGACGGCGACACTCTGGTGGTGGAGACGACGGGTTTCAACGGCCGTGAATGGGTGGACACTGCCAAGGGGCATCCGCAGACCGACGCCGGGCGCGTCACCGAGCGTTTCCGCCGGCTGGATTTCGGTCATTTGCAGATCGTGATCACGATTGATGACCCGAAAGCTTACGCGAAGCCTTGGACCGCAACGGTGCCCGCCCACCTTCTGGCGGATTCAGACCTGATCGAAACGTACTGCGAAAACGAAAAGGACGAGATCCACTTTAAACCCTGACGTGCCCGCGCCGAGGCCGGTCTTCAGTGCTGGTTCGAGTACTGCGGTTGGGGAGGATTGAGCCGGATGTCCACGGTCTTCTGCTCCTCAGAGATGTCAAAGATCTGGCCGAAGGTCTGATAGTCCTTGGCAATCACCTGAATGAGCACCTGGCCTTGCGGGATGGGAGGGATTTTGACGCTGCCTTCCTGATTGGTCCGCATTTCCCATTCCTTGCGAATGCTCTTGCCGAGCTTCACGACCGAATGGCCTTTGACGAACTTCACGATCACGCTGGCGTCTTCGACCGGTTTGCCGCTCTTGCTCTTCACCTGGATGGTTAGCGTGGTCATCGGCGCCGCGGCGGAAAGCGGAAGCGCCAACGCAGCCAATAGCACAAGACGGAACAACATGCCCCCAGTTTAACGCTTGTGGCATGATTGGTGGATCGTGGCGCCGTCCCCGAAGCCAGTAGGGTCTCCAGCGCAGGATCAGGCCGGGCTGCGGAAAGAGCTGGGGCTCCGGGACCTGGCGCTGGCGCAGGTGTTATGCGTCGTCGGATCCAGCTGGGTGGGCGTGGCGGCGGAACTGGGCCGGTCGCACGTCGCCTTCTGGCTCGGAGCCATGCTGCTGTTCTACGTGCCGCTGGCGGTGGTTGTGATTTACCTCAATCGCCTGATGCCGCTGGAGGGCGGGCTGTACCAGTGGGCCAAGCTGGGGTTCAATCCGTTTCTCGGTTTCCTGATCGCCTGGAATCTGTGGATATACGCGATCGTATCGGCGAGCGCCATCCTGTTCAGCGTGCCGACGGACATCGGTTACATGATCGGCCCTGCGGGCGCGTGGATGGCGACGAGCAAAGTTGCGACGCTCGCCCTCACCGGCCTCGTCATGCTCGCTATCGCGGCGGTGGCGGTGTATGGGCTCGGCATTGGGAAGATACTCCATAACACCGGCAGCATCATGATTCTGACTGCTTACGTGATTCTGCTTGCTCTGCCCATCTGGGGGCTACTGCGCGGCACGATCCACAGCTATCAACCATTCCCTTGGAATCCTCCCAAACCCAGCTGGCTCAACCTCGCGATCTTCGGCCAAATGACGGTCGGCGCGCTGAGCGGATTCGAATACATCGCGATTCTGGCGGGAGAGTCGCGAAACCCAGAGAGGACCATTGGGAGGTCGGTGGTGCTGTCAGCGCCGGTGATCTCGGCAATGTTCATTCTGGGGACCAGCTCCGTGCTGACGTTTCTGGGTAACCAGCCGATCAACCTGATCGGGCCAATCCCCCAGACATTCCGAGCCGCCTTCGGCACGACTGGGTGGTTGGCGGCGTTCGCACCGTTCGCGATCCTTTTGATCCTGGGGCGTTCGATCGCGAATTCCAGCCTGTTATTCACCGGCCTGACTCGCCTGCCAATGACCGCGGGCTGGGATCATCTGCTGCCGCGCTGGTTCACGCGGCTTCATCCACAGCGGCGCACACCGGTGAATTCGATCCTGTTCACGGCGATCCTCATTATGGCGTTCATTGTGCTCAGCATGCTGGGGGTGCATGAGCAGGAAGCCAATCAATTGCTCATTAATGCGTCCGATGTGCATTACGCGATCGCGTATGTTGCTCTTTTCGCTCTGCCCTTAGTTGGGAATCGCGCACTGCGGCAGGGCCTGCCCGGATGGCTGAAAGTGGCTGCGGCGGCGGGACTTTTTTCGAGCCTCGTCGCACTGATGATCGCTGTATATCCGATCGTCGATGTGGTCAGCCCGCTTGCCTACGCGGTCAAAATCAGCCTGACGGTGATCGTAAGCAATGTCGTCGGCGTCGCGATCTACAGTCTTCGGCGTATGGCGGCATAGCTGGAGTACCATGAAGCAATAGTCAATGCGAACGGCCGTCTACATTGCGCTGGGCCTCTTCGGCGTGGGTTTCCTGATTTTTTGGGTGACCGCGCTGGTGAACCAGCGGGCAAAACGGGAGATGCCGGGGCTGCTGGACCTGGGCATCGGCCTGGTGGTGAACTTCTTCGACGCGCTGGGAATCGGCTCGTTCGCGACCACTACGTTCTGCTTCAAATCCTTCGGGCTGGTGCATGACGAAGACATTCCAGGGACGCTGAATGTGGGCGTGACGCTGCCATCCATTCTGGAAGGATTGCTGTATATTGCTGTGGTGGGCGTGCAGCCGCTGACGCTGATTTTGACGATCGGCGGCGCGACATTGGGCGCATGGCTCGGCGCGGGGGTTGTCTCGCGCTGGCCCAAGCGGAAGATCCAGATCGGTATGGGCATTACGCTGCTCGTGACGGCGCTGTTTGGGCTGCTGGTGCAGTTGCATCTTTTCCCGGGAGGCGGCGAACTGCTGGCGTTAAGCGGCGTGAAGCTGGTGGCGGCGGTTGTGGTGACCACCATTCTGGGAGCGCTGATGACGCTGGGCATCGGATTCTTCGCGCCCTGCATGATGGTGACCTATCTGCTGGGGATGAGCCCGCGCGCTGCTTTTCCGATCATGATGGGCGCGGTAGCGTTCCTGGAGCCGGGCGCGAGCGCTCCGTTCATTCGGCAGAAGCGTTATAACCTGAAATCCGCCCTGGGGCTCACCATCGGGGGAATTCCCGGAGTTCTGCTGGCGGCGCTGCTGGTGAAGTCGCTGCCCCTGGACGCGGTGCGATGGCTGGTGATTGTGGCCGTGATTTACACGGCAGTCTTGATGCTTCGGTCGGCGGCGCTGGGAAAGCGCGCTCAGGTGAGTGCGGCGGCGGTGGCTGAAGCGCCGGAAACACCGTAGCGGCTACACATTCAGCGCGCGCAATCGCGCTTCGACGGACGAGCGGAAGGCTGCATCCTGAATCGAAGCGAGATTGATGTGGACGTTCTCGAGTGCGCCGGTTTTCGCCGCGGTGCCTAGAACTTTGGCGACCACGACATCAGACTGGAATTTCGCGGGGATTTGCAGCGCTTCGATGCGAACAAGCATCTGAGCGACGCGCTCGGCCATTTGCAGCGGAACTTCCGTAGCGCCGTGCAGGGCCTGTTCGATGAACGGTGCGCGCTCTTCTTTGGGACGCCGATACGCGGCCATCACTTCGGCGAACGCTTGGGAATCGCGATCGACGGCTTCCATGAAATAGCGCCGGTCGTCTTCGAATGAGTTGGCGTCCTGCTTGGCGAACTTGGTTACCATGCATCCGAGAGCGGCGGCCATGGCTGCTACGGCCGCCGATGCGCTTCCTCCGCCGGGCGTGGCGGTTTGGGCCGCGAGCGCATCAATGAATTCGGCCATGCCGCTGCGCGATGCCATCGCCTCCGCCATTTTGTTTTCCAACACCAGCTCGGGCTTAAAGTTTTCGATGCGCAGGAAATATTCTGCGGAAGCCTCCAGCGCCTTCTTAGGAACGAGGCCTACGATTTCGCTGCCGACGACGGGCACGCCGTAGCGCTCCGCCTCGCGGCGCACCGTTTCAAAGACAAGGTGCATGGAGGTCTGCTCGAAGTCCGTGAGGTTCATGGACACCTGCGCCTGGTTTCTGGCGTCGAGCATGATGCCCATGGATTTGACGAAGCGGAAGCCGCCGGTAGAGAAGCGAATGGTTTTGGCGATTTTTTTGGCGATGCTGACGTCGGAGGTGCCGAGATTGATGTTGTAGGCAATCAGGAATTTCCTGACGCCTACTACAGTTGCGCCGGCGGTGGGGTGCAGCACCGCGTCGCCGATGTCGGGCTTACGCGCGGGCACTGCGCCCATCTCTTTCACCAGGGCTTCAAACTGGCCGCGGCGGATGTTTTCCAGATTCACGCGGTCGGGCTGCTTCGCGGCGGCTTCGTAAAGATAGACCGGGACCTTCAGCTTGTTCCAGATCTGGTTGGCGGCGCGCTCGGCGAGTTGGAGGCATTCCTCCATGGTCACGCCTTCGATGGGGATGAAGGGCACGACGTCGGCGGCTCCGATGCGCGGGTGTGCGCCCTGATGCTGGGTGAGATCGATGAGGGCCACGGCTTTTTCCACCGAGCGGAATGCGGCTTCGGCTACCGCGGCGGGCGGGCCGACGAACGTAAGGACGCAGCGGTTATGATCGACGTCGGATTCGCGATCGAGCAGCACGACGCCGGGAACTGAGGTGATGGCTGCAACGATCGCGTCGATTTTCGCGGCATCGCGCCCCTCCGAGAAGTTGGGAACACATTCAACCAGTTGTCTCGCCATTCTATTTTGTGAATTGCAACCTTTCCGATTCAGACTTGCTGAAGATCTCAGCGCCGTGGCGCACGGCCATGCGGAGCGGGTTGAAGCCGATGCGGTAAGAAAGCTCCGCAAGCGAGCCGATGTCCCACACGCAGAAGTCGGCGGGGCGGCCAATCCCGATTGTGCCATGAAGCGCGCTTTGGCCGAGAGCCTGGGCGGCGTTGCGCGTCACACCCAAGAGAGCTTCCGCGGGCGTCATGCGAAAGAGCGTGCAGGCCATATTCAGCATGAGCAGAAGCGACGTGGCGGGGGACGTGCCGGGATTCGAATCCGTCGCCAACGCGATGGGAACCTGGTGGCGACGCAGCAGGTCGATGGGGGGCAAGTGAGTGTCGCGCAGGAAGTAGAACGCGCCGGGGAGCAGGACGGCAACGACGCCCGCATCCTTCAAGGCCAGGACGCCAGATTCATCGAGGTGCTCGAGATGATCGGCTGAAAGGGCGTGGTAGCGGGCTGCCAGCTTCGCGCCCCCCGAGTTAGCGAGCTGCTCGGCGTGCATTTTGACGGGAAGGCCGAGTTGGGAGGCTCGCTGGAAGACCTGTTCGCTTTGCGCGAGGCTGAAGCCGATGTTTTCGCAGAAGACATCGACCGCATCGACCAGACCTTCGTCAGCCAGGGCGGGGAGCATTTCGTCGCAGACGGCGCGGATATAGTCGTCGGCGCGGCCGGCGAATTCTGGGGGCAGCGCATGGGCGCCAAGGAACGTGGTATAGACAGCGACCGGGTATGTTTCACCGAGACGCCGCGCCACTTTAAGCATTTTGCGCTCGTCGGCGAGGCGGAGGCCATAGCCCGACTTGATCTCGACTGCAGTGACGCCTTCGGAGAGCAGCGCTTCCAAGCGCCGTGCGGATTGGCGGAAGAGTGTTTCTTCGTCCGCGGCGCGAGTGGCGCGCACGGTGGAATTGATGCCGCCTCCGCTGCGCGCGATCTCTTCGTAGCTGGCGCCGCACAAGCGCCGCTCAAACTCGTCGGCGCGCGAGCCGGCGTAGACCAGATGCGTGTGGCAATCCACCAAGCCGGGCGTGACCCAGGCTTGTTGCAGGTCGTGCTCGCGGCGCGCGGAGGAGAGGAGGTCGGCGGGAATGGCGTCGTCGCAGCCGAGCCAAGCGACGCTTTCTCCGCTGACCGCAATTGCGCCCGGCGAGATGAAATCGGCCGAATCGCCGGACGGGCAGATCCGCCCGTTGCGCCAGAGCGTCAGGGGTGCCGTCATTGATGGAGAGGGCGATTGGGAAGCAGTGGCAGCTTCAGATGATGCGCGCGGGCAGTTTGGACCGCGAGCGGGTAACCGGCGTCGGCGTGGCGCATAACGCCGCTCGCGGGATCGTTGAAGAGGACACGCTCGATGCGCTTCGCGGCGGCTTCGGTTCCATCGCACACGATGACGACGCCGGCATGCTGCGAATATCCCATTCCGACGCCGCCGCCATGATGGAAGCTGACCCAGGTTGCGCCGCCCGCTGTGTTCAGCAGCGCGTTGAGCAGGGGCCAATCCGATACGGCGTCGGAACCATCGCGCATGGACTCGGTCTCGCGATTGGGGCTGGCGACGGAGCCGGTGTCGAGGTGATCGCGGCCGATGACGATGGGAGCTTTGAGCTCGCCGGTGCGAACCATTTCGTTGAAGGCGAGGCCTGCCAAGTGACGTTCGCCGAGGCCGAGCCAGCAGATGCGCGCCGGCAGGCCCTGGAACGCGATCCGCGCGCGCGCCATATCAAGCCAGCGGTGGACGTGGGCGTTTTGCGGGAAAAGCTCCTTGATCTTGGCGTCGGTTTTGTAGATGTCTTCGGGATCGCCCGACAGCGCGACCCATCGGAACGGGCCTTTGCCTTCGCAGAAGAGCGGACGGATGTAGGCGGGCACGAAGCCGGGAAAGTCGAAGGCGTTTTGGACGCCCTCTCCGAGTGCGACTTGACGGATATTATTGCCGTAGTCGACCGTCGGCACTCCCATGGCATGGAAGTCGAGCATCGCGCGCACGTGGACGGCGCAGGATCGTGCGGCGGCGGCGCGGAGTTCGGCATGCTTGGATGGATCTTCGGCGGCGGCTTCCCATTGCTCGACAATCCAGCCGACGGGGAGGTAGCCGTTGATCAGGTCGTGCGCCGAGGTCTGATCGGTCACCAGGTCGGGACGCAGGCCGCCGTTGCGGGCACGCTTCACCAGCTCGGGCATAACTTCGGCCGCGTTACCGAGCAGGCCGATGGACACCGCTTCCTGACGGCCGCAATGGAGCTTGACCAGGTCCAAGGCGTCATCCAAGTCTTTCGCTTGCTTGTCGAGATACTTCGTGCGCAGACGGAAGTCGATGCGCGACTGCTGGCACTCGACCACCAGCGAGACTGCGCCCGCGAACGTGGCCGCGAGCGGCTGCGCGCCTCCCATGCCGCCCAGACCAGCGGTCAGAATCCATCGGCCGGCGAGATTGCCGCCATAGTGCTGGCGTCCAGCTTCGGCGAAAGTTTCGTAGGTTCCCTGGATGATGCCTTGCGAGCCGATGTAGATCCAACTGCCCGCGGTCATCTGGCCGTACATGATGAGGCCCTTTTGGTCGAGCTCGTGGAAGTGCTCCCAGGTCGCCCAAGCGGGGACAAGGTTGGAATTGGCGAGCAGAACGCGCGGCGCGTCGGGATGCGTTTTGAAGACGCCGACGGGCTTGCCGGATTGGATCAGCAAAGTTTCGTCGGCTTCCAGCGCCTTCAACCGCGCGAGAATCTCATCGAAACACTCCCAGTTGCGCGCGGCGCGGCCGATGCCGCCGTAGACCACCAGGCTCTCGGGACGTTCGGCGACTTCCGCGTCCAGATTGTTTTGAATCATGCGGTAAGCCGCTTCCGCCAGCCAGTTCTTACAGGTAAGACCGGAGCCGCGAGGTGCGCGAATTCGGCGGGTGGGATCGGTGCGTAGGGCGTCGATTGTCTGGTGCTGATCTTTCATTTTGGTTGCGCGACTTGCGCTAAGGCGGCCAGGAACTGGTCGTTGTGCTTAGGAAGACCAATCGAAACCCGAACGTGTTCCGTGAAGCCAGGCTCACGCCACGGCTTTACGATGACGCCGCGGGGGAGAAGGCGCCTTGCCAGTTCGGATGCGTCCTCGCGCGCGTGGAAGAAGAGGAAATTGGCGAGCGATGGCGCGGGTTGATAGCCCATTTCTTCGAGCCGGCGTGCTACGCGCGAGCGCTCCTCAGTGGTTTTGCGCAGGCAGTCCTGGACAAATGCAGTGTCTTCCAACGTGGCGATGGCGGCGACCTGAGCCAGACGGTTGACGTTGAAGGGACCGCGTACGCGATCCATCAGGTTGATCAGTTCGGGGTGGGATGCAATGGCGTACCCGACGCGCAGGCCGGCGAGTCCATAGGCTTTCGAGAGGGTTCGCAGAACCAGCCAGGGGACGCGGCTGGACTCGAGCATTTTCAGGAACGGAGGATATGCGGGATCGACAGCGCCGTAGTCGAAATAGGCCTCATCGAAGACCAGGATAGTCGTGTCGGGGATGGCGTCGAGCAGGCGGCAGAGGTCGTCTTCGGTCATGGAAGCACCGACGGGGTTGGACGGATTGCTGAACATGATCATCCGAGTGGGTGGCGTCATGGCGGAGATGAAGCTCGGCACGTCGAACGAATAATCCTGCCGCAGCGGGACCATGCGCACACGCGCGCCGAAGGACTGCGAGAAGATGACGTGCAGCCCGTAGGAAGGAGAAAGCGTCAGCACTTCGTCGCCGGGAGAAAGAAACGACTCCACGGCGACCGCAATCAGGTCGTCCGAGCCGTTGCCGAAGCCGAAGCGTCCGGGAGCCACGTCCAGACGCTGGGAGAGCACAGCGCGCAGATCGTTGCAGAACGGATCGGGATACAGGGAGACTTTGGGGACTGCCTCCGCGATGGCTGCCAGCACTTTCGGGCTGGTGCCGTAAGGATTTTCGTTGCTCCCTAATTTCGCGACCTCCTGGACGTGATACTGCGCGCGAACGTACTCGCTGGAGACGCCGGCGTTGTAAAGCGGGAGGCTGCGCACCTCCGGCCTGACTCCTTCCAGGAAGGCTTCGACGCCGCTAACGGATGGCTTGGGGGACAATCGTGAAACGCTTTCTACTTGGGCGCCGGGGCGGGAGCGGGCTTGGCGGATGCATCGGCGACGGGCGCTGGTTTGCCTTCGTCGATTTCCGGGACGCATTGATCCGAGCGGCAGTTGTGCGAATTGCCCGAACCCAGTTTCTCCAGAAGAGCGACGGTTTCCGGATGCGGAATCGAATGATGGAACGGCCCGTTGGCCATGTCGGCGACGGTGTCGCCATTCTTGGCTTTGAGATTGGTCTTGGCGCCGCTCGAGATCAGAAACTCGATCATCTTGTCGTCGCCGCGGAAAGATGCGCCGTGCAGAGCCGTGTAGCCTTTGTCGTCTACGGCGTTGACGTCGGCATCCAGGTTGAGAAGGTACTTGGCGGTCGCCATCCAGGAGTCGGGCGCATTGCGGCTGAAATTGAGCGCCCAGCCTAATCCGGCCGCGACCATCAGCGGCGTGTCACCGTGCGTGGTGGCGATCCAGGGATTCGCGCGGTGCGCCACCAGCAACTTCATGGCGGCCAGGTCGTCCGATTGCGCGGCGCGCCAGAAGGCGGTCGCTCCGGCGGTGTCCACCCACGTACTGTCGTCGGGAAGAGCGCGGAACCAGACGTGTTTTTTCAGTCGGGCGTCAGGATCGGCGCCGTGCTCCAGCAATGCTTTCATCAGATCCAGATAACTGGTTTTCTCTTGCGCGGTGATGGGCTGCGGGAACCAAGCGTAGGGAGCCCACTGCATGTCAATCGTGGCATAGAGAGCGGTGAGACCCGTGGAGGGACTGACATATTTTGCATCGGCTCCGTGATCGAGCAGATACTCCGCCAGGTCATAGTGGCCGTTGGCGATCGCCATGATCAGCGGCGTCAGCTTTTCACCCGCGCCGGGATCGTTGATATCGGCGCCGCCTTCCACTAAAGCGCGTGCCGCAGCCATCTGGCCATCGCGCGCGGCGTATAACAGGGCTGTCATCCCGCCCATCGAGGTAGGGCCGCGTCTCTCTTCGGGTTTCTTGGCAGCGTCTTTGGAAGAGGGGGCCCCAGCTTCCTTCGACTTTTTCGACTTAGCGTCCGGATGCTTTTGCAGCTCTTCCAGTTGAGCTGAAAGCTTTTGCACCTGAGCCTGCAATTCGGCGACTTCACCGCTCTTGTCCGGAATTGCGGCCTTGGCGTCTTGCGGCAGCTGGTTTTTGTCTTTTTCTTTCGTGACGGGCCTTCCCTGTTCGTCCACGGGATTGCCGTCCTGATCCACGGGGACGCAGCCGCTGACATCGAACACCGATCCACAACCCGGATCGAGGGCTTTCGACGTCATCTTGCTGTCCGAGCCGTGAGCGAGGAGCACCTTGATGACGGCATCGCGATTGAGAGCGGCGGCGAACATCAAGGCCGTCTGCTCGTGGCTGGATTCCTTGGCATTCACTTGCGCGCCGTGATCCAACAGAACAGTTACAGCCGGGGCGCTGCCTGATGCGGCGGCGATCATCAGCGGGGTGGTGCCATGGGAGTCCGTTGAATTGACGCCGGCGCCGGACTTCAGTAGAGCTTCGATGACGGACGCGTCGCCGTTCTTGCAGGCCAGGAAGAGAGGGGTGACGCCGCCGAGTCGCGTTTCGGCTTTTATGTTGGCGCCGGCGGCGAGCAGTGCCTGGACCATGGCGAGATCGTCGTTTGAGGCCGCCCAGTGCAGGGCTGTCATGCCATCGCCCTGCGGCGCGTTGACGTCGGCCTTTTGTTGGAGCAGGCTGCGAACCGCAACCAAGTCGTCCTGTTGAGCGGCGTCGGCCAGACGAGTGTCAACGGCGGCGCTGGAAACCAACGCGGTGAGGAAAAGACCCGCAAACAGACCCTTGCACCACATTAGATTGCAACTTCCCCGGTGCTGTCGCCGATGCGCGGGGCCTCGATTCCGAGTCGGTGCAACACCGTTAACAGAACGTTGGCCATCGGCGTTCCGTCTTTGGTGACCACGTGGCGATTGCCTTTGAAGGCTCCGTTGGCGTGTCCGGCCAGGAACAGCGGCAGGCGTTTGTGATTGTGAACGTTGGAATCGCCCATGGGACTGCCATAGAGCACCACCGAATGATCCAGCAGGCTGCCGTCGCCATCCGGCGTGTTCTTCAGCTTATTCAGGAAATAAGCCACTTTGCTGACGTGGTACTGGTTGAGCTGCGCGAATTCCTCGATCTTCGACGGGCTCTCGCCGTGGTGGGAGCAGGAGTGGAAAGCGGTTTTCACACCGCTTTCGGGGTAGACGCGCTGGCAGACGTCGCGGCTCATCTTGAGAGCGGACACGCGCGTGACGCCGGCCATGAAGCCGAGGGCCTGCAGATCGAACATGAGCTGGACGTGTTCGTCGAAGGAATCGGGAACGCCGATCGGCGCGGCGGGCAGTGCGCGCGTGGCGCTGTTCGAATTGTATTGCTCGATTTTCTGGATGCGCCTCTCGATCTCGCGCACGTCCTCCAAGTAGGCGTCCAAGCGATTGCGGTCGCTCGGACCGAGCGATTTCGAAAGACGCGCAGCATCCTGGCGGATCAGATCGAGAATGCTGCCGTATTCCTGTTCGCGGGCGATGCGCTGAGCGGGCGTTCCGCCGTCGCCGAACAAGCTCTCGAAGGCCTGGCGCGGGTCGCGCGTCATGGGCAGCGGCGTGGTGGGAGAGGCCCAACTGATCGTGTCCGAATACACGCAGGAATAGCCGTAATCGCAAGCGCCCGATCCGTCGACGCTCTCAATGCAAAGCTGAATGGACGGCAGCGGCGTGTCCTGGCAATACTGCTTCGCGTACATCTGATCGATCGACGTGCCGCAGAAGATGTCCGCGCCTTCGGTCATTTTGGCGTGGCCGGCGGTGAGGAACGCCGCGCTGGAACGGAAGTGGTCGCCACCTTCTTCGGCTGCGACGTATGCGCCGGCGGGGTTCAAATCGGTTCCGGTGACAATCGTTACGTAATCCCGAAAGGGCTCGAGCGGCTTGAGAATCTTGGTGAATTCGAAATCGGCGCCCTCCTTGGCGGGCGACCAATAGTGCTTGTTCGATCCGTCCTGGGTGCTGCCGGCTGCGCCGTGCACGATCTCAATGCACGCCAGGTGAGGGCGAGCGGACGCGGCGGTTTTGGCGATCGGCGTCTGCGCGGGGACCATGGAGTCCAGCAGCGGCAGCGCGACGCCAACGCCCAGGCCGCGCAAAACGGTCCGCCGGGAAAGGTGTTTCTTAGTGATGTACATTGCCCTTCGTCTCCTGATTGCTTCCACCTTGGGTTACCAGCGTCTTGGATGGTTGGGACTCGTTGGGAGCCGCCGTGGCTCCGTCCGCGGGGCCGGCGCTTTCCGCCAGGCTGGTTCGAAATGGGAGGCTGTTCACGATGCCCAGCACGAAAGCCGAAAAACGATTGTCCTGGCTGGCTGCCTCGCGCTCAATTGCGCGCACGGTGGGCATGTCGCGGTAGTCGATCACGCGTCCGAGGCCGTAGGCCAGCAGGTTTTCGGTGAACGTTCCGATAAAGGCGTCCGAGTGTTTGAGGATCGCCTCGCGCAGGCTGGCCGGGCCGTCCAGCTTAGTTCCGTCGAACATCTGGCTGGTTGCGTCGATCGGCAAACCGCTATCGTTAATGCGCCAGGCTCCCACGGGGTCAAAATTGTCCAGCGCGAAGCCGATCGGATCAATGAGCTTGTGGCAGGACGCGCAAGTAGGGTTCTTGCGATGCTCCTCCATGCGCTCGCGCACCGACATGAGCCGCACTTCGCCGCTGGACGAATTAGAGCCGAGCGCGGGCACATTGGGCGGAGGCGGTGGCGGCGGAGTTCCCAGCAGGACCTCGAGAACGTACTTGCCGCGCTGAACGGGAGAAGTGCGATTGGATACCGAGGTGAGGGTCAGGATGCTGCCCTGCCCCAGCAGGCCGCGGCGATTTTCACCTGGAAGCTCGACACGCCGGAACCGCGCGCCATAGACGTTCGGGATTCCGTAGTGCTTGGCCAGGATTTCGTCGACGTAGGAGTAATCGGCGGTCAGCAGCCCCAGCATGTCGCGATCTTCGCGAACGAAGCTGTCGAAGAACAGCTCCGTCTCGCGCTGCATCGATTCGGCGAGGTTCTTGTCGAAGTTCGGGTAAAGATAGGCGTCCGGTTGCGCGGTCTTCAGATTCTGCAAATGCAGCCACTGGGTGGCGAAATTGGACGACAGCGCCTCCGATTTCGGATCGGCCAGCATGCGGTGGACTTGCTGTTCGAGCACCGCCGGTTTGGACAGCTCGCCCTGGCTTGCCAGCGTGATCAACTGATCGTCGGGCGCGCTGCTCCAGAGAAAATAAGACAGGCGCGAGGCAAGTTCCAGATCGTCGATGCGATAGTTGGCGCCGGGGGCGACATTTGCGGGCGCCGGTTCGAAGCGGAAGATGAACTTCGGATTGGCGATCATCGCCTGGATGGCCAGGCGGATTCCGCCTTCAAAGCCGTCGCGATTGCGGCCGGCCACATAGAGCTTCATCAGTTCTTCGACGCCGGACTCCTCGGCGGGCCGACGGTAAGCCTGACGGACCAGCCGCGAGATGATCTTGCGGGCGCAATCGATGTCGTCGCCGCCAGCGGGATGGCAGATGAAGACCTTGCGCCGGCTAGGCGTATCGCCAACGCCCGAAGCGTTATACGGGCCGCTAATGGCGAAATCGTGCAGGTGCGGTAGAGACGTTAAGCCCGCCATGTCTGCCTCGTTGAGGTCCACCAGGCTGTATTCAATCGGCGAAACGACGTCTTCGAGCGGTCCTTCGGAGTGCTGGATGAATGCGGCCGAAACGCGCTGAGGCCCGGCCTTCACCTTGATGGGCGGAGTCTGGAGATCGTCCCACTTAGTGCGGTTCGGGTCGATGTCCAACAAAGCTACCCGGGCGCCGTTGATGGAGACTTCGAGTTGCTGGGTTTTTCCTTGACTCTTTCCAAACAGCGGGCCATCCACCGAGTAGTAGAAGGTCATTTTAAAGACGTACTCGGCGTCGAGCGGGAAATTGTAGACGACGCTCAGGCCGCCGCGAGTGCCGATCGGCGCTCCGTCGACATGCCGCATCTGGGACACACTCTTGGAGAGCTGATAAGTGGCCACCGACGGCGTGGTGTCGATGTCCCCCACCGCCAGCCGGCTGACTTTGCCCGCAGCCTTCACGTAAGCGTCCATGAGCGCCGGAGAAAAGTTCAGGGCATCGGCCATGTTGTCGAAGCCATGGCTCATGTCGTCGGCGGGCAAAAGCGAAGCGACGTCCACCTTCACATTCAGCAGGTCGCGAATCGAATTCGCATACTCGGTTCGATTCAGACGGTGCAAGGCAGGACGGCCGGCATAGGGATGCGCGGACGCAGCCTGATCGAGGGCGGATTCCAGCGAAGCGACAAAGGCCTTGACCGTTTGAGCGTCCGGACGCGGCATCCCTTGAGGCGGCATCAAGCCGACTCGCAGCTTGCGAATCACCTTCTCCACTTGCTCGGCGTGTTGATCAGGGTGCGCCAGGTCAATGCTCTTCCAGGAAAAGCCGCCCGACTTCATCTTGTCGTTATGGCAAACCTGGCAGTATTGATTGACCAGCGCCTGCTGGGACTCCACCGGCATCGTGGCCCCAGTGGCCACGGCACAGGAGATCACGACGCTCAAAAAAGTAAATTTCTCTCGCATCCTCATCACGGCTCCCTGGAAACCGGGAGGCAACTTGGCTGCCGGTAAGACGGGTTTTCTCTGCGACTCGTCTTCATCTGTAGAGGTCTCGCGAAAACGCTCTATCCAATAAGTTTAGCCTACACTGAGGGGCTTGGAACGGAGAAGAGCGATTGACCGGCGGGACCGGCCATTTTTGCCCGAAATGAGCTTACATCGGCCGACCTGCCGTGAAATCGAAGACGCAACTTTGACTACCGCTTCTTCCGTGAGTTGGCGGTCCGGCTCCCGGCCAGCCGATAGGCGTTCCGGATGAGCGGCGTGGACAGCACGATGCTCGTGGTAGGGACGCCGTAGTTCAGAAGCTTCATGATGAGCTCTTCCAATTCCGCGATGGAGGACACCAGTACCTTCATGTTCAGCGCGTCACTGCCGGTGACGTGGTAGCATTCGCGGATCTGTTCGCAGTCGCCGAGAAACGTCATCAACTGCCGATACTGGGCGCCGTCGGAACTCATGCGAATCAGCGCCATGATGCCGAGGCCGAGGCTCGAGGGGTCAACGTCGGCGTGGTAGCCGCGAATGATCCCTGCATCTTCCAGGCGGCGCAAACGTTCGGCGGTGGCGGAAGGGGAGAGCCCGGCGGCGCGCCCCAGGTCGGCATAGGAAAGGCGGGCGTTCTTCTGCAACTCCTCCAGCAGCTTCAATGCTATTTCGTCGAGCAGAGGGCTGATTTCACTGCTGGTGATCATTTGTACAGTACATTCTAGCGAAGAGCTACTTCCACACAATTGTTGTTCCAGCGCGCTCGGAACTGTTAGAAAATGCGTCGGCAAGCGCGTATGCGAGCGGCGAGACGCCGTCCAAATCGCCTTGCGGGCAGTGCGATCGCTTGTTCTGGTGCGCCATCCGCCTTACAATCGAGTACACATACGGGCTTTTTTCGTGGATTCGTTCTTGCAAAAGCAGTTGTGTCGTTTTAGAATGTGGCAACTCGCGTACAACGTAGTATTCGAAGCGAATACGCCCCGCCGCGAAACACACCCCACGGGGTAAGCCAGGAAAGGTGTGCATGAATGCGAAAAGTAAGTGAGTTGTTACTGTGTAGTTTCTGTCTTGTGGCGATGCTTCGCGCGCAGGGATTGACGTCTGTCTCGGGGAGCACGAAGGACCCCACCGGAGCAGTAATCCCCAGTGCCACCGTCGTGTTAGCTAACGTCAATACGGGCGCCGAGCGAAACGACGTTTCCGATAGCCAGGGCCGCTATTCATTCTCCCAGGTACAGCCCGGTAACTATAAGCTCACGGCGAAGGCGGCGGGATTCAACGATGTCACCGTAACGGTGCAGCTTTTGATCAATACCCCGGCCACGGTGGATCTGAATTTCGAGAAGGTCGGCACGGTGGCATCTTCGGTTTCGGTCTCCGCCGAGGCGACGCTGGTGAACACGACGGATGCGACCATTGGCAACGCCGTCGGAACGCAGGCCATCACGCAACTGCCGTTCGAGGCTCGCAACGTGGTGGGCCTGCTGGCCATTCAGCCCGGGGTTGCTTACCTGGGCGCGCAGGATCAGCCGACGCTGAGCCTGTCGGGTAACGGCCATGTCTCGCTCAATGATCCGCGGAGCGGCGCTGTGGACGGCGGCAAATCCGACCAGGGCAACGTCACACTGGACGGCGTGGATGTGAACGATCAGCAAAATCGCGCATCGTTCACCAGCGTTTTGCGCGTGACACTGGATTCGGTCCAGGAGTTTCGGACCATCACCACCAACGCGGGCGCCGAATACGGCCACAGCTCCGGCGCGCAGGCCACCCTGGTGACAAAGAGCGGCACCAACGTCGTGCACGGGGCGCTATATGAATATCTGCGCAACACCGCCACCAGCGCGAACACCTTCTTCAACAATTCTGCGGGAGTGCCAACCCAGAAGCTGAACCGCAATGTGTATGGCGTGGATGTCGGCGGGCCGATCAAGAAAGACAAGCTGTTCTTTTTCCTAAACTACGAAGGGCGCAAAGACGCGAGCGAACAGGGCGCGCTGCGCGTAGTTCCCACCGACACGCTCCGGCAGGGCATCGTGCAGTATGTGCGCAACGACGGGAGCATCGGCAGCCTTTCGCCCGCGCAAGTCCAGCAACTGGACACCGGCGGCATTGGCGAAGATCCAGCTTCGCTGGCGCTCTTTCAGATGTATCCGCACGCCAACGACAACACTACCGGCGACGGCCTGAACACCGCCGGATTCCGCTTCAATGCGCCGGCGCCGCTGCGTTATAACACCTACATCGCCAAAATCGACTATCAGATTACTCCCAAGAACTCCTTCTTCTTTCGTGGCAATTTGCAGAACGACAACTACGCCATCCAGGGCCCGCAATTCCCCGGCCAGCCGGCAAACAGCGTTTACCTAAACAACAGCAAGGGATTCGCTACGGGCTTGACCACGGTTGTTTCACCCACGCTGGTCAACACGCTGCGCTACGGCTACACGCGGGAAGGCGTTCAGACCACCGGCGTGCTGGCTTCGCCTTACGTGCTTCTCAATTCGATGGACAACCCGTATGGCACCACCACGGGTACCGCGCAGATCATTCCCACCCACGACATTCACGACGATATCGTCTGGACCAAAGGCGCGCACACGATCAGCTTCGGAACCGAGCTTCTGCTAATTCACAACAACTACACCAGCGATTCGACTTCGTTTGATCGAGCCATCGAAGACGGCCTCTACCTGGAAGGCGACGGTGGGCCGCTGCTTCCCTCGGACGCGCAACGCAGTTTGAGCACCATTGACATCATGGCTACGCTGCTCGGCCTGCAGGCCAAATTGCAGACCTACGCGAACTACGACCTGCAAGGAAAAACGCTGGCCCAGGGGGCCCCGGTAAACCGGATTTTCAAAGAGCAGCACTACGACATGTACGTCCAGGATTCCTGGAAGGTGACGCGCGGCCTGAACATTTCCTATGGGCTGCGTTTGGGCCTGAACCCGGCGATTTACGAGACGCAGGGTTACAATGTCAGCTCCTCGCAACCGCTGGCCAATTGGTGGGCGAACCGCATCTACTACAACTCCAAGGGCGAGTCTCAAGCCAACGCCGGCAACGTGGTGTATGAGCTGGCGAAGACAACCGGGCGGGGGCTCTATCCGTTCCAGACGGACTGGGCGCCGCGATTCGGAATCGCTTATTCGCCGCAGGGCACTTCCGGCTTATCCAAGTTCCTGTTCGGCGGTCCCGATCAATCTTCCATCCGCTTTGGCTTCGGCATTTTCTACGACGCGTTCGGCGAAGGCCTGGAGCGCGACTTCGCCAACAGTGTTGGTTTTTCCACCGAGGTTCAAAGCCAACCGGGACAAATCATCGCTACGTTACCTCGTTTTACTGGTGTCGACTCGCCGCCGCTCTCGTCCTTTCCCGCGGCTCCTCTGGGAGGGTTCCCGCAGACAGCGCCGCCCATCCAGCTGCAGTCTCAGACCATCGACGATCAGTTGAAGGCGCCTTACACCATGAACTGGAACCTGAGCTTCGGACGGCAGTTCAAGGGAGGATTCTATCTGCAGGTCGCCGGCGTCCACCGGGAAGCGATCCGCTCTCTCATCGGCGAAGACTTCGCGCAGATGACCAATTTGGTGGATCCGACTTCGGGCCAGACTTATTATCAGGCTGTCGCGGCGATGGCGCCGTATGTCTTTGCCGGTGCCGCCCCCAACACTGTTCCGAACATTCCGTTCTGGCAGAACATGTGGCCCGGCGCGGCGGGCAATGGGTTGACAGCGACGCAGGGAGTCTACACCAAGTATCTGGCCTCGGGAGGCGATTGGACCACCGCGTTACTGAACGTCGACGCCAACTGCGACCCATCGTGCAGCAAACTGGGGCCGTATTCCATGTGGAACAGCCAGTATGCGGCGCTGTATGCGTTTCGCTCGATTGGCCGAGGCAATTACAACGGGATGCACATCACGCTGCGTAAGGCTTTCAGCCACGGCGTGCAGTTCGACTTCAACTATACCTGGTCAAAGTGCGAAGACCTGGGCTCCTCGCCGGAAGCGATTGGCGCCGTGGATCCCCAGGGTTCGATCTACAACGGATTTACTCAAAGGCTGAATAAATCGGTTTGCGATTACGATATCACGCACATCTTCAGTTCACTGGGCGTCTTCGAACTGCCTTTCGGCAAAGGCAAACCGTTCCTCGGAAATGCGAACAAGTTCGTGGACAGTCTGGTTGGCGGATGGCAAGTCAGTACCGTGCTGACGGCCGATAGCGGATTGCCGGTGAGCGTGCAGAATGGCGTTGGGTTCCCGACCGTTTGGGACTTCTGGGGATTTGCCACTCAGACCTCGGCGCTTCCGCCGCAGCAGACCAGCAAGAACGCCTCGTCTGCGGTGCCCGGCACGCCGGGCGGGCCGAATATCTTCAGCGATCCTGCAACCGCGCTGGGGGCATTCACACCGACGATAGCCGGGCAGATCGGATCGCGTAATATCATTCGCGGTCAAGGACCGTTCAGCCTGGACCTGGGGCTTTCAAAACGCTTCCACTTGTTTACGTACAAGGACCAGCCTCATACGCTGCAGATCCGTGCGGAGGCGTTCAACATCTCCAACTCCGTTCGGTTCGACCCCAACAGCCAGGGGGACGTGAACAGCGGTGACGGCGGAATTATGAGTCTCGCCGACCCGAACAAGTTCGGCCAGTACACCACGACATTCGGCAGCCCGCGCGTGTTCCAGTTTTCGGCGCGATACGAGTTTTAATCGAGCGGGCGACAGCGATTTCTTCTGGAAATCACGGCGACTCGCCAGAGTTTCTTCCGAATTGACGGCACGTTACCGTTGAATTGTACTTCACGGTTGCCAGGTCCTTTGTCATACTGCGCATGATGAATGCGATTGATCATGCCGGCCCGGCGACTGAGGAGATCACTCTGGACGGCCATTCCCTGACGATTGAGGAAGTTGCCGGCATCGCGCGATATCGTAGAAAAATTGGCCTCGACTCCGAAGCCGCCGCCCGTATCTCCAAGTGCCGCGATCTTCTGGAGCGAAAAATTAAGAAGCGCGAGACCATGTACGGCGTGAACACCGGCATCGGCGAACTGGCCGATGTCGTGCTCACTCCGGAACAAGCGGAACGCTTCCAGAAATACCTTCTGTACTCTCATGCCGCCGGCTGCGGCGAACCGTGCGCGGAAGAAGACGCGCGCGCGGGAATTGTTTCACGCTTAAACACACACTGCTGGGGCCACTCGGGAATTCGCCTAGAGATCGTGCGAACTCAAGTGGCAATGATCAATAAAGGCGTCACGCCGGTGATGTGCCAAAAGGGTTCCGTGGGTGCTTGCGGCGACCTGGCGCCGATGGCGCAAGGCGCGATCACGATGATGGGCGAAGGCGAAGTTTTCTACCAGGGCAGAAGGCTGCCGGCGCAGGAAGGCATGGCCTTGGCTGGGATCCCGACCATCGTTTTCCACGAGCGAGACGGATTGGCCGCTATTAACGGCTCGGACTTGATCACCGGCATGGGCTGCCTTCAAATCTACGACGCCGAACGCTGGCTGAAGACGCAGGAGATCGCACTGGCGATGACCCTGGAGGCCCTCAACGCCAACATGGTCGCCTATGACCATCGCCTGCACGCGGTGCGCGGCTATCCCGGCGCCCAACAGTGCGCCGAGAATATTCGCAAGCTCACCGCTGGATCGGAGTTGCTGCGCCGGCCCGGCAAGAAAGTCCAGGATGCCTATTCGCTTCGTTCCTGCCCGCAGGTGGTTGGAGCCGCGCGGGACGCATGCAAATGGTCTCGCTACATGCTGGAAATCGAGCTGAACCACGCCGCCGACAACCCGGTCTTCTTCCCCGACGAGGACCTGGTGCTGACCGGCGCGAACTTCCAGGGCACTCCGATGGCGTTTGGCTTGGAATTGCTCGGCCTTTCCCTCACCACCATCGCGGTGTTGTCCGAGAGGCGCCTGAACCGCTTGATGAACCCGCACCTGTCGATGGGTCTGCCGGCGTTCCTCACCAAGGGAGCCGGGATGTTCTCGGGCTTGATGCTCTCTCAGTACACGGCCGGTGCGCTGGTCGCGGAAAACCGGGTGCTGAGCAATCCGGCCGCGGCAGGCTCCATTCCCGCTGCCGCCGATCAGGAAGATTTCGTGTCCATGGGAATGACCACGGCCATCAAGACCCGGCAGATCATTGAGAACTGCTGGCAGGTTGTGGCGATCGAGCTGATGGCGGCCGCGCAGGCCTTCGACTTTCGCGCTCCCGTGCGTCCCGCTCCCGCGACCGCGGCAGCCTACGAAGCAATCCGCGAATATGTTCCAACCCTGGAAGAGGATCGGCCGCTCTACAATGACATCAACACTCTGACCCGGGTTGTCAGAGACGGAAAAGTGCTAGAAGCGGTGGAAGCTGTCGTCGGCTCGCTCAATTGATCGCATCCTCACGCGCTGGTTCCAAGTCGAGCTGCTGCTAAACTCACTCGAAGGAGTTTCTATGAACCACGTAAGGTTGGCCGCACCGGCATTGGTAGCGGTCGCCGCGAGCTTAGCCTTCGCGCAGCCGCCGTCGCCGCGCGTCGACGTGCTCAAGATGGCCCGGCCGATCGCAATGCACGACACGGTGTGGATCGAGGACATGACGCTGCTCGAAATCCGCGACTCGCTGCAGGCGGGCAAGACGAGCGCGCTGGTCCTGGTGGGCGGCATGGAAGACAACGGGCCGTACGTCACGGTGAGCCAGCACGACAGCGTGGTGCGATTTATCGGCGAGAAGATCGCGCGTGAGCTGGGCAACGCCCTGTGCGCTCCCGTGGTGAGCATGGCGCCCGGAAATCCCGAGACTTCCAGCAGCCCCGGCAGCATCGTGCTTTCGAGCGACACATACAAGAACATGCTGGAGGACATGGCCAACAGCCTCAAGGCCGAAGGTTTCAAGAACGTTCTCTTTCTGGTGGACCACGGCGGCGACCAGAAAGGTGCGGTCGAAGCGGCGAAAGATCTCTCAGGGAAGTGGAAAGGCTCTGGCGTACGGGCGCTTTATGTCGCGGCTTACTATGATTACGACGACGTGGAGAAATTTCAGCACGACGTGCTCGGCGTCCATGAGAAGTCGCGCGACGGCTATCACGACGACTACTACTCTTCAGTGATTTCCTTGGTCATCGATCCCAACGGCGTGCGCATGCCGGAGCGGCGGAAGGCGCACAAGACTACGATTAACGGCCTCGACCTGGCATCGCCCCGGGCCCTCGAGGACGGCAAGAAAATCATTGCGTATCGCACGGACGTCACCGTGAAGGCGATCCGCGCTCTTCTGGCTGGGAATTAATCCGATGCCCGATCGCCGCCGGTTTCTGGCCTATTTCACCACCACGAGCCTCGCGTCCACTTTGCTGCCGGAGACGCTCTGGACGCAATTGGAAGCGCAGCAAGAGCCCAGGATCACGCTGGACATGTTGAAGGCGGCCGAGCAGATCGCCGGGCTTCAGTTCACCGACGCCGACCGGAAGCTCCTCATTGACGACGTCAACAACCACCTTACTCAGTACGAGCATTTGCGCCAGATTCCTCTGGCAAACAGCGTCGTCTCATGCCTGCGCTTCAGCCCCGTACTGCCGGGCATGCGGTTCGATATGGTTCGCCGGCCGATGAAGATGAGCGAGCGGCCGGTGGTTCAGCGCCCGACCAATCTGGAGGACGTCGCGTTTTGGCCTTTGCCCGCGCTGGCCGCCCTCGTGGCGACGCGCCAGGTGCGCTCGGTCGAATTGACGGAAATGTACGTGGACCGGCTGAAGCGTTACAACCCCAAGTTGGAATTCATGGTCACGCTCACCGACGACCTTGCGATGAAGCAGGCCAAGCAAGCCGACGCCGAAATCGCCGCGGGCAGGTATCGAGGCCCTCTGCATGGCATCCCCTGGGGCGCCAAGGACCTGATCTCCAAGAAAGGCTACAAAACCACCTGGGGCGCGGTCGCGTTTCAGAATCAAAGCTTCGATGAAGACGCGACCATTGTCGAGCGCCTGGAAAAAGCCGGCGCGGTGCTGATTGCAAAGCTGACAACCGGAGAACTGGCCGGCGGCGACACCTGGTTCGGCGGCAAGACGAAGAATCCGTGGAATCCGGAGGAAGGCTCCAGCGGTTCATCGGCCGGGCCCGCGTCGGCCACTGCCGCGGGTTGCGTGGGATTCTCCATCGGAACCGAAACGGGCGGGTCCATTGTCGCGCCATCGACGCGCTGCGGAGTTTACGGCACGCGCCCCAGTTTCGGCCGCGTCAGCCGGCATGGGGTGATGACGCTGGCCTGGAGTTTGGACAAAGCTGGGCCGATCTGCCGCGGCGTGGAAGACTGCGCGCTTGTCTTGGACGCGCTCCAGGGTCCGGACGGCAAAGATCTCACAGCCACGTCCGTACCTTTCAATTGGAATGCGTCTATCGACGTCCGGAAGCTCAAGGTTGGTTATCTCAAGGCCGCCTTTGATGAGCCGCGGCCGACTCGTGAAGAGGCGGACAACGACGCCGCAGCGCTCGACAAACTGCGCGCCATGGGCGTCCAGCTCAAGCCGATTGATTTTCCCGGCTATCCCATCGAAGATCTGATGCGCATCATGGAGGTGGAATTCTCGGCCGCCTTCGACGCCTTCACGCGCAACCGGCAAACCGACACGATGGTTCGCCAGGACAAGGATTCCGATGCGAATCTGTACCGCATCAATCGTTTCGTTCCGGCAGTGGAGTACATCCAGGCGACGCGTGTCCGCTATCTCCTGATGGAAGCCATGGCGCGAACCATGTCGGACATTGATGTCTATCTTGCCCCAATTACCTCGCATCATCCGCCGAAGCCTGACAGCATCCTGGATCTGAATACTACCTTGACGAATCTCACGGGCCAGCCGACCGTCGTCGTGCGCAACGGCTTCACGGCGAAAGGCCTGCCCACCAGCATCACATTCACGGGCAAGGTTTACGGCGAAGCCAAAATGCTGGCGCTCGCGCGCGCATACCAAAACGCGACAGATTGGCATACGCGGCATCCTAATTTAAGCTGAATCATGCGGCCCCAAACCACACTTCTCTTCCTTGCCCTCGCGGCTTGTTCCTGCGTTTTCGCCCAAGATGCTCCCGTCACGCACTACGACTTGAAGATGCAGGATCTCAAGTACGTGTACGGACCCTCGGCACCCGTCGCGCGAGTTCCGCGCGGAGGCATCATCGAGACCAACACCGTGGACGCCGACGGCAAGGCGGTAGAGGCGGCCGGCCTGAAGGTTCCTGGCTTTAACCCGCTCACTGGACCGTTCTACGTCGAAGGCGCCGAGCCGGGCGACACGCTGGTGGTCCGCTTTCTGAGCGTCGAGGTGGACGGCGACAAAGGCTACGGCGACATTGACCCGTCCTTCGGCGGCGCGTTGAACAGCAATCATTACACGCCGATGCTCGGCAAGGGAGTGGAAGCGCGGTCGTGGGTCTATCCGATCGACAAGGCTTCCAAAACGGCCACGTTTCAGGCCAAGGATTCCAATTTCTCGGTAAATATTCCGCTGCTGCATCCGTTCCTCGGGTGCGTTGGGGTTGCCCCGGCGGACGGCGAAGTGCGCAGTTCCATCGTTCCGGCTGAGTACGGCGGCAATATGGACGCCTCCGAGGCGACCGCCGGCAACACGCTGTACCTGCCCGTGAATGTTCCCGGCGCGCTCTTATTTATGGGCGACGGCCACGCCGCCATGGGCGATGGAGAAATCGCCGGCACGGCCATTGAAGTCTCGACGCGGGTGCGCATCCAGGTCGACCTCCTAAAGGGAAAGACGATTCACTGGCCGCGGTTTGAGAACAACGACTACCTGATGGCCGTCGGTATCTACCGTCCCTTGGATGACGCGCTGCGCATCTCGTTCACCGAGTTGATTCAGTGGATCCACGAACGCAACGGCCTATCGGAATCGGACGCCTATGAGCTGCTATCTAAGGTCGCCGAAATCCATCTGGCCGAGATGGTGGACCCCAACTACGTGGTCGTGGCTAAAATCGACAAAAAATTCCTGGTTTCAGCAACCGGGCAGTGAAAGCCGAAGCTCGCGAAATCCTGCAACCCAGGCTCGCGCTAACCGTCTGTTACTATGACAATCGTGCGAGTGAAAGTGTTGTTTTTCGGCATGTTGAAGGACATCGTGGGCCGTTCGGAAGAGCAGATCGAGCTCGCCGACGGCGCGCGTCTGGATGCCGTCTTTACCCGCTACGCGCGCGAGTTTCCACGCCTGACCGCGTACGAATCCAGCATTGTCCTGGCGTGCAATCAACAGTTCTGCGACCGCACGGAGCAGGTTCGTGAAGGCGACGAGATTGCGTTCCTGCCGCCGGTGAGCGGTGGCTCGGGCCGTTACACACATGAGATCTGCGACGCGGAAACGGGCAACTTTTTCGCGCTGACCCGCCAGCCGATTGACACAGTGGCCGTTAAACAGCAGCTTCTGCGTGGCGAAGATGGCGCCGTGGTGGATTTCGAAGGCGTGGTTCGCAACAACACCAAGGGCCGGGCCACCAAATTTCTGGACTACGAGTGCTACGAAGCCATGGCCATCAAGACCATGGCCGAGATTGGGCGCGGCCTCGCCGCGACACACGCCGTCGGCCGCATCGCGATGGTTCACCGCCTGGGCCGCATGGAGATCGGCGAAACCAGCGTCGCCGTGGTGGTCACCGCGCCGCACCGGAAGCCCGCATTTGAAGCGGCGCTCGAAGGCATCAACCGCCTGAAACGAATCGTCCCGATCTGGAAGAAGGAGCACTTCGCCGACGGCGAGGTGTGGGTGGAAGGGGAGTGGGACGACTCCGTCCTGAAAAAGTGATTCGTCCGGTTGCCTTTCTTGTTACCTCGCTATTGTGCAGCGCGCCGGCGGCAACTGCGCAAGATACGGTCATCCGGGTCAACGTGCGCCTGGTGCGCATGCTGGTCACCGTCAAGGATGCCAACGGACAGCTCATCGGCTCGTTGAACAAAAATGACTTCACGGTTTTCGACAATGGGGTGAAGCAGGACGTCGCGGTGTTCGAACGGCGGACCGAGCAGCCACTATCGGTCGCGATGCTGGTGGATACGAGTGCATCTACGGGCATCGAACTGCGTTACGAACTGGAATCCGTTAGCCGTTTCTTGAAGACGCTCATCGCCGAAGGTAATCCCGACGATTCGGTGGCGCTCTACAGTTTCAACTGGCAGGTTACACTGCACAGCAGTTACACGCGGCGGTTTGCGCGCCTGGATCAGATCCTGAAGCAATTGAAATCCGACGGCGGCACGTCGATGTATGACGCCATTTATCTTGCATCGCGCGAGCTGGAATACCGCGACGGCCGGCACGTCATGGTGCTGGTGACCGACGGCGGCGACACGACCAGCACCAAGGATTTTCACGAAGCTCTGCAAGCTGCGCAGCTGGCTGATTCGGTTCTCTTCCCGGTGCTGGTGGTGCCGATCACCAATCCCGCAGGGCGCAACATCGGCGGCGAGAATGCGCTCACAACGCTGGCCGCGGGTACCGGCGGGCACGTCTTCACTCCCAGTCTCGGCGCGGAACTGGACAAAGCGTTCGACGATATTCTGCGCGAACTGAGGACGCAGTACCTGATTGGCTTCTATCCCAAGAACGTCCCGCCCGCCAAGGACGCGTTCCACACCTTGAAGGTCAATGTGCCAAGTCCGAACCTGCGCGTGATCACACGCAGCGGGTATTACGGCGACGCAAGATAAGCCGTCCGATGAAACTTTACTTCTTCAGCTCCGACCAGGCCGAAGTGTAGCCGAAGGGCATCCACTTCACCAAGCCTTCCACGCGAGCAATGGATCCGTTTTCGATCTTGATCAACTGCGGAACCATGTAGGTACTGGGCACCAGCTGCGACGCGGGCGCGCCGGCCGGGCCCGTGCCGGGGTTGTCGATCATGGCAACCGCGATCACCACTCCCCGTTCGGCATCGGCAACCAGAATGCGCCGGTCACGAACGGCGGTGGTTCCTTCCATTGGCAACGCGCACCCGGATTTTACTTCCACCGCGTTGTCCCGGCTCTTGCAACCGGGACTGAATCTCACGCCCTTGCTGCTCTGCTGCTCCAGGCCGTCGAGGTAAGCAGTTATCAAAGCTGGAGGGATAGGCCCCGCCTTCTCCAGAAACACCGGATCAAGCGCGCCGAGCGAGGCTGGCTTTAACTCAACCGGCAGCGGCGGACGCATCAGCGTCATGGTCCCGCCGCGCGGGCCGACGGACTCTTCCCGCACGTCGACCGCCTCAATCTCGCTGATCTTTCCGCCGCTCACCTTGATACGAAGCGCCAGCACGCCGGGAGTGCCATGCTCGTTGGTCGCACCCCAGTATGCGGCCGTTCCGTTTGCCGGATCGGCATAACTGGCCGCGTACTCACCCGCGCCGGGCATCTCGATCTTGCCCGCCGTGCCCCACAGTCCGTCGCCGATGGCGATGAACTGCCCGTTCTCGGAGTAACGCACTCCCGTGGCCAGCGGCAGGCGAGAAGCATCGTGAGCCAGCATTGCCTGCAGCACCTGCTTCACCAAGCCGTCCAGGCACACGCGATCGCACGGTCTGGGCGCGGTCCGGTTCGTGCCGGCTCCGCTGAGATTCACGGGCGGCCCGGTGTGGAAGGGTGAACGCATGCCGTAGGGAACCTCGGTAAGCGTCATCTCAATGCGGTACAACTTGTCCCCGCGCAGTCGGAAGGCCTCGCTGGCGTGCAAAGTGCGCGGCACATCGAAATAAGCGGGGATGGGCGAGGATTTCCCGTTCACCGAAGGCAAGGTCCGGACGGTGCCGTTGTGATCGAACGTGGTAATGGCGAAGACGGCCTGCCTTTCCTCATCCGCCAGGTAACGGCGTTCGCGGATCTTAGTGACAAAGCCGAGGAAGCCGGTCTGGAATTGCGCCTCACAGGTCAGCGATGCAAACGCGGTGTCATTGGAGTGGCCGTAAGCGTCGCCGGTCTTCACATTGGTGGTCTGGAGGGCGTCTTCCAGGCGGTTGCAGTCTTTATCGAAGAAAGAATAGTCGCCTTTGGGATCGTTGCGCTCCATCCCGCTGTAGTACTTGTTGGCTTGCGCGATCAGCTCGGCCCGCGGGATGCGCTGAGCGGGCGGGACAGCCTCCAGCCACACGTGTTCCGGCGGACCCATCTTTTCGTAGCGGGCCGCGCCGACGGCGTCGCGCGTGATCTGCGTCTCAATCTCGCTGATTTTACGGTTCTCCACCTTCAGACGCACCACGTAGATGGCCCTCACGCCGTGCTCGGTGATCGTGGTGATGGCAGCAACCTGTCCTGACTCGGGATCGGAGAATACGTGGCGGTATTTGCCAGGCGAGCCGGCGATTTGCCACTCCCCGGAGCCGAGCGGCAGCACCTGATCGTTCTCCGCGTACTTCACGCCGGGCGCAACGGGCAAACGCCCCGGATCGTGGGCGGCCAGCGCAGTCAGGTAGGCCGAGATCATGCCTTCTAAGCAGTTCCGATCGCAGGATCCCGTCTGCGCCTGAGCAGTGACCGGCGCACACACCAAGCATGCGGCCGCGAAGGCAATCAGCTTGGCATGCATAGAACTTCGACTGGCCGCGCTATTTACCACCGCGAGCGGGAGGAGGAGGAAGCTTGCCGCCTTCAGCCAGGGTCTTCATGTTTTCGAGCGCCTGCATGAACCGCGTCCTTCTCTGCTCGATGTCCTTTTCACGCGCCGCATCGTCGGGCAGCATCGAATTATCGAAGATCAGGGTGTAGACCAGCTTGGACGTTTTTTTCGTTACCGGCCTCGCCTCCAGGGTGCCGTGGTAGAGGTTGTACGGCCGGCCCTCGCGCACCGGCTGCGTGTAGGTATAGGAAAGCTCGGTCTTGCCGACCAGAATTTCGTTGCCAACCGATCGTACCGCGCCGAATTCGCCATCTTTGCCGGAGAGGATAGTACAGGGGATCTGGAACCACTCGCCGATATCGCAGTACTTGCCGATGCGCTTCCATACCTCGGCTGCCGGCCGGTTGACCATGACTTCCATGGGGATCGAGACGTAATGCGGATTGGGAATCGCGAGCGGCCCGGCCGGCGGCTGTGCACTCGCGAAACAAGCCGTGAGCACCGTGCCCAGCGCAACCTTACTCAAATAGTTTTGCATCCTACCTCCTGTCGTCCTGAGGCACATGGTGTCACAAGCCGACAGGAGGAATCAAGACGGACAGATCACTTCTCATCCCAAACGCGTTGAGCGAAAGCGCTGACCCGGTCCAGGTTGGGCCAGTCGGGATATTTGACTTTCAATTCGGCGGCGATCGTTTTGCCTGCGGATTCCGCCGAAACACCTTGCCGCTTGAGCTCTATCGCGCGAGCTTGCACGTCTGCGATGAACCCGCGCTCCTCGTCGACCAACGAGCCAGAGCCAGGCGTGCTGTGATCCGGTAGAACATGCGCCACATGAAGCGGTACAAGCTGATCGAGAACCGCCAGCCAGGTGGCCGGAGTCCCCCCGTCGCGAAAAATACCCGGAATCGTCTTATTCTGGACAACGTCCCCTGAGATGAGGGTGCGGTCCGGCTCAACCAGAATCAGTTCGTCGCCCTTGGTATGCGCTTCGCCGAGCCACATCAAGCGCGCGGTGACGCCTCCCAGATCGATGGTGGCTTCCTTGTTGAACACGATGTCAGGCTCACGCAAATGAACGTTCGCGAGCAGTTCCTTATTTTCGGGGGAGCGGCCGCGAAAGAAATCCAGCATCTCCTCACCGTGCATCCGCATATCCTCCTGCTGCACGGCATTCCGGATCAGAATCGTGCCCGGCGGGAACCCTGGCTCCCCGGCCGCGTGCTCGGGATGAAAATGCGTGGTGGTGAGGTACAGCCTGGAATTATGGGAGAGCGTTCCGGCTAGCGCGGCGACAGCGGCTCCGTTGCGCGGACCGAGCCCGGTGTCCACTACCAACGTCGCGCGGTCTCCGACGACGATTCCGATATTCGGGAAACCAATGATGGTCCAAACGTGATCGGATACTTTGGTCCCGCTCCGGCCAACCAATGACGTCCCCTGAGCCGAAACTGGGGAAGGACCAAGGCAGGCGAGAAACGAAAGCGCGAGAATCGCGGCCAGCTTGTGCTGCGGCATGCGATTATTATCCGCCAATCCGGGGGCCGGAATTCGCGCTTGTATGGCTCTACCGGACTTCCAAATCACTTCAGGTGCTTGAGGGACTGCTCGTCCTCCAAACAGATTTCGTCGACCAACTCCGTGTCGACAACTACGCGCTCCTTCAATTTGACGCTCCACGGCTTGGTGTAAGCCTTGGGATCATCGACGGTGACCTGGATATCGAGGTGTCCGAAGTCCGGACGCTGGATTTCCTCGCGCACCTTAGCTGCCTGGGTCACCACGCTTCCATTCCAATCGATCCAGGTATCGTCGCGCAGTCCAATGGTCTCGATGATGAGCGTATCACCGGACCATCTTCCCGATGAATAACCCTGCCACGATGGATTCGGATCTTCAGGCAACGGCCGCGCGTCGGTGAAGACCTGGCGGTAGCCCGCGTTCATTTCGTTGAGCACCACCAAAAGTCCTGGCTTATGCACGAACTTCAGCAAATGCGGCAGCCCATAAGCGCGAATAAAGTTATCCGGCAGGCAGCGGATGTGCGGATCGTCGATCGCCAGGTTGTCGGTGCGCTCCTTGACGACCGCCCGAAGCCAGGGTTGATACGGCAAGCCACCCGGCAGGTCGACGCCGATATTGGCCATCTGGCGGGAGCCCCTGATGGCGCCGGGGTTGCCTGGACTCTGCGCTTCTTTGAGATCCCTGGGAGATGCTTTCGCCTTGGGGCTCGATAAGTCACCGGATCGGCGAATATCGGGCTCCGCCGTGGTCCAGATTCCGGAAAAGTCGGGCTTGCCATCCGCCATGCGAGGCGTGGGAGCCGACATGTCCACGGTGCCATCGGCCTTCCTCGGAACTCCAGCGCTGGGATATTTGAACCACTGAGCGTCCAAGTGATTCGATACTAAGGGTGTAACGAGAATGACGAGGGCGAATCTGACCAGCGCTTCAGAGCGCCGGCGCATTCCGAACTTCTGACTGGAGCCTCGAGACGGAAACGGGCACGCCATCGCGCTAAGAATACACCAAATGCGTGTCTAGCGCTGCTCGGAAACGGACTTCTCGGCCAAGTCGCCCAGGATCGGCAGCTTGAACATCTCGTCTTGCGCGGTCTTGATGATCATAAAAATCCACGCCCCGAAGACAGCCGCCTTTAGCAGCACCGGAAAGATCCGGTAGATCTGCACCCCAAACATGTGAGGAAACGCGAACATCGGACCCACCACCCAGTCCACGATCAGCCAGGCGACGAACAGGTAGAGGCCCTGAAAGGCGTGAAAGCGCACACGCGTGTCCTGGCGAAATTTCGCCGACGCAAGCACGACAATCGCGACGATCCACCCCAGGATGGGGATGTAGCAAAGCAACGACGCGGTGCGCGGGCTGACACCATGCAGGTAATCGGTGGAGGGCGCGGACGCAGGCTGGCGCGCTCCGCAGACCGCGCAATAGACGTCGCTGCTTCCGACCTTTTGTCCGCATTGGCAGCAGAAAGGCATCTCTATCCATATTTACGTTACGCCGCAACAGGCTGTTCCGGCAATATCGCTACGCTGTGATAGGATGCGGACAAATGCGTTGCACCCTACTCCGTTGCCTCGCCCAGGCATTCCTTCTGGCCGCCTTGCTGCCGCCGCTGGACGCCCGGCCGCTCCAGGTTTTCTTCATTGACGTGGAAGGCGGCCAGTCCACGCTGATTGTCAGCCCGTCGGGTCAGTCCCTGCTCATCGACACGGGCTGGCGAGGTTTCGAAGGCCGCGACGCCGACCGCATCCAGCGCGCCGCCAAAGCCGGGGGTGTCAAAAAGATCGACTATCTGCTCATCACGCACTATCACCGCGATCACGTCGGCGGGGTGCGGCAGCTCGCCGATCTGATGAAGATCGGCAATTTCGTCGACCACGGCCCCAACACCGAGGATTCCCGCACTACCAAGGAAGACTACGCCGACTACATCAAGATCATGCAGCGCGGCGAGCACATGGTCGCAAAACCCGGTGACACGGTGCCGGTCAAAGGCCTTACGGTAAACGTGCTTACGGCGGCCGGCCAGCACCTCCAAACGCCGCTGCCCGGCGCCGGCCAGCCCAATCCCTTCTGCGCCTCGACACCCAAGCGCGGCGCGGATCCCACCGAAAACGCCCAATCGCTCGGCGTGCTGATCACGCTGGGCGATTTCCGCATGTTGGACCTGGGCGACCTCACCTGGAACAAGGAACTCGACCTGATGTGCCCCAACAATCCCATCGGGACCGTGGACGTGTTGCTGGTCTCGCACCATGGGCTGAATCAGTCCAACTCGCCCGCGCTGGTCCACGCCGTCCATCCGCGCGTGGCCATCATGAACAACGGCGCCAAAAAAGGCGGCAGCCCCGATGCCTGGCAGATCGTCAAGGATTCCCCCGGCCTGGAGGACCTCTGGCAGCTGCACTACGCGCTCGACGGCGGCAAGGAGCACAATGTGCCCGACCCGTTTATTGCCAACGTCGACGAGCAGAGCGATGGCAACTTCATCAAGCTGACCGCCGAGTCCAACGGCTCCTTCACGGTGTACAACCAGCGCAACAAGTACCAGAAGGTCTACAAAGCCAGCGGCAAGTAGGCCAGCGTGCGGGCGCTCTGTGTCGGGAATCTCGGAAACCCGGCCCGCGCCTAGTGCGTCCCTCCCTTGACCGATTCAGCAGAAGGGCCTAGAATGAGAAGCGTATAAGAGTCAGCTTGGTGGTGAATTGTATGAAAAGAAAGCACTTCGCGGCGTTCGCTGGCATCGCTTTGGGCGGTCTCAGCAGCGTTTTTCTCCTGGCGGCTCCCCAATCGGACAAGACTGACGCGAAGTCCGACTCCAAGACGGAGCAGCGCGAGACGGTCGCCAAGCCGATGACCGCCAAGCAGAAGAAAAAACAGGAAGCGAAGCTGCGCAAGGAACTGGAGACGCCCTACAAGAAATGGCTGAACGAGGACGTCGGCTACATCATCACCGACGAAGAACGCAAGGCTTTCAAGCGGCTTAGCACCGACGATGAGCGCGAACAATTCATCGAACAGTTCTGGCTACGGCGCGATCCGACACCCGACACGGAAGAAAACGAATACAAGGAAGAGCACTACCGGCGCATCGCATACGCGAACGAACACTTCGCTTCGGGCATTCCCGGCTGGAAGACAGACCGCGGCCGCATGTACATCGTGTATGGCCCGCCCGACGAGATCGATTCGCATCCCTCCGGCGGCACCTACGACCGCCCCATCGAAGAGGGCGGCGGCACCACGTCCACGTTCCCGTTCGAGGACTGGACTTACCGGTATATCGAGGGTGTGGGCAGCAATATCAAGATTGAATTCGTCGACACCACCATGAGCGGCGAATACCGTATGACCATGGACCCATCGGAAAAGGACGCTCTGACAAACGTCCCTGGCGCCGGCCTGACGCTGTACGAGCAGATGGGCTTGGCGGACAAGTCCCAGCGTTTCACCCGCACTGACGGAACGACGCTCGGCACCGGCAGCATGCCGATGCCCGCCAGCATGAACGAATTCGAGCGCTTATCCCAGTTCGCCAACCTGCAAAAGGCGCCCCAGGTGAAGTTCAAGGACCTGCAGGCGGTGGTCAGTTCCAGCATCCGCTACAACAACCTGCCCTTTAAGGTTCGGGCGGACTATATCAAGATCACGGATTCCACGGTCCTCACCACCATCACACTCGAGTTCCAGCGCCGCGACCTTCAGTTCCAGCAGAAAGACAACATCGCCAAATCAACTATAAACATCTTCGGCCGGATCACCTCCATCACTGGACGAGTGGTGAACACTTTCGAAGATCCGGTTACCATCGAGGAGCCCGCGGACCTGCTGGCCAAGGCGTTGGACGGCGCATCGATTTATCAGAAGGAAATTCCCTTGGCTCCCGGACTGTACCGCCTCAATGTGGTCTGCAAGGACATCGTGGGCGGAAACATGACCACCTACCCGATGGCTCTCAATGTTCCTCACTTTGATGACGACAAGCTGGCGTCCAGCAGCCTCATCCTGGCCGACGTAATCGAGAAAGTGCCGACCCGGAGCATCGGCAGCGGCCAGTTCGTCATTGGCGACACGAAGGTCCGGCCGCGGCTGACCGATACGTTCGCCCGCAACGAAAAACTCGGTATTTACACCCAGTTCTACAATTTTTCGCCCGACGAGAAGACCAAGAAGCCGAACGGCTCCATCCAGTACGAGATCACCAAGAGCGGCGCGACCTCGCCGGTCCTGAACTACACCGAAGAGGTCACCTCGATCCCGGGCGCGTCGTCTCAGCAGGTGACTGTGGAGAAGCTTCTGCCGCTCCAATCGTTGGAACCCGGGAATTACACCTTGAAGATGAAAGTGACGGATAAGAACAGTAACCAGGTGTTAACGCCGAGTGCCAATTTTACGGTAAAGTGATACCTAGGGGGGCAGGTCGCAAGCCAGTCCCCTGTTGCCAGTACCGAATGTTGATAATTCGGCCCAAACTCGCTGCCAGCGTAGTTGCCGCGTTGCTGATGTCGGCGCCGGCGGCCTTGCCGGCAACTCCCGTGAAGCTGTCCGGCAGCATCGCGGGTATTGTCCGCAGTACGACGGGCGTACCGCAAATGGGGGCGTCCGTACTCTTGTTCAACCGGTCCGAGCGACTGATTGAACAGGCTATCACCAACGAACACGGCTTGTTTGCGTTCCAGGCGCTCACGCCGGACTTGTATTCCGTCCGTGTCTCGCTGGCGAGCTTCGTACCCGCTCTGAAGCAGAAAATCTCCGTGCAGCCCGGGATACAGAGCCTGCTGTATGTCAATATGGCCAGCGTGCTCAGCTCCATTGAGCTGGTGAACCTTCCTCCCGGCCAGGGCGCGCTGATGAGTGACGACTGGAAATGGGTGCTCAAGCAATCCGCCTCCACGCGCCCGGTTTTGCGGCTGCTGCCCGGGAACAGCGCGTCTGATCCCAATCGGCGCGGTAAGCCCGCGGGCAGCGTATTCTCTGACACCCGTGGCGTGCTGAGCCTCTCGGCGGGCGAGCCGGGGTCCTTAGCCGCGTCCTCCACCCAGGCGGATCTAGGAACGGCGTTCGCCCTGGCAACCTCTGTTTTTGGACGCAATCAACTGGAACTGAGCGGCAACGTCGGTTACAGCGCCCGTACCGCGCTGCCGGCCGCTGGTTTCCGGACCACGTACAGCCACGGGGGAACGGGGCCGGAAGTTGCCGTCACGGTGCAGCAAGTCTATTTGCCCTCGCGCGGTGGCCAGTCGACTAATCAACCAGGTGATTCGCCGGCCTTGCGCAGCATGTCGTTGTCGATGCGCGACAGCATCGCGCTGTCTGACAACATACGCTTGGACTACGGTGGTTCCCTTGATTCCGTTTCCTTCCTGGATCGCATGAACTACCTCAGCAACTATGCCCGGCTCACGGACGATCTCGGCCGCGCCGGAACGGTTCGAGCAGGATTCAGCACCGGAGCGCCGCCCACGCAACTGCTTGTGGAAACGCAAAATGGCGGAGAGCACGTGCGGGGCGATTCCAACTCCCTGGCCTCGGATCTCGCAGCTCTGGCCCTGTTGCCCCGGATTTCGCTGTTGGACGGCCACGCGGCAGTCCAGCGCTCGCGCAACCTGGAAATCGGATACGAGAAGAAGTTTCAGAAAACCACCGTCAGCCTCACCGGGTATCATGAGACCGTCACCAACGCGGCCATGACTTTGGTGGCGCCGGACGGGCTTTTTGCCGCCGGCGACGTTCTCCCTGACATCTCGTCGCAAAGCAGCGTGCTGGACGCCGGGAGCTTCCAGCGCACCGGTTTCGCCGCATCAGTGAGTCAGGCCCTCGGCGACCGGGTGCAGGTGGGCAGTTCCTTTGGGTCGAGCGGCGGTTTGACGATGAACGGGCAGGATCTGTCAGGCCCTTCCGCCGACGCTTTGCGATCCAACCTCCGGACCACGCAGCGCTTCTGGGCCTCGGCCCGAGCTTCGGCCGTCATCCCCGTCACCGGCACGGTCATCAGCGGCAGCTATCAGTGGATGAACTACAACGACGTGGTCATGCCGGACCACTTCTACCTGACGCAGAACATGTATTCCGAGACCGGACTGAATGTTCGCGTTCGCCAGCCGATTCCGGCTCTCCCCGGCATGCCGGGCCGCCTGGAAGCGACGGCCGATCTGCTGAATGGCTTGGCGCAAGGCTATCTGCCCCTCACCGAAGGCGGCCAGCGCATCGTGTTGGCGCCCTGCCCGCGCGCCCTGCGCGGCGGCCTGAGTTTCATTTTCTAAATCCGAATCGCGCGGCGCTGCTAGTTCGTCCCGATGCTCATATTGAGCAGCAGGTCATTGACGGCCTTGTCGTAAGGAGGCGTCGAAGCGAGTGAATAGAGCCGGCCACCTTCCTCCAGATCCGCGGCCAGCCGATCGTCCAGCGCTTTGGATTGGTGTTGGAAAGCGGCTGCCAGTTCCTGCTGGGCGCGTTCGAAATCGCGAGCGCCAGTGAACCAGCACGCCAGGTCGTAGTGGATCTCCGAAGCCAGCGGCGAGCCGGATGCGGCCTGCTGCAGCGCGCGATCCAGGTAGAACCGGGCACGGGTTGGATCGGTTGTCGCAAAGAGCTGAGCGAATTCGCGATACAAGCCGGCCAACGATTGCCTCACCGGCGCCCCGCCAGTGGTTTCCAGAAACTCAGCCACTGCTTGGTCGTCAAAGTCGCGTTCTTTCAGGGACGCGACGCGCGCCGTCAAGGCGTCCAACTGCTCCTGCTGGCTCTCCACCGGCCGGAGCGCGAGTTGTACCTGCTCCCGGATCATGGCGCGCACTTCGTCCCGGAGTTGGTCCAGGAGGCCGGCGGCGTTTACGGGCGCCTGCGACAGCTTCTGCTCGGTTTCTTCCTGCAACTCGCGGAGGTCACCCAATGCAAGCCCTACTTCGTCGCGAATGTGCGTGATGGTCCGGTCGGCCTGCCGGGCGAAGCTGGTGGCGCTGAAATAGGAGGAGGCGACAAAGACGATCGCGTACAGCCCCGATGTCCCCAACAAGACCAGGACCAGCAATTCCATGTCGCCGACGCGCTTGCTGAGCAAGTCCATCCGGTCTTGCAGCATTCGCGCCCGGCTGTCCAACGTAGCGCCGGGATCTCGCGGAACAATGGAGGCCCATTGGCGGTAGTTCCAAAGCTCCACCGATGCCATGCCTAGCACGGCAACCGACGCCGCCAGCAGGAAGCCTAGCGCGATTTTGCGAATCAGAGCCATCCGCCAGCTATATTGTATAGCCTCGGGATAAGCCGTTCAGGCAGGACGCAGGTACTAGCAAGTTCCTCGAGTACTCTACTTGCGGGCGCCGCGCCGCGGCTTCTTCAACCGGGACTGGCGCAGCTTGCCCGACTTCCGCTTCGGTTTGCTGATTACAAACGTGCCACTGCCGTGGTACTCAGCCGAATACTGTTTCTCGTCTACCATAAAGGTTCATTGTCGCATGAAACGCTTGTTCGTACTTCCCGTTCTGGCGGCGGCCTTATTCGTGCCGTCGCCGGCCCCGTCCCAAGAGCTGTTCGCCCATATCGGCGCGATCAAAGCCGGACTTTCGGAGATCAGCGGCCTGGAATTTACGCATGAGGTGCCCTACGCTCTGATCACCAAGGAACAGCTCCATCACTATCTGGAAGAGCGTCTCCACGAAACCATGAAGCCCGCCGGCCTGCACGCCGAAGAACTGACGCTCAAGATGCTGGGCCTGATCCCGCCCGACTACGACTTGCGCCAGAGCACGCTCGATCTGCTGACGGAGCAGGCCGCCGCCTTCTACGACTTCAACAAGAAGAAGCTGTTCGTGCTGGAGGGCGCCGGCGAGGGCGATGAGGAGCGGGTCGCGTTGATCCACGAACTGGCGCACGCTCTGGCGGACCAGCATTTTCATCTCGCCAAATACGTTCAGGAGGGTCTGCGCAGTGACGATGCCTCCACCGCCCGGCAGGCCGTCATGGAGGGACAGGCGACGTGGCTGATGGCCGCTTACATTTCGCACGATGCGGGCGGGCCTGCGGCAGTGCCCGCGCCGGTACTGAAAGCCATGGCGCACAGTATGGAGATTTCGGCCGCCCAGCAATACCCCATTTTTTCAAAAGCCCCGCCCTACATCCGCGAGTCGCTGGTGTTCCCGTATGCCGACGGGCTTCTGTTCCAGGACGCGGTCTATCGCAAGCTGGGGCGCGAGGCCTTCGGCGAGGTGTTCCGGCGGCCACCCGCGAGCACCCGCCAGGTGCTGCATCCGGAGCAATACCTAGACCACGTCGCGCCGGACATCCCAGCGATTCCGTCCGTGCCTTCGGCGCACGACTTCAAGAAGCTCGCCGACGGCACGCTGGGCGAACTGGATTTCCGCGTTCTCCTGTCCGAATACCTGGACCCTGATTCCGGAGTTGAGTTGGCGGCGCACCTGGCCGGAGCGAGCTACGAGGTCTTGGAACATAAACACGACAAGTTCGCCGTGCTTGGCGTCGCCTCGCAGTGGGACTCGGAGGATTCCGCCCGCCAGTATTTCGAACAGTACCGCCGCGTTCTCAAAGGCAAGTGGAAGCGCCTGGAAATCACAGGCGACACTCCCGCCGCTTTCCAGGGCCGCGGCGATACCGGGTATTTCCGCGTCTGGAGGGAGGGCGCGACGGTCAACCAACTGGAAGGCTGGAATTCCCCGGAGCCCCTGGGAATCCGGTAGCATAGACAATGGCGTTAGACTTGAGATAAAGGAGTCACTCGGATGCGTTTGGTCTGTGCTGCTCTATTTGTGATTGCCGGGCTTGGCTTGCAAGCCGCCCCAAAAGCGGAACCCGTGAAGACCCTTCCGGTGCTTCGCAGGTCTCCCGAGTTTGTCATCCGCTATGTGGACGGCCATCAGTCTTTGTTGAGCAACTACAAAGGCAAGGTGATCGCGCTGCTGATGGTGCACACCACCTGCCCGCACTGCCAGCACACTTCGCAGGTTTTCACCCAGTTCCAGAACGAGTACGGTCCGCGCGGCTTCCAGGCGCTGGACGTGGCGTTCAACACGATGGCCAATCTGTACGTGAGTGATTTCGTCAAGACGTACAACATCGGCTATCCGGTCGGCTTCGGCACACCGGAAGACGTCATGGGCTATCTGGGATTCAACGTGCTGCAGCGCTATACGGTCCCGCAGATCGTGTTCATCGACAAGAAATTCAATATCCGCAGCCAGACTCCGGCCGCCGGCGACGATGCCTCGATGTACACGGAAGGCTACTGGCGGAGCACCATCGAAGCGTTGCTGAAGGAGCCCGCCACGGGCGCGGCCCATCACACAACGTCGGCACGGACGCGCCACGTCGCATCGCGGTAGCTGCCCCTTCGCCAGGTTCTCTCCGCTCCCGGCGCGTATAATGTCTTCAGGGCGCCCGTAGCTCAGTCTGGATAGAGCGTTTGCCTCCGGAGCAAAAGGTCAGAGGTTCGAATCCTCTCGGGCGTACCATTCCTACCCGAATCGGTTGGTATTGGCGAAATGGCAAAGGCGCAAGAGCGGCTCGATAAGCACGATCGCGAAATCGCAGCCATCCGCACGTTGTTGAAGCAGGGTATGCGGCTAGTGGTGGATATAGGGACCGCGCAGAAACGAACCGAGCGGAACTTGCAAACCCTCGAGCGGAAGCTGGAAGCTCTTATCGACACGATGCAGCAGGGTCGCAACGGGGATTCCAAAGCGCGCAAGCTCAATCTTCAATGACCTGCAACAGCATCTGGCTCACATGCGTGTTCCTCTTGGCCGGCGCGTTGCCCGCGCTCGCCCACCATTCCTTCGGCAGCGAATACGACGAATCCAATCCCGTCACGATCGAAGGCGTCGTCACGCGCATCGATTGGGAGAATCCCCACGTGCACTACTACGTGGATGTCAAACAATCCGACGGCAGCGTAGTGAATTGGTCCTGTGAGACCGGCGGCCCAAAGCGGCTGGAAAGCCACGGCTGGATGCGTGACTCGCTTAAGCCCGGCGACAAGGTGGTCGTTCACGCCTTCCCGTCCAAGGATGGCTCACACTCCGCCGACGGCCGCAAAGTCACGCTGGCCGACGGCCGCACGATCTCATCGGCGTCGAGGTATTGACCGCGACTCTCCAAGAACAATTCGGCGCGATCGACATCTATCTGTTCGATCAGTTGCTGCGCGGCCGCATCACGCCCGGCATGCGAATCGTGGATGCCGGGTGCGGCTCCGGCCGCAACGTCGTCTATTTGCTGCGCCAAGGCTACGAAGTCTTCGGCGCCGACCGCGATCCGGGCGCCGTTGAAAGCGTTCGCCGCTTGGCTGTTTCGTTCGCGCCCGCCTTATCCGCTTCCAACTTCCGCGTCGAACCCATCGAAGCCATGTCCTTCCCCGACGGTTTCTCCGACGTGGTCATCAGTAGCGCCGTCCTGCACTTCGCCCGCGACGATGCCCACTTCAACGCCATGCTCCGAGATACCTGGCGCGTCCTGAAGCCGGGAGGCCTGCTGTTCTGCCGGCTCGCGTCTTCCATCGGAATCGAAGCACAAGTCCAGCGCCTGACTGGCCGCCGCTTTCTGCTGCCCGATGGTTCTGAGCGATACCTGGTGGACGAATTGCTCCTGCTGCATCTCACCAGCGAGCTCGGCGGTCAGTTGGCCGATCCGCTGAAGACCACCGTAGTGCAGAACCAGCGCTCCATGACTACCTGGGTCGTTCGCAAGAACCGATAGCCGCCTCCTATCTCCCATATCCCACCGCCATCCTTGTACAATTGCTCAAAATGAGACTCCAAGCTGCAACACTTGTGCTTTTTGCGTGCTCCACTTCCGGTTTCGGCCAAACCGATCCTCAAGGTGCTGTCGTCGGAGTCGGACCATTCCTGCACATGGTCGCCGATTTGGACAAATCGATCGCCTTCTACCGGGACACGCTCGGACTGAAGCTGAACGGCCCCGCGGGTAACCATCCCTTCAATTCGAACCCCGCCGTCGCCAATCTGTACGGCGTTCCGGGCAGGCAGTTTCGCGCGGCCGTCCTGACCATTCCTGGCACGGACATGGGAATTGAATTAGCCCAGTGGCAGGGCCTGGAAAGCTCGAAGGGCGGCAATCCTGGAATCGCGACGCTCATTCTCAAGGTGAACGATCGGAAAGCCTTCGAGACCCGCGTTGGAGCGAACGGCGGCGTGCTCCGCGATCCGGATGGATTTCCTGTAGAACTGGAGGAGGCACCATCCGGCTCAGGCGGAGTCGTTGGTGCTGATCTTCGGATCAACACTGCCGACCAACAAGGGACGTCGGCACGACTGGCTCAAGTTTTCGGTCTAAGATTAGACGGCCGCTCCGGATCACTGGAAATTCCCGGGTCTCCGGTGGTCGTCGGGTTGACCGATGGCGAATCGAGCGACAGGCTTGGCGCTCCATTTCCGGCACCCGGCCATGGAATGCTGCGCTTGCGCGTTCGCGAGATCGACGCGCTCGCCAAGACCTGCCAATCGGCGGGCTACAAGTTAATCACAAGCGGCGGTACGCCCGTCGACCTTCCGGGCGGCGCCCGAGCGATCATTGTCAGAGACCCCTCCGGCTTCTATTTCCAACCCTTTGAGCCGGCCCGGAAGTAGAGGCAGGCCTTTTGCCGGCAAAGCTAAGCCCGAAACGCAAATCCACATAAACGTTCTAACTCAATGCGGACCTTCCGGGGTGTTAAGATAGTCGCTCGGACTGGCAAAGCTCCGCCATGATTGGCGAAACTCTAAGGCACTACCGCATTGAGGCCAAGCTGGGTGCGGGCGGGATGGGCGTCGTGTATCGCGCGCTCGACACGCATCTGGATCGTGCAGTGGCCGTCAAAGTTCTGCCGGCGGCAGCCGTGGGCAGCGCCGATCGACGCGCTCGCTTCTCCCAGGAAGCCAAGTCCGCTTCGGCGCTGAGCAATCGCCACATCATCACCATCTACGACATCGACACCGGCCAGGTAGACGGCCAGCCAGTGGACTTTATCGCGATGGAGTATGTCGCCGGCAAGACGCTGGACCGGCTGATTGGCCGCAAAGGCCTGCGCCTGGCCGACGCGCTGCGCTACGCCGTGCAGATCGCCGATGGCTTGGCGGCCGCGCATAGCGCCGGCATCATCCATCGCGACCTGAAGCCCGCCAACATCATCATCAACGAACAGGGCGAGGTAAAGATCCTGGATTTCGGTCTCGCTAAGCTCGCCGAAATCGAAGAGCCGGACGTCTTCGCCGTGACCCGCAGCGTGCATATGGACGCTCTGCAAACCGAAGTGGGTGCCATCCTTGGCACGGTCGCCTATATGTCGCCGGAACAAGCCGACGGCCACATCGTGGATGCCCGGTCCGACATTTTTTCCTTTGGGGCCGTTCTCTACGAAATGTTCGCCGGAAGGCGCGCCTTCGCGGGCGACTCGAAACTCTCGACGCTCGCATCGGTGCTGCACGTGGAGCCGCCGCCTCTGAGCCAGACCGCCGAGGGGATTCCTCGCGAAGTGGAGCGCATCATCTCCCGCTGCCTCCGCAAGGATCCGCAGCGCCGCTGGCAGAGCATGGCCGACGTCAAGGTGGCGCTCGAAGATGCGCTGGAGGATCTCGAATCTGCGCCGTCGCCGGAAGCCGCCGCGGCAGCGCCGCGCAGACGTCTCAGCCTCTTGCTCTGGCCCGCGGTCGTTCTGGTTGCCCTCGCCGCCGGAGTTTATGCCGGCTGGAAGGCGCTGAAACCCGCGCAACCCACCTTCGAACGGCTAACCTACCGGCGCGGCGACATTCCCACCGCGCGGCTATCGCCCGACGGCCAGACAGTGGTCTTCAGCGCGCAGTGGGCCAACGAGCCGACCGCCATCTTCTCCATGCGGCCCGGCAGCCGCGAGTACCGCCCGCTCGATCTGCCGGCCGGCCGCATCCTGTCCATCAGCTCAATGGGCGAAATGGCGATCCTCCTGGGCCGTTCCAGCAACGGCTCGGCGGGCACTCTGGCCCGCGTGCCATTGTCCGGCGGAGCGCCTCGCGAGATTCTCGAAAACGTCAACGATGCGGATTGGTCGCCGGACGGTAGCGGCCTCGCCGTTTCCCGCGCGGTAGGAGGCAAGAACCAGATCGAGTATCCCATCGGAACCATCCGCTATGCCACCGAAGGCGCGCCGCTATTTCTGAAAGTTTCGCCCAAAGGCGACCTGATCGCGTTCTTTGAACCCGACAGCGCAGCAGGCGACTTTGCCGTCACCGTCCTCGACATGAAAGGCAAGACACGCATTCTTTCGCGAGGCTGGCAAGCTGTGGGCGGTCTCGCCTGGTCGCCGAAGGGCGACGAGATATGGTTCGGCGGCGCGGAAGCCGGCGGCGCTCCCGCCCTACGTGCCGTGACCTTGAGCGGGAAAGTGCGTCTGGTGGAGGAAACGCCCGCGTCGATGCTGCTCGACGATATCACCCACGATGGCAAGGTTCTTGTGACGGTGGTGGACTCGCGCCAGGGGATTTCTGCATTCCTGCCCAACGCCAGGCAAGAGCGCGACCTGTCCTGGTTCGACGCCAGCCGCGTCTACGATGTCTCCGGCGACGGCCAGCAAATCCTGTTCATCGAGAACTCCTACGGCAAGTTGCGCAATCCTGCGATCTATCTCCGTAAGACCGATGGCGCCCCCGCCGTGCGTCTGGGCGACGGCAACCGTCCCGCCCTTTCTCCCGATGGCAAGTGGGTAGCGTGCATTTCGATTGACGGACCGAAGACCGAATTGACTCTACTGCCGACCGGCGCCGGTGAAGGGCGCAACATCTCCACACCCGGAATGCACTACGAGCGCGTCGAGTGGTTTCCCGATGGACGGCGCTTGCTGCTCACCGGAAATGAGCCGGGGCGTCCAATACGAACCTTCGTGCAGGATGCCGACGGCGGGAAGCCGGCGCCAATTACGCCGGAAGGCGTTCCCGCGTCGCGCGTCTCACCGGACGGCAAGTATGTCACCGCGATCGTTGGCAGCCAGCTCTGTTTGATCGCAGTGACCGGTGGCGCTGAAAAGCCTTTAGTGGCCGCCGAACGCGGCGAGTCCGTTATCCGCTGGAGCTCTGACGGCCGCTATTTGTTCCTGCGCCAGCAGGAAAACGCGACAGCGGTGAAGATCACCCGCCTGACGGTTGCCACCGGGCGCAGCGAGCCTTGGAAGGAGTTGCAGCCGCCCGACCCGGTCGGCGTGCAGATGGGCCCGGTTGTGATGACTCCGGATGGAAACACGTACGCGTACTCGTTCCAGCGCGACATCTGCACCCTGTATCTCGCCGACGGTCTGAAGTAGCTTCATCAGCGATGCGCAAACACTAGTAAGGACCGCGCGCGCCTCATCACGCATTCCACAGCGCGCCGCAGATTCTCGGGATCTAAGGCAGCGAAGCTTTCATCCAGCACCACCACTTCGGCGTCCTGCAGCAGCGCCCGTGCTATGTAGAGCCGGCTGCGTTCGCCGTGCGACAGCTGCCAGCCGGTTTCGCCGACCATCTGCTGCATTCCGGCGGGCATGCGCTCTAACAAGTCGCTCAGCCCCAGTTCGCGGCAGATCGACTCGGCTTCTTCGAAATCGGCGGGCGCCAGCGCCTTGTGGCGCCCAAGAAACAGATTGAACGCGAATGTCTCGGCCAGTACGTGATTTTCGTGAAACTGCGGCGCGGCCGCGATGCGCCTGCGCCAGGCCGCCGAACCCAGCGTCTCGCGGTCCAAACCATCTATGAGCACATGTCCGGCGTTCGGTTCGCGCAGCCCCACCAGCACCGACACCAGCGTCGACTTGCCTCCACCCGACGGACCTTCCAGCACCAGCCGCTCGCCTTTCGACACCCGCAAGCTGCAGCCGCGCAGCACTGGTTCGGCACGGTCCCGGTAACGAAACTCCAGTGCGCAGGCTTCCACCGCAGGCGGCGAGTCCGGCACTCGCGGAGCATCCAGCGAACCAATTGCGTCCGGACGCGCCGCGGCGCCATAGAGCATCGACACGCGCTGCCACGCCACCGCCGCACCTGCGATTTGCCACGCTCCTGCCGCCAGCCTTCGCCACGCACGATATGCGAGCAAAATCCCCCCAACCGCGATCGCCATGCGCCCGGAAGTTTCCGCGCCGTGCGCCAATGCGGGGAGAAGTGCCAGCAGTCCCAGCAGCAGCCAGCCTCGCGGAAGAATCGCAATGAGCGCCGCTGTTGCATTGTCCATCGCCTTGGAGGCCCGGACATATTGCTTCAGCGCCTCATCTTCTCCCTTGTGCCATTGGTCCGGTGGGAGCTGCGCCAGGCGCGTCCGATACCCCACCATGCTCTCCACCAGTTCGTGCGTCATCTGGAGCCGAACATCGGTCCATTTGCGATTGCGTTGGAAGTAACGCCACGCAATCGCCGCGGCGACAATTAGCCATAGGACCAGCAACGCGGATTGCAAAACTCCGCCGGCCCCCGCCGCGAGCACAAACATCGCGATGATGATTTCGATCAGCGCTACGATCGCCAGGAACCCGCCGCTCAGTGCCAGCGATTCCACGGCTTCGCTTTCCAGCACCCGCCCGAGCAACTGGCCTGCGCCCAAATGACGAAAGCTGTCCGGCTCCAATCGCAGAGCTCCGAAGAAAAGCCGCCGCTTCAGACGAGCGCCCGCGCCGATGGCAATCCGTCCCTGCAGCCAGGTGATCAATACTCGCAGCGGGACCAGCGCCAACAGCAACAGGGCCCACATAAACAGCCAGCCGCGATCGGTCCTGCCACTCAAGACGTTCCTGCCCACCACATACCAGGCTGCAATCCACAACACGTATTGGATCGCGTGAGCGCCGGTGAGTGCGGCCAGACGGCCAGGAATCCGCTCCTGGCGTAGTTGTTGCCAGAAGTTTGCACCCGGCGGCAGCCGCAACTGCCAGATGCCGCGGACGCGCATGGTGCTGAGCCGTTCACGCAGGATTGCCTCGCGCGCAGCGGCCTGTTTCGCGCGCACCACTTGCGCCCGCTCGAGGGTCTCATCGATCTGCCGGATGGCCGGCGCTTCCCTTTCGCCGCACAGGGCGGATCGCATCAATTTGGGCGAGATGCGCACTCGGTCCAGAGCGGGAGTGAGCACCGTCGATCCCTTCACGATGGCGAGAAACTTCGGGCCATCCGTGCCCGGCACGCGCAGCACCGCCGGACCCAAGCCGCGCAACAATCGCTCGAAATCGGCGTATGAGCTCTCTAAAGGCTGCGCTTCCAGCCCGATCGAGAGCGCGGCGGTCTCCAGCCAGTCGGCCAGCGCATCGGAATCATCCTGAATGCTTGCGGGCGGGTTCACGAGCGACGAAACACCGGTCAAACGCTGGACTGCTTCGCCCAGCCGCGATGCAGGCCACAGTAGAGATGCGAAATCGACGCTCATGACTCGGTTAACACACCGCCGTCCAAGCGCAATCGGCGCCACTCGCCGCCGGACCAAAGCTCTTCCCGCACGGCGCGCTCGGCTTCGAGCATGGCGTGAAGCCGGGATGACCGGTCCGCCGCGAGTTCGCGCGGATCGCCATCTTCCACGACGCGCCCTTCCTCCACCACCAGCACGCGTTCGAAGGTCAAAGTCTCCGCGACATCGTGCGAGATCCAAAGCAGCGTGGCATCGCGCCAAAACTCACGTGCGCGCGCCAACAGCTTGTGCCGCTGGTCGAAATCCAGTCCGCGAAACGGCTCATCCAGAATCGCCAACCGCACATCCGGACGCAGTAGCGCGCGCGCCAACCGGACCCGCTGCCCTTCCCCGCCCGACACCAGCCCGCCGCTTTCGCCCAGTTGCGTCTTTAGGCCATCCGGCAGACGGTCGAGGACCCGCTGCAATTCGGCGGCTTCGATTGCATCTTCCACCGGTACGCGCGCGCCATCGTTCAGACCGTAGCGCAAATTATCCAGCAGCGGCCGGTTCCAAAGCTGTACCGCCGGATCCACCCAGGCGATGTGCGGGCGGAGTTGCTCGACGCCTGTATTGTCGAGTTCCATCCCATCGACGAGGACGCGCCCCGACGCCGCGCGATGCCAGCCCAGTAACAAGCCAACCAGACTCGATTTGCCCGCCCCGGACGCTCCCACGATGGCGACGTGCTCGCCAGGCCGAATCGAAAGCTGGATGTCGCGCAGAATCGTGTGGCCAGCCGTAGTCACGCTAACGTTTTCGAACACAATACCGGCCGCTCCGCTGGCGGTCTCGCGTGCCGCGTCCGCGCGCGGGGCCGCCTGCTCCAACGCTCCCAAGGGCTCAAGCAGCCGCAATGTCGTATTGCGGTAAGAAGGATATTGCCAGGCAATCAGCGCCACCTCCTGGCCGAGCGCCGGGAGATTCAATGCCCAATAAACCAGCAGCAGCACGGCTCCGGACTCACCCGCTCGCCCTAGGTGCGAGGCCAGCAGCCAGATCGCCAGGCCAAACCCCGCCAGGAACTGCACGGTCTCGAGCGAGATCACCGCGCGCTGCAAGCTGAGTCCCGCGCGCGCCCATTCCATCAACCTGCTCTCGTGCTCGCGCCGCACCGCCGGTTCGCCGCCGTGTGTGCGGATGGCCACTAAGCCTAGCAGCGCATCGAGATAAAAGTGGCTGAGCGCTCCCGCATGCGTTCGAAAGCGCAGATCGCGCTCCATCAGCAGCGGCTGCGAGGCCAGTGGAATCGCGACTGCGGCCAATGCGCACAGCAGGGCAACCGGAGCGCTCGCTGGATCCAGCCAGATAATGCCGGCTGTTGTGAAAACAATTTCGAAAATGTAGCGCAACATCTGCCCGGCGAGTTCCGGCAGGCGGCGAATCAGGTGGATGCCGTGACTGCGCTCGGCAAGATCCGATTTCAGACGGCTTTGAAAATAGCGGTCGCCCAGCCGCGGGATCTTGCGCAGAAACGCTTCTCGCAGACGCACCTCCAGACGCCGGCCCATTCCCAACAAGCTTGTGGTCACCGGAATCTCGAGCAGCAGCAACGCCGACGACAACGCCAGAACGACACCGAGCGCGCCCAGGCTTCGCGCCTGGATCAGGCCGCGCAACAGGACTGCCTCGACAATCACGCCGCCGCTCGCCAGTACGAGCGCAGCGGTAACGACTGCCGCCTTGAAGATCCCGTCGGCGCGAAGCAGCGCCAGCAACTCACGGCCAGGGCGCGTGGGCGGCTGTTGCAACGCCGCTGCCAGTTCCGGCGACGCTGGGGCACTCTCCTCCTCGGTCCCGCGTCCGAGCACGCGAACCAGCACCGCGCCGCGCAATATCACTTGGCCATCTTCATCGGCCGCCCGGACGGACCAGTAATGCTCCGGAATCGCGCTGCTATCCGCGAGGAACTCCTGGAGCACGCGGCCCGCTTCCGCACCGCGCCGGATCGCGCCCGCCGCAGCCAGCGATTCCACCATGCGCACACCCGCATCCAAAGCAGCCAGCGAGCGACAGGTCGGATCGTTCGTCGCGCTCATGCCCGTATCGTGAATCCCGAGCGCTCCCAGACGGCGCCTCAGCGGCTTGAGAAAATCCTCCGAGCCCGCATAAGCGCGCCAATCCTGCGCGGGCACTACCATCGTGTGCAAATACAGCTCGGAGAGAAATCGCGCCGCTCGCACCCACCGGCGCCCCGTCGCCGGATCCATCAACTGCACGAACGGACCATGCCTGCGCCAGACGATCACGAAGTGCGTAACGCCAGTCGGCAGCACCACCACCGCAATGGCCGGCAGCGCGCGAGCTTCCTCCAAAAGCACATGATCGGCCGGAACCACGATCTGCTCGGCTTCGAGACCCAGCTCATTCGCCGCTTCCTCGATGGTGTCGATCGACGTGCCGTCCACGTCGGTCTGGCAGGCCTCGCGCAGCCGTCCGTAATGGGCGTGAATTCCGAAGCCTTCCAGAAGCGCCTTGAGCGCGGCGGGACCGCAGTCCATGTTGGAGGTCTGCACGACCTCCGGAACAACGAACCGCGCGCGCGCTTTCATGCGGCCGCGAGCGTCATGACCACACGGGAGCCGGCCGGTCCTTCAGCCAAACGATGAAATCCGTCATCGGCGGACTGCCTCCGAGCGCTCGTAAGCGCGCCGCGCACTGCCCGCGATGCGACTGGCTGTGCATGACCACCTGCATTAACGCCTGTTCCAGTGTGAGCTTGGCTCCCGGGATCCAGGGCATTTCGAACCGGGCGGAAAGAGCAGCCTCGTCCACATTCTTCACGAACTCGATCTCCTCCTGATGGGCTTCGCGAAAGAGAGGTTCGAATTCGGCAAGCGAAGCCGGAACGCGCGACTCCTTCTCCATGTCAAACGGCCGCTTCAGAAACAGCGACAGGAACGCCCGCTGCACCATGACGATATGATGCAGCGTCTTGCGCAGCGATTCGTCCGAGGCCGCCCCTTCGTTCGCCCCAATGGCCTTGAAGATCGCAGCATCCGCCCAGGCCAGATGGTCCATCAAATCACCGATCAGACTTTTCACGAGGTTATCGTATCGCAAGTGCCGCGCGAGCGACGCCCTACTCCACTCCGGCCGAGTGCCGCAGCAGCAGTGATTTGATGTTCAGGTTCCGGATCAGCCGGTGCAGGTAGTTGGGATGCAAATCCAGCAGGCGGGCGGCTTCGGTGTAATTGCCATTGGCCTGGTCCACCGCGTTGATGATCAGCTGTTTCTTCATCTCGCGCACCGAATCGTGAAACGCCGCGCGGCCCGCCTCGGCCGGCGCGGCTTTGTCCAGAACGGATTCGGGAAGATCCTCGGGCAGGATCAGCTCGGAAGATCCCAGCACCACCGCGCGCTCAATGGCGTTCTCCAGTTCGCGCACGTTGCCCGGCCAATCGTAATTCGTCAGGCAGCTGCGCGCTTCCGGTGTGATTCCCAAGACCGGCCGTCCGGCGCGCTGGGCGTACTTGGAAGCGAAATAACTGGCCAGCAGCGGAATATCTTCACGGCGTTCCCGCAACGGAGGCATACGCAGCGAAACAACGTTCAAACGGTAGAAAAGATCCTCGCGGAACCGGCCCTTCTTGACTTCTTCATCCAGGTCGCGATTGGTGGCCGTCATCAGCCGGACGTCCAGCTTGATGGTGCGCGTTCCGCCGACGCGCTCAAACTCACGCTCCTGCAACACTCGCAGGAGCTTGGCTTGCAGCAGCGGCGCCAGCTCTCCGATTTCGTCCAGGAAAACGGTGCCGCCTTCAGCGATCTCCAGCTTGCCTTTCTTCTGGGCGATGGCTCCGGTAAAAGAACCCTTCTCGTGCCCGAACAATTCGCTTTCCAGAAGATTTTCGGCCAGCGCCGCGCAATTGATCGCAACGCAAGGCTTATTGGCCCGGCTGCTGTTGCGATGAATCGCGCGCGCCACAAGTTCCTTGCCGGTCCCGCTTTCGCCGCGGATCAGCACGGTGGTGTCTTTGGGCGCCACGCGCTTGATGAACTGAAACACCTCGCGCATGCGCGGGCTTTCGCCCACCATGTTGTGCTCGAAGCTCATTTCGGCTTGCAAGCGCTGATTCTCTTCTTCCAGGCGCTCCATCCGCCGCGCATTTTCCAGCGCCGCCGCACCGATGCTGCCGATCGCCGTCAGCAACTGCAGGTGGTCCTCGTCGAACCGGACTTCCGGGTTGCTGGCGTCCAGATAAATCACGCCGAAGACGCGGTCGAAAACTTCCAGCGGCACGGCCAGCACGCTGCTGATCCGGCGGAGCGTAATGCTCTCGGTACCCGCAAAGTCGTCCTGGCTCTCCAGATCGTTGCTCAGCACCGCCACACCCTCGGAAAGAACGCGGGACACGATCGTGCGGCTCACCTGGACTGCCTGGTTCAAACCGCCGCGGCGGTCCCATCCGAATACGGAGGTCCATTCGTCCATGCCGTGCTCGCCCAGCAGGATCGCCCCCCGGTCGGCCGGTACAATTTCGAAAATCGACTCCAGAATCTGCTTTTCCAGCGCCTCCAGGCCCCGTACCGAGTTCACCGCCTTGCTGATTCGCAGCAAGACGTTCAAATCACCCACTGTTCTACTGGTGGGTGGAATCTTCTCCGGCTCTCTCAGGTAACGTGCATCCTGTTTGCGTAGAACGATGGTCGACCGTACGCCCGCCTCGGCTTTGTTGAATTCCACCGACGTAGAAATACTTTTGGCTTGTTCGGTTTCCGGAACCACGAACACGAAAATGGAATTGCCCACCTTGATCTCGTCGCCCGAGGCGAGCACGCGCTCCGTCACGGGCACGCCGTTCACAAACGTGGCGTTGCGGCTGTTCAGGTCCTGGATCTTAAATTGGCCGCCCTCGCGCAGGATCATGCAGTGGCGGCGGGAAACCGAGGCATCGAGCAGCGAGACCTTGTTGGAGGGCTCTCGCCCGATGGATACTTCCTGTTCTGTTAACTCGATGCTGCTCCCTTTTAGAGGTCCTGTGATGGCCTCCAACTCGGCAGCGAACTCCAACTCCGGCATGCTTGGCTAAAGTATAACGGATGATCCCGCCTTTAGCCGAATATTTTCTTTTCCGGGTTACTTAGAACGAAAGTCCTATCTGATCAGATAGATACCCTATCTGAACGGATAGGGTTTTCGCCTGATTCGTATCTCAGGTTACAGCGTTGGCCCGATCGTTAAACGACTTACAATCAATAAGTTTGCGACTAACCCTAGGACTTCGGCCGCCGTGGTACTAAGATTGCTTTTCTAAGACTCGAAAGGAGAAAGGCAATGAGGACCAAGACCAAGATCAAAGCCGGAAACATCATCTGGACCCCGTAATCGAGCATTGCACTTTCACCCACGCCAGCTGCGTTTGCGCCGGTGGATTGGCTCGATAAGTCATCGTAGCGAACGCAGCTATGGTAGTAACAAGTGCCGAGTGAGCTCGGAACCGCGGCTTCACCTAAGGGTGTGAGGCCGCGGTTTTGTTTCGTGGATCACAAGCGCGGCCGCCGGGCTTACAATTCTAGAAGCAGGTGACGCCCAATGCACCAGCTTCTCGAAGACATCCGCTACGGGCTCCGTACCCTTCTGAAAACCCCCGGTGCAACGCTGGCTGCCGTCCTGGCACTCAGCCTCGGAATCGGCGCGAATACCTCCGTATTCAGCGTGATCAACGCCGTTCTGCTCCGGCCCCTGCCCTACAAAGATCCGGACCGCCTGGTAGCGGTCTGGGGCAACCAGCCGCAGAAGGGCTTGCACGAACTACATCTTTCTCCGTTAGATTACAGGGACCTTGCCGGCGAGAATCGGGCTCTTGAGCAGATAGGCGCCTTCCGCTCCCAAACCTCGGTGCTGACCGGCCGGGATCTGCCCGAACAGGTCGAATCCGCGGCAGTGTCGCCGGAAATGTTCCAAATGCTCGGGGCCAAAGCCGCGCTCGGGCGAGTGTTCGCCCCGGATGAGGATAGCCCGGACAAGAACGCTGTAGCCGTCCTGAGTGATGGCTTCTGGCGCCGGCGGTTTGGCGGCGATCCGCGCGTGCTCGGCTCGACAGTCACGCTGGACGGCAAGAATTACGCAGTTGTCGGGGTCTCTGCGACGGGCTTTGAGTTGCCGGCTAGCGATTCAGGGATTTGGATCCCCTACACACCAAACCCCGCCGACCTTGCGCCCTCAAAACGCGGCTACCGCTCCCTGACCGTGATCGCGCGCCTGAAACCGGCGGTGTCCAGGCGGCAAGTCGAGATCGAAATGCAGGCTATCGCCGGACGGATCGCGGCCGCCAATCCCGACACGAATGCAGGCTACGGCATCGAGACTGTACCGCTGGCCCAGCAATTGGCTGGCGGCGTCCAGTCGACTCTATGGATGCTGCTCGGCGCGGTGGCGGTGGTCCTGCTGATCGCCTGCGGGAATGTCGCGAACCTGCTGCTGGTGCGGGCAGGCGCGCGGGAAAAGGAGATGGCGGTGCGAAGTTCCTTGGGTGCCAGCCCGGCCAGGATTGTCCGCCAGCTTCTCACGGAAAGCGTCCTGCTGGGCTTTGGCGGTGGCGCGTTAGGACTCGCTTTGGCGTTCGCCGCGACTCCCGTCCTTGTCAAACTGGCCCCCGGCGATCTGCCGCGCGCCGCCGGCATCTCCATCGACTGGCGTGTGCTCGTTTTTACCTTCGGCGTCTCGATCCTCACTGGGATCGTGTTTGGCTTGGCCCCCGCCGCCGTCACTGCCCGCGCCGACTTGAACTCGGCGCTCCGCAGTGCAAGCCGTGGATCGTCCTCCAACCGCGCTCGCAGCCGGATGCGCGACGCATTAGTGGTATCTCAAATCGCGTGCTGCGTGGTACTGCTCACCGGCGCGGGCTTGCTTTTGCGCAGCTTCGCGAGGCTGATGGAAGTAAATCCCGGGTTCCGCATCGATCACCTGCTCACCATGCGGATCGCGCCGTCGCCGGTTCGCTATCCGGGCTCGAAGCTGGGACTGTTCTACCGGCAGATCCTCGACCGGCTCAGCGGACTTCCCGGAGTGCAATCCGTGGGCGTATGCCGGTTCCTGCCGCTGGGGGGCAGAGACGGTTTCGTCAATTTCCAGATTGAGGGCCAGCCCGCGCTGGCCACCGCCGATCAGCCCCGCGCCGGCTTCCGCGCAGCCAGCGCCGGATACTTTGCCGCCCTGGGAATTCCACTGCTGAAGGGCCGGTTGTTCGACCAATCCGACGCGGCAGAAACGCCCAAAGTCGTAATCATCAATGAGAAGGCCGCGCGCCTGTTCTGGCCCAATGAAGATCCCGTCGGCAAACGTATTCTGTCGGGATTCGATGAAAGCCAGTGGTCCACCATTATCGGTGTGGTCGGCAACCTGAAGCATGCAGGCCTGGATGCGGATGCCGATCCGGAAACCTACTACCACTACCTCCAGATTCCGCCGCAATTCATGAATTTCGCCGAAGGCACCATGGCGCTTGCAATCCGTACCGGCGCCAATCCGGAAGCGTTGATCGGCCCGGTACGCGGCACCATCCGGGCACTGGATCCGGACCAGCCGGTCTTCGATGTCCAGACCATGGAGGACCGGGTCCAGGAGTCGGTGGCGCAGCCGCGTTTCCGTGCGACGCTACTCGCGGTATTTGGCGGCCTCGCTCTCCTGCTGGCGGCCATCGGATTGTATGGTGTGATTGCCTATTCCGTCACGCAGCGGGTCAATGAACTGGGAGTCCGGATGGCGCTGGGCGCCCGGCGGGGCGATATCGTGGGCCTGGTAGTGGGGCGGGGCCTGAAGCTGGCTGCCGTAGGCATCGGGATCGGCCTGATGCTGGCGCTGGCGGGGGCGCGCGTCCTGTCGAACCTGCTGTTTGGGGTTGGCGATCGAGATCCGGTCACGCTGGCCGCGGCCCTGGTTTTGGTCTTCTCCGTCGCAATCGCCGCCAGCCTCGTTCCGGCCTTCAGGGCAAGCCGGATTGACCCCTCCAGCGCCCTCCGCGCCGAATAGAAGACCCTCGAATTCTTTATAAAGCTCACCTAGGGAGTCGCCGATAAGTACCACATGCGCAATTGCTTACGCCACGGGAGGGGGGCCGGTTTGCGAGCCGCCGAGGCTCAGCGATAAGTCTAATCTTATCTGTGACTTGCATTTGAAGACCCTGGAGCCTGCTAATGGCGCCAGAGTTTCGAGGGAACACGAGTGGAACTTGCACAGCCTCAACGAAACGCCAACGCGGCTAGATTATTTGTCGCCGGAGTCAGTTTTGCGGGTGTGGCGGCGCTGGTTCTGACGTTTTATAGCTGGGTTCCCGAACTGCCGGCGCGTTTCGTGGTATATCTGCTGCTCGCCGTCGCCGGCTCGGCGATGAACGTCTCCTTTCCGGGTGTGCACGGCGGCAATCTCTCGGTCAATTACATTTTCACCATGCTCGGTCTCCTGGAGCTCGATGTTCCGGAGACTGTTCTGTTGGCCGTTCTGGGCGCGGCGGCGCAGACCTGCTGGGATGCCCGGCTACGGGCGACACGCCTTAAGTTCGAGGCTCTGATCTTCAACACGGCCTGCATTGCCTTGGCCGTGAGCGCCGCAGCCGGGATTTATCATCAGCCTTGGTTTCCGGGGTGGGCCGAAGGCGAGCTGCTGCGCCTGACGCTGGCGGCCGTCGTCTACTTCCTGGTAAACGCGGCTCTGGTGTCAGTCGCCATCGCGCTCAGCGAGAACCGCGGCTTGGCCAACATCTGGCGGGGCTTTTTCAACTGGTCGTTCTGCTACTACCTGGTGGGCGTATCCATCGCCGAGATTGTCCATCGCGCCACGACGCGGCTGGGCGTGGTCTTTACGCTCGCTTTGCTGCCGGTGGTCTATGTGATTTACCGCTCCTACTGCCTGTACGTCGAGCGTCTCGAACAGGAGCGCGCGCACGCACAAGGCTTGGCCGCGCTGCACCTGCGGACCATCGAGGCGCTGGCGATGGCCATCGAGGCCAAGGACGAATGCACCCATGAGCATCTGCGGCGCGTCCAGGTGTATTCACTCGAAATGGCCAAGCAGCTCGGCCTGACGTCCGACGAAACGAATGCGCTGCAGGCAGCCTCCATCCTGCACGACATCGGCAAGCTGGCGGTGCCGGACTACATCATCTCCAAGCCCGGCAAGCTGACGCCCGAAGAATTCGAGAAGATGAAAGTCCACACTGTGGTGGGGGCCGAGATCCTGGAACAGGTGGCGTTCCCCTACCCGGTCTCACCGATTGTGCGCTCGCACCACGAGAAGTGGGACGGCAGCGGCTACCCGGACGGGCTGAAGGGCGAAGACATTCCCGTGGGCGCGCGTATCCTTTCGGCTGTGGATTGTCTGGATGCGCTGGCGAGCGACCGGCAATACCGGCGCGCGCTGCCGCTCGACGAAGCCATGGACTACGTGGCGTCGCTGGCGGGGCGCAGTTTCGATCCGAAAATCGTCGCGATTTTGAAGGAAAACTACCGCGAGTTTGAGAGCCTGGCGCAAAACACGCCGCTGCGCGGGGCGCGCCTGAGCAAGGATCTGATTGTAGTCCGCGGCGAAGCGCCCGATGCCGGCTACGAAAAAAGCTCCCTCACGCCGTCCAGTGGCGCCGGCGGCGATTCGGTCGCGAAGGCGCTGCAGGAGATGCGCGCCATCCTGGAGCTGACCCACGACCTGAACCGGTCGCTACGGATGGAAGAAGTGCTCTCGGTTCTCGCCGAGCGGCTGAAGCAGTTGGTTCCGTTCGACTGTTTCGCGGTGTACCTCCGTGAAGGCCAGGTTCTCAAGGCCAAATACGTGAACGGCGAAAGCAGCCGCCGCTTCGCGTCCATCGAGATTCCGATCGGCCAGGGGCTCTCCGGCTGGGTCGTCGAGAACGGCAAGCCGATCATCAACGGGAATCCCTCCGTGGAGCCCGGATATGTGAGCGGCCCCAGCAGCGCGCTGAACTCGGCGCTATCCATTCCTCTGGGAGACGGCGTCGAGCAATTGAGCGGCGCGCTGACGCTGTATCAATCCGAAAAAGACGCCTATAACACCGGGCACTTGCGCATTCTGCTGGCGATTAAAGGCGAAATCGCGCGCGCGGTGGAAGGCGCCATGCAGTTCCAGAAGTCGCGCCAGCAGCCTACCACGGACCCGCTGACCGGACTGCCCAACGCCAGCGCGCTCGAAGGGCACTTGCAGAACGACCTGCGGCGCTGCCAGTCGCAGCGCAAGCAGCTGACCTTGGTGTTGTGCGAACTGGAAGGGCTGCAATCGGTGAGCAATCGCTATGGCAGTGCGACCCGCTCGGAATTGATCCAGCGCGTTGCCGGAATCCTGCGCGGCAACTGCCGGGGCACCGACTATGTCGCCCGCAAGAGCGATGACGAATTCGTCCTCCTGATGGCCGACGCCCACCCCGAGGAGCTGGACGGGAAGCTGGATTCGCTCGACCGGCTGGTCGCCAAAGCGTACCAGGAGTTGTGCCGGGAAGAAGGCGCGGGCATGAGCTTCGGCGTAGCCTGTTTCCCCGAGCACGGCTCGAGCGGCGACGCATTGCTGGCCTACGCGAGGGATATGCTCTCCAACGCCACACAGGTGCGCCAGGAGAACCGCAACCAGGTGCTGCAGCTCGCCGATTCGGTGGAACGCCCGGTGGCCTAAACGATCCTCTTCACTGTCCGGAAGCCGCGCTCCAGGCTTTTACCGTAACTCCGCCGTTGATCATGTTCTGAATCATTCCTTTGAAGAAAACGTAGGGATGCACCAGCGGCAGTGCGCTGGCCTCCTCCAGCCGTTGCCGCGCTTCGGAGGGAATGGCGAAGTCGAGCGATGCCAGATTGTCGTTGAGCTGCGCCAGCGTGGACGCGCCGAGGATGGTGGAGGTGATGCCGGGCTGCGTCGCCACCCAGTTGAGCGCCACTTGCGCCGGGGTCTTGCCAACCTGCTTGGCGACATCCAGAAACACGCCCAGAATTTGCCAATTCCGTTCCGTGAACATGTTGAACGGGCTGCCCTTGGTGAGCCGGCCTTCGCCTTTGCCGGTGTCGCCTTCGCGTTTGTACTTGCCGGTAAGGAAGCCACCCGCCAGCGGACTCCAGGGGCATATCCCGATGCCGAACTCCTGCGCGGCCGGGATGTGCTCGCGCTCGATGTTGCGCTCCACCAGCGAGTATTCCAGTTGCAGCGCGGCCACCGGATCCTTGCCTGCCTTTTCGGCGAGCGTGTACGCGCGCGCGACGTACCAGGCCGGCGTGTCGGAAAAGCCGTAGTAGCGGATCTTGCCCGCGCGCACCAGGTCGGACAGCGTATTCACCACTTCTTCGACCGGCGTCACAGTGTCCCAGGCGTGCAGCCAGTATAGATCGATGTAGTCCGTGTTAAGGCGGCGCAGCGAGGCTTCGATGGCGCGATAGATGTTCTTGCGGCCGTTGCCGCCGGAATTCGGATTGCCCTGGGTGCCATTGAAGGTGAACTTGGTGGCGAGCACGACCTGGTCGCGCAGACTGCGGTCCTTGATGAACTTCCCGGTCATCTGTTCGCTTTGCCCGCCCTGATAGCCGTCGGCGGTGTCAACGAAATTTCCGCCCGCATCGATGTAGCGGTCGAAAACCGAGCGCGCAGTGGCCTCGTCCGAGCCCCAACCCCATTGAGTTCCGAAGGTCATGGCGCCCAGGCACAGCGGGCTGACGCGCAGGCCGGTGCGGCCGAGTGTTGTGTAAGATTTCAGGTTTAAGTCCATGCTGCTCCTCTCATGTCGATGATAGCGAGGAGCGTGGCGGGCGCGTTAGACCGTAACGGGCGCGTCCAGAGTGAAGTTGGCGGCGCGGGCGTCGTCGACGAACATCTTTACGGTATCGAGCGAGTAGTCGCTGAGATCGCGGCCCAGCAGGTGCAGTTTCTTCAGCAGATCGTGCGTGACGGTGATGATGTGGCAGCCGATCTGATCGGCTTGCACGATGTTGAACAGCTCGCGCGGGCTGGCCCAGATCAGCTCGATTTGCGGGTAAGCGCGGATGCGGTCGAGTGCGCCGCACAGGATGGGCAGTGGATCGCAGCCGGCGTCGGCGACGCGGCCGGCAAAAATCGAAATACAGCTCGGCGGGCCGTCGCGAAGGCTGGGAACCACGGCGTCCACTTGGGCAAGCGTCATCATGGCGGTGACATTCACCTGCACGCCCTGTTCGGTGAGCCGCCGGACCAGCGCAGCGGAACTGCGGCCGCGCGTGTCGGTGATGGGAATCTTCACGTAGACATTGCGGCCCCAGGAAGCGATGCGCAGGGCCTGTTGTTCCATTTCGTCGAAATCGTCGGAGAGGACCTCGAAAGAGAACGGGCGCTCAGGAATCTCGCGCGCCAGCGCCTGGCCGAAGGATTCGTAGTCCTGGATACCGGCTTTGCGCATCAGCGTGGGATTGGTGGTGAAACCCTTAATCCAGGGCTTCGCGGCCAATTCGAGAATGGAGGCACGGTCGGCGCCGTCGGCGAAAATCTTCACACGCAGCGAATCGACAGGATCAGGCATAACGTAACGTCTCCATTGGAGAGCCGGGAGGGCTCATGTGAGCGGTCCGCAGAATCCAGTTCGCGGCTTCGCGGAGGGAGCGGACTTCAAGGAAAGGCCCGTCCGGACGCCGTTCGGCATATCCGTAGTCGATGAAAATAGTGCGGCAGCCGGCGCGGTGGCCGGCTTCGATGTCGCGCCAGCGGTCGCCGACCATGTAGCTGGAGGCAAGGTCGATCTCCCAGGTCCGCGCGGCTTCGAGCAACAGCCCGGGTTTGGGCTTGCGGCAGGCACAGCGGGCGTCATCATCGTGCGGGCAGACGCCCACGCCGTCCAGTTGCAGGAAGCGCCGGAGCCGGTCGTTCATTTCGGAAACCTGTTGGGCAGTGATGGTGCCGCGCGCGATGTCCGGCTGGTTGGTGATCAAGATGAGCGCGAAGCCGGCCTCTTGCAGGCGGCGGCAGGCGTCGCGGACGCCGGGAAGCAGCCGCAGTTCGGACAGTGAAGCAGGCGGGTAAGGCTTGCCTTGCCGGAGGATGGCGCGGTTCACCACGCCGTCGCGATCCAGGAACACAGCGCGGCGCATGGTTATAACCTCCCCAGCCGGGCGTCGGCCAGCATGGATTGCAGCGCCGCGCACAGCGCCTGGCGCGTGTTGCGCTTGCAGGTCCAGCCCAGGCTGCGAATGCGGTCCGTATTCAGGCGGACCACCGGCACGTCGCCCTTCCAGCCTCGATCGCCGCCCGTGTATTCCAGCCGAACCTGGTCTTCGGCGAGACCGGCTACTTCGATGGCGAGCTTCGCAATCTCGGTGACAGTGATGTAGTCGCCGGTGGCGACGTTATAAGCCTGGAAGTTCTCCGCGCTCTTGCGGTGCGCGGTCAGCACGGCATCCACGACGTCATCCACGTGAATGTAGGACTTGCTCTGCCGGCCATCGCCTAAGATGCGCAGGCAATCCGGATTGGCACGCAGACGGCGGATGAAGTCGAACCCCACGCCGTGCGTCTGGCGCGGGCCCACCACGTTGCCAAAGCGGAAGGCGCAGGCCGTCAGCCCGAACATGTAGCAGTAAGAGGCGATGAGCGCTTCCCCCGCCAGCTTGCTTGCGCCGTAAGTGGAGACCGGAACGAGCGGGCCGTAATCTTCTTCGGCTTCATATTCTCCAAGGTCGCCGTAAACGCCGCTGCCGGAAGCGTAGAGCAGGCGCTTGGCGCCGGTGCGGCGCATGGCTTCCACGATTTGCTGCGTCAGGAACGTGCCTTCCCGGAAGTCGATATCCGGCTCGACCGCAGCGCGGGCGATGTCCGGATTCGACGCCAGGTGGATCACAACGTCGTGGCCGGCCATGGCGCGTTCGAGCGCCGGCGTATCTTTGACGTCGCCGCGAACCACGTGCAGGCGGGTGTCGTGCTCGTGATGCGCGTAGTGCCACTCGCGGCCGCTCGAGAAATTGTCGTAGAGCGTGACGGCTTCGATGCTCTTGTCGCACAGCAGGCGGTCGGTGAAATGGCTGCCGATGAAGCCCGCGCCGCCAGCGAGGAAAAACCGCTTCATTTGACGGACTCCCATTTCGTGGCCGCGCGCTGCAACAAAGGATGGCTGACGAGCAGGTGCCACAGCACGGCGCAGAGACCCTCCGTGTGCGGCGTGATGCGGTCCGCAGCGAGCGGCGGGATGACCAGGCATTCTTCAGCCGCCTGGCGAGTGAATCCACCGTCGCGCCCCACGATGCCGAAGATGTGTGCGCCGGACGCCGACGCGGTTTCGAGCGCGCGCACGATGTTCACCGAGACGTTTTTCTCGCGGCTGCCGCCTCCGACCGAAAACACCAGCACTGCGTCGCGCGCACCGATGCGCGAGCCTGCCAGCCAGCCCGAAAAGCAGGTGTCCCAGCCTTCGTCATTGGCTCTGGCGGTAAGTTCAGAGACATTATCTGTGGGCGCGTAGGCTTCAAAGCCGCACAATTTGCGGAAATCGTTGACGGCGTGGCTGGCGTGTCCGGCCGAGCCGCCGACGCCGAGGATGAACAGTCGGCCGCCCGCTTCCCGCACTCCCGCAAGTCCCGCTGCCATGCGTTCGATGGCCGCTGTATCTACCCGTTCCAGGATGGCGATGCTCTCGGCAATGAAGGTGGCGGCGAATCCAGTGGCCGGGCCTTCGGCAAGATGGGGAATGGGTTGCTCTTTGAGAGCTTCGAGAAGGCCTGTAAGACTGGTCAAGGGCGCGCCGACTCCTGGTTGTTATTCGGCTCTTTCGCGCCGGTTCATTATAGGTGCAAGGGGCTAAGTATTCGCGGGACGGCGAGGGTAAGGACTTGAAAACGCTCGGGAATAGCGTTGAACAGCAAGACGGAAGATGCGCCGGAAAGTCCATACGGTGCTGGACCAGCGGTGCAGCGTCGTTTCGCCGATCCGCTCGCCGTAGGGGATGAAAACTTCGCGGACCCGGAAACCCTGCAGCGCCGGTTTCAGCAGCAGCTCCACGGGAAGAGCGGGGCCGTTGGGATCGAATTCGACCTGTTCGATGATCTCGCGGCTGTAGGCGCGCATGCCGGAGTGCAGATCGGTGGACTTCACGCCCACCAGCAGCCAGCCGGTGAAGGCGAAGAGCCAGTTGGCCAGGTAGTTGGCAAAAGGCATGGTAGCGGGCCGATGTTCGAGGCGCGAGGCGTTCACCAGATCGCACTCGCCCGCCAGCACTCTGTCCGCGATGACCGGGATTTCGGCGGCTGGATAGGTTCCGTCGCAGTCCAGTGTCACCACGACGTCGCCGCGGGACTCGCGCAGCACGCGACCCATCGCGCGGCCGTAGCCTTGGGGCGGGAACTGACGGATGACGCGCGCGCCCATGCGCTCGGCGATTTCGGGCGTGGCGTCGCGGCTTGAATCCACGATAACGACTTCGTATTTGCGGCCTGCCAGCGCCCTATGGATGTCTTCCATGACGCGGCCGATGGCCCGCTCTTCGTTCATCGAAATCATCGCGACCGAAATCATACAGGCTGTCTTTCAAGGTCGCGAGAGAGGCTCGTATGCAACGCCTCAACCGGCGACTTTTCACTCCCAACCGCGGTGATTTTGACCGCTACCTGGTTCTGCGCGTAAGCGAAATATTCGTAGCGGATCTCGCGCCGCGAAACCAGCTCCTGGAAAGCTTTGTATTCGTGCTCCTCCCAGTCGGGATAGTTGAAATACTCGTCAAAAACGATGACGGTCCCGGGGACAATACGGTCCTCCAGGTTCTCAAACACGCAGCGCGTGGATTCGTAGAGGTCGCAATCGATGTGCAGGAAAGCCGCTGGCCCCGGGTTACTTTCCGTCCAGCCCGGCAGCGTTTCCGAGAACCGGCCTTGATGGAGCTTTACGTTTCCGGGAACCTTGGGCAGCCGGCCTCCCGCGTCGAAGCTCCAGGAATTGCCGGTCCACGATTGCTCAAGCCCGCGAAAGCTGTCGAAACCGTGAACGATCTTTCCGGCGCCAACCTGCTTGGCGACAAAGCGGATGGTTCCGGCCTTGTAGACGCCGAATTCCATGTAGAGGCCATTCACGGTTACCTGGCTGAGCGCCGCGGCAAGAACCTCGCGCGAGCTTTCCATTCCCACGGCCCCACGCATGTGTTTCCTTGCATAACGGACACTATCGCGAAGCGCCAGCCGCCGCATCTCGCGCGCCGGATGCAGAGGGCCATAGTCGAGGTAGTGCTGCACGGCGAACAGCAGTTTTTGAATGCGCGTTTTGACGGCGAAGTTAGCGATGAACATCAGGCTTGTACACTCACTTCCTGCTGTTCGGCGGGAGCGGCGTCGAGCCGGCGCAGACGGCCGGCTACTTGGATGGCCCGCTCGATACAGACATCCATATTGATGTATTCAAATTCCGCGACGCGGCCGCACAGCGCGATGCCGATGCCTTCGAAATAGGCCTTGGCCTGGCGAAGATCGCGGCGGCAGGCGTCGTTTTGCACGACGTAGCCGTACTGCGTCCGAAGCACTCGCGAGTAGCAGACGTCGGAAGCCCGCGCCAAACCCATATCCTGCATGTCGCCGAGGACGTCGGCCAGCAGCTCTTCATCCGACATTTCGTGCGTGCCGTCGCCAGGATTGGTGGTAATTTCCGCTTGAATGATCGACTGGCCGCGAGGCGCATTGTGCGGGCTGAAAACGGCTGGAAACGACAGGCGGTGGAAGCGCACCTCCGGGTCCGGGACATAGATGGCGGTGTAGTCCGGCGCGCGCGCCGTGTCGAGGCCCACCGAAACGGTGACCAGCGAGTTGTAGCGCAGCGCGTTGACGGCCGCCACGATCTCCTGCGGCACGCCTTCGACGGCGGCTGCCAGCTCCTGGATCGGAATGGTGCAGGCCAGCGCGTCGTAGCGGCGGACTTTGAGGCCGTTGCTGACGCACCAGCGGTTGCCTTCCTTCCAGATGCGCTCGACATTGAAATCCGGCACGATGTTGTGGACGCCCGCGGCCATGGCACGCGGCAGCGACTCGATGCCGCCGTGCAGCGGGTAGTGGTAGTAAAGCTGATGCGTGTAGCCTTCGGTCTCGACACCGACCGCCGCCTTGATAACGTCCTCCACAGGTGGCTTCGGGACGCGGCCTTCCACCCATTCCAGGCCCAATTCCTCGGCGGGGACGTTCCAGATCTTCTCGTTGTAAGGAATCAGGTATTTTTCCGCGAGGCCTTTGCCGAAGTGGTGATAAATCCACTCTTTGAAATTCGACTGCGGCGGCGGGTAGTCGTTCCGGATGTAGTGGTAGAGGCACTCGAAGCGGTCCTGCGGCTCGAGATCGAAGAGGCCGTTTTCGAAAGGGTACTTAACAAAGCGGCCCTTGTAGAAAATCTTGTTGTTGCGGCGCGCGCGATGGACGTTGGCGCCGAGCAGCGACACCATGTAATCCACCATTTGCTGATTGCGCGAAAAGATGATGTGCGGACCGCCGGCGTCGTAGGTGAAACCCTGTTCCTGGACGGTTTGGCAGTGGCCGCCGCCGCGGCTTTCTTTTTCTAAAATTTCGTAGTCTTGTTCGAGGTGGGCGGCGATAGTGATGCCCGCCAAGCCCCCGCCGAGGATTCCAATAGCCACGCGTAGTCCCTTTGCGGCCGTAGTACCGGCCTACTCGTTATTCGGCCTTTTTCGCTGATTCTGTAGGTGGATTTCCGGGCCACCGGGCCACGGCTATGGTCTGCCAACCCCAAAAGCTGAGATTCAGCCGAAAGAGGACGTCGAATACGACGCATCCCAGCCGAACGTGCCACGGCGCTTGAGACGCCGGGACAGAAACGTCCTGGATCAGCCGCTTTCCCCGCAGCGTGGCCAGCAGCCGGAATAAGTTGAAGAACGGGAATCCGTATCCGGCCACTCGCTCCACGACAAAACCGGCTTGTTCCAGCAACTCGCGAAGCTCGGCCGGGCGATAGTGGCGGCGGTGCCCGATGTGCCTGGCGAATGCGGAGCTGGGTCCTCCGGGAACGGTCGCGATCAGACGGCAATCCGTCCCCATGTATTGAACCGCGTTTCGCAGGAACACCAGCGGGTCATCGAGATGCTCGAGAACTTCGGAACAGACCGCGTGTGTTGCGCAAATTCCGCTGGTATCGCCGGGCTGGGCGGGATTTAGGAGGTTGCGCTGGTAGAATCGCGCGGAAGGAACCTTCCGCGACGCCATGTCCACACCGGTTCTGCTCAGTTCGAGGCCCACGATATCCACGCCGGCCGAATTCGCCCGCGCGGCAGAGGCGAAATCGCCCAGACCGCTGCCCAGGTCCACTAACTGAGCCTGGCCCGAAAATCGGTCGAGTTCAAGCAGCTTGAGAATCAGCCGGGTCCTGTATTTCGGGGTTGGACCTGCTTCGGTCGTGCTGGCGATGTCGGTCCAATGCCGATCCCAGTCGTCCATCAATGCCGGATGCATTTCAGTTGGATCCTCCTGCCGTTTGAATATCGGCGCTTCTGCCCGGCGGCGGCATGGCTTGCGTCGATTCCGAGTAGCGGGTCAGCCTCGGAGGCGAGGCGTCCGCCTGGAGCAGCCAAATCTGACGCCCTCGGAAATAGTTGATCAGAGGCTTGTCTTCGTCCGGTCCCATCTCGCGGGCCCAAACGATCGGTTGCTGATCGATGTCCGCACCGTTGTAGACCCACTCCTCATGGATGTAATGATCCGGCGTGTAGCGGACCAGGACCAGGTGGCGGCCGGACTGCTGCTCCAGCGTTCGCTCCACGCGCTGCCGGTTCAAGGCCAGCCGCGGCGCATATTCCCCGCCCTTCCCCAGCACCCAAACATCGCGAACGAACTGAAGCGGGATTAGCACCATGAAGAAGACGGCAAGCGCCCAGCCCAGCCGCCTCCCGGCAACGCTCCATTTGTCTAAGCGCGCGATCGCCTGCAGAAAGCGCAGATAGATCAGACCCGTGATGGCCGCGGCGTAGTGCGGCTGAAAACCGGCAATCGGCACGAGCGCTACAAGAAAGCCCAGCAACAGCCAAACCGTCAATTCTTCTTGCTCCGACTTCAATGGGAACGGCCAGATCAGGGGCGCTACAAGCAGGGGGTACAGACCGAAGAAGAACTCGTTCAGCGCCGAAATTTTCAGCAGGAAGGAACCAGCCAGGTCCGCCTTCACTTGATTGGCCAGTTCTACGTTCCAGCCTGTGTAGAGCTTCCGCATAACGGCATGCCGATAGACGGGCGCCGGACGAACGGGCTGCCAGGCCAGCATCGGGGCTACCGTGTATTGGCGCTCATAGGCCTGGTAAGGCAGATCGAGAGCGTTGCCTGTCACTCGATAGTCGTAATACAGCTGGAACGCCGCGGCGATGGCCAGCGCAGGCACTGCGGGGAGCGCCACGCGTTTTATGACCGCGCTGAGCTCCAGCTTCTGCTTCCGGAATAGCCGCCACGCCAGAACGAAGGCCGTGAGCATGCCCAGCACGAGGCCGTCATAAGGCCGCGAGCAAATCAAGACGCCGAGACCTGCCGCGAGCGTCGCCGCGTGGCCGTGCTGCTTTCGGAACACGATCCGCGCCAGCGCACCCAACACGAGCGCGCCGCCGATGGCCGGGACCGAGCCGCCCCAGTAAGAATTCATCCAGTAGCTCAGGATGCCGACGCGCAGGGCAGCCAGCAGCGCGCCCGCGAGCGCCAAACTGGGCGAGATCCAACCTTGGAGCATCCAGCAGATGGCCGCGCACATCAATGCGGTGCTCAACAGGACTCCAATCCAGGGTTCGCCGAAGAACTTTTCGCCGAACGCCAGAACCAGGCCCTGCATGGGCTGGTATTTCGACGCGTAGGTGGGCTGCTGCAGGATGTGAAACGTCTCGAAATGCTGCCAGAACGGATGCGGCGGGTTGCTCAGGCGGCCGTGCGCGAACGTGTCGCCGGCCAGCAGGTAGCTAAATTCGTCATGAACCGCGGGCATGGGCACATGCTGCCAGGGCAGTAGCGCGCCGCGCACCGCTACCACAAATACGAACACGGCCACACAGGCGAGCCATGGCCGGTCGGCCAGACGCTGGTAGTAGCCCGTCATGCTTCGGGCCGCCTCAGCTTCCGGGCGGAAAGGCTGGCCGCATGTAGCACCAACGTGAAGACGAAATTCGTGAAGCCGCAGATGATCAACAGCAGGCCCAGGATCGCCAGGTGGTTGCTCGCGCCGATCGTTCCCGAAAGCGTGAACCCCTCGGTGAGATATTCGCGTACCAGCGGGATCAGGCAAGCGATTCCCGCCGCCACGCCAACTCCGCTCGCCGCCACCGACCGGTTGTAGCGGAAGACGCGCAGCCAGCGTTCCCTCGCTTTGCCCGTGTAGTCGTGAAACAACTGCGAGAGACACCCCAGGTAGAAGCTCTGGAGGCCGGCGAAGCTGAGCGCCACGCCGACCAGCATCCAGTACAGCGAGAAAACGTACCGGCCAACCGAGAGAGGCCCCAAGCTCAGGGGCAATGTCAGGAGCAGACCGAGCGCCAGTAGTAGCAGGCCGGGCCGGAGAGCGAGCGACTCAGCACCGTGAACCAACATACTGCGCAGGTTGATCCAGCCGGCGATCCACGGTGAAAGCCAGCCGGCGCGCTTGTGATGGCTGACCCGGCCGTCGCGATCCCGCAGAAAGCGCACTGGCACTTCAGCCGTACGCAGCTCCATTTGCACCGACTTCAGCACCATTTCGGAAGCGTATTCCCATGATTCGGACTGGATGTCCATGGCCACCAGCGCGTCGCGGGTGATGCCGCGCATGCCGCAGTGGATGTCGGAAAAGGAGCTAGCGTAAAGGCGGTTCAAGATCCAAGTGGTCAGCGGCGTGCCAAAGTAGCGATGCAGCGCGGGCATGGCGCCGGCTTCGATGCTCCCGGCAAAGCGCGATCCCAAAATGAACTCCGAGCCGCGGCGGAATTTTTCCAGAAACGGCCGGATCTCGCGAAAATCGTAGGTGAGATCGGCGTCGCCCATCAGGACGTACTTGCCGCGGATGAACGGTATGGCGTCCAGGTAGGCCCGGCCCAAACCGCGCCGCGGAGTCTTCAGCACACGCGCGCCGGCGGCCAGAGCCTTCGCGGCTGTGGAATCGATAGAGCTGTCGACAATCAATACCTCGCCACAGACACCGGCGTTCTCCAGCCCTTCATGGCACCAGGCAACAAACTCGGAGATGGTGTGCTCTTCGTTGAGCGCGGGAATGACGATGGAGACCTCCGGCTCCGTGGTGTCGCGATCGGGAATGAGCAGGCAAACTTCACCTGACCCGGCGATCAGGGGCAACACACGTTCCGGGCTGGTAGCGAGATCGAGATCCGGCGCGGCGACCGTTGGTGGTTGGATACCGCCCACGATCTTAAATCGTCAAAGGAAATGTTAACTTTAGCGGCGGGCATTCCGTGAATCCGCCTCCGGCTGGCCTTCGATATAATCTGACTAAGGCGCCGGAGCGCCCATTTGGCCGTGACGAACACCGACACAATCCTGAATCTTGGATGGGCGGTGCTCTGCATTGGCGGGGTGATGTGGCACTGGTGGTGGTCGCGCCGCTATGCGCCCGGGCTGAGCCGCCGGATTCATTTCTATCGCACCGTGTCCGTCTTTTTGGCCGCGGTCTCATTGTTCCCCTGCATTTCGGCCAGTGACGACCGCATCCGGCTGCGCGATTTGGATGCGGCCAGCGCGAACGGCCAGGCAGTCATGTACGGCCATGACAGCAACTTTCAGCTGATCGCCCAGCTCCAGGACATTGAACACGGTCAAACGACCACGCCGTTCGTTTTCACTCCCGTCCTTTCCTCTGCTCCGCTGGTGCAGCAGGAGCAGCCGGTTCTGGTTCGCGCCTCGCACCGCGACACGCCCAGCCGCGCACCACCCGTTCGTTAAATCTCCTTTTCATCGTTCGTTAACAAGAGTGAGCGGCGCGTTGAGCGTCGCAATAGGAGCTTTGCATGGGAGTGAGATTGACGCCGCGGCTCGGTCTCTGGCTATTGGTAGCCGCTCAGACATTACACGCGCAAGAGACCTACACCTGGCAGGAATTGCGCGACAAATTTGTGGCTGCTAATCCGTCGCTCCAGGCGGCTCGGATCGGCATTGACGAATCGCGGGCGCAGGAGATCAGTGCCTATCTGCGCCCCAACCCGGACTTCACGCAGTCGACTGATGGCACCCAGCTGTTTCCCTATCGCGGGGTTTATCAGCCGTTCACCGGCACCCAGTTCGTATCCAGCATCAGTTACCTGCACGAACGCGATCGCAAGCGGGAGCTGCGTCAGGAAAGCGCCCAGAAGGCCACCGCGGTCACAGCGTCTCAATATGCCGACCAGCAACGAACATTGTTATTCGCTTTGCGTAGCGCCTTCGTCCAAGCTCTGCAGCAGAAAGCCATCCTGGATGTCGCGCGCGAAAGCCTGGCTTACTACAACCGGCTGGTGGACGTGTCCAGCGACCGGCTGAAGGCCGGCGACATTTCGCGCATCGAATTCAAACGTCTGGAGCTGCAGCGCGTGCAGTTTGAAACCGACGTCCAGACCGCGCTGGTGAATCTGCGCACCGCGAAAATCCAGCTCCTGACCCTGCTCAACGATCGAACCCCGGTGGAGCGGTTCGATGTCACCGGGTCGTTCGATTTCGCCGAGAAGGTGCCGGCGCTCGACGAATTGCGCAACACTGCGCTTCAAGCGCGCCCCGACTTGCGGGCGGCCATCGAAGCCGTGGACAAGGCCCAGACCGATCATTTATTGGCCATGGCTAACGGCTCAACGGATCCCACTTTCAGCGGGTGGTGGACGCACAACCCGTCGTTCAACAATCCCTACGACAACAACACGATCGGTGCGAGCGTCACCATTCCGCTGCGCATCTTCGACCGCAACCAGGGCGAGAAACTGCGCACCGAGCAGGACATCACCCGGACTCAAAGACAGCAGGACGCCGCCCGGGCGCAGGTTTTCAGCGACGTCGATTCGGCCTACGCTACGCTCGAAAGCAACCTAACTCTGCTGCGGCCCTACAAGGCCACATACCTGCAAGACGCCGTCGATGTGCGCGAGACCGTCTCGTTCGCCTACACGCGCGGCGGGGCGTCCTTGCTGGACTTCCTGCAGGCGCAACAGGACTATCGCAGCACCCAACTCAATTATTTGAACCTGGTGGGGTCCTTCCTCACCGCCGCGGCGCAAGTGAATCTAGCCGTCGGCCAGGAGGTGATCCCATGAAGCCGTTTCTGGTTCCGGCGTTCGCCGCGTTTTGTTCTCTTGCGGGCCTGGCTCTGACAGGGTGCGGCGACAAGGTGCAGGCCGATTACAAAGCCGAAGCGCCGCCTCCAGCTGTGGTCGAGCGTGAATCCGATGCCAACCTTTTCAAGGTGGATCATCCGGAACAATTTCCGCTGGCGACCGCCGCGAAGTATCACGCCGCACCGCAGTTGAATGTGACCGGCACGGTGAGCCCCGACGTTTCGCGCAATGTCGGGGTGGTCTCGCTCGCCTCCGGCCGCATTGTCGAAATTGACGCTCGCTTGGGCGACAAAGTCACCAAGGGGCAGCTTCTGCTGAAGGTGCTGAGCCAGGACATCGCGCAGGCTTTCTCGGACTACCGTCAAGCCGTGGCGGACGAAACGCTCACGAAAGCACAACTGGATCGCGCCAAAATCCTGTATGAGAAGGGGGCCATCGCGCAGAAAGATCTGGAGGTGGCACAGGACGCCGACGTCAAGGCAAAGGTGACGGTGGAAACCGCGGCCGAACACCTGAAAGTGCTGGGTGCCGACGTGGATCATCCCAGCTCGGTCGTCGAGATTCACGCGCCGGTGGGCGGCGTAGTTACTGACCAGCAGGTGACCATCGCTTCCGGCGTGAAAACACTGGACAACTCGCCCAACCTCTTCACCATCTCCGACCTTTCCCACGTCTGGATCGTGTGCGACGTTTACGAAAACGATCTGACGTTCGTGCACCTCGGCGAATATGCCGACATTCACCTGAACGCATACCCCAATCTGGTTCTTCACGGTCGCGTCAGCAATATCGGTCCCGTGCTGGACCCCAACCTGCGTACCGCCAAGGTCCGGCTGGAAGTGGAAAACCCCGGCACATTGCGGCTGGGCATGTTTGTCACGGCGACGTTCCACGGCATGACCGAGCAGCCGCACGCCAGTCTGCCGGCCACGGCAATCTTGCACTTGCATGACCGCGACTGGGTCTACACACCGGTTGGCAGAAACCAGTTCCGCCGGCTAGAGGTGGTGTCCGGCAAAATGCTGCCTGAAGGCCGGCAGGAAATATTGTCGGGCCTCGATCCCGGCCAGCAGGTGGCCGCCGACGCCCTGACGCTACAAGCGACCGTGGAGCAGTAATGATCGCGCGTGTTGTCAATTACGCTTTGAATAACCGCTTCCTGGTTCTGGCCATAGCGCTGTTGCTGCTGATCTGGGGCGCCATCTCGTTTCACAACCTGCCGGTGGAAGCCTACCCGGACGTCGCCAATAACTACGTCGACATCATCACCCAATGGCCGGGAATTTCGGCCGAACAGATCGAACAGCAGGTGAGCATCCCGCTGGAAATCGCCATGAACGGCATCCCCGACGTGACGCACCTGCGCTCGTTTTCGCTGTTCGGCCTGTCGGATGTGAAGCTGATCTTCGACGACGATTCCGACAACGCCTGGAACCGCGAGCGGGTGCTGGAGCGGCTGTCGCAGGTCACCTTGCCGCCGGGCGCCACGCCGCAAATGGGGACCGACTGGAGCCCGGTCGGCCAGATCTTTTTCTTCACGCTAAGAAGCACGAACCCCCGTTACGACGTGATGGATTTGAAGTCGCTTCAAGACTGGGTGGTGGAGAAGAACCTCAAGGCGGTGCCCAACGTGGTGGATGTGGCCAGCTTCGGCGGGCCGACGCGCGAATACCAGGTCCGCATCGATCCGGAGAAGCTGATCGACTACGGCCTCAACATCAGCCAGGTGGAGCAGCAACTGGCGGCCAATAACGCCAATGCGGGCGGAAGCTTCATCGAGGCCGGTCTGCAGCAGGTGAACGTGCGCGAGGTGGGCCTGGTGCGAAACGTTCCCGACATCGCCAACACGGTCTTAAAGACGATCAACGGGACCGCGCTGCGGGTGAAAGATATCGCGGTGGTGGCGCAGGGGCCGAAAATCCGGCTGGGCCAGTTTGGCCGCGCGATCCGGCGTGCCGACGGGACCATCGTCGACAACGACGATGTGGTGAGCGGGATCGTTTTGATGCGCAAGGGCGCCGACTCCGAATCCACGCTCGAGGGCGTTCACGACAAAGTCAAGGAGCTGAACGACACGATCCTGCCGCCCGGCGTCAAGGTGGTTCCGTTCATCGATCGCAGCGAACTAGTGGCCTTCACCACGCACACCGTGTTGCACAACCTGACGGAAGGCATCGTCCTGGTCGTCATCATTCTGTTTCTGTTCCTGGGCAACGCGCGCGCCGCATTGATTGTGGCCATCACGATTCCGTTCTCGCTGCTGTTTGCGGCCATTTGCCTCAGTGTGCGCCACATTCCCGCGAATCTGCTGTCGCTGGGCGCGCTGGACTTCGGCATGGTGGTGGAAGGCGCGGTCGTGATGGTGGAGAACATCGTGCGTCACCTGCATGCCTCGGGGGACGACCGCGTTGAGGCGACCGTCGCGGACCGGATTCGCTCCGCCGCGCACGAGGTGCAGCGCCCGGTTTTCTACGCCATCACGATTATCATCACCGCCTACATCCCCATCTTCACGCTGCAACGCGTGGAAGGCCGTCTGTTCAAGCCCATGGCGTGGACGGTAGCGTTTGCGCTGCTGGGCGCGTTAATGTTCTCCATCCTGGTTTCGCCCGTGCTCTCGGGATTCCTGTTCCGCCACGGCACGCGCGAATGGCGCAATCCGCTCATGACGCTAATGACGGCGGGCTACCGCAGGGCGGTGCCATGGTCCATTCGCCGGCCTTGGGCAATCGGCGTGATCGCCCTGCTGGCCCTGGGTGGCACCTATTATCTGGCCACCAGCGGCGTGATCGGATCAGAGTTTCTCCCGCATTTGGACGAAGGCGCGATGTGGGTGCGCGGGACTCTCGCGCCCAGCACCGGACAGACCGAAGGTGTGCGCGTGGCGAATGAGGCCCGCGTCATTCTGGCCTCCTTCCCGGAGACGACCGTAGTCACCAGCCAGGTAGGCCGTCCGGACGATGGCACCGACACCACCGGCTTCTTCAACACCGAATACTGCGTGGACTTGAAGCCCAAGGAGCAGTGGCGGCCCGTCTTTCACCAAAACAAGGACGAGCTCATCGCCGCCATGGACCGAGAACTGGAAAAAATCCCCGGCACGATCTGGAACTTTTCCCAACCCATCGCCGACAACATGGAGGAAGCGGTCAGCGGCGTCAAGGGCGAGTTGGCGACCAAGATCTACGGAGACGATTTGAAAACCCTGGAAGAAACCGCCGACCAGGTCGCGAAAGTGATGCGAACGGTGCCGGGCGTCGAAGATCTGGGCGTGCTGCGCGTTCTTGGCCAGCCGAATCTGAACGTTCAGGTGGATCGCCAGCAGGCCGCCCGCTATCAGATCAACGTCGCCGACATCCAGGATGCGATTCAGACCGCAGTAGGCGGCAACGCGTTGACGCAGGTCTTGCAAGGCGAGCAGCGCTATGACCTGGTGGCGCGCTATCAGGCGCCTTACCGCAGCACGAAGGAAGCCATCGAAAACATCCGCCTGCTGGCGCCGTCCGGCGAGCGGGTTTCGCTGGCGCAACTCTGCTCGATCAAGATGCAGGACGGCGGTTCGGAAATCTATCGCGAGGGAAATTCGCGGTACGTGGCCATCAAGTTCGACGTCCGGGGGCGCGATCTAGGCAGCACGGTCGAAGAGGCCATCGGCAAAGTAAACAGCCAGATCAAAATGCCGCAGGGCTACCGGATGAAGTGGGAGGGCGAATACGAGAGTGAGCAGCGCGCCGCCGCGCGCCTGGGCGTCATCGTGCCGCTGACGATTCTCGCGATTCTGGTGATCCTGTATACCATGTTCAAGTCGTTCAAATGGTCCCTGCTGATCATCGCGAACGTCATGATGACGCCGCTCGGAGGGATGCTGGCACTGCTGGCCACCCACACGCATTTCAGCGTGTCCTCGGGAATTGGATTCTTGGCGCTGTTCGGGGTGGCGGTGCAGAGCGGCGTGATCATGCTGGAGTGCATCAATCAGCTGCGGGCGCGCGGCCGCTCCATCCGGGACGCCGCGGTGGAAGGCGCGGTACTAAGGCTACGGCCAATTCTGGTCACCAGCCTGGTGGCGAGCTTGGGATTGCTGCCGGCGGCGCTCTCGCACGCCATTGGCTCGGACTCGCAGCGCCCCTTCGCAATCGTGATCGTGGGCGGGCTGTTTTCGGGCCTTCTGATCAGCGTGTTCCTGCTGCCGACGCTCTACGCCTGGATCGCGCGCGAGGGTGACATTCTTCCGGTCGAAGAAGCGCAATAACGCCTGACGCCGCTAGCGCAGATTGAACTTCTTCATCTTGTAGCGCAAGGTGTCGCGCGTGATGCGCAACAGCCGGGCCGCCTGGGTTTGATTGCCGCCGGTTTTCTCAAGAGCCTGCACCAGCAGCCTCCGCTCTTGCTCCACCAGCGACATGCCTTCCGCTCCCGACGAAGTCAGCGTGATGCCGGCGGCTGCAGACATGCTGGTGTCCTTCCCGCGCACCGCAATGGGCAGCGTCTGCGGCCGGATGCGCGACGTATCCTCCAGGATCATGGCGCGCTCGATAGCATTGCGCAGCTCGCGGACGTTACCGGGCCAGTCGTGAGTGAGCAGAAGGTTCTCGGCTTCCGGCGTCAAGCCTTCAATCTGCCGTTTGAACTTGGCATTATAATGCTCGATGAAAAAGCGCGTCAGCGGCAGGATGTCCTGCGGGCGCTCGCGCAGCGGCGGCACGGTCAGTTGAATCACGTTCAGCCGGTAATACAGGTCCTGCCGGAACGCCCCCTCCTTCACGGCCTCGCGCAGGTTTTTGTTCGTGGCCGCGATGATGCGCAGGTCCACGTGGATGTCCCGCAGCCCTCCCAGACGCCGGAAGCACTGTTCTTCGAGAACCCGCAGCAGTTTGGCCTGCAGCGAAAGCGGGATCTCGCCGATTTCGTCCAGAAACAGCGTGCCCTTGTCGGCCAGTTCGAACAGGCCGCGCTTTTGGCCGTGCGCGTCGGTGAAAGCGCCCTTCTCATAACCAAAGAGTTCGCTCTCCAGCAGAGTCTCCGGGATGGCCGCGCAATTGATGGCCAGGAAAGGCTCGGCCTGGCGCAGGCTTTGATAATGCAGCGTCTTGGCGATCAGATCCTTTCCGGTGCCGTTTTCGCCTTCAATCAGGATGGACGCCGCCTCGCTGACCGCGACGCGCCGCACGAAGTTCAGCACTTCGCACATGGCCTGGGATTCGGCGATGATCTGCCTGCGCGCCGGCTCGGCTTCCTCGGTGATGTCTTTGACGGTCGCCACCACGCCTTCCAGCCCGCCGTCGTCGTCGAACAGCTGCACCGTGCGGATCACTACCAGGCGCTCGCGGCCATTTTCATTGCGGAGGCTCACGGTGCCGCTGGGCACGCAAGCCGCCTCGCCCAGCCCTTGCAGCATCGCGCAGGTATTCTCGCAGCACTGGCAGCGAAATACCTCCTGGCAATGCTTGCCGACCAGCTCTGAGGCCGGCACGCCGAACAATCGCTCGGCCGATTGATTTACCCCCGCGATATGCAGGTTCTTGTCATAGATAAAGAGAGCGTCGGAGAGTTGGTCGAAGATTGCTTCCAGAATCTCCGGCCGTTGCCAGCGCGCGGACAGATGCAACATAGCGTTTCTCGGAGCTGTGCCCAGCATTAGGCTTCCTCGCTTCAACACCTTGGTGAGCAACTTTGGGACCTTTCTGGGGATCTTTGGGGGTTCTAGCCCAACCCAGCCCGACTGGGGAAACTACCAGCACGCCGGCGCGAATTTGCCAACCTGCTGATTCTACTTGCCCCTGTTGAACGGCTCGCGGATTGCACGGCACTGGATCGAGTACTAATTCAATGAAGACCGTTCAAATAGCTATCCGCGATCCCGACTACGCGCAGGCTTTACGCAACCTGCTGTTGCGCGACGGCAATCACCGGGTTTACGTGGTCGCAGAGGCAGACCTGAGATTGGACGGAGTCGTCGTGACCGACGCCGTCGGTACAGATCATCTCTCGATGCTGCAGAAAGCGCCGGAACGATTCGTCGTGCTCGCCCGCAAAGGCAGCGATCATCTTTCAACGATCTGGGACGCCGGCGCGCGGCACGTCGTATTCGAAGGCGATTCGCCCAACACCGCTCAACTCGCCGTAATCGCAGCCGAGCTGCGCCTTCCAGACTACGGCCTCAAAGGTGGAAAGAACAAGGTTCAGGAGAATCATCATATCTCTCCGCAGCCCACTCTTCCGGTGCTGGAAACACCGCGCCGGTCCGCCCGCTTCCGGTTTGGCAGTACGCGGGATTTTTATTTTTAGCGAATGCCCCACACAACCGCGCTGACATTGTCCATCGCCTGGGTCGTGCTCGCCGCGGCCGTCACGTGCATTGTTCTTTCGCGAAGAGGTTCTAAGGTTAGCGCCATCGGACCCGCCAGGGATTCGGGCACTGCTTTGGTGGTATTGGCCACAATTTATAGCTTGACCCTTATGTCAGGGTTCCTCTACGTCAGCATACTTCTAGTCTCCAGTCTCTAGGCGCCGCAAAGGCGCTTCCTGCGTGAACTTCCTCAATCCGGCCTGTTTGTAGCGTGTTTTCACCCGACGATTGCCTTTGACTGCTGGCATTGGCGCAGATGATTTTGGAAATAAGATTGCGTCCTGCTCCTGCGGATGCTGAAACGCTCACCGCTGGCTTATTTGGCAAGCAATCTTCTCAGCCTCATCGGAGTGGTCTTAGTCACCTCGGCCAGCATTCTCTGGCTGTTAGCCCTGCCTGCGTTCTGGCGGGGAGATGTGGGCGCCCCATATCTCGGGATTCTGATGTTCCTGGCGCTGCCAGCGGTATTTGTAGCGGGCTTGGTGCTGATTCCCGTCGGTATCCTGTTGCACACCCACAAGCGCCGCAAGGCCGGAGACCGGGGGCCTTTTCTTCCCCGGGGCGGCGAGTTGCGCCGCCTGGCGGCGTTCGTGGGACTGACGACGGTAGCCAATCTCGCAATTGGAAGCCAGTTCACCTACCGCGCGGTTACCTACATGGATACGGACGCGTTCTGCGGCAAGGCCTGCCACACGGTGATGCAGCCGGAGTTTACGGCCTACCGGCACTCGCCGCATGCGCGCGTGGCCTGCGTCGAGTGCCATATCGGGCCGGGCGAGTCTTACTTCGTCAGGTCGAAGCTGTCGGGCGTCGGCCAGGTTCTTGCGGTCGCGTTCCACACATATCCGCGCCCCATTCCCACGCCCGTTCAGAGCCTGCGGCCGGCCCGCGAGACGTGCGAACAATGCCACTGGCCGCAGCGGTTCACGGACGAAAAATTTTTGGTGCATACCGAATACGCCAACGACGAGCAGAACACGCCCTCGACCACCGTCGCCTTGATGAAGGTGGGCGGCCGGAATTTCCAGGGCACGGTGGGTATTCATGGCGCTCACGTGGATGAAAGAATCCGCGTGGAGTACATTGCGACCGATTCCAAGCGGCAGGTGATTCCGCAAGTCACCTATACCGATGCCAGCGGTAAAGTCACCGTGTACAAATCCACCGATGCGCCCGCCAAACCCGGAGATCTGGCGCGCGGCGAGGATCGTGTCATGGATTGCGTGGATTGTCATAACCGCCCCACGCACATTTTTCAGCTCCCCGAGCGGGCCGTGGACGACACAATCGCGCAAGGGGGCATCAGCCCGCAGCTCCCGTTCATCCGCAAGGAAGCCATCCAGGCGTTAAAACGCGATTACCCGGACCGGCGCACCGCGCGCCTCGGCATTGCCGCGGCTTTGGAAGATTACTACGACAAATCATACCCGCAGCTTCATCCGGCCACTTCCGCCGCCCTGAAAACGGCGATTCGTAACGTGCAAGAGATCTATGAACGGAACGTTTTTCCGGAAATGAAAATTACTTGGGGCACCTACCCGAACAATCTCGGCCACACTGATTCGGCGGGTTGTTTCCGGTGCCACGATGGCAATCATACGAGCGCCGATGGGCGCACGATTCCCAATGATTGCGCCACTTGCCACGACCTGTTGGCGGTGGGCGAGAAGAACCCGAAGATTTTGACTGAACTCGGCCTGAATCCCGCACCCCCGGTTCCCGCAGGAGGCGCAAGCACGAAGTAGGAGGTCCAATGAACTGGCGTCCTGCGGCATTGCTGCCGCTGGTATTCGCTCTCAACGTTCTCGCCGCCGGCCCGCCTAAAAGCGCCGTGTGTCTGTCCTGTCACGATGACAAAGGTGCGAGTCTCACGAGCAGCGTGCATGGCGCTTTCGCCTGCACGGACTGCCACACCACCATTAGCGCGTATCCGCATCCGGAGAAAGTCGTAAAAGTGGAGTGCGGCACCTGCCACCAGGATCCGGTGAGCGGCGTGCAGGCCAGCGTGCACGCCGGCGTAAGCGCGCAGCCCTGCGAAGGCTGTCATGGTGACGTACACACGATTCTACCGGCCAGCAACCCTAAATCCAGCGTGTATCCCACCAATCTGCCCCGCACCTGCGGCACGTGCCACGGCGACGGCAAGATCACCAAGCAGCACGGGCTGGCTCAGGTTTACACCCAGTACATGGACTCGATCCATGGCTTTGCGCTGACCAAGGACGGCTTGCTGGTGGCCGCCAGTTGCTCCAGCTGCCATGGTTCGCACAAGATCCTCAGCAAGAGCAATCCGGCCAGCCGGACCTACCGGACCAACATCGCCGAAACCTGTGGAACCTGTCACGCCGGACCCAAGCAGGACTACCTGGCGGGCATTCACGGCCAAAGCGCCTCCACCGGAAACAACCGGGCGCCGGTCTGTATCGATTGCCACACGGCGCATCAGATCGCCAACGTCAATACCGCGGCCTGGCAGATGAAAACCACCGCGACTTGCGGCAAGTGCCATCAGGAGAAGGTGCAGACCTATCGAGACACATTCCATGCGCAGGTCTCCGCTCTGGGCTATACCGAGACGGCGCGCTGCTGGGATTGCCATGGGTTCCACGACATCCGGCCGGCGACGGATCCCAAGTCCACCATCGCGAAGGCGAATCTGCAGGCTACCTGCGGAAAATGCCACTCGGGCGTCACGGCCAGCTTCGTCAAGTATCAGCCGCATGCCGACCGCCGCGACTGGCACGACTATCCGGCGCTCTATGCGTCCGGCGTTTTCATGAACATGTTGCTGGCGGGGGTGCTGGGATTCTTCGCGCTGCACATGGTTCTCTGGCTGAACCGGTCGCTGGCGGAGCGCCGAGGCAGAAAGTGAAGCAGGGGGAAGATCTGACAATGGAACAGGAAAAAACAATCACGACACCGGAAATCAACGCCTCCAGCGACGGCCGTGACGTCGGACAGGAAACGGAGGTGCGATACTACTCGCGCTTCTCGCTGGCACAGCGTTATCTGCACGGCTTCCTGTTGGCTACGTTTCTGGGCCTGGCGATGACCGGCTTGACGCTGCGGTTCAGCAGCGCCCAGTGGGCGAAGGACCTGGCTCACGTGGTGGGCGGCTTCGGAACCATCCTCTTCTTTCATTTGTTCAGCGCCGTGGTGCTCACCGGCGCGTTCCTGATTCACGTCGCCAATCTCGTCTACCGTATCATCTTCAAGCAGGAGTATGGCCTGGTGTGGGGGCCGACGTCGATGGTCCCCAATCTGAAAGACATCCAGGACTTCATCCAGCAAGTAAAGTGGTTCTTTTTCCGCGGCGAGAAACCCAACTTCGGCCGCTACGCCTATTGGGACAAGGTGGACTACTGGGCGGTCTTCTGGGGCATGGGAATCATCGGACTTTCCGGTTACGCCATGTGGTTCGCGCCGTTCTTTGCGCGCTTGATTCCCGGCTCCTGGTTGAACATCGCGCTGCTGATCCATGGTGAGGAAGCGATCCTCGCGGTTGGCTTCATCTTCTCTATTCACTTCTTCAATACGCACTTGCGGCCAGACAACTTCCCCATGGATCTGGTGATTTTCACCGGACGCCAAACCGAAGAGGAGCTGAAGCACCGGCATCCGGAAGAATACAAGGCGCTGGTGGCGTCGGGCCAACTGGAGAAGCTGCGCGTACCGCCTCCGCCGCTCTGGCTGCGCAATTTCGGCCGGGTGTTTGGCGGCGCGGCCGTTTTCATCGGTTTCGTATTTCTGGCTTTGATGATTGTGGCGTTTGTAAAGGAGTGACGGACGGCGCACGCGGATGAGCGGCCGCCCATAAAGGAGGCATGCCATGTTTCCCCCGAAGAAAATCCTGTTCCCGGTCGATTTCTCGGACCGCTGCGGGCAGGCAGCCCGCATGGTGGAGACGTTCGCGGGCCATTTCCAGGCCCAGCTGACACTACTCTACGTGTTGGAGCTTCCGGCTTATAACGACGTCATCATCGAAACCGCGGAAGCCACCGAGCAGCGCCTTAAGGAATATCTCACCGAGGAACTGGAACAGTTTGACGTCGAGCGTGTGATGCTGGAGGGCGATCCGGCCACGCAGATCGACGCCTACGCGCGCGCCCACAATGCCGACTTGATCATGCTGCCGACACATGGGTACGCGGCCTTCCGCCGGCTGATGCTGGGGTCCGTGACTTCCAACGTGCTCCGCGATGCATGCTGCCCTGTCTGGACCGGCGTGCACATGGAACAAGTGCCTAAACTGGAAGACATCCGTTTCCGGAAAGTGGTCTGCGCCGTCGATTTGGGCCCGCAAAGCGGCCCAACCCTGAGTTGGGCTAACGCCTTTGCGAGCGAATTCGGCGCGGATCTTCATATCGTGCACGCGATTCCGGAAGCCGGGGAAGCCTTTCCGGTGGCTGGTGAAGCGGTCCACGAGGCGAGTGCGGCTCTCAAGGCCCTCGAGACTGCCGTCGGTTCCTGCGCGGCCGTCTCCATAATCCCCCAGGAAACTGCCGCGGCCGTCTGCGGCTTCGCGGCCCGCGAACAGGCCGACTTGCTGGTCATCGGGCGAAGCGTCCACAGCGGCGTCATGGGACGGCTCCGGGCCGACGCGTACTCGATCATCCGGCAGTCTCCCTGCCCCGTTGTAAGCGTTTAGGAAATGGAAGTAACTAGAATCGAGAAAGAAAGCTATGACCGTTCCAAGTGAACTGACCACTGGAATCCAACGCAAGAAAGACATCTCCCGCCGCGATCTGGATGTCTTCTTTCAGCCCCGTTCGGTGGCTGCCATCGGCGCCACGGAACGCCAGGGCCATGTCGGCCGCTCCGTCTTATGGAATCTCATCAGCAGCCCTTTCGGCGGCACCGTCTATCCAGTGAACGCCAAGAAAAACAGCGTGTTGGGGATCAAGGCCTACCCCAACGTGGCCAGCCTGCCGGAACCTCCGGAATTGGCCGTCATCATGACGCCGGCCGAAACGGTGCCCGGCGTGGTGGAAGAGTGCGCTCGCGCCGGCGTCCGCGGCGCAGTGGTCATTTCTGCAGGATTCCGCGAATCTGGCCCGCGTGGCCTGGAACTCGAGCGCCAGGTGCTGGCCGCCGCCCGGCCCGCAAAAATGCGAATCATCGGCCCCAATTGCCTGGGCGTGATGTGCCCGGTGAGCGGTTTGAATGCCACCTTCGCTCAAACCGTGGCGCGGCCCGGCAACGTGGCCCTGGTCAGCCAGAGCGGCGCGCTCTGCACCGCCATTCTCGACTGGAGCCTGCGCGAGCAGATCGGCTTCAGCGCGTTCGTCTCCACCGGATCGATGCTGGACGTCGGCTGGGGCGCGCTGATCGATTACCTGGGTGATGACCCGCATACCCGCAGCATCGTCATCTACATGGAATCCATCGGCGACGCGCGTTCGTTTCTTTCGGCGGCGCGTGAAGTCGCGTTGAACAAGCCCATCATCATCATCAAGGCCGGCCGCACGGAGCAGGCCGCCAAAGCCGCCGCCTCCCATACCGGCTCGATGGCCGGCAGCGACGATGTGCTGGAAGCCGCGTTCCGCCGGGTGGGCGTGCTGCGCGTGAACAGCATCGCCGACATTTTCTACATGACCGAGGTGCTGGCCAACCAGCCGCGCCCGAAGGGACCGAAGCTCGCCATCGTCACCAACGCCGGCGGTCCCGGCGTCCTCGCCACCGACGCGCTGCTCATGCTGGGCGGCGAATTGGCCGACTTGGCGCCCAACACGGTCGCCGAATTGAACAAAGAACTGCCGCCCCACTGGAGCCACAACAACCCGGTCGACATCATCGGCGACGCCGGACCCGAGCGCTTCGAGAAAGCCGTCGAGGTGGTCTCGAAAGATCCCAATGCCGATGGCCTGCTGGTGATCATGACGCCGCAGGGCATGACCAACCCGGCGCTCATTGCCGAGAAGCTCACGCGCTTCGCCAAATTGGGCGGCAAGCCGATCCTCACCAGTTGGATGGGGGGCGCCGAAGCCGCGCAGGGCGAGACCGTGCTGAATCGCGCCGGCATCCCCACGTTTCCCTTCCCCGACACCGCGGTGCGCGCATTCCACTATATGTGGAAGTACAGTTACAACCTGCGGGCTCTGTATGAAACTCCCGCCATCACCAGCACCGACGGCATGGACCTCCACGCTGCCGAGGCCATCGTCAACGCGGCGCGGGAATCGGATCGCGCCATCCTCACCGAGTATGAGTCCAAGCAGCTGCTGAAGGCCTATGGCATTCCGGTGGTCGAAACCCGCCTGGCGCTGACTGAGGACGAAGCCATTGCCGCGGCGAACGCCATCGGTTACCCGGTGGTGCTGAAGCTGCACTCTTTCACGATCACGCACAAGACCGACGTCGGCGGAGTCCAGCTGAACCTTGCGAGCGAGACCGCCGTCCGCGATGCGTTTCGCGCGATTCAAACTTCGGTCAGCGAAAAGGCCGGGCCGCAGCACTTTGCCGGCGTCAGCGTGCAGCCGATGATCATCGCGGAAGGCTACGAGCTGATCCTGGGATCGAGCATCGACGCGCAATTCGGCCCCGTGCTGTTATTCGGCGCCGGCGGCCAGCTCGTCGAGGTCTTCCAAGACCGGACGCTCGCCCTTCCGCCGCTCAATACAACGCTCGCGCGGCGCTTCATCGAGCCCACCAAGATTTTCCGTGCGCTCAAGGGTGTCCGCGGCCGCAAGCCGGTGAACCTCGCCCAACTCGAGGAACTGCTCGTGCTTTTCAGCCGCCTGGTCACCGAGCAGCGCTGGATCAAGGAGATCGACATCAACCCGCTCCTGGCATCGCCCGAACGTCTGATCGCGCTGGACGCCCGGGTGGTCGTGTACGGCAAGGAGGTTACCGAGCGCGATCTGCCCCGGCTGTGCATCCGGCCTTACCCGGCCCGCTACGACCACCGCATCACGCTGGCCGACGGTTCCGGCGTTCGCATCCGCCCCATTCGTCCTGAAGACGAACCACTGCTGGTGGCCTTCCATCACACGCTGTCCGAGCGTAGCGTCTACATGCGCTACTTCCACTGGATGAAGCTGGAGCAACGCACCGAACATGAGCGGCTCACCCGCATGTGCTTCATCGACTACGACCGTCAGATGGCCTTCGTGGCCGAGCGCCGCGATCCGGACACGGGCGAGTGCCACATCATCGCCGTGGGCCGCCTGGTGAAGTCGCACACCGCCGACGAAGCCGAACTCGCGGTCATCGTCAGCGATCACTTCCAGCGCCAGGGCATCGGAAGCGAGATCGTCGGGCAACTCGTGGACTTCGCGCGCGCCGAAAAACTGGAGCGCATTACGGCCACCATGCTGCTCGAAAACCGGCCCATGCAGAAGGTCTTCGAAAAGGCCGGATTCCGCGTGCGCCAGGGCCGCGACGACGAATCCGTGGACGCCGAGCTGATTCTGTAGCCGCTACGCCTCCACTTTACCTGCCAGGCGCCGGTACACGAACACCGAGTATCCCGCCGCCAGCAGCATCCCGGGAATGAACCAAGCCAGGCCGATGTAAAGTCCGTAGGACGCGGCAGCGGCGTTGGTCACCGTCAGGCCGGCATCCGCCGAGACGTTGGAGGGTAGCACGTAAGGAAACACGCCGAAAGCCGCGCTGGTGAGCATGCCGATCAAATACAGGCACGACGCCAGGAACGCGCCGAGGTCCTTGCGCTGCGAGTGGAACACGCGCACTCCGATCAATCCGGCCACCGCCAGCAGTGGGAACACGAAGCCCCAGGGGTATTGAGAGAACTCCGCCCACAAATGCGGCTGCAGCCGGAAGCTCGCCTCGGTGATGAGCGCGGTCAGCGCCAGCACAGCCCACCAAGTCTTCGCACCGGCCGCCCGCGACCGCTGCTGCAAGTTTCCTGCGGTTTTCAAAGCGACCCAATAGCTACCGTGCATGGTCAGTGCCGCCAGGCTGGCTGCGCCGATTAGCAGCGTGTACCAGTCCACAATGCCGGCGTCCTTACCGGGCACGAAGTTGGTCCACAGCGGCAGGAAGAAGTATCCGTTGGCATCCAGCGGCACGCCGCGAACGACGTTGCCGAGGGCCGCGCCATACAGTAGCGCGAGCAGTGCGCTGGATCCTCCGAAAACCAGATCCCAAAACGGCTTCCAGATCGCGCTGTCGATGTGGCTGCGCAGCTCGATGGAAACGCCGCGCAGAACCAGCAGCCACAGTACGATCATCAGAGCCAGATAGAAGCCGCTGAACGCCGCCGAATAGAGCGCCGGGAAGGCGAAGTAGAGCGTGCCACCGCCGGCCAGCAGCCAGACCTCGTTGCCGTCCCACACCGGACCGATCGAGTGGAGCACCTGCTGCCGCTCGTCCTGCGTGCGCGCGACAAACAGATGAATGATGCCGGCCCCCAAATCGAAGCCGTCCAGCACCACGTAGCCGGCGATCATGATCGCCACCAGGCAGAACCAAACGATCTGGATCATTGGGCGCCTCCCGATATGGGGCCGTGCTCGATCTCGCGCTGCACCAGGAACAAGAACAGAATGCCCAGCACTAGATATAACCCCAGGAATCCGATTAGCGTGAACAATCCGTTGGCGGCGGAGACGCGCGGTGAAACGCCGTCGGCGGTCCGCATGATGCCGTAGATCAGCCATGGCTGGCGCCCCAGTTCGGCGGTCATCCATCCGGCGGTCGTGGCGATATAAGGAAAGGGCAAGGCCAGCAGCAAAGCCCACAACACCGGTTTCGTCTCGCCCAAACGCCCGCGCCACAGAAACCAGGCCGACAGCAACATCAGCGCGATGAGAATCGTTCCGATTCCCACCATGATGTGATAGCTGTAATAGAGCAGCGGAATGTTGTCCGGCCACAGGTCCCGCGCGAAGTCTTTCAGCCCCTTGATTTCGGCACCCCACCTCCGGTAGGTAAGGAAGCTCAACACGTTCGGGACCAGCAGCGGGTTGTCCAACTGCAGGCGCCCGGTATCGGGCTGGCCGAGAATCGCGATGGGCGCGCCCTGTTGAGTCTCGAACAGTCCCTCCATGGCAGCCAGCGTCACCGGCTGATCCTCAGCGATCACCCTCCCCTGGCCGTCTCCGGTTGGAAAGATCATGGCCAGCGTTGCGATCGTGCCGGCAATCACACCCGTCCGCAAGAAAATCGCGGCATGGGTGCGGAATTTTCCAGAAAGTTGATAGTAGGCGCCGATGGAGGCCATCACCACGCTGCCGGTCACCACGGCGCCGATCATGTTGTGGAGGTACTGCCACAAGATCCACGGGTTGAGCAACAATCCCCAGAAGCTCGCCAGCAGAATATCTCCGCCCGGCGCGATCTTGTAGCCAGCCGGATGCTGCATCCAGGCATCTGTGGCGATGATGAGGTAGCCCGACATCCAGGAGCCCAGGAAGACCAGGAACGCGGTCCACCAGTGCTGCTTGGGAGTCAGCCGCTTTTCGCCGTAAAGGAAGAGCCCGAGGAAACTCGACTCCAGGAAGAACGAGAAGACGCCTTCCATGGCGAGCGTTTGGCCGATGACGCCGCCAGCATTCTTTGAAAATTGCGCCCAATTGGTGCCGAACTGGAATTCCATGGGGATGCCGGTGACCACTCCCATGACAAAGTTGATGGCAAAGATTCTCGCCCAGAATCGGGCGGACTCCTCATAGCTCGCGTTGCCAGTCCGCAACGCCGCCGTTTTCAGGATGACGATCAGGAGCGACAGCCCCATCGTGAGCTGAGGAAACAGGTAGTGGAAGGTCACGGTGAACGCGAAGTGCAGGCGATCAACCGCCAAGGCTGAGTCCATAGGGATTCTCCTCAAAAGGATTCGTTCCGCGCCGAACTCGAACACTTCCAGTTTCTCGCGTCAGGGTCCCGGCTGGGTGGGGCATTTTGCTCAACCATTCGTTTGAAACGCAATGGAAACAAAGATCTACAAGCAATTCCGGCGTTGGATGCTGGGGTGCTCTTCGAACACCGGAGGACATCCTAACTTTATGGAAGTTACTGTTCGACACGCCGGTGGTAAGAGATTCGAGATGCGAGCCCGTCATCATCATGTCTTCTCCGACGAACCTTTCGACGATGACGGTACCGATACGGCGATGACCCCGCCTGAGCTGTTTCTGAGTGCACTGGGAGCTTGCGCTGCGTACTACGCCGAGGAATACGTGCGCGCTCGTGCCCTGCCCGATGAGGACCTGGAGATCAGGATCGCGTCGGAGAAAGGCGGCCGACCCGCGCGGATCACCGGTCTGCGGATCGATGTCATCGCGCCTGGCCTGAACCAGCGCCATCGGGACGGAATCCTGCGAGCTGTGGATGCCTGCCTGTTGAAGAACACGCTGATTGACCCTCCGCACATCGAAGTCCGGGTGGTCTCCTCGGCGGGTCAGGCGATGGCAATGGAACCCGAAATCGTTCTCGCGCATTAAGAGCGTTCTGAATTCTAGTTACGCCGCCTGACGGACAAACCAATCTGACAGGCGGCGTTCTCTTTTAGTCCACTGGTCTAACGGTAGAAGCGCAGGCTGCTCGTAATCTGATTGCTGCGGAAGCTATCCAGCGCATAGAAGACATCCGACATCGAATACCAACGCCACTCCGTGATCCACTGTATGTGTTTGTGTAACGGCACCGTGAGCCGCGCGAGCGGCTGATAGTATTGCGTGGGACGGCTGCCCGAACCCAGGAACAGCGAACCGCCCACCGCCACCCACCGGAACGAAGCCAGCGAGGTGAGCAAATGATCGTTCTCGCGGTAGATGGAAGGTGCGGGTTGCAAGCTCTGCGGAATCAGATAAAGGATGTCCGAGCGGATGGCGACACGCGAGTAGTCCACCAGCACGCTGCCCCATTTGCCGGAGTTGGGGATCCAGTTGACCGAAGCCGATTCCACCTTGCTGGAAAAATCCAGTTGCACGTTGGGGTCGGGATTGCTGTTGTTGAGCAGGCTGACGTCGGCCGCAAAGTGCCACGCCGGGGAAAGATCGTACTGCGCACGGACGTGCGCCTTCTCATATTGCTGCAGGCTGGTGCGGAAGAACGCCTGCGTGGAGCTGGAGCCTTCGGCGTCGCCGTTGATGCGAAGCTTCTGGCCCACGCGGTAGCTGACGCCCGCGATTCCGACCTGCCGGTGCAGATTGGCCGTCTCGCTCGGTACACCTGTCAGGATTGGGGCCGTCACATCGGAGTTGCCCCAAACAAAGCGATAGCCGCCGCGCAGCGTGAGGTAGGAGGTCAGGTCGTAATAGACGTCCGCTTCCTCCTGGTTGTAGCGCAGCACGATGCGCTCGTTGGCCAGCTGCTGGTCGGTGAGCGGCATTCCCGCCAGCAGATTCTGCACCAGCAGCGCGTTGCTGGCGCCATGAAAGCGATCCGACATCCAGGATTCGACGATCCGCAGCCGCCGCCACGGCCGCAATTCCACCGACAGATTGCCAGTCAAGTGCGGCATGTTGGCATCGCCGGTCAGAAGATCCTGACCGGTACTGTAGAACTGCAGGGTGCGCTGCAGGAAGAAGTTGCCCGTGGAATTCTCGGTGTAGTTCACATCGGTACGCGGCCGCGCGTACACAAAATCGCCCGTGACGCTGATCCACGGCAGCGGATTCGCGGCGATCAAAGCTTTGGAATAAACCGAATCACCGCGCACGCGATAAAGCTCGTCCATCGAATCCAGGGGCATGGTCTGGCCGAAAAGAAGGCCCGTAAAGTTCCCGGGATTGGCGCCAAGGCTGGATGCGCCCTGATCGTCCTTGAACGTCGTGCCGCCCTGCTCCAGCGTGACGTGATACTTGCCCATTTCCATGCGCACGCCCGCGCGGTAGTTGCTGGTCTGGTCCGAATACAGGCTGGCTACCGGGTACTCGTTGTACTGGCTCTCCTGATTGAAATCGGTGACGCCCCGCCCGTACTGCGTGTTGCGCGAGAAGCCGATATAGGGCGTGATCCACTTGTGCGGGAGCAAATCCAGTTGGATGTCGGTGGAACGGATCGCGGTATCGAACGAGTTCTGATCGAGCAGCGAGCCCTGATTGAACTGCGGATTGGCGAAAGATGGAATGAAGTCGAAGTAAGCGATGTTGCGATAATTCGCCGTCAGGTTATACCAGTCGTGCTTTTCGACGTCCACGCGCAGGGTGGTGTACGGATCACCCCAGTTGCTGGTGTGGACGTCGGCCCGGTCGAACAGCCAGTGGTGCGGATCGAGAATTGTAAAGTCGGAATTCAGAATCCGGAAGCCGTCAGTCAGATTCACCACGCTGCGATAGGCGTTGTCCGTTCCGCCGGGCGTCGGCACCCAGCGGTAGCCCAGTTCGATGCTGCCGGTTAGCCAGTTGTCTCCGGACGGTTGGCTTTCAGCGGCCGGAGCCGCGGCCGGCGCGGCCTGCGTTGACTGAGCAGAAGCCGACTGTGCCGGAGCCGAAGAGGACGCATTCTGGTCGGCGGGCTTGGCGGCGTCCTGGGCCGCCAAGGGAACGACAAGTAGGATGCAAGCCAGAAGTCTCATCGCAGAAACGTCCGATCCACATAGGATCCATGCACCTTCACGTGGCAGATGGTGCAGTTCTGAAAGCGGGTGCTGCGCATGTCATGGAATGCCGGAGGCACGCCGCCGATCACCGTGTTCGCGGCAAACGGCAGATTGGAGTGGCATTCCAGGCAGAGCAAGCGCACTTCGTGCCGGATCAGCATCCTGGGATTCGCGGAGCCATGCGGCTCATGGCAGGCCGTGCAGCCCTCCAGCCGTACCGGCGCATGTTCATAAATGAACGGCCCGCGCTTGTCGCTGTGGCAGTTCAAGCAGCCGGGCTCGTTGCCAAAGGAAGCCGTCATCGTGTCCGGGCGAATGCTCGCGTGCGGATTGTGGCAGTCCACACAGGACATCGCGTTCTCCGTCACCCGGTGTTTGTAGGGTTTGTTGAAAGAAGCCCACTGCGAAAGATGGCAGGTGGAGCACTGGGCGTTGATTTCCGAGTTGGCGTGCAGCACCAGCTTGGCGCCGCCCTGACCGTGAATGTTGTGGCACGTGGTGCAGCCCACCTGATCCTTGGCGTGCCCGGTGGCGATGCGGCCGCCCGGAGTTCGTTCGTTCAGATGGCAAGTGAGGCAGGTGCGGTCCACTTCGGTCGAAGTTTCCTTGTCGGGGTTCTTGATGTCTGCGGCGGATGCCGATTCAACATGCTTGCCGCCGGGACCGTGGCAGGATTCGCACGCGCGCCCCGTCCATCCGCGCCGCGCCCCCGTATCGACGGCGGAATGCGGGGTCTTCTTCAGGTTGTTGTAGATTTCCTCGTGGCAGACCTTGCAGGCTTCCGAGCCGACGTAGGCCGGTGCGTCGGCCGCGGGCGCCGGTATCGCAGCCCACGGGAAGAACCCGCAGACTACGATACCAGCGATGCCGCGTACTGCATGGAGGAGGCTATTGCGCATGCTCCTGGTCAACCGAGAACTGCGCACCAGCCGCATGGCAAACGCTGCAGCTCTCGCCGAGCGACGAGTCGGTGTTGGCAAGGAAGTGGGCGGATTCCGCTTTGGATACGTGGCATCCGCTGCAGGCCGAAGATGCAGGCTGAATGGGATTGACCCAGCCTTGTGGATCGGTGACCTGATTGAGTCCGATGGGTAGCTTCTGCTCGCTGCCGTTGGCATGGCACATGGAACAGTTTTGCAGGTCCTTCGTGCTGCCGGTGGCATTCATCGCCGGGAAGCCCACATCCGAGAAGTCATTGTGGCTTCCGTTGTGGCCGACCACGATGTATGGCTTGCCCCCGTCAGCCGTCACGTTCACGCCGTCATGGATGCGGTGGACCAGCAGGTTGAAATTGATGCCCTGCGGAGGCGCCGCCTTATCTGCGGCGACCGTTGCCGCAGCGCGGGTGGTGGCGTCGGTGTTCGACGGATTGTGGCACATCACGCAATACTCAATCTGATTGCGCAGCGTGCCATGCAGCGACAGCGCGATGTGACAGCTGTTGCAGTTGCTCAACTGCACCACTGTTCGGCGCGGCGCCACATTGGAGCCGTCCACGGAGAAGTAGACCACCGGGTTCTTGGCGGCGTACTGGATGCTGAGCTGGGAGGTTGTGCCCGTCAGCACCGTCGTTGAGATGCGTGCCTCACCTCCGATTGCATAGGTTCCAGTAGCGTTCGCTGGAATGGCATGGGTGAACGTGTAGGTACAATTGCCATTGGCGTCGCACGGCGCCTTTGCGGCGCTTTCCGTGACGTAGCCCGGGGTGCTGGCGGTATCGCTACCAAAACTGGTGTAGCCGTAATCGGTGGTCGGACCAGCCATGGTGAGGCTCAGGGATCCCAGGCTGGACAGGGTGACATTGTTGCCGCTATCATCCTTAACCGTGAAATTGACCGTCGGCGTTTGTCCGGCCGCCGTGTTGGTCACGCTGGCGATGGCGAAGTTGAGACCAGCCAACAGCGTGTTCGGGTTCTGAGGATACGTAGCCTGGGTATCCGTGGGAACCACGTGCGCGCCCATGATGGAGGCGTCGAACGGTAACTCGCCCTGGGGAACATGGCAGTTCATGCATTGCTTGTCATCCGGTTGGAATCCGCCCGCATGATTGGCGCCCGTGGCGAAGTTGACGTCATCGTGGCAGGAGCCACAAGCAAGCCTGGTCGGCTCCAACATGAACGCTTTGGCCTGCGCCGCACCGGTGGTTTGGCTGTGGCAAACTTCGCAGCGGCGGACATCGGCGGGATCCACGATGTCGGAAAAGTCCGAGATCCTGCCCATGTAGCCCGCGATTTGATAGGGAACACCGGGCGTTGTGGAGGTGCCGACGACGCTGGGCAGCTGGGATCCATCATGGATCTTATGAATCATCACCTTGAAGTCCAGCGTGTTCCCAGTGACTGGATCCTGGTTTTGGGGCTGATGGCACAGTACGCACTGCTCCACTCCGAAGGCGTGCCCGCCGTGGAAGGCTAACTGATCGTGGCAAGCGTTGCAGCTCTCCGTCTTGATGACGTCGCGCGTGACGGTGACCGCTGCACCGTTGGGCACGAAGCTGTACGTGGCGCTGCCGTAATTAGTGCCCAGATTGAACTGAGTCAGGTCGCGGCTTCCCACCAGTCCAACTGTTGTTGTTGCGCCAGCGTCAAATCCCGCCGGGGCCGTGGCTTTGTACACGTATTGGTATTGGCCGTTGCCCAGCGAAGTGAGCGTGCCGCCTCCCTCTTCGAATGTTGGACGGGTTATGGCGCCCAGCTTCGGCCCCGTCGCCGGAGCCGTCGTGTAGGCCACATATTGCTCCTGGCCCTTGGGTATGTAAGAAGCGAAATAAGTCATCGCGACCGCGCCCGGTGTGTTTACGCCGGTTGCATCCAGAGGCAGGCCCTGGGGGTCAGTAAGGGTGTAAGTGACCGTGATGGCTCCACCACTGCTGATGCTGGCCGAGTTGACGGTAATCTTCAGGCCCGGCCGGACAAAGGCAACCAAATTGGGGTCTGCATAGTAAGCCTTGTCGCGTGGAGAGTACGGCGACTTGGACGAACCAACGAGAGCAACCGACCCAGCCGCCAGCAGCAGGACGAAAAGGACTCGCGAAAGTTTAAAGCTCGAAGAGGATGCTTGCATGTGATCTCCCATCGAGCGCCCAAGACCCCGCCGGGACCGGCGGAATGCCATCCGCAGCATCTCGGGTTGTCCAATTAGACGAGACTGAGCCAAAACTCAATTTGAGCGCTCCGTTACCGGCCCGATTCGGTGCAGGCCGTATTCCCTGGGTACAGCCCATTTCTTTTCAATCTCTTAGCAGAGATTTCCCAAATGGTTCTTGGGGCAAGAGAAGCTTTTTTGGGTGAAATTCCCCAAACCTCTCCCACAAACAACTGAGCGCCCGCAAGATGGCCCGATTCAGCCAAATCGGCGATTGGACGCTCGACAACGTCGAGCGGTAACAGGTCATCGGCATGATCCTGTGCCTGACTCTTCACTGTGTGGCATTGGCAACAGTTCGATTCCAGCGAGATCGAAATGATCTAAGCCGGATCATCTCCATGGCTCTGGCCAGCGCCGTGCAGCCAAGACTCTGTGCCGCAAACGCGTTTTCAAACGCGGGAAGCTTATGCCGCGGTTGCCGCGGCGCTCTCCATCATACTGCATCTGGCGCTGCGGTATGGCTTAGGCGCTTCGCCCACAGTGAGCGAATTCCCGCTGCTCCTTGCCACCGCCGGCTGCGGCGTGCCGCTGCTCTTCCAACTCAGCAAACGGCTTCTGGCGGGCGAATTCGGCACCGATCTGCTGGCGGGAGCTTCAATCGTCACCGCGATCCTGCTGCGCGAGTACCTGGTTGCAGCCATCGTCGTGTTGATGCTTTCCGGGGGGACCGCGCTCGAACAGTACGCGGCACGGCGTGCTTCTTCGGTGCTGAACGCGCTGGCCCAGCGCATGCCGAGCATCGCTCATCGGATTGCCGGCTCAAGTTTCAGCGACGTTGCTCTGGATGACGTCGCGTTGGGCGACCGTCTGCTGGTGATGCCGCACGAAGTCTGCCCGGTGGATGGGACCGTGCTCGAAGGCCAGGGGTCGATGGATGAATCCTACCTGACCGGCGAGCCGTTTCTGATCTCAAAAACGGCCGGCGCGCCGGTATTGTCGGGAGCCATCAACGGCGAGAGCGCGGTCACCATTTGCGTCGAGAAGCTGCCCGAGGATTCGCGCTACGCCAGGATCATGCGAGTGATGCAGGCCACCGAGCAGGGCCGTCCGCGCCTGCGCCGCATCGCGGACCGTCTGGGTGCCTGGTACACTCCGCTGGCGCTGGCGATCGCGGCCGCGGCTGGCCTGGCCGGGCACGATCCAAACCGGTTCCTGGCCGTGATGGTCATCGCCACGCCGTGTCCACTGCTCATCGCGATTCCGGTGGCCATCATTGGCGCCATCTCGGTAGCGGCTCGCGGCGGCATCATCATCAAGAACGCCTCGGTATTGGAACAAGTGGATCGCTGCCACACGCTCATCTTCGACAAGACCGGTACGCTGACCTATGGAAGGCCCACGCTGACCGGAATTGTGGCTGCGCCCGGTATCGAGTCCAAGGAGGTCCTGCGGCTGGCCGCCAGCGTGGAACAGTTCTCCAAACACCCGCTGGCGGGCGCAGTCCTGCGCGCCGCCGAGAAGGAGCATTTGGCGCTTGCACCCGTGCGCCGCATCAGCGAAAAGCCGGGCGAGGGATTGCGCGGCGTCGCTGGCGAGCACGATGTCGAAATCACCGGCCGGGGGAAGCTCGCGGCTCTGGGCCGTCCGGTGCCTGCATGTCTACTGCCCGCCGGCGCGGGCCTGGAGTGCCTGGTGTTCGTGGATGGCGCCTACGCCGCGACGTTGCAATTCCGGGACGAGCCCCGGCAGGAAAGCGGCGCCTTTGTATCGCATCTCAAGCCCAAGCATGCGGCGCAGAAGGTGATGCTGGTGTCGGGCGACCGTGAATCTGAAGTCCGGTATCTGGCCGATGTCGTGGGGATTACCGAAGTCCACGCCGGCAAAACGCCGGAGGAGAAGGTGGCCATCGTGAAACAGGAGACCAGCCTGGGCCGGACACTGTACGTAGGTGACGGCATCAACGATGCACCTGCGATGCTGGCGGCAACGGCGGGAGTCGCCTTCGGCCACGCCAGCGACATTACCGCCGAAGCGGCCGACGCGGTGCTTCTGGAACCTTCGCTGGCCAAGATCGATGAGTTGATGCACCTCAGCCGGCGGATGCGCCGCATCGCGCTGGAGAGCGCGGCGGGCGGCATGGCTCTCAGCTTGGCGGGCATGATCGCCGCTGCTTTCGGTCATTTGACGCCTGTAGTGGGCGCGGTGGCCCAGGAGTTCATCGATTTGGCCGCAGTGTTGAACGCGCTGCGCGCGGCGATTCCGCCCGCCGAGAAAACCGATTTCTGAGCTGTCTAGGCCACGGCGCGGCGCTCGGGCGGGTAAGCCGGGAAGAGCGCGTCCTGCACTGGAATCCTGGCGTGAAAATCGGCGAGTTCATCGGGAAAGTGCTCGATCAGCGGGGCTGGCGCCAAGTGTCGTTCGTCACCAAGCATCTGGGCAAGCTGGAGCGCATTGACCACCGCGTTGCCGCCGACGTCATTGTTGCAAAAGACGAACGTCGTGGCGGCGTGTTCCCGGATCTCGCCGATGCGCGGCTTCCACTCCGCGAGCTCCTGGCGCGAGTAGAGATAATCGTGCGCGGCGAGCGCCCCGTTTGCGCGGCCGAACTCGCGCTGCCAGTCCCGCGGATTGCGTCCGTGCAGCCGGACGTAGCCGATGGGCGACGTCAGCACCGCCGAAGGTGGCATGGCTTTGGTGTAGGCGGCTTGATCGATATTGGCGAATCCGATGTGGTAGTCGATGAGCGTGCCCAGCGCCTCTTCGGCGAGCCAGCTTCCGTGCCGCATCTCGGCCACCAGCGGAAACTCGTGAAACGCGCGCCGCAACGCGATCAGGAACTCGCGATTCTCCGTGGTGTAGCGGAAGGTCCAGGGAAACTGAATCAACACGCAGCCCAGCTTGTGGGCGCGGAACAAAGGCCACAGCCCTTCTTTGAATCGCGCGATTTCGGCCGGCGCGAGCGACCGTTCGTGAGTGAATCGCCGCGCCAGTTTGACAGTGAACTGGAATTTTTCATTCGCCGCCACTTTCTTAAGCCACAGTGCGGTGAGCTCCGGTTGCAGCGGCTGGTAGAAACTGGTGTTGATCTCAACAGCGTCGAAGTAGCGCGCGAGTTCTTCGAGCGGATGAAAGTGGCGCGGCTTCAGGCGTGGGTAGACGATGCCGTTCCAGTGCGGGTAGGACCAGCCGGAAGGACCGCAATGCAGTGTCTGGGGGAGGGACATAGAGGCGCTCCTTATTCTCCTTTTATTCGCCACCAGTATACGCGAATGAAAGGCGAAGATCAAGCACCCATTCCGTACGCTGGATGACCGAAGGTCGGTGAAAAATTCTCGCCACGCCCGTAACCTCAGCGTGGTGAAGAGCGTTATTTAGTCAAATCCCCGTTACGACGGCGGACGCTTCACCCTATCACCCCAAGAGCGTCCGCCTTTTCTATTTAGTCCACGTTTTCGAACAGCGGCGTGCTGAGGTACCGTTCACCCGAATCGGGCAGCACCGCGACGATGGTTTTCCCCTTCATTTCAGGTTCCTTGGCGACGCGAACCGCCGCGGCCGCAGCGGCTCCGCAGGAAATGCCGGAGAGAATTCCTTCTTCACGGGCGAGCCGGCGCGCCATCTCCATGGACTCTTCATTCGTAACCTGGACTACACGATCGACTACTGAGAGATCCAGCGTCCCCGGAATGAACCCGGCGCCGATGCCCTGAATCTTGTGCGGGCCTGGCTGCAGCGGCAGCCCCTGGAGCGCTTGGGTGATGACCGGGCTTGTGACCGGCTCGACGGCAACGGCCACAATTTTCTTCTTCTGCACGTTCTTGATGTAGCGCGCGACGCCGGTGATGGTGCCGCCGGTGCCGACGCCGCTGATCAATACGTCGATGGCGCCCTGGCTGTCCTCCCAGATCTCGGGTCCCGTGGTTTGAAAATGAATCTCCGGGTTGGCGGGATTCTGGAACTGCTGGAGCAGGACGTAGCGCTCCGGGTCGGAGGCAACCACCTCCTCGGCTTTGGCGATGGCGGCCTTCATGCCCGCCGCGCCTTCGGTCAGGATCAGGTTGGCGCCAAAGGCCCGCAAGACCCGGCGGCGCTCGATCGACATGGTGTCGGGCATGACCAGCGTAATGGGATAGCCGCGCGCCGCGGCCACGAAAGCGAGCGCGATGCCGGTGTTCCCGCTGGTTGGCTCGATGAGTTCCTTGCCGGCGCGCAACACACCGCGCTTCTCGGCATCCCAGATCATAGCGGCGCCGATACGGTCCTTCACCGAGTAGGCCGGATTCCTGCCTTCGACCTTGACGAGAACGGTAGCGCCCGCGCCATCGGTGACGCGATTGAGCTTCACCAGTGGCGTTCGTCCGATGCTTTGTGAATTGTCCTGATAGAACATTTTAGATCTCCCAGTTCGGCACATACTTGGATTGCTTGTCGCGCCAGTTGCGGACCAGCTCGGCAAAGGTGGTCTTATCAATGACGTTGGAGACCGCTTCGTCGACGCGCTTCCATGTTTCCACGAAGGGATCGTAAGAGCTCTGCTTGCGGACTGGACGGCTGCTGCGCGAGCCCTCCAGATAGCGCGTCACTTGACCGACGGTAATCGCCTCGGGGGGACGTGCAAGCAGGTAGCCGCCTTCGGCGCCGCGCCGCGACTCCACGAAGCCTCCTTGTTTGAGGCTCGCGAGAATCAGCTCCAGGAACTTTTGCGGGATCTTCTGCCGCCGCGCAATATCCGCGATCCGGATCGGCTCGCCCATTTTTTGCAGGGAGAGGTCGAAGATCGCGTGCAAGGCGTATTCGCCCTTGACGGAAATGTTCATGGGCGTGGCAGTGAATGTCCCAAATCCAACTAGAGATTGTACACAACCCGGCGGTAAGTGGCGGTGTGGGTGGGCAGGTGGGCTGCCGTCTACTGGAGAGCGTTCACGGAAATGCTGAATTGGGACATATCTTCGCGGCTCCGCCGCTCGGCTAGCTGCTGCGCTTGCTGATGCAACTGCTTGGAGAGCGACTTTCTGCCGGCCCGCAAAGTGGCTTTTGCGTAGTCCAGCAGCAGGCTGATGGTGGCCGGGTGTTCGGGAGCCAGGGCCTTCTGCCGAAGGGCCAGGGATTGTTCGAAATAAGGAAGCGAGGCCTCCGCAGCGCCGCGGCCGGCGACGATGTTGCCGAGATTTTGCAGGATGGTTGCACGGAGAGGAGCATCGACGGGCGGGTTGGAGTCCGCCAAGGCCAGCGCGCGCTGCTCGGTCTGCTCCGCTTCTTCATTGCGGTTCTGCTGGTGATACATGTGGCCGAGATTGGCCAGCGTACCCGCTAAATCGCGGGCGGCGCGGGGACCCAGGTTCTCGAGAATGCCTACCGCCTTCTTGAACATAGGGCCGGCTTGCGCATAGTCCTTTTGCGATTCCAAAACTTGCGCCAAATTGTTCAGGGCAATCGCGAACTCGATGCTGCCCGGACCGTGCAAATCTTCGCAGGCGCTCAACGTCCTCCGCAACAAGTCTTCGGCCTTGCGGTATTCATGAAAGTCGGTCTGGATCACCGCCAGATTGTTGAGGATCAGAGGCAACTTGGGGTCATCTGGATGCGATTCTTCCAGCTTCACGGCATCCGCCAGCAGATTGCGAGCCTCCCAATACCGGCCTTCGGTCCAATAGATTTGTGCCAGATCGTTCATCGAGTGCGCAATCTCCGGACTCGCCGGCGGCGAGCTTTTGCGGCGCAACTCCAAAGCACGGCGATACATCTGTTCGGCATCCGGAAAGCGATCGAGCGCCTGGTACAGCACCGCCAGGTTGTAGCTGACTTTTGCCTGCGTGAGGTTATCAATCGACTTGACTGCCAGCGCAGCCCGGTAGCTGCGCTCCGCATCCTCGTTTTTTCCGATGTTCGCAAAACGCGTCCCATCGTTATTGAGGCGCGTGGCTTCGTCTTGCGGCGATTCAGCAGCAGCAAGGCCGATCATTACGATGGCCAACCCAATCGCTTGTCCTGGCGCCATGGCTTCACACCTCGCGGCATTTCCCAGCCGGCAGCATCCGAGTCTCACCCGGAGGGCGTCTGGCAAGACACTGTCAGCGTTGCAGCTCGAAAACGAACTGGAAGCTTTGGGAGGGAATTGCGGGAACCAACCTTGCCCGCAAGGGCCTACAATCAACTTCGGACAAGCTCAGAGCACGCCTATTACCATCGCAGAAATCCTGAACGAACCTGGCTCGCGGATTGACATTCCATCCAATCTCGAATACGCTCAGGCCCATGCGTGCTCGGAGTTTGTGCCGATTCCTGATTGCGCCGTGGCCCGGCCTCTCCGAGTTCCAAAATGGTCTGCCGCTGCCTGATCGGAGCGTTCCAAATTGGGCGGAATTGCCCGCTGCATCGAATTTTGCCGAGGCCGAAGGTCAACGCGCAGAAAGTCGCGCTGGAGAATCTGGGCGCATTCGGACCCGACCGCGCCATCGTGGTGCACCGGGAAGGCAGCGGAGAAGCGGAATTGCATGAAACCGAAGCAGACGTCATGGTGATCACGTCCGGATCCGGCACTTTGGTGATCGGAGGCACGATGCCGGGAGCAAAGAACACCGCGCCTGGCGAGCAGCGCGCGCCCGCGGTTGTCGGCGGCAACAAGCAGAAGATGGGGCCGGGCGATGTGCTGCACATTCCGCCGAAGATTCCACATCAGGTGATGCTGGCGCCGGGGACGCAAGTCACGTACTTCGTGCTGAAAGTGAAGGAGTGAGAGGCATCCGTGCGCGGGCAAAAAGAATACGAAGGAGATCACGGCTTATTACCGTAAAGCCCTATGCCCCTGGACTTGCTCGCCTTCTCGTGATCGCTCTCGGGTGTTCGTCCTTCGCGCACGCTGAAGCGCCGCGACCAGCCAGTGTCTGCAACCTCCTGGGAGACATGCCTCGATGGGATGGCACCCTCATCAGAGTCACTGGATACGTAGAGGTCGCGCCAGAAGGCGGCCCCTGGTTATCCGGTAGTGAATGCCAAACGAAGATCGTGATCAAGGCAGTCGCGTTCCCAAATCTGATTCAAATAGGGGACCCTGAAAACACCTTCATGAACATCCATCACGTGGACTTCACCATGGAAGAGCGCTCTCGCGAGGATTTCGTTGGGGCGCTAAGCATGTTAGATCCAAAGAAAGAACGGCTTCGAGTGACCATTGTCGGGCTCTTTGAGACACGAACGCCCTTGAGCGACCTCGTCACGGTCAACGCGGTCCACCCGAAGGGGTTGCGGCACGGCTTCGGTGATCAAAACGTTGCACCTGCTCAGATTCTGGTCAACACAATTGCGGACATTCGTTTTGAGACGATCAAAGAATCCAAACCCAACCAGTAGGAGCCGCGTCATCTGGAACTCAGATGCGAAATTGCCGCCTTACCCCACGACCGATTCGGCGACCTGACCAGGAAACTAAAACTCAAGCAGAAGATGGGGCCAGGCGATGTGCTGCACGTTCCGCCGAAGATTCCACACCAGGTGATGCTGGCGCCGGGGACGCAAATCACGTATTTCGTGCTGAAGGTGAAGGAGTAGGCTACTCTTTCCAGAAGATCTCGGCGTCGGAACGGCGGACATAGTTAGCGTCGATCACGGCGGGGTCAGCGGCGCGGCCGGCTGAAAATTCCATCCAGGCGATGCGTCCGATGGCAACGGCCAGTTCGCGCGGGGCGATCACGACGGGAAGCTCGGTAGTGATGGGGATGGCCGATACCAACTCGGAGCCTTCCACAGGCAGCCGCTTCAGCCAGTCTTCGAATTTCAACACCGCTTCTGGGATCACCACTTCCAAGCGGCTGTCGTACAGTGCGGCGTAGACTTCGCCGCGGCGCGCGTCGATCACCGGGGACCGCAACTGCGCCGATCCGAAGGATGCCAACGCGCGAAGATTCGACACCGCAACCACGCGCTTGCCGGCCGCTTCGGCCAGCCCTTTCACTGCGCTCAAGCCCACCCGCACTCCCGTGAACGATCCCGGGCCGGACGCCGCCGCCAGGCAATCCAGATCGCGGACGGCGACGGCGTGCCGCCCGAGCAGGGCCGCAATGTGCTGGAACAGAACGTGACCGAATCCGTCGGGCGAGTAGAGCGGCACTTCCTCGATGGTCTCTTCGCACGCAGTGAGCGCGATGCTGCCAGACTCGGACGTCGTGTCAATGGAAAGGATCACTTTTCGAGCTGGTAGACGTGGTCGACGGAGTAGGCCTTGCCCAGGGCGTTCAACGCAGTGAGGTGCACCGTGAGCACGGCGGGAAAAGTGGCCGCGACCACCGCGGGCACCGTGAAATTCCCTGTCGATCCGGTGCCCAGAACGCGAAAGCCGCGGCCGTCGGCGGGCGCCTCGGCGGTCCACAGATACATCATCGAGCGCGTGGCGCGCGTCTCCCGTGTCAGCTTCACCGCAAACCGCACGGGCTTACCGGCCTGTAGATCCCGCGCATCGGGTTCGCTGATCACGAACGGTATTTTTGGGGGGTTGGTCTCGATCTCCTGCACTGGAACTGGCTGAGAGTCGAACTTGTAAGATTTGAGCATCGATTCCATGTGGCCCTCTCGCGCAACGTGCAGCACCCAGGGATGGCTGGAGTCCGGCGCCTGGCCGGCGTAATGCTCGCCACTATATTTCTTCTCGTCCACCGATTCGCCGGTGGCCGGATTCAGCCAGCGGACGTCATAGCCGTGCTTTTCCACCGTCACTTCAATCGGCGGGCCGGGATGCTCCAGATAAGCCACATATTCGACGTCGTCGAGCGCCACTCCGCGCGCGCCGTCGACATCGAAGTACGGCTCCAGCTCCCAATGTCGCGTGCCAGCCATGAACTCGAACCAGTAGCGCGCGACCGTCAGGTTGGGTCCGCGGAACTCCGGATATTCGCCGTCCATCGTGGTGTTCCACAGGTGCGCGGCGTCCGTAACGCCGACGAAAGGAACGGTGTAGAACTGGTGCTCCACGGAGCCGACTGCGTCGTCCTGCGAGCCTTCGATGATGAAATTCATCCAGCCGTCGGCCAGCAGCGGGGACGAGGTGACTTTGGCGTTCGTAGATCGCGGATGGCCGTAAGGATCCAGCTTCTTCAGATCCAGCCCCAGCTCCTTCAGCAGGGCGCGCGCATTGCCCCAATCTTCAAACTCAGCGAGACCTTGCCACGTGATGTTGAGCGGAGCATAGCGCGCCACCAGGTAGCGAATGAAGCGCTCGCGCGATTGCCACTCCGGGAACAGCGAGGTAATAACGTCCGGGTTCGCCGCGAGCATCAGATCCGCGGTGATACCGCGCTTGTGAATCTCCAGCACGCGGCGGTCGAGCTCGTCGAAATAAGCGGGATTGGGGTGGTCCATGCCCAGGCAGACGCGGCTGGCGTCGGACACGCCGCCCAGAATCGAGCCGCGAAAGTGCGTGAACTTGTTTTGCGCGGCTTCGTTGAGTTGCTGCTCGAATTCCTGCGGGCTTTCAAACGTGAAGCGGTCCGCGATGTAACCCATCCACAAATGCGGCTGCTTGTTGTCGGTGGCCCAATGATGCACGTTGGCAACGTTGACGTAACCCGGCGAATCGGAGGCGGCGGCGTTGAACATGCCCTGCTGGCCGTCGATGCTCTTCAAGTTGCTCGTGATTTTGTAAATCCACTGGCCCGCTTCGGTGGGCGCGAACCGAATGATCATTTTATGCCCGCCGTCCCAGAAGGCCGGCATCAGGTAGGTGCGGAAGGTAGGCGAGCGGAATTCCGCGTGGAGTTCGACACTCACGTACGGATTGGGATGCGCGGCGGCATCGGCGGCCGACAGCTCAAAGACGATCTCGCAGGGAGAGTAAGCCGGCGTACCCTCGCACGCGGTTTGCGCCGCGGAAGGCGCTCCCAGGCCAAAGATGATGACAACCCCTGCAACAATACCGTACTGCATGCCTGAACCCATGATAATGAAGTGAGCATCCCAATCTTAGGGGGCGGCCGTGGAGGCAAGGCATCGCGTAGTCATCCTGGGGGGCGGATTTGGCGGGTTGTATGCGGCTAAGGCGCTGAAGAACGCGCCTGTGCAACTGACGCTGCTGGACCGGCGCAACTTTCATCTTTTCCAACCGCTGCTGTATCAGGTTGCGACGGGGTCTCTTTCGCCGGGAGAAATCGCTTCGCCGCTGCGATCGATTCTGCACCGGCAGCGGAATACGCAGGTGCTGCTGGGTGAAGCAAAGGACCTCGACGCGGCTGAGCGCCGTCTGATCCTGGATTCGGGCGAGATTGAGTATGACACTCTAATCGTCGCCACCGGGTCCACCGACTCGTATTTCGGGCACGAGAATTGGTCGCGATATGCGCCGGGCCTGAAGTCCATCGAGCACGCAACCGAAATCCGCGCCAAAATTCTTTACGCGTTCGAGGCGGCCGAAAAGGAGCACGATCCCGAGGAGCGGCGGGAATGGCTGACGTTCGTGCTGGTGGGCGCGGGGACGACCGGCGTGGAATTGGCCGGCGCGTTAGGCGAGATCGCGCACGATACCTTACGGCACGATTTCCGCTCCATTCGTCCCGAAGAGGCGCAGATCATCCTGCTGGAAGGCTCGCCGCGCGTTCTGCCGACGTATCCGGCGGATCTATCGGAGAAGGCGCGAGCTTCGCTCATCCGCCTGGGCGTGGAGCCTCGGACTAACGTCTTCGTCACGGGGATCGATGACGGCGGTGCAACCGTGAAAACGCAGCAAGGCGAAGAGCGGATCGCGGCCCGCACCGTGATCTGGTCCGCCGGCGTGCGGCCGTCGCCGTTTGCCGAAGTTCTAGAGCGGAGAGCCGGCGCGAAGCTGGACCGGCGCGGGCACGTGATCGTCAGCAGCGACTGCAGCATCGCCGGCCATCCGGAGATTTTCGTCATCGGCGATCTTGCGCACTTCGAGGAGAAGGGCAAAACGTTGCCCGGCGTGGCGCAAGTGGCCATGCAGCAGGGCGGATACGTGGCAAAGCTGATCCAGCGGAGACTTGAGGGCAAGCCGATGACGGCGTTCCATTACTTCGACAAGGGCAGTCTGGCGGTGATCGGACGCGCGGCTGCCGTCGCCGAGATCGGCCCGGTGCACATGTCCGGCCTGCTGGCGTGGCTCACGTGGCTATTTGTCCACTTGATGTACCTGGTAGAGTTTTCCAACCGGATTCTGGTGTTTGTTCACTGGGGATTCCTGTATTTCACCTTCAGCCGGGGCGCGCGCTTGATCACGGGCACGGCGACGGCGCGATCTTCTAGTGCTTCCCGATGAAGTCCAGTACGGTGCGATTGAACTGGTCAGGCAACTCCCACCAGACGGAGTGGCCGGCGTCGGGAATCACCGTAAATTGCGCGCCCTTTATGTGATCCGCGATCCGGCGCATGAGTGCCGGCGGCGCATAGAGATCGGCATCGCCCGCAATCACCAGTGTGGGAATCTTGATTGCTTCGAGCGTCGCTAGCGTGACCTGGTTCTTGCTTGCCTGAGCCGGGCCTCGCACGGCTTCCGGCGCGCGGTTGGTTCTCTCAAATCCGGACCAGCGGGCAAGACCTTCAGGATTCGCAAAGCGGTAGGAAGGAGAAAGTTCCAGAAAGCTCCGGGGCAACTTGTCAAAGCCCTCCGGCCTCATCCTGCGAGTGGCATCGACGTAGTCTTTGTCTTGGATGCCGCCTGTGGAACAGAGTAGTGTGAAGCTGCGAAGGCGCTCCGGATAGGATAGGGCGAAATCGATGGCAACGAATCCGCCGGCTGCCGTGCCCACCAGGTGGAATCTTCCAATTTTCAGGCGATCTGACAGCGCCAACAAATCGTCGGCGGCAGTGGAAGCCGGACCATTCGCATCGGCTACGGTTCGGCCGAAGCCACGGCGGTCGTAGGCGATAAAACGGTAGCCGGCGCGCGTAAAGGCCGGGATCTGGTGTTCCCAGACCTCGGCGCTGCCCGTAAAGGCATGCAGGAAAACGACCGGCGCGCCGCCTCCCCCGGAGTCCTTGTAAAAAATCTTAGCTCCTGGAACGTCAACAAATCCTTCTTGAAGCGCCGGCGGCTGTGCTTGCGCAAAAGCCAGACAAGGGGTCAGTACCGCGATTGCAGCAAGGCATTCTGGCACAGGAGCTTTTGCCATTTGATCATTGTAAGCGCGAAGTGCATCGGTGGCCGCCGGGCCGGTTGGGCGAGGAATCAAGAACTCCACAAAAATGGCGGATTCTTTCGCAAGCGCCCGCTAAGTACGTTGAAGAAGTCCGGACTGCTATGGGCGGCACACCAGGTCTCCGGTCCGTTTTGGCCGTTTTTGCGGCATCCGTCGCGATGCTGTGTCTATCTTGCGGCAAGCGGGAGTACCCAGCGGCCTCCCCGTCACCACCGATCGTGGCAAGCGCTCCCCCGGAGGAGCGCCCTGCTCCACCCCCACCGGCTTCTCGACCGACTGAGACCGGCCAGAAGCGCTTTCCGACTAAGGCAGCGCCGCCCCCTCCGGCTCCTCCACCGCCACCGGCACAGGCAACCGGCGGGGAGACTGCCCCCGTGCGGCCGCAGGAGCCAGCGGAGGCGCCACAGAGTCCGGTGTCTGGTGTACCTGGCGGCGTACCAGGCTCTCTGCTGCCCCACTTCCCCAAGCGGCCGGGCCAGGCGGAGCAGGCTAAGTCCACGAATCGATCTCCGGCATCCGAGCCGGTTCCCGCGGCCGCCGCATCGGCGGAGGATACCGCGGACCAGGCGCTGGACCGTCTGACGGCCGGCCGGATAACCTACGATCCGCCGCGCAACATGAAAGTGGGCGTAGCCACTTCCATCCAGGTCCGAATCATCGGCCTCGCGTCGACGACTCAAGAAGCGCTACAGCAGGCGGAGCAAAAGCTAAAGGCCGGCTTGGAGCGTCCCGCACTTGCCAGTCAGCCCTTGCGTGTAAGCACCACCATGAAGGTTGTGCTTTCCGGGAAACCGGATGAGTTTCGGGTCGAGCACGACGGAAGCGACAGCCCGGACGAGCAGCTGGTAGGCACGCGCGAGTCCACCGAGTGGCGTTGGAACGTTACGCCGCTCAAGGCGGGTACGCGGAAGCTGCATTTATCGGCCGTGGCGATCGTGAAGCTCGATGGCGCGGAGAAAGAAAAGCAATTTGCCGTCTACGATACGGACATCGACGTCCACGTGAACCTTATTCAGTTCACTACGGACCACTGGAAGGAAATCAGCAGCGCGGCTTCGGCGACGGGCGTGGGAGGGTGGCTGGCCGCCTGGTGGAAGAAGCGCCGCAAGCAGCCGGAAGCGGCGCGAGCCGCAAAAGCCGGCTAAATTCGGGTGGCCGGCTCCCTCCGCTATACTGGGTCCGTTGGCCACAGAATTCGTCCCCGACCAACAGCAAGCGGAGAAGAACGCGCCTCAGGCCTCGGCCCGTAAGATACGCGTGTGGCCGCGGGTGCTTTGCATCGTGTTGTTCTTCGCCGGCCTGGAAGGCGCGCTGTTCCACACGGGACTCTATTCGTCGATCATCGAACCGGACTCCACCACGGGCCAGTTGGAGATCCAGCTACGCAACGAGATCAAGCGGCCTAAGCTCAACCGCAACCAGGTGCTGGCCGTGGGTCATTCGCGCATGGCGCTGCTGCCGCGCATCGCCAACGAGATGCAGCCGCCGACGGGTTATACGTTCGGGACCATCGGGCTGGGCGGAACTTCTCCGCGCGACTGGTATTACTCGCTGCGCGCCGTCGATCCCACTGCCCACAATTACGCCGCCATTGTGATCCCCGCCGAGGATTACAACGAGCCCGATCTCTACGACGATCAAGCCGAACGCGAGGTTGACCTGCACTACCTGATCGCGCGCCTCGGCGTTCGCGATTTGTTCGACTTTCCCTGGACCTACAAGAGTCCCAAGCTGCGCTGGGAAGCTTTTCGAGGGCTGTTGTTCAAGGGCTTCACCTACAAGCGGGATTTCGAGGAATTCCTGGATCATCCTCGCGAGCGGATCAAGAAGGCTCGCTACTACGATCGCGAATCTTTTGGCTGGTATTACGGCTACGGGGGCGTAGAGCAAAACCTGAAGGGGATCGAAATCGATTGGCAGAAGAAGACGATCCATTATCCGGACGGCCTGACGCAGGAGCAGAAAGACAGCATGCATCGCGAACTTTTTCCGGATCCGATCCCGCAGGATGGCCGCACCACGGCGTATTTGCGCTATTGGTACGGACGGATCGCGGATTATTACCGGGGCACCGGCACCACGCTGGTCTTTATGCGCGTGCCGCGCGCTCCGATTTCGCCGCCGGACACAGCGTTGAATCCCCACAGCGCGGTGCGCGAAATGGCCTCACAACCGGGCGTCGTCGTGCTGGACGAGCACCTGTTCGACCAGATTGAACATCCGCAATACTTCTGGGACGGGTGGCATCTGAACCGCGAGGGCATGGACCTGTTTTCCGAGATCCTGGCGAAGGCAGTTCGCCAAGCGCTTGGCCCGCCGCGCGCCTGATCCGCGATGCTGTTCAATACTCCCCAATTCTTCGTCTTCCTGGCCGTTGTGCTCGTGCTGTTCTATACCGCGCCGCGCTCGTGGAGAAAGTACATCCTGCTGGCCGCCAGCTACTTCTTCTACATGAGCTGGATTCCAAAATTCATCCTGCTGCTGCTGACGCTGACGGTGATCGACTATACGGCTGCGCGCTGGATCGCAAGTACCAGCCGGCCGGGCGCCCGCAAGGCCGCGCTGATCGTCAGCCTGGGCGCGAATCTTGGCCTGCTCGGCTTTTTCAAGTACTACAATTTCTTCGCCAGCAATATCGCCGAGTTGCTGCACCGGCCCGCCAACGTTTTTGCGTTGAGCATCATCCTTCCGCTGGGCATCAGCTTCCATACGTTCCAGAGCATGTCTTACGTTGTGGATGTGTATCGCCGGGAGCAGGAACCGATCAAAAATCCGATCGATTACGCGCTGTTCATCGCCTTCTTTCCGCAGTTGGTGGCCGGACCGATCGTGCGGGCGCGGGAGTTTTTCGGCGATCTGTACCATTGGCACCAGCCGCCAGCCGAAGACGTTCTGCGCGGCCTGTTCCTGGTTCTACTCGGGCTGGCCAAGAAAGTGGTGATGGCCGACCAGTTCGCGCAGATTGCCAACGGCTATTTCCAGAATGTCGGGCAACATCCCGGGATGGTGCCCGCCTGGAGCGGCGTAATCGCGTTCGGCATTCAAATCTATTTTGACTTCTCGGGCTACACGGACATGGCCATCGGCATGGCCAAGTTGCTGGGCTTCCATTTCCCGGTGAATTTCCGGCGGCCGTACCTGGCTTCGAGCATCACGGACTTCTGGCATCGCTGGCACATCTCGCTGTCGCGCTGGCTGCGCGATTATCTCTACATTCCGCTGGGCGGCAATCGTCACGGCAAACTGCAGACCTATCGCAATCTCATGCTGACCATGCTGCTGGGCGGCTTATGGCACGGGGCAAGTTGGAATTTCGTCGTTTGGGGCGGCTACCACGGCGCGCTACTGAGCGTCGAGCGGATGTTCCGGAGCAAGAACGCCGAACCCGCCAGCGAACGCTGGACCTGGCTGTATCCGCTGCAGGCCGTCGGAACGTTTGGCTTGGTGATGATCGGATGGGTATTTTTCCGCGCCACCACATTTCACGACAGTCTTTACGTCCTCCAGCAGATGTTCCTGGCGCCGCATGGCGGCCTGCTGATCCCGCGCTGGGAGCGGGGCTTGGCCATGATCACATTGGTGCTGGCGGTGCTGGAAGAGAAAAAGGAATGGTTCGAAGAGATCGCCATCGGCCCCGCGTGGGCCTACGGCGCAGCCTGCGCCGTTCTGCTGCTGTCTGTCGAGTTGCTGGGATTTACGGAAGCGGCAGTGCCCTTCGTTTATTTCCAGTTCTAGCGGCGGGCCTTAGGGCTTGTGCAATTCGTCGATCTGAAACGCGCGTTTTCCTTCCGCCGCCACAATACGGCCGCGGTATTTCAGCATGCCGTTGACGCTCAGGTCCAGCAAGTGGCGCACCGGGTAATCGAATGTGATCACGTCGCCCTCTTTCAGCTCCATCAGTTCGTCGACTCGTAAGGTAGGACCCGTTAGCCGGCTGTCCATCAGCACTCGCGCATTCCGGACCAGGTGTAGAATCCGGTTTTGCTCCGCTTCAGTGGACTCGGTCCGCCGCGCCGACCACTGCTGGTCGAGCTTGTGGCGCAGCATCTTGACGACGATCGAGGGAATGCCGATGTTCATCATTCCCGCGTTGTCGCCGATCTTGACTTCCATGGCTACCGCCACCACGGCTTCATTCGGCGCCAGAATGCGCAGCAGCTGCGGCTCGGCCTCGTGCGATTCGATGGTGAAGTCCATGGGCGTCACCGTGCGCCAGGCGCTTTTCAAATCGTTCAGCGTGATGCGAAACAGCCCGTCCAATACGCTTTGCTCAATTTCGGTGATTTCACGGTTGATCTTGGTCAGCGACTTGGCGGTGCCGCCGAGCAGCATCTCCAGCACTGGAAATACCAGCGCCGGGTTCATTTCCAGCACGGCGTTGCCCTCGTAGGGCGTCATCGCCAGAGAGACCAGACAGGAAGGCGACGGCAGGCATTGCAGAAATTCCATGAACGAGATCTGCTCCACCGAAACCAGGTTGACGGCTACATAGGCGCGCAAATAGGCCGACAGGCTGGAAGCGAGACTGCGGGCGAAGGTCTCGTGCAGCTGATGAATGGCCCGTAGCTGATCTTTCGCGATTCGGTCCGGACGGCGGAAATCGTAGGGTTCAGCTCGTTTAGCGGGATCGTCGGCTTCCGGAGTTTCGCGCAGATTCCGGAAGACATCGTCGATCTCCTCCTGCGAGAGTACGCGGTTTACCATCTCGGATTTCCAAGCATCCAACCTTCCATCGGCCGGCTTCGCCTTTTCTTTATCCGCTGGCCTCGCAAACTCCAGTTGTTCCAGTTGTTAAAATCGAAGTCAGTGCCGCGCTTTCACGTGCATAACTTCGGGTGCCGGGCATCGCAAGCCGACGGCGCGGCAATCGAGGCCGCACTCAGCGGACAAGGCTGGCAGCCCGCCGCTACCTCCAGCCAAGCCGGGCTAGTCGTGCTAAACACTTGTACCGTCACGGCCTTCGCCGACGAAGATGTGCGCAAAGCGGTGCATCGAGTGCATCGCGAGAACCCGGATGCGCGCATTCTGATCACTGGCTGCTACGCGCAGCGTGCCCCTGAGGAGTTGGCAGTATTACCAGGGGTTTATTGGGTGGTAGGGAATTCGCATAAAATGCAAATTCCCGAAATCGTCGCCGAACCTGCCGCGCCGTATCACGGGCAGGTTCACGTCGGCGATATCTTCGCTGCGCGCGAATTTCTTTCAGCGCCTGTGGAAGACGCCGCCGGAGAACGCACGCGGCCGAATTTGAAGATCCAGGATGGCTGCAACAACCGCTGCTCGTTTTGCATTATTCCGTTTGTGCGCGGCCGCAGCCGCAGCGCGCCGGCGGATCAGGTGGTGGATCAGGTTCGCGGTCTGGCCGCCCGCTACCGCGAAGTAGTGCTGAGCGGGATTAACTTAGGGCGCTGGGGGCGCGAGATGGGCGGCACGCTGCGGCTGGCCGGCCTGGTCCGGCAATTGCTCGCCGAGACCGCGATCGAACGGCTGCGGTTGAGTTCCGTCGAGCCGATGGACTGGAGCGACGATCTGTTGGAGTTGATGGCCACATCCGCGCGGATCGCCAAGCACGTGCACGCGCCGCTGCAGTCCGGTTCGGATCGCGTGCTACGGCGCATGCATCGCAAATACCGGCCGCGCCATTATGCTGATCGTATCGGGAGGGCGCGGGCGGCCATGCCGGACGCTGCCATCGGCGCGGACGTCATGACTGGCTTCCCTGGCGAATCGGATGAGGAATTCGAAGAGAGCCGCGCGTTCATCGAGAGCCTGCCGTTCACCTATCTGCACGTCTTCACTTACTCGGAGCGGCCCGGAACGCCGGCGGCGGAAAACCCCGATCAGGTTCCCATGGACGTGCGCAAGGAGCGCAACCGCGTCCTACGCGAGCTGGCGGCGCGGAAGAACGCAGAGTTCCGCCGGACGATGATCGGCCGTACGCTTTCGGTGGTGACGCTATCGGAAGGCGCGCTGTCGGACAATTTCCTCAGGGTGGAACTGGCGCACCCGCGGCCGGCCAATCAGCTCGTGGACGTCCAGATTGGCTCGCTCACACCTGTTGGCCTGCGCGAGCAGGGCGCCCTCACCGTGCTTTAGTTACGCCCGAGTTACTCGAGCGGCACCTTCGTCAACACTGCCGGCGGAGTTTCCGCCGAAGGATCCTGCACATATTGAAGGCTGATGGCCTGTGTCACAAGCTTCTGAAAAGTGTCAAAGTCGACGTCGAAGCTGCCACCGGGACTGCTGCCGCCGGGAATGTAAAGCTGCGTGGTCTCGGGCGGAGCTGTCAGTGACAACGGCGTCAGGTTGCGCAGTTGATCCAGGCTTTGCGTCGTATAGTACACGCGGACCAGATACGCGCCCGTATCGGGCGACTGCCGCAACTCGAAAATGAGCGCTCCCCCGGGCGCGCAAAAGTCCGCCTGATAACCGGGCAGCTGCCAGTGCGCGTTAAGAAGCCCCGCCAGGCCGGCCACGTAGGCATCGGAGCTGATCACCACCAGCACCTTCGTTCCCGGGGCGCTGAACGCGCCGGGAACGGCCGCTCCGCTCACCACTTGCTTCATCGATCGAAGCACGTGCGCGGCTGCATTGGAACTTTGCACCTGGTCCAGGTACGGGTCCTCCATCTCGATATTCAGCGTGAGTGTAACCAGCCGCAACTGCTGCGATAAGGCATCGCTCGAAAGCGCGCCCCAGGCTACGTCCGCCGCTGGGAGGCCCGCCGCATATTCCATCACGAACGGATCGGCCGCGGTCTCGGCGGTATCCTGTAACCCGCCTAGATTCACGATACCTCCGGTGTAGAGCGGGCCGGCCGTAGCGGTCAGTGTGACGGGTTCGGAGGCCGCATCGGTAACGCCGGACGGGGCGGGGGGAGGCGGTTCGGTTCCGTTCGGATAATTGAAAAGCACGCTGCGAACCAAGGAGAACTCCGCGCTGTAAGCGGCTGCCAACGCGCTGCCTCCGGCGTAGACTTGCTGCACATCCAGCGCGGCGCGCGCTGGGTCGACGGTGGCGACTTTCGCCAGTATCGGATCGAAAACCGGATCGGGTACGCCCAGCGTATAGGAATGCACGGGAATCGTCGCTCCGGGGAACAACCCCTGACCGAACATCGTGGCGGTAACGTTGGAGCGCTGGATCGAATTGGCGCGGAAATAGGTGGCGCCGAGATCCGCTTCGGCGTTGCCGGTCAGGAGGCCTTCGGTAAGCAGATAGGTGCGGAAGTACGTGCCGAGCAGGACTTCCGCCTGCTGCCCGTGAATGGTCAGGTAGCCGGTTGAAACGCCGAAATTCGGGTACGGGCGGGGCGAGAACTGCGCATACTGCGCGGGCGTGGAGGTGGGCGCGCGCACGCCGTGCCGGCCGAACACGATGATCTGCTTCAGAACGGTCTTGTCATTATTCTGAATGGTCTGCGCCACGACCGGCGGCAGGACGGCGAACGCAAGCAGAAAGCCTGTGAGCTTAGATCGGAGTTGAGTCACGCGATCTAGTGGCGGGACGGCAGGAACTGTCTCACCCTATAGCTGCTTGTAGAACACCGTCGTGTCGCAAAAACGTCCGTCAGGATACAGTGCGTAATTCGGGATGACACCGACCCGCTGCCAGCCCAGGCGCGTATACAATCGCTCGGCGTTGTCGCCGGTGACCGTGTCGAGCACCAGGACGGTCTTTCCAGCCGCGCGGGCATGTTCTTCAGCGTGCTGCATGAGAAGCGCCCCGATGCCCTGCCGGCGCGCCGATCGCAGCACCAGCATTTTGGCGACGTCGGCGCGATGCGGCTGATTGGGCGGCCAGGCGTTGATCACCTGAACCGTTCCCACCAGTTTCTCGTCGGCAAAGGCCGCGAGCAGGATGCGATCGCCGGCCTCCACGCCATGGATCACTTCCTCGAAAAACGCTTGGGCTTCAGCCTTCGAGAATGGCATCATGAAGCTCACCGATGCGCCGCCTTCGACGCAATCCACCAGCACATCGGCGAGCGCTCCCAGACTTTCGCGCGCCTCGGCGGCGGTCAATCGCCGGACCTCAATCATGCGCCTACATCTCCCGCCGGTTTTCGAGCGACTTGCCCATGGTGACTTCGTCGGCGAACTCGAGGTCACTGCCGACCGGAATACCCATCGCGATTCGCGTCACCATGACGCCCAGAGGCTTCATCAGCCGCGAGATATAGACCGCCGTCGCCTCGCCTTCGACGGTGGGATTCGTGGCGACGATCAGTTCCTTCACTTCGCCGGACTGGATGCGCTCCAAAAGTCCGGCGATGCGCAACTGCTCCGGACCGATGCCGCGCAGCGGCGAGATCGCGCCGTGCAGCACATGGTACAGGCCATTGAACTGGCGCGTGGTTTCGATCGGCAGAATGTTGTGCGGTTCCTCCACCACGCAGATCACGGAATGATCGCGATGCGGATCGCGGCAGAAATTGCACAGTTCGGCGTCGCTGATGTTGTTGCAGACCGCGCAGATGCCCAGTTTGTCCTTGACGTCCAGCAGAGCCTGCGCCAGCCGCTCGGCTTCTTCGCGCTGGTTGCGCAGCACGTGAAAAGCAAGCCGTTGCGCCGATTTTTGCCCGACCCCGGGCAGGCGCTTAAACTCCTGGATGAGGCGCGCGAGCGGTTCGGCGAAGTCGGGCATCGAAGCTCGCGGCTAAAACATTCCGGGTGGCAGCCCGAGGCCGCCCAGCAGGCCGCCCATCTTGGACTGCGTCTCGTCGTCGACTTTCTTGGAAGCTTCGTTGAACGCCGCCAGCACCATGTCCTGCAGCATCTCGACGTCGCCGGCGACTTCGGGATCGATCTTCACGGCCGTCACGGTCTTCTTGCCGTCCATGTTCACGGTCACCATGCCGCCGCCCGCCGACGCCTCGACGCGAATCTGGGCAATCTCCTCCTGCAGCTGCTTTTGCATCTGCTCGGCTTTCTTCATCATGGCCTGCATCTTTGCGGGGTTCATAATTCCTGCCTTATTCTTTTAAATTTCGCACCACGCGGACCTGCGCGTCGGGGAACATCTCCTGAAAACGCTTCACTTCCGGATGACCGAGCGCGCGCTCGGAGACCTCGTCGGCGGTTGCAGCGGGCCGCGCCGCCGGAGCCACCTGCGGAGTCCCCAGCGTGATCTTCACGCGCATGGGCCGCCCGGCGATCTTGTGCACGATCTTCAGGATATCCTTTTCGTTCATCGCGAGCGAGAACTCGGCCGGGGTGGTGAACAGAAGTTCGCCGTTCAATTCCGCGACCTCGGAGTGTTCGACAGCGTCGGCGGTGAACTGCATGCCGGCTTCCACGAGCGCGGCGTGAAGGCGATCGCCCCAGGCGCCGGGGGCTGGGGATGGAGGACCAGGGCCTTCGGCTTGGGGGCTGGGAACCACGGACTTGACGGGTGGCGCATTTTGCGGCTTGCGGGAGGGCGCCGGGGTGGAACCTCCACCGCCGAGATCGGCCAGCGCCTCTTCGATCGGAAGCAGGCGGCCGGCTTGGATCAGGCGCAGCAGACCGATCTCCAGATGCAGGCGCGCATGCAAGGAGAACTGCAATTCCTTGAACAAGTCCAGCGTCATCTGCAGGTAGCGCGTGAGGTCGTCCTCGGAAAATCCGGCCGCGATTTCGGCTAGCCGTTGCTGCTCTTGCGCCGACGCCGCGATCAGCCGCGTGTTCGCGCCGGCGACTTTCGCCACCAGCAGATTGCGAAAGTACCGCGCCAATTCCCGGCAGAAATGCTGCAGACTGCGGCCGTTCCGCTCCAGTTCCAGCACCAGGTCGAGCATGCGGCGCGAATCGCCGGCAGCGAGCGCTTGCGTCACCTCGCCCAACGAATCAAGCGAGAACATCCCCAGCATGGCGCGCACTTCGGCGGCGTCCAGCTTCTCGCCGCAAAACGCGATGGCCTGGTCCAATGCCGACAAGGAATCGCGCACGCTGCCTTCGCCGGCCTGCGCCAGCACGCTGAGCACTTCCGGATCCGCCTGGATGCCTTCCTTCTGGCAGATCTCCTCCATGCGTTTGATGACTTCGGAGAAATCCACCGAGCGGAAGCTGAACTGCTGGCAGCGCGACGCGATGGTAGTGGGGATCTTATGCGCTTCGGTGGTGCAAAGGATAAACACGGCCCACTCGGGCGGCTCCTCCAGGGTCTTCAGCAGCGCGTTGAAGGCCTCGCTGGTGATCTGATGGGCTTCATCGATGATGAAGACCTTGTAGCGGTCGCGCGCCGGCCGGTAGCGAACGTTTTCACGCAGCTCGCGCATTTCATTGATGCCTCGGTTGGACGCCGCGTCGATTTCGATTACGTCGGGCGCGTTGCCGGCCGCCGTCTCCAGGCAGCTCGAACAGACGCCGCAGGGCGTCATGGTTGGTCCTTGTACGCAATTCAGGCAGCGCGCCAGAATCCGCGCGACGGACGTCTTGCCGGTTCCGCGCTGGCCCGAAAAAATGTAGCCGTGCGCGATACGGTTCTGCGCGATCGCGTTTTCCAGCGTCGTCCGGACATGCTCCTGGCCGATCAGCTCCGCAAACGCTTGGGGCCTGTATTTTCTGGCGATAACCTGGTACATGGAGGCGCGGATGGAAAATGCCAGACCCCGGGTGATCCGCGGCACACGGATTAAACCGCTACCGTTGCTTCCTTCCGGACCTGGCGGGGTTTACGGCCGTCCATTGCACGAAGCCCGGAGCCTGACAACCAACCATGCTAGCACGCGGTTCGAAATTTGTCGGCGCCCTAACGAAATGAAGCAGATAGCGGCAGTACTCCGAGCTTTGCTGTGCTATGATTCTGTTCACTGGATTCCGCCGATGTATCATCGTGGCTGAGGCGACGGGAACGAAGCTTATGGCAAGAAGCAGGTTAGCCCCGGCTAGCGGCCTCTTCGCCGCCCTTGCGGTTTTACTGCTGGCTGCGCCCGGCGCCGCGCAGGACCGTGTGTCGATTGAGCAGGCCGGCGCCCGCGCGACCCACGATTTCACCCCCGCGCTGGAGGGCCGCCAGGTGGTGGTGAGCGGCCAGATCTCTTCGAACCCGATCTGGATCGCCGACGGCTACTTCGTGGCCATCCAGGACGAAACCGAATACGGATTGATGTTGAAGGCGTCCGCCAGCCAGCTCTCCGGTCTGACGCCGGGCGATTGGGTGGAAGCCGACGGGCTCATCGCCAAGCGGGCGGGCCTGCCGATCCTAATCGTTCAACACATCCGGCGGGCCGGTCATGCCGCTCCACCCGCTCCCAAATCCGTGAATGCATCGGACCTGAATTCGTTCCGGTACATGGGGGTGCTGGTCACGGTGGAAAGCATCGTGACGGACGAAGACCGCAACGGCGGCGGCGACCTGCTGCTGATCGGAGAAAAAGGAGAAGACCTGAACATCTTCCTGCCGCGGGCCCGCCGCGACACAGGCCCGCAATTGAGCGGGTTCCGCATCGGCGACCGGATTCGCGTGACAGGCATCGCCAGCCAGTACTGTACCTTGCCGCCCTACGACAGCTATTTTCAGATCCTGATTTCCAGCCCTGCCTCAGTTGCCGTTTTGGAGCGGGGCTGGCTGATTCAGCCGCCGGTTCTGCTGGCGTCTTTAATTCTGGCGACGGCGTTGGCGGCCATCTGGTGGTTTCGCGAGCGGCGCATGGCCGGTCTGCGCAAGCACATGCGCCTGCTGAATGCGCTGGGCGAACAGGTGGTGGGCGCTACGTCTCCGGCCGAGATCCTGCGCCGTCTCACCTTGAATCTGCCGGCGCTTTCCGAGGCGTCGGATGTGGGCCTGTACATTCAGAACCGTGGCTCCAAAATACTGGAAGGAGTGCTTTCCAAGAGCACGCGGCCGGTCTTCGTCGATCCGGAAGCGCCCAACGGAGCCATTGCGGCCGGTGTTGCGGCCTGTTTCCGCGGCAGGACCCTCATCGCCGTTCACGATACGCGGCACAGTCCGTTCTGGAAAGACGAGGCCACGCCCACGCCGCGTTCGGTGCTCTTCGTTCCCATGTTCGCCCAAAGCGAACTGATGGGCATTCTGGAAATGCATCATACCGAACGATTCCACTATTTCAGCCACAGCGAAGAGGCCGCGATGCAGCACCTGGCGAATCAGATCGCCACGGCCCTGAAACTTCAGGAACAGCACTCCATGCGGGAGCAATTGTTCCGCAGTGAGAAACTGGCCGCCACCGGACAGCTCATCTCCGACGTTGCCAACGAGCTGCGGTCGCCGCTCGAATCCATCGCCGGCCTGGCATCCGCCTTGCGCTCGCAGGAGCGGGAAGAGCCGCACGCGGAGCTGGAGTCCATCGCCGCTGAAGCAAAACGGGCGTCCGAGATTGTAGGCCGGCTGGTTTCGTTCACGCGGGTGGAAACCTCCGAGGTGGAACCTGTGGACCTGCACGCGCTTCTCGCCGGACTCCTGAAGTTCCGGGCTCCGGAATGGAAGGTAAAAGGCGTGGAAATCAAGTCCCAGTTAGCCGGAAACCGGGCAATCGTCATGGGCTCGGCCGGCCAGCTCGAGCAAGTGCTGCTGAACCTGCTAGTGGACGCCGAGAAGTCCGCGGCCGAGGCCGTGGAAAAGACGATCACGGTCTCCACCAGCTTGCTGGCCAACCGGGTTCTGGTCGAGATCACGTATCCGACCCGATCGTCGGAAGGCCACCGCGGCGAGGTGGCCGATACCGATCACGGCTCGGGAGCTCTGGGCCTGGGCGTTTGCCGGGGAATCGCAGAGAGCCACGGCGGGGAGTTCCGCGTGGTGCACACGTCGCCCACGCAGTCCCGCTTCGACATCGAGTTGCCGCTGGCGGGCGGGCGCCGCGCCGCCGGCTCGGATATGACAGAACCTGCGCGCCAACTCACCGTGCTGGTGGTGGAACCGGACGTCAAGACACAACGACAGCTAGTCCAACTGTTGGGCAGCCGGGGCGACCGAGTGGTTCCGGTGTCCAGCGCGGAGGAAGGCGCTGACGTGGTCCAGCGATTGAAATTCGACATGGCCATTTGCGCCGTTCGCTTGCCCGGCGTCAACTGGGTGGAGTTTTCCGAGAGGGTGCGCGATCGCGTTGGCGGTTTCGTGCTGCTGACGGACGCCTTGAGCAGCGAATCGGGCCGCGCGCTCTCCAAGGACAGCTTTGTGCTGAGCAAGCCTGTCGACGAGGCCGAACTGTACCGGATTTGCCGCGCGGTCGAGGAGCAGACCTCGTTGATCGCGGGCGACTGATCGGCTACCCCAAATGAATTTTGCCGCGCCTTACGACCGGACCACGAAGCTTGTCTCCGCCCTGTCCTGCCTGGTTCTGCTGGCCGCCGGCCTAGCCACTCGCAACGTGTTCGTGGGCGCGATTTCGCTCGCGTTGATTTTCGTGGCGTACGCGTACTCGCCGCGCGGATATGTCATTTCGGAAGGCGCATTGCTGATCCAGCGGCTGGCGGGGACGGTTCGCATGCCGCTCTTGGATCTGCGCGAAGCGCGTCCAGCGGCACGGGACGATTTTCGCGGCTGCCGGCGTGTGTGGGGCAGCGGGGGGCTTTTTGGCTACTACGGGCGCTTCCGGACGGCAACGCTCGGCCTATGCACTTGGTACGTCACCGATCGCAGCCGCGCTGTAGTGGCGCGGTTCAGGGAAAAGACCGTGCTTCTAAGTCCCGGGGATGTGTCCGGCTTTCTGGAGACGATTCGTCCCTTTGCTCCCTCGCTTCAGCAGGCCGCCGGCACTCAGCGAGACATGGCGGCAACGCAATCCGGGGGTGGAGTGCGAAAGCTGGTGGGAGTCGGCATCGCAGTCGCCGTGGCTGCCGTAGGGGTCACCCTGGGGGTCCTGGCTAACTTCTATGCGCCGGGACCGCCCGGATATACGCTGACGAGCGACGCGCTCGCGATTCACGATCGGTTTTATCCAGTGACCTTGCGGGCAGACCAGGTGGACGTCGCCCAGATCCGGGTGGTGGACCTCGCGCGCGACGCCGAATGGCGGCCCGTGCGGCGCACCAATGGTTTTGCCAATGCCCATTACCAGTCCGGATGGTTCCGCGCCGCCAACGGCCAGACGATGCGCATGTACAGCGCCGGCGCGAGCGAATTGGTTCTTCTGCCGCAGAAGGGAAATGAGCCACCAGTGCTCCTCGACGTGCGAGACCCCGAGGGGTTCGTCGAGGAGCTGCGGCAAGCGTGGCAAGGCCGCTAGACACAGCCCCGAGATTCTCCCAAAAGCGGGAGAATGGAAGCAAGATGTCTTTGAAACTTGCCCTTGCGCCGCTGGCCGCGGCGGTTTGTCTGTTCGCCGCTGAAAAATACACCGGGCCCATACCGCCCAAGCCGGACATCCCTTATTTGCTGCACGCCAGCAATTTGCTGGAGACCGAACCCGCCCAGGCGCATGAAGGCAAGCGAGACACGTTCGTCATCTCCGGCGCGGCATCGCCGGCGCGCACGCCCCTGGCCGAGCCGATCTTCATCCTGGACGCGCGCCAGCTCTCGCCCGAGACCATCGAGTTGTATCGCTTGGATTTAAAGGGCGGAAATCGCGAGCTGTCCTTTACTTCCGGCCGGCACGGCGGACGCTCGCTGCATCTGACTGTCCGGCCGCTGACCGGCCACCTGTACCGCCTGGAAGCGGACGAGCCGCTCGAAAACGGCGAATATGCGCTCTCTCCCAACGGCAGCAACCAGTCCTTCTGTTTCGAAATCTACTAAACCGGCCGCAATGGCGGAGCGACTGCCCTATCTGGCCACCCAGGCCGCGGCGCCGTATGAGGGAATACGGCCAATGCCGGTTTCCATCGTGCTGGATAACGTACGCAGCATGTACAACGTCGGCGCTTTCTTCCGGACCGCCGATGCCGCTGGATGCGAAAAGCTGTACCTGTGCGGCATCACCGCGCGTCCGCCCAAGCGCGCGATCTCTAAAACCGCGCTGGGCGCCGAGGAGACGATGGCCTGGGAGCACCACGCCGACCCGGTCGCCCTGGTCGAGCGCCTGCGCCGCGAAGGCCGCGAGATCGCCGCGGTGGAGACCCGAGTGCACTCCGTCGACCTGTTCGAATGGAGGCCGCGCTTTCCGGCCGTGATTCTCTTCGGCCACGAGGTGGATGGTCTACAGGATCCTCTCCTCGCCCTGTGCGACACCTACGTCCGGATTCCGATGCTCGGCAACAAACACTCGCTCAATGTGGCCACCGCGGGCGGCGTCGTGATTTACGATCTCCTGCGAAAATACCGTTCCTTGCGGGACAGTGCAAAAATAAGGCCATGAAACTTCTGGCCATAACGTTGATGGCGGCAGTGGCGTGTCTGGAAGCTCAGGGACCGCCCACCATGGTTCCGCCGGTACGCGGCACGCACGAGATGGTCGCGGCCGCCAACAACTTCGAAGTGGAGGCCGGCTACCGGATCCTGACGCAGGGCGGTAACGCAGTAGATGCCGGCGTTGCCAGCGTACTCGCCGCCAGCGTCACCGAACTCAGCCGGTTCGGACTGGGCGGCGAAATGCCGCTCCTGGTCAAAATGAACGGTCAGCCGGTGATGGCGATCAGCGGCGTGGGAGTCGCGCCCGCGAAGGCGACGGTCGAGTTTTATACACATCGCTCCCCCGAACCCTGGGAACAAGCCGGCAGCATGCCGCCGGTGCCCGTGCAGGGGATTTTGTCGGCCATCACGCCGGGAGTGTTCGACGGCTTGATCCTGGCGCTCGAAAAGTACGGCACGAAATCGTTCGCCGAGGTGGTCCAGCCGGCGCTCGAATACGCCGATCAGGGATTCGCGATGCCCGAGGAGTTTGGCGGCATGCTGCGGAGCTACCAGCGCATCATCGAGCTGTGGCCCGACTCGGTGAAGTTCTTCTATCCAACCGGCCAGCCGACGCCAGTGGGCGAGATCTTCCGCGAGCCGGAGCTGGCCAATACGTTCCGAGAACTGGCCGCGGCCGAGAAGAAAGCTCACGGCAAGCGCGAAGCCAAGCTCCGTGCCGTGCGCGACCTGTTCTATAAAGGCGACATCGCGCGGCGGATCGCCGATTTTTCCGAGCGCAACGGCGGCCTGATCGCCTACTCGGACCTGGCGAATTTCCACGCTGAGATGGATCAGCCGCGCAGCACGACGTACCGCGGCTACGAAATCTACAAGCCGGGCTTTTGGACGCAAGGCCCCGTCATGATCGAAGCCTTGAATATTCTCGAGGGCTTCGACCTGAAGAGCATGGGGCACAACAGCCCGCGGTATCTGCATACGCTGGTGGAGTCGCTGAAGCTGGCGTTCGCCGACCGCGACGCCTATTACGGCGACCCGAAGTTCAGCAAGATCCCGGAGGAGATTTTGCTTTCCAAAGAGTACGCGGCGGAGCGCCGCAAACTGATCGACCCCGAGCACGCCTCGCTGGAACACCGGCCCGGCAACATCGGCGTCCACACCGCGCTTCCGGCCTCCACCACCGCGGCGCGCGGTCCGGTGAACGATACCACGTCCGTCGACGTCGTGGACCGGCAGGGCAACGCGTTCTCTGCCACGCCGAGCGGCGCGTGGCTGCCTTCAGTGATCGCGGGCGATACCGGAATCCCGTTTACCAGCCGGTTGCAATCGTTCGTCATGACGCCTGGCCACGCCAATCAGTTGCAGCCCGGCAAACGCCCGCGCGTGACGTTAAGCCCGACGCTAGTGACACGCGACGGCAAGCTGGAGCTGGTGATGTCCACGCCGGGCGGAGACAATCAGGATCAAGCGCTGCTGCAAGTTCTGCTGAACATCATCGACTTCGGGATGATGCCGCAAGAGGCGGTGGAGGCGCCGCGCTTCGAGACCGAACACTACTACAGTTCCTTCGGCAACCACGAGTTCACGCCCGGCCGCCTGGATTTAGAGGCGCGGATACCGGCGCTCACCGCCGACGCATTGCGAGTAATGGGGCACCGGATTGCAGTCACGGGTGAGTGGAGCAATCCTTCCGCGCCCGCCGTGATCTGGGTTCACGACGGCGTGCTCAACGGCGGAGCTGACCCGCGTCGCGCGCGCTTCGTGTTCGGGCGCTAACCGCTGCGGCCGCGCATCACGGCGTAGGGGACACCACGGGAATCGTCACGATGTTGCTGGTGAAGACGTTCTGCGCGATGTAAATCTGGGTGTTCGGATTAGTGGGCAGCGCCGTGCTGATCTGCAGGTCTACACGGTAGACCCCGATCATGCCTGGCTCCAGGCTGGCCCCCAGGACATTGGCCGTGCTTCCACCCACCTGCGCGTTGTCCACCGGCACCGCGGGCGTGTTGGGCACGGGCCCGTCATAGACTTTACCCGTGGTCCCAATGGGTCCGGACCCGTCCAACAAGGTAGCTTGCCCCAGGCCTGTAGCATAAATCGTGATGACTTCCCCCGGAATCGCCGGGTTGTCGCGCGTTACGGGAGCCCCCGCTACACTGGCACAGCAGGTTACTCCGTTCCCCAAAGGCGACATCGTGACGGTCGCGCCAGTGCTGCTGGAAACGGTGACTTTGATGCCGTTCCCCGCCGGGCCTTCCACCCTCGCGGTCAATATGACGCGCGTATATTGGCCGGCCGCCGAGGCCACCACCTGTTCGTTGGGATTGGCGTTGATCAGGGCAATGAACGCATCCCGGATCGTCGCCAGCGTATCGGTGCCTTGAACTGTATAAGAGTAATTGCGGCCATTGATGGCGATGCTGACAATATTACCGCCCGTCGCCGTGCCGTCGATAGACACCACCGCGATGGCTTTCGCTTGTGCGTGATAAGCAAGCGCAGGCCGAGGATCGTTTCCTTGTAAAGCAAAGATTCCCGGATTTACAAACACAACCGGAACTGAGACCGCGGTGGTTGCAGTGACCGTGCCGTTATTGTGCACCGTCCGCACGACCGCGCTGACGCCGTTGGAATCGGCGACTTCGAAGGGGAGCTGGGCGTTGATCTGCGTGGGCGAGACGTACAGGATCGGAGATTGTATGCCGTCGAAGTACACCTGCACGCCGCCGAAGCTGGTGGGATAGTATCCGCCCGACGGCGTCGCGCTCGCGGGGGCGTCGGCCAGATTGGTTCCCGTGATCGTGACCAGCGTACCCGGCGCCAGTTCGGCGGCCGCCGCGCCACCGGCCAGATTTGCTCCGCCGGCCGTCGCTACTTCCGTGGGTGCCGTCGTTGCATTCACACCGGCTGTGGTTGCCGAATAAGTGATGTTGTTGCCGTTTAACCCGGGCGTTCGCGAAGTCAGAATGATTTCCAGGAAGCCAATATTTTCCACCGCGATCACGTTCGGATCGGGAGCCGAGTTGATCGTGCTCACCAGATTTTGAATGATCGTTTCCAAAGTGTCGCTACTGGTGACGGTGTAGGTGTAGGCAGTTCCATTGATTGTGATCGTGACCGTGTCCTTGGCAGTGATGGTTCCCGAGAAAACCACGGTGCCCAGCGCGTACGTGTTCAGGCTCGCCGCATTCGTGATGCCGGTGGTGGGAATGTTGGATGAACCGGGCGTATACACGACAACGCGGCGGTTGAACGGATCCGATATGTAAAGATTCGTGCCGTCCCAGGCTAGCCCCAACGGCGTACGGAGTTCGCTGGGAGCGGAGCGCAGGATGTTCGCATCCGGCCGGAATGTGTTCGTGTTGTCGGTGACTATATCCTGATACTCGTCCGGCTGGCCAAGAAAGATGTCGGCTTTCGCAGCGTTTTGCGTAGGGATGCTGTTGTAGACCAGGACCCGGTCGTTTCCGCCGTCAGCAATGTACAGCCGCTTCCCGTCGGAAAGCGCGTAGCGCGGATAACTCAACGTGAGGCCGCAGCGGAGCGGATACGTCGGGTTGTTGTCGGTGTCCATGCCGTTGGCGGGGCAGAACGTGGTGCAGCCCGAAGGATAGGTCGGGTTGTTATCGCTGTCCATTCCGTTCGACACGCAAGTGCCCAGCACATAATTGCTGGCCTCGTGGGTCATGTCCGGCTGCCCGATGACGACATCGGCGGGCTGCTGGTTTTGGGTAGGAATCGAATTCCAGATGAGCACGCGGTTGTGGCCCAGGTCCGTGACGAACAGCCGGGTGCCGTCGGAGGTCACTGAAACGGGCGAAAAGAGGTTGTTGGCCGTCGGCGGAAGGTCGCTCACGGTAGCGGCCGGCGCGGTCTTGAAGTCCGGCTCGCCCAGCACGACGTCGGCGGGCTGGTTGTTGGACGTCGGGAGGCTGTTCCAGATCATGACCCGATGATTCTGCGTGTCCGCGACAAACAGCTTCCCGCCTTGCAACCACACGCCTTCCGGACCGCGGAACGAGGAGGCATTCAGCGGAGGCGGCTGCTGCAGCGTGGTGAAGTCCGGCTGGCCCAGAACGATGTCCGCTGGCTGATCGATCGTGGTGGGGACGGTGTTCCAGATGAGAACGCGGTTGTTGTCCGAGTCGCAAACCGCGAGAATCTGCCCGTTGGAAGCGACACCGGTGGGCGTCCGCACACCGAGCGCGCTCACCGCCGAGACGGACAAGATGCCGCCGCCGGTGTAGGCGGCGTTCCCGCTGGATCCCGATAAAGTTATTTGTGTAGAGGTGAGCGACTGAATCGCCCACACGCCATTCGCATTCGTGTTGCCAAGGACTCCGGCGATGGTGACGCTGTTCCCGACCGATAGGCCAGTTGTGCTCGCCACCGTTAGCACGATGGGAGTTGCGTTGGTGGCGCCGAGAATCGTATAGGTCGGCCCGTTGGTGTTGACCGAGGTGGTGGTGAAGTCGGGCTGGCCGAGCACCAGAGTCGCGCCGCCGACGTCTTCATGCGAAATGCAAACCGGGCACCGGCTGCCCTGGGGAATCTCAGCGGTCGGATTGTAAACGTAGTCGGAAATGTCCCCATAGACCAGGACGCGATTGTTCACAGGCGTGGCCTGTATATGGTTCGAATCCACAACGAACAGCGTGTTATTCGCGAAGGCCAGCCCGCTCACGCCACCCACCTGATACGCGGAGGGACTGCCGGTGTCCTGCGACGTGAACGTGGACTGGCCAAACGTGATGCGAGCCGCCTGACCGGTCATGAAGTCCGTCGCCGATGCCGTCACCGAACACAACAAGAAAAGGGCAAGATGCTTCATGTTTAGAGACTAAGGAAGTGACCACCTAGTATAACAATCAGGGACGGACCAGAGTCCAGTGCGGTTTCTGCTTTCTTCCATGCTACATTGCACTGTGAATCCGCTTCACGGCTGTGGTTGAAAAATCTCCTTCAGCAGGCCGCGTACCCATCAGTGCTGTGATTGGCCTTCGGCTCTAACCTTCTCCCGCACATTGAATTCGAGCTTCCAACGCCGCCCGTCGCGCGCAACCGACCAGAGCTGTAGCATTCCGGTTTCCGTTACCACCGTCTCCAGCGTCACAGGCACGAACTCGCCCGCATTACCGGACGCCGGCAGCGTGACTTCCACCGGCGCCAGCTCGTCCAGATCCTCGGTAACCGCCTCCAGCAGCGTGCCCGCGGCGTCGTTCTTGCGCACCGCCGACTGAAAAAAGCGGAACTCGGCCGGCTCGCCCACGATCAGCCCGAATTCGCGCCCGCGCAATGGGGCCGACGTTCCTTCCTCCATGCCGAACGGCGCCACGGTGAGCGCCTTGAGCGGCGCCGGCATTCCGGGAACCGCGGGCATGGAGCTTTCAATGCCGACATAGTAGGTGCGCGGCACGCCGCCGCGGATGCGCACACCCCGCCCGGCCCGCGCCATACCGTAATAGGCTGCGCCGCGCGCCACCGCGTGCATCAGATCTTCGCCCAACAGCGCAACCACCGGCCCGAAGCCTTCCTCTTTCAGCCAGCCGTTTAACGTGTCGAGGATGCGCTCCCGCACCAGGTCCGCGCGCAAGACGCCGCCGTTGAACAGCACATGCGTGGGCGCGGCCATCCCGCTCGCTCCACGCCGCACGGAGCCGTGTTCGGATTGCGCCGCCTGCTGGCGAAGGAAGCGCGCGAGATGGCGAGTGATGGCCGCATCGGCGGCGTACGGCAGCCCGATCTCCGCGAAGCCCGCTTTGCGCCTCTGCGGCACATCCTGACTCGACACTGCCGGCAGGAAACCGTCGCCCAGAATGCGCTCGACGTCCTCGGCCAAAAGCTTCAGCTTGATCGTTCCTCCGACGAGGCCCGTCCCGCGCCCCAGGATCGTCACCGGCTGCTCGCGCTTCTGGCTACCCGTGTCCAGCAGTTTCTCCTTGGCCAAGCGGCATTGTTGCCAGAGCGCGTGCAACTGCATCGCGTCCAGTTTCGTTCCCTTCGCGGCGAGTTGCTGCTCCAGATGGCGGGCCAGCGCCAGGTCGACGTTGTCGCCGCCCAGCAGGATGTGTTCGCCCACAGCCACTCGCTCCAGTGCCAGTTCACCCGCGTGTTCGGTGACCGCAATCAACGTGAAATCCGTGGTGCCGCCGCCGATGTCCACCACCAGAATCAGGTCGCCCACCTGCACGCGCTCGCGCCAGTCCGGATGGCGCTCGATCCAGGCGTAGAACGCGGCTTGCGGCTCTTCGAGCAGCAGCAGGTTTTGATAACCGGCCTGCTCGGCGGCCTTGAGCGTGAGATCGCGGGCCACGGCGTCGAACGATGCCGGCACCGTCACCAGCACCTGCTGTTGATCGAACGGCGCGTCCGGCATCTTCGAATCCCAAGCCGCGCGGAGATGTTCCAGGTACTGGCGCGATGCATCTACGGGCGAAATTCGGTCCAGGCCTTCCGGAGCATTTTGCGGAAGGATCGGCGCAGTGCGATCCACGCCCGCATGACACAACCAGGATTTCGCCGACGCCACCAGGCGGCTGGCAACTTCGGCGCCGCGTTTCTGCGCCAGCGCGCCGGTTACATAGCGCGGGGTCTCATCCCAGGGCAAGGCGGTGGACCCGGCGGGGAAATCGGACGAGCTGGGCAAGTACAGGAACGACGGCAGCAGCGGTTCAGCCCGCACCTCGCCGGGATTTACCAGTTGTGGGATCTCGAACACCGTGACGCGGGATTCGCTCGTATCGCCGCCCGCTGGCGCGTAGGCCAGCGCCGAGTTGGTGGTGCCCAAATCAATTCCGATAATGTATTGTTCAGACAAGGCAGGTGGAGCGCGTGCCGGACTGCTCGATTTACATACCCAGTGTAACGCACAGCGCCACGCTTATCGGATGTTACAATGACTCTCTTTGCTCGACACCGATTCGCTGATTCACGCCGCCGGCCGCTGGTTTCTAAACTCCGGAATTCAAGAACCGGGCGGCGGCATGGCACGCTATTACCGCGCCGACCTTGGCCAGAACGCGCGTGTGTCCACCGAGATCACCGGCTACGGCGTCAGCGCGCTTCTGTTTCTGCATGAGCGGACGAAGGAGCTTGCCTATCTCGATGCCGCCGTGCGCGCCGCGCGATTCCTTACCCGCGTGGCCTGGATACCGGAATTAGAGACGTTCCCATTTGAAGTTGTGGACGGGCCGCGGTTCACTTACTTTTTCGATTGCGGGATCATCGTCCGCGGTCTCGCGGCCGCGTGGTGCGCCACAGGCGAGGCCGAGTTTCGCGATGTCGCCGTTGCCGCCGGGCGCTCGATGATCGCCGACTTCCAGGCAGACGGCGCGATCCATCCGATTCTTGCGTTGCCCGATAAGCGTCCGCTCGCGTATGAGCCGCGTTGGTCGGCCCGCCCCGGATGCTATCAATTGAAGGCGGCCATGGCGTGGTATGAGCTGTTCCAGGCCACCGGCGAGAGCGCATTCCTGCGCGCCTATGAAGCCGCCTTGGAACAAGCGCTAGCCGGCGAGCGCGAATTCCTCCCCGGCGATCCCGATCGCGAGAAAGTGATGGACCGCCTGCATGCTTACGGGTATTTCTTGGAAGGCCTGCTGCCGGCGCTCGATCGGCCGGCGTGCGCGGAGGCGTTTCGCGCGGGCCTGGACCGGACAGCTGCTTACCTTCGCGACATCGCGCCCGTTTTCGAGCGCTCCGACGTAGTTGCGCAATTGCTGCGCGCGAGATTGGCAGGCAATGCACGCGGTGTACCGCTCGACGAAACTGCCGCAGCCGAAGAAGCAGCGCGCGTGGCGACCTTCCAGACCCCATCCGGTGGATTCCTGTTCGGCCGCAAACATGGCGAGCCGATGCCGTTCGTCAACCCGGTTTCCACGGCGTTTTGCGTTCAGGCCCTGGCTTTGTGGGAAGACCGTTCAGCCCAGCTTGATCGCAAAAGCAGCGTAATCTAAGCTCCCGAAAAACGCCTGACGGAAACCTTCCGGCAGTTCGGCCAGCGACGGCATGCTCTCGATTGCGGGCGCCAGGCGCTCCACTTCGACGCGCCCGAAGCCGGCTTCTTCCAGATAAAAGCTCAGCAGCGCCGGCGGAATGGGATGCCGGTGCGTGGGATCCAGATAAAAGTGCGTGGCGAAAATAGCCAGGCACTCCGGATTCGGCGTCTCGATGGCTGCAAGCCCGCCCGCGCGCAACTTTCGGTGCATCAGGGTGGTCAACTCCGGCAGACGCTCCGGCGGCAGGTGCTCCACCACCTGGCAACAGACCACGCCGCCGAGCGATGCGTCCGGCAAGGCGCTCAGGTAGGCGAACAGATCGGCCTTCTCCGCCTCCAGCCCGCGGGCGAGACACAACGCGATCGAATCGTCATTGAGGTCGATGCCCTGCGCCCGGATTCCCGCATCGCGAAAAACTTCCAGCATCTCACCGCGTCCGCAGCCGATATCCAGCACTGGTTCGTGCCCCGCGAACCGCTCGGCATAGAGCTGCTGGCGCCCTCGGATGTCCTCTTGGCCGCCGCGAAACCGTTCGGCGAACTTCAACCAGTCGATCTGCACCAGCTCCGGCGGCGCTCCTTGCGCGATGCGCTCCACCGATTGCGCCAGCGACGCCCGCTGCCGGATCAGGCGCAGTTCGGCATGAATCATGCGTTCATATTCGGCCCGGACGCGATCCAGCTCAGTCCAAAACCGCTTCTGAACTTCCTCGGATTGCCGCGCCATGGACGCTTCGAAATCGGAGTGCTGCGCCTTCATCTGCTCCCGGTAGGCGGCGTCCATCAGCGTAACGCGATGCTGGAAGGCGGCCTGTAATTCGGACAAACTGCGCAGGAGATGAATCTCGTTGCTGGCTAGCTTCTGCTCCCAACCCGTCCGCCATTCCGCCCAATGCGAGCGAATATCTTTCAGCTCCCGCGCTTCGGCGCGCAATTCCCCGGTTTCCTGGCCAAGTCGCGCGCCCAGCGCTGCGATAGCCTGGTTTGATTCGGTCAGGCTCTCCAGCGCCGCCTGCACACACGCCATCACGGCGCGGTTGAATTCCACCTGCTCGCGCACATGCCAGTCCAGAACGCGCGCGATCATGCGCTTCCACGCTTGGATGAGGGAATTCTTCAGACCCGGCGGCCGCGGATTCACCGTGCCGATGCTGGCCACCTTCGCCTCGGCGGCGTCGCGAGCATGCAGGAGCGGCGTGAGATCCGGCAACGTCACGCCTGCCACCGTTCCATTGGGATGGCGCGCCCGCACGCGCTGCCGGATTTCCGCGATCACCGCGGCAAGTTCTTCACCCTTTGGATCCACGTTTCCCGTTCCGGCGGCCCCGCTTGCTCCAGCTCGCCGTGATCTTGGTGTAGACGCCGCCGCGCGGCGTGAATTCGCCCGTCACCGTGGCCGCCATCGGCCGGCAAGCCCTTACTACGTCCTCCAGGAACCGGTTCACCACGTTTTCCTGAAAGATTCCCAGATTGCGGTAAGCCAGCATGTACATCTTGAGCGACTTCAGCTCCAGGCAGAGGCGATCCGGCACGTAGCGCAACGTCAGCGTGCCGTGATCCGGCAGTCCGGTCTTCGGACAAACCGAAGTAAACTCCGGCAGCGCGATTTCGATCTCGTAGCCGGGATATTGATTCGGCCACGTCTCGATCTCGGGCAGCTCGGCGTGCACTCCCGCCGCCGCTTGTTCGTCGGTGTACTGGCGTTTCATTTCGTGGGAAGCAGCGTTCGCGCCAGTAGATCCAAGAAGAGTCCGACATCGGTCACCACGCCGACAGCCTGGCCGGTGCCGCGGTCGCTCACCTTGGTGGCCACGGCCGGATTGATGTCGACGCACACGATTTTGACCCAACTCGGCAGCATGTTCCCGGTGGCGATGGAGTGCAGCATGGAGCCCAGGCACAACACCAGCCCGGCGCCCCTCAACTGCTCGGCGTACGCGTCCTGCGCCTGGTTCATGTCAGTGAGCGTCTCTGGCAGCGGGCCGTCGTCGCGCAGACTGCCGGCCAGCACGAACGGCACGTTCTGTTTCACGCACTCGTACATGATGCCAGAGCGCAGCCGCCCGTTCTCCACCGCGCCGCGAATCCCGCCGCAATTATAAATGGCGTTGATGGCGCGCATGTGATTGCGGTGCCCGTGCTCTTCCTGGCGCCCGTCACTCTGCCGGATGCCGAGCGAGGTGCCGAGCAACGCAGACTCGATATCGTGAACGCCCAACGCGTTGCCGCTGAGCAGGGCACCTACGTAGCCTTCCCGGATCAGACGAGCCAACGGCGCAGCACCGCCGGTGTGGACCACAACCGGTCCGGCCACCACGACGATCTTCTGGCCCGCCCCGCGCGTCTGCTCGATCAGCGCCGCCGTCTGCTTCACCGCCGTCTCCACCTGGCGTTCGGAGGAAATGCCGTTGCTCATGAACGCGAACGCCATCCGGTCGCGCTCTTTCGATTCCGGAACCACGCGGATGCCGCGCATCCCCGTGACCACCTGGTCGCCGGCTTTGATGTCGCGCAAACGCCGGCACCACGCCTGATCGCCTTTCACCACGATCAGCGCGTCCATGCGCTGGTTCTGCACTTCCACCCAATGCCCGGCTCGCCGGATATAGGTCCTGTGGTTCGTGGTGGAGTAGAAATCTTCCGGAGCGCAGCGGTCGCGCTCCACCGTAAACAGGTCGATATCGCCGGAATCCACGATGGAACAGCCCAGCCCCAGCAACTGCGAGAGGATCTTCTCCATCGACTCGGCGTCGTCGGCATCGATCTTCATCCGCAGGGTGGATTGATCGCTGTTGGTGCGCCCGAAATGAAACTGCTCCATCTCGAAGCGGCCGCCGAACTCGACGATCGTGTCCAGAATCTGCTCCATGATGTGGGAGTCGATTAAATGTCCCTGCGCCTCCACCCGTTCCTGCAGCGGAAGCGCTGTGCTCTGCGCTTTCATGATGTCTAACTTACAGGATACCTGCTGCCGCCGCGAAACGCCCATTTTGGCGGCTTATCGCTCGGCCAGCCAGGTGAGAAACAGGCCGTCCGGCGCGACGTCCGACCAGTAGGAAATCGGCCGGCTGGAAACCCCGCGGCAGTGCCTTCGCAGCAGCTTTTCCAGGTCGCGCCGCCCGAACCACCGCTCCCACTCCGGCGTCTTCAACCTGCCCCACTGCTCGGCGTTCTTGTCGATGATCACGATCCGCCCACCCGGCTTCACGACGCGGCAGATCTCCGCCACCGCGGCCTCGATGTCCACGGCGTGCTCCAGCGATTCTGTCGCATAGGCGCAATCGAACGATCCCGCGGGGAACGGCAGCGCGGTCATCGATCCCGCGCACGGGTTCAAACCAGAAGGCACCACGCGCAGCATCGCTTCAGCCAGATCGAACGACACCAGAGACGCCCGCGCGTTGCGGTCCGCCAGCACGCGCGCAAAACGTCCCTTGCCGCAGCCCACGTCCAGAACGCGCTTGCCGCTCAAATCGCCAAAATATTCCAGAATCAGTTGGACGTGGTAAATCCGCGGATCGATGGTGGAGGGAAAATTCTCCTCGTCGGCCGCCGCTTCGTTAAAGTGCCCGACGATTTCCCGCAACGGCGTGGAGGACGCGGGCGTCGTTGCCCGCTTTTTCCAGAACATCAAGCCCGCGTCAGGAAGATCGGCAACCCCGTCTTGTTAGCGTAGTTCGGCCGGTAGCGCTCGGTGTTGTACATGCTTTCAATATCAACGTGCCGCGGCCCGAGGCCTGGATCCGGTAGAGGCGCCATGGCATAGCAGCCGTTCACCAGCGCCGCCATCAGCCCGCTCTTGCCGTCCAGCACGGCCTCCAGCGCCATGGTGCCGAATGTCGAGGCCACCAGCTTGTCGACGAAATCCGGCACGCCGCTGCGCAGGTCGTAAGTCAGATCGCTCACGATGGTCTCTTCATGCGTGCGCTGCTTGATCTCATCGCTCAGCGCCTCGGCCACGTTCTCCTTCTTGCGGTGCCCGTAAGCGTCGGCTTCCCCGTATTCGCGCACCTGGTAGCCTTCCCACTCGGCGCCTTCGGAAAGAATGACCAGACAATAATTGCTCGGGTTGTGCTTCTTGTCGGTGAGGAGCAGATCGATCAGCTTATCCAGGTTCACTTTATATTCCGGAATGCAGCAGCGGATCGACGCGACGTACGCGGTATAAAGCGAAGTGAAGCCGGCGTCGCGGCCAAACACGCGAAAGATCCCAATGCGCTCGTGCGACCCGACGGTGGTCCGCTGGCGCGCGATCGCGTCGGTTGCGCGCGTGATGGCCGTCGAAAAGCCGATGCAGTACTCGGTATTCCGCACATCGTTGTCCATGGTCTTCGGCACGGCGATCACCTTTACACCCATGGCGTGCAGTTTGGCGGCATAACTCAGGGTGTCGTCGCCCCCGATCGCAATCAGTGAAGTCAGCCCCAGCGCCTCGATGTTCTTCAGCACCTGCGGGCTCGCGTCGTAATAGACAACTGTCTTCCCGCCCTTGGTGCTCTCTTTCTTGGGAAAATCGCGGTCCTTCAGGAAGTCCGGCAAGGCGCCCATCTTCGACGGATTGGTCCGGCTGCTGTGCAGCACGGTCCCGCCATAACGATCGATGGTGCGCGTGTTCTCGCGCGTGAGCGGCAGGATGTAACGTCCCTTGCTCTCGGCGTCTTCCAGGTTCACATGCGTGAGCCCTTCCCACCCGCGGCGAATCCCGACGACTTCGCAGCAGTGCTCCGTGGCGCGGTAGGTGACTTCCTTGATGACCGAATTGAGGCCCGGAACGTCGCCGCCTCCGGTCAAGATTCCAATGCGCTGGTCAGCCATTCATGCTCCTGTGGTTCAGTTGTGCTCTTGAGCGGAACAGGCTTCAAGGCCGGCGCTTCCTATTCTACTCTGTCAGCAGAGATGCGGTGAGCTGGCTTGTAACTCTTCTGAAACCCGCCGCATGCAAATCAACTTTGCACTTGACGATTCGCCTATTCTTCGCCTACAATTGCTAAGCATTCGATTCTCCCGAAAGGAACCCTAAATGAAAATCAGCGAGATGTTACTGCCTGAGTTCGATCAGGAAATGGCCAACACGCGCAAGACCCTGGAACGGATCCCCGAGGACAAGTTCGGATGGAAGCCTCATCCCAAATCGTTCGCGGCCGGCGCCCTGGGAACGCACATCGCGCAAATGACCGGCTGGGCGGTAGACACAATGACGAAAGATTCCTTTGACATCGCTCCTCCCGGCCAGGAGCACCGGCCCAATCCCCCCGCGGCAACGCAGAAAGAACTCCTGGAGATGTTTGATCAAGGCGCCTCGAAAGCACGCGCGGCGATCGCAGCCGCCAGCGACGAGACCTTTATGGGTCCGTGGTCGCTACTCGCTGGCGGCAAAGTGCTGATGACCATGCCGCGCGTCGCGGTCATCCGCACCTTCGTCTTGAATCACGTCATCCATCACCGGGCGCAGCTAGGAGTCTACCTGCGCCTGAATGATGTGCCAGTGCCTTCGGTCTACGGGCCGTCGGCCGACGAAGGCAGCATGGGCTGACTTTCTAGTGGTGGTGCCCGTGGCCCTCGCCATGTCCTTCGCCATGGAATCCACCATGCTCCCCACCTCGAAAGCCACGATCATGGCCATGTCGACCCCAATCGCGGTCGTGATCGTGGTGACCCCAGCCACCCCAGTAACCGTAGCCACCCCCGTAATACGGGTAGCTGTAATAGCCATACCCGTAAGGGTATTGGTAGGCGTACGGATACGGGTAGCTGTAAGGATATTCATAACCATAAGGATACCCGTAGCTATACGGCGCACCGAGATAGAAGCCAAAATGCACCGCGGCATCAGCCTTTGGCGTTGCACCAAACATCATCACGCCGGCCAACGCGAGAATCGGGAGCCCAATTGCATTCAACGTTTTCTTCAACATACGGTTCCTTCCTGAGGGCTACTCCCATCGCCCTCCAACTATTGGATGGAATAAGGCCTGAAGCGGGTTGCAGTTTCGCGGCGATTACAGAACGTCGGCAAAACCGCGCTTCAGGTGCCGGAAGAACAGCCCGCCCACCACGAACGCCGTCACCGCATAGGCAGCGACGATCGCAAAATCATGCAGGCTGGGGATTCGGTAGGACAACAAGCGGTCGCGATACGCCCGAACCAGAAACGCCAGCGGGTTCAGGTGCAGGACGAATCGCAGGCGCTCGGGAAACTTGTCCTCGCTGATGAAGATCGGCGTCGTCCAGAACCAAAACACCAGAATCACCGACAGCACCTGCGCGGTGTCCCGCAAATACACGTGCAGGCTGGCCACGATCCAACTGATCCCCACGGCGAACAGGCCGAGCAAAAGCATGTAGAGGGGCAGCGTGAGCATCCACAGGCTGACGTGGCCCACCGCAACCGCCGCGATCGCGATCCCCAGCACGACAACCAGCAAATGGCTGATGAGCGACGATAAAAAAATTGACACCGGCACGATCTCGGCCGGGAAGACCGTCTTTGTGATCAGGTTGGCGTTGTCCACCAGCGACGATGCTGAGCGCGTTACGGTATCGGAGAACAGCAGCCACGGCAGAAAGCCGCAGAACAGAAACAGCGGGTAGTTGGTAGTCACCTCACCGGGCGAAACCTGGGTGTGCAGACAAATCTGGAAGACGAACACCCAACTCACCAGCTGCACCAGCGGCAGAATCAGGCTCCAGAGCCATCCCACCGTCGACCCGATAAAACGCTGCTCGAAATCGCGGCGCACCATCTGGAACAGAAGCGTGCGGCGGTAAATCAAGTTGCGCGCGAAGTGCCGGCCCGGAATTGCCATCCGGCATCCAGGTTACTATAGCCTCGGATGGTCGCGACAGCGCCGGGGAACAACGCGACGCCGATGGCCGGGCCTCTCGGTTTCCACATGACTGCCGGGCTTGCACTACGCATTCCTGGCCACCCGCAACGGCGACGTATTTGCTATTGGTGGAAGTGGTAAAGCGTCGACTGTTCCGTCCCAAGGCGATTCCGTCAATGAAAGCCTGCATCCTTCGATCCCCAGCTCCCATTGAATCGAACCCGCTAGAGCTCGTCGACGTACCCAAGCCTGAGCCCACCGGCAGGCAGGTCCTGGTGCGCGTGAACGCTTGCGGGATCTGCCGCACCGATCTGCACGTGATCGAAGGCGAGTTGACGCCGCGCCGATCGCCCATCACGCCCGGCCATCAGGTAGTCGGCACGATCGAAGCCGCGGGGGATCAAGCCAATCTCTATCCACTGGGGACGCGCGTAGGCATCGCCTGGCTGCATTCCACCGACGGCACGTGCGAGTATTGCCGCGCTGCGAAGGAAAACCTCTGCGACCATCCCAGCTTCACCGGCTACACGGTGGATGGCGGTTATGCCGAGTACGCGCTAGGCGACCAGGATTTCGTCTATCCGATCCCCGAGGGATTTCATGACCTGCAGGCCGCGCCCCTGCTGTGCGCGGGCATCATCGGCTTCCGTTCGCTGCGGCTTTCCGGCATTGAGCGCGGCGACCGGCTGGGTTTGTACGGATTCGGCGCCGCCGCCCACGTCGCCATCCAGGTGGCGCGCCACTGGGGCGCCGAAGTTTACGCCTGCACCCGCGATGAGCGGCATCAGAAGCTGGCGCTCGAACTGGGTGCCGTGTGGGCGGGTGGAACCGTCGCCGAGCCTCCGGCCAAGCTCGACAGCGCCATCATTTTTGCACCCGCCGGCGAGATTGTTCCAGCCGCGCTGAAAGCGCTCCGCAAGGGCGGCACGCTGGCTCTGGGCGGCATCCATATGAGCACCATCCCGCCGCTCGACTACGACCTGCTCTATGGCGAGCGCGTCGTTCGTAGCGTGGCGAACAATACCCGTCAGGATGGGCACGATTTCCTCCGCGTCGCCGCCGAGATCCCCATTGAGACCCAAATCGAAGTGTTTCCGCTAAAGGAAGCCAACCGTGCCCTGAACTCGCTCAAGAATGATGCGATCCGTGGCGCCGCCGTTCTGCAGGTTGGGTGAAATGACCCAGACGGATCATTTAGCCTAATTGCTTCAATGATTTGCAGCTTGGTCAGCGGCGTGCAACCCAGCCAGTGAAAGGTGGTACGCGATGCTGGCCTTCCAAAAGATCCTCTTTCCGATTGACTTGTCCGATAGCTGCACTGCCGCAGCGCCTCTGGTGGAGGCTTTGGCCAAGAAATTCCAGGCGCAAGTCACGCTCTTACATATTCTTGAGATGCCGCCCACGTACGCAACCGACTGGTACGGCTACATGGCCCTGATCGATACCGACGCGATTCGCGACGCCCGCATTAATGAAGTGAATTCCTATCTGACCGACAGGTTCAAAGGGCTGGATGTTGAGCGCCTCGTGTTGGAAGGCGACGCGGCCAGCTTGATCACCAACTACGCTCAGGAGCACGGCATGGACCTCATCATGATGCCAACACACGGCTACGGCGCGTTCCGCAGCCTGCTGCTTGGCTCGGTGACGGCCAAAGTGTTGCACGATGCGGCTTGCCCGGTGTGGACCGGAGTGCACATGGAAGAATCCCCGGCGCCTTCGGCCGGCTTTGCTAACGTCATGTGCGCAGTGGACTTAAACGAAGCCAGCGTCGAAACGATGCGCTTCGCCTCCCGGCTGGCCGAGAATTTCCACGCCAAGCTCTGGCTGGTGCACGCCGTTCCGGGTCCGGAGGCCGGGCCGGAGAGATACTTCGACGCCGACTTACAGACCTATTTGCAAAACGAAGCCAGAAAGACCATCGACAAGATGAAAGAGACGGCGGGCATCCAGGCGCAACTTTGTCTTGGCACGGGGGATGTCTCGCACCTGGTCCGCGAGGCAGCGCTGCACCATGCCGCCGATCTTCTGGTAATCGGACGCGGTCACGCCAGCCGCACGCTGGGCCGCCTGCGCACCAACACGTATTCGATTATCCGGCAGTCGCCCTGCCCGGTGATCAGCGTTTAACGGGGTTCAGAGCCAGCTTTTGCCCGTACAGCTTGCGATAGACGTCCGCGTTGCGCATCACGCTTTCGACATATAGGCGCGTCTCGTTGAACGGAATGCTTTCCACAAACTCAGCCGGCTCGCGGAAATTAGCCATCGCCAGCCAGGCAGTCACATGCGACTTGCCGGCGTTGTAGGATGCCAGCACCGCTTCCCATTGGCCCATCAGCTGGTCCGCCAGAGTGCGCATATAATATGTGCCGAGCTTCAAGTTGACCGTCGGCGTGAACAGCATGCTGGTCCGGTAGCGCATCCGGAGCTGGCGGCTCAGTTGGCGGCCGGTGGCGGGCATCACCTGCGCGAGGCCCCGGGCATTCGACCGAGAAATCGCCTTGGGATTGAACTCCGATTCCTGGCGGATCAGCGCTGCCATCAGATATGGATCCAGCGAGCGCTCGCGGCAGTATTCTTCCAGCGCCTTGCGATACGGCATCGGGAAGGCCAGCTGCCAGAATTTCTGCGGCGCCGCATCGAGCGATAACGAAAGATAGCCCGGCGCGTAATGTTTGATGTATCGGATGGCCTGGTCCGGGGCGTCGCGCTGATCGGCCAGTTCGGCCAATTCCACGGCCATGATCTGCGGCTGGCCGTCGGCCTTCGCGCCGAAGCGGAGTTCGGCCACCGCGAAATCGTCCAGACCGGCCTTTGCCAGCAGGTGGGCGCGTTCAACGCGCTGCCTAGTGACGGCGCTGGCCAGAAAACTCTCGGGAACGCGCCGGTTCGGGAACTGGACGCTCGCCAAGAACCGCACCACGTCAGGCGAAGGCGTTGCGCGCGCAAGCGGAGAAGTCTCCAGCCGCTCGCGCGCTAGTACCGCGTAGTAGTAATTCGGGTAGCCGCTGTTGACCTCATCGTAATAAGCGCGGGCAGCGGCCCAATCGGATTTCGATTCCGCGATCCGGCCCAGGAAGTAGAGCGCGGTCGTGACGTGGTCCGAGCCGGGGTAGCGCGTCAGGTGTTCCTGGAAGAGCGCCGCGGCGCGCGCGGGATCGCGCATGTATTCTGCCCACACCACCTTCCAATGGCACAGCGAGGCTTGGGGATCGTTGGAAAAAGACTCGGAGCAGGCGCGGTACAGCGGATCGGCGGCGTCCGGCTGGTTCTTGGATGCATAGTAGCCGGCCACCGAGATCAACCCTTCGAAGCGCCAATGCGACTGCGGGTAAGTCTCCGACAGCCGCTGGAGCGTCGCGTTCATATCGTCGATGCGATTCAGCCGGCGCTGGCATTCGAGGACGTAGTAGAGCCGCTCGGCTTCCGCCTCCGGCGCGGTGGCCTGGAAGGAACTGAGATAGTCGTAGGCCGGCTTGTTGTCGCGCGCCAGGTACGAGGCCGCGCCGATGCGCACGCGGGCGAGATCGAGGTCCGCGCCGCTTAAACGCGGGAGCAGCGCCGTCAACTCCTTGCCGGCGCGCGTATAGTCGCCGCCATCCACCAACTTGAGGCCGCGGGCCAGCAACGCCTGAGGCGCCAACGCGGGATAGCGAGACAGAGCGGCTTCGGCATCCGACGCTTCTTTGGCAAACGGGTACTCGGTGTAAATCTTCTGGTAGTGTGCCGCGGCGGCTTCGGCGTTACCAGCGGCTTCGTAGGCACGCGCGAGTAGTAGTTCGGCTTGCGGAACAGACAAATCCGCCGAGCGCCGGTTGATCAGCGCGGCTGCCTGATCCGGCTGGCTGTTCTGCAGATAAGAGTTTGCCTGCAGGACCGCGGCCTTCGCGACTAACGCCGACGCGGGCGACGCCTGCCAGACCGGCTGTAGCGCGGCCTCCGTTTGGGGAAACTGGCGCTGCTCGAACTCAGATTGAGCGGTCAAATAAGCGAGGTAATCGGCAAGCTGCGGCAGACGTTTCGCCGCCGCCGTCAGATGCCGCTGCGCGTCGCCGAATTGCCGCTGGTCGATTTCAGTCGCGCCCAGCACCAGATACGCGAGCGCGCCCGATTGATCTTTTCGATGCAGTTCGGCGTAGCGCAGAACCGCCGCGCGAGTGCGGGCGTTAGGCGTCTTGCGATATCGCTGCGCCACCGTTTCCAGTTGCTGCGCCGGCACACCACAGGCGCACAGGCAAGCCAGCGCCAGAACGCGCCGCAGCCTAGACCATGGGACCGGGATAATCGGGACCGAGCGATTCGGTATCATCGTTTGCCAACGTTCTCAAAATTTCCAGATGGAGGTAGTCCACCATCGTTTCCGAACTGTGGAGATAATCGCGGCGGAAGGCCTCGCGCGCGGCATCGATCTCTGTCTTTAGAGACGCGTACAGATTGCGTGAGGCGCGTCCGTTTTTCACAACTTCCGACTGATACAAGCGGATTCCGGCCATCTGGACCCGTGCAAAGCGCTGCGCCTTGAGATGCAGTTCGCGGTCCTCCTTGGCCAAGGAAAACCAGGAGAGAATTTCCGGCTGTTGCTGCGGCGCGGCGATGTGGACCAACGCGCTCGCTGGCGCGGACGCCGCCGGACGGCTGTCTCGCACGGCGCCGGCCACGGCCGCCAGCAACTCCAGCGCATGAGAATCGACGTTCCCCGCCGGAGCGTCCGCATAGAGGAGAGCCAACACGGCGTCGCGCGTGGCGATGGGAATTACGTAGAACTTGCCGTCGCTTTCACCGAGATAAGCGGTTAGCGGCTCCGACATTTCGCCGGCCGACCGCATGGCGACCAGCGTGTCCCGAGTGTCCACGGCGGCGGCAAACGCCGGCGCGGTCTCGAGCGGCACACCGTATGCGGGCGCTTCGCCGTCAATGTTGCGGGCTGCCGCGAAACGCAGGGCTCGGCCGATCAGCAGGAACAATGCGGCGCGATGGCAGAACCCGCTGCTTGCTTCGACCAGCGTCTTAGCCCATTGCGCTTCGTTTTCGAATTGGCTCAGCCGCCGGGCGGATTGATTCAGCTTGTCGAGGAGCGCGCGGCGTTCGGTTGAGGCCGATTCCAGTTGTTCCTGGACACGCGCCTCGAAGGCGTCCTGAAACTGCTCCTCCAGGCGAGCGGCCAAACCGGCAACGGTCTCTTCGAGAGCCCGCTCCACCCGCTCGGGCCACTGCGCTTCCAGCATCTCCTGAACACGCTCGATGTGCTGACGCCAGGCGAGCGCCAACTGTTCGCGCACGATGTCATGGGCATCGGCGACCAGCGCGCTGGTGGACTCGTTCATTGGGGAAACAAGGGTCACTACTATTGTATCGGACGGGTGGGGCGCGACTCTAATAGGGCAAGTTCCCTAGACGCGGGTTACCGCGCCGGCGCCGGATCCGGATTCGCCGGCAGCAGCATCCCCGTCAGCCGTACCTGCTTGCGGCCGCTGGCAAGCTCCAGCACGATGCGGCCGTCGGGCTGACTGGAGCCTTGGCCCGACAGCGTATCGGCGCCTTGCGAAACTTGGACGCCGGTGAGCAGCAAGCGAGGCAGCCCGGACGAGGCCATCACCCCGTAGGACCCCGAGATCTGCCGCATCTCCGTGTCCGGCGCCAGTACGATGTCGCGGCCCTCGAACGTGCCACTCGAGCGTAGATTGATGAGCAGGTCCGCACCCAGGCCGCTGGTCGCGAGCTCGCCGTCGATATCCAATTGTCCGCTGTGATAATCGAGATTCTCGACGGTGCCCGACAGCTGGTAGGCGGGCAGGCCTTTCGACAGGTCGACGCTCAGAGTGCCGGTAGCGTGCATCTCGTTCAGTTGGCAATCCAGATTGGAAACCGTGATTGCGGGCCCGTCCCAAACGGCATGCGCGCGCAACTGGCCGAGCGGCACATCACCGCTCAGCAGGCTGGCCACCTGAATTGTGACGTCGGCTTTTCGCTCTTGCAGCCATTGCGGGAGAGCTTCTTTACGCAGGCGGAACGTGCGGGCAAGGAATCCCTCATTGCGGCGCAGCGTGGGCAGTAGGAGACGCTCGATGGCGGCGAGTTGCAGCTCGGGAATGCTCAGGTGCACGCGCTCGGGGCGCAGGCCGGCGGCGTCATACTTATAATCGCCCTGAAACTTCACGTCGCCCGCGTGCCCCCGCATGCGGGTGATCTGGATCGCGTCGCCGTCCATCTGCACGGAAGCCGACGCCAGGTGAACCGGCGCGGCCAAGCCGGGAATTTCGACGACGGCATTTTGCAGATCGTAGGTGCCGGACCACACGCCGGGCTTGTCGCCCGACTTTTCAAACTCCATGCGGCCCTTCCAGGAACCTTGGCGCAGCGTGGGCAAGAGCGGGATCGGCGCGGCTTCGAACAAACGCCCCGCTTCCGATTCGGTTTCCGTGATGGTCAACTGGCGCGTGCTGAGCTGGAATACGGCGTCGCTGTTGCCGGTTGTATATTCGCCCTGCACCTCAACCGACTGGCCGTTCTTCATCGTGATGTTGGCGGGCGCCAGCGCGATCTTGCCGGCGGACACCAGCACCTGCGCCGAATCCAGTTCCGCGGACCCGCCGCGCGGCAGTTTCATCGACGCATTCTCGAGCGTGAGGCGCCCTTCGAGGCCGTTTTGATTCGAGTAGCCGATGCCGCCCTGGACCTTCCCGTCGACCATCACGTCGGCCGGAAGCGAAGCCCCCAAGTGACGCGCCGTTTCCACTAGCGATGCCGCGGGGAGGTCATGGAAGGTGAAGCCGGCGGCCCATTTCGGCGCGGTCAGATAATCCGCCAGTCGAAACCGGATAGCAACCGGAGGCGCCGGCGCGGAAGCCGCCACTGTTTCCAACTGCAGCTCGTGCGCGTTCAGGTTGAGGTATCCGCGATAGTTCAGCGTCCAGCCTTGATCGGGCGACGGCATCAGATCCCAGCGATGCACGTCGCTGATGTTCAGATCGCCGCTGACGTCGATGTGCGAAATCGGTCCGGCGAGCTTGGCGTTGGCCAGCACATAGCCGTGCACGCCGAGGTCGCGTGCGTTGAACAGCCGGACCAGCTCGGATACGGCGGTGCGGTCCAGATGCAGGCCCATGCTGAGCTGGCTTTCGGCACCCGGCACGGGGTGCAGCAATCCGCGGGCGCTGATTTCGCCGAAGGCCTGGGAGCCGCGGTCCGTGCGCGCGGGCGATCCGGTGAAGCGCACCACCACGTCGCCACTCTCATTCGGATAAATGTCGACGTCGGCGTTGTCGATGTAGAAGACTGATTTGGTGTCGCCGAACTTGAAGTTCAACCGGCCGGTGCGGATCTGGATATCCGGAACGGCGGGGCGCGCGGAGCCGGGAGACGGGCGGCGGTCGAGCAACGGCTGGATGTTCCACGAGCCTGCCGTGGTTTTCACTACGTTGACGCTGGGTGTGTCGAGGCGAATGCTGGAGAACCCGAGCTTGCCGGCAAACAGGCTCCACAGCCCGATCCGTAGTTGCATGTGCTCGACGTGCGCAAACGGCTCGATGCCGGCCAGGGGTTCATCATCGATGAGCACGTCGTCGACGCTGAAGCCGGGGCCGCGGAACAGATCCAGGTGCACGGCGCCGATGTGCACCGGACGGTTGAGCGCTTTTTCGAGTGCGGCTTCAATGCGCGGGCGGAAGCTGTCCGCTCGCAGGAACGGTGCAATCACGCCGATTGCCAGCACCACCAGCAGCGCGATGAGAACTCCCCGGCGCAGCGCTTTCATGATCGGCGGGCCAGCAGTTCGGCGTAAGCGGCGGGATCGTCGACGTCAGTGACGACGGCCCGATCGGGAACTTCGACGTAGACCGTTTGCGGGACGTAGCGGTGAATGACGTCGCTGGCTTTGGCGTCCAGTGGCAGGGCCAGCAACTCGTCCACCAGCGCGCGGGCGATGCACACCGGATGGCCGTGCGCGCCGCGATACGTGGGCACAGTCACAGGGGCGCGATCGGTTTCAAAACGCGCCGCCAGGGTGGCCAGCGTGGCGGGGTCCAGGTGCGGATGATCCACCGGCAGGAACATCACCGCATCCGCGTCAGCAGGAGCCTTCGCCAGGCCGCATTGGAGAGAGCTGAGCATACCGCGCTCGGGATCGGGATTCACAGCGAAGACGGCCTCGGATGCACGCTCGATTCCAGCCTGAATCTGGGCCGCGTGATGGCCAACGACCACAATCACGGGGCTGCACACCACCGAAAAGAGCCGTATCAATCGGTCCAGAAAGGTTTCGCCTTCGAATTTCAACAGCGCCTTGGGAGTGCCCATGCGGCGGGAGGCGCCACCGGACAGAATCAAGCCGGCGATCGATACGCCCGGCTTCACTTTAGAACGGCTCGGGAGGACTCGGTGGCGAAAATGGACTTCGACAAGTTCCGCCACTCGGACTCCGGCCCGCGCCGCGTGGCGATCATCTCGGCGACGATCGAAACCGCGATCTCTTCGGGCGTAATGGCACCGATATCGAAGCCCATGGGCGCGAAGATCCGCTCGAAGGCCGCGCGCGGGATGCCTTCCTTCTCCAGCTCCTTGACCACGCCGATCACCTTGCGCTTGCTGCCGATCATGGCGATGTACTTGGCGTTGGTCGAGACGGCCCAGTGGAGCACGCGCATGTCGTCGCGATGGCCGCGCGTGACGATGATGATGTAGCTGGTGTCGCGGATGGGCAGCTTCGGAAAGACTTCTTCGTATTCTTCGGCGAAGACCTCGTCGGCTTCCGGGAAGCGCTCGCGGTTGGCGAAAGCGTCGCGGTTGTCCACGATGACCGTGGCGAATCCGGCGATGTTGGCGATCTTCGAAATGCTTTTCGAGATATGGCCGGCGCCGAAGATGAAGGCGCGTGGCTGGGGGACGACCGGTTCGACGAACACGCTCAATTGTCCTCCGCAGATCAGGCCGTTGTCGTAGGCGGCATCCTGGCCGAGGCTGAAATTCATCTGGCGCGGCCGCTCGGTCTCCATGACTTCGCGCGCGGCGTTCCACACTTCGGCTTCCACGCAGCCGCCGCCGACGGTGCCGAAAATGGAACCGTCCTCGCGCACCAGCAGCTTGGCGCTCTCGTAGCTGGGAATGGAACCGTTCACCTGAACGATGGTGGCCAGGGCGCACTTCTGGCCGAGGCGGCGTAAGCGCACGACTTCCTCGTAGATGTCCATTCGATTGAATTATAGCGTGGGATCAACGCGCCGGATTCTCCGGTTCGCCGGCCGCAGATGACCATGTATAATGACTATAGTCATGAACGAGTCAATCGCAGCCGGAGAATTCAAGGCGAAGTGCCTGAAGCTCCTCGATGAGGTGCAGCGGCTGCGCAGGCCGATCGTGATTACCAAACGCGGCAAGCCCGTAGCACGGCTGGTTCCCGTCGAGGACCACGCCAGGAGCGTGATTGGACGCATGAAGGGGACGATGGAGATTATCGGCGACATTGTCTCGCCGGTCGATGTGGAGTGGGAGGCGGATGCCAAATGACGTTTTGCTCTTGGATACCCACTGCTGGGTCTGGGTGGAACTTGGCGTAGTGCGGCGACTCTCGCGGGCCGCTATTGCCGCGATCCGCAAGGCCGAATCCGAAGGCCGGCTTCTGGTTTCCATCATTTCGGTTTGGGAATTGGGGATGCTCGAGAAGCGTGGCCGTGTTGCGCTTCCCAGGAACATCCGGACCTGGGTCAGCGAGGCATTGTCGAAACCTGGTATCGCGCTCGCTCCGTTGACGCCGGAAATCGCACTCGAGAGCGTACACCTTCCAGGAGAACTGCACGGCGATCCCGCGGACCGCATCATCCTTGCCACCGCCCGCGTTCTCGGAGCAACACTGCTGACGAAAGACGCCCGGCTGATCGATTATTCACGCCACCGGCACGTCAAGGCGCTGGAAGCTTAGGCCGGTACAATCAGATCAGAATCGTGATCAAGACCATCCTGTTCGACCTGGGCAACGTCGTCATCCCGTTCGATTTTAAACGAGCCTATGCGCGGATGGCCCAGCTGTGCGCCTGCCCGATGGAGGAAGTGCCGGCCCGGATCCGCGCTACGGGCCTGGTGCGCCCGTTCGAACGGGGCGAAATCGCCGCCGAGCCGTTCGTGCGCCAGCTTTGTTCGGCTTTGGGCCTGAACGTGACCTACGACGAGTTCTGCGGCTGGTGGAGCAGCGTCTTCCTGCCCGAAACGCTGGTGCCGGAGGCGCTGCTGGCCGATCTGGCGTCCCGCTACCGCTTGCTGACGCTCTCCAATACCAACCCGATTCATTTCGCGATGTTGAAGCAGAGTTATCCGCTGCTGCGGCATTTTCACGCCAATGTCCTTTCGTATGAAGTGGGCGCGGCGAAGCCGGAGGCCAGGATTTACGAAACCGCGATCGCGCAGGCCGGCTGCAGCGCCGCCGAGTGTTTCTTCACCGACGATCTGCTGTTAAACATCGAAGCGGCCCGCGAGCACGGGATGGACGCGGTGCAGTTTTTGTCGGCCGGGCAGATCGAGGAAGAACTGCGCGAGCGGGGCGTGCTGTGAACCTTTAGTTCCAGTACTCGCACGCCGCGCGGTTCTTGTCGCAGCCGCTCTTCCCGATTAGACTAGAATCAGTCCGGCGCACGAGTGGCGCCGCGAGTAGATCATGAAGACTTCGATTCTCATTTCTGCGGCTATTCTGGCCGCGACAGCCATTATATTCGTACGGGAGCCGAGCTTGTCCTCAATGCTGCTGGGCGGGCTGGGCGCGCTCATCTGGACCTTCCAGCGGCGCAAACGGATTTTCGTGCGCTAATCGGCGCGCGGCGACTGGCCGATCCACTGCGCCTTGGCGAAGAGATCGGATGCGTTCACCTGCAGACCGTCCAGCGCGTCCTTACAGCCGCGCCAGAATACCCGGGGTGTCAGACCCTGAGAGGTGATCACCTCGATGGTCTCACCGGCGGGGATGAATAGCGCCCGGCCGGCATCCACTCGCGCGCGCAGCAACTGAACGGTTTTCCAGCATTCCATTTGGCCCATCCATTTTGTGACGCCCGAAGTTTGGTGGTGTTTCATGGTTCGACCGGCGTGTAACGGTGATAGCGCCGTCTCGAAACAATTCGATGCAGATTTGTTTTATTGTACCCCGAACCGCCCGTGCCGTCCAGGTCGGGCTCTACGCCGCGAAGACTGTATCTAGGAGAGCTGACCACCCGGGAAACAAACTGGAGCGCAAATCGCCCGCCAATGTTTCGCTGCGGCCGTCCGGGAAATGCACGCGAACATGCCGCGTTTGCGGGTAGACGATCCAGACTTCCTCGGCGCCGTGGGCGAAGTAGAGTTCTAGCTTAAGGTCGAGTTGGGCGGCAGTGTTCGATTCGGAGGCGACTTCGATGGCCAGGGCAGGAGAGCCCTCCAGGTAGCCGTAGGGAGCGACCTTCTTAATCTGGGCGCTTCGAACAAAACTCACATCCGGCTGCAACCAAGTGTCCGCAGACAATCGGAACCCCGTTTCCATCATCGCGTCCCCAAGCTGATGCTGACGCACGTAGGGTCGGAGGGCGTCCAACAGGTTGTGCTGGATGCGGCTGTGATCGAACTTCGGAGGAGGCAAAGTGATGTGCTCTCCCTTCAGCAGCTCGTGCTTCTTCCCGTCGTCCTGGTATTTTTCGAAGTCCTCGAAAGTGAGCAGCGTGCGGGCGCCCATAGCCTCATCATACTCCCTGAGACAAAAAGCGGTCTTTGCACAAATCGCCGGCACGGTCGGTTCCGAAAGGTGTGGATAGTTGCTATCGAGGTAGTTCTTGATTCCCTCAAGGTCATCGGCGGCGGGAACCGTCCACCGGAGACGCATCAAGTCTTATGGAACATCCGTTCGATGCGGGCGTCCATTTCCTCTTCTTCGATGAACTCACCGCGCTCGGCTGCGGCCAAACCTTTCTCGGACGGCGCTGAGAAACCGCGCCTCGTCGCCGAGGTAGCGGGCGACCACGTCTTTCACCAGGTGTTCCGGATCGCTTCCGGCTTTGCTGGCGAGCTGCGCGATCTGCGCTTCCTGCTCGGGGGTGGAATGGACGTCCATCGCCTTCAGGTTATGTGAAACTGCACCGAACAGCAAGCAACGAGACGTGCGTGGTAACATCGCTGCGGACTGTGCGTCGATATGGATGATTCCAAAGCACAGAAAATAACTGAGCTGCTTTGGGCTGCCGACGAAGGCAGACTCGAAGAGCTCGACTGCCCGGACTGTCATGAGCCCACCGTATCGGTTTGGTTCACGCATCCGATGGAAGGCGAATACCGAACCTGGTTCATTTGCGGCGAGTGTTCGTTCCACATACGCGCGCACAATACAGGACGGCCACCACACTACTCGGAAGAGAGAGTCTCCGAGAAGTTGGAGAACTACGACGAGCACCTGCTCTCAACTGCGAAGTTCAAGCGACCTAAACGGGTAAAAGAATAGGCGGCCTTTTCAGGCCGCCTGAGGATCGAGAGGAATGGCACCTCCCACCAAAATCTGTTGTGATTCGCGCGGAGTCTAGCTACACCCGCTGGTCCCGCCGCAGTTCTCGCACTTGTAGCAACTGCCGTTGCGGGTCATGATGCCGCCGCATTCCGAGCACATCGGCGCATCGCTCACCGCGGCCGCGAACGGCAGAGCTTGCTGCGGCTCGGGCTCGGTCGGGCGTAGCACCTGCGCGTTGCCCGCTTCGGTGACCGCGTACTCGGGGCCGAGGAACTTGGCGCCCATCCACCGGAAGATGTAATCCATGATGGACTTCGCGTAGGGCACCTGCGGATTGCCAGTCCAGCCACTCGGCTCGAAGCGCACGTGGCTGAACTTATCCACGAAGAACTTCAACGGCACGCCGTACTGCAGCGCGTAGCTGATGCTGGTGGCGAAGCTGTCCATCAGGCCGCTGATGGTGGACCCTTCCTTGGCCATCGAGATGAACACCTCGCCGGGCGTTCCGTCCTCGTACATACCCACCGTCATGTAGCCTTCGTGGCCGCCGATGGAAAACTTGTGCGTCAGCGACTGCCGCTCGACGGGCAGCTTGCGGCGCACCGGCTGATAGACAATCCTCTCGGTGACCACCGGCGCGGCAACCGCGACCGCAGTCGACTTCTTCTCGCCCTTGCCCGTGCCCGAACTGAGCGGCTGCACGCGCTTGGAATTGTCGCGATAGATGGCGACGGCCTTCAAACCCAGGCGCCAGCTTTCCATGTAGGCGTCCATGACGTCTTCCACGGTGGACTCCTCAGGCATGTTGATGGTCTTCGAAATCGCGCCGGAGATGAACGGCTGCACCGCGGCCATCATGCGCACGTGCCCCATGTAGTGAATGGACCGCTTGCCGTTCTGCGGCCGGAAGCTGCAATCGAAGACTGCCAGGTGCTCTTCCTTCAGACCCGGCGCACCTTCGATGGTGCCGGTGGCGTCGATGTGCGACACGATAGCCCCCGCCTGCTCGGGGCTATAGCCCAGCTTGATCAGCGCCTGCGGCACGGTGTTGTTGACGATCTTGATGATGCCGCCGCCAACCAGCTTCTTGTACTTCACCAAAGCGAGGTCGGGCTCGATGCCCGTAGTGTCGCAATCCATCATGAAGCCGATGGTGCCGGTGGGCGCGATCACCGTCGTCTGCGCGTTGCGGAAGCCGAACTTCTCGCCTAGCGCATACGCATCGTTCCAGCACTCCACCGCGGCTTCGTACAGATCCTGCGGCACGCGCTTGCTGTCCACGCCGCTCACCGCTTTGCCGTGCATCAAAATGACGTCCAGGAACGAATCTTCGTTCTCGGCGTAGCCAGGGCACGGGCCGACGGCTTCGGCGACGCGCGCGCTGGTGAGATACGCCTGGCCGCACATGACGGCGGTGATGGCGGCGGCCCAATCCCGACCCTGCGGGCTGTCGTAGGGAATGCCCATGGACATCAGCAGCGCGCCCAGGTTGGCGTAGCCCAGGCCGAGCGGACGGAAATCGTGCGAGTTCTTCGCGATTCGCTCCGTCGGATAGCTGGCCGCATCCACAATGATTTCCTGCGCCAGCGTGATAGTGTCGCAGGCGTGGCGCAGCGCTTCGGTGTCGAACACGCCGCCCGGCCCCACGAACTTCATCAGGTTCAGCGACGCCAGGTTGCAGGCCGAATCGTCCAGAAACATGTATTCCGAGCACGGATTCGACGCATTGATCCGCGCGGTGGCCTTGCTGGTGTGCCAGCGATTGATGGTGGTGTCGAACTGCATGCCCGGGTCGCCGCACTGATGAGTGGCCTCCGAGATCTGGCGCAGCAGTTCTTTCGCGCGATAACGCTTCACGGGCTGGCCGTTGGCAACGCCGCGGGTCCACCAGTCACCGTCTTCGGCCACCGCCTGCATGAACTCGTCGGTGACGCGCACGGAATTGTTGGCGTTCTGGAAGAAGATGGAGCCGTAGGCTTCGCCGTCGAGCGAGGCGTCGTAGCCGGCGTCCACCAGCGTGTGCGCCTTCTTCTCTTCCTTGGCCTTGCACCAGATGAACTTGTCGATGTCCGGATGATCCACGTTCAGGATCACCATTTTGGCCGCTCGCCGTGTCTTGCCGCCGGATTTGATCACGCCGGCGAACGCGTCGAAGCCCTTCATGAAGCTCAACGGTCCGGACGCCGATCCGCCGCCGCCCAGCGAGCCGCCTTCTTCGCGCAGCGGCGAAAGATTGGTGCCCGTGCCCGAGCCCCACTTGAACAGCATGCCCTCGGTCTTGGCCAGATCGAGAATGGACTCGAGCGAATCCTTCACCGAATTGATGAAGCAGGCCGAACACTGCGGCCGCGACTCGCCCTTCTTCAGCTTCACGATGCTGTCGGTGGTTTCGTCGTAATAGAAGCCGTAGCCCCGCGCTTCCTGCACGCCAACGTTGAACCAGACCGGCGAATTGAAGCAGGCCTTCTGCGTGAGCATCAGGTGCGCCAGCTCGTTACGGAAATTCTCGCCGTCCTCTTCGGTCTTAAAGTAATGACCGTTCTGCCCCCAGCCCGTGATGGTGTCGACCACGCGATGCACCAACTGGCGGACGCTGCGCTCGCGCTCCGGCGAGCCGACCTTGCCGTAGAAATACTTGCTGACGACGATGTTGGTGGCCGTTTGGGACCATTCGGCCGGCACCTCGACATCATTCTGTTCAAAGATGATGGCGCCTTTGTCGCTGGCAATCGTGGCTGTGCGCAGCTCCCAGGCAATTTCGTCGTACGGCGTCTTGCCGGATTCGAGCTTTTGAGTAAAGTACTTAGGAAAGCTGACCCCCTTGCGTTGGGAGGGCGGAAGAGCCTTCTTGGTAGTGGTTTGCACGTCTGCGATCCGGGCGAGAGCCGCAGCTCCTACTAATCCCATTGTATTTCTCCTTCTCGTGATGCGGGGAGTGTTCGCGGGCCACGCCTCTCAGCTGCCCGCTGTGGAGTGAAAGGTTAAAAACATTTCAATCCTTTTACGTTCCAAACAATCATGCCCCAACCTGTAGTAGACGTCAAGCAGAATCTTCAACAGGTGGTATAGCCAGATGCCAAATTAACGGTTAGGTCCTTGGGGGAGGGGGGGAGGCCGCAGCTTAGCGGAACGAGCAACAACGCTTGAGCTGATTTCTAATTTCAGCTAGTCTAGCACGGACTGCTCCTTCGTTGACAGGCGGCTGGAAAAAATCTTATGAGTGAAGGGGGTCCGTAAGCGGCCTCGAAGTTTCGGTACCATGATTGATCATGACAGTCGGTCCTCTACCCAAGTCTATTGCTTCATGCCTGAGCGGCATCAATGAAGATTTGGAGGTGGGAATAGCGCCACTGGTGCTTGCGATGCGTCAGTACGGCTTTATTACAGTGTCGTCCTGCGAGGGCCATTTTAGACCAGACGACTTCAAAACCGCGCGGCCCAACGTCGTGTTTTCCTCGTTGGATCGGGGCCTTCTTCACAGTTGGATTCGAGAGGTCTCAAGGTGTACCTCTCCGTTACCGGTGCAGTTCTGCATGTTCCCAGTGTGGGATCCTGACAGGGACCTCGTGCACGAGGACAACTGGATGCTTTTCCTGGACGCCGGAGTTTGCGAGACGCACAAGGTAGCGGAGCAACGGAGGGCTGAATCCGTCGACTTTCTCATCGCCACCCTTCACGGGGCAGCTCAGCGACGACCGCTCGCTACCGATACCTTTGTGCGTTCGCGGTGGTAATGGGCCAGGTTAGCGTGAGACGATTCCAGCGATGATCTGCTGGCACCGTTTGCACAAGTCGCGGTTACCCGGGTTTCCGACACGCAACTTGTCCTTCTCGATGTTGTTTCCAACGGTGCAGTTCACGCAAACGTGATAGTCCAGTCGGTCGACCGAATAATAAGGCTGCGATTTTTGGCAAGCCATCTCGCTCTCACCTCCTTTCCTTTTTCTGATGTTGTTCGAATCAAGGGCAACAAGAAACTACCTTGTGGCACGTCTGCAATGATGACCCAATATATAGTATGCCGTCAAGCGTTTTATCTATATATAGCGCAGCTGCTTACGGACCAGCCCAGACCACTTGGCCCGTTACCCGGTGTAGCATTGGCGTTGCGACTATATGAGCCTTTCGCGTGAACAGCGCCTCGAGAACGTCGACCTCGCCCTCGAGCTGATGCTCCAGACACTCGGAGACAACGCGATCGACACGGTCATTTTCGAGTTGGGGAGCGATAAATTCACGCAGGTACAACCCACAACGTGGAAGGAGCTCGAAGACAGGTGTTTGATCAAACGCATGGATGCCATTGGACATCCGATGTGCCAGTTCACCGGTGACGGTTGGCTTGCGGCGATCGAACTCGCACCAAAGCACGTCAAAGCTCTCAATGAAGAGAGGCTCTCGAGGCTGGCCGCTGCACTCAAAGATGAGGTGAAGGGGAGGGACGAAGACGGCTATGTGTATTTGAACAGTCTTGCTGCAAGCAGCGAATTGCCAGAGAACTGGATCTATAACGCAATTGAAGCGCGGCTCTTGGAACACTGGTTCAACAGGAAGGGCGCGAATTGGTATGGCCCGCGTGGCGGCTCTCCCCTTATCCACATCCCAGTGGACTTTGGGCTAGAACCACTCTAGTTTAGGCGGCAGTCAATTTCGTCACGCGGAGCCGCCTTCGCCTTCGTTCCGCGTGCCAAAGATCGTACTGAACCTGCTGGTTGAGCCAGCTCTCTGCGCTCGTGTCAAAAGCAATGGAGAGACGGACTGCCATCTCCGGGCTAATCCCAGCGCGCCCGTTGAGGATGCCCGACAGAGTCTTGCGGCTCACGCCCAGCGATCGAGCCGCCTCAGTAACAGTCAAGCCCAACGGTTCCAGGCAGAGCGCCTTCAAAACCTCCCCAGGATGCGGCGGACTATGCATGTTCATTCCTACCTCTGTGGCGTTGGCGGCGCACTCGAATCACGGCCCTTTTGACGTCTCTGACCTCTGTCGAGTGGCAACTTAGCTTCGTTTGCCCGTCGCTCCTTCGGGCCGAGAAGGGAAACCAGATACGCCTGGGCTACCGCTTCACCCCGAATGGTGTTCCACGTCTTGAAGGCGTCGCTGACCACAGCGATCAGCGCAGCCACCTCCACCGGCGCCCATTCCTTGGCCACGTTGTAGTCCGCGTCGTTGCGGCTCTGCTGCGCTTGAATGAAGGCGCTCGCCACGGTGCGGAGATGCATGGCCACTGTCTTATCTGCGCCTTCGAGAAGCTGACCTTTCAAAGCCGAGTTGACCTGAGAGACCCTCTTTTCTGAGGCCGTGAGCCTCGTGCCGTGATCGAAACAACGGCCTAGTATCGCTCGCAGCTCAGGCCGCGCCCAGTTCTCCGTTGCTTCGGAAATCAGCAGATGAAAGAGCGCGTAATAGGCCGTGGACACTGCCCTCCTCCAGGCTGGCTTGATGCGGCCCTTCCGGATGCAGACCCGCCAGTTGTTGCGCGAGTTCCAGCAGGTCGTCGGGAAAGGCCATGCGTCACGCGACGCTTGGCTGGCTCAATTGGGCGTGCTCGGACTCGCTACGAAAGTTGAAGTAGGGATACACTCCCCATTCTTCTAAAGGCTGAACCTGCTCTATCAGGGTCTGTGAGACCTTGTTGACATTATTCAAGAGCAGATCGCGGCGTGTGGCAGAATCGACGAGGATCACCATAAAAAAGACTGCCGGCTCCCCAGTCCAATCGTCGCCAAGAGTGGGGATGACGTTCACGACATCGCGGCCGAGCTTTCGCGCGGCGCGCGCCACTGCCCCCTGAAACTCGGCTTGGTGGACAAACGCCCTGGGAACGTACACGACTCTATTATCCGCGATTGAGGCTCGGAGAAGGGAGCGAGCACATCACTTGCGCAATTTCACACACACTTCCCCTGCGCGCCTTCACGCACATCCCCGCCCGCCAGCCCCGGCGATGCCCCGCCCCTAAGCCGGCTGATGCGTCTCCGCTCGCCAGGTGTTGTTCGACGTATGATCGCCCTCGAGCCACCGTTTCAGCTCGGCATGCGCGCTCGCTTGCCGCGCGTCCGCGCCCTTCAGCGCCGCGGGGTTATCCACGGTCAGCTCCAGAATCATGCCGTTCGGATCCGTCGCGTACAGCGACCTGCAGTAGCCGTGCTCCAGGATGTACATACCCGGCCCATTCACGCCCGCCGCCTGCAGCCGTTTCTCCACCGCATCCTGGAATTTCGCGTCCACGTTCAACGCAATGTGATGAAAAGGCGAGCCTGGCATCTTGGGGCCGAACAGCTCCTGATCCTCGCGATGGGCAAACTGAAAGAACGCCAGCGCGCTGCCATCGGCCAGGCCAAAGAAGCAGTGACAATACACCCGCTCCTTGCCGAACAGCTCGTCCGCTTCGCACCAGGTTGCCACCAGCGGCATCCCGATCAGGTCCTCATAAAAGTGACGCGTCGCTTCCATGTCGCGCGTTACGTATGCGTTGTGATGTAGCCGGGTCGGCAGGTTTGTGGGTAGGTTCATGTTGCCTCCGGTCGAGAGCCGGAGCAACTCGCCTGCCACTCACTTCCGCAACATCGCCGTCCAGTCCGTGGTCAATGTCACCGGCGGCGAGCTCTTTTCCTCGCTCGACGAGTTCACCAGGAACCGCTTGCCGTCTTTCGAAATGTCCCAGCGCCAGGCGACGCCGGGCGCTCCGCCCAATCCGCCTGCGATGCGCGTACGGAACAGCGCCTTCGGCACACCGGCCTGGAAACCGGAACTGGTGTTCACGTCCACCGCCATCAGAGTGCCGTCGCGCGCGATGTAGAACAGCTCCTTGCCATCCGGACGCCAGCGCGCCTGCGTTCCACCGCCGTTCGACACCAGCCATTTTCCACCGGAAGACGCGGGAAATGGACGCACGTAGATTTCATTCGTGCCGGTTTCATTGGATGTGTACGACACCCACTTCCCGTCCGGCGAAAACTTACCCTGCACCTCGTTGAACTGGGTCGCCAGGTAAGGAACCGGCTTGCGAGCTTCCCCCAACGGCCCGCCCGGGTCCGGCAGAACCCACAGGTCTGCGTGCGTGTCCTTGGACTGCTGCTGGTAAAGCAGCCAGTGACCATCCGGGGACCAATCCTGTGGCGTCTTCACGCCGTCGGAGTGGAACAGCACTTCGGCCTTAGTGGCGCCGTTCGACGGCCTGCGGAAGATATCAGACGAGCTACCGCCGCCGGCGGCAAAAGCGATCAGCTTCCCATCCGACGACCAGACGCCGTTCCCGGCGCCGTTGCTGTCGAAGGTGAAGCGCGAGCTGGCGTTGCGCGCCAGATCCAACAGCCAGACCACCCAGATGCCTTGCGAGTCGACGCGCCCCTCGGCCACCTGCGTTCCGTCCCGCGAGAGGTTCAGCTCATCGCGTCCGGCCGGTTCGCCGGGTTGCGACAAGACTTTACCCGAGCGATCGTACCAAATGAGCTCACGATTGGTGCTGCCCGCGCTGGTGACGGCCAGCACGCCGGTGTTTGACACCGTGGCTAAGGCGTCAAAGCGGCCGGTGGTCCCAACCGAGTCCGCCACGCGCACCGGGTCAGCGGTAAACTTCAACTTCCCCGCGTCGAACAGGCGCGCCATTAAGGTGTCGGTTCGCAGGAACACCACGTATCCGGTGCCTCCGGTGGCCGGTGCGAACAATGGTCCGGAATCGGAATCTGTCAGCCGCTGGTCCTCTTGTGCCGGCTTTTCGTCCAGTGATCGGACGTACAGTCCCTGGAAACGCGGATCCGCCGCCAGAAAGTAGAGGAAGTGCTGCTGATCCGGGAGAAACACCGGCCAGCCGTATCCTACGTCGCCGCGCTTGGGATCGAGCTGGGTGAGTTGCACCGGCTCACCTCCCGCCGCGCTCACGCGGTCCATCACGTAGGATTCGCCGAAAACAATGACGTCCTGCTTATTCCACGACAGCCCGATGAAAGGCGGCGTGTAGGAACAGATGGTTTCCGGCGCGCCTCCGGACACGTCGATCTTCTTCAATTTGCCTGCGGCGTTGAATGCGATGTAGCGGCTATCGGGCGACCAGGCCAGGGTGCCGGCGCCCTCCGTGCCAGCCAGCTGGCGCGCCTGCACCGTATCGAGCGAACGGATCCAGACACCGCGCCGCCCATCGGCGCCCTGAACCGTCATGGCAAGCTTGGTCCCGTCCGGTGACAGGGCCAAGGCCTCGATGATGCCGTTGTCCGGCGCCACAATTTCGAAGCGGACCGAGGCCGCCGGTGCGGACGGTCTCCAGCGAAGCACAATGAAAATCGCAGCGCTCAGGATCACCGCGGCGGCGATGGCTCCCCAGATGAGCCGCATGGTTCGTGATGAGGTTGCCTGCGGCGGCGGCGTCAACGCGGGGGCGCCCTCTAGCAGCAGGGCCGCGTCGCCAATGTCGCGCAGCCGCTTCTTAGGGTCTTTTTCAAGGCACCGTTCCAGCAGGCGGCGGGCTTTATCGGGCACGCGGTTCAGGTCCGGCTGTACCTTCACCACGGATGCCAGCGTGTCGGTGACGTCCTCGCCCTGGAACACTCGATGCCCGGTCAGCAGTTCATAGAGCACCACACCAAACGACCAGATGTCGGCGCGCTTGTCCACTTTCTTGCCGCGCGCCTGTTCCGGGCTCATATACGCGGCCGTGCCGAGGATCAAGCCGACCTCGGTGGCATGCACGGTCAGCGTGGGAGAATGGCTGGGGTTATCGCTTCCCGACCCGGAGCTGCTGTTCTCCGACGGATTGCTGAACGCCTTGGCCAAGCCGAAGTCGAGAAGCTTGACCGTGCCGTCGGGCGTCACTTTGATGTTGGCAGGCTTCAGATCGCGATGCACGATACCGCGTTCGTGCGCGTAGTCGAGCGCGGCGGCGATTTGAGACGCGATCTTCCAGGCGTCATCGAAGGGCATCGGGCCTTTGGGCGATTCGCCTTCCACCAGTTCCATCACCAGCGCGTTTTCTTCGACGCCGAAGATGGTGGCGATATTCGGATGATTCAGCGACGCCAGGACCTCGGCCTCGCGCTGGAACCGGGCCATGCGTTCCGGGTCGCGCGCGAAGGCCTCGGGCAGAACCTTCACCGCTACGTCGCGCTTCAGCTTGGTATCGCGGGCGCGATACACTTCGCCCATGCCCCCGGCGCCAAGGGGCGCAACAATTTCGTACGGCCCGAAGCGAGCACCTGTGGATAAAGGCATGAAGAACGATTCTAGCCCACCAGCACACACCGCGCCGAAATTATTTCAGTGCACTCGCAGGACCGCGATGGTCGCATCGTCGGTCTGGCGCCCGCCGGTGAAGTCATCCATCGACGCGAAGATTCCGCGGAGTACGTCGCCAGCGGATTCGCCCCGGTTTTGCTCTGCGGCCTTCTTGAGGCCCCCGACACCCCACTCCTCGCTCAGCGGATTCGCCGTTTCCACTACGCCGTCAGTGTAGGCCACGATGAGATCGCCCGCGTGAAGGGCCACACATTCTTCGCAATAAGTCCAGTCCGGAAACATGCCCACGGGCGCGCCGGAGGTCTCCAACCAATGGAGGGAGCCGTCGCGCCTCAGGACAAGCGGTGGATTATGACCGGCGTTGACATATCGCAGCGTGCGGGTCGCATCGTCGAAGATGCCATAAAACAAAGTCGCATAGTGGTTCGCGAGCGAGGACGCGTGCACCTGACGGTTGACTACGTCGAAGATGGTCGCGATGTCGTCGCCTGCGAACAGAGCAGCCGTCCGCAACGAGGACTGGACGTTCGATATCATGAGCGCCGCCGCCAGTCCCTTGCCCGATGCGTCGCCCACTGCCAGCGCCAGCCGGTTTCCTGACAGCGGCGTGAAGTTGTAGCAGTCGCCGCCCAGCGCTTGCATCTGCCTGCATCTACCCGCGTAATCCCACGCATCGATCTCGGGAATGGGGTGCTGCATGAACCGTTGTTGTACATCGCAGGCCGTCGCCCAATCGTGTCCGGATTCCATCGCCAGTGTTTCGCTCAGCATCTTCTCGCCTCTCACTGGTATGTCGATCCAGGACGCTCCAAATCGACACCGGCTACTCCTCGTAAGCCTGCTGCAGACGTCTGATGTCGATTTTGGTCATCTGCAGCATCGCCTTCATGACGCGCGTTGCCTTCGCGGGATCGGGATCGCCCAGCAGCTTCATCAAGACGTTCGGAATGATCTGCCAGGAAATGCCGAACTTGTCCTGTAGCCAGCCGCACTGGTCCGTACGCCCGCCTTCGGAAAGCTTGGCCCATAGCTGATCCACTTCCTCCTGCGTCTGGCAGTCGACAAAGAACGAGATTGCCGGCGTGAACTTGAATACGGGTCCGCCGTTGAGGGCCACAAAGTCCTGCCCTTCGATCTGAAACGTGATCGTCATGACGGAGCCTTTGGGTCCCGGCCCGGCGTCTCCATACCGGCGGATTGATCCGATCTTCGAGTTCTTGAAGATAGAGACATAGAAATTCGCGGCCTCTTCGGCCTGGGTGTCGAACCACAGGAATGGCGTGATCTTCTGCATGATCGTTCTCCTATTGCACCGGCAGACCGCCGATTTCAAGCACTGGCCGGATCTCGACGGTTCCCCATCGGCCGGCCGGGATCTCTCCCGCGATCTGGATCGCCCGATCCAGGTTCTCGGCTTCCACCAGAAAATAACCGCCCAGTTGTTCACGCGTCTCGGCGAACGGCCCGTCGGTGATGATCCGCTTGCCGTCCTGGATGCGAACGCTGGTGGCCGTCGAGGTCGGATGCAAGGGACCAACCGAAAGCAATTCCCCTTTGGCGTGAAGCTCGCGCGCGTAGCCGGCGGACTCCGCGTAGCACTTCGCGCGCTGCTCCTCGCTCAGCGAATTCTCGTCCAGATAAATGAGCAACATGTATTTCATGGATGTGCCTCCACGTGTGAGTCGAGCGGCGCCGGGCTGAATCGACACCGGGCTGCGAAAAAACCTAAAATCAGTAGGTTGGTGGACGCCGCTACCGCCGTCGAAGCATTGTACCGCTCGGACTGGGGCCGGATCGTGGCCACGTTGATCAGCCTTCTGGGCGACTTCGATATGGCCGAAGAGTTTGCGCAGGAAGCATTTACGGCGGCCCTGCACCAGTGGCCGGAGACTGGGATCCCGGACCAGCCGCGCGCCTGGATCGTTCAAACCGCGCGCCACAAGGCCATCGACCGGCTGCGGCGCCAGACCTTGTTTAAAGATAAGATCGAGGCGCAACTCGCGCACGAACTCGCCAACGCCGCCAACGAACTCGCCGAATACGACGGTAGTGAGATTGCTGACGAACGGCTTCGCCTGATCTTCACCTGCTGCCACCCGGCGCTGGCCCGCGAAGCGCAGATTGCGCTGACGCTGCGCACGCTTTGCGGGTTGGAAACCGACGAGATCGCGCGCGCGTTTCTGGTGCCGACGCCCACCATGGCGCAGCGGCTGGTGCGGGCGAAGCGCAAAATCCGCGAGGCCCGGATTCCCTACCAGGTTCCCGAAGCGAGTCAGCTCGCAGAACGCCTCAACGCCGTGTTGGGCGTGATCTATCTGGTTTTCAATGAAGGCTACACGGCGACGCGCGGCGAGCGGTTGATCCGCACCGATCTCTCCGCTGAAGCGATTCGCCTGGGCCAACTGGTTCGCAGCCTGATGTCGCCGCAGCCTCCGGAGGCGACCGGCCTGGTGGCGCTGATGCTGCTGCACGATGCCCGGCGCGAATCCCGCATCGATGCAGCCGGAGACATCGTCGTGCTGGAAGAGCAGGATCGCAGCCGCTGGAATCACCAACAGATCGCTGAAGCGCTGCCGCTGGTAGCGCAGGCGCTGCGCTCGGGTCCCGGCTCCTACGCGCTCCAAGCGGCGATCGCGGCCGAACATTGCAAAGCCGCGCGTCCCGAAGACACCAACTGGCGCGAGATCGTTCGCCTTTACGATGAACTGCAGCGCCTGGAACCGTCGCCGATCGTGGGGCTGAATCGTGCCGTGGCGGTTGCTATGGCGGAGGGCTCCGAGCAGGGCTTGTCGATTGTCGACTCGCTGGCCGCCAGCGGCGATCTGGACGGCTATCATCTGCTGCACGCCGCGCGCGCCGATCTGCTGCGCCGCATGGGATCTCGCGAGGAAGCGGCCAAGAGCTACGTGCGCGCGCTCGAACTGGTCACCAACGACCGCGAGCGGCGCTATCTGGAGCGGCGTTTGCGCGAAGTCGCGCTTTCCAATTCCTGAACGGGCGGACTTTACGCGCCGGCCCTTCCCATTCGCTCGAGAAATCCCCGTGGATCGTAGAACGCCTGGATCTCGGCGATCTGTTCATTCTCGACGCGGAAGATATAGACGAGCGAGAGCGAACCGAAGCTCGTCTCCGCCTGCCAAACCGTCGCCACGTAGTCGTCTTCTTCGATTTGGCGGACTACGCGAACCTGGCTGATCACTGGAAGATAGACGGCAAGAAATCGGCACACACGATCGCGCCCCCGAATCGGCTCTCCGGAAAGCGGACTTTGATAGGTAACATTCTCGGCCAACGGCGCTCGGGACAGATCCTTCTCCTGCATGGCCTTCAAAAAGGCCGAGGTCGTGGCGAGGTTTGGATTCACCGGTCTACCTCAACACAGGAGAAGCTGGAAGCCTCGTCGGTGTTTCCCGTGCCTTTGTAGTGGGCGACCTTGGGGTACGCGCAAATGGGCCGGGTCGCGGCGACACCGTCCTCTGGCCGTGTGGGCGATTTATATTTTGTCGCGATGATCTCGCCAGGTGCGGCGCCGTCTTCCACCCAACGTTCCAGCGCCGCTTGAATCCCGTGCTGTGGATCGGAGCCCGAACCCGGAGTGGAACCGAGTACGTCGGCGCCCGGACCGCCTCCGCAATGCAGCATGCCCGGCACCAGGTACACTCGCATGAGTTCATCGGCGGTTTGCTTTCCCATTTTCGCGGCCACGTTGTCGTAATAATTGGTGCTGCTCAGCGGCGAAATATCGGGATCGGCCAGGCCGTGATAGATGATCAGCTTCCCGCCGTGATCTTTGAATTTGGTGAGATTCGCGTCCGTGGCATTGCGCGTCGGCCCGAGCTTGTCGTCCAGAAACTGGACGTCGTGATCGAAGTTGAAGCGGCGGAAGTCCCATGCCGGGTCCTGGTAGACGATCTTGGCCAGCGCGCCGACGCCGAAGGCATAGTTCAAGCTCTTGCCAGGCTGCGCGCCCATGATCCAGAGACCCCAACCCGCCGGCCCCGCTTCACCTCCGGGAAGCAATCCGGGAAATATCTGTTCACCCGACGAGTTCGCCGGGCCAGCATAGATCTTTTTCAACGCCTCCACCTGCGGCGCGGTCAGACAGGCATTCGACTCGGCTCCTTTGCACAGAAGCACCTCGGGATCGAAGTGGCACTTCGTGGGTTCGCTGACGACGCTGTCTTTGACTCCATCCATCGCGTCGCATTTTTCGAGAACCGCCGCCTCGACCGCCGGCAGCTTGCTGACAGGAACGTAGCTCGCCGGCTTCGACATCACCGCCTGGGTGTTCCAGATTTGCGCGACGGAAAGGTGGGTTGCAAACCAAGCTGGGTCGCCGGCAACGATACCGGTGTAGTCGTCCGGGTAGCGCTGGGCTTCCATCAGCGCCTGCCGCCCGCCGTTGGAGCAACTGCTGAAATACGACTTGGGATCCTTGCCGTAAAACGCGTCGATGATTTTCTTGGCGTTCACGGCGGTCAGATGAACTGCGCGATAGCCGTAATCGATGACCTTCTCGGGATGCCCCACCGCCCAATCCGCGCTGGTACCGCTTGCTTCGTGGCCGGTGTCCGTGGAGGACGTCGCGTACCCGGCTGCCAGCGCCTGCGCCATCCCCGGCGCATTGCTCGTGGGACCGGCGGAATAATTGATCGCGCCCGCAAACCCGCCATTGCCGACGCCGAGGTATCGTCCGTTCCAGCCGGTGGCCGGCATCCACACTTCGAACTCAATGTTCGAATCGCTCGAAGGACGAATGATGCCCTGCACGCGGCAAAACGCGGGCAGCGTCTTGTAAGCCGCGGCCTGCGCGGGATCGGCGGCACGCGGCGGCGCAAACTCCCCCGCTGCCACGATGCCGGCGGAAGTGATCGAGGTATCGGGAAGCTCGAAACCAGCGATCTTGTCGCAAGTGGCGGCGCAGAGCGCGCCGGGAAGAATCGCTGAAGCGACCAGCAGGATCTTATTCATCTGCAGCCTCCCCTCCTTGGGATGCGCTTACTTCGTACCGCGGTAAATCACCCGCCAGATTTTGCCCTTCTGGCTGTCGCTGATGTACAGCGAACCATCCGGGCCTTGCGCCACGCCATCCGGCCGCGCGACGGCGTCGTTCGGGTTCATCAACGGCGACTTGCCCGGAAAACCTTTCGCGAACACTTCGAAATCGCCCGACGGCTTGCCGCCCGAGAACGCCTGGAAAGTGATGTTGTAACCGTCCTGCGGCATGGGCGCGCGATTCCACGATCCATGAAACGCGATGAACGCGCCGCCGCGATAGTGCTGCGGGTACTCCTTGCCCGAATAAAACATCAGATCGACGGGCGCCCAATGCGCCGGAAACGCCGCGATCGGCAGTGTGAACTCACTGCACCGGCCGGACGTCTTGCCGTCGCCGCCGTACTCGGGATTGAGAAACAGCTTCTTCTGGCCGTAATCGTAGAAGCAATAGGGCCAGCCGAAGTTGGACCCCTGCACGGCGCGGTACATCGGCTCGGCCGGGCGCGTCGCGTTGTCCTCCACGGTGAAATGCTCGGGATAGAGCACGTTGAGTTGGTCGCGATTGTTCATCACGATGTACAGCGCGCCGTCGTGCCAGGCAATCGCGGGCATCTGCCTGAGGCCGGTGGCAAAGCGCGTCCCGTCGTCCTGCTTCTGCCCCAGCTTCTTCTCGTCGAACTTCCAGATGCCGCCGTGTTCTTTCAGAATCGGGCAGGGGTCCTGGCCGGCTGAGTTCTTTTGGCGGTCGCGGGCCTGGCAGGCATTCGACGGCGCGCCCACGTTGACGTACAGCGAGCCTTTGCCGTCGAACGTGATGCCCTTATCGCCGTGCTCCCGTTGTCCTTGTAGATCGCTCACCACGACTTCAGCTTCGCCCGAGGGCTTGAGCTGGCCCGGCGTCATCTTATATCGTTCCACCGAATTGACGTGCGCGACGTAGAGATAGCCGTCGTGCAGGGCGATTCCGGTGGTGCTCTTGTCGCCGAACGTTTCCTTCATTTCGAAACGCCCGTCGCCGTTGGTGTCCCGTAGCGCCACCACGCCGCCGTCGTTCGCGGTGCGGCCGCGGATGGCTACGTACAAATCGCCGTTGGGAGCCACAGCCATGTGCCGCGCGGTTCCGACTCCGTCGGCAACGACCAACGCGCAAAATCCGGCCGGCAGCGTGATACCGCCGTTGTCAGGATCGCAGGCCGGCGTTGCGGCCGATAGCGTGAAAGCGAAAAAAGCCGCGCCCAGGGCGCCGGCGAGCAGTGGAGTTACGAGGCGTTTCATTTCGTAGTTATTATAAAACCATGGCATGGCATACTCCTTTAGCAGTTTCGACAACCTTCGTGTTCACCTTGTTCTGCGCCGCTCCCCTGCTTCACTCGCAAACCGGGACCTCAGTTTGGGACGGCGTGTACACCGCGGCGCAGGCCACTCGCGGAAAAGCGTCCTATGGGAAAGCCTGCTCATCCTGCCACGGAGATGCTCTGGATGGCAGCGGAGGACAATCGCCCGCGCTCGCCGGCAAGGATTTCATGACGAACTGGAATGGTATGACCCTCGGCGATCTGTTTGACCGGATCCAATCCACCATGCCGGCTGACAATCCCGGAAGCCTCAAGCCCGCCGACGCCGCGGATATTATCGCGTACATGCTGCAGGTCAACATGTTTCCCGCCGGCCAAACCGACCTTGCATCCGAGACCGCCGCGCTGAAGAAGATCAAGATCGAAGCGACCAAGCCGGCCAACTAGGAGTCGTCATGGATTTTCCCGATCCTGCAGTGGACCTGAAGGAATCCGGCACTCACACGGCCGTGTTGGCGGGCGGGTGCTTCTGGTGCACCGAAGCCGTCTTCCAGCAAATCGAAGGCGTCGAGAAAGTCGTGTCCGGCTACTCCGGCGGCGAGGCAAGCACGGCCAATTACGACGCGGTCTGCTCGGGCCGCACTGGCCATGCTGAGTCGATCGAAATCACCTACGACGCGGGCGCCGTTTCCTATGGGCAACTCCTGAAGGTGTTCTTCAGCGTTGCGCACGATCCCACGCAGCTCAATCGTCAGGGCGCGGATCGCGGGACGCAGTACCGGTCAGCGATCTTTTACGCGAACGACGACCAGAAGCGTGTGGCGGAAGCCTACATCCGGCAACTGGAGCAGGCGCACACTTTCAGCTCGCCGATCGTCACCGAAGTGTCGCCCTTAAAGGCCTTCTATCCGGCCGAAGCGCATCACCAGAACTTCTGCAACCTGCATCCGGGATATCCGTACGTGGTCGCTGTGGCGGACCCGAAGGTCGCCAAGACCCAGAAGCAGTATCCCGAGTTGCTTAAGAAGTAGTCTCAATCCCGGCGGGCAGAAGGCGGCGCGACGCAACGCGAAGTTCGAGCGTGTGCAATCCGGGCGGAAGCCCCTCCGGCAGGCGCAGGTTCACTTCGTAGCGCGGCGCGCGCGGGTCGATGCACAGAACCTCGACACGCGAGATGGATTGGCCGTCAACGCTAGCGCCGATGGATTCCGGCTCGCTCACTTCCTCCAGTTGCACTTTCAGAAGCCCCGTCGTGCTGCGGTTCTGTTGCACCAGATTCACCCCGTCGGTGATGGAAATGATGCGCGGAACCATAGGAGGGGCCGGGATCACGCGCAGGATCGCGGGCTGACACAGCGGCTGGCCGTTCAAGCGCAATTCCAGCGGCAACAGCCCGGTCCGGAGATGTTCGGGAAGCCAGGCGTTGATCTGCTGCAGTCCTTCGGCCGCGGGCGGACCGATGTAGCATGGTGTGGCCGCGGCGCCGTCCACCAGCACTTCGAGCGCATTCAAGTCGCACCCAGCGGGCAGGCCTTTCATCGATACAGCGATCACCGCGTGACGCCCGCGGTTTGGAACCGCCGGCTCGCGCGTGTAAGCGTGGGTGATCCGAAAAATGCGCGCCGGCACATCGGGCGCAGTGGGAAGCGGACCGCCCGGCTTGCGCCACGTCGTCCACATATACTGCGTCCGGACGCCGTCCAGCGCCATGAGTTGCAAGCCGTTCCCGCGCGTAAACGCACGAATGTCGTCGTCTGAGAAGCTCACGCCGCTCCACGTCGTGGGCGCGCCGCGCGTCTGCAGCCCGTTGAATTGGCCGCGAAAAATCCCGCCCGGCCTCAACACGCGACGAATCTCACGCATGTATTCCAGCACCACGTTGCGGCTGGGGATGTGTTGGAAGACCGCGTAGGTGTAAACGAAGTCGAACGATTCGTTGGCGAATAGCGCCAGGCTCGCTCCGCCCGTGGCGTGTACATGAGCGTGCGGGATGCCGCGCAGACGTTCGCGTGCCAGGACGATCATTTCGTCCGAGACATCCACGCCGTGAATCTCGCCGAAGCGGCTACTGAGCGGCTTCATCAACCGGCCCGGTCCGCAGCCGATCTCGAGCGCGCGCCACGTCCGTTGGTTGGCATTCGCGGGCAGACGCTTCAACTCCGCTTCCAGGTTCTTCAGAACGTCCGCCGCGGTGGCGTCGAACCCGGCTTCGTCCTGATCGCGTCCGCCGAACGCGACGTAGTAATGCGCGTCCTCACGCGCGCGACGGTTCCAGTCCTCGCGCATCCTCTGGCTGACGTCTTCGGCCCGTTCACTCATCCGTGCACTGATTGCCTTTGATCGTATTCTCGGACATCTTGACGCTCGGCGCGGCTTCAATGCAATGCTCCTTCATCTTGTAGCCGCTGATCACGTTGTTCTCGATGGTAATGTGCCGCGCCGGGCCCGGGCGTTCCCCGCCCTTGGCCAGATAGATCCCGCTCTCCAGAAACCCCGGCTCGCCTAAAATGGCCAGGCATCCGAACTTCAAGTGCGTTTCGTTGCAGTGCGCCGTGTTCAAGCGCGTCATGCGGTTGTTGCGGATGGTGTGGCCTTCGCCCAGCACGAACATCCCGCCAAACTTCGTTCCCGAGATCTCATTGTTCTCGATGACAACATTTTGTGAATGCATCTCGATGCTGGCATTGTTCATCGCGATACCGAAGTTGCCGCTCGGGTAATCCTCCGGCGCGCCGCGGTTGATACACGTGTTGCCTCGCACCGCGCCGTCGTGAAATCCATCCAGGTCGATGCATTTGCCGTTGAATTCTTCGAAGCGATTGCCTTCGTATAACGAATGATCCACGTTACCCGCCGTATCGATGCCCACCGGCGTACCTCGACCCTCGACGTCGACAATGTCGAGTGGAAACCCGATGCGCGAGCCGCGATTGCCGGCCACCTGGACGTTCGCCGCGTGGCCCACCTGAATGGCGTCGCGCCCGATATCGAAGAACTGGTTGTTGCTGATCCGGCCCATGTGGTTGCGCGGAGAGCGGTAACGCGAATGCGTCCAAACCGCGTTGCCGAGAATGTTCCGAAAAACAGAATCGGCCACGGTGAAGGAGTCGACGCCTTCTTCGAGCAGAATGCCTCCGGACGTATTGTTGCGCCCCTTAGCGTTGTGCGAGCCGCTGTCGCGCACTGTGATGTGATCCAGCCACACGCCACGCGAATGGTTGACGAGAATCGCGAATCCGGCCACGTTGGCGAAATCCACATGATCCACCGACAGGCCATCGCCCTCGTCAACGAGAATGCCGTTATCCGTGAAGAACCCCGCGAAATCCTTGTCCGTGGGCGGTACCGGCAGCGCCTTTTCCAGCGCGCTGCGATTGCCGTCAATCGCAAAATTGCGGAACGTGATATTGCGGCAGCCGTGGCAGCTCAAGATGGCCCGGCCATGGAATTCCATCGATGCGCGCAAAACAGTGCCCTCGCCGGCGCCCACGATGGTCAGATCGTGCGCACCATCCGGCAGCTTCAGTTCCGACGAAACTTCCGTACTGCCGCGCGGAAGATGAACGGTGCCCGTCGCCGGAAACGACAGGCCAATCAACAAGGCAAGGATCAAACGTTATTCTATCTAGCATGGCGATTGAGTTTCGCGGCGTCCGCTTCCCCCCGCTCGACGACCTCACGGTCTCGGCTCCTGACGGGGCGGTCATCGGCGTGATCGGCGAAAAGGGCGCGGGCAAGAATGCCTTGCTGCGGCTGGCGGCGGGGACGGCGCAGCCCGAGGCCGGCGACGTCATCGCCAAAGGCGAGCGCCGCTACATTGGCCCGTCCGATCCCCTGCAACTGTCACCGGTCGACCTGCTGGCGATCGAGCACTCGCTCGCTCACCACGACGCCCTCGTGCGTGCCCGGGCGCGCGCCGGGATCGACCGCTTGCGAATTGCCGGAACTACCGTCCTGATCGTCTCGCACGAATTGGATCTGCTGTGCTCGATGTGCGACGAAGTCTGGTGGCTGGAGGCTGGACGCCTGGCGGGGCGCGGCGATCCGCGCGAGGTGCTGGACGCCTACCGCGAACACATCGCCGAAAAGGTCCGGGCCTGGGGAGCGACGCTGCGCAACCCGCTTCGCACCACCGCGCGACATGGCGACGGCCGCGCCGGGATCGTGTCGCTGGAAACGCTAGATGCCGCCGGCAAGCCAACCATGGTGTGGCGCAGCGGCGAAGACGCCTCCATCCGCGTGGCCGTACGTTATCGCGAGCCGGTCGAAGAACCCGTGATCGGCATCCTGATCCGCACGCGCATCGGCCTCGAAGTCTACGGCACGAACACCGAGCTCGAGAAAATCGCCACGGGCAAATACGCCGCTGGTGACATCCTGCAAATCGACTTCCGCTTCCGCTGCGACCTGTGCCCCGGCGAGTACACGCTCACCGCCGCTTCCCACGATGCCGACGGCACCGCGCACGATTGGATCGACGACGCCGTCGCATTCCAGGTTGCGGATTCGCGCTACACCGCGGGCGTCGCCAATCTCAGAGCGAAAGTTGAAGTGAAAAAGCTCGGCGGTCCCGCCGTTACTTCTGTTCCAGGATGAACGTGGGCGCCACGCCCGACATCGTGGAGAATCCCGAAGGCCCTACCGCGGTCAGCCAGCTGGAGCAGCCCTGCACTTTGCCCAGGTAGGAGTGCGGGTGCACGTCGACGCGCATCTTCTGCATCTCCAGGTGCCCGTATTGCAGCACCGGGAACACGTCCACCACCGGCTCCATGGCCTCCTGCACAACATACGGATTGCGCATGGCCGTACGCAGCGCCTTCTCCCACGCGGCCTCGTCCACTTCTGAGCCACGGAACGACTGCTGCTCGCCGCCGTCGTCGTTGGGCTGCAGCGTCAGCTTGCTGCGATTGCGCAGAATAAACTCGGGCAGATCCACCGTCTTGTTGCGGTAGCGCGTCTTGGTTTCGGAAACCACGCGCGTCCACGGCACGAATTCCTTGATGGCCTTGCGTTCGACGGCCGGAAAACCCGCCGTGATTTCTTCGTCGGTCAGCAAATCGAAGATGGCTTTCTTTTGCGCCAGCTCCGACCGGAAACTGTTCACCACGCACACCGCGCGCTCGCGGTAGGCGCGCAGCAGCGGATGCGACAGATCGAACCGCACCAGAAATTCCTGCACCTTGATGCGCCGGAAAATCAGGTCGATCGCGAAATCGCCGTGCCGCAGCACGTTATTGCGGTATTCCAGTTGATCCGGCGAAACCACCTCCACCGCATGCCCTTCCTTGCGCAGGAAGCCGGCAATCAGAGAGCTCTCGCGCGATTCGCCGGTCTGGAACGGCTGGCGGAATTCTAAGATCGCGATGTTCGGTTTTTTGCTCTTGCCGCCCCATTCTTTGTAAGCCTTCAGAATGGCTTGCAGCAGAAACTTGGTGCCCGGGAGTTTTTCCAGCTTATAGCGCTTGCGGAATTCTTTCATCGGCGCGGCTTCGTAAAAGATATCCGAGAGAGCTTCGCCATACGCAACTCCGGTCGGCGTATCGGGAATGTAGCGCGCAAAACGCAGCGTGCCGTTGTTCAAATGCGTGTCAATGAGCGACGTCACGCCCAGAAACGGATAACCCGGATCCACCGCCGCCAGCATCTTCTCGGCGGGCAATAATTCCATGCGCGAAAGCAACGCCGGACTGCCGATCGCCATGTTCTCGATCCGCTCGATGGCCTTTGAGAACGACTCCACCGCCTTGACCAAACCAGCGTACTGCCTGCGCGTGATAAAATGCGGACGCAGAACCGGAGATACAGGTCTTCCAGCAACGACCAAGTTGTGCGCCTTCATGCGTTCCTGGAGTTGGTGTGCCCACGACAGGTCGCGATAGTGGTCGCCTTCTAGAATTTTGTGGTAGCGGGCTACTGCCTCGCTCAACTGGTTCATTGCGTCAGTGAGTCTCTTATTAAGACTTCCCTAAGCCCAGTATTGCACGCCGCAGCCCGAAAAGTGAAGCAACCGCCTCGCCAATAGACGAATTAGTCTTTTCTTTTCTGCATCTTGCGAAGAATTTACCCTAGCTCGCCTTAGGCCTGTTTTTCGGCCTCACGCCGCTCCAATTCCAGGAGCTTTTGTTTCCGCGCGACGCCCCAACGATAGCCGCCCATGTCGCCATCTTCGCGAACCACGCGATGACAAGGAATCGCGACCGCCACCGGATTGGCGGCGCAAGCTCGCGCAACCGCGCGCGCCGCTCGAGGATTTCCGATCGCTCGCGCCACTTCGCTATACGATTTCGTCGCGCCGCGCGGAATCGCTTGAAGCTGCTCCCACACCAGGCGCTGAAACGCGGTCGCCTGAACGTCCAGCGGCAGCCGCTCGCTTCCCTGCCCCCGGATCAGGCCGCGAACGGCACGAATGTGCCCGGCCAGTTCCCGGTCGGCACGGTTCAATTCCGCCTTGGGAAACTCTGCGCGCAGCGCGCTCTCCAGCGCCGCGTCCGAATCACCGAACTGGATCGAGCAAACCCCTTGCGCCGTTGCCGCGATCAGCGCCTGCCCGATCGTCGTCGGTCCGATCGCATAACGAATCCGCACTCCCGCACCCTGTTTGCGATAACGCGACGGCGTCATCCCCAATTGCGACGCGGCGCGCTCGTACAAGCGGCTGCTCGATCCGTACCCGGCGTCGTACATCGAGCGCGTCACCGAATGCCCCTGCTGCAATCCCACTTTCAGCGCCAACAACCGGCGCGAATCGGCGTAAGCACGCGGAGTAATTCCGGTCAACGTCTTGAATGTCCGCTGCAGATGGAACGGGCTGATCCCCAGCGCGCGGCCGAGCACATCCAGCGTCGCCGGCTCGCCCGGATGCGCGTCGATATAGCGGCAGACTTTCTCCACCACGTCCCAGTTGCCCGCCTGCCCTGCCCTTGCATCCGGCTTACAGCGCTTGCACGGCCGAAATCCGGCCCGCTCCGCCGATTCGCGATCGCGGAAGTAAATCACGTTCTCGCGTTTCGGCCGCCTGGACGGGCAGCCCGGCCGGCAATAGATGCCCGTGGTGAGCACAGCGTAGAGAAACACGCCGTTCATCGCCTGATCGCGGCCGGCGACCGCGTCCCAATAGCTGCCTTCCCAGAATTGCCTTTCCTCGGCCATCGTTCCCAGTGCGGCTGCGCTGATCATTGCAATCCCTCCTTCGAAGGATCATGCTACGCGTTTCCGCTTTTGATAAATATCCGATTCTTGCGCTTGAATCCGCGCGTCAGTTTTCTTTGTCCAGCGTGAAGGTGATGGATCCGATGGGAAAGCTCATGCGGGCGCGCACCTGCACCGGCAGCCGGCGCGCGTCGTCCGTCAGCCAGATATAAAGTTCGGCCTTGCGCGAATACAGCACACCGTTAAAGATGAACGCCTCATAGCGGACCGTGTTGTACGTCCCCGCGGTCACTTTGATCTGCTCGCGATCCTGCGCCTCGATGCGCGCCATCGCCGACTTCTTGCCGTCGCTCAAGGGAAACTGCGCGCTTTGCCCTGGCTCCAGATGCAGCATCCGCAGCTTGAGCAGCCCGCCGATTACGTCGCTCACGCACGGCGGAATCGCGACTTCGGCCGTCTTGATGGTCGCGTTCTTCACCAGGTCGCGCTCCACGTAGCTCGCCTTGCCGCGGCTATGATCGTAGTCGACCACGGTTTCCTTGTGCCGCTTGCCTTCCTGCGAGTCCAGATGAGTGGACACCGCGCAGAACTGGTTCACCATGTCAACGTCGTAATTGTCCTCCAGCTTGTAGAGCTTCGAAACCAGTCCGCCCGATTCGATGTGAAGCTTGGTGTGCCACCGCTCGTCTTCAGCTTGTTTGGTTGGCTGTAGAGTCACGCGCGCGGCCCCGGCGTAAATCAGGCGCCATTCGATGTTATAGGTGAGCGTCTCGGCCGAAGGAAACGTTACGGCCACGCCATCCACTGGCTTGCCGTCCGCCGTCTTCGCGTCCGCAGGTTTCGCCTGCGGGGCTGAGAAGGTCGGCAGCAGCAGGGCCAAACAGGCGGCCGCAAGACGTGGGGGAGGACGCCCTGGCATGCACCTTAGAGTGTGACAGAAGAATGAATCCCGCGCAAACCTCAGCGCCGGCACGGCCTGCCCGTCACAAATGGCCTCCAGGCGTAACTTCAAGGAACATCGCCGTTTTCTCGCGGCGGAACGTGGCGAAGCCCAGCCGCCCAAAAAACGACGTCTGGCTGGTGACCGCGAATAGTTCCCGAATCCCGCGTTCGCGCGCTCTCTCGATGCAGCACGCCACCAACTTCGAGGCCACGCCGCGGTCTTGAAAATCCGGAGCCACCGCCAGGCTGCGCACCTCCGCCAACCGTTTCGAATACACCTGCAGCGCGCAGCAGCCCACCAGTTTCCCTGCGGCCTCGGCGACAAAGAAGGACGCCAGACCCGGCAGATGCCCTTGCACCAATTGGCCGGGAAACAGCCGGATCAATCCACGGATGCCCGCCATCTCTCCTGCCTGTGCGGGCCGGATCGTAATCCTGGGATGCGCAACGGGGCTGCGGGCTCGGTTCGGCACCACTCAATATTCGCAAAAAGCAAAGCCAGCCAGACGCCATGCGACAATGGTGACCCTATAAAGGCATTTCCGTGAAGCACCGCTATCGCGTTCTGGGCCTGTTAATCCTGCTCTTCGGGATCACTTACCTGGACCGCGTCTGCATCTCGGTAGCCGGCCCCCGCATCCAGGAGGACCTGCACATCAGTCCCGTCGGCTGGGGCTGGGTGACAGCGATGTTCACCCTTTCCTACTGCCTGTTCGAAATCCCGACGGGCGCTCTGGCAGACCGGCTAGGCCCGCGGCGCGTGTTGACCCGAATCGTGCTGTGGTGGTCCGCCTTCACGTCCCTCACCGGCTTGATGTCGAACTACTATCTTCTGCTCCTCACCCGGTTTTGCTTCGGCGCCGGCGAGGCGGGCGCTTTCCCGGCCTCATCGGTCGTCGTGGCGCGCTGATTCCCCTCTTCGCAGCGCGCCGGTGTCTCTGGTGTCGTGCTCATGGCGAGCCAGATCGGCGGAGCTGTCGCGCCGTTGTTGGTCGTACCCATCCAGATGCGTTATGGATGGCGTGCATCCTTTTATGTATTTGGCGCGCTCGGACTCGTTTGGGCGGCCGTTTGGTACGCCTGGTTCCGCGATTCTCCCGCTGAGATGCGCGGAGTGCGCCCGGCCGAACTGCAGGAAACCGCGCAACTGCATCCCGCGCCCGCCCATGGGTTCCCGTGGCGCATCGCGCTTCGTTCGCCCAGCGTGCAGGCGATGTTGATCGTGGCCTTCTGCTATATCTACGTCTACACTTTCTTCCAGACCTGGTTTCACACGTTTCTGGTCAAGGGACGCGGGTTCAGCGAAGGAAGCCTGGTCCTCTCCGCGCTGCCCTACCTCGTGGCTGCATGCACGAACCTGGCCGGAGGCGCGGCAAGCGACGCTCTGGCGAGGCGGCTTGGCTTGAAATGGGGACGCAGACTGCTCGGCATCGCGGGACTGAGTTGCTCGGGTGTTTGCGTGCTCGGCGCAATGGTCACTCGCCAGCAGTTGCTCACCGTCATTCTCCTGTCGCTTGCGTATGGGTCAATCACCCTCCAACAATCCGGAGTCTTCGGCGTGTGCCTGGATTTAGGACACAGGCACGCCGGCGCCGTGGTGGGCCTGATGAACACGTCCTCGCAAGTGGGAGGCCTGGTGTCCTCGGTCGCCTACGGCTACATCGTGACGCGGTTCGGCAGCTACGACGCGCCGTTCGTTCCAATGGCGGCCGTGCTGTTCCTCGGCGCGCTGCTCTGGTTCAAGATTGATGCGTCGCAAGCCATAGACCGGGATCTCAGAGCCGAGCCCGCATCCGTCGGCGCGTGACGCGCATGCCAGTGCCAGTGTTGATATTCTGGAACGCGGAACAGGAGGATCTTAAATGAAATCGACTGCAACAATCACCATTGTGCTGGGTGTGGCCGCCGCTGCGGCCGCCTTGTGCCAGCCTCTGCCGCCCGCCGGCAAAACAACTGGCCCAGGTGTGCAGGCTTTCCGCGACTCCAAGGAACCCGAGGTGCTCAAGACCTGCAAGGTTCCGCCCCCGGCCCCGCGACCTTTCCCCAGAGGACGTGCTGCCGCCGCCGAGGCGCCGCGCCCCAAGGAAGTCCCCGGCATCGCCGGCGTCGTGGCCGCGGGCCAGCAATGGAAAGACGTCTGGGAAGTGAGCGGCAATAACGCCGATGGCATCATCGCCACCAAAGATGGCGGCCTTCTGATCGCCCAGAACGACAACAGCCAGGTCATGAAGCTCGACAAGAACGGCAAAGCGTCGGTGGCATACTCTGGCACCAATACTGGCGGATCGGTCGCAATGAACTCCAAGGGCCAGCTCTTCGTCGCCAACCGCGGCCTGCGCGCCTCAATTGAAGAACTCGCGCCAAAGAAGAGGACGCTGGCCAACGAAATCAACGGCGATCCGTTCGACTGCCAGGGCGGCGTTCTGAACGACATCTCAGCCGACAGCAAGGGCGGCGTCTACTTCACCATGGGTACCGTGTTCTACGCGGATCCGCACGGCAAAGTGACCAAGTACGGCGAGAATCTTTTCACCAACGGCATCGTCCTGAGCGCCGACGAAAAGCATCTCTTCGTGACCAACGGCCCGACAGTGGCCGAGTTTGACGTCCAGCCCGATGGCTCGCTCACCAACCAGCACGAGTTCGCCAAACTGGAAGGCGGCGGCTTCGGCGGCGACGGCAGCACCTTCGATTCCGCGGGCCGCCTCTATGTCACATCCAACGGCGGCGTTAACGTGCTCTCGCCCGATGGCAAGAACCTGGGCCTCATTCCGACGCCGCGCGACGTCATCAGCGTGGCCTTCAGCGGCCCGGACCGCAAGACCCTCTACGCCGTCTCGCGCGACAACGCCCAGAACAAAGACTGGATCATCGCGCTGCAAATGATCGCGCAAGGCCCGAAGGGCCGCGGCAAATAGCGCGACCCCGGCGCGCACAAGGTTACAGCGGCAACCAGAGCAGCCGGTTCTCCCATTCCGCCGCCTCCGACGCGAGCCAGACTAGCAGGAGCTGATCGATCGCCGTTGCAACGTCGAGGCTCTGCGGAATGAGGAACACTCCGGCGCTGTGTTTGTCAGCGCGCAAAAAGGCTCGAAAGTGAGAAGGCATCGTTCCGGCGTCGTGGGAAACAAGCACGCGCCGCTGCTCGGCCGCCAGCTCGAGCACCGCGGAGTCATCCATCCCGCGCAGCCCGGCGCCGTGAGCAGTCAGGAAGTCCACGGACGGTTCCCGGCGGACTACGCCGGTCACAATCGCCTTGTTCAGATCGGCGTCCGCGAGAAACCGGACCTTCACGACGGGCGGGTCGTAGGCACGTCGTCCCGAGCCCGCATCAGCCTCTCACGAAGACTCGCCGGCAGCGGTTCGGTATTCCGCTTTCCCTCCGCCCACTTCTCGCCCTGGCGGATAAGATAAGCGTCAACCTCAGCCTGGTTCGCCAGATAGTAAGCAATGGCGCCGTAAACTTCTTCGAGTTGAAGCAACTCGAAATTTTGGCAGATCGTCTCCGGAGACTCGCCTCGGCGGAACGCATGCACAATCGAATCCAGCGAGATCCGTGTGCGGGCAACGTAGTAGCTGCCCTCGCGCTCCTCGATGTATTCCTTCGCCATGCTTGTCTTGATTGTACCGTCTTGAGAAACTCAGGCATCGGTGCCAGCTTCCGCGCGTGCTCGGATATCCGCGCAAAGCGTTGGTGGACGCACGAGGAATTTAACAATCCAGGTCGATGATGCCGCATCCCCGCTCCGCCTGTGCTCTCATAATTGAACAAGCATGCTCGGCGCCGAATGCCTCCTCAGAACCCTGCTTCAATCCGGAATCGACACCTGCTTCATGAACCCCGGCACGTCCGAAATGCAGTTCGTCGCCGCGCTCGACCGCGTCCATGGCGTGCGCAGCGTCCTCGGCCTCTTCGAAGGTGTCTGCTCCGGCGCTGCCGACGGATATGCGCGCATGCTACGCCGCCCCGCCGCCACTCTCCTGCATCTCGGCCCCGGCCTCGGCAACGCGCTCGCCAATCTCCATAACGCACGCAAAGCGCGATCGCCCGTGGTCAACATCGTCGGACAGCATACCGTCGAGCACCTCCGTTACGACGCGCCGCTCACCGCCGACATCGAAGCCTTCGCGCGCCCCGTTTCGGGCTGGGTCCGCACCCTCCACAACGCCTGCGACATGGGCGCCGACACCGCCGCCGCAATCCGCGCCGCCTGCACCCCTCCCGGCCACATCGCCACCCTCATCGTCCCTGCCGACTTCTCCTGGAGCGAATCCGGCGAACCATCGCAAACCTCGCAACCACCGCTGCGCCGCGACCCCCGTCCCGAATGCATCCGCGCAGCAGCCGCCATCCTCCGCTCCGGCGAGCCCACCGGCCTCTTGCTCGGCGGCGCCACCCTGCTCGCCCCCGCCCTCCACGCCGCCGGTCAACTCGCCGCCGCTACTTCCGTCCGCGTCTTCGCCGACCGCAACGCCGCCCGCACCGAACGCGGCGCCGGCAGATTCGCCCCGCTCCGCATCCCCTACTTCCCCGAAGACGCCGAGCCCGCGCTCGCCGGCCTGAAGCACCTCATCCTCGTCGAAAGCCTCCAGCCAGTCTCTTTCTTCGGATACCCCGGCCGCCGCAGCACGCTCGCTCCCGAAGACTGTTCCATCCACGTGCTCGCCTCCATCGAGGAAGACGGCGCGCAGGCCCTCCAAGCTCTTGTCGATGAATGCGCCGCGCGCTCCGCAGCGCCCGCAACCCAATCGCCCGCGCGCCCCGCTTTGCCCAACAGCGCGACACTAACGCCCGACACCATCGGTCTCACGCTAGCCGCCGAAATGCCCGAAGGCGCCATCGTCTCCGACGAAATGATCTCCGTCGCCGAGGCCGTCCTGCGCAACCTCGCCGGCGCCCGCCCCTTCGATCATCTGCCCATCACGGGAGGCTCCATCGGCCAGGGACTTCCCGTCGCCGTGGGCGCCGCCGTCGCTTGCCCCGATCGCAAAGTCATCGCCCTCCAAGCCGACGGCAGCGCCATGTACACCCTGCAATCCCTCTGGACCATGGCGCGAGAAAACCTCGACGTCGTCGCCATCATCCTCGCCAACCGCCGCTACAAGATTCTCGAAATCGAATCCCGCCGCACCGGCTCCGGCTCCATCGGCCCGCGCGCCAACGACATGATGGACCTCACCCGTCCCGATCTCGATTGGGTCAAATTGGCAGAAGGCCAAGGCGTCGCCGCTTCCCGCGCGTCCACCGCCGGCGAGTTCGCCGCCCAAATCCGCGACGCCATGAACCACCCGGGGCCCAGGCTCATCGAAGCGGTCCTCGCCTAGATTCTTCGCGAAATTGCCGCCGTTCGTCCGACTAGAATATAGGCTATGCAGTTGGACGTTCGTTTCGTGGCCACATTGACCATGTGGCTGGCCCTGGTGTTCACCGTATTCCTCACCGTAATCTGGTGGACCCGGCGGACCTATCGCGGCTACAGCCGCTGGACAGCGGCCGGCCTGCTGCTCGTGTTTTCGCTGCTCCTTCTGCGCATGCGTCCCGCCGCGCCGGATTGGCTGAGCATCGTAGCGGCCAACGCATTGATCGTCTTGGCCGCGATCCTCTATCTGGAGGGAGCCCGAGAGTTCCGCGGCTTAGCCCCGCGCAACTGGCTCGTGTACGCAGCCGGTGCGATCGCCATCGGCGGTGTGGTATTTTTCCGCTACGCCGTTCCAAACTTGAACGCCCGCGCCGCGATCATGTCCGCTTTCCTCGGAATTGTCTTGTTGCTCGTCTCCATTCGGTTGTTGCGCTCCATTCCGCCCGAACATAAGTTCGGCCTCACCCTTACCGGCGGAATGTTTGCGCTCAGCGCCGCAACTCTGCTGGCCCGTTCTCTCTACTGCTGCTTCGGACCGCCCATCAGCGATCTGTTGGCCTTCTCCGGTATCCACGGAGCCTTAGCCCTCGGCATCGCTGCCCAGATGGCCGCGTTTTCTGTCGGAATCGTTTTGCTTTCCGACGAGCGAATCGTCTCCGACTTGGCGCTTGCCCGGGAACACCTGGGGTGGGCCACGGCGGCCGTTGCCAGCCACATCGAAACCGAGGCCGTGCTGCGTGAAAGCGAAGAGCGCTTCCGGACCGTGGCCGACGCGGCTCCCGTCATGATCTGGGTATCCGGCGCCGGCAAGCTCTGCACCTTCTTTAACAAGCCCTGGCTCGATTTTCGCGGCCGTTCCATGTCTCAGGAGGCGGGCAACGGCTGGGCCGAAGGCGTGCATCCGGATGACCGGGATCGCTGCCTTCAGATCTACACCTCCTCGTTCGACGCCCGCCGTCCCTTTGAGATGGAGTATCGCCTGCGCCGCCACGATGGCGAGTACCGCTGGATCCTCGACCGCGGGACGCCGCTGCGCCAGAACGGCGAGTTCACCGGTTACATCGGTTCTTGCACCGACATCACTGAGCAGCGACTCATGGCCGAACGCCTCCTGGCTCAAAAGGTCCAACTCGCCGACGCGCAGCGTCTCGCCAACCTCGGCAGTTGGGAGCGCGACCTCGAAGACTGTGGCTTCGATTGTTCCGAGGAGTTCCTCCGCATCCTCGGGCTCCAGGGCAACCCGCCGGGAACTTTGTGGGCCTTTCTCCAATATGTCCATCCCAAGGATCGGCACCGGGTCTCCCAAAGCGCCTTGGAAATTCGCTCCAGCACATCCCCGGTTGAGATGTCCTACCGAATCGTCCGGCCCGACGGCGAAGTGCGGTTCGTACGAAGCATCGTGCAGGCCATCCGGGACGATCGCGGCAAAGCCCTTCGCACCGTTGGCGCCTTGCAGGACATCACCGAGCAGGTGAATGCGGCCAAGCTGTTGCGCGAGAGCGAGGAGCGCCTCCGCAATGCTGAGCGCCTGGTCCATGTGGGCAATTGGCACTGGGATCTGAAAAGCAACCAAGTGTCTTGGTCCGACGAAATGTTTCGCATCTTCGGCCAACCGCTCGACTACGCGCCAAGCTATGACGGATTCTTCCAAGCCGTCATACCGCAGGAACAGGATCGGTTGGCGCGAGAGCTGCAGGACGCGCTCGACAGCAAGCGCGGGTTCAGCAGCGAAGTTCAGATTCTCCGCCCTGACGGCGATGTCCGCACCATTACGTTCATCGCCGAGTTGCTCCTCGACGAAGAGGGCTCGCCGGCAGCCATGTTCGGCGCCACCAAGGACATCACCGATCGAAAAGACATTGAAACAACGCTCCTCCAAAGTCAGGAGCAGCTCCGCGCTTTGACGGCACGCCTCGTGGAAGTCCAGGAGGCAGGTCTGCGGGAGCTGGCCCGCGAGCTGCACGACAATCTCAGTCAGGACCTCGCCGCCTTGGGCATGGACATGTCCACCTTGCTTCGCCCTTCCGCCGAGCCGGGCCCGCCCCTTTCCGAGCGCCTGCGCGCGCTCCAACTCCGGGTTACCAAAATGGCTGCCGACGTTTACGCCATCTCCCATCGCCTCCATCCGGCCATCCTGGATGAACTCGGTTTGAACGCTGCTCTACGCGAAGAGTGCTGGGCCTTCTCGGAACGAACCGGCATTCCGGTTGAATTCGAGTCGGATTGCCCGTCGGCCTGCCATACGCCGGACGTGTCCTTGTGCGTCTACCGCGTAGCCCAGGAAGCTCTTCACAATATCGCCAAACACGCGCGCGCCACCAGGGTTCGGCTGACGCTCCTTTACGACGAGGGGAGCTGCACGCTGCGGATCGCCGACGACGGCCAGGGATTTGACCCGTGCGCCACCAAGGGTAGGAATTCCTTGGGCCTGATCAGCATGCGCGAGCGCGCCCGCCTCGTCAACGGCGATCTTCGCATCCAGTCCGAACCCGGTTTGGGAACCACGCTCGAGATCTCGGTGGCCCTCAAGCCCGTCGAAGCGTAGTCATCACTCACCAACCACTAGTGACCCGCCACCAGCTGGTTCATCGAGCGTAGCTGCTGTCGGCCGAGGCGGACTTCTTCTTGCTGAAAGGGTTCAGCTTGCTCCAAAACCTCTTTGTCCTTGGCGCGGCCGCGCCGCCGGCCTGTTCATGCTCCGGCCGGGCCGCGGGTGCAGCCGCCAAATGCTCCTCGAGTTCTTCGGAATTATGTTCAACCTTTCCATTCGTTGTGTCCAGCTCGCTCACAACGCGCTTCAGGTCCGAATCAGTTCTTTGAACGGCGCTCGAAAGTTGAGTTAATTGAGAAGCGGTGTCTTGCCGCCAGTCGGATTTTAGGTCGGACAACTGCGTCAGGACATCCTGGTCCCGTTCGAACGTTTTGGCCAGCGCGGAAGTATCCCTTTTCACTGCTGATTTGGCCTGCGCGACTGCGCTGGCGCCAACCGTTTGGAGCTGTTTGTTCAATTCGTCGTAGCGCAGCAGGTCTTGCTGCAAAACCCCGGAAAGTGCTTCTTTCATATCTGCTATCTGGCGCTCCGAACTCCGTTCTCTCAGATCGAGGTCATGCTCGACGCGCTGCTGCCGGATGAATTGGTAGGCGTTGCCGGCCAGAGACAGCATGATTCCGCCGAGTACAAGCCAGGTGGCAGCCGTACGCCAAGACAGACCCTGCGCGGCCGTCGTTTTGAGCGATTCGTTTGTAGACATGCTTCCTCCTTTGGAGGGGATACTCGAAGACACATGGCGTCGGCCTTCGTTTCGAGCGGCCGCGCCTACAAGTCGTAGAGCGCGCGCCCAGCCCACTGAGCTGGGCCGTGTAACGAGTGCCAGGGAAGGCCGCCACGCGAAGCGGGAGCCGGGACTGAAGGCGACGGTTGCGCGAGGCAAGAGCGCGAGAACGCTGACGAATGCGCGAGGCGCGCTCCTCAGGACTGAAAACAAATTCCGCCCAACCCCGCGCCCGCCATTGCGAACGGCGACGAATCCACGAGACGAAAGCGCAAGAAGGTTTGCGAACGCGTGAGCCGCGCCCCTCAGCAGTGCCAACAAAGATCGCCCGATCCCGTGGCACCCACGGCCAACGCCGACGATTCCAGCAAATAAAAACGCGAGAAAGTTTACGAACGCATTAACCGTGCCCCTCAGCAGTGCCACCAACGACCGCCCCATCCGGTGGCACCCACGATCAACGCCGACGAACCCACGATACAGAAGCGCGAGAAGGTTAACGAACGCATTAACCGTGGCTCTCAGCAGCGCCCACACAGATTGCCCGATCCCACGGCACCTACGGCCAACGCCGACGATTCCACGAGACAAAAGCGCAAGAAGGTTAACGAATGCGTTAACCGTGTCTCTCAGCAGCGCCCACACAGATTGCCCGATCCCACGGCACCCACGACCAACGCCGACGAACCCACCATACAAAAGCGCGAGAAGGTTAACGAACGCATTAACCGTGGCTCTCAGCAGCGCCCACACAGATTGCCCGATCCAACGGCACCCACGACCAACGCCGACGAACCCACGCGACAAAAGCGCAAGAAGGTTAACGAATGCGTTAACCGTGCCTCTCAGCAGCGCCCACACAGATTGCCCGATCCCACGGCACCCACGGCCAACGCCGACGAACCCACGATACAAAAGCGCGAGAAGGTTAACGAACGCGTTAACCGTGCCCCTCAGCAGCGCCCATACAGATTGCCCGATCCAACGGCACCCACGGCCAACGGCGAGGATCGTGCGGGACGGAAGCGCAAGAAGGCTGACGAATACACGAGCCGTGCTACTCGTGAATGCGTACCCTCGCTGTCGGCAGTCCCGGCAACGATACGGGCGCAGCGACACGAGCCGAAGCGGCCGTTCCCAGAACCGTGTCCTGGAGCGGTACAAGAATGTCGAGCCGCATCTCTTGCAGCGCAATTGACGGCTATTGCCAGAGTTCGACATTGTATCGCTCACACTGAGGCTTAGAAAACGGCTGACATCATGCTAGACTCCAAAGTCCGATTCTAGTTACCCACTTCGTTTCCGGGCTCCCCGTCACCAACCGCCAGTCACCAGCCACCAGCCACCCAATCTCCCCCGTTTCCAACAACCTCCCCCACTCCCTGCCCCCCACTCCTCCGTCCCCGTGCTACCCAAGTGTCCGAGGTGCCCAACATGTCCACAACAACGACTCCCACCAATCCCGACCCCGTCCTCCGCTGGCTCGAACGCCGCGAAGCCATCAACCGGTCTAATGCCCAACACTCCACCGGCCCGCGCACCCCCGTCGGCAAACGTATCTCATCCCGCAACGCCCTCACGCACGGCCTCACCGCCGCGTCGCCCGTTCTCCCCTCCGAAGACGGCGCCGCCTACCAAGCCCACTGCCGCGCCTTCCACGACGAGTACAAACCCGCCACCCCGACCGAAACCCAACTCGTCACCGAACTCACCGACACCGCTTGGCGCCTCAACCGCATCCCCAAACTCGAAGCCGCTCTCCTCGACCGCGCGGCCAACCCGCAAACCGAAGAAGCTGCCACGGCGTTTGACATCGTTGACGCCCACCGCGCCCTTGCCACCCTCGGACTCCACAGCGGCCGCCTCTCCCGCCAGTTCCAAAAGACGTTAACCACCCTCCGCGACCTCCAGGCCGAGCGCCGCCAGCACGAAGAGCACGCTCTCGCCCGTGCCGCCGCCCTCCTGGAAATGCACAAACACAAAGGACTTCCCTACGACCCCGCTCAGGATGGCTTCGTTTTTTCAAACGACCAACTCGCCGCCCACGCCAAGCACCTCGCCCGCCTCAATGAGTCCCGCCACTTCGAACATGTGCTCTTCCACATGCCGCCGCCCCGCCACCGCGAAGCTTTTTCGGTTGCATCGTCGATGAGCGTTTAAGTGAAGCTAAGACAAAAGATATGAAGAAGCTCGGTCCGCTCACTTCGGAGGAACTATCTCGCGAGGAAGCCTGTCTTTTGCACCCCGGCATGGGAGCCGCTCCGAAGCTGCGAAAAATTATGGCCTCGTTTACTTGGCAATGCTACCTTGACAAATCCCGGTTGCGCCGTTTGTTGAGTGCGGCTGGTCAAGAAACCGGATGCGTGAAGCGGTAGAATAACCACATGCCTTCTGGTCTGAACATTGAAGACGGGGTATACATCGAAGAACCAGTACGCACGCGCGTGGGTCTGCCCGTTATTCCGCGCGGCGCCTTTATCTTCGACGGAAAGAATGTGTGGCGGAAGCAAAATCGTCGGCCGTCGGCTTATGAGGCCATCCGGAGACACCGCACGGATTATGCGAAGTTCCGCTGCAACTGGTGTGGTTCTACCCAGACGATACAACTGAATCGCGAGACCGCCAGCCAGTTCTGCCCAAACTGTGGAGGGCCACGGTGACCGGAAGTCGCGCCTTGAATCATTTGCACACGCGCTCGTGGGTCATGCTATTTTCATCTTCCCGCTAAAGCCCCAAAAGCCCCACTACCCGCTGAGCCGGAATAGCCCCCCAATGCTACCCTCAAACTAGATGGGGCTTTCCGATTCTTTCTTTGGCCAAAAATTTGGCATCACCGAGCATGACCTCGACGCCTACCTCTCCGAAGCGCTCTCGGCCGGCGGCGAGTACGCCGATCTTTACTTCGAATACCTCGCCACCAGCAGCATCAGCATCGACGAATCCATCGTCAAAAGCGCCGTCCAGGGCGTCTCGCTGGGCGTCGGCGTCCGGGTAATCTCGGGCGAGCGCACCGGCTACGCCTACAGCGACGATCTCAGCCCCGAAAAAATCCGCCGCGCCGCGCGCGTGGCCGCCTGCATCGCCAACGGCCCGTCCAAGGTTGAGAAAACCGGATTCGAAGAAAGCCGCCGGCACGATCTTTATCCCGTCCTCACCGCGCCCAATGAAACCGGCCTCGCCGAACGCGTCGAACTGGTAAAGCGCGCCGATCGCGCCGCCCGCGCCGCCGACCATCGCGTGTTCCAGGTCCAGGCCAGCTTCGTCGACAACTTGCGCCATGTGCTGGTCGCCACCAGTGAGGGCGTCTTGACCTTCGACCGCCAGCCGCTCGCGCGCATAGGCGTCGCCGTCCTCGCCCGCAATGCAGACGGCCCTCCGCAGCGCGGTTACTCCGGCGGAGGCGGCCGCGTCGGCCTGGAAGTTTTCGAACAGGAAAAGACGCCCGAACACTTCGCGCGCGAAGCGGTCCGCCAGGCCATCGTGCAACTCGACGCGGTCCCCGCGCCGGCTGGTGAAATGACCGTCGTGCTCGGCCCCGGATGGCCCGGCATCCTCCTGCATGAAGCCGTCGGTCATGGCCTCGAAGCCGACTTCAACCGCAAGAAAGTTTCCGCCTTCAGCGACCGCATCGGCCAACAAGTCGCCAGCCCGCTGTGCACCGTCATCGATGACGGCACCATCCGCGATCGCCGCGGCTCGCTGAACGTCGACGATGAAGGCGCGCCCACGCAGCAGAACGTGCTGATCGAGAAGGGCGTCCTACGCGGATATCTGGTCGACAAGCTCTCCAGCCGCCTGCTCCGTTCGTCCTCCACCGGCAGCGGACGCCGCGAAAGCTATCAGTGCATCCCCATGCCGCGCATGACCAACACCTTCCTGCTGGCTGGCGAAAGCGATCCCGAGGAAATCATCCGCTCCACTCCGCGCGGCCTTTACTGCGCGAACTTCGGAGGCGGCCAGGTGGACATCACCAGCGGCAATTTCGTGTTCAGCGCGGCGGAAAGCTACCTGATCGAAGACGGGCACATCACGCGTCCCGTGCGCGGCGCAACGCTGATCGGCAACGGACCGGAGGCGTTGAAATACGTCAGCCAGGTGGGCCACGATCTGAAACTCGACGAAGGCATCGGCATCTGCGGCAAGGCCGGCCAGAGCGTGCCGGTTGGCGTCGGCATTCCCACCATCAAGATTGATCGCATGACGGTAGGCGGCACGGCGGGATGATCGATCCGGAACTCGCTCAACACGCAGTGCGCCTGGCGCTGGAGCGCGGTGCCACCGACGCCGAATGCACGCTCGCCGAGGGCGATGAATTCTCGGCCCAAGTCCGCATGCGGTCGCTCGAAAAACTGATCGATGCGGGATCGCGCAGCGCGGGGCTGCGCATTTTGATCGGACAACGCGTCGGATCATCGTACACTTCCGATTTATCCAGCGAAGGCATCCGCAAGATGGTGGAGTCGGCGCTGGCAGTCGCGGAGATCGCGACCGACGACCCGCACGCCGGGCTTCCCGAAGCCTCCGACCTGGGCGCGATCTCTGGCGACCTCGAGCTCTATTCGGACGACCTGGAAGGCATCGACACTGCCGCCCGCATCCGCGAGGCGCTCGAAACCGAAGAAGCCGCCTTCGCGGCCGACCCGCGCATCACTAACTCCGATGGAGCGTCGTTTGGCGCCGTTACGGGTGCGCGCGTGTTTGCGAACTCACGAGGCTTTGCGGGCTCCTACCGCGTTACTAGCTGCTCTCTCAGTACCACCCCGGTCGCTCGCCAGGGTGACTCCATGGAGCGCGACTATTGGTTCTCCTCCGCCCGCAGCCACGCGAAGCTCGAAAGCCCCGCCGCCATCGGACGCCGTGCCGCGGAGCGCACCGTTCGCCGCTTGGGTTCGCGCAAAGTGCCCACGCAGAAAGTTCCGGTGATCTTCGATCCGATGCCCGCGCGTTCGTTGATCGCCAACATTTTCGACGCCGTGGAAGGCGACGCCATCTACCGCCATGCTTCCTTCTTGGCGGGCAAACTCGGCGAGCGGGTCGCCTCCGAGCACGTCACCATCATCGACGACGGGACCATTCCGGGCCTGTTCGGCACCTCGCCCTTCGATGATGAAGGCGTGCCTTCGCGCCGCACCGTGGTCATCGATCGCGGTGTCTTTCAGAGCTATCTGCTGAACAGTTACACTGCTCGCAAGCTCGGGCTTCGCACCACCGGCAACGCCGCCCGCGGCATCACCGGCAACGCCGGCGTCGGGCACGGCAATTTCTATCTCGAAAGAGGAACGCGCTCGCCCGAAGAGCTGATCCGCGGCATCCGCAAGGGACTGTACGTGACGGAACTGATCGGCCAGGGCGTCAACATCGTCACCGGCGATTACTCGCGCGGCGCAGCCGGCCTGTGGATCGAGAATGGCGAGTTCGCTTATCCTGTATCCGAGATCACCATTGCGTCCACGTTGCCGCGCATGCTGATGGATCTCGAAGCCGCTGGCTCCGACCTCGAGTTCCGCGGCTCGGTGGCGTCGCCGACTTTGCTGATTGGGGAGATGACCGTCAGTGGGCAGTAAGAGCTTACTCGTCACTTTGGCCATCGCGCTGGTTTTGGCCGGCGGCCTGCTATGGTACGTCAATCGCCCGCGCCCCGCGGCTGGACCGCCTGCGCTCACGCCCGAAGCCAAAGCCTACGTTCACAACCTGCATCTCTCCGACGTCGCGATGAAAGCGACGGAGAGCTACGTCAAGCAGACGGTCACCGAAATCCAGGGCAAGATCACCAACACCGGCGACCGCACTGTCAACCGCGCCGACGTGTTCTGCATCTTCTATAACGTGTACGGCGAAGTGGTGCTGCGCGAGCGCGTGCAGATCGTGCAGAGCGCCTTGAAGCCCGGCGAGACGCGCGCGTTCCGGCTGCCGTTCGACGACATTCCCGACGGCTGGAACAACCAGATGCCGCAACTGGTGATCGCGCGCATCGAGTTCGTTTGATGGCCCGCATCCTGGTGGTGGAAGACGACCCCGGGCAGCTCGAGATTCGGCAGCAGATTCTGGAGAACGCAGGGTATGAAGTAGTCGGTGCGCAGAACGCCGTCGAAGCGTTGGAGCGTTTGCCCGGCTGCCAACTGGTGGTGACGGACCTTCGCATTCCGAACCCCGAAGACGGCCGCCGGTTGATCGAGGCGATCGCCGGCAAGGCGCACATTATCGTGCTGAGCGGAGCACACCCGGATGAAACGCTGCCGGTGGATGAGTTCCTCTCCAAGCCTTGCCCGTCGAAGCGGCTGCTGGAGGCGATCGCCAAATGGACTTCCGAGTCAAGGTGATTCCTAAGAGTTCGAAGACCGAGCTGGCGGGTTACCTTCCGGACGGAACCTGGAAGGTGAAGGTGGCGGCTGCTCCGGAAAAGGGCAAAGCCAATCGCGCGTTGTGCGAATTCCTGGCCGAGAAACTAGGCGTCGCGAAAACGAAAGTGCATATCGTTTCCGGCGAGACCGCGCATCTCAAGCGGATTCACGTGGACGAGTGAACCGGTTTGCTGCCGAAGGCCATCTTGGCAGCACCACGGCGGACTACCAGCAGCACGATGCCGGCGGCGAGTGTGGCAAGCGAAATCCATTGCGTGTAGGAGAGGCCGTAATGCAGACCCTGCTCGTGGTAGCGGAAGAACTCGATGGCGAAGCGAGCCGCTGAATACAACGTCAGATACCAACCGAGAATCGTGCCGGCGGTATGCGTTTTGCCGATGCGGTAGTACAGGGCGAGGAAGATGAGCAGGTCGGCGAAGGATTCGTAGAGCTGCGCGGGATGCAGCGGGACTCCCAAAGGCACACCGGTCAGGTCATGCGCCTGCGGATTGTGGAACGTCACGGCCCACGGCAGATTGGTCTCAGTGCCCCAGCAGCAGCCGGCCGAAAAACAACCGAGGCGGCCGACGGCCTGGCCGAGCGCGAGGCCCGGGGCGAAAACGTCGCAGGTCTCGAATCCCGGCAGATGCTGGCGGCGCATATAAAGGATAGCGGTAACGAGCGCGAGGAGGAAGCCGCCCTGATAGACGCCGGCGGCCTGCAGCGTGTTGAACGAGAACAGCGACTTGGGGTCGTTCCAATAGCTCTGGAAATCGAACAGGATCATGAACAACTTCGCGCCGATGAGGCCGGCCAACGCGCAATAGATCACAAGGTTGGTGATCGGCTCGCGCGGCAGGCCGGCGCGCTTCGCCAACCGCAGCGTTACGAAGAGGCCCAGTAGGAAGCCGATAGCGACGAGCGTCCCGTACGTAGGGAGAAAGAAGTTACCGATGGAGATTAGCTTCGGTAGCATGACTGACTTTTCGCTCCTTGGCCCACCACATGTCCAGCAACAGCAGGCAAGCGCCGATGGTGATGGCGCTATCGGCCACGTTGAAGGCCGGGAAATAGTGCGGGCCGGCGTGCACCTCCACGAAGTCCGTGACAGTGCCGTTCACAATTCGATCATACAGGTTCCCAAGCGCGCCGCCGAGGACGAAGCCCAGGGCGGCTCGCACGAGCAGGTCGTGTTTGGCGCCGGGCTTCAGCAGCACAAAGGAGATCGCCACAAGCACGGCGGCGGAGAATCCGATGAGGACGATGTCGCGCCAGAGGCCGGAAGCGTCGGCGAGCAGGCCGAAGGCGATACCGGGGTTTTCGGTATGCACGATGTTGAACCAGCCCGGGATCACGGTGATGGTGTCGAAGCTGGCGACGTGCGCCTTGATGAACGCCTTCGAGATCCGGTCGAGCAGGAACACGACCGCCGCGAGAATAAACGGGAACGGCCGGGATTGCATATTACTCGCCCAGGATCTCCCGAACCGCGCGCTGGCAGGCCTCGCAGAGCGTGGGAAACTCGGAGCTCTGGCCGACCTCATTGGTGTATTTCCAGCAGCGCTCGCACTTGTCGCCCTCGGCGCGTTCGATTGCAACCGAGAGCGTGTCTCCCTTCTTCAATACTACCTGGGAGACGATGAAGATCGCCGGCAAATCGTCAACGTATTCCTGCAGCAGGGGATAAACTTCGCCGGGCGCGGTCAAGATGACTTGCGCTTCCAGCGGCTTGCCGATCTTCTTTTCCACCTGGCGGGCGATTTCGAGGGCCTTCAGGACTTCGTCGCGGACGGCCATCAGGCGGTCCCAGTTGGCGAGGCGTTCGCGCTGTGGCTGAGCGATGCCCTGCGTGAGCTCGCTTGGGTCGGGAAACAGCGCGAGATGAACGCTGTCGGGTGCGCCGGCGGGCTTGGGCAGCTCGGCCCAGACTTCGTCGGTGGTGAAGGACAGGAACGGCGCGAGCAAACGCACCAGCGCGTAGAGGATGCGATAGATGGCGGTCTGGGCGCTGCGGCGGGCGCGGGAACGGGGCGCGGTGGTGTAGAGGCGGTCGCGCACGATATCGAAGTAAACCGCGCTCAAATCCGTGGTGGTGAAATCGTAGACCGCGCGGTAGACCTTATGGAAGGCATATTCGTCGTACCAGGCGCGGCATTTCGCGACCATTTCTTCGGTTTTTTCCAGAATCCAAAGATCAATTTCCAGCATTTCCGTGGTGGCGACGGAGTCTTTTTCAGGATTAAAGTCGTAAAGATTGCCGAGCGCGTAACGGAAGACGGTATTGCGAAGTTTTACATACGCCTCAGTGAGGCGCTTCAGGATCGTGTCGGAAAGGCGCACGTCCTCGACGAAATCGACCGAGGCTACCCAAAGGCGCAGCACGTCCGCACCGTATTTCTTGATGACTTCTTCGGGCTCGACGCCGATGCCGAGCGACTTGGACATGGCGCGGCCCTGCTCATCGAGCGTCCAGCCGTTGGTGGCGCATTCGCGGTATGGCGCTTCGCCCTTGAGACCGACGCCCACCAGCAGCGAACTGTGGAACCAGCCGCGATATTGATCGCCGCCCTCGATGTACATGTCGCTGGGCCAAGGCAGGCCGTTTTCAGGTGTGAGCACGGCCAGATGGCTGGAGCCGGAATCGAACCAGACGTCGAGGATGTCGGTTTCCTTGCGGAACTCGTGGCCGCCGCAGCGCGGGCAGGTGACGGGGCCGCCCATGAGCTCGGCGGCGGATTTGTCGTACCAGACGTCGGTGGTGTGCTCGCGGAACTGCTGGACCACGCGATCCAGAATTTTGCGATCGGTGAGCGGCTCCTGGCAATTCTCGCAATAGAAGACGATGATGGGCACGCCCCAGACGCGCTGCCGCGAGATGCACCAGTCGGGGCGCGTCGCGATCATGTTGTACATGCGCTCCTGGCCCCACGACGGAATCCATTTGACGTTCTGGATGGCTTTGAGCGTGCGAGCGCGGAGATCGTTGCGGTCCATTCCGATGAACCACTGTTCGGTGGCGCGGAAAATGGTGGCGTTGTGGCAGCGCCAGCAATGCGGATAGCTGTGGGCGATGGTCTCCTGGCCGAGCAGCGCGCCGTGCGATTGCAGGATGTCGATGACCAGCGGGTTGGCCTGCCAAACAGTTTTGCCGATGATCGTTTCGGGCAGGCGTCCGGCTGCGCCTTCGGCATGAAAGAAGCGGCCGGCGGGATCGACGGGGCAATATACGGGAAGCCCGTACTTGACGCCGATGTCGAAGTCTTCCTGGCCGTGGCCGGGGGCAGTGTGGACCGCGCCTGTCCCTTGTTCGAGCGTGACGTGATCGCCGAGGATGCCGAGCGAATCGCGCTCTAAGAAAGGATGGCGGAAGATGGCGCCTTCGAGTTTGGAGCCGGCGAAGGCCGCGATGGTTTTCGGATCGTCCCAACCGAGTTTTTCGGCGGTGATCTTCAGGAGTTCGAGAGCGACGATATAGACGTCGCCGGCAACTTCGACGGCGACGTATTCGAACTTCGGATGATAGGCGATGGCGACATTGGCCGGGATGGTCCAGGGCGTGGTGGTCCAGATGAGACCGTAGACTTTGCGTCCGGCGAGCGCGGGATCGATGTGAGCGGGGTCGGAAGTAAGGGCGAAGCGCACCCAGATGGAGGGGCTGGTGTGGTTCTCGTATTCGATTTCGGCTTCGGCGAGGGCGGTGCGGTCGTGCAGGCACCAGTTGACGGTCTTGAGGCCTTTGTAGACGTAGCCGCGATCGAGGAAGTCGACGAAAGCGCCCGCGATGACGGCTTCGTAGGCGGGGCTCATGGTGAGGTAGTAATCGTTCCAGCGGCCGAGGATGCCGAGGCGGATGAAGTCCTGGCGCTGGAGGTCGACGTACTTGGTGGCGTACTTGCGGCACTCGGCGCGGATCTGCGCGGTGGTCATGTGCTGCTTGCGCGAGCCGAGCGCGCTATCGACTTTGGCTTCGATGGGCAGGCCGTGGCAATCCCAGCCGGGGATGTAGGGCGAATCGAAGCCTTCCATCGTTTTGAGTTTGACGATGAAGTCCTTGAGGATTTTGTTGAGCGCGTGGCCGAGGTGGATGTTGCCGTTGGCGTAGGGCGGGCCGTCGTGCAGCACGTACATGGGGCGGCCGGCGCGGGCGGCGCGGATCTTGGCGTAGAGATTTTCGGCGTCCCAGCGGGCGAGGGTGCGCGGCTCCATCTGGGCGAGGTTGGCCTTCATGGGGAAGGCGGTTTTGGGTAGGTTGACAGTTTTCTTGATGTCCACGCTGGTGGCGCCCATGGGGATATCTTTATCCTATCTGAAAGCGGCTTAGAGGCCCGCGGCGTGTCCTCTACGGGTAACGCAAGATGTTGTCGGGCCAATCGTAGATGATTCCCACAAATGAGTTAGTCCCACCTGTTTCTAGGAACAAGATCAGCTTGCCGGCGACCGTAAGGTTCCCTACTCCGCCCGAATGCCCTGCGCTGCCTAATAGGAAGAAGCCTGAAGATGGCAGATGGCCGATGGGTTCACCGGTGTCCAACTGCCTGAGCACTATTTGAGCGGCGATCGGCATATCGTTCAAGGGGAGGACCTGCGAATTGACGAAAGCAGCAAGGTTTTGGCTTGTATCGATCGTCAGATTGTAGTTCACAAGGGTTCCATCATAGAAGGCGCGGACCTTTTGGAATGCTTCTAGCACCATTGTGCCGTCGTACGTCTTCATCTCGGCGTATTTCCCCCATTGGAGAGGCGGGTTGCAGAACTCTTCCGGCGGAGAGAACCCGAGGCTATCTATCGCATAGCGCAGTATGCAAGGAGAACCAGGATGCAGCAAGTGATTTTGCACTGCATAGACATAACTACTGGTAGCGACCACTGGCTCCATTTGTTGGATAAACCTGGAGGGAAAGTCATCCGTGCTGTAAACGCGCGGTTGATCTCGATCGAAGATCAACATTCGGCCGCCGGGTGTCGTGACCAATAGCGACTCGGGCGCATCGGCTAAGACCATCAGGCGGAGCGAGAAGTTATCTAGGATTGCCGATGGTGGGACGTCAGCGGGAACGCCAAACGTCAGATCCACAGCCAGATCCTTCGTCTGGATGCGGCGAATGCGAAACTGATTGTCGGCGAGATACAGCAGCGACCCGTCCGGCGAGAGCTGAAAATCCCAAATTGAGTTGGCGCCCCAGTTCGGCAGGGTTACGCTGGCTGTCTGTTGGCCAGCGCCCAGATCATAGGAGTCGATTTCAAAGCCACCGTTCAGAACTGCCTTGGCCGTGTAAAGGACGAGGCGCTGCCGATCCACTTGATAGATGTCCGCAGGGAGGTCTGTCAGAGGCTGGTCCCGTGGCTTCTGTCGCAGTGCAACTGCAGCGCCCGTCCCGCCGAAGGTTATGCTTTGGCTTTCCACGCCCCCTCCGGGGCGAGGATTGGTCTGAACCAGTTCACCCGGACCGGGCGCCGTTCCGGCTGGCAGTTGAACTTGATAATCGTGACTGGGCGTGGGCCCTGGGATGATCGGGAGTGGCTGACCGCGCCAAGTGACTTGGCTGGTGGGGTAGGTAGGCCCGATTAGAGTGAAGATGCTTGGATCAGAGGTCGTTGCGAAGGGTAGGAACGACGGAGGCAAATTGCTCACAGTCACGGGGAAAGGATCGGAGGTGAGCGCCTGCGGCGTAGTCGGCATTGCCAGACGACCTATATACTGTCCTGCAACCAAGTTGACTGTTCCACGTGGGTCGACGATGGCGGAAGTCGAACTGGTTGGAGTTAGGGGCACGGCTTGCCCTCCCAGGTCCAGATACATTCCCTCGGCGAAGTTACGACCGTTGAGGAGTTGGCCCGCGCTTCCCGCACCGGCGATCAATTCGAGAGGTGAGGGACTTACCATCACAGGTGTTGCGGTTCCCAAATCGATGTAGCGCAAGACGATGTGATTGGATCCCGAGGCCGGAGGAAGAGGCTGGAAAGCGCTCGCAAGAAGGTCATCGGGCACTTCGTCGCTGTTGTCGCCGGCGCTTTGGACAGACCAAATGCCGCCATTGCTGGACGGGGCCACCAGCGCAGCCACATTCTCTAAGCCGGAGGCAACGGGAGTGACCAGAACGAAATCGCTTGCCGTATCGTTGAGACACCCCAGTGCGGGTCCTGGGTATTGGAAGGCCGCGCCACCAGGTGGGACACCTGTTGGATACCCGCCCAGCACCAAGCAATAGCGACCGTCTTTCAGGAACAATCCTGAAGTGTTGACCCACAGCGTATAGGGATTCACAAAACTGACTTCTGAGTATCCGCCCGCCAGGAACCCCTTCCGCACAGCAGCGTTGCCGGGTATGATTTCAACGCTGAATGTGGACACGTCGGATGTTTGTCCTTGTAGCGGCCGTACCAGCTGCAAGCCTGGAATCGATTCGTTTCCCGCAAACCCCGCCAAGCGCAGTGCCCCGTTGGAGGCAAACACTAGAGAGTCAATCTCCGAGTCATTGCCTTGGCCGCCTAGATAGGTGCTAAAAAGCAAGCTGCTCAAGTCCGATGAAAACTCGGCGACAAAGCCAGCGTAACAGTCACCAAAGCCCGCGTGACAGTTTGGAGTTGGAGGAGTTGTCTGGACAGGATTTTGCAAAGGAAGATCCGTATAGATGGTGGCGCCAAAGATGTATGGCGAACCGGAGGAAGATATTTCTAATCCGCGCAGAGCTCCAGCACCCGCCAAGTGAGTTTTCCGGTCAAAATGATGTGCGCTCAAGTCATATCGGAGCAACACCAAATCGGAGTCCATGGGCTGTCCCTGGTAGCCGCCGGTGATGACCGGCAGATTCAATCCATAGTCGTTGACAGACAGGTACGCAAAGTCGCCCGTGCCCGCCCGAACACGCATCGGGCCACCAGAGCTATTCGAGCCCATGTTGAGAAACGTGGCGTATTCCAGTGTCCGGCCGTCTTCGGAAATGCGTGCCAGAAAATAATCAACGGTGGACCTGGGCAAGGGATACTCCGCATCTGACGTGCTCAAGCCCGATTCGCTCTCGCTCAGCCCGACAAGCAAGATGCGACCGACGGAGTCTATATCAACGGAGGAACAACTCGCACCCTCAAGATATGATGCGAACCTGATTTGCCTGAGGGTTGGAACCAGGCGAGCGACGAAGCATCCCGCCATCTGTGGCTGCTCCATGGATGAATTCAGCGAAACGCCCTGTGGAAGGTCGACGCTGGCAGCATTACCCGCTATGAAGATGCTGCCGTCGGGCATTTCTCGTAAGGCTATCGGCGAGTCGTTCCCGGAACTGTCGAAATATGTTGCGTAGGTCACGGCCGGATCAATGATAAGCCGTTCGCGCGGATTGTGCGGTCCAACTTCGAACTTCAAGAGATGATTGTGGACGAGACGGTAGACTGCGCTGACGTTCTTCCTTCCGCCGCAATAGTTGGTGGAGAAGGCTACGGGCGGCAGAAATGCAGCTATATCGCTCAGTGCTACGCGGCCTCGCTGATCCAACTGGAAGGTGGTGTCCAGAGCCTGGAGAGCGATTGTCGGTGCCTTGACTCCAGCAGCAATCTCGATGTCGAACTCCATGCCGCGCGGTCCAAAATAGTAGACGATGGAGACCTTCCCATCTCTACGAGACGCGCGGATCCGTCGGGCATGGGTAAGAGGAGCAGCATCAACACCGGGACGAAGACGGTAGGAGTAACTGGGTACGAGCTCTTCTGCTGTAATGACTGCCAATTGCAACGAGCGATCCCAGCGGAAACGGCTGAGTTCCCGGCCGTGGCGGACGAGGAAGCCGTCCTTGAGAATGGTAAACCGCGGACCGCACAGAGCACGCCAGGCTCCTGGAGAATACTCCTCGAACGCCATTTCGCGCAATGGATCTGGCATTGACGCGGCGTGACAATAGCCGACGAAGGCAACGAACAAGGCGAGCTTAGTCCAGATGACGGCTGCGTTCGCGTTCATTGTATTGCGACGAATCCGGCGTCTTGTGTCAGTCCGGCAACCGAGATCTGCACGTCCATGGCGTCGCCGACGAGGGCATCGTTCGGTATCTGCACGTTGATCTGAGTGAGCGCGGCCGTAAGACCAGGAGAACCGCCAGCATACAACACTGGAACATTGTGGCCGCCGATGGAAATCGTTGGAAGAACGGCAACTTCAGCCGGGCGAGCGACGACTGAGTGTGAGTTTTCGTCTGGAGGCAATCCTAGACCAGTTCCCCAGAACGTCGCCACGGTGCCGCGCGTGAGCGGGGCGGTTGGGGATTGCAATGCGCCGGACTGCGTGAGCGCAACTAAGTAAGGTTTGCCCTGCACCGGATGCGAGAACAACCCAGGTGCGTACGCGGAGACCTGCATCGTGACCCGCGCCGACGGAATCCCGTAGTGAACGACTTGCACGGGCACCGAATCTTGTCCAGACACCGAGTCGGGGACGATGGCGTTGATCTGGTTGAGCCCGGCAAACAGCACTGCGCCATTGACGCCGTCGAAGACAACACTCGTCTGCTCGACTGCGTCGTCCAGCTGCAATCCCAAGTCAACCACGGGACCGGCGCCAGAGGCCGGGCCCAAGTTCTGTCCATAGATGGAAATGATCTCACCAGCGGAGAGGGGCACCGATTGGTTGGTGGCCGCATTGACAAGCCCCTGCGCGGGGAACGAAGGCAGAGGCAGCAGTTGAGGAACCTGGGCTACGAGAATTCCGTTTTGGGTTTGAACAGCCATCCAGTCCGGAGCCCAGATTCGATTGGTGGGCGATGGTGTAAGGCTCAGGCTCAAGCCATTCAACTTTGTATAGACCTCTAACGAGGTGCCGTCCGCGAAATTACCATCCATGAAGAGTCGGTCGCTCTCTGCAAGATATAGGGCTGCGGCATTAGGCAGGGTTCCGACTACTTGGCCAGTTGAGACGTCACGGACATTGCCGCTAGTATCAACATATTTGCCGCTCCAAACGGCGGTCGGCCAAAAACCGACCTTCACAGACATCGGCTGGCAGTTTGAGAATCCAATCGTGGCACTCACTTCGCAGAGCTCTTGAGACCCAATCATCACGCGGCCGATGTCGTCGAGTACGAGCGGATAGCTAGTTTGCCAGTTGGTGGGAGAGCCATTGTTGACTGGAACGCCATCGACATATTCCAGGAGGAAGCCCTGATTGCCAGTAACCACCAGCAGGATTCGAGGGTCTTCTCTGTACACCTGGGCACCCAATATCGTGCTTTCGGATACAGAATTCGGCGGCTTGGGATAATGTACCTGAATCTGCTCATCGAGCTTCTGGGTTGCGAGGTTCAGTCGTGCAAGACGTCCCTGCTGATCGTCTTGTACGACCCACGCGTATTGCGTATCGGGCGTGAACGCGACCACGCGTTGCGGCGGTGACAGCGGCACCGTTTGAATCAATTTGCCGGTGGAGAGCTGAAAAATGTCGATTGAGTCGCCGCTCTGTGCAATCGTCGCGGGCGAGCCAACTCCGGCAGAAACAAAGCGGTCGGATGTCGGGTCGGCTTCGAATATAGATCCCCGAGTTGGCAAAACCACCGAGACCCAAACCCGGTAGGGTAATGGTTGCTGCGTAGCGGTATTCCAGAGGACGGCGTCAACGAGTCCCGGCTTACAGGCGGAGGCAGGGACTGTAAATTCGGCCTGCAGTTCGTTGTTGGCTACATACAGGCTTACGGGAAAGACTTGTTGATTCCAGCGCACTGCCAACGTGCCGGCAGACAGCATTGCGTAGAGGGCTGCCGGCAGACTTTCGATCGAGAAGACTACGGGTCCACTATCTGATGCTGCCGATAGCCAATTGGGCTGAAGTTGCAAGTGGAATGTCTGACCCGTAATGCCCAAAGCAAATGAAAACAGTAGAAGTACGCCGACTGTCAAGGATGCCGCAGAAAGTCGTCGGCGATTCATCGAATTAGGCAATTATAGCCGATTGCCGGATGCTTTCGATTAAATCCCAGCCGGGGATGTAGGGCGAATCGAAGCCTTCCATCGTTTTGAGCTTGACGATGAAGTCCTTGAGGATTTTGTTCAGCGCGTGGCCGAGGTGGATGTTGCCGTTGGCGTAGGGCGGGCCGTCGTGCAGCACGTACATGGGGCGGCCGGCGCGTGCGGCGCGGATTTTGGCGTAGAGATTTTCGGCGTCCCAGCGGGCGAGGGTGCGCGGCTCCATCTGGGCGAGGTTAGCCTTCATGGGGAAGGCGGTTTTGGGCAGGTTGACAGTTTTCTTGATGTCCACGCTGGTGGAGCTCATGGGGGTACTTTTATCGTACTAGATGGAGGCTTCAAACAAGACTGATGCTCGGAACGCGGCTGAGGACATCCACGACCCCGACGGTTGCAAGCTTACTTGTGGTGACCGGCGGGTTTGCTGGTGTGAGCAGCTTCAACTTGGACGGGCGCGACGACGCGGCCGGTCTTGTCAACATATAGGGTCCTTCCGTGCTCGTCTCGCGCGCGCACGATTGCCAAGCCGCCGGAGAACGACCCTAAAGCCTGGAAAGAACTCAGGACTGCTCTGTCTGCGTGGTCGATATAGGAGCAAGTTACCTCGTTGCACACCTGGGCGAGTCCTTCAGAAAACGGTTCAGCCCAGACGTAGTGGACTGGGATCACGACGTTGCCGGATCGGTTGATGAAGCCTCTTCCTGGACGATCCGTAAGGGACACGGCAGCGAGACCTTCGGAGAAGTCCGTAGCATCCCCGAACTGCGCCTGAATAACAAATTTCCCCGAATGGTCGATGTATCCGCACTGTCCGGGATCACGGATGCCATTTACAGTCTTTCGTCCAATGCGGACCCACGCGAGCCCCTCTGAAAACTTGCCGGCTTCATCGAATTGGAAGTCAATGACTACGGCTCCGTTCCTATCGATGAAGCCGTACTTGCCGGTCGGCTTTAGCCGGGCGGCCGCGAGGCCTTCGAAGAAGTCATGAGCTTCCAGGTAACGGAGGGGGATAGCAAAGCGCCCGGATTTGTCGATATATCCGACTTTGGAATCCAGCGGGAAACAGGTGTTGTTCATATCGTGGCGTATATCCGACTGAATACCGTAAACGTAATCCGGCGCGTTGTCTTTTGAATAGATTTGTCCGCCTCGTAGACAGCGAAGTTTCTCCCAGACTTCAACGCGAGCCAGTCCCTGGCGAAAGGCGGCAGCACCCTGAAAAGCTGGGGCGATCACGATCTTCCCCGCCTTATCGATATATCCCCACTTCTTGCCTACGCGGATGGGCGCCAAGCCGTCGTGGAAGTCACCCGCGTCTTGATAGCGCGCGGGAATCGCAATTCTGCCAGATTCGTTGATGAAGCCTGACAGCCCGTTAACGACAACTCGCGCCAGCCCGTCGAAAAAGTAGCCCTCGTCGGCGAACTGAGGCGCTATTACGATATTCCCCAGTTTGTCGACAAATCCCCACTTGAATCCTAAGTGGTACTGGCTGTGAATTCGGAAAAACGGATCCGCGTCTTTTGGTTTGGTGGTATCAAGCAGGTAGACGTCTGCGCGCGAAACGCTGGCGATGAGAGCTAGGACTATCGGGAAGTTGCGGTACATTTCCGTTTGTCAGTCTGCCACATCCGGCTAGGATCAAGCAGGGCATTGCTATCGAGCTTTGGCTTCAATGGGCAGGCCGTAGACGTACATGGGGCGGCCGGCGCGGATTTTGGCGTAGAGATTTTCGGCGTCCCAGCGGGCGAGGGTGCGGGGCTCCATCTGGGCGAGGTTGGCCTTCATGGGGAAGGCGGTTTTGGGCAGGTTGACAGTTTTCTTGATGTCCACGCTGGTGGAGCTCATGGGGATACTTTTATCGTACTAGATGGGGGCTGGGGGAGGCCTCACGTTCGGCTAAAATAGAGGAGATGAAGCACACCTTCATAATCCACGAAGACGCTTGGCTTCGTGATGGGCCGCTGTATGGGGGCGGCGAGGTGATTGGCTACCGAGTTGGCGGATTGCCGGACGGCACTACGGCGAGAATTGCGAACTTCGGAGGGCCCAGTCGGAACGACTGGCAAATCATGCGGATTCACGCCGACAATACGCAGACCGACTGGACGGGACATTACGATAGCGTCGAAGATGCACTGGCCGCGCTGGAGCGCGACCGCCTACAAAACGGGGCTCCCGTTCGAGGATGAGGCCGATCTCCTCGAAAGCGCTGATTGCAGCGTAGCCTTCCCGATCACTGAGTGCGCAACGCACTTCAAACCCTGACCTGATGTTCAAGGCGCTCGTCTTGGTCCGCAATGTCGAATCCAGCGCGGAGCGCATCGACTTTGGCGAGTTTGTGATGCACCGGATTGGGCTTGAATATGAGGAACGTCGAGAGGTCTTCTCTTCTGCGGATGTAAACCAAGGGGATTGGACGCTAGAGAAATCCTACGCAGAATTGCCTCGCGGACTGCCTGGATCGCCATTTGGGGGTATTCCGAACGACGTGGAAGACATTCTGTTTCTTCTGCGGCTTTACAAGCCTGGCGAAATATCTTTCATCAGGGTGGCAGTCATTCAGCCGAGCGGCAGAAGAAGCGTTCAGTTCCCCTATCGAGCGATCAACGACCTGAACAGCTACTCGTCTCCATTGTTCAATGCGCGGGGAGACGAAAGCTTGTCGTGGACCGCTTTCGCCGGCTCTCTTCGGGAAAGCCGGGCATGGGGATCGGACTGGTTCTCGGCGGCAAGGCGGTTCTTTTTGACCGGAGGAGCAAAGCAATTCAATCCTCAATGGGATGAAGTAGACCGGATTGTGGACTACGCCACGGCGCTGGAAGCGACGCTTGTGCCAGAAAAGGAGTTCAATACGCGGCGCGTCAGCCTCCGCAGCGGCGCGCTGGTGGCACCGGGCAATCTTGCGAAAGCGCAGGAGATTGCGGCGCTCATCCGGAAGTTTTATGAGATTCGCTCGCGGATAGTGCACGGCGGCGGGCTAGGCGGCGAGAATAAGAAGTGGCTGCTTGAGAATTGGGGCCGAGTCGAAGCGCGAGTCCGCGACGTACTTAAAGCCGCTGTTCAAGAGCTCCCGCCCCACGAGGATGATCGCCGTGCTGCCTTGGCTCAGCTATACGACCCGTCGGACGAAGACCGTGGACAGGTTGCTTTGCAGAAGTTCAAGGAGATCAAGACTGCCGGGGTTCGCAAGGTAATTGCGGATGAGATCGAGCGTTTGCGGCAAAGTGAGCGCGAGAGATAGTAGTGGGGCCGTGCCTCAAGACTTGCTCTTTGTGAGACGCTCAGACCCCGAACTGGCGCAAATGATGGTCGAGATGTTTGTACATCAGGATGGCCCACTGCTCCGGCGTCAGCTTGCCGAAGAAAGTATGCGGATGCGCCGTACATCCAGCCGGGCCGCCCTTAGCGAATTTGTCAATCAATCGGGATAAGCGCTCGCGCTCCTTGCCGAAATCCGGTTCGTCTACTACGATGAGACTCTTCGCGGTGGGCGAGTTCTCCCGCAGCGGGTCATCGTTGCGAAACACCATGGGCTTCACCAAGCGTCCTAGCAGACGTGTGGGGAGCGGTCCCTTTTCGGGCACCACTTCTCCCGTCGCCCACTGGACACTCACCGCGCAGTGCGCCAGCATTCGCGCCGGCGTCATCTTGCCCCAGCGCCTCTCGCTTTGCGGCTCCAATTTTGCGAGCCGGGTCTGGATCTGATTCGCCATGGCCGCATCGAACAGGTTCTTCATGCCCACGGGCCTCCCTGGAATGAGGATAGCCGACTAGTTGGCGTGAAACGCGGTCAAAACCCAGAGCGCCGCGATCCAGGCGGGGAACTCGAGATAGAGCCGCCAGGGGCTGAGCGAGGTCCAGCGGCGGACGGCGCGTTCCAGGTCGCGCGGCGTCGTGGTTTCCGGCTTTTCGAACTTCAGCATCATGGTCGGAACGAAATAGGAATAGCCGGCGATGCTGCGAATGGCGACGGCGGCGGCCGCGGCGAGCCACACCCGCCGGATGACGCCGGTGGTTTCGAAGGCGGCCCAAATATTCAGTAACGACAGCACGGCAAGCAGCGGCGATACGAAGGGCCAGAAGCGCCGGCCGGCGCTCATTTGGCTGGATTCCTTCAGGCGGCGCGCGAGCGTTGCGGGCTTCGGATCCCGCTTCCAATTCGGATAGACGGCGCGCACTTCATAGATGCCGCCTCCGATGGCGATGCCGGTGAGGATGACGAACATCCAGAGAAAGATTGCGGCTATTTGTAAGTGGGGCATGGTTGTATTTTTCCCTCACATTGAGCAGCAAATGAAGCGCGGTTCGGCGAGCAGCGGCCCGGGATCGACGAACGGGGATGGCGGGCCGGCGAGGGATACAGAAGACCCCATGCGATTGATGTATAGTCTCTGGCGGGGAGAATTCATATGGCGACACGATCCAGAGTCCGGAACCTGGTTTTGGGGGCCATCGCGTTCGCGACGCTGCCCCTGTGCGCTCAATGGCAAGACGTCAAGACGGCGCACGTGCCGCGGGGGCCAGACGGAAAGCCAAGCCTCAATGCGCCCGCACCGAAGATGGCCGATGGCAAGCCCGATTTTTCCGGCATCTGGAATCCGATTCGAGTGCCGTGCACGCTGGAGGGAATTGGCAAGGTCTTCGGCTGTTCCGACGTCCCGTTAGGGGTTCCGATCGGCCTGTTCGACGTCACCGCTAACGGAACGAAGGACGGGCAAGAGGGGACCACATCGAAGCTTCCCTACCAGCCCGGCGTCGAGGCTTCTGTGCGGCAACACCTGGCCGAGGATCGAAGAGGCGATCCAACTACCCGCTGTCTGCCGATCTCGCCCGTTCGCCAGTGGGCCGATTTCTTCCCGCAAAAGATCGTCCAGACGGTGGACGCCGTAACCATTCTGAGTGAATACATGGTGCAGTTCCGCCAGATTTTCCTGGATGGGCGCCCGCTGCCTCAGGATCCCTTCCCCAGTTTCAAGGGCTACTCGGTGGGACATTGGGAAGGCGATGCGCTGGTGGTGGAGACCATCGGTTACAAAGACGGATTGTGGCTGGATCTGAAAGGCGACCCGCTCACCTCATCGGGGCGCACGATCGAGCGAATTCGCCGCCCGACCTACGGCAACCTGGAGGTGGAGTTGACGGTTGATGATCCCAGGGTGTATACGCGCCCTTGGAGCGCCAAGCGCTACTTGCACATCATGCTCGACACCGAACTGATCGGAGACATCTGCAACGAGAACGAAAAATCGTTTTCGCACATTTTCGGCAAATGATCTTATCGGGATGACGGGCTCTGCGCCGGCCGAAGGCGTGGCCAGTGTAGACATTGGGGCTGCTCTCCGAGCGTGTGCCGGGCCGGTCGTGCTTTCCTAAAGAAGATCTCATGCGACTCCTCAAGCAGCTTTTCGAAAACAATCAGCGCTGGGCGGCGCGCATGCTGGCGCGCGATCCGGAATTCTTCGAGCGGCTCGCCGCGCAACAGGCGCCGCAGTTCCTTTGGATCGGCTGCTCGGATAGCCGCGTGCCCGCCAACGAAATCGTCGGCCTGCTGCCGGGCGAGGTCTTCGTTCACCGGAACGTGGCCAACGTGGTCCATCCGTCGGATATGAACTGCCTGTCGGTGCTGCAATTCGCGGTAGAGACCTTGCACGTCGCGCACATTATGGTTGTCGGCCACTACGGATGCGGCGGTGTCCGGCAGGCGCTTGAAGAAGGCGGGGCAGGGATGATCGATCACTGGCTGTCGCCGATCCGCCAGATCCGGCGGCGCAACGGCGCGGCGTTGGACAGTCTGCCCGATGAGCGCGCGCGCTGGGACCGCTTGTGCGAATGGAACGTCATCGAACAGACCCTGGCAGTTTCGCAGACCACAATTGTGCGGGATGTGTGGTCGCGGGGCGGCCGGATTGCGGTGCATGGCTGGATCTACGAGGTGCGGGACGGGCGGTTGCGCGATCTGGAAGTGACGGTGGCGTCCATCGCGGAGGCCGACGATCTGCAGGCGCGGGCCCATTGCTAGGACTGATGGCTCAGGCTACCGGCTAGTTCGCAGCGGTCTTTTCCGTAAGGCGCGGCGGCGAGGCGAGCGCCTTGACCATGCCTGCCAGGTCAACCAGGCGAAAGAGCGGGAACAAAACGAGCGTAAAGGGCAGTGCCCACAAGGGCACCTCCAGATCGCGGCGCCCGGCGAACATTCGGCGGTAATCGAGCAAAACCATTTCCGCATAAAAGAGAGGCGCCGCAAAGATACCCAGAGCGAGCCAGGGACGCTCGCGTAGCGACGGGTTGACGCGGCACGCGGCCACCGCGTCGAAGCCCTGGCGGAAACGTTCGATGAAAAACGGCTGGACTCTGTGCAGTACGCGCGCCTCCGGGATGAGAACGACAGGCCGTCCCAGCCGCTGGAGTTGCTGCGCGTGGGCATAGCAATTGCATCGCAGCTCCCCTTCCGGGTATGCGTGGGAGAGCAGGGTGGAACGGCGAAAACCCGAGTTGTTGTACGCGTAACAGGCCAGGGGCCTGCGCTTCAGAGGGATCAGAAAACCGAAGTCGAGAATCGATTCCAGGGCCGCAAGAAAACCGCCGTCGTATCTGGTAAAACCACCGGTAGCGTCGGCTCCGTTCTTGAGGGCGCCGAGATGTGCGTCCAGCCAGGCCGCGTTGGGCAGGCAGTCGCCGTCCAGATACAGCAGGTATTCGCCGCGTGCCTGTTGAGCGGCCACGAATTTCGCGTCGTCGTATTTCAGGCCGATGGCCTTGACCGTGCGGACTTCGGGGAATTCGGCGACGACGGCCGCGAGTTCAGGGGATCCGGAGGTGTCGATGACGATGACCTCGCGAGCACTGCGGGCCTGCTGCTGCATGCCGACGGCGCTGGCGAGTGAGCGGCGAAAGCGCTCGACATCGCCGATCTCGGCGCAGGTATAGCCCTCTACGATGATGCTGGCTTCCACGTGCAATTCATCAAGGTAGCACTGCCGGCGCGCGCCGCGAACCGGAGTTCGCTGCTGAGCGGGCACCTTCGTAGAAGAACCCCGCTACCGTGGCGGCTTGCGAAATTGCCAGCAGCGTTGCCAGCGCCATTGGATGTCCAGTCCGCGGACTGCGCCAGGGCGAGCCGAGGAGTCCGGCGTAAAACGCGAAGGGCTCCGGCCGGAGATCGGTTGCCTTTTGCCGCAGCGCGCGTGAATGGTAGAGGAACGCGCCGCGGCCATAGTGAAAGTGCTTGCGCCAAAAGGTGGATGGATTCAGCGGATGGGTATGCTCCACGACAGCATTGGGAACGCGGCGCAGCAGGCCGCCGGCTTGGAGCCAGCGGTAGCAGAACTCACGATCCTCGCCACCAGCTAAAGGGAAGCGGGCGTCGAAGCCGCCCAAATCGCGAAATCCTTTTTTGGAAACAGCCAGGTTATTCGAGGTAAAGAAGCGCATCGGACTCGATATATTCAAGAAGTACTCGCAGACGTAATCCACCAAAACCGTGCTGGCTTCCGCGCAGCAATTGCGTGGCAGCGCGTTGACGGTTGCGCCTCCCAGCATCTCTTCGGGATGAGGCCGGGCATGGCTGAATGCGCACAGCCAATTCGGCCGAGGCGCACAGTCGTCGTCGAGAAAAACGAGCCAATCGCCGCGAGCCTGCGCCGCGCCGTGGTTGCGGGCGCTGGCCGGGCCCGCGTTGTCTTGCCGGAGCAGGCGGAGCGGCAGGCGGCCGGCCCAACATTGCACCGTCCGCTCCACGGGCTCGGCGCTGCCATCGTCAATGACGAGGACTTCAAATGCGTCGCGCGGATATTCGAGCCCGGCCAGGGCCGCGAGGCAGGCTGCAAGCGACTGAGCCCGGTTGCGCGTGGGCGTCACCACGGAAAAGAAGGCCGGCGATTTACCCACGAATTCGATTATCCGATGGTGAACCGAGACCGTGTCAAACGGAATCGCCACTGAGTTCTGCTGGTCAGCCGCTTCAGGCGCCCCCGACGAATCTGACTCGTGATCCAATGAGTCATATGAAATCGTCTAGAAGACGGGCCCTGGGAGCGATGGCGGCTGTGGCGTCCGGCGCGCTGGCGTCGAAGCTGGCGAGGGCAGCCGGCAAGCCGCTTCCGATCCGGCTGGTGGTGTTGGATGTCGGCGGCACGATCGTGGAGGAGCGCGGCGACGTTCCCGCGGCGCTGGAAAGTGCCTTCGCAAAGCGGGGGATCACGGTGTCGGCTGCCGAGATCAATCAGTGGCGCGGGGCGGCCAAGCGCGAAGTCGTGCGGCATTTTGTCAGCGAGCGCAGGAAGCTTCCGGATGCCGAGCGCGGCGAACTGATTGACGGCATTTACGCTGACTTTCGCGCGCGGATTCTCGATGCCTATAAAACGGTGCGAGGCATCCCGGGCGCCGAAGATGCGTTTCGCTCCTTGCGAAAAATGGGTCTGACGCTGGCGACGTCCACCGGCTTCGACGGCCCGATCACCGCGGCGATCCTGGGCCAGCTCGGCTGGGAACATTATTTCGTCGCTCGCATAACAAGCGACGATGTCCGCGAAGGGAGGCCTGCGCCGTACATGCTGTTCCATGCGATGGAGGCCGCGCGAGTGGAGTGCGTGTCACAGGTGATCGCGGTGGGAGACACGCCGCTCGATCTGCAGGCAGGGACGAACGGCGGAATGCGCGGAGTGGTGGGAGTGCTCTCGGGCGTGGGAACGCGGAAAACGATGGAAGCGGAGCCGCATACCGACCTTATCGACAGCGTGGCCGCGCTGCCGGCGCTGCTCGCGTCGAAGTACGGCACGAGTTAGCGCGCGGAACTACTCCAGCGGCGGGGAGTTCGCCGCTTGCGGCCGGGACGGATGGCGTGCCAGTTCTCGGACGATGATAAGATTGGGCCGGATATGTCTACAGAATCGCGAGCAAAGCGGGTGGCTCCGGCGATCGATCTTTTCGCCTTTGCCGGCGAGCACCTATTCTATGAAGCCCAGATGTTCGTTGTCTGCCGCGCATTGAAGCCACGCGATGAGTTCGAGGCGCATCTTAAAGTGGAGGGCTTCGCGCTCCATCTCAAGAACCTGATCGAATTCTTCTATCCGTCGAATCCCCACGCAGACGACGTGATTGCGGCCGATTACGTTGCAAATTGGGACGCCCGCCGCCCGGCGATCAGCCCTCTTCTCGAAAGTTCCCGGGCGCGGGCAGGCAAGGAATTGCACCATCTCACTGCGCAACGCGTTGCCGGCAGGCACTCGCAGCACAAGGCTTGGGACTTCGATGGTATTGGCAAAGAGCTGAAGGGTGTTGTCTCAGCCTTTATTGGCCTGCAGCCGAAGATACCGCAGGGCACGATTTCTGAGTTGTCGGAGATTTAACGGCCGCAAATCGCGAGATGGCGCGGCCTTTCATTTGTGGTCTGCGGCAACGCGCGGGCGCTCATTTCAGAGTCCCACGGATGACGTGCCATAGCGGCCGAACTCTGCTAGCCTGACCCTAGACGCGCGCAGGGCGCGTCCTGTCCGCGGAAAGGGCTGCGCCCACCTGCCTGTAAGTTGGATTCACTTTTCAATCACCTCTTTCGCCTGTCATGCGGACCAGGCACACGAAGGAGGCAGTTTTGCATCTGGAACAACAGAAGAAACAGGCTCGGGAATTGTTGCGGGCGATCCGCGCCGGGAACGCCGAAGCGCTCGCCCGGTTACGCGGCCAGCACCTGCGGTGGGCGCACGTAGACGATGCGGACGTGCAGCAAGATGTGGCGCTGCATGATGCGCAGTTCGTGATCGCCCGGGAGCAAGGCTTCGCAAGCTGGACGAAACTCAAGGTATACGCCGAACCTTCGCCGGACTCTCGTCACACGCGGCTGTTTGTCGCCGATCTGCAGTGGTTGCGGGACCGGGCTGAGGGCCTTTTGCGGACGCGGCATTCGGCGGGTCCAGCCGCGCTCGAGCAGATTCGGACGTGGCATCCGCGCTTCGACGGCTGCTCGGACGAAGAGATTCGCCGGGCAGAGTTCACCGAGACAGATGCCCAACTGGTCTATGCCCGGGAGCATGGGTTCGATTCGTGGGATGAGTTGGCGCACCGGGTGGGATTGCTCTCACAGGATGCGGCGGCCCAGGCAGCGGAGCCGTTTCTGGCGGCCTTTCGGGCGCTGCAGGCGGGGGACGTCGCGGCGCTGAATTCGTTGCTGCGTGGCCACGCGGGGCTCGCGCGGCAACGCGGCACGAATGGGAATACGCTGCTGAACCTCGCGGTGAGTGTCGCGGCGAAGGCGGATTCCGATCTGGGCTTGTCTTTGGTTGAGACTCTGCTGGCCGCCGGCGCGGACGTAAATGACGCGAACGACCGCGGCTGGACGCCGCTGCATCAAGCCGGGTACTCCAATCAATGCGCCATCGCGGATGCATTGATGAAGCGCGGCGCGGACCTCGACGTGGAAGCACATGGCTCGGGCGGAACGCCGCTGATCGCAGCACTGTTCTGGGGGCATCGAGAGGTGGCGGATTTGCTGGGCAGCTACTCGGCGGCGCCGGGGAACTTACGCGCCGCGGCCGGGCTTGGTAATCAGGATCTAGTGGAGAAGTGCTTCCGCGGTGAAACGGCGCTCACGCCCGAGGCCTGTGCGGCGCGAGGATTTTACCGGGCGCACAGCGGCTTCCCGGACTGGCGCCCATCGGCCGATGCGCAGGAAGTCCTGGACGAGGCTTTGGTCTGGGCCTGTAAAAGCGGCCGCACGGAGGTGCTTGTGCGGCTGGTTCGAGCCGGGGCGCGGCTGGATGCCGACCCTTATCGGGGGACTCCACTCATTTGGGCCGCGGTGCGCAATCGTCTGGAGACGGCGACGTGGCTGATCGATCATGGAGCGGACGTCGATCGGAAGGCGACTTTCGGCGGACCGGCTCACGGCCAGGGCGTGACTGCGCTTCATATGGCGGCGCAAAACGGGCATTTGGCGATGGTGAAGCTGCTGATTCAAAGAGGCGCGAATCCGAAGATCAAGGACGATCTGTATAGTGGCAACGCGGAGGGCGCGGCAAATTATTTTGGGCAGATCGCGGTTCGGGATTACCTCCGCTCGCTCGTGAAATAGGTCGCTTTTGCGGCGCCTTGCCCGAGCATAAAACACCGCCAGAAACGCATTGCGCACCCATCGCGGCTACGGTAGCATTGAGGGCCTGGAGTTTGGAGATGCGTCTCTGGAAGATCACGGTGGTACTTGTGCTGTCGCTGGGAGCGCGCGCGCAATGGCTGAACTTTCCTACGCCGGGCACGCCACGCACGCCGGATGGCAAACCGGATCTCGCCGCGCCAACGCCCCACACGGCTGACGGCAAGCCGGACCTTTCCGGCGTCTGGATGCACGAGACCACAACAGTCGCCGAAGTGAGGCGGCTGTTCGGCAATCGCATGGACGCGGAAATTGCGCTGGCTCCGCCGGGAATGGAGATCGGAACGCAGCACAAATACGCCTTCGATATTCTGCTGGATTACAAGCCGGAAGAAGCGATGATGCGGCCCGAGGCGCTGGAAAAGCTGCGCCATCCTCGCCAGGGCGCGGGCGCGCGGGACCCCAGCCAGGTCTGCTCTGGAGTGGCCGGCTTTCCACTGGCCGGCTTGCTCTCCGAGCCGATCAAGGTGGTGCAGGCGCCGCGGCTAACACTGATTTTGTACGAAGTCCAGAACCTGCGCCGCCAGATCTACACCGACGGCCGCGCTCTTCCCGCCGAAATCAACTTGCCGGCTTACATGGGCTACTCGGTGGGACGTTGGGATCGCGACACCCTGGTGGTGGAGACTGCCGGGTTCAACGACAAGACCAGTTTGGATGCCGCAGGGCACCCGCACAGCGAGGAGTTGCGGGTGACGGAGCGCTTCTACCGCCGCGACTTCGGGCACCTGAACGTCGAAATGACGTTCGACGATCCGCGGATGTACATCAAGCCATTCACGATCAACATTCCGTACAATCTGATGGCTGACGCAGACATCTTCGAAGATTTCTGCGAGAACGAACGGGACCGCGCGCATCTCTCCAAACAATAGGTTGGACAAGCAGTACGCTGGGCTCGATATCACCCTGGCTGATGCTGAATATCACCGAATCGGCTTGATTTTTGGCCTGCATACAATTAGCTTTGTCCCCAGGGGTGACAGTCATGCTTAACGGGCTCTTTGTTCGCGCCCACGCCGGCCGTGTGGCCGCTGTGTTGGCACTTGTTTTCATCTTGTCCAGCCGGTTGAGCGCTCAGGGCTCAACGGCTTCCATCTTAGGCACGGTAACGGATACCTCCGGCGCCGTAATTCCGAATGCCACCATTGAGGTCAAGAATCTCGGAACCGGCCAAACACAGCAAGCGCCAACAGACACCGCCGGCCGCTATACGATCGCGAATCTTCCCATCGGCGATTATCAAGCCGAGGCTTCGGCCACAGGTTTTCAGAAGGTGATTCGCGCCAACATCACGCTGACGGTGGGCGCGCAAGCCGTAGTCGATTTTTCGATGCCCGTTGGCCAGGCGCAGCAAACCCTGACCGTGGAGGCTCAGGTATCGCAGGTGGATACCGTTTCATCCACGTTGTCGTCCTTTGTAGGACAAAAGCAGATCAACGACCTGCCGCTGAACGGCCGCAACTTCACCGATCTGGTGGCGCTGGCGCCCGGCGTGTCGGCCGGACCCGGAGTTGGAAACGGCGGCTTTAACCTGCTGTACGGACTGGAGAACAACTTCAGCGTTTCCGGCTCGCGCTCGGAAGGCCAGGCATATCTGTTAGACAACGTCGACATTCAAGGTTTTTGGAACCACGGCTCCGGTTCCGGCGTGATGGGCACGACGCTGGGCGTGGAAGCCGTCGCCGAATTCTCGGTTCTGACCAACACGTACAGCGCGCAGTTTGGCGGCAACGGAGCGGTCGTGAACTCGGCTAGTAAGTCCGGGACCAACGCCTTCCACGGGTCGGCCTATGAGTTTTTCCGCAACAGCGCTCTGGACGCTCGCAACTTCTTCGACCCATCCACCAAGCCAGCCTTCCGGCAGAACCAGTTCGGCGGCAGCATCGGCGGACCGATCAAGAAGGACAAGCTGTTTTTCTTCGTCAACGATGAGGAACTGAGAAAAGCCTTAGGCCAAACGGCGATCGCGTTCGTGCCAGACGCGGCAGCGCACCAGGGAATCGTCAACGGCGTCAACGTGGGCATCAACCCCGCGACCGCTCCCATTCTGGCGCTGTACCCGCTGCCAACAACCACCATCGGGCCCGGCGTCGGGTCGATCCAGGAAGTGGACACGACCAGCGGCAACGAGAATTACCTGCTGACGCGGGTCGACTATACGATATCCAGCAAAGACTCGTTGTTTGTCCGCTATGTGCGCGACGCCGCCGGCATCACCTACCCCTTCCTCGGTTCGCCACTGCCTCCACGATGGCCTGAGGTCGGGAGTACGGGCAACCACTTCGCCACGATCGAGTGGCGCCGGGTGATTACGCCAACGCTGCTCAACCAGTTGCGTTTCAGCTTTACGCGGACGTATGAGTCGGATGTGTTGCAAAATCCGGACGAGACAAAGGCGCTGGATTTCTTCCCGGAGCGCGGGCAGAATGGCGGCGTGAACATCACCGGGCTGTCGTCGATTGGGCCGAGCATTTTCGCCCCGCTGCTGGAAGCGCAGAACAAGTTCCCAGTGGCCGACGACATGTTCTGGACACATGGGGCCCACAGCATTCGCTTCGGCGGCTTCTTCAGCCGTGTGCAAAGCAACTTCATGCAGGGAGGCTGGTACGGCGGGTTCTACAATTTCGGGAGCATCCAGGCTCTCTTGCAAAACCAGCCTTATCTGTTCATCGGCCCTCAGCCAGGCATGACCGACTCTTTCCGTGATTTCCGGGAAATTCAGTTCAATACCTATGTAGCCGACGAATGGAAACTCAGTTCGCGGCTCACTCTCAACCTCGGACTCCGCTACGAGTTCGTGACCGATCCCACCACCAACTTGCAGCCGCTCAACACGGTGATCAATCCACCCTTTGGAAAATTCCAAAGGGTGCCCAACGTTTTCGCGTCTAACCCTTCGCTGCATAACTTCGATCCCCGAGTCGGCGTCGCTTGGGATGTCTTTGGCGATCATAAGACGGCCCTTCGCGCCGGCTTTGGAGTATTTTTCGATCCTATCGAAGCTCGCTCGTTTGCTTCCGGTTACTACTTCAACCCGCCGTACGCGCTGTCCTTCCTGCCGGTCCCCTCGTTCCCGAATCCATTCCCGGGCGCTTTGCCTCCGCCGGCGCAAATTGTGGGCGTGGATTACAACACCACGCAGACCCCGCGCATGTATCAGTGGAATTTCAACATCCAGCGCCAGCTCTTTGCATCGACCACGTTGACGGTCGGCTATGTCGGCTCGCGCGGCGTACACTTGTACGGCTCCCGCGACATCAATCCGGTGTTGCCACAAACCATCAACGGCGTCCAGATCTTCGGCACCCCCCTAGGACCCACCCGGGCGGGAATGGCGAGCTTCCCGCGCCTGAATCCGAAGGGCGCATCCTTGAGCAGCGAGGCGCCGATTGCGGATTCCAGTTACAACTCCCTGCAGGTGGGCCTGAACCGGCGATTCTACCAGGGCGTAACGGGCCAGCTTTCCTACACCTGGTCCAAGTGCATGGACGATGCTTCCGGCACCTACGGCCTGGAAGCGGGCGCCCCGTGGACCGATCCGATCAACGGAGCCTTCGACCGCGGCCGCTGCGCTTTTGACCGTCCGCAGGTTTTCCGCATGAGCGGCACTTACGACTTCCCGTTCCAAAAGAACATTCTTGTGAAGGGATGGCAGATGAGCGGGAACCTGTTGTCGCAGACCGGACCGCCTTTCAACGCGGTCATCGGGTTCGATCAAAGCGGAAACACGGTGGGCGGCCAGCGGCCCAATCTGGTGATGCCGGCGGACACTCTCAACACCCACACGGTTGCACACTGGATCGCTCCAACCGGGTTCTCTTTGCCCACTCCGGGCACGCTCGGAAACCTGCAAAGAGATTTCCTGACCGGCCCTGGTATCGTCGACTTCGACTTCTCGGTGATCAAAGACACACCAATCCACGAGCAGACGCACCTGCAGTTCCGCGCCGAGTTCTTCAACATTTTCAACCACGCCAATTTCGGCGTGCCCAATCCTAACGTCTTTCTGCAGGGATTGAACGGCGGCGCTTCGATAAACCCAACCTTCGGCCAGATCACCAACACGAGCACCTCTTCGCGGCAGATTCAATTTGCCTTGAAGCTCATGTTCTGAGCCAGCCAGACAATCGCGGGCGAGGTGCAACTCGCCCGCATCTACGACGCATCTTTGGGAGCAGGAGCTAGACCAAGCTGTTCAACTGCGCTCGCGGCGCCTGGAGAACCGTACCAATCGATCTTGCGTGTGAGGTACATCGTGGCTGCGACGGCGACGAAGCTGGCGATTGCCCCTACCAGTAGCGCGTTGTCCTCCATCCGGAGCAGGAGATAAATTACAACGTAGAGCATCGTGAATGTAGCCAGGGCCCTCGCGGCCTGCAGGCGGCTTTCAAACACCCATCCTGCGTTGGCCGAGAGCAAGGTAACGGTGGCGCCGCCCGCAACCAGGAAGCCCCAGTCAAAGCCCATCCTTTCGGAGAGCGATAGCAGTAGCAGGTAGAAGATGATCTGCGCGATTCCGACCAGGAGGTATTGCGCCGGATGAACACGCTTGCCAGTCATGACCTCGAAAACAAAGTAGGAGAGGAAGATCAAGCCGAGGAAGAGGAGCACATATTTGAGGGACCGGTTGACCGATTGATAAGGGTCGGCCACTTCGATGAACGAAGTGCCGAGGGATGTGGCCGGCAGTCCGGCGAAGGAGTCGCTCGGGCCCTCGGCGCCTACACCGCGGGCGATGAAAGGCACCGACCACTCCGCCGTGAAACCGTTCTTACTTACGGTGCGGCGAACTGGCAAGAAGCCGCCATCAAATCCAGGGCTTGGCCAATCGCCTTGCGCAGTCATGCGAGTCGTCTTGCCATAGGAGAGAACGGCAATGCGCTGCGCGCCGGAGAATCGCAGCGAGGCCGTCACGTCGAATTTCGTGTTGGGCTTGGCGATCGCATCGAATCTTGCTCCAAAGAAGGTAAGCTTGCGCCCGGACGGATCGCCGGCGATGGGAATATCCGGGGTCAATTCGGCCGGAACTAAAACCGTGGTCTTTCCATCCGCGGCCAGTGTCGCATCGGCCAAGGCTCCGCGGGCATCGCTCACGCCCACCACGATCTCGGCGCGGCTCCAGTCCAGTTCGGCATCCTGGAGACCGGCGGTGGGCGCGGCGGTCAGATCGAAAGCACCGTCGAGTTTTATGTCGGCGCGGAACACCGGCACCTTGAATAGCGATCGACGGCGCTCTTCGGTTGTGGTTTTGAGAACACCAGAGGCGACGGTTGGGAAGATCAGATAGGGGTCGCGCCTGGCGAGGCCCGTGGATGCCTGCGGAGGTAGCTTGTAGGGAATCGCAAGCGTCGGTCCGAGAAAGGTCTGCTGGCCGCCGCTGTAACTGCTGATTTGCTGCACGACTTCGGCGGCCCGCTTCGTGCGGTCCGTGACCAGCCCCATGACAAAAAGTGCGGGGATCGTCATGAGCAGAGCTAATGCGCAGACCACGAGAAGTTTCAACCCCATGGAGCGCGAGTGGAACTTGATTAGCGGCATCGATGGCACGCTAGGAGAGCTGTTCATTAGAGTCGTCCTTCAGTGGTCCGTGATACAGAGTACTTTATTACGCAGAGTATCCCAGGCTGAAGCGATTGTCAAGACTCCGCCTCAAAAGATGACCGCCGCCGAACGCGCGCCGCGCGAGCCACAGAAAAAGGGTATAGTTGTCTTGAGCTGCTCAGCACCGCTCATCACGAGGAGAAGACATGAAGAAGATCGCCGCAGTAGCTTTGATGACTTTCGGATTCGCCGCGGGCGTTATGGCCGCGGAATACAAAGGTTTCGTGGAAGATCAGGCGTGCGCCAATAAGCCCGAAATGAAGGGCGACGCGGCATGCGCGCAGAAGTGCATTAAGGGCGGCTCCCCAGCAGTCCTGGTGACCGAGGACGGCAAGGTCTACAAGATCTCCAACCAGGCCAAGATTGTTGCCATGGCCGGCAAGAATGTGACGGTGGAAGGGAAGCTCAAGGGCGACACGCTGACCGTCGCCGCCGTGAAGGAATAGCTCCGCTAAAGTCCTGCTGCAGCTAGTTCAGGTGGAACTTTTTCATCTTGTAGCGCAGCGTATCACGCGTGATGCACAGCAGGCGTGCGGCTTGGCTTTGATTGCCGCCGGTCTTCTCTAAAGCCTGGACGAGCAACTGGCGTTCCTGCTCGGCGAGCGGCATGGGATTGTCGCCGCTGAACGCCGCCAGGCGCGCTCCAACAGCCGCGGCAGCCGCCGCGTCACCGCGAACGGCGATGGGCAGGCTCTGCGGCTGGATATAGGCTGTATCTTCCAGAATCATGGCGCGCTCGATGGCGTTGCGCAGTTCGCGCACATTGCCGGGCCAATGATGGGTAAGCAAAAGGGCCTCGGCATCGGGCGAAATGCCGTCGATCTGCCGCTTGAACTTGGCGTTGTAGTGCTCGACGAAGAAACGGGCCAGCGGCAGGATATCCTGGGGACGCTCGCGCAGGGGAGGCACAACCAGTTGGATGACGTTGAGCCGATAATACAGGTCCTGCCGGAAGGCGCCCTCGCGCACCGCCTCGCGCAGATTCTTGTTGGTTGCGGCGATTATGCGCAGATCCACGTGGATATCGCGGAGGCCGCCCAAACGCCGGAAGCATTGGTCTTCCAGGACGCGCAGCAGCTTGGCTTGCAGCGACAGAGGCATCTCGCCGATTTCGTCCAGGAATAAAGTGCCCTTGTCGGCCAGTTCGAACAGACCGCGCTTCTGGGCGCGTGCGTCGGTGAAGGCGCCTCGCTCGTAGCCAAATAGCTCGCTTTCGAGCAAAGTCTCGGGGATCGCGGCACAATTGATAGCCAGAAACGGCTCGGCCTGGCGCTGGCTTTGATAGTGCAGGGTCTTAGCGATCAGATCTTTGCCGGTGCCGTTTTCGCCCTCGATCAGTACGGTGGTCGCCTCGCTGGTGGCCACTCGCCTGACGAAAATGAGCAGCTCCCGCATGGCATGCGACTCGGCGATGAGCTGCCGCTTGGCGGGCTCCATCTCCTCGGTCACATCCCGGACCGTTGCCACCACGCCTTCCAGATCGCCGCTTTCATCGGCCACCTGCACCGTCCGAATCACCACCATTCGTTCGTGCCCGTTGGGCAGATGCAGCGTAATCGTGCCGGTGGCCATGCAACCCGGGTGCCGCAGGCCCTGTAGGACACCGCACCCGGGCTCGCAGCAAGTGCAGCGAAATAGTTCCTGACAGTGTTTCCCCACGATTTCGTCTTCGCCGACGGCAAAAAGCCGTTGGGCTGCCTGGTTGGCGCCGACAACGTGGAGAGACTTGTCGTAGACGAACAGGGCGTCGGAGAGATGATTGAAGATCGCTTCCAGGATCTCGGGCCGTCGCCATCTGGCGGCAAGATGCGACATCGGCCTCCTTAGGGCTTACTTATCCGTTAACTTACATACATTATAACGCTTATCCCCAAATTCGACCAGTGCGAAGTGCTTAGTCCGTTCTTAACCGCTTGGAACAGTATGGGATAGCGCCCTGGCGCGCAATCGAGTGTGGCTTTGCACACAGATCTGGAGCCGACGTACGCAGACAGGCATTCCGAATGATCGAAAGGTCCCTTTTTCTTCAGCTTACCCGCTGGCAATTGCCGTGCTTTCCTACCGGCAAACGGGAGATGATGACGCCGAGGATTCCCTATCGAAACAGGTCTGAGGCGGGGCGCTCCCTGGCTGGCGAGTTGATGGACTACCGGGCGAGGCCGGGCGTGTTGCTGCTCGGAGTTGCGACCGGCGGTGTTCCAGTTGCCGACGAAGTGGCCTCGGCTCTCGAGGCGCCGCTGGAAGCCCTGGTAGTGCGAAAACTGGAGGCTCCGTCGGAGCCTGGGCTGACGATGGGCGCTATTGGCCCTGAGGGCATTCAGGTTCTGGATCAGGATCTGATTCGCGCGCTCGGTATTTCGAAAGCAGCAGTGGAGAGTGTCGTGCGCCGGGAGAGCGCGGAACTCGAGCGCTGCCAGACGCTGTATGGTGGACTGCGGGTCAACTGGAAAAACCGCACTGTGATTGTTATCGACGATGCCGCTGAGACGGGTTGGACCATGTTGGCGGCTCTCCACTTCGCAAGAAAGCACGCACCCCACGAAATCGTCGCCGCCTGTCCGGTGGCTTCCTCGGATGCGCTGGAGAGATTCCGTCACGAAGCGGACGGGTCGGTTTGCCTGGCCATCCGCGAAGTATTTGCCTCCGTCACGGATTGGTACTGGAGCTTTCCTCCGACGACGGAGAGTGACGTAGTGCGGCTGCTGGAGAGGCGCCGCTCTCAGGCGAACGAATGAGCGGCCTGGACCGCGATGACGGCCGTCTGCGGGTGAACCACCCGGGCAAAATCCTGATACGCAATCTGGATCAGCTCGGTGTGCGTGCCGGCATTGAATGCAATCCACTGGTCTTCCGCCAGGCTCTCATCGGCGAAGACCGGCATCCCGTAAAGATTGCCGAACGGCGGCATGGCGCCGATCTCGCACCCCGGGAACTGACTGTGAAATTCTTCTTCCGTCGCTAATACAACGCTTGTTGCCTTCGCGCATCTTCGCAGCAGGGGGAGATCCACCTGGCGAGACGCGGGAACAACGGCCATGGCCATTGTACCGTCCACTTTCACGATCACTGTCTTAGCCAGCTCCTGCCCGCGGATATGCGCCAACGCCGCAATTTCCTGCGCTGTGTAGGCTGTCGGATGCACCAGCGTTCGGTACTTGATATGCTGGGCATCGAGAAACTCTTTCAATTTTCTGGCGGGCATGTCAACCTCCTTTCGCGGCACACCTGGCCCGATGACCGCAATTTTTCACAAAGCAGTAGAGCAAGCCTCGTGCCACTCGGCGGCCCGCGTGGTGGAAACGGCTCCGTGGGAAATGCCTCAGTGATCAAAGCGCGCGGAATCCAGCCATTGGCGCCGGAACAACTCCTTCGCCGGTCCGATCCCGGCAAATTCGCTTTTCAGACCACGGCCGAATTGGAAGATGCGAAGGAAATCTTCGGCCAGCAGCGCGCGATCGAGGCCGTCCAATTTGGAATCGGCATCCGCAAGCAAGGGTTCAACTTGTTCCTGCTCGGTCCTGCCGGGACGGGAAAATACACAGCCACACGGAGCCTGGTGGAGGAACAGGCTGCGCGGGAATCCACGCCCGATGATTGGGCGTACGTCAACAACTTCCAGAGTCCGGAGGTGCCGCGGGTCTTGCGCCTGCCGCCTGGACGCGGAGCCGCGCTGCGCGACGGCGTGCGGAACCTGATCGAGAACCTGCGCTCCGCGATTCCCTCAGCCTTCGAGAGCGAGAATTACCGCGCCCGCAAACACGTGATTGAGCAGGAGATCAAGGACCGGCAGGAGAAAGCTTTCGAGGAGCTGCAGAAGAAAGCGAACGAGCAGAACGTAGCGGTGCTCCGGACACCGACCGGCCTGATCCTGGCCCCGTTGCACGAAGGCGAAGTGATCAACCAGGAGCAGTTCGAGAAGCTTCCGCCGGAAGAGCATCAGAAGATTGAAGCACGGATGGCGGAGCTGCAGAAAGAGCTGCGGGCCGCGCTACTCCAAGCGCCGAAATGGGAGCAGGAGGGCCGCGAAAAGATCCGGGAGCTGAACAACGAGGTGGCGACCTACGCCATCGGCCACCTGATCGAGGAACTGCGCACCAAGTACTTGGACCTGCCGCAGGCGATGGCGTTGCTCGAGGAGATCCAGCAAGACGCCACCAAAAATGTGGATGAGTTTCTCACGCCGCCGGAACCTCCGCTGGCGGCGCTGATGGGAGGTGCGCTGGCTAACGCACCCAGAGGCCCCGCATTTTTCCGACGTTATCAAGTGAATCTGCTGGTCGACCACAGCGGAAACCACGGAGCACCGGTCGTGTACGAAGACCATCCCACCTATCCCAATCTAGTGGGCCAAGTCGAGTACATCGCCCAGATGGGAGCGCTCACCACGGATTTCACGCTGATCCGGCCGGGCGCGCTACATCGCGCCAATGGCGGCTACCTGATTCTGGACGCCTTTCAATTGCTCCAACAGCCCTCTGCGTGGGAAGCGTTGAAGCGAGCGCTGCTGTCGTCTGAGATCCGGATCGAGTCGCTGGGCGAAATGCTGGGCTTGGTGAGCACAGTCTCGCTTAAGCCAGAGAAGATTCCGTTGACCGTGAAAGTTGCGCTGGTCGGCGAGCGGCAGCTCTACTACATGCTTTCGACGCTCGATCCGCAGTTTAGCGAGCTGTTCAAGGTGGCGGCCGACTTTGACGAGGAAGCCGGCCGCAGCCCGGAGATCGAACTCCTTTACGCCCAACTGATCGGCACCATGGCCCGGCGGAACGGTCTGCTGCCGTTCGACCGCGGCGGGGTGGCTCGCGTCATCGAACAAAGCTCGCGGGCCGCCGGTGATTCCGGGAAGGTATCCACGCACCGGCGCAGTCTGGCCGATCTCTTGCATGAGTCGGATTATTGGGCGCGCAAAGCAGGGCATGCGAACGTGGCCGCGGGGGATGTGCGGCAGGCCATCCAGGCGAAAATTCACCGCGAAGACCGAATCCGGGAGCGCCTGCTCGATGAAACTCTGCGTGGTACGCTGCTGATCGACACCGAGGGAGAGCGCACAGGCCAGATTAACGGACTATCCGTGCTGCAACTGGCGGGTTTCTCCTTCGGCCATCCGACGCGGATCACGGCGCGCGTCCGGCTGGGCAAGGGCGAAGTGATTGATATCGAGCGCGAAGTTGAGCTGAGCGGCCCAATTCACTCCAAGGGCGTGTTGATCCTGTCGGCATTCCTGGGTGCGCGCTATGCCGCGGATCATCCCTTATCGCTTTCGGCCAGCCTGGTGTTCGAGCAGTCGTACGGCGCGGTGGAGGGCGACAGCGCGTCTTCAGCGGAACTGTATTCGTTGTTGTCGGCGCTTTCGGGACTGCCCATCCGGCAATCGCTGGCAGTGACCGGATCCGTGAACCAGCACGGGCAAGTGCAGGCCATTGGCGGGGTCAACGAGAAGATCGAAGGATTCTTCGATCTGTGCCGCGCGCGGGGGCCGCTGAACGGCCAGGGCGTCCTGATCCCAAAATCCAACGTGCGCCATCTGATGCTGCGCGAGGACGTGGTGGACGCGGCGCGGGCCGGAACGTTTCACGTCTATGCGGTGGAGACCATCGATCAAGGGATCGAGATCCTGACTGGGGTGGTGGCGGGCGAGCGGGACGCGGCCGGGAAATTTCCCGAAGGTAGCGTCAACCAGAAAGTAGAGGCACGGCTGATCGAGCTTGCCAGCAAGCGGCTGGCCGCGGCGCAAAAGACCGGACCGGAGAACGCATCGTGAGCGAGGCCGGCGCCCCGGAAATTCGAAGGATTCTGCTGGCTCTGGACGCCTCGCCCGGCAGCCTGGCCGCGCTCGAAGCAGCCGTGGACCTGGCCGCGAAAATCGAAGCCGAGTTGTCGGGAGTCTTTGTCGAGGACGAAGACTTGATGCGCATGGCGGAGTCTCCTTACGCACGCCAGATTGTCTATCCTTCTTCGGCGCAGACGGCCACCAGCCGGGCGAGCGTGGAACGCGAGCTAAAGTCCCAGGGGGAGCGCGCCCGCGAAACTCTGGCTCGTGCGGCCGAGCGCGCCCATATCCGCTGGTCCTTCCGGACTGTCCGGGGCAAAGTGGCGTCCCAACTGCTGGCAGCCACCGGCGAAGGCGATGTCCTGGCCGTAGGACGAGCCAGCTGGCATCTGGCGGCGAGCGGGCGAACCGGCTCTACTGCCTTCACGCTGGCAACGAGCGCCGTCCCGCTTCTGTTGGCAGCCCAACGCGCGCAGCTGGGCAATGTTTCCCTGGCAATCTACTACGACAACTCATCGGCCTCGCGCAATGCATTATTCACGGCCGCGCGCCTGGCACAGGCGGGCGGCGGCACACTGACGGTTCTACTAGCTGTGCCGGAGGCGGAGCGGCCGGCGCTGCGAAAGCAGGCGGGTGAACTACTACAGGCGGCCGGTGTCGCCGTCCGCTTTCGTTCGATGAAGCCGCAGGATGAGGCGAGCCTTCTCGAAGCACTGCGAACGGAGCGCGTCGGAATGCTGGTGATGCCCAGCCGCACGCCGTTCCAGGGGCCGGAGGCGCTGGAGAAACTGCTGGGCAAAATCGAGACGCCCGTGTTGTGGCTCTGCGACGGCTCAGAAGTAGAGGGATGACGGCTCAAAACCACATCCCCTGGCAGCTCCTCTTCAACCTGCTGACCATCGTAATCATCAACCTGGTGTTAAGCGGCGACAACGCCGTGGTGATCGCGCTGGCGGCCAAGACACTACCCCGCGCGATGCGATTGCGCGCGCTTACCGCTGGAGCAGGCTCGGCAGTGGTGATTCGTGTGGTTGTCACGTTCTTCGCGGCCGAGCTGCTGCACGTGGAATTTGTGCAATTGGCCGGCGGAATCCTCATCTTCTGGATTTGCGTCAATCTGTTCCGGGAAGCTGAGGCGGAAACGGCAGCCGAAACCCGCCTGCCGAGCTTTTGGAGAGCGATGTGGTTCATTCTGGTGGCCGATGTCACCATGTCCACCGATAACATTCTTGCCATTGCGGCAGTGGCCGAAGGAAGCACCTGGCTGCTGATTTTCGGCCTTGGCTTGAGCATCCCGCTCGTGATCTTCGCGAGCAATCTGCTGGCGAACCTAATGGACAAGTATCCGCTGATCATCTATCTCGGCGCGGCGCTGCTCGGCAGAGTGGCGGCCGCGATGATCCTGACGGATGCGATCATCGTTCGGACGCTTGCGCCCAGCCCGATGGTCCGGGGAATCCTGGAGGCCGCCGCGGCGGGCGGAGTGCTTGTGGTTGGCCGGCTGCTGCAGCGGCGGCGTACGCCGGTCTCATCGCAATCATCTATCCACGGGACTGGCAAGCCACGTTAAATCTGGCAATTAGCGACTTCAGGCAGGGCAGTGAGACGGCAGATCCCTTAAGCTTCCGCTTTTTGCGTGTTAAGCTCGTAACGAACTCCGGTAACCCTGCCATTCGGGACGGATTGTAAAGGCTGTGCTGGCGGCCTCAATTTAGGAGGCTCGCATGGCACCCGAAGGCGCCAAGCCGAAGATCGTCATCATCGAAGATGAGGGACTGATCGCCGCCGACCTGGAGACGCGGCTCAAGATCGCCGGGTACACCGTTCCGGGGACTGCGGATTCAGCTCAGAAAGCACTGCAATTAGTTCGTAAGACAGCGCCGGACCTGGTGTTGATGGACATCCGGCTCAAAGGCAACGTCGATGGCATCGAGGTAGCCGGTCAAATCCGGGATCAATTGGATGTCCCGGTTGTGTATCTGACAGCTTACGAAGACCGCGCAACCCTGGAGCGAGCCAGCCAGACGCAGGCGTTCGGCTACATCAAGAAGCCGATCGCCACAGCTAGCCTGCGAGGATCCATCGAGTTGGCCATCGCCAAGCACCGGCACGAGCGGCATCTTCGAGCGCAGAGAGATTGGGCGATTGCCAGCTTTGCCGCGGTGCCGCAGGCAGTCCTGGTCACCGATGGCCAAGGCCGAGTCACATATCTGAACTCCCGCGCCGAGGAGTTAACCGGCTGGAAGACCGACGACGCCTTGGGGCGCCAATGTTGGGAGCTCCTGCGGCTGTACCATCGCGACAGCGGAGCTCCGGTGCAGGACTTGATCCCGGTGGCCATGCTCCAGGGCGAGCCGATCCCGCTGCCGGACGACATCTGCCATAAGCGGGACCCAAAAACAAGCTGTGCGGTCGAAGGCAGCATCGCGCCACGCTGGCATGAGGGGCGCGTGGAAGGCACGGTGGTTTCGCTCTCCGATGTAACGCGGTCCATCTTTGACGAGGAGCAGGCACTCCAGGATGGCAAGCAGGAGGCGCTGCGCCGCTTGGCCGACGGGATTGTCCGGCAGTTGGCGAAGCCGGCCGAAGCGGGCGAAATGCCGGCAGACACGGAGCCCGACCTCCGCAGCCGGCTGCATGCTTTTCTGCAAGCTCCGGTGGTGAATCCCGCGCGCGTGGATGTCCGGCAGGTGCTGGAGCGGCTGGAAGAGGCCTGGAGGCTCATCGAACCGCGGCTGAAAGTCACCTTCGATGTGGACACCGCCTCCGTGCAAGCCGATTCCTGGCAGCTCACGCGCGCGCTGGTCAGCATCCTTCTGCACGCTCGCAGCCGGATGAAAAGCAACAGCCAACTGGTCATGGAACTCTCCGGCGCCGAGGCCGAACAGGTGATCCACTCGATCCGCGTGCGAGTCTCCTACACAACCGAGGAAGACGCCGCGGCCATCGAACAGATATTTGAACCGGCCTGGACGAGCGATGCGGATGATCTACACGGCGCCTACAAGCTGATCAAGACCATGGGCGGTCTGGTGGCGGCCCGTCTGGAACGAAGCGATTGGGCGGTGTTCGACATCTATCTTCCGCGCGTGGAAGCCGAGGCCGCTGGTGTAGCAGCGCCGCGGGAGGCCGGGCCCGCGATTCTGTTGGTGGACGCCAATGCGGAAGTACGGCGTCTGCTCGAAAGGCATTTTGAGCAGAACGGTTACCGGCTTTTGTCCGCGGCGGGCTGCGAGGAGGCGGTGCTGGTTGCGGAGTTGTACGCGGGAGACATCCGCCTGGCCGTTGCGAATCTGGGTCAGGGAGACGACGCGCGCGACCGGCTGGCCGAGCAACTGGCAGCGGTGCGGCCCGGCATCCAGGTGCGAGTGCTGAGCGGATATTTGGAGCCTCAACGGGCCGCGGCGGGCGAGGAATTCCAGCCGGCCGTCCCGCACTACCTATCCAAGTGGGATCTCCTCGAATGGGCTAGAGAATCCTTTGCCGCGGGAGACACTGAATAGCGACGTATGCCGGAAGAACCTGTGGAACTACTCCTGGTTGAAGATAACCCCGCGGATGTTGAATTGACGCTGCACGCGCTGGGCAAGCACAATCTTGCGAATCACATCCGCGTGATGCGCGATGGCGCCGAAGCGTTGGATTACCTGTTTGGCGCGGAGAACGCGGGCGGGGCGAATTCCCGCCATCCGCGCCTTATCCTGCTCGATTTGAAGCTGCCCAAAGTGAATGGTCTGGAGGTATTGGGCCGAGTCAAGTCGGACCCCCGCACCAAATCGATTCCGGTGGTGGTGCTCACTTCCTCGCGGGAGGACCGGGATCTGTACTTGTGTTACGAGCTAGGCGTGAACAGCTACATCGTCAAGCCGGTGGACTTTGACAATTTTTCCGAAGCGGTATGCCAGCTCGGGTTGTATTGGCTCCTGCTGAACGAGAGGCCGCATGGAACGCTTCAAAGTCAAGCTTGACGGACGCCTGGGGCGCTATGCCCTGGCCCTCGCGCTGGCGGTGATGGCCGAGGCTGCGCTCATTCCATTTGAACAGCCCACGTCAGCGCCGCTGATCGTTTACGCGCCTTTCATCATAGTGAGCGCGCTGGTCTGCGGGCTTGGCCCCGGCTTGCTGACAGCAGGATTTTGCCTTCTGGGAGCAGCTTACTTTCATCTGGAACCGGTCGGCTCCCTGTCAGTCACGCGCAGCAGCGATTGGGACCGTTTGGCGGCGCTGGCGGCAACCGGCATCGTGGTGAGCGTCCTCGCCGAGCAGCGCCGGCGGATCAGGGGCCGCTTGGCCGAGACCAATCGTAAGACCAGCGCGATGCTGGAGAGCATCAGCGACGGATTCAACGCCTTCGACCATGAATGGCGCTATACATTCGTCAACGCCGCGGGCGCGCGGCTGGTGGGCAAGACACCCGAACAACTGATCGGCAAGAACCTTTGGGAGTTGTGGCCGGAGGTAGTAGACTCTCCTTTCGGGGCGGCCTACCGCCGCTCGGTCGCCGAGAACGTCCCACTTCAGGTCGAGGCGTTTTTTGAGCCTCTGAACGCCTGGTTCGAAGTGCGGTGCTATCCCTCTTCGGATGGCCTCTCGCTGTTTTTTACCGACACAACCGCGCGCCGGCGAGTGCAGGAGCGGCTGGGGCTGTTGGAGTCCGCGGCGCTGCAGACTACTGACGGCATTCTGATCCTGAAGGTCTCGGGAGAGGACTTCTGTTGCCAAGAGCCGGTCTTTGCGAACGCAGCTTTTGAGCGGATCACTGGGTTCACTATCGAGGACCTTCGCGAAGGAGCCATCCCAGAGCTCTATCGGGACGGCGTCAATCCACATCAAAGAATTGACCGGCAATCCGGTTTTCGCAAGAGCTGTCCCGATCACCTGGAGCGGAGGTCTCATCGCAAAGACGGCTCCGAGTTCTGGGCGGAATGGACCTTCAAGCCTTTGGCCGGCAAGGACGGAACTTTCACGCACTGCGTCTGGACCTGCCGGGACATCACCGAACGCCGAAAGGCCGAAGAGGAGTCGCGGCTGCTCGGCACCATCGTGGAATTTTCCGAGGACGCCATCGTTGGAAAGAACCTGGACGGCATTGTCTTGAGCTGGAACAAAGGCGCGGAGCAAATCTACGGATACTCGGCCGAAGAGATGATCGGGCAGTCCGCTTCGATACTGTTTCCACCCGATCACCCGGACGAATTCAAGGAAATCATGGAGTACATCCGGTTAGGGCAGCGCCTCGAGCACATGGAGACAGAACGAATCCGGAAGGACGGCTCTCGTATCGTTGTCTCGGTGACCATCTCTCCGCTGCGCGACGAAAGCGGGGCTGTTACCGGGGCGTCAACCATTGCCCGCGACATCACCGATCGCAAGCGCGCCCAGGAGGCGCTAGCGCACAGCGAATTGCGCTACCGGTCGCTGGTGCGAGTGGTTTCTCAGATCGTGTGGACCACCGATTCTCAGGGCGAGGTGGTGAGCGACATTCCGTCCTGGCGTGAGTTCACTGGCGAGACGTTCGACCGGATCAAGGGCTGGGGATGGCTGGAAACGCTTCATCCGGACGACCGTGAGCGAACCGCGCGAATTTGGTCACAAGCCGTGAACGCCGGTAGTTTCTATATGGCCGAGTACCGCATGCGCCGCAGCGACGGCGAATACCGTTGGATGTTGGTTCACGGCGCCCCGATATTGAACGACCATGGCCAAGTGCAGGAGTGGGTGGGAATCTGCGTCGACATTCACGACCGCATCATGGCCGAAGAGGAGATTCGCCAGCTCAACCAGACGCTCGAAACGCGCGTCGTCGAGCGCACAGCGGCACTGCAGGCCGCCAATAAGGAGCTGGAGGCATTTGCTTATTCCGTGTCTCACGATCTTCGCGCGCCGTTGCGGGCGATCAGTGGCTTTTCACGTATTCTTCTCGAAGAATTCGGCGCCGCGTGCCCAGCCGAAGCGCACCGTTATCTGGGCATCGTCAACGACAACGCCGTACAGATGGGAACCCTGATCGATGGCTTGCTGTCGTTTTCCCGCTTAGGCCGACAGGCGCTGAACATTCAAACCGTTGCGCCCGAGGACCTGGTGCGCCAGGCACTGGCTGATTTGTCTTCCGAGCAGCAGGGCCGCCAGGTGGAAATCACCGTCGCCGACCTTCCGCCTTGCCAGGCCGACCCGTTGCTGCTCAAGCAGGTGTTCTTCAATCTGCTCGCCAACAGCCTGAAATACACGCGCAACCGCCCAGTGAGCCGCGTGGAAGTCGGCTCATTTCGCTTCGCGGAGCTTGCGGCGCAGACCGAAGTTTGCCAAAACGGGGCGCCGCGCGGAGCCGAACCCGACGCTGCAATCTATTACGTCCGCGACAATGGCGCGGGCTTCGATATGCGCTACGCCGACAAGCTGTTCGGCGTCTTCCAGCGGCTGCACCGCGCCGAAGAGTACGAAGGCACCGGCGTCGGGCTGGCGACGGTCCGCCGCATCATCACCCGCCATGGTGGATCGGTGTGGGCCGAAGCCGCATTGGATCAGGGCGCGGCATTTTATTTCACCCTTGAGGCGCAGGGGGTAGCGCAACTCTCCGGAAGTCCGGAAACATCGGCCGCGGAGTTGAGCGGCGAAAGGAGCTGACTGTGTCTACGAATATCCGGGTGCTGGTCCTCGAGGACCGCGCCGAAGACGCCGAACTGATGGTGCACGAGCTGCGGCACAGCCAATACGAACCGGATTGGCGGCGGGTCGACACCGAGTCGGAATACAACGCTCACCTGGGCTGGCAGCCCGACGTGATCCTGTCGGATTACAACATGCCGTTCCTGGATGCGCCGCGCGCGCTGGACCTGCTGCACGAACTCGACCTGGATATTCCTTTTATCGTCGTCTCTGGCGCCATCGGCGAAGATGTCGCCGTGGCCATGATGCGCCGCGGAGCAACCGACTATCTGCTGAAAGACCGCCTCACCCGCCTGGGGCCCGCCGTGCGGCGCGCGCTTGAGGAGCGTGAGTTGCGCGCGGAGACATTCCGCGCCGAGCGTGCCCTGCGCGCCAGCGAGGTCCGCTTCTATTCCTTCATGAACAACAACCCCGCGCTGGCCCTCATTAAAGACCACGACGGACGGATTCTCTACATCAACAATACATCCGAGCAAATGTGGGGCCTGACGCCGGCTGAGTGCCTGGGAAAGACGAACGCTCAGTTGTGGCCCGCGGACGTGGCCAGCCGGCTCGATGCCAATGACCGGGCGGTGCTCGCCAGCGCCGAGGCCTCGCGTACCGTGGAAGAAGTGGCCCGGATCAGCCGCGGGCCGCGCCAAATGCTGTCATTCCGCTTTCCGTTCGCCGAAGCCGGCGGCGGCGAGCTGTTGGGCGTCATCTCGATCGACGTCAGCGAGCAGATTCGGACCCAAAAGGCCCTGGCGGCTGCGCTCGCCGCCAAAGAAGTGCTGCTCAAAGAGGTGCATCACCGCGTCAAGAACAACTTGCAGGTTATCTCCAGCCTGCTGACCATGCAGGCGGATTCGCTCGAGGACCCCGCGGTCGCCAGCGCGCTGCACGAAAGCCAGCAGCGTGTGCAGTGTATGGCTTTGATTCACGAGCGCCTGAACAAGGAGGACCGGTCGGACCGGCTGGACTTCACCGGATATGTCGAATCCCTCGCCCGGGACTTGTTCTATTGCTGCGGAGCCGAACCGGAACGGATTCACTTGGGCTTCGAACTCGAACCGGTCTTGCTTCCACTCAGCCAGGCGATCCCCAGTGGACTGATCCTCAACGAAGTGCTCACGAACGCCTTCAAGTACGCTTTCCCCGCCGGACGGACGGGTGAGATACTCATTGCGCTGCAGTGTGCAGACGACGGCCTCGTCCGGCTCTCCGTGTCCGACAATGGCGTCGGGCTGCCCGCCGGGTTTGACTGGCAGACTTCGCCTTCGCTCGGCCTCCGCATCATCGAGATCCTGCGCCGCCAACTGGATGGATCCGCCCAGCTTCAGGCCGGTGACGACGGCGGGGCTTCATTCGTGCTTGCCTTCCCCCGTGCCGCAGACCAGGCCGCCGAGGAAGCTCCGGGCCAGTCTTGGGCGGAAACGGCCGGAGCCGATGGTACGCCCGCCCTCTTCAAGAAGCCGGCGGGACGCCTTCAGACTTCGCCGTCCGCCACACGCAACCCGAAGTAGCGTCTCTCCCTCTCGGGAATCCTTTTGCGCGCGTCACGCATCTCATTAGTCATCGACTAGAGAGATTCGCACATGATCGAGATCCGCAAGAGTGAAGAACGAGGCCATGCTAATCACGGCTGGCTCAACAGCTACCACACCTTCTCATTTGCCGACTATTACGACTCCAGGTTCATGGGATTCCGCAGCCTGCGTGTCATCAATGAAGACCGAGTGACGCCTGGCCAGGGCTTCGGGATGCACGGCCATCGCGACATGGAGATTCTGAGCTACGTACTGGAGGGTTCGCTCGCGCACACCGACAGTATGGGCCACCAGCAAGTCCTCGGGCCGAACGAAATTCAGCGCATGTCGGCGGGCACAGGCATCCGGCACAGCGAGTTTAATCCCTCCACCACTGGGCCCGTGCATTTCTTCCAAATCTGGATTGAGCCGGCCAGTAAAGGAACGCCCTCCAGCTATGAACAGGTTCGCTTCGATCCTGAAGAGAAGCGGAACAAACTGAAGCGGCTGGCCGGTCCGGAAGGCGCGGGCGGCTTGGCCCGCATCAACCAGGATGCGCACGTCTTCGTGGCGGAATTGGACAAAGGCGTGGAGCTTACCTATTCCCTGGGCTCCCAGCGCGCCGCATGGGTACACGTTGTACGCGGCGAAGTTGGCGTCAATGGGGCCGAATTACATGCCGGAGATGCGGCCGCGGTGCGCAGCGAGAACCACTTGACGATCGCCGGCCTGGGCGCGGAACCAAGCGAGATCCTGCTTTTCGATGTGGCCTGAGCGCCCCGAGCGGGCGCCTGGCCCATATTTCTCACAATTTTACCAGATTCTTCTAAAAATAAGAGCTTACGAGACACAGCGTAATTTAGAAAACTTGTAATTTTCCGAGTATTCCGGGCCCGCCCATGCGCGTAATCTATCTACAGTGCTGCGCCGAATTGGCCCGAAGGGGACGCGGAAGGAAGCCGCCAAGCCCCTGCTTCTCCAGGCGGAAGAGAATACTGTCGCGAGGACCCTCAAGGTATTGTGTGCCTGGTGCGGCAGGACTTCCTTCACCCCCGGCGTCTGGCAAATCGACCCGCCCCGCGCCCAGGACGGTCCGGCGGTGACTCACGGGATTTGCCCGGATTGCAAAGAGTCAATGGAGAGGCAGGGGCTGTAACAACTCCAACCCGTTGCAATCTGTCTATGAGAAAGCCAGTATACTCGGACGAACGAGGAGATCATGTTCCGGAGACTCTGGTTCGCGGGTATAACGGCCATCCTGCCCTTGATTGGTGCGATCCACGGCCCAGTCAGAGTGGACGGCGGGCAAGTAGCGGGCGCGCATGGGCGCGATCCATCGGTTGCGGTATTCAAGGAGATTCCATTCGCCGCGCCGCCGGTTGGCGATCTTCGTTGGCGAGCCCCGCATCCCGTGGTCGCCTGGCAAGGCGTAAAGAAGGCGGATCACTTCGGCCCCAGTTGCGTTCAGACAATCACTGAGCATGGGTTCGGACCATGGACCTATGAATTCGTGACCCATGGCGAGGTCGGCGAGGACTGTCTCTATCTGAACGTGTGGACGCCCGCGAAATCGCCCGCCGACAAACTGCCGGTCTACGTTTTCCTCTATGGCGGAGGTTTTACGAGCGGGTCTGCCGAAGTTCCGATCTACGACGGCGAAGGCTTGGCGCGCAAGGGCCTGGTGGTGGTGACCCTCAACTACCGGGTGGGCGTCTTCGGCTTTCTCGCGCATCCGGAGCTGACGCGGGAATCCGGGCACAACGCCTCGGGCAACTACGGACTGCTGGACCAGATCGCGGCCCTCCGCTGGGTCAGGAATAACATTTCCGCGTTCGGTGGCGACGCAGGCCGTGTGACGATAGCGGGCCAGTCGGCGGGATCCATGTCGGTCCATTTTCTGATGGCGTCGCCTTTGGCGAAGGGTCTGTTCCACCGGGCCATCGCAGAGAGCGGCGGATCGGGCGTAGGCGCGTCGGGCGGAGGTCCCATGATGGGATCCCGTACGCTGGCGAATGCGGAGGCGGATGGAGTCAGGTTTGCGACCGCGAAGGGCGCTTCTTCCCTACGTGATTTGCGCGCGATAAGCTGGCAGAAGCTGATGGAGCCGGTGCCGGGCGCGCCGCCGGGACCGGCGGGACTTCTCCGGTTCTCTCCGATCGTGGACGGATATATCTTGCCGGAGTCCCCTTTGGACGCCATGGCGCACGGGAAGCTGAGTGACGTGCCCACACTAACCGGTTGCAACACCGGCGAAATCCAAGGGGGGCTGGTAGGACCTTTGCCTCCAATCAGCGCCGCGGAATTTCAGAAGCAGGCGAGACAACACTACGGGGATTTGGCGGACGAATTCCTGAAGCTGTATCCAGCCACCACCGATGAGCAGGTACAAGCATCGCGGGCCGCGAGTTCCCGCGATGAGTCGCTGGTCTCCATGTATCTGTGGGCGCGCAGGCGCGGGCAAGTGGCCAGCACCAAGACGTTCATCTACCTGTGGGATCACACGCTGCCTGGCCCCAACGCGGCTCGCTACGGCGCGTTCCATACTTCCGAGGTCCCTTACGTGTTGGACACGCTGTACACGTCGGACCGGCCATTTACGGAAATGGATCGCGAGATCGCCGGCAGAATGTCATCGTACTGGGCGGCTTTTGCAGCCTCGGGCGATCCAAATCGCAGGGGACTGCCGGTGTGGCCGGCCGTTAATGACAAACCGCAGGTTATGGAAGTGGGCGACAATAACGCACCTGTTGCGTTGGGCGGCGACCCCGCAAAACTCGCGTTCTTCGAGAAATACTTGTCCCGGTGAGCCGGGTCGCACGCACGCTCCTTACTGGGTCACAACTGAGGCGGAAGCGCGGCATCAAGATCACCTTGGGCGCCGACGGGCCATTCCCTGGGCGGCGCACGAGGAGATGGCGGACATGGTGACGGCACGCGCAATTCGGCCGAGTTAGTGGGAATGACGGACGTTGGCACGATCACCGCAAAGAAGAGTGCGGACTTCCTCGTCCTGGATGCGAATCCGCGGGTGGGGCAGCGCAGTAACGCGGAGTCGACTTCGGCCAGCGCGGCTTTACGAAAGCGCTCCGCCGCAGTGTGGGCAGAAGCGCGATCCCACCTGATCCGGTTGTCCGCATCGCGGGCAGAAGCCGCGTGCCGGCTGCGGCGCGGACACCACTTGCACCGGACGCGCCAAGTCAACGCGCTCGGTTGACACGGCCCATACCAGGGCGACGATCCAGCCGATCACGCTCCATCCCAACAGAAGATTCACCAACAGGATTCCCACGAGATTGGTCTTGTTTCGCGAAACCGCGATGATCGTCGGCAGGAAATAGAGGATAGCGCCCACGAGAAAAAACGGAAAGCCGATAAGGTGAAACATGATGATGTTCTCTCCGAAACCGGATCTCTAGTTTTCCCTACGAGTATATCCCTCACCTTGTTCCCTTCTTAACTAGATTTTGCCCCAGGACGTTGTGCGTTCGGGAGTGATTCGGATGATCGGTGCATCGCCGGCGAGCATTCCTTGGCCATACTGCGGGTATTTGGCTCTTAACTTGCGAATCGCCCGGGCGCGCTCTGCATGCGCCGCCTTCGGAATCAGCTTCGCTTTCCCTCGGATTAAGACATACCAGAGCTGCGTCCAGTCCTCGTCGTATTCGTCGATCAAAAGCGCGACGCGGGATACTGCCCGGATGTTTTGCAAGCGTGCGAGCCGGTCGGGCGAGACGCGCTTGGGCTTTTGGTCGATCGCTGTATAGAGGACCTTGCCGTCATAAGCGAAACAGATCGGCACGAGATGCGGCCGGCATTTGGCATCCGAGGTCGCAAGCCGGGCTACCCTGGCCTCGCTGAGTATTCTCCGGATCGAGCGGGGAGTCTTTGGGGGTTTCAAGCGATTAAACGCGCGTACTTGTCGAGGACGCCCAGAATTTCGTCGCGAGTCAAATCGGGAACCACCAGAAATGAGCGTTGAATGCCCGCTTCTCGGTATTCGGCGAGGACCGCGTCCTCGGGCGGCGCCGCGAACGTATTGATCGTGAGCGTTGAGAAGTCCCGCCCGGCCGCCGATGCCACGCGGCGCAACCTTGCGACCTCTTCCTTTGCGTTGAAACCCCCTCTGGCAAGGGGCAGCCAGCCATCGCAAAACTCTACCACGCGCTTCAGCGTGTAATCGCTCGAGCCGCCAAGAAGTATGGGAGGGTGGGGGCGTTGCACAGGCTTAGGGTAAAGCCAGACGGGATCGAAGTTCACCATCTCTCCATGGAAGGCTGCTTCCTCCTCCGTCCATAGAGCCTTCATCGCCAGGATGCGTTCGCGCATCAGCTTGAAACGCGTTTCGTAGCGCGCTCCGTGATTCTCCATTTCGTCGACATTCCAGCCGCCGCCAATACCGAAAAGGAAGCGGCCGTTTGACAGCCGATCCAGGCTCGCGACGCACTTTGCGGTCACGATCGGGTCGCGCTGCGGGACCAGGCAAATGCCGGTGCCCAGCAGGATTTTCGTCGTGGCAGCGGCGGCAAACGACAGGGCGACGAATGGGTCATGCGTGTGTGAATAGCATTTGGGCAGCTCGCCGCCGCCGGGAAACGGAGTGCGGCGGGACTTGGGAATATGCGTGTGCTCGGGCAGCAGCAACGAATCGAAGCCACGGTCTTCGGCAGCGCGCGCCAGCTCGCGGATGTCGATGCCATAGTCGGTTGGAAAATAACAAACGCCAAGATGCATAGTCAGTTCTCCTCAAAACCGTCGGTCTTCTGTAACACATTGCGATCCCTCAGGGCAACGACCAGCTTAGGCCACCTCGATCCAAACCGAGATGACCGCGAGTCCGGCGGTTTACGTAAAATACTCCTCATGCGATGTTCTTTACTTCTCGCCCTAGGGGCCGCGATTTTGACTCCGGCCGCTTTCGGCGCCGATTGCGATCGGGCCTGCCTGAAAAGCGAGCTCGATCAGTACCTGAACGCCGTTGTCCAACACAACCCGTCAGCCGTTCCCATGACGCCCGGATATCGGGAGACGGAGAATGCCGTGGTTCGGCGGCCGGGCCAGGGGATCTGGCAGACCGCCAAGGGGCTCGGCAAGGTCCAGCGCCGCTACTTTGACCCGGTGACGGAGAACGCGGCTTATTTTGGCACGCTCGAGGAGACCTCCGGCTCCGCCGCTGTGGTGACGCTTCGGCTGAAGATCACCGGCCGCAAGGTGGCCGAGGCCGAATGGTATCTGGCGCGGAAAGGGGATCCAGGCATCGGCGTTGGAGCCGGCGCGCAAGCGAATAATTCTTTCTGGGACCCCGAATACCTGGCCGCGCATCCTCCCGTGGAGCGCGTGGTGCCAAAGAGCGAACGCGTTTCGCGGGAAGACCTGATCGCCATCACGAACAGCTATTTCGATTCGCTTTCGGCCCACGACGGCCACGTCATGCTCGCGCATCCCGGCTGCCTGCGCCTGGAGAACGGCGTGCGCACCACGCAACGCGACGCGCCGGCGAACCTTCCAGCCGATACCGCCGGAATCTTCAACGGCAAAACCGATTGCATGAACGAGGGGGCCATGCGGAACATCTTCGCGGTTGTCGCACGCCGCTTTCCGGTGGTGGATGAAGAAGCCGGAACGGTGCTCGGGTTGGGAGTCTTCCTGCGGAAGCCGGGCGTGGCCATGCGCCGCAATCAATTCAGCGAGTGGTTCGTCATCGACCAGGGCAAGCTGAGCGCCATCTATTCGTCGATGTTCTACCCGGACCAGGAAGTGTTGGCTCCGAATTGGCCGCCATACGACGGCAATTGGCCCGTGGCGGTGCCGCCGAAGTAGCGGCTGGATTATCTGTGTACGTGAAACACGCCATAGCGTGGGTTCACGCTTGCCGCCAGCTTGACGAAACCCGCGCTCTCCTCGCGCCGGCCTGCAGCGTCATAAATGGCGGCGGCCTGATGAAACAGCTCCGCGCTGACCGCACCGGAAGTTAGCGCCTTGCCGATCCATGCGACGGCGTCGCCAACCTCGCCGGATCGGAAGCATGCCCACGCAAGAGCGGCTTGCGTAGAGAAATTCTCGCGCAGCGCCGAATCCTTATGCGCCCATTCCAACGCTGCCGCTCCGTCCTCGAGCACGTCGGCGTAAAGGTCGGTGAGATGGTGGTAGTAGTGAACCTCGCCGCGGCCGGCCGATTCCAGATAAGCGGCTAGAGCGCGATCGAAATAAGGCGCAGCCTCTTCTGCATCGCCACGAAATACGTATAGCTCGCCTAGCGTTTGCAACAACTCGGGCTTGGGCATGCGATCGATCACTTGGGTGTACAGCGCCACAGCTTCGTCGAACCGGCCTGTCGCGGCCAACACCTCCGCCATATGCTCTTGGACCGGAGCGTAGCCAGGATAAGCGCGGTCGGCCCGCTGGTAGTGGGCGGCAGCTTCCTCATAGCGCCCGCGCGCAACGTCCAGCACTCCACGCTGCAGTTCGACCCAGGCGAAAGACCGCATCTCCTTGGCGGTCAGCTCATCTTCCGCTTCGACGTATAGCCGATCCGCGCCCTCGAAGTCGCCCATTTTGCCGAGGTAGTGCGCCAACCGCGCGAGGTTGTCCCAAGTGCGGGCTTCCGCAATCAGCGCGTCGTAGCCGTCGCGGGCTTCCTGATAGCGTCCGAGCTGGAAAGCAAGATCGGCAAGCAGTGACCTGGCTTCGAATCGGCCCCAGAGGTTGGGCGCGATGCGCAGGTCGCTCTCGGCTTCCTGAAGGCGGTGAAATCGGAAGTCCAGGTTGGCCTTCAGAAGACACAGATCCTCTTGAGCTCCGAAAAGCGATATGGCGCCGTTGATGGCTCTCTCGGCGGCGAGGAATGCTTCCGAGTCTTCGGTGAGCGTTGCGCGATGATACAGGCGATAAGCCAGCCGGGTCCGCGTCTCGATGTCGCGGGAATCTCGCGACAGGCTCGCCTGCAACGCCGCGATATCATCCTCGGTCTTCCGCAGTTCCTCGGCGTATCCGCCAGCCGCCCCCACCGCAAGCGCCGCTACCATGGCTCTGCCAAGTACGGAAAGTGATCCAGAAATTCTCTGTCGTTCTTCAGCGGATTGGGAGGCGTCTTGGGAATGATCGGTGCGCTGTCCCAAAGCGACTGGTCGTTCAACAGTTCGATGTGGTACTTCTTCCCCTTAAACTGCGCGCTCATGTCCAGGAACATCGCTAGAAAGCGTGTGGCCACCTGGTCCTCGGGCCGCCTTCCGAACGGCCACGTGCCGGTGGTGTCCATGTCGATCGCACACACGTTCGGGACGAAAATCTCAAAAGCACGGCGCAGCGGAATGCGCAGGCCACGAGGGTTCCAGCTATCGTCCGGCATGTTGAGTTCCTGGAAAAGAGTCTTCCGCACGCGCGGGAAAGCCTCGGCCACCAGGTCATAAGTCTTGTGAACCGATACGGGCGAGTTGTCGTGATCAAACGAGGTCTGCAGACCCAGCGCGCTGATGGAAGGCCCGAAACCCCAGCCCAGATGCGCCAGCCGCTTGATGAAATGCGGACCCAGCCAGAAATTGTTGGCGCCGAGTTGCCGGTCGTTTTCACGTTCGCTCAGCGCGGCGTCGGCGAATGGCTGGCCGTCGGTGTCTACGAGTTTATACTTTGCCAGTTCTTCATCCAGTTTACTGGCGTGCAGCAGGCTGGCCGGATGCTGCAGCACCGACGGGTGATCGGGAATGTCCGGGATCTTGTGCGATGCTTTCAGTACCCAGGTTTCGCCCCAGCAATTCACGATGCGGTTTTCAGCGGGCGCCGGCGTGAGAAACGCCGTGGGAATCTCCAGAATGATCGCATTGATGTTCTTGCCGGCCTGCGCGTCCTTACCCGAGTACACGAAGCGGAAGTTGCCATTCGCGTCCTTCTTGAACTTGTTGCCTTTCCAGGTCCACGGGCCGGGCGGAAGGTCGAGCTTGACGCCGCTTCCATGATTCGGATTGGCGGGATTGAAATTGAATAGATCGTTGCCGTCCAGTTCGAGCAGCGTCTTGGGGATTGGCAGCTCCCGCGCTTCGGTCATGGTGTGCGGCACGTGGTAGAACTGAGGCGCGTAGTTGATGGACCGGAAGAATCCGGTCAGGTCGTTGAAGAAAGCGTCATCGCGGCCGCCGATGTAAGCCTTGATGGCGTGCCCGGCGGGCGTCTGGATCGTCAGGGATTTGTTCAGGTCGATCTCAGTGGCGAAGGACCCCTCCGGGAAGCCGATGAACCTTACGGTTGCCCGTTGGCTCGCGCTGATCGTAACGCGGATCTCCGCGGTCTTCAGTTCACCCAGATACTTGTCCTTGACGGCATCGAAGTATTTCAGCAAGGCTTCCAGGCTGACGTCGCCCGCGGCAGGCGGCACGGCCCGGGGATGAGCGGTGATGAGAATCCGGTAGAGCACGTCGCTGTCGAGCACACCCGCAGCTGGCACGGCGCCGAACGTCAGCGCGATGACTGCTTTCTCGCCGCCCTCGGTGTCGCTGCTCGGAAAGCCGAACAGATCGTACAAATCGGCAGAGCTATGATCGATGTCGGAAAAAATGGAATTGACCGCATTGGGATCATTGTGATCCGCCATGGAACCCTCCGATTGGATCGTGGCGTTACAACTCGCTCGCGGGCAGGCCCGCCGCAAGTGTGGATCAGAATAACAGCAAATCCGGCAGGCGTCCAGGAATTTTGTCAAGAGCTCCTGGTGCGGTACATAGGTAAGAAAAGGTTACATCCCCACTGGAAAATGCCGCCCGTTTGTGAAGCAGTTTACTCAACAAAAGCAGTGACTGTTTTGGCGGTCCATGATAGAATCCAGCGCAAACTAGTTGAACCCGTTGAGCACGGTCAGGAGGAGAGTTATGTATCGGGCTTGCCAGAGTGCTATCCGTATCCTTGCAGCAACGTGTTTAGTGGTGCTCTTCGGCTGTAACCGCCCCTCGGGTGAGCCGGGAAAGGTGCTGGACGAAGCCAAGCGGGCCGGCCGGGACGCCGCCTCCTTCCCGGCGGCCGACGAAGATTACTTCCACGACATGGATGGCGGAATCAAACTTTCCCCCGCCGAAGTGAAAGGCCGCAACACCTGGAGCGTCTGGACAGGCGGCAACGACCGCTTCTGGAATGGCATCACAGCCTCCAGTGCCGGCGCCCTCGACTTCCTGAAGACGCTCTCTTCCAATCCGGCAATTAAGTGTCCGAGCTGGTTCCGCGGCGGGAACTGCGTGATCGATCGCGACATCCGCTGGGAATACCTGGGCCTGGTGAACGAACCTTGCTTCGAAAAAGCAACCGGCCCCGACCCCGACCGCTATGGGCTGTGGCTGGACAAGCGCATCGTCGGCCTGGGCTGCCCGCCCGATCCATTCGAAAACGTCGACAAATATCCGGGTGTGGCGATCGACGCGCGGACGAAACTGGATAAGAATAAACGGGGTTCGTTTTATGGATGGGCCAGCGGCATTGTCGGGCTGCGACTTTTCCCGAATCCCGATTTCGACGATGCCGCGGCTAAGAAATGGGATGCCAACCGCTATTACACCGATCCGAGCTACTACAACTCGCGGGATCTAGTAAAGCCTTACCGGGTCGGGATGTCCTGCGCGTTCTGCCACGTCGGTCCCAACCCGGTGAATCCTCCGGCAGACGCGGATCACCCGAAGTGGGAGAACTTGAGTTCCAACGTGGGCGCACAGTATTTCTGGATCGATCGAATCTTCGATTGGAACGGCGACGCCAGCAGTTATGTTTACCAGATGTTCCATGCCTCCAAGCCGGGCTCGCTGGACACATCACTCGTTTCCACAGACAACATCGACAATCCCCGGACGATGAATGCGATCTACTACCTGAAGCCGCGGCTGGATCGCGCGCTGCTGGCAGGCAAGGAAACCCTGGCGGGCGGAAGCTTGAACAACCGCCAGTTCAACGAATTCGTCAAGCCGGACGATCCTCAGCTCGGCTGGCTGACCAAGTTTTTCCAAGCGCCGGACACGGTTTGGTCTCCGCGTGTATTGAAAGACGGTTCCGATTCGGTGGGCGGCCTGGGGGCGCTGAACCGCGTTTATCTGAACATCGGCCTTTTCAGCGAAGAGTGGCTTCTGCATTTCAACGCGCTGGTCGGCGGCAAACGCACCACGCCCATCAAGATCGCGGACGCTCGCAAGAATTCCACATATTGGCTGGCCACGGAGGCGCAGACCGTCGACATGGCGCTCTTCTTCCTGAAGTCCACCGATCCGCACAAGCTGAAGGATGCGCCTGGCGGCGACAAATACAAGCCGGAGCAAACGAAACTCGCGCAAGGTAAGAAGATCTTCGCGGATTACTGTGCGCGCTGCCATTCCAGCAAGATGCCGCCAATTCCCTCGACGGTCCGCGACCCCGGCGTGTGCTCCGGAACCCACTACATGGAGTGTTGGGACAGCTATTGGCAATGGACCAAGACCGCGGATTTCCAGAGCCAGATGGAAAAGATCGTCGCGAAAGACGACTTCCTGACCGACAACTTCCTGTCGAGCGAATTTCGTGTGCCGGTGACGCTGCTTCAGACCAACGCGTGCAGCCCGCTCGCCACCAACGCCATCCGCGACAATATTTGGGACAACTTCTCTTCCGAAACCTACAAGAACCTTCCGTCCGTCGGCAGCATCACCTGGTACCACCCCGTGACCGGCAAGCCGAACAGCATGGCTGCTCCGGGCGGCGGGCGTGGGTTCACGAGGCCGGCGTCACTGGTCAGCCTGTGGTCGACGGCGCCATTCCTGCTGAACAACTCCGTGGGGGCGTTCCATGAGGAGCCTTCCGTGGACGAACGGATGAAGTCGTTCGACGATTCCATCGAGCAGATGCTGTGGCCGGAGAAGCGCGTGCACGATCCCGTCATCGGCGATAAGATGCCGCTGGCCTCGAACGGCCTACCGCTCCCAAGCGAGATAGCCCGGACCACGCAGATGAGCTACCTGCGCGTCGCCACCGGCTACCTGCCCGATTTCCTGCAAGGCCTGGCCGGTCCGGTAGGCCGATGGTTTCCGTCTCTTCTGCCCAACGGCAACATTGAGATTGGGCCTATCCCGAAAGGAACTCCCGTCAACCTGATCGCTAGCCTCGACATCTTGGGTCCTGAGACGGACCTGGCGGGCCGAGCCGAGCACGGCAAGAAGGTTCTGGAATTGCTGCTCAAGATCCAGCACGATCTGAAGGCGATCGGCTCCGGCACGCCGGAAGAACTGGACCGCCGAGCGGCTCAGGTGCTTTCCAACGTTGTGGATCCTCTGCTCGCGCTAAGCAAATGCCCGGACTACATTGTGAATCGCGGGCATTACTTCGGCACCAGCTATCTGGACGAGGAGAAGGACCGGGCTCTGACCGACGACCAGAAACGGGCCCTGATCGAATATCTCAAGACGTTCTAAGAGGGGTGAGCTATGAATCCGGCAACTCCGCAGGCAGACTGCGAGTACGTAGTGGTGGGTTCTGGCGCGGGCGGAGGAACCGTCGCGGCGCGGCTGGCGGAAGCGGGCAAGAAGGTGGTGCTGCTGGAGGCCGGCGGCGATCCTCGGGCTCTCGCGGGCGGCGACGCGATCGATACCAATAACCGCCTGCCGGACGACTATGACGTCCCGGTGTTCCACGCGCTGTCGAGCGAGAACGACGCCATGAAGTGGGACTTCTTTGTGCGCCACTATGGCAATCTCGCGCAGCAGCAGCGTGACAACAAATTCGTCAAGGACCGCGACGGCGTGCTGTACCCGCGCGCCGGCACGCTGGGCGGCTGTACGGCGCACAACGCGATGATCATGGTCTATCCGCACAATGCCGACTGGGACAACATCGCCGCGCTCACCGGCGACGCCTCCTGGAACGCGCAGAATATGCGGAACTATTTCGAGCTTCTGGAAGATTGCCACCACCGGCCGCTCGACCGCGAGCTGGGCATGATCGGGATTAATCCTTCGCGTCATGGATGGAAGGGTTGGCTCCAAACCGAAAAGGCGATTCCCGAATCGGCGCTGGGCAACGTATCCCTGGTGAAGACCATCATCGATTCCGCCGTGGATGCATTTCAACAGATTGGACAGCCCGCCGATCAAGCGAAATGGCTTCTGGAAAGCCAACTCGACCCGAATGACTGGCGATCGGTGGTAGAGGACGGGGTCGGGCTTCGTTATCCGCCGCTCGCCACGCGCAATCACCAGCGCAACGGCACACGCGAGCGCGTGCTGGATGCCCAGGCGAACCACGGTTTGCGCGTCGAAACCAACGCACTGGCCACCAAAGTGTTATTCGAGGGCAATCGCGCCGTCGGTGTTGAGTACCTGAAAGGCGCGCGGTTGTATCGGGCCGGTGCGAACTCCAGCGCTGATGCCGGTGTGACCACGCAAATCCGCGCGTCGCGCGAGGTCATCCTGTCGGGCGGCGCCTTCAACACACCCCAGCTTCTGATGCTGTCCGGCATCGGTCCCGCGGATCAACTGCGCGCTCATGGGATCGATGTCCGCGCGGATCTGCCGGTCGGCAAGAACCTGCAGGACCGCTATGAAGTCGGAGTCGTCAACCGCATGAACTTCAACGCCTGGAAGGTGCTGGATGGCGCGAAGTTTGCGAGAGGCGATCCGCAGTATCAGCAATGGGCCAACGGACGCCAAGGCGTTTACACCACCAACGGAGCGGTGCTGGCGGTGATCAAGCGCTCCTTCGCGGCGCAACCGTTGCCGGACCTGTTCTGCTTTGCGCTGCTCGGTCTGTTCCGAGGATACTTCCCGGGCTACTCTGCGTTGTTTCCGCAGCACTTGAATTACCTCACCTGGGCGATCTTGAAAGCCCATACCGTGAATCAGGGCGGCGAAGTCACGTTGCGCTCGACCGATCCACGCGATCCACCCGCCATTAACTTCCACTATTTCGAAGAGGGCACGGACAAGGCCGGCGCAGATCTCAACGCGGTGGTGGACGGGATCAAGTTCGTGCGCACGATGACTGCACAGCTAAAGAAGCAGGGGCTGATTGCCGAAGAAGAGCTGCCGGGCGACAAACTGCAAAGCGATGATGATCTTCGCCAGTTTGTCCGCGACAATGCCTGGGGCCATCATGCGTCTTGCACTTGCCCGATCGGAACGGTGCTCGGCAGCGATTTCACGGTAAAGGGGACGCAAGGCCTGCGCGTCGTCGACGCCTCGGTGTTTCCGCGCATACCAGGGTTCTTCATCGTCAGCGCGGTCTACATGGCAGGTGAGAAGGCCGCGGCGGCGATTTTGGCCACGCCTTAGCCGTCAGCGCTTCTGGAAATCGGGGTCTGATTCGGCGCCCGCACGCGGTTTCCAATCGAGGGAGTAGTAGTCGCCGCGGTCCCGCGCCCATGGATCGAAGGTGTTGATCACCGGTGCTAGTTCTTGGGCAAGCTCGGGGATCGTCCGCAGCAGCACTCGCTTCAACGGCAAGACTTCTTGCTTGCTATGGCCGTTGGGCGCGCCTTTCTCATAGATTTTTCCGTCTGGGCCGTTATCGTTCACCCACTGGATTCCGAACTTGGTGTAATATTCCGGCCGGAAGCTCGACGTAAAGAACCGGTCGCTGAACAGGCGGCGCGAGGCATTCAGGATGAACACTTGGAACTGTGTCTCGGAGATCGCGAAGCCGTGTGGGCGCGTCGATTCCGCCAGCCATCCGACCACGGTATCCACGTCCTCGACGTTGTCGACGGTACTGCCGTTGGGACGACCGAGGCAATCGTTGATCGGCTGCCCGTTCTGGTCCAGTTGTGAATCGGTGATGATCTTCGACGCGTCGCAGGCATGCTGGCCGTAGACTGCGCGCAGGGCTCGGACCGTGGCGGCGTCTTTGGTGAAATCGTCGAAGCTGGTGAGCTGGCGCAGCCCAAGCTGGCGCCGGAATTCGTTGAAGCGCGGAACGCCGCGTTCGCGATCGCGCAGAATATCGAGCGCCGCCACGTCCACCAGCCCGCTGCCCGCGTGTAGCCGTGGCATCGGCAATGACTGCAGGAATTGCGGATGATTCATCAGTGTGAGCGCGCCCGAGCGCTGCCGTCCCATGCTGACCGCCCAGTTCGCTATGCTGCCCGATCGCATCGCAGCGGTAGCCAAGCCCCGAAATGTCTTCACCACCGGAATCTTCTTGCGAACCGGATTGGGCGCCGCCGCGTCCCGGAATTCGATCAGGTCCGGAACCAGCGGGTGCAGGCGGTAGACGGTGGTGAACTCCTCAGGGAAGTTGAACGGCACACCGAAGTGATTCGTGCTGGGCAAACCCACGATGCCCGCACCGGACGCAAACACGGAGAACAATTGATTGGAGTTCGCGGCGCTCGAGCCGCCTACTTTCCGGGTAATCGTGCGGACGATGCCCGACAGCTCCGGAACCGCGCCAAACAGCCCGGACCAGTTGGCGTTCATGCCGCGATAGAGCGGCTCGTCATAGAGAAGCTGCGTAGTCCATTCGATGGTGTGAATCTTGGCAATCTCGGCCGCCACCACCAGCCGCGCGACGTTGAACAATTCGTCTGCGGTCACGTCGCGATAGGCGATGATGTGATCCGGCTGGCTGGGATTTCGCAGGCCGGAATCCGCGTCAGGCGTCAGGGCGGCCTGTTTCCGAAACGCAGTCACGAACGCGTTGTGCTCGCGCGCGAACACGTTGTGAAAGAAGCTGAGCCCGATGCTCCAATTGTCCGGAAACGCCGTGGCCTCCTGCCCCTGCCAGGCTGGATTCATCGGGTCTTGGCTGGTCAATAGCGGCAGATAACCGTTGGCATCCAGGAGCAACTTCGCGCGGTCTTTCGGGTCGCGCTTTACGCGCTGCGCGGACGTTTCGTCATAGCCGTAAATCTGGGATGCGTCCCACCAGGCGGTCACCTTGTTCTGCGTCGTCTTGTATGCGCGCGTCAGATACGTCTTCCCTGAGGCATCGCGGAAGGTTGGTGGATCGCTGGAGTCGGCCATCAGCGCGCGATCCATCTCGTCGTCCGGCCGGCATCCCACCTTCGCGGCATCGACTGGAGGCTGGCAGCCCGTCTTCATTAATTCCGTAGCATTGTGGCCCTCTTCGAGATGTGAGAACCAGTCATGCGTCATGAACTGGATCCAAAAGGCCGCGAGAACGTTGAACGAATCCGCCTTCTGATAATCGCAGTCCGCCTCGGCCGAGTCGTCGGCCAGGCCCTGCCCGCCGCGGCATTGCTGAGGCTGGCTCTGTGCGCGAGTGAACAGCATCCGGCTCACAAACTGCGGATCGGGCTGAAGCAATTGCAGACGGCTGTCATGCCGGTTTCGCGCCAGCTCCGTCTTTCCAAGAATGGGGAATGTCGAATCCAGCTCTACCATGCGGTTGAAAAGCTGGCCGGTGGATCCCATCAGCGGATTGAGAGGATCGTTGCAAATGCCGGTGACCGTGCGGGCGCGGATTAAATCGCCGGTGCAGACTTGTGTCCCGCCGCCGCCGACCTCGTTGTACTGGGGATGGCCCGGCGGCAGCCGCATTTCAGGCCAAACCTTCAGCACCGGTCCGGGCACTCCGGCGCGTCCTTCCACGTACTGTTCGTAAGTGCCGCTATTGTCAAACAGGTTGAACTTGATCAGCTCCATGCGCTGGTACTCGAGGTCGGTGAGCGCGCCGGTGACGCCGCGGGCCGTCTCGTCCGTCCCCGCCCGGCCTTTGGAGGTTGCGTCGCTGGCGCCCCAGTAACCTTGCCAATCCACCCAGGGCGTGGCGAGGAACCGGACGGCTTGATCGTCGCCGCGGCAGACCGCTGTTTCTTTCGAGACCTTGCCGAGAAAGCGGTGCAGGCGCTCGCTCGCAATCGGACGAAGTCCTGCCAGCGCGGTCTGCTCACAGCCAGGCGAGAGGAGGCGCCACAGCACCAACCCGGCCGCGGCGGCACCAGCTAATGCTACGACGGCGTAGATCCACTTCCGGCCTTTCACAGGGCCTCCCAGCCTGGTCGCTACGGCGCACCGCGCGCCAGCGACGTTTGAGCGCGAGCCACCACCCGACCGATCGCACCCAGGTAATCAAACGATGTCTTGAGGTCCGGCGCGTCCAGGTCGTAGCCGATGACGCCCAGGTGATCCGTCGGCCAGGGCGGCTCGGCGAGCGGCTGCCAACTCGCGGAAGCAACACTGACCACGCCATCGTTCTCTTGCTCCGCCGGCGTCGAACCACGCAGGCGGATGAACAACTGCGCCGGTATCAGCACCGCTGAACCGTGCCCGTTCGCGGCGTAGCAATAATAAGAGACGCCCGGCGTGGGAGGATAGTCGCTGTTGAACTGGCGCGCCGATGCCGTAGTCAGGTCCGACAACGCACCGCCATCGTTCTGCAAGATAGGAAACTCCCGGAAGACCTGCGCCAGAGCTTTCTGAGCCAGCGTGCTCAGCAAAGGCGGCGCCGCCTGGCCGGTCAGCAGGTCCGCCAGCGGACTTCCGCTGTGCGGCGTGGTAATTGTCGATAAAGATGCCACGCGGCCGGTCAGATTGTTCAGATTCTTCGCCAGCAAATACCGCGAATCCAGGCCGCCCATACTATGGGCGACGATGTGGATGTCGCCTGTTGGGAATTTGGCGGAGATAGCGGCGGCCAGTTCCGCGGCGCGGTGCGCGATGCTGCCGAGCACACTCACGTTCGCGAAGAGCGCATCCGGGTAATGCGCTGGCAGGTCCCGGAAGTAGTCCTGTCCGAGCGCCGATTGCGGCACCAGGAATCCACATGCAAATACAAGATTCACCCCGCACCTCCTTGGCCGCGATTTGCTCTGCGCGTGTGCGCCGAATCAATCATCCGATCCACGCGCTCCATATTTTCCTGCGTCACAGGCTCGGCTAGCTGGTCAAGCCCTTCGCGCCAGGCCGCCTCAGGCTTAACCAAGCACATCTCGTCCACGATCATGGCGTCGATCATGCGGCGCGCTAGGCCCATGTTGCGTAAATGGTCCTGGATGCGGAAGTACACCAACCGGCGGTCGGCCGAAACAACCGCCACGCCCACTGTGAGCTCTGTCAGGTCTTTACTTGGAATGTCCGGGCGGCGCACGATGATTTCCAGACAGTAGAGCTTGTCGTGCGTCCAATCGAAGACAGGCGAACTCAGCAAGTCGCGCTCCCGGTAGTTGACTCGCCGGTCCTGGACCGATGCGGCGGGCGCGATTTGTATCCGTGCGATTGAGGAAGGATCCAGGTCCAGTCGGTCGCCGCAGAATGAACGGAAACGGGCGCCATAGCAACTGGCGCTGATCATCCAAGTGACGCGGAACATGGCCGACCACGACCAATGGCGAAAGAGGTTCATCCATCCGACGTTGTCGGGATGAGCGTATTCGGTTTCCAGATTCAAGTCCAGGTACACGTCCTCCATGAGTTGCAGAAGAGCGTTACAGAAGTGGAAACCGGCCCGGCGTTGGGCAATCTCCGAAGGCAGGCCCAGCAACTCCGGAGTTCTCTCGCTCGGAGACCCGCTTGCGCCTTGCATCAGCCGCTCCCATTCCGGCGACATCTGCGCCTCCAGAAATTCCAGCTCCCGCTCGTCCCGCAGGCGGCGCATCAGCGCAACCAGTGCCTGGGCGTGACGCGTGAACGAGCCTGCTGTGTTGGGGCTGGAGGCGCGCCAGCGCTGGCGCAGATCCGCGAAGAAGCGCGGACGGTCCGAATCCAGAGTTTGCATCGCACCATGCTTCCTTAGTCTGCGGCTGGCGGCGTCGGCGAAAACCGACGTACCGATGTGATAGCCCAAGCGGCGGTAGCTTTCAAATTGCGATTCGTCAAAGAACTGGTCGGCCGTGGACTGGTGCGGAAACTCCGGGTGCAAGGCGGCGTACTCCTGTACGTCCGCCGGCTCGTCCCCAGTCAGGCTGGCCTTAATGTAGATCAACGTGCCGCGGCAAGCGTCCGGATAGTGAATCGTTCCAACGGCACAATGCGCCCCGTTGAGCGCACGGGAGCCGGACTCAGCGCCCGCTTTGGGATGAATCGAGCTTAAGTCGATTTCAATCTCCACACCGAAATCCGACCGGCATTTCCGGACCGCGTTTCCAAGGTCGTCAAAGCTGAAGGCTGCGTCCTGGCCCGCGTCGCACGCCACGATGTAGCGGCACCGCCGGCGGACCAATTCGTAAATGCCGAGATTTTCAAAATGGCCGCCGTCGGAAAGATACACGTAGCTACTCTTGTTGTTCGCGGCTCCGATCAACTCTACCAGCAGGTAACCGAGGCCCAGGATCGGCCCGGACCTGGTCCAACACCTTCGGTGTCGGGGGTTGCCAATCCAGGAGCCCAGCCGGACGTTGAAGACCGTGAGCAGAAAGGAAGTTGCCGGAGCGGTATGGAAGCCCCAGTTCGGGCTGATCGCGGCTCCGGATATCGCGACTGCCGTACCAACCGACAGTCCACCGTTGGGAACCGCGTAGCGCGCCGTGGGCCGGTAGGCATGCAGCGTAACACCACGTTTCGCTTTCGGCCTGCCCAGCTCCTCGGTGGGCGTGGCCGCGAAGCCGCTAAACAACGGCGTGAACGAAAACGCCTCTGCTTTGCGCTCCTGCCATGCGAGTTCCTCGCCGCTGGCAAGATTCAGAGCCGCGTTGAAGATCGGATAAGGACCGGCATACTTTGGCGGCGTCAGATCCGCGACGGTGAAATCATCCTGCGGATCGAAACCCGTGAACCGGTTGGGTTGGCGGCGGCGGTGCGAAGCGCCCAGGTAGCAGCGCACCAACCGGTTCTGATAGAAGTTGTGCATCGAGAACTGGTTGATGTCCACGCGGGAGGACAACACCAGCGCGAGGGCCAAACAAACGATGAAGGCGAGCCATGCGTCCACCGGAGGCAGCAACGTCAGGAACGCGAAGTGCCCGGCCTCCATGCGATCCATGCCGACGAAACCGAAGCCGAACAAAGCGATCGCCCCCATCTGAACCGCGAACGAAACCAGCAACAGAAGACCGGCCACGAACACCAGCGGCGCCACGCGGGCGATGAGTTCGGAGCGGGCATCGCTCGTATTCGCACCGGTCTTATCGCTGCGGCCCTTTAACACGCCGGCGATGGTCGTTCCCAACCAGCCCGAGCCGAGCAGCGTAGTGAGCAGCGGCCCCACCTGGCGATGCAGGAACTGATAGTTGGTGAGCTTGGCCACAATCCAAGGGCCGTAGACGGCTGTTCCGGCGATGACGGCCCAGCCCACCAGCCACAACGAGAGAACCGCGCCTGCCCGGCTCCACCATTCGCGCCGGTCGTCGGGCAGATTGCGTCCGAACAGTCCCAGATGCAGAATGATCGCCAGCGAATACACCACACAGACGGCAAGCGGACCCCAGACCAGTTCGTGCCATTGTGCGCCGTCCCCCGTCCAGAGCCGGAACAGCCGGCCGGCGCCGATGAGCGCCAGTCCTCCGATGGCTGCGCTGATCCCGTTGAAGACAAGAACGGCCAGCAGGAACTTCGTCCAGCCCCAAATCCTTCCAGGCGGGGCGGCAGAAAAATCGAAGAAGTGCTCCCGATAGCCTCCGAAGATGGAGACAAAGCAGAGCAACACGAAGAATGCCGCGGTTACGCGCAGGCCCACGGTGAACAGACCGCGGCCGTTCCGGACCTCAAACAGCCAGGCGGCAACCAACAGTGAAGACAGAAAGACCGGGAGAACCACCCAAAGATGGATTCCTTTTTGCTGAAACCGGAAGCGATCCCTCCGGGCGTGCGCGTCTCCAAACGAATGGAGATTCTGCTGGATGATGAAGACGGCGGCGGCCAGCGGAAGCAGTCCAATCCAGGACCAGGGCGATCTGCGGTAGACGATATCGAACACGGACATCACTCCGCGCGGCGCCATCAGCAGGCCGGCGAGCGCCAGCACGATGATGATCATGTTGAGCAGCGTATTGCGGGCCCAGATCGCGGCGATGCTCCACGAATCCGCTGTGAACAGACCTTTTCGCGGCGCCAGATAGTTGCTGTACTGGCGGAGCCACTTAATCGGATGGGTGGCGACTGATTCCGGATCGGGTGATTCCGCTGGAGACAGGGCCTCGCGAACCTGCTCCGGATCTTTCACGCGGCTGTTCCAGGCGTGCAGCCAACTGCCAATATATCCGCCGCCGGACACGGTCGAAAGATAATCGAAGTAACGCGTGAGCTTCAGCTCTGACAGCGCCTGCAAGATCCCGAGGTTCAGTGTCGCGCTGCGGATGCCACCTCCGGAAAACGCCAAGCCAATCAACTGGGCTTCATCCGCATCTGTCGCGTTGTACGGCAGGACTTCGCGCAGGGCCCTGGAGGTCGAAACCGCCTCCAGTTCTATCAACAGGGTCCAGGGAAACGGGAGGGCTTCTTCAAAGGCCAGCGCGACATCGGCTGCGAGCCGCGGATTGAAGAATAGGGCGGTTTGGACTACCCGAACCTCGATCGGAGCCCGTGCCAGCAACTCGCGCAGGCGCTCCAAAACCGTAACTACTTCCGGGGGCTCCTTGGGACGAGGTTGTTCGTTTAGGAGGGTTACGGCGCCTTGGGCCAGGACTTCCAGAAGCTGGACAAACGCCAAATCGGGATACTTGCGCTCCAGTTTCTGCAGGAGAATTGCATCGGCGTCCATCCGGCTCCGAAGCACTTCCGTCACAGAATCGGGCGTGTCGCCCTGCGTAATGTCGATTTGCAGGAGTTCACGCATCTCCTCGGCTGCCCGAAGCGCTTGGTCGGACCAGAACTCGGCCCGTTGCTCCCGGCCTTCATCCCGCGCTCGGAAATGTAGGCACAAAACATGTGCGGCCAACACTGCCACACTTTCGACGTCGAGTGCCATGGTGCTCCCGGAGCCCCGTGTTCGGACGGGCCAGTTGAGGCTCGCTAGCCTACCTGCAAAGATAGCGATGGTTTCCGATAACTTCCGCCTAGAGATAACGGATTATACATTTGAAATGGCTTCCAGAGGTAGGCCGTCGGCGTCACACCGCGCGACCGATCGTGAGTCGACTCCTTTTAGCCACCGAGGCACCCGAGGCCGTTTCACGGCGGCCCTTATGGCACAGAGTGCGAATCGGTGAAGTCGGAGAGGGGCCCCAGCTTGATCTGGCCAATCCTCAATCTTGAGTGCGGTTCTGAATTCACAGGCCGCGGCCACAAGAGCGAGGGCCCAGATTCGGCCCTACGACTAGCTCTCCATACACTGAAAGCGCCAACTGTCACGATTGACAATATTCCGACGCTCGCTAATGGCACTTGGCCAATTCAGGCAATGATCGGAGGAGTCTCATCACCCGCGGGTACGGTGCTGAGGGTGCAGCAGTAGGCGGCGATGACACGCATTCAACTGAATCGATTGGGTCCCGAGAGCGACATTGCAAGAAATAGGAACCGTGCTGCGCGAGCGGAGAGACTGGAAACTACTGATAGTGGGACCACTTCGGCAAAAACGCAACGGGCGATAATCGTAGCTGGCAGCACGGAATACACTCAGAACAGACTTATTGAGGGTATGTCGAGGCGACGACATGCCTGGGCATTCTTTATCACGAGGCCGCGCACGCCTACTTTCAATCAGAGGACGATGCCAAGCGGCTGATCGGCGCCCTGGTGAACGATAACAGTCTCGAGTCTTGCCGGAAATTATGACGACCGCCGGCTCAAAGCCGTCCAGCTCCGCCGCCGTAAGTAGCAGGCGACCAGCGCCGCTCCCGCGAGCAAGAACATCGATGGCTCGGGCACAGCCGCGGAAGTGCTACCGAGCGGATAGATTGTGCCAGAATCGGCCACCAGCGTGGGATCCGGAAGCGGGTTGCCGTCCAAATCGGTCAGTTGCACGGAAGTAAGGGTCGAGGTATGGGCAAAATCGCTCGAACCGCTGAAGCTGGTGACTAAGGCATGGGGTACGACGCCGACCTGGGTTTCCTGACCAACGAACAGTGTGATGGATTCACCTATAATCACTGGTATTTTGAACTCGACCGGCAGATTCACATAACTACCGCCGCTGAAGGTGGAAGTCTGTCCAGCGCCGTCACAACGGACTGACCCGCTGGCATTGTGACCGTTGTCGCAAACTTGGAGACGGGTGAACCCAAAGCTAGATGAACCTGTGGCCGGATCAGCGCTTCCCATGAAGACTCCGGAGTTGCTTCCGCTCACGAGAAAGTCCAGCACAAGGAACCCGGAAGAAACCGGGGCACTTGTGCCGGGAGTGACTACATCGATGGAACCTGCGGAGGCAAAAGCGAAAGGAGCGCCCGCGAAGGGGAAACTGTTTTGGTTAAGAATATCGGCAGCCGTGCCCTTCGAAAGATAGCCACTGTGCGCGCTCGCTCCTCCCGAAAGCAGGATATCCCCATCGTTGAAAAAGACGTTCTCAGGAATGATGGTCTGAAGATCGCTGATAGTCAGGTTATCTACGCCTATCATAGACACGTTGGCCTCGACAAGAAGGGGCGATGCCCCTATGGAGCCCACGGATGCAAGAACAACCACTGCAATCAAACGACACATAGAACACTCCTCCGATATCCGTCTGACGATTCTCTGTAATCGAAATGAAACTTGCACAAATCCGCGCCTCTTTCGCCGCAGTACCGAAAACCGCTGGTCAACTTGCTAACGTGCACGCCAAAAAACTGCCTTCTCGCCGGCGTATGCGTCCCCTATGGCCCGGGATAGCACCGTCGGCCTTGCCTCTCTTTGGCCGTTAAAACCTCCGCTCATCTGGGTAATCGAGAAAAGCGGCGCCGGCCTATCAATTTACTTGCGATTTCCAGTTCCGGACTGTATCGAGAATCTGGCGCTTCTCAGCGGGAATCGAGTTCTTTCTCCGAACCAAAGCCTCGTAGGCAGAGCTAAGCATCGGCCCGGCTTCGGCGCGGCGTCCAAGATGCGCGATAGCTTCGGCGCGCATAGCCTGCGATTAGTCGGCGCTCCGCGTTCCGAATGGGCGCCCACCAGGCAACGTGGCGGGCTCTATTCGCAACCGGCCACTTCGCGAGCGGGCCTGAATGTTGCCTTCTGACGGCTGGGTAGCTCACGGCCTTAAAACATAGCGCTCGGGCATGCGGCGCCACCGCAAAGGTTTTGGCCTAAGTTGAAGCCACCGGACACAGGACCGAATGTGTTGCCGGACATCGAATTGCCGATGTAGTTTACGGACCCAAACAAGTTGAGGCCGTACCCTCGGTTAACCGTAACGACATTCCTCGCGGCGATCCCGGTCGGTAAGAAAGGATCGTTGAAGATCTGAATTCCACTGCCGCCGTTCTCCGATACGACATTATCCGTGATCTGCCCACCCCCGACAGAGACTCCGCGTCCACCATTTTGATGCACATTATTGTGTTGGACAATGACACTCGATTGTAAAGAACCCTCGAATATAACCATTCCACCGTCTCCGTTGCTTCGTACGTGCGTGTACTCCACGAGTATGGAATCACCGTTCAGGAGAATTCCGTTCGAGCCCATACCCTGAATTGTTCCGTTACGAACGGTGATATTAAAAAAGGGTCCGAGGACGGGGTGTGTGGATATGCCATTGCCAGAGCCGTGATTCACACAGGGGAACCCACCTGAACAGTTGGCCGTTCCGAGGATGGCAAACCCGTTGAGATCAATCGTGACGTGATCCGTGGCGATCACGATGACGTTCGTGTTTTGGTCTTTCGCCACTAAGTTTCCCGAGAGCTTATAGCTCCCAGGGCTCGTGATCGTATAGGTTCCTCCGGCGGCGTTCAAAGCCGCCTGATTGATCAGCACCACGCCATCCACGGCAAACAGACTTGCCGGAAGCAGTGCCAGCATGATTGAAACAAGTACCGACTTCGTCATATGTTGTTCTCCCTGTTATCTACATGTTTTCGTCGCGCATATCGTCGATGCGCCCCAAGGCCTGCAGCCAGAAGACACGCCAACAGAAATGCGCTCGCAGGCTCCGGAACGGCGCTCGCCGATCGTGTATACGAGTAGGCGGCGATCGAACCTTGGATATCGGTAACTCCGTCGTCCTCGAGCAGGTCGAGGGGATGCGGCTGGTCCAGACCCGTCGCCGAGGTGGCGGCATTCAGACTCGCGGCGGGAATCTCGAAAATCGCGCTCAGTTGGTTCCCTTGATCGCAAGCCGTACCGGTGGTCAAGCAGCCACGCAGCGTGATATCGTCCAGCGGGCCAAAATTCGCGATCACCAGCGTGATCGAATCGAAGCTGCTCTCGCTCGCCGGTGCGCCTGGAACGCTGAATAGCAGGCTACTGCCGGTCAGGTCGTAAGTCCCGGGAGCCGTAATGGAAGCGGCGAACGTGAGAGCAATGGTATAGGCTTGACCATCCAGGATGTTGTTAATGGACGAGTTGTTTGCGGCTGGCCCCGTTCCATCCGGCGTCGATTGGGTGACGCCGCCTGCAATTGTAATCACGTCGGCCAGTCCGGGACTTGCTCCGGCACACAGTCCCGCAAGCAGCCAAAGGCCGCGAACTCCCCCCAGCCAATGCTTCATCGAAAGTTGCCCTCACGGGGATAATCGAGAAAAACGGGGGCCGCCTATCACTGCAGGCGCAGTTTCCAGCTTTGGACGGTATCGACGATGGAGCGCTTTTCGGCAGGGATCAAATTCTTCTTCTGGACGAGAGCATCGTAGGCGGAGGAGAGCAATGGGCCGGCTTCGGCGCGGCGTCCAAGATGCGCGATAACTTCGGCGCGCATAGCCTGCGAGTAGTCGAGACGCCAGTCCTTCAGAGGTGACTTCTCGTAAATCCCGATCGCTTCAAGGAGTATGGGCTCGGCTTGGGAGTACTGCTTTTGTTCGAGCTTCATTTCGCCCATGGAAACAAGAACGTTCGCAGTGAGCGGGTGGTTTGGGCCCAGAACACGGCGGTGGGCGGCGAGCGCCTCGCGAAATAGCGATTCGGCTTGCGCCGTTCTGCCTTCCTTCCAATAGACTTCAGAGAGGGCCGGCAGGAAGCTCACGCTATCAGGATGATCGGGCAAGGCTCGGCGGCCTGTTTCCAGTCCGTGCTGTAGCAGGGGTTCGGCATCCGTGTAACGCCCCTGCGCCATGAATGCAAGCGCCAGATGGTAGACCGCCAGCAACGTATCGTGATGCTCTTCACCCAGCGTCCGGCGCCGGCCTTCCAGAACCTCGCGAAGTAGCGCCTCGGCCTTGACGTAATCGCCTTGCTTGCGATACACGCCAGCTAGTCCGTTCATGTCACTAAACGTGGTTGGGTGATTCATGCCAAAGACGCGCTTGTCGATATCGATCGTCTGCTGAAAAAGCTCCGCGGCCTCTGAATACCGGCCGAGCGAAGAATATGTGGACGCCAGATTACTCAACGCGACAAGAGTATACGGATGCTCCGGACCTAGCACCTGCCGGTCGCTCGCGAGGACTCTCGCGCGCAATTCGGCCGCTTGAGTATAATCACCGCGGTAATTGATCACTGCCGCAAGGTCGTTCATGGCTCGAAGCGTGTCTTGGTGGTACTCGCCAAGTTTCCGCCGCCGCGTTGCGAGCAGGGGAGCTAGAATTGCCTCGGCCTGGGCGTATTTTCCAGCGCCGATATAAAGCTCCCCAAGCTCTTGCATGGTCGATAGGGTGTCCGGATGCTCCTCACCGGAGACTCGACGTCGCAGTTCGAGAGAACGCTCCAGGTGGATCTGTGCCTCTTGATAAAGGCCCAGCTCGTTATAAGTCGTGCCGATTGTCTGCCGGATGGCGGCCTCTACTTCAGGCTGGGCACCGAAGCGCCCCGGAATGCGGGCCGCCGCGCGGTCAAGTGCGGTCCGGACTTTCAGATCTCTATCAGGTGCGGTGTCGGGACTCGCCTGGCTTTGAGAAGAGGCCTGCGACAGCAGATCGGTTTGGAGAAAGGCGCTCACCGCCTGGGCAGTTTGTTCAGCGCGGCGAGCGCGCGCCGCTTGCCATCCGGTTAACAGGATTCCGGCGAGGAGAATCACGAACACCACCGCCGCGGAACTGGTCAGGGCTTTGTGACGGCGAACGAATTTGCGCGCTCGGTAGAAGGCGCTCGGGGGACGCGCCAGGATCGGCCGGTTCGCGAGATGCCGACTAATATCCAAAGCGAATTCGGCAGCGGAGGCATAGCGGCGGCCCTTATCTTTTTCGAGAGCCTTCGCCGTAATCGTTTGAAGGTCGCCGCGGAATCCGCGATTCAGCAAGCCCAGAGGGTAAGGATCCTGCTCGCAAATGATACTAGCGGCCTCCGTCAGTTGCCGGCCCGTTTCGTATGGCATTCGGCCCGCGAGCAACTCGTAGAGGATCAAACCCAATGCATAGATGTCGCTGCGAGCATCCAGATCAGGATCGGCCCTTATTTGCTCAGGACTCATGTAGCACAAGGTCCCGATGAGCTGCCCGAGATCAGTACCGCGGGTCATCCGCGTGTCAGCATCGGTGATGCGCGCAACGCCAAAATCGAGGATCTTGGGCTGGCCTGTCTCATCAACCAGGATGTTGCTTGGTTTCAGGTCGCGATGGATGATGCCGCGCTCGTGTGCATGCTGCGTGGCCTCCAAGATTTTGATCATCAGGTCCAGCCGCTGCGGTGTCGTTAATTTGTGCGCAGCCGCATATTCGAGCAGAGGGCGCCCGTGGATTCGTTCCATCGCGAAATAGGGCTTTCCGTGCGCAGAGCCGGCCTCGTGGATCTGCGCGATGCCGGGATGTTGGAGACGGCCGAGTGCATGCGATTCCTGCTGGAAGCGGCGGAGAATCTCGGGAACAGCCAGGCCCGGTTTCACCACTTTGAGTGCTACGATGCGCCGCGGACTCTCCTGTTCGGCTTCGTAGACGACACCCATTCCGCCTTCGCCGATCAGACTGAGAATTCGATAAGCACCGACCGACGCTGGCGAGCGCGGTCCGGAAGTCCAACTTGCGACGCTTTCCAAAAGTCCGGGAGTGGTAACGTCCTGATCGAGGAGCGACTGGACTTCGCGGCACAATTCTTCGTCCCCGCGGCAGGCTTCGGCGAGAAATGCGCTGCGAGTAGCTGGGTCGCGCCGGCTCGCCTCTTCATAGAGTCCCACGATCTGTTCCCAGCGCTCGGGGTCCACGATGGGTAAGAATTATACAGGAGTTCTCGTATCGACGTGGCGGAGTCCGCAAGAATCACAGGGCTGTTGAAGGCCTGGGCCAATGGCGACTCGGCGGCGCAGGAGGAACTAATCCCCCTCGTCTATGACGAACTGCACGAGATCGCCAGCCGTTATCGAAGGAAGGCCGGCGTGGGGGATACAATGCAGACCACCGCTTTGGTAAACGAAGCCTATCTTCGCCTGGTGGACATTAAGGGCGTCGATTGGCGTGACCGTGTGCATTTCTTCGCGATCTCAGCGAACGTGATGCGGCGCATTCTGATCGATATTGCCCGGTCGCAGGCTGCCGGAAAACGGGGTGGGCCGCTGAGGTCTGTAATTGTCCCGAACGATTGGGATGAGATTCCCATACCCGGTTCCGAACGGGCAGAGGATCTGCTAGGGCTGGACGAAGCGCTGACCAGGTTGATCGAGATGGACGCCCGCCGGGGCAAGGTGGTGGAACTACGGGTGTTCGGCGGGCTCAGCGTCGATGAAATTGCCGAAATCCTGCAAGTGTCTTCTATAACCGTAATGCGCGATTGGCGCGTCGCCAAGGCTTGGCTTGCGCGTGAGTTGGGACGCAATGAGAGCGTCTGATCTTTTTGCTGTGGACTCTTTCAATTCAAAACTGAGTCGGTCTCGATACCCGACTTGTCGCCTTTACAAAAATGGAGCCGGTTCGACAACGCTCTGATGTGCACTCAAGATTAGCGCCCTCAGCATGGTCACCCAAAGATTGCGCTTGCATTTGCTCCCCGCCGGAGGGCTTCCGCGCCCGCTGGGACTCCAGCAGTTTCACCTTGAAGTAGCGCACGCACTCATGCGTGCCGCGCTCACACCCTGCATTTGGCTCCCCGAGAGCGACACTACCAGAAAATAGAAAACGTAGGGTTCGACAGGCGGCTGTAAGCAAGTCCGGCGTTTATCACCATGAAGCGCATGTATCGGCTGTCACCTTCTCCGCAGGAAGCTCAGCAAGAAGATACAGGCAGCAATGGTGACGATCACAGGACCAGTTTCGCGATGAACGCGAGACGCCAGCCATGTTCCGGTTACAGTGGCAGCCAGGGCGACCACGACAGCCGTGAGCAGCATCCCCGTCAGGTTTCTAGCCAGCCGCTTCGCGGTCGCTGCAGGAATGATGATCAAAGCCCCCATCAGGGAGCACACCCAAATAGCGTAGGCCGAGCGCGATCGTCAGCGCGAATACTTGCAGGTAAAGCAAGTTGAGCCGCTGAACGTTGACGCCAGTCGTGCGCGCGAGGTCGGGCGAGACAAGCATGACCACGAGACTGCCCCTCTGGGTGACGACAAACGCCACAACCAAGGTCGCGGCCACCAGGCTGAACAAGATTTCGGGCCAATTCAGTACCCCTGCTCCTCCAAAGAGAGCCTCGACCAAATCCTCCTTGGAGGTCATCATCATACTGCCGACCGCGAGTGCCGCGGAGAATAAGACGCCGATCACCGCCTCAGTACCAACGCCTGCCTTTCCCTCCACCGCCCAGACAAGCACAGCGCCAAAGAACAACATAGCTACGGCCCCGAAAATCGGATGAATGTGAAGCGCCAGCGCCACCCCGATGCCGGGCAGAGCGACGTGCGAGAGAGCGTCGGCGGCCAATGCCATCCGCCGCATCACCACAAAGCAACCGATGAGTCCGGCGGCAATGGCTAGAGTAATCGACAGCAAGAGATTCTCAGTCATCATGCACGTGAAAACCTACAGGCGTTTCGTATAGTTCCTCGAGCAGATCCCGGGTGAGGACCTTCCTCGGGGGCCCAAAGCACGCGCGTCTGTTGCCGAGGCAGAGAACGTTGTTAGCGTAACGGTGCACGACAGCCAGTTCGTGTGAGATAAAGAGCACCGTTAGACTTCGTTCCCCCTGAAGGCGGTGAACCAGTTCGTCCAGCCGTCTCTGGCCGGGTTCGTCGATACCCGCCGTGGGTTCATCCAGCAAAAGGACAGACGGATTGCCCAGAAGCGCGAACGCTAGAAGAAGGCGCTGAAACTGTCCTCCCGAGAGGACTCCGATGGTGCGTTTGCTGACCTCCGTTGTAACCCCGACGAGATCTAAGACCTGGCGGATCTCAACGTTTGAGTTTCGCGTGACGGGCGCCCGCGCTCGAAGGAAGTCCATGCCCGTGATCGGCACGTCGCGATCGAGGTCCAGCTTCTGGGGAACATAGCCGATTCGTACTTCCGGTGCCCACCGGATGGCTCCCTCGGAAGGAAGCGACCCGATCAGAGCTTGAAACAGGACCGTCTTGCCCGCGCCATTTGGCCCGATCACCGCGAGGGAGCTTCCCTTCGCCACGTCGAAGCTCAGGTCAGACAGGACTTCGAGCTTGCCGAAACGAATCGACAAGTGGTTTACTTCCAGCACGGGGTCCATTGCTGAAAGCTCGCTAAACGCACGGCTGTTTGTTCGCCAGGATTGGCCTGACACGAAGAAGGCGCAAGCCGTTGAAGATGACTAGCAGGGTGGCGCCGCTATCAGCCACAATCGCCATCCACAGCGTGGCAACTCCCGCAGCCGCCATGGCGAGAAAAAGGCCCTTCATCAAGAGGGCGAAGGCGATATTCTGTTTGATGATCGACAGAGCCCGGCGGGCGTGCTGTACCAAGAATGGCAACTGTCCCACGCCATTTGACATGAGCACCACATCTGCGGCCTCCAGAGCCACGTCACTTCCTCGCGGGCCCAAAGCGATTCCAACATCAGCACTAGCCAGTGCTTGCGCGTCATTCAGGCCGTCTCCGACCATCGCAGTAAGACCGCAGCGCTCCCGAAGTTCCTGAACAAGGGCGGTCTTGTCCTGGGGCAGCAGATGGGCGTGGACCTCTTCGATTCCGACCTCCGCCGCGATGGACCGCGCAACACGCTGGCCATCGCCGGTCAGCATAACCAGCTTTCCGACTCCCAAGCCTCTTAGTTCCCGGATCACCTGGGTTACCTCGGGGCGAAGTTGATCGGTCACGTCAATTACAGCCAGGATTTCTTTCTTGGTTCCACAGAAAACCACCGAGCCCCCGACTCGCTGCATCTTTTCCAGGACTTCGGAGGTGAGGGACTCATCTCCGTCGAGTAGGCGATTATTTCCCACCCAGAAGTCCTTTCCGTCGATTTCGCCTCGCACACCGATTCCCGGTAAGGTCTCGACGCGCTCCGCGGCCAGGCTCGGCGCTTTAACGTGCTCGGCATAACGAGCGATCGCTTCTCCCAGTGGGTGTTCGCTTCGCCGCTCGAGGGAGTAGAGGAGGGAAAGGACATCGTCCCGGCTGTATCTGCTCACTGTTGCCATGTTCTGCACTTGCGGCTCTCCGGTAGTGAGAACACCCGTCTTGTCAAAAGCGATTACACGCACCCGCGCCAGGGCTTCCAGGAAGGCGCCTCCCTTGACAAGGATGCCCCGGCTGGCCGCTGAGGAAAGAGCGGCCGTCAATGTGACGGGTGTCGCAATGACGAACGCGCAGGGACAGGAGATCAGGAGCACCACCATGGCTTGGTAAAACCAATGCCCGTAATTCCCCGTGATCCATCCTGGGATCAGCGCAACCAGGATTGCCACACTGATCAGCGCCGGTGTGTAGTATCGAGCGAATCTCTCAATCGAGTTCTCAACAGGAGCCCGGCGATGGTGAGATTCTTCCACCATGCGTAAGACTCTTGCGAGGGTGCTGTCGCTCAAATCGTGCGTTGTTCGAACCTCGATCGGACTGCCGAAGTTCATGGTGCCCGCGTGTACCGTGTCACCGGGCGTCTTTACCACGGGAATCGATTCGCCGGTCAAGAGAGCCTGATCCACGCTGGACCGTCCGGCCACGATCTCGCCATCGCATGGAATTCGCTCGCCCGGTCTTACGATGACGATCGTCCCGACCGCAACGTTTTCCACGGGCACTCGATGCTCGTGATCTCCGTGGCGGACAACCGCGAGCTTAGGTGTAATCGTCAATAAGGACTGAATCTCTCTTCGGGCGCGGGTCATACTCCAGACCTCGAGCAAGTTCGCCAGCGAAAAAAGAAAACAGACGGTCGCGGCTTCGGAAAATTCGCCCAGCATGAGTGCGCCGAATACCGACACTAGCATCAGCACATTCATGTCCGGGTGCCAGGACCGGAGGGATCGCCACGCCTTCGGGGCAGTAAACCAGATCCCACTCAACATGGCCATTCCGAAGAGGATTTTGCGATAGAGGGTTGCCGGTGAGCCAGCTTCGCCTTGGGTCAGAAATGCGAGAATCCAATTCCGGGACGAATGTGCATCGTCCAGTACCGCCAGGAATAGACTGAAGCCACTCAGGGCAGAAGCAATAAGCCGACCGTTGCGCAACAGCCATGCATCGATCGGCTGTCCGCCGCTGGTCCACGGTTCCGATCTCATCCCGAGGTGATGGATGGCGGCATGGATCACATCCAACCCGCTGACAGTCGGATCGTATTCGACGGTGAGGCGGGAGTTCATAACGTCGAACTTCAGGTCTCGAATCCCGGGGACACCCGCAAGACCCTTGCGAAGCAGCGAAACTTCCTCGGCGCAATCCATCCCTGCGATGCGCAAGACCGAGGTTTCTATCGTGGAAGTTTCGGTCATGTTTTCTATAGCTTACGGAAGATTCAGAAGCCTTGCAAGACTATTTGATGAGCGGTCTAATAGGGGCCGTGAGTGGAGATATAGACAGTTGCATAATTGTGCAAGTGATGATATGCTGCAGGCGTGGAAGAGACGATCAGTTCTCGATGTGGTCTAGATGATCACGATGGAACCACCCGGCGAACGCCAACCGTCAGGCCCGAGGCTTTAGAAGTAGCCGCAAGGCTGTTCCGGGCGATCGGCGATACCCCCAGACTGCGACTGCTGGCATTGCTCGGTCAGGGAGAAGCGTGCGTGACCGAACTAGCCGAAGCCGAGGGGGAAAATATCTCGACCATCTCACAACGTCTACGGGTACTTCGAAGCGAACACTTGGTCGTGCGCAAACGCCGCGGCAAGCATATTAATTACGGACTGGCCGACCAGCACGTAATGGATCTGGTTTTCAATGCTTTGGCGCATGCGAGCGAGGTTCCCGCTGTCCAGCAACCTACTAACTCGAATAGTTCAGGAGAACTAAAATGAGCGACCATAAGATTCACGAAGGGCACACTCATGTGCACGGTCCGAACTGCGGGCATACCGCTCTGAAGCACGACGGGCATGAGGATTACCTGCATGACGGGCACCTACATCGCTCGCATGGTGACCATGTTGACGAGCATCAAATCAGCATAGGCGGAAAAAACCCCGCATCGTGCACTCCGGACCACAATTGCGAAGGACACGAAAAAGGCCACGAACATGGTCCCAAGTGCGGACACGAAGCGGTTCCGCACGGCGACCATACGGACTATCTTGTCAAAGGTCACCTTCACCATGCACACGGGAATCATTGCGACGATCACGGAGTGGTGGAAACAGCTTCGGCGGCGAGGTGAGACTTCCCCGTCAGACGCACGACTGGCACTGCCTACAGAAGTAGTGATTCATAGCGCGCGCTGAAATGATGAGAGCGGTTCCGAATATCACAAAGGGAGTGTCAGACAACGAACCGAGCTGAGCGAGCCGGCCCAAGAGTATGCTCGCCCACTCCAGTCGAAAAGAACCTTTCCATGCCGGTGGCGGAAGGCAGGCAGAAGAGCGGGAACCACTCTAAGCTTCGTTGCGGTGCCCGCCAATACCGCCGCCGCAAGACGTCCGACGATCAACGGCATGGCGACGCAATGAATGGCGCAAAGAAGAATTCTCAGACGACAGAAAAGATTTGGCTCCTCAGGTAGGACTCGAACCTACAACCCTTCGGTTAACAGCCGAATGCTCTACCATTGAGCTACTGAGGAGCAAGGCAGGCAGGTTACTTCTCATTCATTACACCAGAGCCACGCCGGGCTGTCAAATAAGCTGCCCTTGCTAAACTGGTAGTCTCCCATGGAATTGGAAAAAGCATACGAGCCGCAGCGGTTCGAGCCGCGTTGGGCCGAAACCTGGGTCGAAAGCGGGGTCTTCCACGCTGACCCGAAGACGCCCGGTCCGCGCTTTTCGCTCGCCGTGCCGCCTCCCAACGTCACCGGGTCGCTGCACATCGGCCACATGCTCGACCACACCGTCATCGACACGGCCACACGCTGGCATCGCATGCGCGGCGACAATACGTTGTTCCTTCCCGGGACGGATCACGCCGGGATCGCCACACAACTGCTGGTGGAACGCAGCCTGGCCGCCGAAGGCCTCACCCGTCTGCAGCTGGGGCGCGAAGAATTCGTGCGCCGGGTATGGGAGTGGAAGGAAAAATACGGCACTCGCATCACCTCGCAAATGAAGCGCATCGGCGACAGCTGCGACTGGAGCCGCGAGCAGTTCACACTCAGTCCGGAACTCTCGCGCGCGGTTCTGGAAGCGTTCGTGCGCCTCTACGAGCGCGGCCTCATCTATCGCGGCACCTACATGGTGAACTGGTGCCCGCGCTGTTCCACGGCATTGTCCGATCTGGAAGTGAAGCACGAGGACACGCAGGGCAGCCTGTGGCACATTCGTTATCCGGTGAAAGACAGCCCGCGCGTTCTGGTGGTCGCCACAACGCGCCCCGAAACGATGCTGGGCGACACAGCCGTGGCCGTGAATCCCAATGATGCGCGCTATCAGGATCTCCGCGGAAAAACCGTGATGCTTCCGCTCATGAATCGCGAGATTCCGATCATCTTCGACGAAGTGGCCGATCCCGAATTCGGCACCGGCGTGGTGAAGGTGACGCCGGCCCACGATCCCAACGATCTGGAAGCGGGCAAGCGAAACAACCTGCCGCAAGTGAAAGTCATCGGTGAAGATGCTCGTATGACGGCCGAAGCCGGTCCTTACGTGGGGCTGGATCGCTTCGAGGCCCGCAAGCGCGTGGTGGCCGATCTCGAAAAACTCGGCGCGCTCGAGAAGATCGAGCTATACGCATTGGCCATCAGCAAATGCGATCGCTGCGGCACCGTGGTGGAACCGCTGGTCTCTACGCAATGGTTCGTGAAAACCAAGCCTCTGGCCGACAAGGCCATGGCTGCGGTGAATGAAGGCCGCATCCAGTTCGTTCCGGACAATTGGAACAAGACGTTCTTCAACTGGATGGAGAACATCCGGGACTGGTGCATCTCGCGGCAGCTTTGGTGGGGCCATCGGATTCCGGCTTGGCATTGCACGAATTGCCAAAAGATCACTGTGGCTCGTGAAGCGCCGGCGACGTGCCCCAACTGCGCTTCGGCGGAACTCACGCAGGACCCCGATGTGCTGGATACCTGGTTCAGTTCCAGCCTGTGGCCGTTCTCTACACTGGGCTGGCCGCGCGAGACGGAAGATCTGCGCGCCTACTACCCGACCAGCCTGATGATCACCGGCTTCGACATCCTGTTCTTCTGGGTGGCGCGCATGATGATGATGGGCATCGAGCTCACCGGCGACGTTCCGTTCCGCCAAGTGCATATGCACGGCCTGGTGCGCGACCCGGAGCGAAGGAAAATGTCGAAGACCAAGGGCAACGTCGTCGACCCGCTGGACATCAACGAGCGCTTCGGCACGGATGCTTCGCGTCTCTGGCTGCTCAAGGCGGCAGCTCCCGGCACCGATATCACTTACAGCGAGGACCATCTCAACTCCGCGCGGCAGTTTGCCAACAAGATGTGGAACGCGGCGCGGCTGCTGCTGATGAACATGGAAAGCGCGGGAATCGAGCCGTGCATTCCGCAAGCCGGCCGGGCAGAGACGCTGGAAGACCGCTGGATCTTTAGCCGCCTGAGCCGTACCGCCGAGTCCGTGAACCGCGCGCTGGCGCAGCATCGTTATCACGAGGTGGCCGAGGAGTTGTGGCAGTTCTTCTGGCACGATTTCTGCGACTGGTACCTGGAGATCAAGAAGCTGCGGCAAGCCCCCAATTCCGGGCTAACCAACGACTGGCGCAATCTGCTGAATGTGTTCGGCGCTTACCTGCGTTTGCAGCATCCCGTGATGCCCTTCCTCACCGAAGAGCTGTGGCACCGCTTTGGCGAGAACAGCTCGATCGCGCTGGCCGCCTATCCGCAGGGAGGGGCGACGACCGACCAGGCCGCCGAGCGCGAGATGGCGCTACTCCAGGAGATGATCACCGCGGCGCGAAAGCTGCGCGCTGACCATGGCCTCGATAAGAAGCTCGAGCTGCAGGGCGTCCTCTACTGCCACAACGGTTCGAGGACCGTGGAGCTCGGAGTGATCGAGCGGCTGGCGAACGTTAAGCTCGACTTGCGAACGGAGACGCCCACTTCACTGGCGGGCGCGGTGCGTTCGACACCGGACTTCGATCTTCTACTGCATCTTCCGGAAATCGATTCCGCGGGCCAACGGAATCGTTTGCAGAAAGAAATCGAGCAACTCGAAAAGCTCATCGCCGACAAAGATCGCCAACTTGCCAACGACAAGTTTCTGAATAGCGCGCCGGCGCACGTGGTGGATTCGCTGCGGTCGAAACGGGGCGAGTATGTGGCCCAACTCGAGAAGAGCCGCACCGCGCTCGCGCAACTCTGAGAGCTCATGTCCCTCGATCTGGCCTGGCTGCGTTCCGAACTCCCCGGCCGTCAAATGGAATGGCACTCGATCCTCGATTCCACCATGACCGAAGCCAGCCGGTTGGCCGCGCGAGGTTGCGCTTCCGGAACCATCGTCGGCGCCGAAGAACAGACTGCCGGGAAAGGCCGCCTGGGCCGAAGCTGGCACTCCGAGCCCGGCTCCGGATTGTACGTCTCCATCGTTCTCCGGTACGAGTTCCAGCCCGATGCGCGACCGGTGGTGACCCTGGCGCTCGGCCTGGCAGCGCGCGATGCGATCCAGAAGGCGACGGGCATTGCTTGCGATCTGCGCTGGCCCAACGATGTTCTCATCCGGTCGAAGAAGTGCGCCGGAATTCTCACCGAACTGGAGGGCTCGGCTATCATTGCAGGCATCGGCATCAATGTGAATCACACCACGTTCCCGGAAGAACTGAGCGCGACGGCGACTTCGCTGCGCCTCGAAGGCGGTCAGACTTACGCGCGCGAAAAACTGCTCGTGGAACTCGCGCGGAGCGTGGACAGCTTCTGCCGCGTGCTGGAACACGAAGGCCGCGAGCCGATCCTGCGAATGTTTTCCTCGGCCTCCAGTTACGTTTACGGCCGCCGCGTCGAAGTTGATTCGGGCGACTCCATCGTTAGCGGCACCACGGCCGGGCTTAACGACGCCGGCTTTCTCATTCTTCGGCAGGATGATGGACGCGAAAATGTCATTCTGGCGGGAGGAGTGCGCCCATGCTCCTAGCTCTGGACGCCGGCAACAGCAACATCACCATCGGCGCGTTTGATGGCAGTCAACTGACCGGCCGGTGGCGCTTGCGGACCATTCACGAGCAGACCGCCGACGAATGGGGCGTGCTCATGCGCAATCTGTTTGCGCTGGCCTCGCTCGATCTGGCGCGCGTCGACGGCATCATTATTGCCAGCGTCGTGCCCACCTTGGACGCTCCGCTTGCGGACATGTCCGAGCGCTACTTTCACACGACACCGTTGTTCGTGACGCCCGACACCGACATCGGCTTGAAGGTGCTGTATGACAATCCGCGAGAGGTGGGCGCGGACCGCGTGGTAAACGGCGTCGCCGCTTTCCACCGCTATGGCGGGCCGTCCATCGTTGTGGATTTGGGAACCACGATCAACTTCGACGTCGTGTCGGCGAACGCCGAATACTTGGGCGGCATGATCTGTCCCGGCATTGGCATGTCCATCACGGCGCTGTTTGCAAAGACCGCGAAACTCCCCATGGTGGATTTCCGGCAGCCCGCGCGCCTGATCGGCAAGAACACCGTGACCAGCATTCAGTCCGGGCTCTACTACGGTTTCGCCGGCCTGATCGACGGAATCCTGGAACGTGCCGTCGCGGAACTGGGCAGCCAGACCAAAGTAGTCGCCACCGGCGGCCAGGCGCAATTGGTTGCGAAGGCGTCGCGATTGATTCAGGAAGTCAATGAAGACCTGACGCTGGAAGGCTTGGAAATCATATGGCGGCGCAACCGGAAGAAGTAGCCTGGCCCGCCAACTATTTCAACTATTTCACGGAAGTTGAGGAACACTTCCAAAAAGCCCGCGGCACCAGTTTGTTCCTGATGTCTCCGCTCGATTGGGCGCTGGTGGAAACCTGGAAGAATGCGGGCGTGCCGCTGGAAGCGGTGTTGCGCGGCATCGACGCCGCCTTTGAAAAATGGCGCAGCAGGAAGAACCGCACCCACATGGTGAACTCCGTGGCTTATTGCTCGCAGGCCGTGCTGGCCGAAGCACAAGCGATGGCGGGAATGGCTCAACCCGCGAATGCGCGCAAGCCAGCACCCGTTCCCTTCACCCCCGAGGAACTAAGGACCTATCTCGAAACGAATGCCGCCGAGCTTCGCAAGAAATCGGGCTTTGAAGACATCGCTCATACCGTGGAGCGGCTGGTGTCCGAATTGGACACGCTGTATCACGACCTCGAAGAGCTGGAACGGCGGCTGACCGCGCTGGAGGACAAGATGATCGCGCTGGCGCATTCCCGCCAGTCCGACGAGGACCTGCTCCAGGCGCGGCGCGAGTTGGATCTCGAGCTTCGCCCGTATCGCGGCAAGATGACCGCCGAACAGCTGGCGATGTTGGAAAAACAGTACCTGGAGCGGCGCCTGCTCGACTCGGCCGGCCTGCCGCGCCTCAGCCTCTTCTACCTGCGCTAACCCGCCATCTCCGGAACAAGGCTCGCAAAGTTATTATGGTGGCTGGAAGATCATGTCCGTTCCTCCCCCCGAATCGAAGCGAGGCAAAAGAGTCCTCCTGGCGGTCACATTGGTGGTGTCGGTGGCTTGCCTGGTGTGGTGGGTAAACAGCGTTAGCTGGCCCGAGCTCTTAGAGGACGTCCGCGAGCTCGATTGGCGCTGGGTGAGTATCGCCGCCGTAGCAGACGTTCTGGTCTACATTATCCAGGGCTGGCGCTGGAGCCTGCTGCTTTTGCCGGTCGCCCCCGTATCTCCCTGGTCGTCGACCGGCGCGGTCTTCGTCGGCCTGTTTGCCAACGAAGTGCAGCCTCTGCATGCCGGGGAGCTGATCCGTTGCTTCCTCATGGCGCGTTGGGGCAAAATTCCGATCTCGGTGACGCTGGCGTCAGCGCTGATCGAGCGTGTCTTCGACGGCGTGCTGCTGATTGCCAGCCTGTTTATTTCGCTGCGATATATCCGGCACTTTCCTTTCACCCGAGGCCAGGCTCGTGGCATCGGGATCATCTCCACCGGCAGCATTTCCCTGACGGTCCTCATCCTGATTTGCGCCGCGCTGCTGGCGGTGGCCATGTACTGGCGCGAACAGACGCTGGACAAACTCCTGGATGTTCCGCTCTTTTCCTGGGCGCACGTGTTCATCGAAGACCTGCACCGCATCGGACACTCGCGTTATCTGTACTTTTCGGCGGCGGTCAGCATTCCCTATCTGCTGCTTCAAATCGTGCCCATCTATGCGCTGATGCAGGCCTATGGGTTCCAAACTGTCTTGTGGTCGCAAGCCGCCACGCTGATGGTTTTGCTCCGGCTGGGAGGCGTGTTGCCGCAAGCGCCGGGCAACATTGGACTCTTCCAGGTCGTGTCCACCCTGGTTCTCACGTTGTTCGGCATCCCCGGAGATATGGCGCGCCGTTTTGCCGGCATTCTCTTCGCTGGGGTTACCGTGCCCCTGCTCGTGGTCGGCCTCATCGCTCTAATAGCATCCGGCGCCAAGATGAGCGACCTTCATCGCGAAGCGCAGGCCGAAATGCGCGCCCGCCAGGATGCATTGAGCAAGACCAGCTGAACGCCGCCAAGCCGCGCGCTAATGCGTCATCGCGTAGATGATGTAATTGACGCCGATGCGAATCGCCAAGCCGGAGAATTTCTCGGGATAGCTCGGATCGTCGGCAAATTCCCACGCATCGCCAACGTCAGAGTTGTAGGAGATCGCCACCATCACGCGGCCTTTGTCATCGTAGATGCCACGCCAGTGCGCCCCCAGTCCGCCTTCCCGGCAGTTCTTGCAGCCTTGGTACAGGTGCGCCGCGCCCGGGATCTGGAAGCGCTCGTTGATATCGAAGACAGTGTGGAAGATCGGGTCATCGTCCGGAATGTCCACGATGGGCCGGTCCGGGAAGACAAACCGGATCCGCTTCAGGAACATCTCCCATTCGAAATCGCCGTGAAAATCGTCGGCCATGAAAAAGCCGCCGCGCAGCAGATAGTCACGCATCACTTTGGCTTCGGCCTCGGTCAAACCCCACTCACCCACCTGAACCGCGTAGAGCCAAGGCCAATTGTAAACCTCGTTGCCGTCTTCGAGCATTACGGGCTGTTCCACGGAGCGGACTTGAATGCGAGTGAGACGCCGTACGGCCTGCGAAAAATGACGGTCCGCGCGCGGGTAGTCCTGCGTCCAAAGTGAGAGCCCCTGGCGGAAGTCGCCGTCAAAGCGGCCGGCGTAGCCGTCGTTGGGGCCCGGCGGGAACATGAGGCGGGCGAACGACCATTCGCCAGGCACTTGCCAGTCGGGAGTCAGCTCAAAGTTGTAATACTCGACGCCGGGGAATTGATGGAAGGGACGCTGAAAAGCATACACGACGCCGAGAAAAACCAGGCCGCACCCGCACAGGCCTATCGTTCTCCGCACATTCATCCATCCGCCTCTTTCCCGAGCATACCATCCAGGTGAGCCGGCCCACGGATCGTCTAGCGCAAGCCCAAAGTTAAGCAAAATCGGCCGATAAGGACAACAGGGTGTGAGACCGTGGAGACATTAGCACAAGCACTGGATGTCGTGACCGGTTTGCCTGGCAAGGAGCAGGCCGAGCAGGCACTGTGCGACGCCGCGTCTTCGCCGGACCCCAAGTACCTGCTCGTCGCGGTGATCACCCGTGTGCCCGCAGTCCAGCAGCGGTTCGGACCGGCCGCCGCGGACCGGGTGTTGGCAGTGGCGGCCGAGCATTTTCGGAGGGCGCTGTTTCCGCATGACGCGCTCTATCGCTGGGACGGCCCCGTGTTTCTGGCCATCCTGCCCCGCGCTGAACGCATCGACCTGGTACGGGCTATGGCGCGCCGGTTCGCCGGCGAAAAGCTGGAAATTCCACTGGAAGTCGGTAACCGCACCTTGTTGTTCCCGGTCTCCGCCAGCTGGGCCATCTTCCAGTTTCTGCCGCCGGTGGAGGACTTGATGCGAGTCGTGAACGCTTTCGTCGCCGTGCAGATCTCTTCAGCGGCATTTCAGTAGGGCGCGGCTGCTATACTGGGGCCTCCGGTGCAGATTCGTTCCGCAGCGCAGGCCAGCAAGGCATCTTCCGACCACGGCGCCGCACTCCTCGCCGGATTTCTCGGCTGGACACTGGACGCCTTCGACTTCTTCCTGGTCACCCTGTGTCTCACCGCGATCGGTAAGGAGTTTCACAAAACCGACGCCGCCATCGCTCTTTCCATCACGGCAACGCTCGCCTTCCGTCCGCTCGGCGCGTTCCTGTTCGGCCTGCTCGCTGACCGTTACGGCCGCCGTATGCCGCTAATGATCGATCTGGTCTTCTATTCCATCGTCGAGGTAGCAACCGGTCTTGCACCGAACTACACGACCTTCATGGTGCTGCGCGCGCTGTTCGGCATCGGGATGGGCGGCGAGTGGGGCGTGGGCGCTTCCTTGGCCATGGAGAAGGTTCCGCCGCGCCTGCGCGGGCTGCTCTCCGGCCTGTTGCAGGAAGGCTATGCCGCGGGAAATCTGCTGGCCGCGATCTGCTACTTCTTCCTATTTCAGCGCTGGGGCTGGCGGCCTTTGTTCTTCCTGGGAGGCCTGCCGGCGCTGCTGGCTTTGTTCGTTCGATTCCGCGTGAAAGAGTCGGAGGTCTGGCGCACCAGCCGCGAAGAAAGCTGGAGCGGCCTGGGCCGCGCCGTCGCCGGGCACTGGAAAGTGTTCCTGTACCTGGTGGTCTTTATGACCATGATGAACTTCTGCTCGCATGGCACCCAGGACATGTACCCCACCTTCCTGCAACGCCAATGGCACATGGCGCCGCGCGAACTTTCGTTGATCACGGCCATTTCGATGATCGGCGCGATCTTCGGCGGCCTGGCGGTCGGCCTGCTATCGGACCGCATCGGGCGGCGGCGCGCAATCGTGCTGGCGCTCGTGGCTGGCATTCTGACCGTCCCGCTGTGGGCCTATGCGCCCACGGTTGGTCTTCTGGTGGTGGGCGCGTTTGTGATTCAATTCCTGGTGCAGGGCGCGTGGGGAGTCATTCCGGCGCACTTGTCCGAACTGTCGGGCGATTCGGTGCGCGGATTTCTTCCCGGCTTCGCCTACCAATGCGGGGCGCTGTTGGCCGGTTCGGTAACCTACATTGAAGCCGTGTTTGCGCGGCAGATGAGCTACGCGACGGCGATGGCGGTGACAGCCGCCACAGTGTTTGCCTTGGCCTCGGTGATGGCCCTGGTTGGACGCGAGCACAAGGGCCGGACGTTTGGAGCGATGAGCGCAAACGTCACGCCGTGAGTGGGCGTTCCGCTCCGGAGTGCTTGCGGTAGGGACCGCGCGTGCCATTGGGAAGGATGGTGGATTCGTCGGTGCGGGCCTGAGTGAGCTGCTGCGCGAGCAACTCCCGCGCGTTCGTCAAATCCGCGCCTCGCAAATCAGCGCCCAACAGCACAGCCCCGCGGAAGCGCGCTTCCGTCAAATTAGCGCGTCCGAAGAGCACACCGTTCAACTGGCTTTCGCGAAAATCCGCAGCGCGCAGCCAGGCGCGGTCGAGTTGCGAGCCGCCTAGCTCCGCCTGAAAGAACTTTGCACCGTCCAGGCTCGCTCGCGCGAAATCGCATGCCTTTAGACGGCTGTTACTGAAGTTGGCCTCCGTTCCGTGAGCGGCGAAAAAGCGGCAGGCGTGAAATTGCGTGCGGAAAAATTGCGCCCCGTCGAATTCGCTTTCCGAGAAGTCGCACGTGGCGATGCGGGCATGGTGGAAAGATCCGGACTTTAGATTGGCTCCCTGGAACTTGCAGCTCTCGATGACCGCGCCCTGGAAGCGTCCGCTCTGAAGCTGGGCTTTGCGAAAGATCGTGTTGCGGATCTTCGTGTCTGAGAGAATGGCTGCCGCCAGCCAGCTGGAGCCAAACTGGCTCTCCGAAATCTGCGCGCCGCTTAAGTCCGCGCCACCTAGCAGCGCTCGGGCGAAATCGGCGGCGTCCAGTACTGCCTTGCTAAAGTTCGCGCCGGTGAGTTCCGCGTCCAGGAGCGTGGTTCCACGAAGAATCACGCCTTGTAAGTCCGCGCCCGCCAACTGCACTTCATTTAGAGTCTCGTTCTCTAAAATGCAGCGCCGGCCCGAAGGCTGCCTTTCAATCCATTGCGCATGCGCATGCAGAAGCTCGTTGAGGGTATCGCCACTGGCGAGCTGAATCACGGTTTCCATATCGCCACTGACCTTATCGGCGGCGTACGGCGCGGTATGAGCGAGGGACTATGGCGGTGGGCTAATGCCCTGCGCTGCCCGGTTCGGACGGATATCCCTTGCTGTACCAATCCATATGCATATTGGTGGGAATGTCCAACACTTGAATATGTGTGTACCCCATCGCTTTGAGCGCCTGATAAGCCGGCCGGATATTCGGGCACTTGGTCATCGGGCAGCAACCGCAGTACAACACGATGCTGGCATCTTTAGGGACGCTTGCTACCGCTTTCTTCAGCGCGGCGATGCCTTCCGGGGTCGATCCCGGGCCGGCGTCGATGGCGTGCGGCAGGTGGCGGCTGCGGTAGAGCACCTGGAAAGTTACCGATACGATCACCGGCGCCTTACCCGACCGCAGCGTTTGCGCCAACGCGGCCGGCTCCAGCACTTCAGCGCGTGACCACGGCTGCGCCGCTTCCTGGCCTAAGCCAACCAGCGCCAGAAGCCCAAGCAAAATAGCGGAACAAAAGACCCGTGTCATCCTGAGCTCAGTTTACCGCCGCGACACGCCGCGCAATCCACCGATCAAGATCCTGCGGCCGTGCGCTCGGCGGCTTCAGCCGGCTCGTAGGGAAACTTCCGGATCGCCTGTATACATTCGGCCAAGGCCTGCAGCAGCGAACTGCCCCACCCGGCCGGCGTGTAAGGCGCAGTCTTCTGATTCACCTGCTTGTCGGCTTGCGCCAGGAACCGCATCGCCGGATCGGGCGGATCAATGTATTCGCGGACGGTGATCATAAACTCCACCTCCCCGCCCGCGTAGGTTTTTATGACTCCATACCGCTCGATCTTACACAGCCGCTCGGCTGCATTCTCTTGTGCATAGCTCCACTCGGCCAAAACGTCCTCCTAGACTCCTGCAGCCTGAACTGTCTGATCGTAATCCGCGAATGTTTTTCCTTCTGTGACTAATCGCTGCAACAACGGCGCCGGCGTCCACAACTTCCCATGCTGCTTCTCGAACTCGCGAATGCGCTCGTACACCCGCGCCAACCCGATCGTGCCAGCGTACCACATGGGGCCGCCGCGATAAGCCGGAAAGCCGTATCCATTGATGTACACGACGTCGATGTCGGACGCCCGCAGCGCAAAGCCTTCTTCCAAGGCGCGCGCGCCTTCGTTGACCAGCGCATAAATCGTGCGCTCGACAATTTCGTCGGCTGAAATGCCGCGCGGCGTGATCCCGGCCTCCTTGCGAACCTGGGCAATCAGCTTGTCCACCTGCTGATCGTGACTGGAGCTGCGGGCTTCATCGTACTTGTACCAGCCCGCGCCGGTCTTTTGGCCGAAGCGGCCCAACTCGCACAGGCGGTCTTCGAGCAGCGGCCGGCGGACGCCCGGGTCATGCGCGTCGCGGTGCTCTTTGCGGATGCGCCAGCCCACATCCAGGCCGGCCAAATCCGCGGTGGCGAGTGGGCCCATGGCCATACCGAATCCATACAGCGCCTGATCGACCGCTTCCGGAGCCGCGCCTTCTTCCACCAGAAACTGCGCCTCGCGGCGATAGAGCGCGAACATACGATTGCCCACAAATCCGCGGCAGTTCCCGACGACGACACCGATCTTGCCGAGCTTCTTCGCCAAACCCAGGCAAGTCGCGATGGTCTCCGCCGAAGTCGCCTTGCCCCGGACAATCTCCAGCAGCCGCATGACATTCGCCGGGCTGAAGAAGTGCGTACCGATCACCAGAGGCGGGCGCGAGGTGAGGGAGGCCAGCTCGTCAATGTTCAACGAAGAGGTGTTGGTCGCCAGGATCGCGCCAGGCCGCGCGGCACGGTCGATCTCTCCCAGAACCTGCTTCTTCAGCGCCATGTTCTCAAATACCGCTTCCACCACCAGGTCGACACCATCGAAACCGTCGTAGCTGAGCGTGGGTTGGATGCGGGCGAGGCTCTGCTGGACGGCCGCTTCGGTGAAGCGTCCCTTCTTCGCGGAATTGGCGTAGTTGCTGCGCATGGCCGCGAGACCGCGGTCGAGCGCTGCCTGGTCCGTTTCTTTCAGCAGCACCGGAATGCCCGCGTTGGCGAAAACCATCGCGATGCCGGCGCCCATGGTTCCGGCCCCGACGACGGCGGCTTTGTTCACCGGCAGTTGCGGCGTGTCTTTCGGGATACCGGGGATCTTCGCCGCTTCGCGCTCGGCGAAGAAGACGTGAATAAGCGCTTTCGACTGATCGGAGAACAGGCACTCCTGGAACAGCTCGGCCTCGCGCTTGAGGCCGTCGTCGAAGGCGAGCGTCGTGGCGGCTTCGATGGCGTCGATGGCGGCCAGCGGCGCGATCAGGTTGCGCTGGCGTTTGCGGGCATGAGCGCGCGCGCCAAGAAACAGGGGCGCGTTGGTATGCGGATCGCCGAGCTTGCCAGGCGCGTCGCGCGTCCGAGGCGGCGCGATGCCCGTTTTGGCCCGTGCGAATGCAACCGCGCCGGCCAGCAAATCGCCGTCGACTATCTGATCGATGATTCCGGCTTCGAACGCGTCAGCGGCGGTGACCGGATCGCCGCCCGTGCACATGTGCAAAGCTTTCGCGACTCCAGCCAGCCGCGGCAAGCGCTGCGTCCCGCCCGCGCCCGGAATGATGCCCAGCTTGACCTCCGGCTGGCCCACTTGCGCCGACCGGACCGCCACGCGGTAATGGCACGCCATGGCTGTCTCCAGCCCTCCGCCGAGCGCGGCTCCATGAATCGCGGCGATCACCGGCTTGGGGCAGTTTTCAATGCGTTCGAGTTTGGCGTTCAAGCCCGGGCCGCGCCGCCGGTCTCCGCTCGATGTGATCTTGCCAAACTCGCGAATATCCGCGCCCGCGATGAATGTGCGGCCGGCGCCGATCAACACGATCGCCTTGACGGCATCGTCGGACTCGAAGCGCTCCAGACCACCCACGATCGCCTCTGGAACGCCCGGACTGAGTGCGTTCACCGGCGGATTATTGACCGTAAGAACACCCACATCGCCCTCGACGCTGGCCAGCACCAGTTCGCTCATGGGTCTGATTCTAACGCACGCAAGGAAGGAGCTTAGGCCGAGCTACAGCGAGCCCGGCTCCGGTTTGGCGCTGCGGCCAAGATAGGTTGCGGCTATTCGGAGTCTTCGGCACTGCCAGTGACGAAGATATCCATGAAGACGCTCACCACCCAGCCCAGCAGGATACCAGCCACCGAACAGGCAATTAAGGATTGCCACGCGGCCAGCCCGAAACGGTCGCCAATGGGAAGCGCAACGGCGAGACCGGCTGCGCCGAAAACCAGGGTTACTATCAGTCGTTTTCTCATGTATGCACCGCTTGCCTCTGTCGTCAATGCCAGTATGCCCTGAACAGGGGACGCGGCCTAGAGGTTAGTGCTGTAGTCAGGCACAGGGACACACCTCAGGGTCCCTAATGTTTTTCTCTAGTACACTGCAGTATCTCAGGCCAGTGGGCTAGTCGAAGTCGAATGGCCGTTTCGGCTGGGGGGCGTCGGGATTGTCCTTTGCCTGCTTGAGAAGCTCGTCGAACTTGCGTTCCAGCACTTTGTGGTGGTCCTTATGCTGCTCGAAGGACTTTTGAAAGGCCTCGGCGCGGCGCGCTTCTTCGCCTTTCAGCTTTTGCACGGCCGCGCCAATGTCTTCAATACTGGGCGGCTTCTTGTGCTCCTCGTAGCGGATCACCGCCTGGAGCGCGGGATCGATGTGAAGTGTCGCCTCGCAGCACGGGCAGCGCACTTCAATCAGCCCGCTCTTCACTTTGGCCATACTGCAACTCTAGCGTAATCGAGCGGGCGGGCGCGGCGCAATCTTCCAGCGGCTCTTATGGCTCGTGGTAGGGAATTTCGCGCGTGCCGCTATCCAGGCCTTCGATCCGAATGACTGCCGGCTTGGGCGGAACGGGAGCGGGCCGGACAACCGGCCGTATGTTCACGTCAACGGGGGGTGTATGCTGTGCGGCGACCGCGCCCCGCTGGTAGGAAGCCTGCATCGTCTGGACGCTCTTGGCGACTTCCTCCGCGGTCAGGTGCAGGCGGAAGTGAGCGGCCTGGCCTTCGGCGGTAAGCTTCAGCTTGCTGGCCATGTCCTGCATTACCGCTGCCTCACTGCCACGAGCCTTGGACGTCAGCTGGATCATGTGGCCCAACTCGGTGACCATCTTCTGCGCCGAGGCCTCGCTGGCGAAGCGCACCACCACATCCACGAGCACGCCGCTGCGGAACGAGACGCCTGCCTCGAAGCCACGCGTATCCGAACCCCAGTCGCTGCCGCTGAGCACCGCGTTGAGCTGGTCGTTTCCAAGGGCATCGGGAGCGGCCGTCAGGACCCAGGCCTCATAATTCGCATCCATTTCGGCCGCGCGCGCCAGGATCGAGCCGGGCGGAGGAGGCGGCGTCGCGAACTTGTTGCGTTCCAGAGTGGCGAAGACCGAGGCAACGTCGCCCACCAGGATGGTCTGCGGATCCAGCGGCACGATGGCCATGTCCTTGCCGTCCTTGCTCTGTGGCCGGTAGACCTCCGTCGAGTTGAACATTTGCGGTTTGGTTCCGTAGTGCGCCAGAAGCTGTTTCAATTTGATGAGATCGAAATGCCCATGGACGACGATCAGCAGCGGCGTGTCTGCGGCGGCCGTGGCAGCCGGGGCGTTGGCGGTGGGCGCGTCCGGATTGGCGGCCTCCGCCTGTTTGGCTGCCGGCTCGCCGGGCGTTGAGATCAGAATCCGGTCGACATCATCCAATATTTCCATGCCCGGAAACTGCGGGATGGGCAGAGGGGCGGCAGTGGCCGTGGCAGTGGCTTTGGCCGCCTGAAACTTGTCGCGGAGCATGGCCCCGACGGCCGAATGTTTGACGCGCTCCCAGTCGATGCTGATCACAGCCTTGGCATTGGGATGCACGTACCGCCAGAGACCGGCATCGGACTGCGCCATTCCGAGCGCGGGCGCAAGCAGCAGACAGACGAACGTAGAAGTAGCGCGAAGGGGTGACATAATCCTCCTCTTATGTATCGGCGGAATCGGCAGAAGTCTGCAGTGTGCGCGAGGGAAGATGTTATAGTGAGAGTACTTCCGCAGTCTCTCCGGGCCCGTAGCTCAGTTGGTTAGAGCGCTACCTTGACACGGTAGAGGTCAGAGATTCGAGTTCTCTCGGGCCCACCACCTAACGCGTTGCTCGCGCTAGGCTTCTTGCGAATGCCCGTCTTGGCCGTCCGAGGCGATTTGGCTTGTTTTGGCTCATTCGCGGCCCGAATCGAGACGACTTTCGATCCGCGAACGCGCGCTTGCAACGCGAGCACGGATCGCTCCTGCGCTTCGAAGTCGGCGAGCGTGTAGTGCTGCGTCATGTCCGCCGTCGCGTGGCCGGCCATGCGCTGCGTTTGAAGCGCGCCCATGTTCTGCCCGTGCACCGTGACCGCTTCTCTTCTGAACGTGTGGAACCCGAACCCTTGACGGTAGATGTCGAGCGCGATCGCCGCGGGCCGCAAGAAGTGCTGATTGAGGTCGCGATCGTCGCGGCAGACGCCGGGTGTCTTCCACCGCCCTTCGTGCGTCTGGACGTTGAACACGAAGTCGTTCTCGCGCCCGGCTCCGGGGAACATGGCGCGCAGGTCGTCGGCGAGGGCACCCAGCGGCACGTCGCGGTTAGCCTTCTTGCTCTTCACGATGTCGAGGTCGCCCCTGTACCAGCGCTGCCGAACGAGGATCTTTCCCCCGGCGAAGTCGATGTGCTTCCACTGGAGTCCGAGAACCTCGCTGATCCGGAGCGTGCAATAGAGCGCGGTCTCGCAGATCAAGCGCACGTCGGCGGGTAGCGCGGCGAGCAGTGCGCGCGTCTCGGCCACGGTCAACTTCACCGGTTCGCGAGCGGGCCGTTGCCGTCCGACGGTGGCGTCGGTGGCCGGGTTCATCTCCTTCCACCAACCCCATCGTCGCGCCTGACTGAAGATTCCGCTCATCAGGTTTCGAAGATCCAACCGGGTGGACGAAGACAGGCCCGCGCGCGCCTTCTCTCCGAGCCAAGCGTCGATCGTCTTCGTCGTGATCATCCCCATCGGCAGATCAGCAAAAGCTGGGCGGATGTGCTTCTTGATATGGCTTTCGTACTTGCCGCGGGTTCCGGCCGCGAGGTTCTCGGGCTTGCGGACGTACTCGTCCAAGTAGTGATCGAGGAATTCGCCGAAGTTCATCTGCGACTGGACCACGTACTTGCTGTGGTTGATGGTCGCCATCACTTCGTTCTTTTCGCGGATCGCGTCCCGTTTCGCCGTGGCTTTCAGATAGATCCGCTCCTGCACGCGCGCGAGGCGGCCGTCCACGAGCCGCTCGACGTAGGGGCGGATGTAGAAGCGCGGGCGCTTTCCGCTGGTCACGTGAATCTTCGGATCTTGAGTTCGCACTTGGTCTTCCAAGCCTAAGAGCTCGGAAATAGAAATCTTATCCTGTCGACCAGCGCCATGGTAAACAGGTTCTCCCGCCGCCAGACTTTGCCCTTGGGGCATAAGCCGGACCTCTCCTGAAAGGTCTGTATTGGTCGCCCGATGGGAGATTTCGACGCTTGCGGGCTAGCGCCTGTCCGAGCTGGTTTCGGCCCTCGGAGTGCCGGCCGCCTCTCACGGTGGGCCTTTCGAGCCCGTCGCCGAATCCGCCGCGCGGCGGTCAGCGTAGCTACCATTTTAACAGACTAAAAGGGCCTCTCGCGCCTGAATTCCCCCGCCGGCCTGCTACCCACGGCCAGCACCAGGTAACCGAGCGCGTCCGAGCTGTGAGTGAGAACGGGGTTCTTCTTCGAGAGCGCGTCCTGGACGTTGCCGAACGCGTCCTTTTGCCACGAAACTTCCTTGAGATCTCGCAGCAGCGCCCGGCAACTCGGATCGATCATGAGCCGCGCGCGGCCCTCCGCTGGCATGAACAACTCGTTCACGGCCGCGACGCGCGCACGCTGGGTCACGTTCGATCGCCGGATCTCGTACTGCGCCTCGAACAGATGCGAGAACTTCGCCAGGGTCCGCTTGAACACGGCCCAGTCGTCGGGCGCCGACGGATCGGCCGCCGTCTTCCGCGACCCGCCCGACGCGTCCCCTGTAACGCGGATCTTGAGCCGCGGCCCGCGGCCCGCGAGCCGTGACAACTTCTCGGCCAGCATCTCGACGACCTCCGACGTGTGGCCCTCCGCGAAGAGCTCGCCCTGGATCTCCAAGGCGAACCAGCGCTTGTTCTCGAGAAGCCAGCGTTTCTGGTCCAGGATCTCGTCGCGGCACTGACCCCAGATCACGGCGAAAGTTCCGATGTTGAAATCGCACGACACACGCAGCAGGAGCGAGGGATCGAACGGACATTCTCGAAGGTGCTGCTTCTCGTCGAACCGATAAGCTCGCAGAGCGTTCGCGGCAGCGACGGGGTTCTGCTGGTAGTTGGTCATCCAGGCTTCGAGGCCCGACGACGCTCTGCGCTGCTCAAGCTCCTCCTTCGTGTAGCCGAACCCCTGAACAAGAACCGGACCGAGAGGCAGCGCCTCTCCGGGACGCCTGCCCACTTCGTCCAGCCCGGTGGAGTGGTCGGCGAGCGCCGGAAGCCTGACCACGCGACACTCGACCGGTTCCAAACCGAGTTCGGCGTCGCCGTCTTGTAAGGTTCCGATTAGATCGGCGCGATGAAATCTGGTCCCGATAACAATGCAGAGCGCCCCGCTCCGCTGGCGCGGCTGCAGGGTGGACACCCACGTGTCGATCACCTGCGCGCGGTACGACGCGCTGTCGGCCTGAACCGACGAGCGAAAGAGGTCGTCGCAGACGAGGCAAGAAGCTCCGAAGCCGCCGATGGTTCCGCCGACGCCAGCCGCGCGAAGTTCTCCACCCTCGATCGACGTCGAAAAATATCCAGCCGCCCGCGAATCTGCCGCGAGCTCGACGCCGGTTCTCTCCGCGTGAAGATCCAGGTCGTTGCGGCACAATCGGCCCATCCGCTCCGCGAGTTCCTGCGACGCGCTCACGTAGATCGCCGGCCAACCGGGAAACAGGCAAAAGAACATCGTCAACGTGCGCCTGGCGGCGAGCTCGCTTTTGCCGTACCGGCTCGGGAGCGACACCAACACAGTGCGCGGGCCTTTGCCGTTCATCGCGTCGACGATCGCATCCGAGATCACGCGCGCGTGATTGCAAGGGCTGTAGTCTTGGTTCAGGTTTCCTGTCAGAACCAAGGCCGTGGTCAACGGAGAGAAGCACCAGGCTTTCTCTGCGAGCCACGCGATCTCCTCGGCCTTCGGGGAGTAGTCTCGGGCCAGGTACTCACGCAATCCTTCTGGCCCGAGGTGCCTCTCGATGTAGCGCGTCGCGATCAGATCGCTGGCGGCTGGATGTTTGGACCAACGGCTCGGTGAATCGATGGGAGTATCCGGTTTCGCCGAAGTCCCCGGCGACGATGCGGTTCACGCGAGGGCCGGACTGGGCCGATTTAGAGCTGGGCGCAGGTTCCTCCAAATAGCCCCTTCGCACTTTCTTGGTAGTTCGTTCCGGCGGCGCCTCAGGCCTTCTACACCGACTTCGCGGGATCGCTCGATGGTCGACAGTCGTTAAGAACTTCGACGCACGCATCCGCGAAGGAGACCGCGGGCGGCGGCGTGCGGAGTAATTAGAAAAGAGAGCGTCAGCGCGGATCGAAGAGGTAATGCTGTTTAGAGGTTGGATGAAAAGACCGGGGACCGACCAAAAACCGAATCTTTAGTCCAAGGTACTGCCATGTTGGCCCTTCGTCGGGATTGAAATTCCTTATTACAATTCCTTCCAGCAACAGTGCCTCCAACGCCACCTGGATCTGCGCAGAGCGTAGTTTTCTTTCGTAATGCCCTCTACTAAGGACCTTCCAACGCCGATAGGTGAAATAGCTGACCTATTTCCCCGCGAGATCCTTGAGGTGAGGCGCGACTTCGTTCAGTTTTTGCGATATGGCAATCAGGGTCTGATTGAGTTGTGCGACAACGTGACACAGATTATTGACAGCGTTAACCACGTCGCCGAGGCTCTTGTCTGTTATTTGATCTGCCAAAATGATCGTCTCCTTTTAGGCCGGAGTTTAGCACAAATCAAACGGCTGCAAGTCGCCAGGGATCGCAGACGCCCGAGGTTTCAAGCGCGCAACAGACGATGCACGGTCGTCGCGCTGGTCCTCAGCTTCTTCGCGATCCAACGGATGCTGCGCCCTTCCTGGTGATGGAGGCGCAAGACTTGATCGCGGTCGATCTCGGACCGCGGACGGCCGATCAGCTTCCCCTGCCGCCGGGCGCGCTCCATTCCGGCGAGCGTGCGCTCAATGATGCGCTTCCGCTCGAACGAAGCGACAAAGGCGAAGATGGCCGCCACCAGTTCGCCGAAGTCGCCGGTGGTATCCAGGAACGGCTCGGAGTAAGACCGGAACGCCACTCTGTATCCGGCGAGGCGTTTCAGGTGGTCGCACGTCTTGCCGATCCCTTCCCGGCTGAAGCGGTCGAGCGACCACACCAGCACGGCGTCGAACTCGCGCCGCGCGGCGGCGCCCATGAGCGCCGTGAACCCCGGACGGCCAGCCTTGGCGCCCGATTCCCGGTCCTCGTACTCGGCGACGATCGGCCAGCCCATCGCCTTCGCGAACTCGCGCAGTTTGAGCCGTTGGTTCTCGACGGTCTGCTCGCCGGGAATGGGCTTGCGGCTCTTGGCCGGCTTGGTGGAAACGCGTAAGTACAGTGCTGTGCGCATGGTCTATTATACGTTCCAAAAAGGTTCCTTGGAACAGTGGCCGAAACCAGCGGATGCGCGCCTAACAGAGTCAAGGGCATAGCCGGGGCGCCGACGAGGACCCTTTTGGAACAAGCCTCGCAGACCGCGGTCAGAGGGCCTCGGACCGCGGCCAGCGTCCGAAGGGTAGCCGAACCCCGCGCCGGGGTCCGAATGGGTGGCATGGTGGGGCCGAGGGTGGCGAGGATCGATGCCCGGCGACGCCGGTCCGGGCAAGGGTCGCCGCAATGTTCTCCGCATTCCGCGCGCCGCGCGCGCCCCGAGCACGCTGTTTCTGCGCCAGAATCGGAACGTTTTTGCGCTGAGGTGGTCCACCCTTGAAAAAGGCGGTCCACCTTCCGAGTGCGATGTATTAATAACTTAGCTATGTCTGGCCCACCTGGCCCACCAGACACCCCGTTTTCCAAAAGCTCTATATGAATTCAAATATTACTGTTAGGTTTCTCTTCCTTTAGGTAGTCCAGGTGGTCCAGGTGGGCCTAATTCTTTCCAGTCAACAACATCCGACTTGGACCACCTTCTGGACCACCTTTTCGAGGTAGTCCACCCCCTCCGAAGGTGTGGCTTTCTCCTCGGTCAGACGCATTCATTCCGGCGCCGGAATGCAGAACAAAGCTTCGGCTCCGTCCGCTCCGGGACTTTTCAAAACGGAGTTTCGCGCGCACGGCCGAAAAATTAGGTCGCCAAGGTAAAATGGAATTGTAGGGCAGCAAGCAATTCCGTTGCTGAACGTCGAGAAAACAGGGTTTCCGAATCGCGGCCAGAGTAGCTCCTGGCCGCTTCGGATTTAAAGCCTAGCCTCGGCGGGAGCCCTTCAAATGCACCTAACCGGCCGTCCCTGGCCGTCTCGATAGTCAGCGACAGGAGTAATCGCTTGTGCCTTCGTCACCCGAAGTCCTAGCCGAACCCTCTCCCTATATCCAGAGTCCTGGTTGCGCGGTCGCTTCGACCGCCCCCGCCTCTCCTATTTCCAAACCAACAATCCAGCGTTTTCGCGCGCTCTTTGAAGGTCGCGACGACGCCTTCGGTGTTTCGTCTGTGTTCGGCGACGTCCGGGCTGACGGAAAGCGCGAAGCCAATTCGCGGCTGGAACACCGACCACTAACAGAAGAAGACTTACGAAAACACCTCGCCGGTGAACGCGGCGTGGGCATATTGCCCGCGCGACGCGACGCCGGCGAGGTCGATTTTTGTTGTCATTTCGGCGTCATCGACGTCGACCAGTACGTCGGCTTCGACATCGGCGCGCTGGCGCGGAGGGCCGCGGATCGCGACCGGAGGCTTGTGGTGCACCGTTCTAAGTCAGGCGGCGCGCACATCTATTACCGGGCGAGCGCGAAGGCGACTGCCGCCAGCATGCACGAAATGCTGCGCCAGTACGCTGACGCGCTGAATCTTCCCGCCGATGTCGAGATCTTTCCGAAGCCCATCGACGACAATAATCCCGGCGGATATCCCGGCGGTTGGATCAACCTGCCGTACTTCGGCGCGACGCGCCCGGCCATCGACGCTGAGGGCCGCCAGCTTTCGCTCGAGGAGTTCCTGGACTACGCGGAAGTTCGTGTTTTTGACTTCGTCGAAGAGCCCGAGGCACCGGATAAGCCGCCAACAACACGACACCCTAAAGAGCGGCGCCGATATCAGAACGGCGCGCAGGCGGGCAACCGCGAGCAGTTTCTGGTTTCCGAGCTCGCGCGCCAGTTAGGCGCCCATCCCGACTGGAGCGCCGAGCGACTTCGCGAATACGCCGAGTTTCTTCGGAACACGCTCTTCGAGCCGCGGCCGAGCGACGACGAATGGAAGGGCTGGCGCGTGCCTAAACTCTGCGCGAGGCTCGTGGCGAAAGAATCGGCCAAGCGGGGAGATCGGCCGGCCGGGACAGGCGAGATCAGCTGGTACAACGCTCTTGAGCGGACCAAGGGCGGCGAACCCCTGGCCCTGCTGGTCAACGCGATGAGAGCCATCGAATACGCCGAAGAGTGGCGCGACGCGCTGGAGTACAACGAGTTCATCGGCGAGGTGGTCTTTAGAGAAGACTCTCCCGAAGCGAGCGCGTCGAAGGGCGAGACCTTGGAAGAGCACCATGTGACTCGGATCTGCGCGTGGCTCCAGAGCCAAGGCATCCGCGTGAACGTGAGCACGACCGGCCAAGCGATCTACGCCGTCGCCATGGGCCCCTCGAAGCGGGTCAATCCGGCTCGCGCGTACTTCAGCGGACTGGAATGGGACAAGACGCCCCGAGCGGAGCGCTTGTTCATCGACTACTTCGGCGCGGAGGATCACGCGTACACGCGAGCCGTCAGCGAGTGTTTCTTGATATCGGCCGTCGCGCGCGTCATGAGGCCGGGCGCCAAGGTCGACACGATGCCCGTCCTCGAAAGCGTTCAAGGCGACCGGAAGAGTCAAGGCGTCGAGAAGCTGGTGCCGCGCGAAGAGTGGTTCGCCGATCATCTGCCCTCGCTGGCGGACAAAGACGCGGTGCTGCAGCTTCGAGGAAAGCTGATCGTGGAGATCGGGGAACTTAAGAGCCTCGTCGGCGCGAAACCCGAGGTAGTCAAAGCGTTCCTGTCGAGACGCATCGACACGGTGCGGTTGCCTTACGGACGCAAGACGGTGAACATACCTCGGCAGACCGTCTTCATCGGCACGACGAACAAAAAGGACTATCTGGACGACGAGACGGGAGGCCGCCGCTTCTGGCCGGTCAAGATCGGCAAGGTCGATGTCGAGGCGATCGAGCGCGACCGCGATCAGATTTGGGCCGAGGCAGTAGTTTTCTTCCGCGCTGGACGGAAGTGGTGGTTCGACCCCGAGATGGAGGCCATCGCCGCGGAAGTGCAGGAATCGCGGCGCTCCGCCGACGCCTGGGAGACGGCGATCGCCGCGTGGATCGAAAATCCTACGGCTCGGGAGGTCAATGACGAACATGGCGAGCTTCTGTCTCCGGAGCTATTGTCGCGGCCGCGGCGCGTCTTGACGCATGAAATCCTGGCGCACTGTATCGGCAAGCCGCGGTCAACTTGGCAAACACGAGACGAAATGCGCGTAGGGGCCGTCCTGCGCGGGCTCGGCTACGAGCGCGGCAAGCGAACTCTGATCGGCGGGGTTCGACATCGCTTCTACGAACCCATCGAGAAGGTCAAGGGGGAGCAGCTCGATCTGCTCAATCAGCCATGAACATCAAGAGCATAGAACGTTTTGAACATCAAGAGCGGAGAATGTTTTGAAGAAAAGAAAATCTCGCGAGCGGCGCGCGCGGCGCGGCGAAAAACATTCGAAGGAACCGCGGCTCTCCGCCGTCGAGCTCGCGGCGGGCAAGAAGTCCGGATTCGATGTCGCGCTGCGGCGCGGGGGATGGCGGCCATGAACATTCTGGGCGAAGAACGTTTGGAGCAATTCTCCGGGCCGGAACTGCCCATCAAGCGTTCGTGGAGCGACTTCCTTCGACAGCTGGAGGACGTCGTCCAAACGCGGGGAGACCGAGCGCTCAAATTCGCCCCGGCGGATGAATTTCGCCGCGCCCTGCGGGATCTGATCGTCGCGATGTGCGAGATCGAAGGACTGGGTATCCGGCTGAAACCCGCGGGGCGCCTGATCATCGACAGTCACCTGATCGGCGCGCTGATCGGCCTCCGCTATGAACTGACTCGGATGGTTCTTCCCGACGGCGACGCCGAGGACGCGGCGGCGCTCAGGGCGCGCGCCCTTGAGAGCATCGGAACCCTCCTGCGCGTGCTGCGCATCGCTTTTCCATGATGGACGAACAAGACATCGCGCTTGTCCAGAACGACCCCGAAGGGTGGCTCAACGAGATGGACAGTGATTCGCTCGCGACCTTGTGCCGCTACGCGGCGGCGCTCGGCTTCCTGGCCATCGAGAAAACTCTCCTCAAAAACGCCGTCGCGCTGATCGACCAAAGTCGGACCGCCGATGCGCGGACGCTGATCGCGTGCAGAGAGCGCGCCGTCGAACTGCTGCTTCAGAATCTCCCGCAGCATGGACTGAACATGGTCGACCTGTCGACCGATCGCGAATGGTGGCCGCTTATGGAGAAGGCTC